>JBAQGJ010000056.1:0-244465 GCA_049287725.1 Candidatus Acidiferrales bacterium | reverse complement strand
ACCTTCAAACGTTCCCGCTCTTTCGCACTCAACTCGATCCGCTCCTCTGCCATCAGGCCCCCCCGGCCCCTAGAAAAGCGGACATTTCTACTTTGCACAATCCGGACATTCTCAATTTGCAGCTACAATCGATTTTTTCGAATTGACACCCGAATACCGCCGGGGTACGACTGGGTTGGCCGAAATGGGTTGCAGAAGTGGAGAGTTGATGCCTGCCAGGAGAAAAGTCGGAGCCCGGTTGGTTCCGATTCTCGCAGTGAGCGGTGACAATTCGCCGAGCTCTTACCGCCTCGGATTCAGGTCCTTACTATTCCGTTCCCTCGCTTGTGGCGTCATTCTGTTCATGGCCTGTGCGAATGCCATGGCGCTTCCCTCCCGACGCCCGCAGCATGACAAGAAGTCGGATCTGCCGGAAGGTTTCGCGATTGATTTGAAGGCCTCGGAAGCGGACGTGACCAAGGCCGTGCAATACGTCATCCAAGATGAAGTCATTCATGGGACGCAAGTGTATGCGCGGGAGGATGAATTGACGGACGCGCAACCGGCAACTGCTTCGGCGTACTACGGCAAGTGGCCGGGCCCCGGCCAAGCCTTCTATAAGATACGACCCGGCGCGCTGTCTCCGCGGCATTTCAAGAACGCTACCGACATTGGGACCATTACTGTGCGGTACGTCGTACAGGGTGTTGCACCAAATCGCACCCACTTGCAAATTGACGCGGTATTTGTGGAGGACGGATCGAAGCGGGTCCACGATTCGGATACGACCGTCGAAACCAGCGAATTCGCAGAGATTCAAGGGCAGATCTTGCGGATTCAGCGGGAAGAGCGGGAAACTGCGGAGGCGCAGGCACGGCAGCAGCAGGTGCGAGACGCGCAGGCCGACGCCAAAGAACGAGCTGACGAGGCGGCGAAGCTCCAGGATGCCGACGCTTCCGTCAATAGTTTGCAGATGCGAGCGCATGAGCTGGAGCACGACGCCGAAGTGCGAGTCATTGATAAGGCCGATCTGAAGTCGGCCCCTTTCCAGCGCGCAGGCACTCTTGTCTCGGTTCCGGCGAATTCGGATGTTCTGGTCGAAATCATCACGCCGTATTGGTACGGCGTAGAAACCACAGACGGGCATCGCGGATGGCTCCGCCGCGACCAGGTGGAACCTATCCCGTGAAAATCCTCTCTCGGCAGCTATCTCGTTTCTGGACTGTGGCCTTTTTGATCGCGCTTCTCGCCAAATGTGCCGCCGCACAGGCGCCATATCAGAAAACGTTTTCGAAAAATGTTTCCGACGTGCAGAGGGCCGTGGATGAGCTGCGCGAAGCGTCCAGCGGACGCTTGCCGACTTTAGAGGGGTTCATCGAGCCGGGGGACCAGTCGATCGATCGCTACGAGCGCGGATTCTATGAGTGCACGTTTCACGTCAGCGCCACTCCCGCGGGCGGTGCAGTGGTCCAGGCCAGCGCGAAGATTACAGCGTGGTACAAGGACCCCTCGCCGGCGCGGTCCGGATATCGAGTGCTGGTATCGAACGGCCATGTTGAGAATGATCTTTTGGACCAGATCGCCGAAACATTGGGACCGAACTCTACCGTAAGCCCGAGCGCGGCCCCGCGAACGTCCGTCTCACCAAGCGCCTCGACCGGCGGGCTGCGGCCGCAAATCAACGTGGATTCGGCAGCTTCACCGAATTCGACTGAAGGCGAATCTTCATCGAGAAGGGGCGCGCCGAGCGGCCCACTGGTTCCGTTGCACCCGCCGGTGTCCACTTTCGTATCGGCAGCACCCGTCGGCGAGAGCATCGAGTCAATGAAGGCGCGACGCGCAGCCGACGAAAAACAGGTGCAAGACTTGACATCCCAAATCAAAGCCCTGGAGGAGGTGCTCCATAACCAAGTGCGGCCCACCGATCTCGCGGCGGTGAAGAAGGGTGGCGCACCGGTATATTCCAAGACTTCAGAGAATTCGCCGGTGCTGCTGACCGCAAGCACCGAGGACGAATTTCAGATCATCGAGGTCGAAGGCGGATGGGTACACGTCCAAATATCAGGAGCTTCGCGCGGATGGATTCGCCGCAGCCATTTGGATTTACCCGCCGATTATGCGCAGGGCGAACTGAAGCCTGCCAACGCGGCGCCCGCTGGCGGCGAACTCTTCAAAGTGAGTCGGCAAGAGACCAACACGTTCGGCGGCAATTGGGAGCCGCTCAAAGGCAAGACTGTAAAGGTGATCTGGGTTGAGCCAGCATCGCCGACCGTGTCCACAACGCCACTACAAAAGTTGGCGTTTGCAAGGACACTGCTCGTAAAGGCTTATGCGGAAGTGAATTCCGTCACGCCAGCGGTTACCGGCGTCGTTATAGTTTTTGATTCTGCAGACGGAGGACAAATCGCTGCCACGCTGTCGAATTTGAAGCAAATGGCGGACGGGGATTTGCCGGAGGCCGCATTCTGGAAACAGTGCTCTCTTGATCCGCCGGAATCATTCCAAGAGTCGGCAAAGCCTTAGGATAGCCCACAACAACTACCAATTCTAAATAGCTCATCGTCCCGCCGCTCTGGGAATCCCCTTCGTCGCGCCCGGTTCACGAGCGGCCTCTTGCGTGGCCGCGACATCGGTCGCCCCGGTGTTCGTCAGGATCGCTCTGGCTTGGGTCGCCTTGGCGTCATTATCGGCGTGAACCGAGACCAAGTTCCCACCTTGCTTTAGACGTTCTTCATACAGTTTGGCTTCGTCCTCTGGAATTCCCAGGCCCACCAGCACTCCGACCGCTCCGCCCGCTGTAGCACCGGCGAACGCGCCAAACAGCGGCCCTGCAATCAGCAATGGGCCAATCCCAGGAACAACCAATCCCGTGAGTGCCGCGAACAATCCCAATGTGCCGCCGAGCGCCGCGCCGATTCCTGCGCCCGTCCCGGCACCCTGAGGGATTTTAGTGTTTTTCGCTTCGACGTCCTCGGATCTGCCGGAGCTGATGTCCTTCGTCTCCTTGAATGTCAGTTCCGTCACTTTCCCAGAGATATCTTTCGGTTCGCGATCCTTTGCGTGTTCGACCGTAGCGGATCCTCGGTCGTCGGGGAGCAGGATCGAAATCTCGGCAGTTTCGAAGCCGGCGGAGGTGAGTTCACGCACGGCGTTGTCCACAGCGGCGCGGTCCGCGTAAGCGCCGAGAACCACCATTTTTCTAGTCGTCGTCATCATGATCTCCAGCCAAGGGAAACGCGGCGAAAATAGATCTGCGGGTTGGACCGCGAGCAGATTGCCAAATTCAAGCTAGCGCTGCGGACACTTTGCGGCAATACAGCAAAGATAGTAATTGTGTTCATCGCGCGGGTTCTTTTGGAGCGATTTGATATCCTCAAGTGCCGCAGAACTCGCGAGCGGCGGCCACGGTACAAAATGCTCCGCGTGATTCGGGCGCGGCGTGCAACCAGGAGAACGCGACCCAATGAAATACCGCAAGCTCGGACGAACGGGATTCGAAGTAAGCGATATCGCGCACGGACTTTGGGGAATGAGCGGCTGGAGCGGATCCGAGGACAAGGAATCGCTGCAGGCGCTGCAACTCGCCGTCGATCAAGGTTGCAATTTCTTCGACACCGCTTGGGCCTATGGCGAAGGCAAAAGCGACGGGCTGCTTGGCGAGATCTTGGCCAAGAACCCGGGCAAGCGACTTTATGCCGCGTCGAAAATTCCTCCGATGAACGACCAATGGCCAGCGAAGGCGGAGTGCAAATATCGCGACGTTTTTCCGCGGGACCATGTATTCAGCTACGCGAATAAAATACGGTACAAACTCGGGACCGATTCGATCGACCTGTTGCAATTCCATGTATGGGACGACAGCTGGGCACAGGAGAGTGAATTTCGAGAGACCGTGGAGACGCTCAAGCGTGATGGCATCGTTCGTTTCTTTGGACTCAGCCTGAATCGTTGGCAGCCAGAAAATGGCATCGCGGCGCTGCACACCGGACTGGTCGATACCGTGCAGGTGATCTACAACATTTTCGATCAAGCGCCGGAGGACAGGCTGTTTCCGGTTTGTCGAGAATTGAATATCGGTGTGATTGCGCGGGTGCCGCTGGACGAAGGAAGCCTGGGCGGAAAAATGACAACGGAAACAAAGTTTCCACCAGATGACTGGCGGGCCAAATATTTCGGCCCAGCGAACCTAGCCAAAACCGTGGCGCGAGTGGACGAACTGAAGAAGCTGTTGCCCCCGGGAATGACTTTGCCGGAGATGTCGCTACGCTTCATCCTTTCGAATCCCGATGTCAGCACGACGATCATTGGCATGCGAAAATTGCAGCACGTAAGGGAAAACATTGCGTTCAGCGATGACGCGCCTCTCGATGCCGCGCTGCTGCGGAAATTGAAAGCCCATCGCTGGGATCGCACGCCGAAGGAATGGTCTGACTAGGGTTCGATATTGTGTTCACACCTGGGATGCGGGGGGAGAGCAGCTTCGCGGTTGTGGCATAATAATCGGTGATGAATCGGGCGTTCCGGGGGAGCGGCCGATTTCTCGAGACCTTGACAAAAAGCACCAAAATTCGACGTAAATTGCTCGCGGCGCATCGCAAGCTGCGCGAATTCCGCATGATCGCGAAGGGACTCGTCTCCACGCGCCATCCCCTGTTGGTGCATATCATTCCCATCCGGCGCTGTAATCTGGCCTGCACGTATTGCAACGAATTCGATGATTTTTCGAAGCCAGTGCCAACCGAGGAAATGTTCCAAAGGATTGATCGGCTGGGCGCGATGGGCACGTCCATTATTACCATCAGCGGCGGCGAACCGCTCTTGCATCCGGACCTGGACGCGATTGTGTCGCGCATCCGCAAGAACGGCATCATGGCCGGGCTGATTACTAACGGCTATTTGCTGGTTGCAGACCGAATCAAGGCCTTGAATCGCGCCGGGCTGGAATATCTTCAAATCAGCATCGATAACGTTAATCCGGACGAAGTGTCGAAGAAGAGCCTGAAAGTCCTGGATCAAAAACTGAAGCTGCTCGCCGAGCACGCTGAGTTTCAGGTGAACATCAATTCGGTGCTGGGTGGCGGCGTTGCCGATTCCGAAGACGCATTGACTGTGGCGCACCGGGCCGTCGAGCTGGGATTCACCTCAACCGTCGGAATTTTGCACGACCACAATGGGCAACTCCAGCCGCTCGGACCTCGCGAACAGGAAATCTTCGAAGAGATCATGGCGCTTGGTAAGCAATCGTTCACGCGCATCAATCAATTCCAGCACAACATCGCTCGGGGACGTGAGAACAACTGGCGTTGCCGCGCGGGGTCGCGTTATCTGTACATCTGCGAGGACGGCCTCGTGCATTACTGCTCGCAACAGCGGGGCTATCCGGGCGTTCCGCTCGCTGATTACACAGATGAACAGCGCCAGCGCGAATTCTTGACCAAAAAGGGCTGCGCCCCGCGCTGCACTGTTTCGTGCGTTCATCAAATCTCGACGATGGACTTTTGGCGCGCCCCGCAATCATTCGAATCTGGTCCGATTCCTCCCGTCCCTGCAGCGGAGACGCTCGTGCAATTGACGGGGTCATCCAGCCGCGAATAGCGGCCCTCCCCTTCGCCGAAACTCGCAAAAATGTTGCGCCGGGAAGGAGTCTTTTTCGCAGAACCGCGCGCCCTGCTAATCGGTTGAACAAGTCCTATCCAACACATTAAAGAATTTCATTGCAAAGAGTTACGCGCGGGCGTAGAAGTCGCTCATCACACGCTCAGCGTGGGTCTGGAGCGAAATCCGCCTTGCCTTTATGCGATGGCATAGGAGTGCGGACAGGCGGTCCGCAATTCAAGGTGAAATTTAGAACGGGGGTGTTCCGATGGGTGTGCGCAAGGTTGTCAGCGCCGCATTGCTGATTTGGGTGATGATTCTGGCGGCACCGCTGCGAAGTTCGGCGCAGGTCAACACGGTGAATTTGTCCGGGACGGTACTGGATCCGCAGAACCTGGCAGTGAAGGACGCCAGGATCACGATCAAGAATTCGAGCACGGGCTTCGAGCGCACGGTCACCAGCGACGCGAACGGGAGATATGAACTCGTCGGCTTGCCACCGGGCGTCTACACGTTGAGCGTGGACGCGCAGGGTTTCGGGACCCTGACAAATACTTCCCTAAGGCTCACCCTCGGCACTACGCCGGAATACAACCCTCAGCTGCAATTGAAAACGTCAGCGGCAAGCGTCAGCGTCTCAGCTTCACCTGATCTGGTCGAGACCAGCAAGACGGACGTCTCCACGACCATCACGCAAACCCAAATTGACAATTTGCCGATAAATGGCCGGAACTATATCAACTTCACGCTTCTGAATTCGCAGGCCGCGCGGGACGACACGCCATCCATCGGCGCGGCGCCGACCAGCGGATTGAATTTCGGCGGGCAGCGCGGCCGTTCAAACGAGATATCGGTGGACGGCGCGGACGCCGTGGACAACTCCGTCAACGGAGTTCGCGCGACCGTCTCGCAGGAGGCGGTACAAGAATTTCAAGTGATCACCAGCAACTACATGCCGGAATACGGGCGCGCGATGGGCGGCGTCGTGAACATCGTTACGAAATCGGGCTCGAACCAGGTACACGGAAATGTGTTCGGTTATCTGCGCGACAGCGCGATTCAGGCGCGCGATCCCTTTTCGGTGACGGCGGCATGCGACCCCACGACCTTCACGTGCGGGACAACGCCCGTGAAGCAATCTTATACGCGCGTGCAGGGAGGTGCGACGATCGGTGGGCCGATCCAGAAGGACAAGACGTTCTATTTTTTCAGCTATGAACTCACCCGCCGACAAGAGACTGGGTTCACGAACATCGGCGCGGACAATTTTGGTCTGGCGCTGACGCCGGCGCCGTCCGACATCGCGCCTTTCTTGCCTCCGGGCACGCCGCCCGCGGGGTTACTGACAGTTGGCGCCACGGGACAACAGGCGTTCGTAAACAACACCGCAAACGATTTCACGCAACGAATCCGAGTGTACAGCGGCGGCGTTGCCGCCTCCGCCGTGGCGCTCTTCGGCAATACCGGATTGCTGCCGCCTGCCGCCAATGTGTTCCCTTCCAGCGGCGCGCCTTTGCCATCTACATACCAAGGCTTGGCGTCAGTGATTGGGAATTATCCGACGTCCGATGAAGGCAGCATCTATTCGTTGAGGCTGGACCACATCTGGAACGCGAAGAACACCACATTCGTCCGCGCGATGGTTTCGCCGGACACCAACACGGGCATTCAAGTCAACGCGCAGAATCAAACGTTCGGCCAAAACGCGGGCAACCGCACCTCGACGCAGCAAACGCGTGATCTCGCGCTGATCGCGCAACACACCACGGCGATCCGGGACGATCTATTCAACGAATTTCACTTCCAGTTCGCCCGTCGCGGGTTGCACTACGGCTTTTCCGACCTTTTTGGCGGCAGTTTCCCGGCGGACAATATCGCCGGCGCAGCGTTCCTCGGACGTGAGCCATTTTCCACCGAAGATCGCATCGAGCGCCGCTACCAGTTCACCGATAACCTCACGTGGTCGAAGGGAAAGCACACCATCAAGTTTGGCGCGGACGTGAATTTCCTGCAGTTACGCACGTCGAAATCGCAGATTTTCACGCTGAACTACGGAGGAGTTTTCGATTTCGGGTCCCTTTCCGCGGGATCGCTGCCGGGCTTTGATTCTGCCGATCCGCAATTCTCGGCCGTGCAATCCTACGGGTTGGGCATCCCGACGATCTACTTCCAGGGCGTCGGCCAGTCGAACCGGCCATTTGACAACAAGACCCTCGGCGTATTCGCGCAGGACAGCTGGAAGATAAGCAGCAGGCTGACGCTCAATTATGGCTTGCGCTATGACATCGAGTGGCTGCCACTTTTCACGCCCGGCACCGCAATCAATTCTGCGGCGGAAGAGTCGTTCGGTGTGGTGGAAGGGATTCCTACTGACTCCAATAACATCGCGCCGCGCATTGGAATTGCATGGGACCCGTGGGGCGACGGCAAAACGGTGGTCCGAGCTGGGTACGGATTTTTCTACGATCATCCCGCGCTGGCGCTGGCCTTCCTCTCGACCGCGGAAGATGGTTCTCTCTCGGCGCTCTTGGAAGCGGCCGGGGGCGCTCCTTCAAACGCAGACATCAGCAACGTGGCAAATATCGGTGCTTTGAACGCGTCTTCGATTTTCCAGGGGATATTGTCCAGTTCGCCGACGGCGTTTGCTCCGGCCATCACGAGCTGCTCCACCGCTGCGCCGACCATGTGTTACGGCGGCGCCGCCAATCCCCAAATCTTCAACGCGACCTTTCCCAATTCCGTGTTCAATCAGCAACGATTCTTGACTGTGCAAGGGTACACGCCCGGCGGAGGATATCCGCTGCCGCTGCTGCCATTCACGATTCCGGTGCAGAAAAATTTCCAGTACGCGCTGGCGCAACAGGCCAACCTCACGATCGAGCGGGAAATCACGAAAGATTGGAAAGTGAGCGTGGGATACAACTTTACGCACGGCACTCATCTGGATCACACGGTGAACATCAACGTCACCAAGCCGGAACTCTTGATGGCCAATGACAGCAATGCCGTGCAGTCCGGGCTTGTATCTATTGGAGCAAGTCCGCTGGGAATTTCCGTGCCAGGGACGCCCGGATGTAACCCGACGCCGGGCGGCGGCAGCGTGTTGGTCCCATCGGCCGCTGTTGCAGGCGTGCTGGGAATTGGTTTTGCCTCCGGAAATTGCACCGGCGCGCCGGTAAATAACGGAAGTGCAACCGACCTGCCTAACGGAACGATCGTTACCCCAGCCGTTTTCAACTTCTTCCGGCCGTCTGGCCCGAATCCTTCATTTGCCGGTTTGGCAGGGGGCTACTGCAATCTCGTGGGGCTCGCGGCTTCAATCAACCTGCCCACTGGGTTTCAAAATTGCCCGACGTCTGCGACCGTAGTGCCGTGGAGCGACGTGGACCCGCAGTCCTCGAACGGAAATTCGATTTACCATGCTCTTACGGTGACGGTTACAAAGCGCTTCTCTCACGGATTCCAGATGCTCTCCGGGTGGACCTACTCGCATTCAATTGACGATTCCACCGACCTCTCCACGCTCATCGCTCCCCAGGACAATAGCTTCCCGGTACTGGACCGCGGTAATTCTGATTTCGATCAGCGGCATCGCTGGATTACCAGCGCCGTGTACCAGAGTCCCAGCCAAACTGGCGAGTCCGGATTCTGGCGAAAGTTTTTCTCGGGTTTCACCGTCGCGCCGATTATCGAAGTTTCTTCCGGACGCCCTTACAACCTATTGCTGGGCGAAGACACCAATCTCGATTTCGGGTCATCCACCGGCCGCCCGTCGGTGGTCAAGACTTCCACACCGCCGCCGGGTTCAACGACTTCGCCTTACATCCACGGATTCGCTTTCACAATTCCGAGCCGCTGCATTGACAGCAGCGGAAATCCTTTTTCCTTCCCTGACACTATTCCGTTCGCCGGCTGCACCGGCGATCTGGGACGCAACGCATTTACGCGGCCGGGATTTTTTCAGATTGATCTCCGCATTGCCAAAGTCATCCCTATCAACGAGCGCGTGAATCTTCAGGTGATCGCCGATGGCTTCAACATGCTGAACCGATTCAACGTCAGTGATGTGAACCCCGTCTGCGATTCCACTGCGTCGTTCCCCAGCGCTGCGGTGTCGAGTTGCTCGGGCGGACAACCCACGGCAGCATACGATCCACGAACGTTTCAATTTGCGTTGAAGGTGAATTTCTAACCCGACTGAGATTTGCGATGCGGGGTTCGTGCGCTCGCGGCGCAAGAACTCCCTAACTCTCCACGGTGGGGATGAACTGGCGCGAAACACCTTCTCCCACTCTTGCGTTCGCGCTAAAGTAATTAGAAGTACCCGGCACGAGCTTCAATTTCGCGAGGCATTATATCGATGAGCCCCGTCGTGTGGTTGATCGTTGGCTTGGTTGCGATCGCGGTGATTGCGGGCGTGGTGTGGTCCGCCGCCAGGCGTTCGGATGCGCAACTTTCCGCGGTTCGCCAGGAAATGCAAAATTCGTTGGTGACTCAAGGCCAGGCTGTTAACTCCCAAATTAATCACCTTATGCAGTCTGTGACGACGCAACTCGGACAGGTGCGCCAGGAGCTTCAGAGCGGTGTGGCATCTTCTGGGAAGCTAGCGAGTGACGCGCAGATCGCGATGGCGCAGCAGTTGCAATCGTCGAACGAAACGATCCGAAAAATCAGCATGCAGCTGGCGGAAGTACAGCTGGCGGGGCAGGAGATGTCGAAATCAACGCAAACGCTGCAAAACGTCTTGGGCGGAGCGAAGACCCGCGGAATGCTCGGCGAAGTGGTGCTGGAACGCCTGCTGCAAGACGCGCTGCCGCGCAGCGCTTACGAGACGCAATATCGTTTCGATTCGACCGGCGCGATCGTGGACGCCATCGTGCGCAGCGGCGATCGCCTTCTCTCCGTGGACTCGAAATTCCCGCTGGAGGCTTACCGTAGACTGATGGAAACTGGTGAGACCGCGCGACGCGAATTTTCCGTCGCAGTTCGAAAACACGCAGATTCCATTGCGGAGAAATATATTTTGCAGGACGAGCATACTTTCGACTATGCCCTGATGTTCGTGCCGTCCGAGGGCGTTTACTACGAATTGCTGATGACGCAGGATTCGAAGTACGGTCAGCTGGACGAATATTGCCGCGCGAAACGGGTTTTTCCGGTCTCGCCCAATACCTTCTATGCGTGTCTCAGCGCGGTGGCGACCAGCCTGCAAGGGCAAAAAATTGAGGAGAACACGCGGCATTTGCTCGCCGGAATGGCGGGATTAAAAAAACAGTTTGAAACCTTCGCTGATGTGTATGACAAGCTGGGTACGCATCTTCGTCACGCACAACAGAGCTACGAAGATGCGGATAGCCGCCTGAGCCGCGCGCGCAATTCGCTGGAGCAGATGGCGCAGGGAGCATTGCCTGAAGCTTCGCCCAAGATTCTTACTTCGGCTGGTGAGGAATAGCGGTTCGAGTGATGACCTCGATTTTTTGTATTCCGCCGCAGGGAGCCCACATCCGTTTATAGACGGATTACTCCAGCGCAGAAGCCGCTGATTCGAGCAGCGTGCGGTAATCCCCTGACATCGTCGTGGACATGATCTGATCAATTTCGCGGCCGGCCTTTTGCGTGTCGTGTGGGTGTTGGGTGAGCCTCTCGGCGATGTTCCTGGTCGCGCGCTGCAAGTCCTTGGGAGCGAGTGATGCCGCTGCCGTGAGATAGCGGCGGGCCGCATCAACATCAGGCGCGGCCAGAATGCGCGCATGAAACGAAAAATCTCCAGTAGTGATTGCCTGGACCGCGACATCGGCGGAGTTCTGAGCTCCGCCTGACGTGAGCACTTCCTGCCGGTCGCCGCGCAAGAATCGCAGGACTCCGGGCGTCTTATTCTCCACCAGAATACGCAGCGCTTGATCGGAACCTTGCACGTGCAACGCCAACTTGCTTCGTTTCTCCGGCACCAGGGCCGGCAGTGGCGGATCGAAATGCAAACTGACCAAAGTGGTGGCCGCGCTCCATTGGCCGCCAGGCGTTTCGATGGAGATTTTCGCAGGGCCGGGAATCGCCCGCGGGCTCGCCAGCACGGTCAGACATTCCGGTGACGCAGCCAGCACAAACGCGCGATCGTCGTTCAGCGTTACGTGGTTCGAGTCCGCGTCTCCGCTAAATCCGGTGCCGTAGATGGGAAATTCGTCGAACTGCGAGACGACCGGCGCGACAATGGGCGCGTGTGCCTGCGCGGTGGACACATCGGGGTCCACCAGCGCAGCGGCCGAGTTTCCCGCCGCCGTGGCGATCAACACGGAGCCGCCCATCGGCGCCGTGAAAGACGCCCGCCCGGTTTTATCCGTTTTGACTCGCTGATCGTTTCCAAGCTTAACTGTAATGTTCGGCGCAAGACGGCCGTCAACACCGAGGACCGCCAGAGTCGCGGGCTGACCGGAGACGAGCCTTGCTGGTAGAACAATCGAAACGGCCCAGGTAGTTGACGAGGTGGACTGCGCCGGCGTGCTTATCGCAGGAACTAGAAGCAGCCAACCGACTAATAGCGCCAAGCCAAGAATTTCGATCGTCCGCTTTGCTATCGCCCAATTGTCCTTGAACCATATGAGCCGGCTGCGCATTACTTGGATGCGGGTCGCAGCACCCGTTCGTAGATCTTCGATTCGTGGAACAACCGGAAGAGTTCCGAGTCAATTTCGTTCGCGCGGACGCAATCCGCGAGGATGCTGAGCGCGCGATCAATGGGAACGGCGCGTTTGTAGGGGCGGTCGGACGCAGTGAGTGCGTCAAAAATGTCGCAAATGGTCATCATTTTGGTCGGCACCGGAATCTCATCGCCGCGCAACTTGTAAGGATACCCCTCGCCGTTCAATTTTTCATGATGGGCCCGGGCAATTTCGGGGATGCGGCGCAATTCCTTCGTCCACGGTATTTGGCTTAAGAAATTAAAAGTGTGCACCACGTGCGATTCGATCTGCTGCCGTTCGGACGCGTCCAGGCTTCCCTTTGGAATTGAAAGCAGGCGCATTTCGACCGCGTTGATATAGGGCATTTCGATGCCGGTCGTGTCCACAAAGTACTGCTGCGCGATTTCACGCAGCTTTTGGAACTCGCTTTGTTCCATCAGCGTCGGTTCGTTTGCTTCCAGAATGAAGTCGAGATAATCCTGCAGCCGCGCGAGGCGTTGATCGTAATCTTCACTGAGCCGGGCGATTTCGGCGAGTGCGGCGCCGCGATCACGCTCCAGAAATACCTGAAGCTTCCGGCGCACCATGTTCGTTTCCATTTCCTTGCGGATGTAATCGAAACGCTGCTTCACCAGGTCCATCTGCATCGGATAGAGTTTTTTCGCTTTGACCAGCACGTCCTCGCGCACGCCTACTTTCCCAAAATCATGCAGCAGTGCTGCATAGCGGATTTCGCGCATCTGTTCTGGATCAAAACGAGTCGCAGCGTATGGGCCGGAATGAGTGCGATCCACGATTTCGGCCAGTCCACCCGTGTAGGTCGCCACGCGCAACGAATGCCCAGAAGTGGTTGGGTCGCGCTGCTCGATGGCCGTGACGGCTGCACTCACAAACCCTTCGAAGAGCGTCTGAATGTCGTTGTAGAGCTTGCGATTTTCGTAAGCGACCGCAGCTTGCGAAGCGAGCGAGAATGCGAGCCGCACCGAACGCGGCTGGAACGGTTGCACGTGCTTGGCGACATCCGCCTCGCTGCGCAGTCGCACGGTGGGATTGCGCTTGGAATTGATCAGCTGCAAAACGCCCAGCACCTCGCCCTTCGCATTGCGCATCGGCAAAGTCAGCAGTGACCGCGTGCGGTATCCCGATTCGCGATCGTAGTGGTCGTTGAAGTGAAACGGCAGGTCGGGCGGGAGGTTGTGCGCGTCGGCAAAATTCAGGACTTCGCCACGCAGAGCCGTATAGCCCGCCATGGAATCCTCAGCCAGCGGCAGAATAAATTCCTTGAAAGGAAATTCCAGACTGTCGTTTTGCGTAAGTATGAAGCGCAAGTGGCGTTGCCCTTCGCCTTCGTCTTCGACCAGGTAGAGCGAGCCGGCGTCCGCGCGCGTAATTTCCCTCGCCTTAGCGAGAATCAAATTGAGCAGGGCTTGCGTGTCGCGTTGCGAAGAGAGGGCTACACCGATCTCGTTCAGTTGCTCGCGTTCGCGCTCGGCGTTCTCCAGCGCTTCGTGGCTGATGCGTTCGCGTTCCGCAAGTTCGATATTCTCGAAAGCGAGAGCCAGCGTTTTTTCCACTTCTTCGGGGGAGGCTTGTGGCGAAACGTAGGCCAGTATCGAAGGGGCTCGCTTCGGCGCGGGAGATCCACCTCCTGCCGCGGAACGAACGCTAGCGGAAGGTGCGACGCTTATAACGCGGAAGTTTGTGCCGGAGTCGCCGCATTGCGCAGGCAGCACGAGTACGCCGTCTTCCACTCCGGTAAGCACTATAAATGCTGCTTCGGTGGAGTCAGCGTGCGCAGCGTTACCTGCAGCGTGATGCTGACCATTGGTAAAGGCTCGCAGCTCATAACTCGCGCTCAGCGGCGCAACCAGCTTCGCCGCCACCGAACCGTCAAGATACCAAATTTGTTTCTTCTCAGGCATGAAGTCTTCTGCGGCGCGGGATTGCGCTTCAGTATAGCGGAAGCAAACCGCACCGCACAGTTGAGCGATTCTACTACCGATTGGCGGCCGAGCGCATAGCACAGCTGCCGGACTGATGGCTTGAATCGCTCGCGAGCCTTTGCTAGCCTTGCGCAGATTTCGATTTCCGCTCGTCGTGACGCCGTTCTTCTTGACCATTATGGCCGATCGCTCCACAAGCAAGTTTGCAAGTCTGTTGCACGAATGGTGGAGACACAAAGTCTCCTTCGCCATCAGCCTGCTGGTCACGCTCGGCGCACTCGCAATTTACGTCACAACCTTTGTCGGCGAGCGGCCCATGCCGGTCTTCGACTTCGTGTCCCGGCTGGAATTGAGCACGCTGGATACGCGCTTTCAATTGCGCGGACGGACGCCGATCGACCCGCGCATCGTCATCGTGGACATTGACCAGCGATCCCAGGAAGTGCTGGGGCATTGGCCCTTCCCGAGGATTTATTTTGCGCGGATGCTCGATGCTTTGCGAGAAGACGGCGCGCGTGTCGCCGCGTTCGATATCACTTTCAGCCAGCCGGATCAGTCGAATCTGCCGCTGCAGGATCTCTCCGCCGAACTAGCGAAACAGCGAGCCAAGGGAGCGACGATTAGCCCCGAGGTGCTCTCCGAGATTAAAAGTAAGGAGCAGCAATACGATTACGACCAGCAGTTCGCCGATGCCATTCAGCGCTTTCGCGGCGTGGTGCTCGGCAATTATTTCCTTTATACCCAGGTGGACTTGCAAGGCGTCTCTAGCAAGTCGCTCGATGAATACGCAAATTTGATCGCATTCTTTCCCTTCCCTCAGGTGAGGGCGTTGCCGTCGGCCAAAGGCACCGAGGGGCGCCTGAAGCTGATCCAGAAGTACGAAGTGCTTTATCTCGTTCCGCGCGGCGTAGAGGCCAATGCAGCAATTTTCACGGGGGCTGTGTCCTCGGAACAGGGAGGGGATGGTTTCTTCAATGTACTGGTAGATCCGGACGGCGTCGTGCGGCGGCTACCGTTGGCAATTCCGTATGGACGCGACTCCGACCGCGCGAATTGGGATCTGTATGCTTCGCTCGATGTGCAAACCGTGCGCTTGTATCTCGGCCTCACGAGCCAGCAAACCGTCCTGAACTATGGTGACGGAGGAATCGTCACCGTCGAATTCGGGCCGAAGCTTATCGTGCATCCGGACCCGCTCAGCCGCCTCATGGTGAATTACCACGGGCCTGCGCGCACTTATCCCTACATTTCGTTTGCTGACGCGGCTCTCAGCAAATTCCCGAAAGGAACGTTCAAGGACAAGATCGTCCTGATTGGCGCCTCTGCAACCGGAATCGGCGATGCACGCGCCACTCCTTTTGGTGGCATTGATTTTCCCGGCGTCGAGATCCACGCGAACCTGATTGACAATATTCTGAACCAGCAATTTCTCGTTCATCATGCCCCGCAAGCGCTCACCGACATAAGTTTCATTTTCCTTTTTGGCATTCCGCTCGGCATCTGGCTAGCTATGGTGCAACCGCGTTGGATGGCGCTCGGCTTTGCGCTGCTTTTGCCGTTCACAGGCATTGTGTATTGGACATTCCTGCACGGCTGGTGGCTGAATTTTGTTGTGCCCGCTGCATTCACGTTAATTCCGAATGTGAGCCTCGTCGCGCTGTACCGCGTCCTCGTCGAAGAGCAGGAAAAGCGCAAAGTCCGTGGCGCATTTCAGCAATACGTAAGCCCAGAAGTGATCCGGCGTCTGCTGGACAATCCCGAGCGCGTGAAACCACGCAAGACAGACGTTACCGTGCTTTTCAGCGACATTCGCGGCTTCACCTCAATTTCCGAGTCGCTCGACGCGCAAGAACTCGCGGACCTGCTGAACGACTACCTCACGGAGATGACCCGGATCATCTTTCATCACCGCGGCACACTCGATAAGTACATCGGCGATGCGGTCATGGCCATTTGGGGCGCTCCGTTTGACGAGCCAAATCACGCGGAACGCTGCTGTTTTGGCGCGGTAAATATGCTCACGCGACTCGCCGAATTGCAATCTGGCTGGCGCGCGGAGGGAAAACCAATCCTCGATATCGGAATCGGCATCAACAGCGGGGTGGCTTCCGTCGGCAACATGGGCTCGTCGCTGCGCTACGGATACACGGCCATCGGCGATGCGGTGAATCTGGCATCGCGCCTCGAAGCTTTGAACAAGGAATATGGCACGCACATACTGATCAGCGAATCCACGCAGAAGGACCTGCGCACAGATAAGCTGATGCTGCGCGAGATTGACCTGATCCGCGTGAAAGGCAAGCTGCAGCCGCTGACGATCTATGAAATTCTGACCCCCGATTTGGCCGCGAACGACGGACAAGATCTCGTTAAATTATTTGGCACCGCGCGGGAGGCTTATAAGCGGCACGACTGGCTGGAAGCTATTTCCGCGTTCGAAAACGTTTTGAGCCGCTGGCCGGACGACGGGCCGGCGCGAATTTTCCTTTCACGCTGTGTGGAATACCTGGCCGAGGCACCCGCTTCGAATTGGGACGGCGTCTACGTAATGAAGCACAAGTAGGGTTGGTCGCTTCTGCCCGCTGCCTTAGTTATCGAGGCGGACGACAAAAGTCGTGAATTGACCTGCAGAGTGCAATTGATTTGCGAGTTGCTGCGCGGCATCTTCGCTGGGCAAGCGCCCCACGCGTACGCGGTAAAAGGTTCCATTCGGAGAATCGTACGTCGCAACATTCACGGGCGAATAACTTGCCTCCAGCTGCGCTTTCAGCTTTTCGGCGTTCTCCTCCATCCTGAAGGCTCCAATCTGAACGCCGAAGAAGCCGGCCTGCGGACTCGGTCCGGACACAATTTCCAAACGCACGTGGGCAGTGCCGGGGCCCACCATTTCAATCGCTTGCGCGGCGGATAACGACAAGTCAATCACACGATTCGCAACGAATGGGCCGCGGTCGTTGATGCGGACCTCGGTCTGCTTTCCGTTGTCGATGTTTGTCACGCGCACCAGGCAATTAAACGGCAGGGTACGGTGCGCGGCGGTGAATTGGTGCATGTCGTAGATTTCACCGTTCGAAGTACGGTGGCCATTAAAAGGTATTCCGTACCACGAGGCGACGCCTTCCTCGATATACTCGCCGGGAATGGCGGGCTGGCGTTCGATAGCAGGAGGAGCTCCGGAAGCGCGAGATGGTGCGCCTTTGCCGGCCGGCGCGGTGGGTTGAGGCTGCGACGATGGAGTTGCCGCAGGAGGGCGTGCGGCGACATTGTGATGCGCGCATCCTGCGACGAACCCTGCGGCAAAAACCAGCAACAGGGCCCAGCGTTTCACGCCAGTTCTCGCGCGGCCCAATTCGTTCACTGATTGTGTGAATGATCGTTCCGGCAGGGCGGAGAGCCTCACGCGGTTTCCTGATTCACTCGTTTGCTCGCATTTCGGTATTATAGGAACGCGCCTACATTCTCGCAAGGAACCCTATTGGATCTTTCACCACGCCTGCGCTGGAAACTGGATCGGTTTCGCGAACAAATGAGTGGTCTTTTCGGCGGCACTCGCAAAGAAGACGCGCGCCCAAAGCTTTGCCCTGCGTGCGGCACGCTCGTCGGGTCGACCGCGACGAAGTGCCATCAATGCGGCGCGAGCATGACGTTTGGAATGGCGGCGGCTACGCGTTCGCTCAGCCGTTTGCTCCCCACCACATCGCCCGCAACGTACGGGATTCTGACTTTGAGCTGTTTGCTGTATGGCGCGAGCCTGCTTGCTACGCTTCGCATCAGCGGATTGCAGCCGCCGGGGGGCGGGGGGTTTTCGGCGCTTATGGGCCTCGGCGGAATCAGCGGTCAAGTTTTGTACATGTTAGGGGCGTCGCTCCCGTGGCCGGGCGACTTACTGCATCCGTGGCGACTCGTAACTGCGACGTTTCTCCACGGCGGGTTGCTGCACATCGGGTTCAACATGTGGGTGCTGATGGATATCGGCCCGCAGATCGAAGAGCTGTACGGATCGGCGCGATATCTTTTCATCTATGTGGTTACGGGAATTGGCGCTTATCTATTGAGCGGCCTGGTCGGCCGACACATGAGCATCGGTGGTTCGGGCGCGCTGCTGGGATTGATTGGAGTGCTTCTTGCGATCACCACGAATCGGCGCAACGCTGCGATGCAAATGCTGCGCAGCCAATTGTTCAAATGGCTGATCTACATTGGAATTATGGGATTTCTATTCCCCGAGATCGATAACTTCGCGCACTTGGGCGGGCTTATCACCGGTTTCTTGCTCGGCAAGTACATGGTGGATCGCGCTCCGTCCTCCCCCCAGGAGCGCAAGAGTGCAAACCTGCTGGGGTGGGCAACGGGTCTGGCGGTGGCCGCGAGTTTGGCAATGGCAGCCTTTGGAATGTTCCGCCCGAGCTAGATCGCAACATTCATGACCGGTTTCGACTTACCCGCCCGCGTGCAATCGCCGCGAGACGACGATGCTGTAGTGCAATCCCGACAAGCAGACAAAGGCCGCAACGCAGTATGCGCAAATCCCCTTTAGCACCCACAACGCGTGGTTGTCCCAGAGCGCGAGGACCAGCACCAGGAAAATCATCACAATTTCAAAGAACGTGGTGGCCTTGCCATAAATGCTGGGCGGGAGCGACATGTAGCCCACGGTGACGATAATCACCGCGCTGGCGATGAGCAGCAAGACGTCGCGTCCGAGAACCAAAATCGCGATCCACCAAGAGACTCTTCCGTGCAGCGCCAATACCAGATATGAGGAAGAAAGCAGCAGCTTATCGGCGATGGGATCGAGATAGGCGCCCAACGGCGTTTTCTGGTTAAGGCCGCGGGCCAGCAGGCCGTCGAGAGCGTCAGTGAGACCTGCAACAATCAGGATTGCGAGCGCCCAGTTGTAACGCTCGTAATGAATCGCAATCACAAAAAACGGCAGAAAGGCGAGCCGCAGGAACGTGAGCTGATTGGGGACTGTTAGTATTCTGCTGGGCATGGAGTTGGAGTTTCAGAGCGGAGGCTGCTCACACAAATTGCGCCAAGTAGTCCGCGAGCGACCGGCCCGTCTTTTTTTCAAAGACTTCCGCGAGGGATGGTATCGAGCCACGCGCTTCGTCCAGAGCGATGCGCTCGATGCGCAACATCGGAAAGAACAGAGTCGGCAAACCCATGCGGTCGCCCTCGGGATGGAGAACCTGGCTCACGAAATCGTCGAACGAGCTCAGATCGATTCCGCGGAGAGTGATTCCGGAGTTCGAAATGTCCATCAATTCACCCCATAGCTTTTCCTTGGGCGTGTGCAGACTGATGACCACAATTGAATGCGGCTCCATCGCGTCTCCTGGAAGATCCCCGTACCGAGGATGGTATCCTAGTTCTCCGCTCCCGCGCAGCCCTGCCACTACCAAGCGAATTCTCGGTCCCTGATTCTAAGCCGACATCGTTTTCAGATCGGGCGCCCGAAGCAAAACCGGTTCCGTGAATTTTTGCATTTCTTCCGGCGTTATGCCCGACGCCACTTCGCGCAGCAAAAGTCCCTGCGGTGTCACCTCGATCACACCCAGTTCGGTGACTATCAATTTCACGACACCCACACCCGTCAGCGGCAGGCTGCATTTCTTCACGATTTTCGGCTCGCCATCCTTGGTGGTGTGCTCCATCGCAATGATCACGCGCTTGGCGCCGGCCACCAGATCCATTGCTCCGCCCATGCCTTTCAACATTTTCCCGGGAATGGCCCAGTTGGCCAGATTTCCTTTTTCGTCCACCTGCAGCGCGCCCAGCACGGTCACGTTGATCCGCCCACTGCGAATCATGCCGAACGATTCCGCGCTCGAGAAATAGGAACAGCCGGGAATTTCGGTGATCGTTTCCTTCCCGGCATTGATTAGGTCGGGATCTTCCTCGCCTTCGTAAGGATACGGTCCGATACCGAGCATGCCGTTTTCAGATTGCAGGATCACTTCCATGCCCGGCGGCAGGTAGTTGGGAATGAGCGTGGGCAGTCCGATTCCCAGGTTCACGTAGTAACCGTCCTGTAATTCTTGCGCCACGCGGCGCGCGATGAGTTCGCGTTTATCAATTTCAGCAGGCATTCGCAACTCCTAACGCTTTCGCACGGTGCGGCGCTCGATGCGCTTCTCGTAATTTGCGCCTTGAAAAATCGCGTCCACGAAAATCCCCGGAGTGTGCACGCAATTAGGGTCTATCGCGCCCAAATCCACAATTTGCTCCACCTCGGCAATCACGTAATCCGCCGCGGTGGCCATCACCGCATTGTAATTTCGCGCGGTCTTGCGATAGACGAGGTTTCCCCAACGGTCGCCCTTCCAGGCCTTGATGAATGCAAAATTGCCGCGCAAAGACGGAACCAGCACATGCGGACGTCCATTGAATTCGCGGACTTCTTTGCCTTCCGCCGCCATGGTGCCATATCCCGTCGGAGTGTAGAACGCTGGAATTCCCGCGCCGCCGCAGCGAATCCGTTCCGCTAGCGTCCCTTGCGGGTTCAACTCCACGTCAATTTCCTTCTTCAGAGCGAGTTGTTCGAAGGTTTTGTTTTCGCCGACGTAACTTGCGATCATTTTCTTGACTTGCTTGCTCTGCAACAGCTGGCCGATGCCAAAATCGTCCACGCCTGCGTTATTCGACACAAGCGTCAAATCCTTGGCACCTTTGCGGCGTAGCGCTGCAATTAAATTTTCCGGGATGCCGCACAATCCAAAGCCACCCAGCAAGATGGTCGCCTCATCTTGAATGGCGGCAATAGCTGCATCCGCGTTGGCCACACGCTTATCCATTCGTGCTCCTAGCTCTGCAATTGCATCGAATGAGTGCGACAGAAGTTTACTGCAAACCGGGAAAGCTGTTGCTAGGTTCGTGCGGATTCCATCTGTCTTCTAGGGCGCTTCAATACTACGCCGGCTGACTCCATTGCGCGCAGCGGACTTCAACGAACGAATGAGCGCACCGACGGCGTTCGCAGCCTCTTCTGCTGTATCGGCCTTCTCAACTTCAGCCATGATCGCCGAGCCAACCACGGCGGCGTCCGCGATTCCTCCGAGGACCGTCACGTGCGTTGGCAGCGAAATGCCGAACCCTACCGCTATCGGCAACGAGGTAAATTTCCGCGTGCGGCGAACGAGTGCGGGCAATTCTGGCGGCAAAACTTCTCTTGCTCCTGTGACGCCGGCACGCGAAATGAGGTAGAGAAATCCGGTCGTCGCGTGAGCGATCTGCGCGAGCCGCGCGTCGGTGGAAGTAGGTGCCGCGAGAAAAATCGTGTCAAGGCCGTGCGTGTGCATTGTCGCGCGGTATTCCTCTGCCTCTTCAGGCGTCAAGTCGGTGGCCAATACGCCATCCGCGCCCGCTGACGCCGACGCTTTCGCAAATTTATCGAGTCCCATCTGCAGTATTGGGTTGAAATACGTGAACAGGATGAGCGGAACATCGGAGTGCACCCGAATTTTCCGGACGAGCTCGATGACGCCGGCGAGCGTCGTGCCGCTACGCAACGCACGGTCACTCGCCCGCTGAATCGTGGGACCGTCCGCGACGGGATCGCTGAACGGGACGCCCAATTCGATCACGTCCGCACCCGCCTCCGCGGCAGCCAGCACGATTTTCTCGGTAGCCGCTAGCGATGGGTCGCCCGCCGTAACGTATGCGACCAATCCGAGCTCGCTCGCGTCGGCGAGTTCGCGAAACCGACGTGCGATGCGACCGGCGCGCTTGGTGCCAATGGCAGTTTGCGAGGCTGTGGGTTCAGACATACCGTGAAAGAATTTCCATGTCTTTGTCGCCGCGGCCAGAAAGATTCAGAATCACGAGTTCGTTTTTCTTCATCTGCGGCGCGCGACGAATCAGCTCGGCGAGCGCATGCGCGGATTCCAGCGCGGGGATGATGCCTTCCAGGCGCGCCAGCGTGCGTGTTGCGTCCACAGCTTCTTCGTCGCTCACAGCGCAATATTCGGCTCTGCCCTGCTGCGCGAGCCAGGCATGTTCGGGACCGACACCCGGATAATCCAAGCCTGCGGAAATAGAATGTGTTGTCGAGATCTGACCGTCCGCAGTTTGCAAAATGTAGGTGTAGGTTCCCTGCAGGACTCCCGGCCGCGCTCCACCGAAGCCGCTAGCCGCAGCGAGCCGCGCCGCGTGTTCGCCAAGGGACTTGCCTCGCCCGCCCGCTTCCACTCCGATCATTTTCACGGAGCTATCGGGAATGAAAGCGTGGAACAGCCCGATTGCATTCGAACCCCCGCCCACACAAGCAATTAAAGTGTCCGGAAGCCGTCCTTCCGCCTGCAGAATTTGCGCGCGCGCTTCCTCGCCAATCACCTTTTGAAAATCGCGCACGATTTGCGGATACGGGTGCGCGCCGAGGACCGAACCGAGCAAATAATGCGACGTCGCGACATTCGTGACCCAATCGCGCATCGCTTCGTTGATCGCGTCTTTCAGCGTGCGGCTGCCGGAATCCACGCCGACTACTTCGGCGCCCAGCAGACGCATGCGGAACACGTTTAGCTTTTGGCGCTCCATGTCCTCGGTGCCCATATAGACCGTGCACGTAAGCCCCAACCGAGCCGCAACTGTCGCGGTCGCCACACCGTGCTGGCCCGCCCCGGTTTCCGCGATGATGCGTTTCTTCCCCATCCGGGCAGCGAGCAAGCCCTGGCCGAGGGCGTTATTTATTTTGTGCGCGCCGGTGTGCAGCAGATCTTCGCGCTTGATGTAAACGCGCGGAGCGCCCAAATGCGCGGTTAAGCGCGAAGCAACCTGCAATGGCGTTGGGCGTCCGGCGAAATTCCGCAGCAACTCATCGAGTTCGGCTTGAAAGCTGCCATCCGCGCGCGCGGCAGCGTAGGCCCGTTCGAGTTCCTCGAGCGGCGCCATCAACGTTTCCGGCACGTAGCGGCCACCGAACGGACCATAGCGTCCGCGGGAATCGGGCACGAGCTGTGGGACGGCACTCATCGTTTTTTCGTTTTCCCCGCGGACCGCACCGCCTGCACGAGTGCCTTCATTCGCGCGGCATCCTTCTTGCCAGGGCGCGATTCGACCCCGCTGCATACATCAATGGCATACGGCCGTGCCGTGATCACCGCGTCCGCTGCATTTTTCGGCGTCACGCCCCCGGCCAAAAAGATGCGCCGTTTGCGGCTGGCGCGCTTGGCCAGTTTCCAGTCAACTCGCTTGCCAGTGCCGCCGCGCAGCTTAGGATCGAAGCCATCGAGCAAGACTGCCGACGCTCCTTTGAAGCGCGTCAATTCCGCAATGCGCAACGCACCGCGCACGCGCAGCGCCTTAATCACGGGAACCATTCGCCGTAAGTGCGACACAACTTCGGGCGGCTCGTCACCGTGCAATTGCACGAAGTCCAGGCCCACTTCGCGCGCGATTGAAAGCGTCGCGGCCTCGGATTCATTCACGAAAACCCCGACGGACGAAACGCCCTCGGGCAAACGCCGCACAATGCGTCGCGCCGCCGCCGGCGCGATATAACGCGGGCTCTGGCGATAAAAATTGAATCCCAGGAAATCCGCTCCAGCTTCGAAGGCGTTTCGCGCGTCGGTCCAATTGGTAATGCCGCAGATTTTCACTTTCACCATGGTGGACTCTTACGTCGCCGGATTCCCCACTCCCGCCGGCTCGCGCAGAGCCCGCAAAGCCGCGGCGGGATCGGCGCTTTGCATCACTTGCTCGCCGATAAGAAAGGCGTCAAAACCAGCCAGTTGCAGCCGAACCAGATCGTCGTGCGAACGCAATCCCGACTCGCTCACCGCGATGCATTCATCCGGGATCGCTTCAGCCAGTTCGAGCGATGTTTCCATATGCACTCGAAAATCGCGCAGGTCCCGATTGTTGACGCCAATAATTCGCGCGCTGGCGGCAAGCGCTCGATCCAGTTCTTCGCGTGAATGAACTTCGACCAACGCTTCCATTTTCAGCGAACGCCCGAGCGCGAGCAACTCCCGCAAGTTGGTATCGTCCAGAATTGCAGTGATCAACAAAAACGAATCCGCGCCCGCCGCTCGCGCTTCCCACACTTGCCAGGGATCTACGATGAAATCCTTGCGCAAAACTGGAATCTTCGTGACTTTGCTTGCCTCTTTCAAGTCCGCGAGCGAGCCCGAAAAGAAATCCTCCTCGGTCAACACCGAGAGCGCTGCCGCTCCGGCTTCTTCCAAACTGGCGGCAAGCACGGCCGGAGCATATTCCCGGCGAATCACTCCGCGCGAAGGCGAGGCCTTCTTCAACTCAGAAACAATATTGATATGGTCGGGACACGAAAGCGCGCCAGCAAAATCGCGCGGCGGCGGAACCTTCTTTTCGACCGCGATCTTCAGCGCAACTTCCGGCAGCACGCGTTTGCGATGTGCGATGGACGCCAGACGCGCTTCGACAATTCGATGCAGAATGTTTTGCGAACGCGAGCTATTTTCCATACACGATAGACGCAGTCGTCCCAGGATCGGCAGGCACACCCTCGGGGACGCCCGAAGGAACAATCGCTGGAACTATGCTAGCCGCGCGCGGTGGGCCGTGTCAATTTCGCCGAAACAATTTGCGAATTGCATCGAGCGGCGACCCTAGTGCTTCAAGAGTGGCTCGGAAAACCTTATCGGAATCCCGAAATTCGAGCCGCCGAAGCCTTTCAGCACTGCATACGTGACGCCAATAACCTTTCCTTCGCGGTCGAAGAGCGGGCCACCAGAACCGCCGGAAGTGGTCTGCGCGTCGAAGACAATCTTGTCCGGCAAAATGTCGCCGATGTGTCCTTGGGTAATCAGCGGCCGTACGAGATTGCGCTTCGCCAGTTCGTCGAGCACCTGCGAAACATCGCTGCCGCTTTTCTTCAGAATTGCCTCGGCAGATTCCTCGTCGGTCCGAGCCAAAATTGCCGCGATGCCCGTAGCGTATCCCATCAGGATAATGGGCTGCCCGCTCATGGCCCCTCCCTTCGCCGTTTCAATCATCAGAACCGAGCGCTTCAGTCCTTGCATATCCACGCGCATCGCCGCCAGATCAGTTTCCTGCGAAATCTGCTGGATTTCGGTGTGGAACGCGCGGGGATCGCCCGGGAAATAGGCACGGATGACGGATATCTGCGGCTGTAACCCCTGTTTCGTCATGGAGGAAAGGTCGTCGTTCTTCCACCAAGGTTCGGCCACGTGCCGGTTAGTAATCACCGTTCCGTCTGGGCCGGCCAAGAAGCCCGTGCCAAAAACGTCCAGCTTCACTTCCGGTCCATTTCCATCCAGCGTCAAAACCGGATTGCCGTCGCTGTCTTGTATCGGCGCGCCATCCTGATTAAGGCCGCCATAACGCAATCGCTTGCCCGTCTGCTGATCGTTGAACGCCACCGCTACATGCAGCAGACACACGGACTGCACATCGGCCGGGATGATGCTTTGGGCGGCCTCGCCCTGGTGCTCGAGCCGTTCCAGCCGCGCGTTGGTCTCCGCCAATTCTTTTTGTAGGCTAGCCGCATCGTTGGGATCCGCGGTGGCCATTTTCTGCTTCAAATCCTGGGCCTGTTTTTTCAAATCTTCTTTTCCGGCGGCGGTTGAATCGGCAAGCCCTTCTTGGGCGCGGAGCTTGCGCGCTTCAGCGATCAAATCCTGCTGGTGAAGAATCCCTCCTTCGAGCTTTGTCAGAATCGAATTCGAGCGCTGCGTCACCTTTTGAGCGCTGCGTGCAAACAAGAAGTAGATTCCAGCCATCAGAATCGCTATCGCGAATACTGCCGCGAAACCAGTCTTGAGTTTGCGGTCCAGAGAAAAAGCATCGCTGGTCATTTTCTCGGTGACGGCCAAAGCTTCGAAAGCGGTATGCGCGATCTGCTGTCCCTCTTCCGCGATGCGCATCTTGTCGCGCAGATCCTTTTCGATCCTTTGAACGCGCAAGCGCGCACGCACGCGGGCCACCACTTCCCTTGTATCCAGGGGCTTCGACATTGCGTCGTTCGCCCCCAAATCCATTGCTGCGGCTCGTTCTTCGGCACTCGGCCCCACAGCGAGCAAAACTCGAGTGGTCGTCGTTTTGGAAGTGGCCCGAACCGCGGCTATCACTTCGCTTGCGCTAGGATTCTGTAAAGCAGTATCCATCAGCAAGATGTCAGCGCCGCCCTGCTGGATCGCGTCGAGCCCTTCGCGGCTGGTCGCGAACGCCGTAACATCGTATCCAACAGCCCGCAATGCGGAACGCATTTCTTCCCGACCGCGCGGGTCGGGGTCCAGAACGACAATTTTTTCGGGTGCGGTATCCATAGAGAAAGTCGGTGGCTCCGGTAGCTAGCTCGCTACTGATTCTAGAGGAAAACCTGTCAATTACAAACGAGCCGCCCCGCTCGCTATCAGTACAGTAGACGTATACACCGCCTGCGAGGATTCATGGTAGCTTTCTCGCAGAGATTACAATTGAAAGAATTGGATCAATTAAACCTGGAAATAATTCACTGTCGTAAGTGTCCGCGCCTGGTGCGCTACCGCGAAGAAGTGGCGCGAACCAAGCGGCGTTCGTTTCAGAATTGGGATTACTGGGGCAAGCCCGTACCTGGCTTCGGCGACCCTTGCGCCGAACTGCTGATCCTGGGGCTCGCTCCCGCGGCCCACGGAGGCAATCGTACGGGACGCGTGTTCACTGGCGATCGCTCCGGCGATTTTCTTTATAAGGCGCTTTTTCGCGCGGGATTCGCGAATCAGCCGACGTCCACGCATCGCGGCGATGGATTGGCGCTCAAGAACGCTTACATTGCCGCGGCACTGCGCTGCGCGCCGCCAGCCAATAAGCCCTTGCCGTCCGAACTGGCGAATTGCCGTCCGTTTTTCGAACGCGAGCTGGAAATTCACCGGCTTCGAGCCATCCTGGCGCTTGGCGGCATTGCGATGCGTGCATATCTGAGCCTCCTGAAGGAGCGTGAGCAGATAACTAGCCTTGCCGCATTTCCCTTTCGCCACGGTTCAAGTTACAAGCTTCCTGATGGACTTCCGCGCCTTTTCACTTCCTATCATCCCAGCCAGCAAAACACGTTCACTGGCAGGCTCACGGACGCGATGCTGCTAAAAGTTCTGCGCGACATCCAGAAATTCCTGAGCGTTGACAAGAGCTGATCTCGAAGCGTGCGCAGAGCCTCTATGTTCCCGCCGCTGCGCGGCTTGGCGATGAATTCTCACGTTTGGGCATCAGCAACAAGTAGATAAAGAACGAGACCGCAAATCCCACAAACCAAGCGTAGGGATACAAGCCATGCAGGGCGGGGACTTCGAGGCCGCTCAAGGCCACGGCGATTCCTGCGGCGAGGGCTCCGATCGCGCGCCAGTTAAACCCGCGCGTATATTCGTATCTGCCCCCCTGCTCGAACAAATCGTCCGTCGCAATCACGCGCCTCCTCACCAGGTAGTAGTCCGCGATCATCACGCCGGCAATCGGCCCCAGAAAACTCGAATAGCCCACCAACCAGCCCATCACATAGCTGCCGTGGCTTGAAAGCCATCGCCACGGCTGCATCAGCAATCCGATGAAGCAGGTGATCACACCTCCCATCTTGAAGCTGATCTTCCGCGGATACAGATTAGAAAAATCATTGGCCGGCGAAACCACATTGGCGGCCACGTTCACGTTCAGCGTGGCCAATAGCAACGCCAACATGGCCACGACTACCGCGATCGGATTTCCCAAGTGGCTGAGCACCACAACCGGATCCCAGATGGCATGCCCGAAGACAATCACCGTCGCCGATGTGACCGCTATTCCTATGAACGAATAAAACGTCATCGCGGTTGGCAGACCCAGCGCTTGCCCGACCATCTGTTCGCGCTGGCCTTTGGCGTAACGTGTGAAATCAGGAATGTTCAGTGCGACAGTGGCCCAGAACGCAACCACACCCGTCAGTGACGGAATGAAGAACGCGAAAAACTCGCTGAACGAATGAAATTGTGACGGCGCGGAAAGCATCGGACCGAGGCCGCCGGCCTTAGTGAAAGCCCAACCGAGCATCGCGATTCCCAAAACCAAAAGGGCCGGCGCAGTGACTCCTTGCAAGAACCGGATCGTTTCAATCCCGCGCAAGATCACAGCCAGATTCAAAAGCCAGAATCCGAGAAAGCACAGCCACGGGTGATTCCAACCCGGCATCACCGCGGCGAGCAAAGTATTAATCGCTTCCCCACCGATCCACGTTTGAATTCCAAACCAGCCGCAAGCCACCAGCGCGCGCAATACCGCCGGCACGTTCGCGCCTAACACGCCGAACGAAGAGCGCGCGAACACCGGAAATGGAATGCCGTATTCCGCGCCGGCATGGGCATTCAGCAACATCGGAATCAGTACGATCACGTTGCCGAGAAAGACGGTGAAGATCGCCTGCTTCCAATTCATGCCGCCGGCAATCATTGC
This sequence comes from Candidatus Acidiferrales bacterium, assembly GCA_049287725.1. Classification (GTDB taxonomy): domain Bacteria; phylum Acidobacteriota; class Terriglobia; order Acidiferrales; family UBA7541; genus Palsa-295. The sequence goes on along the minus strand of JBAQGJ010000056.1, from coordinate 215,874 downwards.
GCTCGCCAGCATGTATGTGGGGATGTTGACGCTCATCGCTACCCAGAGCGCCGTGTAGTTGTACGTGCCCCAGGTGCGCTGGTCGCGCGGTATCGGCGCCAAGTCCTTGTTCCATAGCCAACTCGACGCCGTGCGCGGTCTGACGGTGTTCTCCGCGGACGTAACGCCCGAGGCGACCGTCGCACCGCCCGCGAGCGGCGCATCAGCATCCTGAAACTTCGACGAGTTCGTCATCGCTGATTTGTTCGCATCGAGACTTGCGCCTCCGTGAAGTGCGCCGCTTATACTCTGACTTGGCTCACCTCGGCAAGCGCTTTTGCCGAATGGCGTGAGCGGCGGGAAGACACCTGGTTTGACACGTCCATCGCCTGCGGGTTAGCCTGCCTGCGACGCGCCCTTTCATTTCGCCGTCTGGATCGAATGCCCTCCGAAAATCATCCTACTCCAGTGCCCGAGCAGGAACCTGCCATCGAATTCCGCCACGCAAGCTACAGGCTTCCCGGCGGCCAAACATTATTGAGCGACCTGAATCTGTCCGTACCAAAGGGCGAAACGATCGCATTGCTCGGCCGCAGCGGCGCGGGCAAATCAACAGCACTGAAGCTCATCAATCGCATGATTGAACCCAGCGACGGCGAGGTGCGCGTCAATGGGCGTTCCACGCGCGATTGGAACCCTATTACTCTACGCCGCCAGATCGGCTACATCATTCAGGACGTCGGCCTCTTCCCCCATTACACGGTCGAACAAAACGTTGCCTTGCTGCCGCGTTTGGAGCGCTGGCCCGAAGAGCGCATTCGTTCGCGCGTAGCACAGTTGCTGGAACTCGTCGGTCTCGACTCCGGACAATATTCCCGCCGCTACCCTCACGAGCTTTCCGGCGGGCAGCGCCAGCGTGTTGGGATCGCGAGAGCGCTGGCCGCTGATCCGCCCATTCTGCTGATGGACGAGCCATTCGGCGCCCTTGATCCTCTCACGCGCGCCGAAGTCCAGTGCGAATTCCAGGAACTGCAACAAAATCTCAGGAAGACGATCGTGATCGTGACGCATCATGTGGGCGAAGCACTTTTGCTCGGAACACGGATCGCGGTGCTGGATGCCGGGAAGCTCGCCGGGGTCTATTCGCCCAAGGAATTTTTCAATGCCACCGAGCCAGTGGCGGCCGCCTACGTGGAGAATCTGCGAATGTACGAAGGCGCGGAGGGCAAAGCATGAGTTTGCTAGATTTTTTCATACGCCATCACAGCGAAATTCTCCAAAGCACTCTGGAACACGTCTGGCTCGTCGGCATCGCTATGTCGCTTGCTGTTCTCGTGGGAATTCCGCTGGGCGTCCTAGCTGTACGTCGGCCGTGGCTGTCCAACCCGATTCTGGGCGGCGCCAACATAGCCGAGACCATTCCGAGTCTGGCGCTGTTCGGCTTTCTGCTCCCGATTCCCTGGCTTGGCGGCCGCGCCGACCGTCTGGCCATCACGGCGCTTGCGCTCTACGCGCTGCTTCCCATAATTCGCAACACCGTCGCAGGAATTTCCGGGGTGGACGCACCCGTGCGCGAAGCTGCGCGCGGCATGGGCCTGACCGAAACGCAAATTCTGATGAAAGTTGAATTTCCGCTGGCGTTCTCGACGATTCTGGCTGGTGTACGCGTAGCCACGGTGCTCACCATCGGAATCGCCACGATTGCCGCGGCCGTGGGTGCCGGAGGGCTCGGCGAATTCATTTTTCGCGGACTGGCCATGGTCAATAATCAGCTGATTCTGGCGGGTGCGATTCCGGCGGCGCTTCTCGCGCTAGCCGCTGATTTTTTTCTTGGCATCCTGGAACGCCGCCTGCGGCCCGTGCGCGCATGAATCGTGGAGTGCTGCTCCGGGCCTTCCTTGCCCTTTGTGTTTTAAGTTTTCTGTGCTCGTGTAATCCAGATCGCCACTCGGGTATTGTCGTTGGCTCGAAGAATTTCTCGGAACAATCGCTACTAGGAGAAATTGTCGCGCAGCATCTGGAGGCGCGCCTGCATCAGCCTGTGACGCGCAGGTTTTATCTCGCCGGCTCCTATATTTGCCAGCAAGCACTGCTTGCGGGGCGCATTGATACTTATGTCGAATACACAGGCACCGCACTCACCGCTATTCTGCACGATCCACTGGAATCCGATACTTCGGGCGTCTTTCGCCGCGTGCAAAGCGAGTATAAACAGCGTTTTGGTCTGGAGGTCTTGCCATCGCTGGGGTTCAACAATACCTTCGCGATTGTGGTACGCGGAGAAGACGCGCGTCGCCTTCATTTGAAAACGATCTCGGATGCCGCGCCGTACGCTTCGCACTGGCGCGCTGGCTTTGGCTACGAGTTCATGGAGCGGCCGGACGGCTACGAAGGCCTTGCTCGCACCTATGGTCTCTCGTTCGCTGAACCGCCGCGCATCATGGATCTCGGACTGCTCTACCGCGCGCTTCTCGAAAAACAGGTGGACCTGGTTGCCGGCAATTCCACAGATGGTTTGCTTTCCGCCCGTGACCTGGCGATGCTCGAAGACGACAAGCACTACTTTCCGCCATACGAGGCAGTGCCGATCGTCCGGGCTGACACGCTCGCCCACTACCCCGAAGCGCGAGAGGCTCTGCTGGAATTGAGCGACAAAATTAACGACACAGAAATGCGCAGGATGAACTACGAAGTGGATGGCGAACACCGCGACATTGCCGATGTCGCCCGGCAATTTCTCCACGCCAAGGGGCTCGACTGATTCGAACGCAGCGATTCACGCGTTTCGAGTCACTGACAATAAAGTGGTGAGTTAGCGGTTTCCGGTGCTCGTAACGCTCGTTCCATTCGAGATCGGATCATCGCGGAACGAGTATTCGTTCTTCAAGTCCGCGAAGGGCTTGCCATCCAATTCCGCGTACGGATACACGAAATAATTCAGCGGATCACCCTTCTGCGGCGGATTCAGACGAATGTCCCGCCCCAGTGACATCTTCACGCGATTGTCGTCCGTGGCGCCGAAAAAATAGTCGCGTTTTTCCGGATGCTTCCATGCTTCGGACGCGTCAATCGGAACCCAGCCGATACGCTGGATGTAAAACAACGCCCAACAGTGGTAACTGGTGATGGCTCCTTCATGCGCGTTCGCCGGCAGCGGAAATCCAATCTCGAATCGAGCGGGAATTCCGGCTGCGCGCGACATGCCGATGAAAAGCGAGTGAAAATCAGTGCAATTCCCGTGTTTCGCGTTGCAGGCCCAGACGGCATCCCCGTGACCCCATCCCGTACCGTCGTGATCATAGTGCATGGTTGCGATCACGTAGTTATAAATGTCGCGAGCCTTCTCGACCGGGGCAGTCGCGCCTTGTGTCTCCTGTTTCGATAAATTTCCGATTTCGCCATCAATCGGAACCAGCCGGTCCGGCTGCAAGAAGCGCGTGGGCGCGATAGCCGGCCGCTCCGGCGAATCGTTCTTACCGTCTAGAGAAACGCGGTGCTCGGACCGCTCTACGTGAAATGAAACGCGGATATCATAAGGGTCTTTGTTCTTGGCTGTATTCACAACGAGATATGCATAGCGGTTCCCGTACTGTTTTTCGTGATCAATATGGTAGGCAACGGGGCTTTCGATTTTCAGGTCGCTGATTGACTGGTAGGTTTCTTCATAGGGCAACGGAATCCACAACCGCAGTTCCTTGCTCCCTGCGGGCATCGCCGGCACGTGCACAACCGACGTAAATTCAAAACTCCGTGAAGGCGAACTTGGCGCGTCGGCGGACCGGACGGGCCGGGACGCTAGTCCCAACGAGAGTAAACCGGAAAATAGTAATGCTGCCAAAACGATGTTTCTTGAATTCATGTTCAAACTCCCGGTATTCGCACAGCTTTTACTAAGACGGTGCTTTACCGGGGGGAATTTTGACATTGCGGGGAGGAAATGCCAAGCCCGCGGCTTAGCGGGCAGGCGAGTCTATCGGAGCGGCGCAAGCCTTTGAAAGCTGCGCGATTCGACTCAGCGGAAAAGCGGCCTACGCCGACTCTTGCATCGCCTTGAAGTGAGCTTCGAGCGCGCCGCAGTATTGCTTCTGTGCCTCAAGCTCCGCTTGCAATTTCTTCACCAGCAATTCAAGCCGGAGAACCTCGTTGCGCAGCTTTTGCACGTCTGCAGCTGGCGCAGCGGGAGGACGTTGCGCGACGACGGGAGACGGCGCGGAATATGCTCTCGGCGCCGGCGCAACCGGACGTGGCGGTGCGAATGCCACCGGCGCTTCATTGCGCAGCGCAGATGCTTCCGGCGGATTGGCGTTCGCCGCATTTGCGGAGAATAGACTTCCCAGAACGCGCGAAGCAGCATGCGTGGCGTGCGCGTCTTCCTCACGTAGAGAACTGCCGGCCTTGGCTCCGCCGGGATTCAGAAGGCTCTTCACGCGGGCAATCAGGTCCTGCGGCTGAAAGGGCTTGCGCACGAGTTCATCGGCTTTCACCAGCATCGCTTTCTCAGCAACCGTGCGATTCACCACGCCGGACATCAAGATCACCGGAGTTTTTCCAAACCGCTCGTGGTCCTTGATGAACTGGCACACTTCGTAGCCGTCTTTGTCCGGCATGATTACGTCTGTAATTACGGCGTCCGGCGCCGCCTCGCCGAATTGCGCGAGCGCTGATGCGGCATCCGCGCAGGTGATGACGTGGATATTTTCCTTGCGGAATGCGATCTTGATGACTTCGCGCATCGTCGCGCTATCGTCAATGAAGTACACCGTCGGAGTGCGGGCAGCCGTGAGTGTCTGGGTTTCGCTCATGACAATTCGTTCTCCACTTTGTCGCGTTCGGATTCGTCGAAATCGCGCATCGCGTCCAACAGTAGATCTGTGGCGGAACGCAGTACCGTGCGCTGCGCCGCTGTCGCGCCGTACACGAACTTGTAAACGCCCTTCTCGGCGTTCTGGCACGCGGCGACTATTCGCGTCACGGCCTCGTCGCCAAAGAGCAGGTTGCACTCCGCGTGAGTGATCTCGCCGCCTTCGAAAAAAATTATTCCGTCCAGGTCGCTGGCGTTGATGTGTAACGCGCCCGTCTGCCGCGCCTGCCCCAGCATCTGAATCACGCCGGGAAGGTCGAGGTGCTCCAGACTGCCGCTCAAATCCGTTTCCGCGCTTGTCAGCATCTGCGTCGGCTGAAAACCATCCTGGCGGCTCACCAGAAAGCTGCGCACATGCGCAGCGATATCCGTGGGAGTGCGGCGGCGATCCACAAAATCGTCGCAACCCGCGCGATATGCTTCCAGCAGTGCCTGATCGCTGCCTCCACCACCCACGGCAATCAGCGCGATGTGCGCGGTTTTCGGGTCGGCACGTAGAATCGGCGCCATTTCCAGTGCGCCCATTTCACGCAAATTTGTGGCGCAGAGAATCGCCGACGGAGCATTCCATTCCAGCATCGTCAACGAGTAAGCGGCTGAGGTGCATGGAACGACTTCAAAACCTAAATGCTGCAATGCCTCGCCGACTCGCTTCGCAAAGTAGACGTTGCTATCCACCAGCAAAATGCGCGGAAGGTTAGCGAGCGCATTCATCGCGAGGCCTCCGCGTGACGCGATCCGCCGGCCGCATTCTGTGAAGCAGTCACAAGTTTTTCCAAATCCAGCACCGCGATGTCTTCATCCTGAATTGCGAGCTTGCCCGCGAAATAATTCGGGCTCTCCGTCGCCGCAGGCAACATCTCCGCTGTCGCGAGTTCGCATTCTCCATTTACGGGAATCGCGCTGGCTTCGTGGTTCTTTCCGAACGTCCGCTGAGCGATCAAGTAAAACCGATGCACCGATGATTCCCGTCCGCATAGGACCGGCGCAACGTCATATACCGGAACGATCCGGCCGCGACGCACAATCACACCCGCGATCGGTGGTGAAGCATGGGGAAAATAATGCAGCCGAACGGGCGGCGCCAGCTCCATGACGGAGTGCGCAGGCAAGGCGAACCGGCGATTGCCGATTTGCAGCAACACCCAGGACTCCCGTCCGCGATTTTCCACGCCGCTCATGCTTGCTGCACCGCTCCTTCCATTTCAGTGCGTGCGAGGGTCGCTTTCGACGCGATGTCCAGTCTGCCGAATTCTTGTGGCGTCAGAAATCCACCGGGATTGATCACCGGGATCACGCGATCTTCCAGATACACCAGGCCGCGATACCACTGCTGCTCTTCTCCGTGAAATCCTTCCGGAAGCGCATACACCCTGGGGATTTCGGCCATGCGCTCGATGGAATCCACGAGCACCGCCGCGCGAATCTGCCGCAAAATTAGCACCAAGGTAGGCCGAGTGACGCGCAAGCCGAAATGAGCGCAGCCGCTGACGACGTAGTACGTCCGGTGTCCGCGCTCGACCAGATGGCGCACCTTGGGAACTTCGGCTTGCTCGATTTCCACGGCGGCTGTGGCCAAACTATCCGTGCTCCGAATTTCTTGCACGGCATCCGCCGCGATTGCGAACGTCTGATTTCCGATACAAAAGAGAATCACGGCTTCTGTTGCGCGCGAACGGCGGGTCTTGCCTCCGTCGTGGCTCGCAAACTTCATCGCACACCCACCGGCGCCAGCCTGCAGATTTTTGCGATCCTTTTTTCAATCGCCGCGCTGATTTCGTCGAGGCCAAGAACTTCGTCCACCACGCCGGTCTTGATCGCTTCGGCCGGCATTCCAAATATCACCGACGTAGCTTCATCCTGTGCGATCACGTAGCCAGCAGCGGCTTTCACAGCCAGAACACCTTTGGCTGCATCGTTGCCCATACCCGTCAACACCACGGCCACCGTGAGTGGCCGCGCATATGCCGCCACAGTCTCCAGCGCGACGTCCGCGCACGGACGATAGCCCTCGATTCTCGGGCCGCCATCCAGCGTAATTTTTCCAATCGAAGAGAGCCGCAAATGATTCGCTCCGGGACACAGATAGATCATCCCGGCTTGTAGCGGCTCATTCGATTCCGCTTCCTTTACCGGCAGCTGCGAGATTTCCGCGAGTTGAATCGTAAATTGTTTCGTAAAGGCGGCAGGCATGTGCAACACCAGCAGCACCGCCGCGGCCAAGTCCTTGGGCAATCCCGCAACCACGCGCATCACTGCCGCGGGCCCGCCCGTGGAAGCAGCGATCACCACAATCGGAACCTTGCCGCCGGTGCCATTCAAGGTCGCCGCGCTCAGCGGATTTGCTGGCAACGAAACGGGCGCGTGTGCTGCCGGAAGCCTGGAAAGCGTAGCGGTGCGCACCACGCGAACTTTCGCCGCCATCTTTAATTTGCGCGTCAGCTCTTCGCGCACGCTGCGCATATCCAAGTCAATTCCGCTGGAAGGCTTGGGAACGAAATCAATCGCTCCGAGTTCGAGCGCGCGCAATGTGCCGGAAGCGCCTTCGCGCGATTCCGAGCTGACGATCACGATGGGCCGGGGATGCTGTGACATGATCAATTCCGTCGCCTGCAAACCGTCCAGGTGCGGCATATTGATGTCCATGGTGATGACGTCCGGGCGCAGCGATTCCGCCAGCGCCACGGCCTCGCGGCCATCGCGCGCCGTCCCAGCCACTTCGAGCTGCGGGTCCGAGCTGATAATTTCCTTCAACACCTTGCACATGAAGGCGGAATCATCAGCCACGAGCACTCGAATTTTCTTTTCGGGCGCTTTTATCATCTCAATCCTGCCGCGCTGGAACTTTCATCGCGGTGCGTCCTTGCGGCTTTTCGGTACCGATCAATTCGTCCACCGTCGCGACGAGCTGGTCTTCCTGCACCGGCTTGGTCAAAAATCCCGAGGCGCCTTCTTTCATCGCGCGATCGCGATGTTTTGCTCCGGCGCGCGAAGTCACAACGAGCACAGGAATCCGGCGCTTTATCGGATCTTGGCGTAAATGCGCCATCAATTCGTAGCCATTCATGCGCGGCATCTCGAGATCGGTGATTACTAGATGACAGCCAAACTGGGCGACGATCTCCGACGCTTCGAGCCCGTCCGATGCCAGCTTCACGCGATAGCCGGCTTTTTCGAGCATTCTCCCTACGAATTTGCGGACGCTGATCGAATCGTCGGCCACCACCACTACACGATCGTTTTCCACCGAATCCACAGCCTCTGACGGAATGCTGCCAGCCGCCACGGCCTCGGCTCCCGGCGCAAATACGCGGGCGGCAGGCGAAGACGCGGGCAACGCATTTCGTTCTGCTGTGTCCGCGGAAGCGAGGCGATTCAAATCAATCAGAAGAATCAAACTGCCGTCGGGCGCAATCGTCGTGCCGGGGAAAAGCTTTACGCCGCGTAGATAATCGCCGAGGTTTTTGATAACGATTTCGTCTTTGCCGAGGACCTCTTCCACCACTACGCCGACTTGTTTCCCGGCGACCTTCACGATGACCATATGGAAATAGCCATTGAGCGGTTCAAGCGGCGGCAACGCGAGCTGCAGATCCAGCCGTACCATTTCTGTCACCACGTCGCGAACCTTGGTGAGCAGCTTTCCGCCGACATCCTCGATTTCACTTGGTTTCAACCGGCGGATTTCTTCCACTACCGCCAGCGGCAAAGCGAATACCGAAGTGCCGCAGCGCACGAATAGAGCCTGCGAGATGATCAGGGTTAGCGGAACTTTCACCGTGAAGCACGCGCCCTTACCCGGCTCGGAGCGGACTTCGATTTCTCCGTTCAGCGCGTGAACGTTCGCGCGCACGACATCCAAGCCCACGCCGCGACCCGCTAGCTCGGTCATGGAAGAAACCGTAGTGAATCCGGGCCGGAAGAGAAATTCCCGCAGCTCGCGTTCGGTAAGCTCGTCTGCGGCGATCGATGACATCGCGCCCATTTCCACCACGCGCCGACGCGCACTTTCGTAATCAATTCCGCGGCCGTCGTCTTCCACTTCGATAAAAATATGATTCCCGCGATGATAGGCACGCACGCTGATTCGGCCCTTCTCAGACTTGCCCATTCGCTGGCGCGCGTAGCGGTCCTCAACGCCATGCGCCACCGCATTCCGCACCAGGTGAATCAGCGGATCGGATACGTGCTGAATGATGTTGTTGTCGAGTTCGGTATCGGCGCCTTCGAGCGAGAGATCCACGAGCTTTCCAGTGGCGTTAGCCGCGTCGCGCACCGTGCGCGAGAGCCGTGTGTATAGATTCCCGATCGGCACCATGCGCGCCGCCGTGATTTCGTCCTGCAGGTGGTGCGCGAGTTTCGTGAATTCGTCAATATCCGAATCTACGCGGCCCATGAACCCTTCCAGCTGCGTCAGTACCACGTTCACGTCCGCGGAAATTTCCGTGAGCGACCGTGAAAGAATATTGAAATCGTCGTAACGATCCATTTCCAGGTCGCTGAATTCCAGTAGATCGTTCGACATGATCGCCGGCATCCCCGAAAAATTCGGACGGAAAGTGTCCATCTGCGGCGGGTGGCTTCCGGGAACCAGCGACGGGCTAATCCGGCTGAATTCGTGCTTTTCTTGAAATTCGGAAATCTTGCCCGACAAGCGGCTCTTCGAGAAATTCAGGACCTCGACAAGCTTCCCTAGTTCTGAGAGTCGGCCGACCATACGCGTCCGGTTGATCACCAGTTCGCCGACGGCGTTCATCATCCGGTCCAAGCGCTCGAGCGAGATGCGCACGGATTTTGCTTGTGGGAGCACTTCGGGTGCCGCGCGGCGTTTCGCGCTCGCTGGAGTTGCCAATTCGCCGGCTGGAGTCTCATCGCCGGTGGCCGGTGCTGGGGTCGCTTCGTCGGCGGCTTCTTCCGGAGCCAGTTCGGCGATCTGCCCGAGGAGCGGGTCCACCGCCGCACGCATTTCATCGTCGCTCGACCACTGCTTGTGGAGGAACTTCTTCAGGACGTCCACGGACTCGAGGCAGATATCAACAATTTGCGCACTTGGCTTGAGCGCTCCGTCGCGCAGTTGTCCGATCAAGTCTTCCACGCGATGTGCGACCGCGGCTAGACGATGCAATCCCACCTGCGCGGCGGAACCTTTCACCGTGTGCATCGAACGGAATAGACGATTGATGTCCTCGGAATTGGGATTCGCTTCGAGCGACAACAGGCACTCGGTTACCGCTTGCAGATGCTCTTCGGCCTCGGGCACGAAGAATTCGAGGACTTCCGCAGGAATCTCGCCATCTTGGGGCAGTTGGTCCACATACGAATATGTGGGAATTGCTTCGACTGCGGGCTCCTCCGCTTGCGCGGATTCTTCGACGCGTTCGCTTGCGGTTCGCGCGGACGGCGGCGCGGGAAACGCGAACGAATAGCGTTGCTTGAATGCCGCGATGTCTCCGTCCGTTTCGGTACCGCTCGAACTGATCTGCAATAAATCAAATTCCAGCACGGAAATCGCGTCGGAGATGAATTCCGTAAGGGGGCCGTGCATGTCCGGCGTAAGAGTCGCGTTCATCGCGTAATGAAAGATGTGAGCCATCTTCGCGGCCACTTCGGAAAATTGCGGGAAGCTGTAACTCGCGGACGTGCCGGCCAGTGTGTGCGCCGCAATGTAGAGTTTTTCCAGGTCTTCGGGCCTGGTCTGCGGTTCCTGCAACATCCCGGAGTACTCCCGGAGATATTGGAGGTTGTCAGAAGCCTCCTGAAGGAACAGTTCGACCGATTCCTGGTTCGGCCCGTTCACAGACTCTCCTCCACAAGTACAGCCGCGGTTCGCGTTTCCGCGCCGCCGGCGGGCTTGCGGTAAATCCTGCAATCACCAATCACCAAAGGCTCGAATTTCATCGGCAACCGTGAGAGCGTCTCCGAATGGCCCAATAGAAAATACCCACCCGGTTCGAGCGCGTCGTAAAAGCGCCGCAGGATCCCGAGGCGCCGCTCTTCCGAGAAATACATCAGCACATTCATGCAGAAGATGCAGTCCAGTTTGCCGACGTAGACCGGCTCAATCAGGTTCATCTGCGCGAACGAAATCATCTTGCGAATGCGCGGACGCACCTGATATCCATGCTTCGTCGCCGTAAAATACGTCTCCACCTGCCTCAGCGACAAATCCTGCAGGCTGCGTTTCGCGTACGCTCCGCGTTCCGCGTGGCGCAACGCACGACGGCTGATGTCCGTAGCCAGAATCTCGATTTCCCAGGCTTCGGCGAATTTCAACGCGTCACACAAAGTTACCGCGATCGAATAGGCCTCTTCGCCCGTGGAACATCCCGCGCTCCAGATTCGCAGCGTGCGCGGGCTCTGCCAGAATTTTCGTTCCTGCACTTCCGGCAAGATGCGCTTTTCCAGCGCTTCGTAAACCGCCGGGTAACGAAAGAAGGAGGTTTCCTGCGTCAGCAAGCGTTCCAGCAGCGCTTCGTACTCGGTGCTGGAACTCTTCACCTGTTGCAGCAGTTGCCTTCCTCCCGCGATTTCTTTTTCCTCGAGATACTCCCGTATGCGCGTCGAAAAAAAACGCTCCCGCGAAGCATCAAACAGAATTGCCGAGCGCTGCTCGATTAACGTGCGGATTTCATCGAGTTCGGACTCGGTGAGCGTAGCCGTCGTTGCTGAGTGTGGTTTCATGTTCGGCGCAAGTCAGCAGCCGGCTTGCATCGCCGGCGCCAAGATTCACTTCGCCTTAACGATTTGCACCCACCGGCGCGGCGGGACGTGCCTCATCCGCGGCTTCTGTCGAACGGCCTGAACGGAATTGTGCTAGCGCCTCGTTCAATTGTTCCGAGAGCTTCACCATGTTGCCGACGGTTGAAGCGGTCTGCCGCGCGCCCTGCGTGGTCTGCCGCGTGATGCCCGAAATGATCTGCATCGCGTTGGCCACGCCTTCCGTGCCGCGCACCTGCTGCTTCGAAGCCAGCGAGATCTCCTGCACCAGTTCGGCCGATTGCCGTACCACGCTCGAAATCGCTTCGAGCGCTTTTCCGGCTTGGTCAGCCAATCCGGCTCCCACTTCCACTTCGCGTGTGCCGTCTTCCATGACGACCACCGCTTCATTCGTTTCCGCCTGAATAGCTTTGATCAGCGCGGCAATGTCTTTCGTCGCACTGCGGGAGTGTTCGGCCAGTTTTCGTACTTCGTCAGCAACTACAGCGAATCCGCGGCCGGCATCTCCGGCGCGCGCTGCTTCAATCGCGGCGTTCAGCGCGAGCAGGTTCGTCTGTTCGGTGATGTCGTTAATCACGTTGATGATTTCCGAGATTTCCAGCGAACGGTCGCCCAGCGATTTGATCTTCTTGGCGGTCGCTTGCACCGAAGCGCGGATGCGCTGCATGCCTTCCAGCGTGTCGCGCACCGCACGGTTGCCTTGTTCGGCAGCGTCGAGCGCACGGCGTGCCGCTTCAGCGCTGGCCTCCGCGTTGTTCGACACCTGCTTCATCGAAACCGTCAGCTCTTCCACGGCCGAAGACGTATTGGTGATTTCCTGGTCTTGTTGAGTGGCACCGGCGGTCATGTCGTCCGCTGCATCCAGAATCTGATTTGCGCTGCCGCTCACGTCCACGGCCGCTTTCCGCACGCGCTCCAGAACTTTAGTGAAGTTGTCGAGCATGAAGTTGACCGAATCCACCACGTTGCCGAGCGCGTCGTTGGTCACCTTGCCGCGAATCGTCAAGTCGCCGCGCGCCACCTGGTTGATCGTGCTGAGCAGGTCCGTAATGCTGCGCTGCAGCGAATCCTGCGCCTGCTGGTTCGTGACGGCGTGCGCCACTTTCGCCGCGCTGCGATTGAAATTCTCCGCGATGAACCCGAATTCGTCGTTGGATTCAATTTCGACGCGCCCGCGCACGTCGCCAGAGACCACGCGCTCCGAGAATTTCGCTAGCTCTTCCACCGGCGTCAGCACCCGCTTGCTCAGCACATAAATCACCGAGATCGCGGCGATTAGGGCCAGCAGGGCTGCGCCGAAGAGCGCGCCATTCGCGCCGCCGGGCACCACCGACACATCGGACGCGCCTTGGCCAACTGAATGTGCTCCGGCGTAATAGGAAAGACCCAGGACTCCGAAGAGCGCTAGCGTCACCCAAAACACCAGCAGCCATACCGTGGAACTCAAACGAGCTTTCATGACTTCCTCCCAAGAACTTGTGCGCTCAGCGCATTGCGCGGCCCACAATGCCTGTCGCTGCTGGCACGGCCTGCAATTCCCAAGACCGCAGAACCCATCGCCTAATTCGAACACCGGACGGCCCCGCTCTAGATCACCGGAACCGGAAAAACATCAATCAGTCGCCGCAAATCCACCACCAGCGCCAGACGATCGTCGTGCCGCAACATTCCGCGACAGTGCGGCACGTCGGTCGGCGCCTGATCTAGCAACGCTTCTTCGGTCGCCGAGTACGTGCCGATCACTTCGTCCGCCGCAATTCCCAGCCTCAAATCCTCGCGTTGCGCATCGCCCTTCAGCACCGCCACGACCACGTGCTTCGGCAGCAATCCAGGCCGCCTGCCTTCCGTGAACGCAATATCCACTAGCGGCACAATCGTTCCGCGAAGATTGAAGACTCCCATTAGAAACGCCGGCGTCAACGGGATGCGCGTCACGATCGGCCAATCAACAACTTCTTCAACCTCGAGTACCGAGAAACAAAATCGCTCGCGCCCAGCGCGAAACACGCAGTACTGACGTTCGGGCAGCCGTTCCTCCGAAAATATTTCGCTTTCGAGGAACTCGCCGCCATCTAGTTCCATTGGCAACGCCGCGTTGTCTTGCTGGTTCGGCATCAAGCGAACCTTTTCACCGCGTTGATCAGCTCGTCGGGAGTAAAAGGTTTCGCGACATAGCCATTTGCCCCCTGCTGCTCGCCCCAGTAGCGGTCGCTCGGAGCCGTCTTCGACGTGACTAGGATCACCGGAATATTTGAATAATGCTGCTGGCTCTTCAGATCGCGGCAAACCTGAAATCCGTTCCGCTGCGGCATCACCACGTCGAGCAGAATCACATTTGGGCGTTCATCCTCGATCGCTTCCTCGATTTTCGTCGGATCTGAAATCCCCACGGAATGAAAACCGCCTTGCTGCAACATGGATTGCATGAGGTGCAGTTCCGCCTGGGAATCATCCACAATCAGGACTTTTTTCATCGCCGACGCACCTCCACAGAAATATCCGATAAGAGAATTGCAAGTCCGCAGCCAAGGCGCGGGCGAGTTTCGCGCCATGCGACTACCTCGCAATATCCTTTAGTTGCTTCAGGTTACGGCGTGCAGCCCTATCGTACCGACCCCGTCACAAGCCTTGAAGACGCGCCTTCCGTCTCAGCCTGAGATTCCGTCTCACCGGCGCGCATCTCCGCCGCAAGCGATGAGAATCGCTGCATGATTTCATTGAGACGCAGCGCCATTGCATGAATCGTGCGAATTTGATCGCGTCCTTCCGCCGAGATTTCGCCCGGATCGAGCAGGAGCAGATCGGCATTGCCGATGACCGATGTGAGCGCGTTGTTTACGCTGGGTCGTACGTCAATCATGTAGCGCCCGAGCGTCGCGGCGCGCTGACTTTCGATTCCAGCGCGTTCCGCGCGCTGCGCACGCGCCACAGCTTCCGTCCTGCGCAAGGCTTCACCAGCAACAAGAATCAGTGTCCCAATCCAGCCATCCTCGCGGGAAAGAACCAGCAGGTGCGGATACTCGGCGGAAAGTGCAGTAGCTTGGCGCGCGTCGCCACAAACGCATAGGGAGGCGGTGCCAGGGTGGACAATCAGCGCGGAGAGGATTGAAGGGGCTTTGCCATCGCGAACCGGCCCGACGATGACGAGATGATAGCCATCGGCAGTGCCCGCTTGCCAGACGTCGCTCGTCGTCAGCGTGATTTCCGGCGCGCGGCGCTCGGACTGCCAGCGCGCCGCGACGGTGCGCGCGAATTCCGTGTCGTCCGAAACAATCAGGACGCTAGCGTAACTCAAGAGAGGACCCCCAAGACTTTGCGCGTTTAGGGCTGGAGCTTTTCCGCTTCCTCGATGAAGGAAAGCAGCCGCTTGGTGCTGATCCCAAGATTCACCGCGGCTTCCGTATTCTTTGCGCGTTTCGCTTGCTCCACACGTCCCTGAAAATAGGAAACTTCTGATTTCGCCAGCGTCATCGCCGAAGCGAGTTGGTTCAAATCGCCAGAACGCTTGCGCTGGTCCGTGGCCACAGCCAAAAGCGCTCGCGCCACGACAGCACGGCGCAAGTCTTCAGCTTCCTGATCGCCCTCGGCAACGAACGCTGCAACTTCCCATGACGAGAGCAGAACTTTCGTATCCTGCAGCACAACCGTGGACATGGAGCGTCCGCGAGAAGGCGGCGCGGCGATTAGTTGCTCCCAGATCGCCTCCAAGCATTTCTCGGAGTCCACAGCGCCGGTTGGCGGTACCGGTGCGTCGCTCGCAGCTATTCCAGCTTTTCCGGCAACGGGCGCGGCGGCGCGCGCAGTATCTGCAGGCTTCCGATCATCAGCCGCTTCGGTTTGCTTTGAACTCGACACGCTAGGAAGTGGCGTTGCCGCGGCAGGCGTCTCACTCGAAGGCACGGTTGGCCATGCCGGGCTGGGGGCATCCGCAACGGCTGGTTGCGGCGTTTTGGGGGCATCCGCTTGCGCGGCAGTCCCAGACGGTTTGCGCGTCAGCGCTTCCTCAAGATCGGCGCGCAACGCGAGCAGCTGCTCGAAGGCGCGGCTAACCGATGTTTCGGTGTAGTCTTTGTGAAAGGGCTGCTTCCAGTTTTCGGTGTAATAGCGGAGTTGTGTGGTGGTTTCCGCGGCGGAGAATCCCGCGCGGCGGCAGTCCACGGTTTTCACGCCCGCGGCATCAAGAGCTTCCACCGCCTGGCGTATGGCGCTCAGATCCGCATGCAGCATCCGTATGAACGCGCGGCGCAGCAGAAAATTAAAACGGCAGAACGCCACAAGGGCAGCGGGATCGTAGAACATCGCCCCGGCGGAGTCCTTCAGCAGCCGGCCTTGCTCCAGCAGTCCGCTCTCCATCATGTCGCGCAAGCTCTCGCAGTGCGCAATCTTCTCGAGGATTTGATCCAGGGGCTCGCACCATTCCAAAGGTGTGGCATCGGCACCCGCTAGCACAGGTTGCAACACGGCCGCCACATCCTGGAGATGAATTTCCTTGCGGTACAGTTCTTCCGGCGCGCTCAGCGCAAAATACTGCACCAACAGCAAGTCGATCTTGTCGCGGTCCGCCGTTGTTTTTTCCGCTTTGCGCAATTGCCGGTGCAAGAAAGCGCGCAAACTTTCTTCACTCGCGTTCAGAATTTCCGAAGGAAGCTGGCGAATCTGGAAAGCACGTACCTTTTCGTCTATGGCATCGAGCCATTTCAAATCGCTATCGAAAACATCGCGCGTCGGCCGCAGCGGCGGCAATTCTCCTGCTGGATGCGGCAACGGCGCGAAATTGAATTGCGTCGCGAGCGCCGCGTAGAGCGGATAGGCGCCGCGCGCCTCAGTCCACTGCGCTACAAAATCTCCCGGTGCGGATGCTGCGTTTGCGGGCGGCTTCAGAGTCGTCACGTTCGATTTTAGGGTCATCGTTTTATGATCCAGTTGCCCACTTCACTGACAAAACGGGCAGCAACCGCCTTCCGTCCTTGGTGGTATCTCACTGCTACGACCGTGGCGCGCGCGTCCAACGAACCATCCGAATTCACCACGCGTATGCCATCTTCGAACTCCAACGGCAGACCGGAAGAGAACAACACTTCCTGCTCGGTGCCAAATTCAATTGTGGTTTGCTCTTGCAGCGGCCGTCGCGCCGTGGAAAGCGTCATCACCCGCACCGGAATCCTCACGGGTGAGGCGCTCGGAAAAAGCTGCGCCAGCTTCTCTACACAGGTTTGTGATACGCCAACTGGAGCAACAACCGTGGCTTCACTGAACACGGACCCGGTCCTTTGCCTCACTCAACCGAATAGGTGCATTTCGGAAGGAGGGATCAGAATCTCGAAATTTGTGTAGACACAAATGCACGCCCGAAGAATGATTTGCACGAGAGCGGCCAAAGACCGCTGCCGACTTCATCTCATAAGTGGTGCTTTATGTGGTGTTTGCGTTAGAGTGCTAGCGTGAAGGTGTCGCGGTCGTCTCAGTGTGACACACCAGCGTCTCACGGCGGCGTGGACGGACCAATTCCGGAATTTATTCCGTGGGGTTTCCGTCCACTACGACGCCATCTCAATGTCGTGTTTCTGTCCTGGACGTAGGGGAATATTGTAGAGCTTTAACTTACGGTAAAGGGTGGCCCGGCTGATGCCGAGCATTTTCCCGGCGAGAGCCTTATCGCCGCCCGCCTTTTCGAAGACGCGCAGAATTGTCATTCGCTCCAGGTCGGCCAAAGCGGTCGTAGAAACCGCGGACCCGCCGCTTGCGCCACTCTCGGCATCTTGCGCGCTCCGAATCGAAGGTGGAAGGTCTTCGACGTCAATTGTGCGATGATCGCCGAGCGCGACGGCGCGCGCGATGCAATTTTCCAGTTCGCGCACGTTGCCCGGCCATTCATATTGCAGGAAACTTTTCATCGCCGCGGGAGTAACCTGAATATTTTCACCCGGCGCATAGCGATCGAGGAAGTAGTGCGCGAGTTGCGGAATATCCGAACGTCTTTCGCGAAGTGCCGGCACATGGATCGTCACCACGTTCAACCGGAAGAAAAGATCCTTTCGGAATGTTCCGCCGCGATAAGCGGCCTCGAGGTCGCGATTGGTCGCCGCGATCACGCGTACGTCCACGGGAACCTTGTCGTTGCTCCCAACCGGCCGCACCTCCTTCTCTTGCAGCACGCGCAGCAGCTTCGCCTGTAATTCCAACGGAAGCTCTCCGATTTCGTCCAGGAATATGGTTCCGCCGTTGGCGGCCTGAAAAAGCCCCGCTTTCGACTTCAGCGCGCCCGTGAAGGAGCCTTTCTCATGTCCAAACAGTTCGCTTTCCATCAGCGTCGGCACCAGCGAACCGCAATCCACGGCCACGAATGGCATGGCCGCTAGCGGCCCGCGAAAATGAATGGCTCGGGCCACGAGTTCTTTTCCAGTTCCGCTCTCGCCGGTAATGAGGACGGGCGTGCGCGTCTCTTTGAGCCGTGAAATCATGCGCAGCACGTCTTGAATCTTCCCCGACGTGCCAACGATTCCATCCAACTCCGTTTCCGTGTTCACCCGCTCGCGAAGGAACTGGTTTTCCGTGACCAATCGCACTTTCTCGGCCATGCGCTGCAGCAGTTGCCGCAACCTCTCCACGCGAAACGGTTTCTCGATGTAGTCGTAGGCGCCTTGACGCATGGCATCTACCGCGGTCTCCACCGACCCATGACCAGTCATAATCGCCACTTCGGTGCGCGGCAGTAGGTCCTTCACTTTGCGCAATAGCTCAACGCCCGAAAGGCTCGGCAATTTCAAATCGGTGACGAGCAGGTCGGGTGGATTGACTTCCAGCGTTTCCAGCGCCGCCTCGGCGGTTTCGGCCTCGGCGCACAGATAGCCCAGCCCCTGACCCACCGTGATGCACAGGCGGCGAATGCTTTGTTCGTCATCCACAATCAAGAAGCGCAATTTCAATTCATCTGTCATGGTTTCCCTATCGTCTTCTCCACCGCGTCCATCAATTGCTGCACGCGGAATGGTTTCTCCACGCAGGGAGTGCCCGCCAACGCAAGCAGAGCAATGGTTTCGTCGCTCGCGGTATCGCCCGTAATAAAGATAATCCGCGAGGCCATCTCTGGCCGGTGACGCACCAGCCAGTCATGCACATCCGAGCCCGTGATGCCCCCAGGCGTGCGAAAGTCCGAAATCACGCCTCGAAAATCATGCAACGCCAATAGCCGCAATCCTTCCACGGCTGAGGACGAACTCGTCACCTCGTAGCCGCGCCGTTCGAGCGCAGACCGCAGAAATGCCGCGACCGACGGTTCGTCTTCGATCACCAGAATGCGGGCGCGTGCCTTGGGAGCGGATGCCGAAGCGCCCGTCATTCCCCGGCCCCTGTCGCATACATCTCCGCGGCCTTTTCCGCGATCGGCAGCCGCACCACGAAAGTAGATCCATGCCCATCCGGGTTATTTCGCGCGACGATTTCCCCGCGATGCGCGCGAATAATGCCGTAACAGATGCTCAATCCCAAGCCCGTACCTTTGCCCACTTCCTTAGTGGTGAAGAAAGGATCGAAAATCCGATCAATCTGCGAGATCCCGGGACCATTGTCGCGAAACACGACCTCCACTTGGTCGCCGCGATGCATTGTTTGAATTTCGATTTTCCCGGCGCGGCGTGTCTCCTGCACCGCGTCATAGGCGTTGTTCATGATGTTGAGAAACACCTGCTGCAGCTGATGCGGATCGCCAATGACGGCGGGAATTTCCTCGGCATACCTTTCGATGAGCTCGACGCCGTGATTGGAAAAATCGTAAGCACGGAGCTTCATCGTTTGCCGCAGGATCGTGTTCACCTGCACCGGCTCGCGCTGCGCCGGCATCTGGCGCGCAAAACTCAAAAGATTCTGAACAATCACGCGGGTTCGCTGCGCTTCCTGCAAAATCACCTGCAATTCTTCCTTGGCGTCTTCCGGAACGCCTGAATTTTCGAGCAGCAGATCCGTAAAGCCCACAATGGCAGCCAAGGGGTTATTCACCTCATGCGCCACGCCCGAAACAAGCTGGCCCAGCGCCGCCATTTTTTCCGTGTGCATCAACTTCGCCTGCAGATCCGCGGCATCGGTCACGTCCGTCATCACCACCACGACGCTATTAATGTCTCCCTGCTCATCGCGCATCGGACTCAGGCTGATGGAAAATTGCCCAGCGCTTCCATTGCCACGAAACAGCGGAATTTCCAGGTTATCCAGCGCCGCGCCTTGCAGTGTTCGCTCCAGCGCCTCCCTGAATAAAGGTCGTCGCGGCGGCGGCACCAGTTCGATCAATGGCTGTCCCAACAATTCCTGCTCGCGATAGCCTGCTTCGAAGCACCGGCGGTTCGCATAACTCACGAGCCCCGCCGTATCGAGCACCAAGATCATGCTCTGCGTGTTGTTCAGGATGTTTTTGTTGAAGTCGCGCTCACGCCGATAGCGCCGCTCCGCAAGGCGGCGGTCCGTAATATCCTTCATCACGTGAACTGTGCGGAGATCGTTGGCCGGCATGTTCTGTATGCGCGATGCCGATATCAAGAAAGTTCGCATCCCGGCTTCATAGATGAATTCTTCGTGCGGCAGCCGTGGATTCCTGCAAAACGGGCAATGACCTTCCTTGCTTGGAGCCGAAAGAATGTCCAGCTGGTCGATTTCGCGGCCGATAGCTTCGGCGGGCCTCAATTCCAGCAAGTCCGCGAGCGCGCGGTTCAATCGCAGAACGCGATTATTGCCGTCGTGCACCAAAATGTAGTCGGAGATGGCGTCGAAATCTTCCACCCATTGCTTGCGCGATTGCTCCACCTTCGAAAAGAGCCGGACGTTTTCCAGCGCTACGGCTGCATGCCCGGCCAAAGCTTCCAGGAGTTGACGCTCGGTCTCTGTGAGCTCGTGCGGCAGGTCCGCAATACAGAGGATCCCCAGCAGTTCACCCTCACTTCCGGACAAACGAGCCAGGACTAATTCTTCCCATCCCAGCGCTTCAGCCAGGCTGCGGCCAAGCAAGGACGCGGCCGCTCCCTGGCGAAGCTCCGTTCCCGGGATACCGGCATGCTCCGCCAACAAATTCGCCAAACGATTCTGCGTCATCGGATCCCAGCGTTGCGCGGATCCGCTGAGCGCGGCAAGCTCCCAGTCGCGCTCGTGGCCGAGCGCCAGGACGGCTGCACGGGCGCCCAGCATCTCCGCTGCTCTCGTTGTGAGACGAATGGAGAATTCAGTGGTTCCCAGCGATGGATTCAGCTCAAGTGTGGTGGCGGAGAACTGCGCCAGCAAGCTCTCGAAGGAGCCCGTGAGATGGGATGATACTTCTCGACTTCGTTTAAGTGCACGCATGGAGGAATCGGGGCACAGCGCGCGCTTCGCCTATACAAGAAAAGACGTTACGGCGTCATCTCAATTTGAGTCAAGCGAACTGCAAGGCCCTGTTGCTGTATTGAACAATCACGCGATTCGCAACCTGAGACGCGCGCCAGGCGTTCCGGCAGTGATTGAGACGAATCAATCATCCGCAGCCTATCCACTCCTGGCATATGAGTCACGCTAACCTACCCACAATCAATAATGTAGCGAGACTTCAAGCGGCTCCGGGCCGTTCTAAAACAATATTTCCGTCATGGCATCGGCATTGCAATTTCAGCGACGGGACCTTTCCCCTCGATAGAGGAGGTGTGTTGATGAGACGGAAATCGCAATTGCTGGCGATTGGCCTGACGCTGATTTTGGGCGGATCAGCGGCGGTCATGCCAAAGATTGCAGCGCAAGAGAATTCGTCTGACACCGCCAAGCGAAAGGTGCGCACCAAGGTCAGTCCGGACTATCCGTCACTGGCCAGGCAGATGAACGTCACCGGCAAAGTAAAAATCGAAGCTACGATTGCGCCAGACGGTCATGTGACGGCTACTCGCATTGTGGGCGGCAGCCCGCTGCTGGTTACATCGGCGACGGACGCGCTGAAAAAATGGCGGTTTGAAGGCGGCCCAAAGGAAACGACGGAAATTGTCGAATTTGATTTCTCGGGGCAAAACAAGAATTAGCGATAAGCAAACTAGGGGGCAGTTGGCTTCTCACAGGGAGTGGAGGCGTTGGCTATGACGATCGGCAAGAAACTGTATCTTGGGTTCGGCGGCATCCTGGGGATCATGTTTTGTTTGCTCATCATCAATCTTTTCACCGTACACCGGGAATACGCCGCGCAGGATACCGTTCGCGCCACGCTTTCCGTCGTACAGACAATCGAAAACGTCCGATTCCAGATGATGGAAAACCGCTTATATTTGGGAAATTACCTGCTGAGCGGCGATTTGCGCGATGAGGACAAAACGAACAAGGGCGTTGCCGACTTGCTTGCGATGTTGAAGGACGGGGAGTCCCGGTCGAGCGACACCGGACTGCGCGCGGCGCTGGCCCAGGTTGCGGATACCGAAGCCAATTGGTCCGAAAACTTCGCGAAGCAAATGATGGCCAAACGGCATCAGGTGGATGCCGGCGACGCTACCGTTTCAGACCTGCAAATTTATTATCTGCAGCATGACCCGGCGTCCTGGATAAACAAGTCCTCCGCCGTACTCGATCAAGCCAATAGCGCAGTGCAGAAGTCGCTGGACGATTCCAATGCTTCGGCCTCTGCAGCAACTAAGCTCAACACCTGGATCTCGTTCTTGGGAACCGTGGTAGCCATCCTGTTGGGCTTGGTCATCGCATATTCCACCGCCAAATCCATCAAGGAGCCTTTGTACCATCTCATTGATGTAGCGCATCGGATCGGCGAGACCGGCGACCTCGAGCAATCCATAGACATTCACCGCAACGATGAGGTCGGAGTTCTCGCTAAAAACTTCAACAAGATGATTGTGCACCTCAAGGACATGGCCGCAGTCTCAGCCGCCATCGCCGAGGGCCAGTTGTCCGTGACCGTTCAACCTCGGTCTCAACAGGACACCATGGCCAAGGCTTTCGCGCAAATGACTCGCGGACTTCGCGAACTGGTGCGCCAGGTTCGCGACAGCGCCGCGCAAGTCGCCAGCGGTTCAGGCCAGATGGCCAGCGCATCAGACGAATCGGCGAAGGTAAGCGTGCAGGCCGCCTCTGCCATTGATGAAGTCACCAGCACGATGCACGAAATGAGCATCAATGTTCAAAACGTCGTGAAGAACACGCAAGTGCAGGCTTCCAGCGTCGCGGAAACCTCAGCTTCGATCGACCAGATGGTCACCTCAATTCAGCGCGTAGCTGATACTGCCAAGCTCCTCGTTGATATTTCTCACCGGTCGCGCGAGGAAGCACAAACCGGCATGGTCACCATGGAAAAGGCCACGGAAGGACTGAATCGCACCAGCCACGCCATTCAATCCAGCGCGGAGATCATTGATGTGCTGGGACGCCGCGCGGACGACATTGGAAAAATCATCGAAGTTATTGATGATCTCGCGGAGCAAACCAATCTTCTCGCATTGAACGCGGCCATTGAAGCGGCGCGCGCAGGCGAGCATGGCCTGGGTTTCGCGGTCGTTGCGGAGGAAGTCCGCAAACTCGCTGAGAAATCCACACAATCCACCAAGGAAATTTCCGAGTTGATTCAGGGCATTCAGAAGGAAGCGCGCGAAGCCGTCGAAAATATGGAAAAGAGCACCACGATGGTGCAGGAAGGCCTGCTCCTTAACAAGGACCTCAGCGTCGCGCTCGGAAAGATTTCAGACGTCGTGTCCGAAGTTTACAAGTTCTCGCAGGAAATCGGCGCGGCCACCACTGAACAGTCGAGCGGATCGTCACAGATTGCCAAGGCTACCAACCGTTTGACCGAAATCACCCAGGAAATCAATTCTTCGGTCGAGGAGCAAGCTTCGGGATCGCAAGCCGTCGTGCGCGCCATGGAAAAGATGCGCGAACTCGTGCAGCAATCTACCTCCAGTTCCACCGAACTCGCCGCCGCCGCCGAACAAATGTCCAAACTTTCGCGCGTCCTGCTCGAGTCCATGGATCGCTTCGCGCTGGATGAAGGCCTCGCGGATGGCCGCCGGCAATCCGGCAGGCGACAAACTTTCGGCAGCCAACATGGTGGTTCCAATGCTTTAGACCGAAACGCATCCGCGGAATACGCGGAAATCGTCCGGTCCTGAGAGCACAACGTACAACATGGAAAAGGAAATTCAAATCGTAGGCTTTCGGATCGGCCGGGAGACCTTCGGCCTGCCGATTGCCATCGTCCGCGAAATCGTCCGGGTGCCGGAAATTACCTCCGTCCCCAACGCTCCCGAATATATCGAGGGAGTCATCAATCTTCGGGGGCGGATTATTCCAGTCGTCGACTTGCGCAAGCGGTTCGGTGAGAAAGTCATCCAAGCGAGCAAGAAAAATAGAATCGTCGTCGTCGAATTGGAGACTCGGGCGATCGGCCTGATTGTGAATTCCGCATCGGAGGTGCTGAAAATCCCGCCCTCCGAAATTGAAGCGCCGCACGCCGTCTTTCAGGAAGGCGAATTGAACTACATCACCGGCGTCGGGAAATTGCGCGGGCGGCTGGTGATGTTGCTGGACTTGAGCAAGATTTTGCAGCGCGGAGAGCTGCGTCGGCTGGAAGACGCGGCCGAATCCGCAGCCGCGGTCACCATCGGCGTCGAGGCTCGGAACTAGCGGGCTGAACGCCAGCACCACGACGAGGAGCGAATGTCCACACTTACAGCACAGGTTCCCCTGACGGAACCCGAATTGAAGCTGCTGCAGACCCTCGTCTACCAGGAATGTGGCATGTATTTTGACGAGCGCCGCACCCACTTCCTGCGCGACCGGTTGCAACGCCGTCTGAAGGCTTGCCAGATAGATTCGTTTTACAGCTACTATCGTCTGCTCACCAGCCGCGAAGGAAAGCAAGAGCTTGTGGCGCTGCTGGAAAATCTCACGGTCAACGAAACTAGTTTTTTTCGCATTCGTCCTCAGCTCGAATTATTCCAGAAGTCCGTACTGGAAGATCTTCTGCGCCGCAAACAGGAGCGCCGTGATTGGTCGCTCCGTATCTGGAGCGCCGGATGTTCCACAGGCCAGGAACCCTACACGCTCGCCATCCTGGTCTGCGATGCGCTTGCTTACTACTACCTGCGCAATCCGCTTCCGTTCGATATGCCCACTCCCAAGCCGCTGATTCCTCCGCCTTGGAAGGTGGAGATCATCGCTTCGGACATCAATTATTCGGCGCTGCTCACCGCCCAGCAGGGCATCTACACGGAATCGCAAATGGAAACCGTGGATTATACCTGCCGCCTGCGCTACTTCGATAAAGTTGGCGATAAATACTCGGTCAAGCCAGCCCTGAAGAGCCTGGTCCAGTTCGACTTCCACAATCTGAAGACCGAATATCTACCGCAGCGCAACGACGCCATTTTCTGCCGCAACGTGATGATCTATTTCGACGAAGCCGAACAGAAGCGCCTCATCGAAAAATTTCATCGCTGTTTGAATCCGGATGGCTACCTCTTCGTCGGCCACGCCGAGAGCCTGTTCGGCCTTACTACCCGGTACCACATGATTCACCAGAACAACGCGACTGTGTATCAGCGCATCGAGGCCGCGCAGTGAACTTCATCCCCGACGATCGAGCCTCGGAGCTTCGCGATCTCTTTTTCGAGAGCGCCGAAGAAATTCTCCAGGCACTAAATGACGCCGGGCTCGCGCTCGAGGAGCATCCCAGCGACAAGGAAAGTCTGCGCAGCGTGCGGCGCGCCGTGCATACGCTCAAAGGCGACTCCGCGGCCTGCGGATATCGCGAGCTCAGCGAACTCGCGCACGAATTGGAAGACGTTCTGACTCCCGATCTGGCGAAACAACACGCCGGACTCATAGCGGAAGTCGTTCTCACCGCAGCCGACACGTTTCACGAAATGCTGGCCGCCTACCGCAATAATCTTCAGCCGCCGGCAGGTGGGTCGCTGCGCGAACATATTCAGCGCCTTCTGCGCAAGCCGCCAGCAGCCCTTGTCGAAAAAGGCGCCCCGGAATCCGCCGCGACTTTCAGCTGGACGGAATACGAACGCCTGCTCATCGCCGAATCTTTCCGCCGTGGCGAGACGGTCTATCACGTCGCTTTACATCTTGCGACAGATGCGCTTTTGCCTGCCGCGGGTTACGAATTGGCAAAGAAGGCGCTCGAGAGCGCGGGGAAAATCCTCGCGATCCGTCCCGAGAACAGCGCGGACGTCATCAATGGCGGATTGATTGAAGCCGCGCTTTCCAGCACCAAACCCCCCGATTGGATTCGCAAACGATGCCAGGTGCCTTCGGTAGTCGCGCAGATCTCAGTAGATCGCGTTCCCGTGCTGGAGACGGCTCCGCGCGACGTGCTTGAAATCCTTGTTGAATCCGAAGCGGCAGCTGTGTCAGCGGGAATTCCGGGCGAATTCACCGACCTGGACGAGTCTCTTGAGGAAGAATCGCACCCGGCAGCTATCCCCGGTGGCCTCGCTCACGCCGTGGCTGAGAATACGCTGCGCGTTGACGCCGGACGCATCGACACGGTCATGAACCTGGTCGGCGAGCTCATCATCGGCAAATCAATGCTTCAGCGCACCATCACGGAATTCGAGCGGCGTTTTGCCAAAGACCCGCTCCGCGGAAAATTCTCGGATGCTTTAGCCTTCCAGTCGCGCATCCTGAACGAGTTGCAGAAATCCGTAATGAAAATCCGCATGGTGCCCGTCGAGCAACTCTTCCGGCGCTTCCCGCGCATCGTTCGCGACGTTGCGAAACAGCGCGGCAAAGAAATCTCGCTCGAAATCGCGGGCCAAAATACCGACCTCGATAAGAGCATTCTGGACGCGCTCGCCGAACCGCTCGCGCACCTGATTCGCAACGCTGCCGACCATGGAATCGAGTCTTCCAGCGAACGCTTGGCTGCAGGAAAAGCGGGCCACGGCACCATTCGCCTCGACGCCTACCATGAAGGCGACCAAGTCGTCATCGAAGTTTCCGATGACGGTCGCGGCATTGAGCGCGAGAAAATTCTACGACGCGCCATTGAGCGTGGAATCCTGAAGCCCGACGAAATTGCCCGAATGAACGATTCCGAAGTTCACCACCTGATCTTCACTCCTGGATTCAGCACCGCCAATGAAGTGACGGAAATTTCCGGGCGCGGCGTCGGCCTCGATGTCGTGAAATCGGCGCTGGATGCTCTGAAGGGTTCGATCGAAATCAAGAGCGAGGCCGGAAAGGGCACTTCGTTCCGGCTGGTCGTGCCACTCACGCTGGCGAGTATACAAGCGCTCCTGTTCCACGTCGGCGGGCGCCTCTACGCCGTCCCGATTGCTTCCGTCGTCGAAATCAATCGAATTACGGAAGACGACATTCACCGCGTGGACGATCACGAAGTCTTTCAGCTCCGCCAGCAGGTTTTAACACTCGTCCGGTTGGATAGGTTGGAATCGCAGCAACCGTCCGGCCGCAGCAAACGCATTTTCGTAGTGATCATCGGCGCTGGCAGCCGCCGGTTCGGATTGGCCGTGGATAGTCTCATGGGCGAAGAGGAACTAGTCATCAAGGCGCTCGAGGATCAATTGGTCACCTCTCCCTTGGTGAGTGGCGCGTCGATCTTGGGAGATGGCACCGTGGTTCTGATCCTGAATATTCCCGCCGTGATTTCGCACCTTGCTCGGATTCCCGCAGTGGGAGCCACCGCATGAGCGAAAAGATCCGCGTTCTGGTTGTGGATGACTCGGCGCTGATGCGGAAACTTATACCGCAAGTGCTGCAGCGCGATCCCTCGATCGAAGTCATTGGTACAGCCATGGACGGGGCCATTGGCCTCAAAAAAATCACCGAGCTGCATCCTCAGGTTGTGACCCTGGACCTGGACATGCCGCGCATGGACGGCATCGAGATGCTTCGCCAGATCACTCGCAGGCATCGCGTTCCGGTGATCGTCTTCAGCGCGCAAACCGAGCGCGGCGCCTCCATTACGCTGAAAGCGCTTGCTCTCGGAGCCTTTGATTTCGTCACGAAACCGCCGGACGCAGCGTCGGGCCGCATCGAACAGATCGCCGCGGAGCTCGCGCTGAAAATCAAGGTGGCCGCTTCTTCGGGCGCCCCGAAAATGATCATCACCATGCCCGCCTCGAAGCGCAAAGAGCGGCGTCGGACTTCGATGCCGCATTGGCCATCTTCCATCGTGGCGATTGGCATCTCCACCGGCGGGCCTAACGCTCTGCAATATTTGTTCTCGCAATTACCCGAAGATTTCCCGGGATGCATCCTGGTGGTGCAGCACATGCCCGAAGGCTTCACGGAAATGTTTGCGCACCGCCTGGATGAATCGTCCGCCATCGAAGTGAAGGAAGCACAATCGGGAGATCTGTTGTTAGCAGGCCGTGCCCTGATTTGCCCTGGCAACCGCCATATGAAGGTTCGCAGGATGGAACATGGCAATGTCGCGATCCTTGTGGATCAGCCCCGCGTCAACGGGCACAGGCCGTCGGTTGACGTTCTATTCCAATCCGTCGCGCAAGAATTTGGTGCCAGCGCGATTGCGGTGCTAATGACCGGCATGGGTGACGATGGAGCCGCCGGCATGGGCGCCATTCAGTCCGCCGGGGGAATCACGATCGCGCAAAGTCCAGACACGTGCGTGGTGGACAGCATGCCGCGTTCCGCAATTGAACGTGGCTTCGCCGGCCGCGTGGTGTCGCTTTCCAGTCTTTCCAGCGTTTTGCAGGCAAAGTGCGCTCCAGAGCGGCGACCAGCCGATCCCGGCGCCGAATATTCCACTGCGGAGACAGTTGGCGGTGAACCAGGGTTACGAAGGAGATCGTCATGAAACAATTTGAAGCACTGACGCGGAAGAAGGACAGCCAGGCCGTCCGTTATTTGATCGTGGACGATTCCGTCTTCGCTCGAAAGAGCCTCGCCAAAATGGTGGAATCCTTTGGCGGCCACGTCGTGGGAGAGGCTGGAGATGGATGCACTGCCATCACTGAATACGCCAAAACCTCGCCTGATCTGGTGCTGATGGACATCACCATGCCTCAGATGGAGGGCATCGAAGCGGTCGAGCGCATCGTGCAGGAGCATCCCGACGCTCGCATCGTGATGGTCTCCTCGGTCGGCTATCAGGACAACATCCTGGCCGCGCTGCAGAAAGGCGCGCGCCACTTCGTGCAGAAGCCGGTGAAGCCGGACGCGCTGTACGAAATCATTCGTTACGTGCTGAATGACGACGGCGTCACCGCACCCGTGGGCGCCGGGGAGAACTCTCGATGAGGATGGACCTAATCCAGCCATTTATCGGCTCGCTCGACGCAGTGCTGGCCGAGATGATGAATGTTCCAGCGAAGATCGTGGATCTCACGATGGAGGAAGAGGGTTATCGCCGTAAGGGAACGGCCGCTTCAGTAGCCTTCAAAGGACAAATCGAAGGCCGCGTCATTCTCGATATGGAGCCACGCGCCGCGGCGCAAGTAGCCAGTTATCTGGCCGGCGGCGAGGTCGACCCTTCCGAATCCATCGTCCCGGAGACCGTCTGCGAACTCGCAAACATGGTGATCGGCAACGCCGTTACGCAGCTCAACGATGCGGGCTTTCAGTTCAAAGTGCTGCCTCCCGAAATTCTTTCTCAAGAACAGGGGGAAAAAGCGGGGCAAGATTCGGAGGCCACGATTCTATGTTTCGAAACTCCCAGCGGAAACGTGCATCTCAATATTGCCATGCAGTACCTGCAACGCCGCAGCGGTGAACGAACACCGGTCGGCGCCCACTAGATTTAGGGGCGCGCGTAATCGCGGGATCTACTGCTGAGGCATCCCCGGCCTGCGATATTCCACACCGTGCCGGAACAAACCAGCCTTGGGCATTTCTTCGCAATAAACCACGTGCGCGGGAAGAAAAATATTAGCGGCCTCCGGCGAGTACGGCACGGCCACATTAATCTCCGTGCCCGATTCATATCGCCGCTTGCTTCGATAGCACATTCCTACGGGAGAGATATCTTCGCACACCGCGAGTTCGTCATCCTCGTTGGCCTGGCGGATGCACGCCGTCAGCCGCGTCTTCATCCGCAGGCGCTGCCGTTCGCGTTGCTCGCCGCTGGCCGGGACTTCTCCCGCAGGAGCCTGCGCTCGGCGCCCGCGCGCCACTCGCGACGAAAGTTTTTTGTCATCCTCGTGCGGCGCTTGCGTCCAGATGCTAGGCACGCCGCAAACCTTGCAATGGCGCGCAATCCCCCGCGTCGTTTCGAAGCCGCGAAGCTCCAGTTCGTTTAGGTAAACGACCTCCCGTCCGCGGCAATAGGTGCATTCGAGCAGCATCCGCGCGACAGCTTCCTCAGATTCGGCGATGGGAGGGAATTCGATGCCCCAGAGGTCGCTCTCCGGCGTCAAAATCTCGATTCCGTAAACGTAGCCCTCTTTTTGCCGCCCAAATTGCCCCACGATGCGAGCCTTGCTCTGGCGATGCGACTCGCTGGCGGCCTTACGCTTGATTTCGATCTGCTGATCGGGCCGCAGATCGCGGTCCAATAGGATTACCGCGCCGGTTCGATTGATTTGCATCGTCCGGGATGGCTCCGCAAATTCCTGGCCGTTGATATCGGTCCCGGAGACTTGCAACAGCAATATCAGCGATACACGATCACTCCGACGCTGTGCCGCTGTTGCCATGCGCTTCCTCCTGGAATGAGACCCTTGCCGGCAGCCAAGATATCACACTGGCATCGCCGATTCGCCGTCGGCACCGGCGCCGTTCTTCTATCATTCCTGCCATTTTAACTGGGTTATCATAATCGCGCATTTGATCCCCGGAAAAATCCGCGTGGCTCACTGGGAGGAATTTTGCTCTCTATCGCGAGTGCCTGTCTGAGGCGACTCACGTATGGCGCCAAAGCCTGCGTTACGGTTGGCATGGCGCTATTCTGTTTCTCGCTACCGGCCGCCGTTCAAGCGCAAACAGTGCGCGTCGCAGGCGTTGTGCGCGATTCGAGCGGCGCCTCCGTTGCGGGCGCCCATGTGGAGCTTCACGCGAAATCGTTTGCGGCTTCCGCGATTACGGACGCTCTTGGAGCCTTTGCGTTCGATAACGTTCCGGAGTCGTCCGGAACGCTCGACGTTACCGCGAGCGGATTTCAACCAGCCAGCAAGCCATGGACTTCATCCTCCGGATCCCAGGCGCAAGTCGAAGTCACGCTCGGTGCCTCGTCCCTGAACCAACGGGTCGAAGTCACTTCCAATCGCGCGGCGACTATGACCACGGATGTGCCAGTCAGCGATGTGCAACTCACGCGGGAAGACCTTCAGCAGACTCCCGCGCTAACCCTGGATGATGAACTACGCCAAGTTCCCGGATTCAGCCTGTACCGGCGCTCCGGCAGCCGTACGGCAAATCCCACCACACAAGGGGTCTCATTGCGCGGCCTCGGCGCGAACGGCTCCAGCCGTGCCCTTGTCCTCCAGGATGGCATTCCACTCAACGATCCCTTCGGTGGATGGGTCTACTGGGATCGCGTTCCCGCTGAATCCATTGCCGATGTCGAAATCGCGCAGGAGGGCGCATCCAGCCTCTACGGCAGCGACGCGCTCGGCGGCGTGGTGCAATTCGTGTCGCGTCCAGCAGAACCTGCCGGCATTTCGTTGGAAACGTCCTACGGTAACCAAGACACTCCGAACCTTTCGCTCTGGGCTGGCGGCCAAAAGGGAAAATGGGAGTCCACGTTTGCGGGTGAAGTATTTAACACGGATGGCTACGTGCTGGTTCCGGAAGCGGATCGCGGTCCCGTGGACACCAAAGCTAGCTCCGAGCATGGCACTGCCGATTTAATGGTCGGCCGCAAAATCGGTGAGAAAAGCGAGATCTTTGCGCGCGGCTGGTATCTCGACGAAACTCGCGGCAATGGCACTGTGTTGCAGAGGAACGACACCAAGCTGGGCCAAGGCGCGCTCGGCGCGAATCTGGATCTCGGCGATTACGGTGTGCTCACGTTGCGGTTCTACGGTGACGTACAGACCTATCATCAGAGTTTTTCCTCGGTTACTTCCGTCGTGTCACAGCGCGACACTGAAACACTCACGGATTTGCAAACGGTGCCGGCGCAAGGCGTAGGCGGATCGGCGCTATGGTCGCGGCAATTGGGAAAACATCAAACCCTCGTTGCCGGGTTTGATGATCATGAAGAAATCGGCGCGAGCCATGAGATCCTTTTCACGAAGGGCGCGCCGTCCGCGAACCAATCCTCCGGAGGACGCCAGCGCACCCTCGGTTTTTTCGGCGAAGACTTGATCCAAATCACGCCGCGCTGGCTGCTATCCCTTAGCGCGCGCGTGGATCACTGGAGCAATTTCGATGCGTCCATCGTGCACATCCCGCTTTCCACTGGTGTTCCCACCGTCACCCCGTTTGAGGATCGTTCCCAGAATGCTTTCAGCCCGCGAGCGACTCTGCGCTATCAAATCAATTCCAATATTTCCTGGGATGCTTCGGTCTATCGCGCATTTCGCGCACCGAGTCTGAACGAACTTTACAGGTCATTCCGCCAGGGCAACACCACCACGCAGGCCAATGCAGACCTGACTGCGGAACATCTGACGGGCGGCGACACTGGCATTTCCGTGTACGGATTCGACCGCCGCCTGGAAGTTCGCGGCACATTTTTCTACAACCAAATCATAGATCCGGTCGCCAATGTGACCTGCCAACCTCCTCCGAACGCGTTGCCTGGCTGCCCCACCCCGATGCCCAATGTGATCGCGCGTATCCGCGAGAATCTGGGCCGCATCAGCGCGCCGGGGTTCGAGGCCAGCGCTACCGTACACTTCACGCGTAGTTTGGACTTATCCGCTGGCTATCAATTCGTGAATTCCAGGGTGGTGAGCTTTCCGGCCGCGGCGAATACCAGCGCAAGTTTGGTCGGTCTGTGGGTCGCGCAAGTCCCCCATAATTCGTTTACCTTCCAGGCGCACTATTCGAACCCTAGAATTCTTTTCATCTCCGTTGACGGACGATTCGTCGGAAAGCAATTCGACGATGATCAGAACCAGTTCCCACTCGGCAATTTCTTTGTTCTGGACGCGATGGCTTCGCGCTCCATCGGTGCTGGCTTGGACTTGTTTGCGGCCGCCGAGAATCTGTTCGACGAAAGATACGCCACCGCAGCGACGCCCATCCCACAGCTCGGCCTCCCGATAGCGGCACGCATCGGCCTGCGCTATCAATTTCCAAAGCGATAGAGTTAAAGAACTGTGAGGTGGGCGCTGCGGTGCCAGTGTCAGTGCGCAATGAGAGCAGGCGGCGGGTATTCCGGCAGCTTGGCGTTCTTGTTGTCGGTTCGCTTCACTTCCAGTTCGTCAAACAAAATCGAAGGGCTGATTACAGTTGTCGGCACCGCGCCTTCGCGGTTGCTTATCAGGAGATCGCTTCCCGCGGCCACCAAATCGTTGCGCAACGTGCGGGTATCCAATTCATCGAACACCGCGCCGCGCACCATTTCTTCGTGCCCATCGTTCACGTACACTCGATACAGCAGCCGCGGATTATTGCCGACCAGAGTTTCCGCGTAGTAGCCGTACGGTTTGTTTTCTTGCTTGCACATCTCAATCAGTTTCTTCTTCAGGTCGTCGGGCGAACTCGATTCTTTCGCCTGCAGCATCAGGATTCCGATGCTCGGTGAAGGCGCTTGACCCGGCGCCGCGCGCCCGTGACCATTGGAATCGCTGAAATCGCGAATGGGTTCGCGGCCCAGCAAGTAGTCAACCAACATTCCATCCTTGATCACTGCAAGCGGCGCCACTCGCACGCCTTCTTCGTCGATCGCGTAGCTTCCCACCAGCGTTTTTCCCTGGAACGTCTTCATTGTAGGGTCATCCACCACGGACAAGAATGCCGGCAGCACGCGGCCCTTGTAGTTCGAAGAAAATTCACCAACCGTGCGCGCCGAAGCACCCGGCTTCGGACGAATTCCCAGCACGTTTTCTCCGATCATGGCATCCAGAATGTCGCTCGCCGCGTCGTTCGAAAAAAGTACCGGCCCCCGGTAATCCTCTTCCACCATCGGGGCTTCGCGCAGCGTCTTCAGCGTCTGAAGCATTTTCGCCGCATCCGTCAGCAGCTTTTCCTGCGACGGTAATTCGCCCGCCGTACTGGCCACATAATACGGCGACCGGCCGAGTTCCATCCCATCATCCGCCTGCGTCTGCGCGGAAAGATTAAGCGAGTAGACCGTGTACCCTTGCCTGGTGCTGGTGCCTTCGGTATTCACGAAATATTGGTTCACGGCGCGAAATCGAAGCAGCGCATCAAGAGACTCGATTTTCGCGTCGCTGCGATAGAGATCGGTCGCTTTCTCGATCGCCTCCTTCCACGGTTCAGGACGGAAATCGAGGCGCACGAGCGGCGCGATCATTTGCAGAGCCGGTGCCCGCGCGAAATCTTCGAACGGCTGGTCGGCGGTGTACTGGCTGAGCAACGCCTTCTTGGACGCCAACGCCTCGCTGGCACTTTTGTACGCGCGGTCCGTCGCAATCCACAATTCCCGCCGTAGCGCGATCGAATCGTTATCGAGCGGCGCGAAACTCACGACTCCCGTGCCCGGGCCGTAATAGCTGTCCTGCTTGTAGTCGCCCACCCGCACGACCACCCGCAGGCTCCGGGCGTGCACGCGCTGCTCCTGACGCAGCGCGCCAAACGCCGCCTCCGCGTCATATTGATCCACATCCGACACGCGGTACTCGATGTAATACGGCGCGGCGACATTTTCCATTTTGAGTTGCGATTTCGAACGATTGAGTTCTTCGCGCATCGCTTTCAAAATAGGATCCGCGGAATTCTCCTGAGCGCGTAACGGCGCCGCATCGGCGATAAGAATCACGAGGAAAGCGGCGGCGATCAGATAAGTAAAAAACGAAAAACGCGATGCATTAAGCCCGGTCGCGCTCATGGTCTTGCTCCCGATGGTGCGAGCGTGCTCGCCGTCGCGTGCGAGGGCGCCGATTCAAATCCGGGCGGCGGCAGAATGGGAGGCCGCTCGGTGCCCCGACGGCGCTTCTGCACTTCAATCTCCGAGAAAAGCATCCCGGGGGCTGCCGCTGCCACCGGCACTTGTCCTGATTCCGCGCCGCACACTCCGTTAAATACCTTCAGAGTATCTCCGGTCAGAATGATGTTGTTGAGTGAGAGCAGCGGCGTACCGACAATGTCCACGCCGCGCACGAGTTCATCCGGGCGCCCGTCGGCGTACACGCGATAGACCATCACTGGAATCACTTGAAACGCCTGCGGCGACGCGCGCTGAGTAAGAGTGAAGCCGCCCTGAATGTCGTCGAAGTACAATCCATACGGCTTCCCTTGCTTCTTGATCTCCTCGATAAATTTCTGCCGCAGCTCGGCGTCCTTCACCGTTTTGGTGGACGTCACGATCAGGTTTCCTTGCCTTCCCGTCGGCATCAGCCCAGGTTGCCGGCGCCCGTGCCCATTCGATTGGCTGAAATTCTTGACGGGCATTCGCGACATCAGAAAATTCTTCAGCACTCCATTTTCCACGGCGTCTACACGTTCCGCAGGAACGCCCTCATCGTCATAATCGTAATGACCTGCGAGTTCCACGCCGTTCAGTTCCTTCAAAGTGGGATCGTCCGTTACGCTCAAAAACGCCGGCAGCACCAACTCATTCACCTTTTTCGTGAACGTCTGCCCCTCATTCTCGTCACGTTGGCGATGCCCTTCCAATCTATGCCCCAGAACCTCGTGGAAAAACACTGCTGCCGCCCGCCCAGAGAGCATCGCCGGGCCTGCGTAAGGCTCCGCGGCGGGAGCAGCGCGCAGCGCCTTCAAGTCCGCGGCCATCTTCTCAACTTTGGCAGTGACCTCGGCGGACGGAGGAAGCTGATCCGCGGACTCGGCCTGAAACGATTCCACACGAATCAATTCCATTCCATCGTCAGCGCGCGTCTCAGCTTGGATTATCAGCCGTGCGATAGCGCTTGGGCGAATCAGGGCAGTCCCCTCGCTGGTAGCCAGATAGGATCGGTCGGCTGAAACCGTGAACGAAACGAACGACGAGTACACTTCGGGATATTTCAAAAATTCCGCTGAAATTGCCCGCGCCCTTTCTTCCCAGATTTTCTGACTGAAAGAATCGCGCAACTGCGTTGCGCTCAGATGCTCCTGCGGGGATTCCTTCGAAAAATCCGGCGACTTGTCTTCCTCTTCCGATTGCACCGCGTTGTTGGTTTTCACCTTCAGAAAAGCCGCGGAGGCCTGCTCGTATTCATGATCGGTCAATTGCCACAGCACTCGCGCAATCGCGTTGGTGTCGTCGTCCAGAGGAAGCATGCCCGAGGTGATCCCAGACCCACGGCTCTGATTGTGCGTGTTGTCGAGCGCCACCGAGCCCACGCGCATCATCACATCCGCCTGACGCCGGCGCGCACTGGTCGAGAAAATCACGGCTCCGTTCGATGCGACTACCGCGCTGCCGTTGACGTCCGTGACGGCGTAGCTCAGGTAATAGGGAGCGGGATTGGTCTTTGCTAGCGATGTCGTCGCTCGCTGCAGTTCCCTCTGCATCGTCGCCAGCAGGGCGCTTTCAGGCGGACTTCCTGAAAACACGCCGAGCGGAATGCCACAGGCGATCGCTACAAGCACGAAGCATGGCAGGACACACGAAAGGTTTCGTCGCATTGGTTAGGTTGGCTCTCTTTTTAAGATATCAAATCTAACATACCCACAAACCACTCGCGAGCTATCCCAAGCAGCGCGACATCATATAAATAAACACTCGATTTTCCGTACGCTCGACGTGTTTGGAATGGGCACCTTCCCCTCATTTTTCACACAAGCGTATCCGATTTCGTCGGTAAGCTGTAACCGGGAGAACGCAGTCATTGAAGCCATGGCAAAACTAAACTTTCTAGTTTCGATCCCGACCGACGATAACGATTACCAGCAGGAGCAAGCCTCTGCGGCCAAGGAAGCGGCGCAACGGCTCAATGTGGACGTCAAAGTAGTGCACGCCGACAATGACGCCATCCAGCAGAGCGATCAGATCCTCAAAGCCATCCAAAGCTCCGGGGCCGACCGGCCAGATGCAATTCTTTTCGAGCCTCTGGGAGCCACGGCGCTGCCGCAAGTTGCGCGCGCCGCCGCAGCCGCCGGCATCGGATGGGTGGTCCTCAACCGCGATGCCGATTATCTGCCCGAGCTTCGCCGCGCCAATCGCGCGCCCGCGTTTTCGGTAAGCTCTGACCATCTCGAGATCGGCCGCATCCAGGGTCTGCAGTTCGCGGCGCTACTGCCGCAAGGCGGCTCCGCGCTCTACGTGCAGGGCCCTTCAGAAAATTCGGCGGCGAAAGACCGCACGGTGGGAATGCAACAGACCAAGCCCGCTAACGTTAAGATCCATATGCTGAAAGGCCAGTGGACCGAAGAAAGCTCCTACAAAGCCGTGTCCTCTTGGGTTCGTTTGCCGACTTCCAAAAAACAAGTAATTGACCTGGTCGGCGCACAGGACGATTCCATGGCCATCGGCGCCCGGAAAGCGCTCCAGGAGCAAACCGACGAAGCCGTGCGTTCTAAATGGCTGAGCGCGCGCTTCACTGGCTGCGACGGGCTGCCCAACACGGGCCAGGAATACGTGCGAAGCGGTCTGCTGGCAGCAACCGTGATTGTGCCGCCAAACACCCGACTTGCGATTGAAATGCTCGTTGCCGCCATCCAGCAAGGAAAGACGCCAGCAGAGCTAGCCTTGACCGTGCCAGTCTCGTATCCGTCCATCAACGAGCTAACCAAGACCCCGAGTAGAAAAGCGTAGCCATCGAAAGATGACTGAGGACCTAAAAATGCGGAATTGGAACCGGCCGACTGAAGTTTAATCAATTGGTAGCGGTACCGGGAATCGAACCCGGGTTTCCAGATTGAGAATCTGGCGTGCTAACCCCTGCACCATACCGCCACGGTGGAAAGAAAAACATCGTGACGCCGCTTTCGCAGCGCTACTCCGAAGCTTCTTCGCGTAGGAATTGTAACATTGCAAACGAGAGCATGGAAAGTGCGGCCGCTCCGTCTGCCAGCGAAGAGTCTGGTGCGACGCGCGCAAGATCGATAACAAAAAAGGCGTCCCGATCTCTCGGGACGCCTGTCTTGTGAATAACATATCGATCCAACCTGCCTGAAACCCTCAACGAGTAAGGCTGTGTTTCACCCTTCCCGTCAGGAATTTAGGGTATGTAGTAGCGGAACGACGTGAACCACATCGGTTCGGAGGCTGCGGGCTGCCCGCTGACCCCGAAGCCATTCGTGGACGACGCATTGCCTACGCCTCTCCAGGTGTTGCGTTGCACGTAGGAGTACTGCATTCCGTACTGGACGGTGCCTTTGGGACCCTTATAGAAGCGGTACCAGAAGCCCACGGTGCCCTCAAATATATTGCGAGTGTCACCCGTGCAGTTTGAGAGCCCACCGGGAATGTATCCTGAGCCAGCGGCGGTTCCCACTGGAGTCGTCGTAGTGGGAGCCGTCTCAATCCAGCATCCAGAGTTGTTGAACAACGGATTTCCGTAGCCCTCTGCTTTGCCTGACAGTGTAGTGTAGGAAGCACGGGAGACGTACTCGCCGCCCACGTTGAAGTAGATATCCAGCTTCGGCGTTGGGTGCAATTGCAGGGTGCCGAGACCCATATAGTTGTGGAGCAGCGCGATCGTGCCGTCCGGCCGGATAGTGGCATCCGGCAAAGTGCTGGTGCCGTACCGACCGACGCCATTGCCGCCGAGGAAGTGCACACCCAGATCCACCTTCTTGGCAAACAAACTCCAACGCGCGTTCGCGCCGAAGCCGCCGCCGGTTCGTGAGTTATTGAATGACCCCACGGCAGAAGGCGTCGTTGAGCCGTCCACGAGGCAAGGACTCGCAACCGTAGCGATCGCGCACGGGAAAATGCGATCGCGGAATTGACTGACGATTCCGAAGATCTCGTAGTGTCCGAAACCCGGTTCCAGAGCGGCCTTGAAGATCAGGTCGGGAGCAAGATTGTAAGAGTAGTTGCCCAACGGGCTGTAGAGACCGCCGCCGGCGCCCGCCTGACCAAAAAGGAAGTTGGTAAAGGTCGTCGTGGTACCGCCGACAGTCGCGGTGCAGGGTCCTACAGGGCAAGTAGCCGATGTAGGCACAAGTACCGTGGTTGCTCCGCTGGTGCTGGTCCCCGTCGGGTTGCCGTGTACTGTAAACAACGTCTGCGGTTCTTCGACTGCGAAGCCGAGGAACAGCTTGTTATCGAAAAGGCTCTGCGTAAAGCGCATTCCGTACTGGCGGGCCCAACTGAATCCGACGTTGTACTGCGCGTCGATCGTCATCGGAAGATTTTCCGTGCGATTGTCGAGTCCTTTGGCGGTCTCTGTAACCAAGCTCCACATCTGTCCGCCGGTGACGGTGAAGCCGCTGTCGAATTTCGCCTGCGCCCAGAACTGGCGTTGCCGTGCCGTGTAGCTGTTGCTCTGGTTGTCGTTCGACGTGGTACCGGCCGAGAGGAAATCCATCTCGTAGTATCCGCCGATCTTGACATTGTCGAGCTTTCCCTCGGCGAGCATGCTGATGCGAGACTGCCGGCCGCTGGCATTGAACTCGGACACGTTGCTGGCCGAGGTTCCAGGAAGCGGTATGGAGTTGAACGGGCTGTTCACATCGGCACTGAGCGCCTTGCCGCGCCATACTGTTTCAGCCGCGAAGAATCCGCCCGGAGTGAGCGTGATTCCCTTGATGTGAATCGCTACAGGATTCTCGGTGCTGGCAGCCTGTCCGTCGGAAGTTCCGAAAGTGACCATTTTCGGTTTGCCGTTGGGACCCGCCGTTCCGTTTGAGTTCGGCACTCGACTGTCGGGCGCAGGTTGATAGGAACTGTCATGCGCAGCCTCGGAGGCTTTCACTTCCAAATCCATCGCCTCGATCCGCTCTTGCTGCTCCTTCATTTGCTCGTTCTGCAGCGCGATCTGCCTGGACTGCGCCTCGATAAGCTCACGAAGTTGCTGGAGTTCATTTTCAAGGCCGGAGGTCGCCGCCTTCGCAGGCGCGGCGGCGTTCGACGAATTCGCCGCAGTTGCTGATTTGTCGTCGGTTGTGTCCGCAGTCTTGTCAGCCTTCTTGTCGGAGCCGGCAGCCGCATTACTCACCTTCGCCGTTGAATTGTCCTTATCACCATCACCCGGTGAACTCGCCCGCGCCATCGCTGGCGTCGCGGCTAGCCCAAGGGCCAACAGATATGCCACAAATGCTCGCATCCCTTCCTCCTTAAGTTAACTGCCAAGCTGTCGAGATATATTTGGAAGACCGAAACCTTGGACAACCCCGCCACGGAGCGAATCCCACCCGGCGAACCGGCTCTGGCGACTACGTTCTCTCGTTCAGGAACCTCTTGACCAAGGCAGAGTTACTGCATGTGGCTGCCGCGCACCATTTACACTTTGAAATGACGAAACTCTAGAAAGATAGCCACACGCCCATACCGAACCCGGGCACCCTACCGACGTGCACACGAGTCGCGGAGGTGGCACGTTAAGCGGCGCATTTGAATCTCCTGTGACAGCCATGTTAATTGTGCGTTACTACGAGAGGAACCTATGGCCGGGAGGCTTTCCGAGCTACATCCGCCCAAGATGGGGGTGGCTCTAGCAGGCCACTTCCTTACGCGAGTCCCCCTCAACCACTGCGGGGCGAATGCGACGGAATTGCCGTGCGCTGAAAAAACGGTGGCGGCAGGGGTCGCAACGGTAGGCGGGAAATCCAAGCCAGCGCTTCACTGTGATCATGGTGCCAGCTTCCACGCGCTCCCGGGAAATATGTTCGAGGTCGAAGTTACCGCAGCGTGGACAATGCGCGTAGCGCTCGAATATAGCCGCGACGCGCCAGCCGTAAAATCGGCGGTCGCAGGTGTGGCATCGCCACGGCCTGAGCCCGGTGACGCTCAAGGCGAAATCGCGTACGCCGCCGCGGTGGGATCGAAAGCAATTCGTACTGCGGCACTGAGGACAAATCATTATCACCCCGCGTCTCAGTGTCGCAGAATACCGAAAAGCTTCTGTTCGGGCAAGAAAGACGAGCGCGAGGCCCTAAAGCGCCTAACGCCGGGCCGGTGTAGAATATCCACCGAAAGGAACCTGAATGTCCGTTTACACATCCGAGCACGCGCGGGCCGGCATCAATGCCAAACTCCCCGTGCTGGAAACTTGGCCGAATCACTTTCCGGGCTACGTAATCACCACGCGCTATCCCGAGTACACCTCGGTCTGCCCCAAAACCGGTTTGCCCGATTACGGCACAATCACCATCGAATACGAGCCGCGCAAGCTCTGCCTGGAATTGAAATCCCTGAAGATGTACCTCCTGGCGTATCGCAGCCTTGGAATTTTCTACGAGAACGCCGTGAACCGCATGTTGCGCGATTTCGTGGCGGCCACCAAGCCCGCATGGTTTCGTGTAACCGGTGAATTCACGCCGCGCGGCGGATTGACCACCACCGTCGTAGCGCGATGGCCGCGCACAAAGAGTAACCCCGCGCGCCATCGGGGATAGACTTCCCCG
The DNA here is from genome assembly GCA_049287725.1 of Candidatus Acidiferrales bacterium. Taxonomy (GTDB): domain Bacteria; phylum Acidobacteriota; class Terriglobia; order Acidiferrales; family UBA7541; genus Palsa-295. Next base: position 174,797 of record JBAQGJ010000056.1, on the reverse strand, counting down.
CGCGCCTCAGCCATAATTTCGCCCGTAGTTCGCGGCCGATGCCGCATCCAAGGAGGCTCAATGAGTTTGACCCCTCAAACTCCCAACGAAGAAACGACGATCGTGGAATCTTCCGCGTTACCGCGCTGGGTCACGATTCTCTTCGTGGTGGCATTCGTGCTTGTCGCCTATTTGCTATACGCCGGCTACACCGAGCGCCAAACGGCGCAAAAAGGTCTCGCCGACGCCGACAAGAAAACGCAAGCTCTCGCCGCCGAACTCGATAAAACCAATTCCAGAATTGCCGATCTCAAGGGCCAGCTTGACGTAACCTCTCAAAAACTCGGCCTCACGCAGGACGAACTCGCTCGCGCCCGCAGCCTCGCGCAATCCATCAAGAAAGACCAGCAGAAGAGCGACCAACAGCTTCGCACCCAAATCGGCGAAGTTCAGGCTGATACGGCCACAAAATTCGGCCAGGTCACCACGGATCTTAACGGCACCAAGACCGAGGCGGACGCCACCAAAGCCGACCTTGACGCAACTAAGGGCAAACTGCAAAGCACCATCGGCGACTTGGGCGTGCAAAGCGGCTTGATTGCGCGCAACCACGACGAAGTCGAGGAATTGAAGCGGCTCGGCGAGCGCGACATCTACGAGTTCGATCTCAACAAGTCCAACAAGGGACCCGAGCACGTTGGCCCCATCCAGTTGTCGCTGCGCAAGGTAGATACCAAGCACTACCGCTACACCCTAAACGTCGTCGCCGACGACAAGAGCATCGAAAAAAGGGACAAGACCGTCGGCGAACCGATTCAATTCTACGTTCACGGTGCGCGCGCTCCCTACGAAATCGTTGTGTTCGATCTGAACAAGAACGAAGCCAAGGGATATTTGAGCACTCCCAAATCGGCCAATTCGGCGCCGCCGGCAAGTCCCAAGCCGGGCAATTAATTGGCGGTGTCTTGATAAGCGTCTGGAACGGGCGATGTCGCGCGTCGGGTCGTGGGATGTTTGACGTCGACAGTGGCTCTTAGTCCCTGGCCTGGTTTTGTGGCGCTCGCGAAGCGACACCCTCGGCGGTCACATTGATTCACATCCTTGACGGATCCAAGTCGCTTCGTTCGCGCGGATTCCTCGCCGTTGTTCTGTTCCTGGCTGTTGTTCCGCACCCACTGCGAGCTCAGACGCCGGTCGCCCCAGAGCAACAACCGCTCCGGGTAGCGACCGACACAGTGAAAATCAACGTCAGCGTCATGGGCAACAGCGGTGATTTCATCGCAGGGCTGGAACAAAAGAATTTTCGCGTTCTCGATAACGGCACCGAACAGCCGATCACTTTCTTCGCACCTACCGACGCTCCAGCCCAAATTCTGGTGATGGTCGAAACCAGCCCGGCTGTGTACTTGATTCAGGACGAACACATCACAGCCGCATCCGCGCTTGTCCAGGGTCTAGCTGCCGAAGATCAGGTCGCGCTGGTCACCTATGCTCAGGAGCCGCACGCGGTGCTTGCCTTCACCGCCGACAAGACCGCCCTCACCGCCGCGCTCGGGCAACTCCAATACACTCTGGGGATGGGGCAATTGAATTTCTTCGATTCCGTCTCGACCGTTCTCGATTGGATCGCGCCTCTCCCCGGCAAGAAGGCTCTGGTGCTGCTCACTACGGGACTCGATTCTTCACCGCCTGCTCGCTGGGACGCTCTGGTCCAAAAGCTTCGCGCTCAAGACGTGGTAATTTTCCCGGTCGCCCTTGGCGGCTCGATTCGCCGCCCGCTCGACAAGAGAAAGAAACTCAGCGCACCGGCGAACGAAAGTGCCCTGAGTTTTCAAGACGCAGATAGGGCCCTTTTTGCTCTCGCCGACATGACCGGTGGAAACGCGTTTTTCCCCATGACCCCCAAGGACTTTTTCCCCGTGTACCACGAAATTGCGGCCGCGCTTCGTCATCAATACCTGCTTGGGATCGCTCCGGCGCACGATGGGAAGTTTCACCCGCTCAGCGTGCAAGTCCTCGACGATACCGGACAGCCGGCTCCGAAAGAGGGCAAGAATTCCGTCTATCGGGTTTTCGCGCGCCAAGGCTATTCGGCACCAGGGCCGTGATCTCGTTCCATCTAACCTGCATACAAATTAATTCGTATAATCGAGCGGCGGCCCGGATGCATTTTTACTGCCACTGGGAAGAGGTCCGATGAATCGGCGAAATCCAAAGTGTATGGCTGGTCTGTTTGTCTTGTTATTTGCCTCGGCCGGTCTGCGTTCTCCGCTGGAAGGACAGGTCTCCGGCACTGCGGTGCCGCAGGCCCCGTCGCCAGCCCCGCCAGCGCGCTTCGCGTTTGGCGGAAACGCAGCTCAAATACCGGCGGACTTCGTTCGGAATTTAATTTTTCTGCCAGTGCGCGTAAATGGAAGCAGAACTTTTCTTTTTGCACTCGACTCGTCTGCGGCTACCTCCTCGATTGATCCCGAGCGAGCGGCGCGGCTCGACGTAAAGCTTCAAGCAACCGGCACCGGTGCCGACTCGTCGCCTGCCTCCGCTCGCGACGTCCTGCTCGAACTTCCCGGGTTGCAGATTCCCATGACTTCCCTTCCGGAGTTGTCACGCCAAAAATTCTCCGAGCAAACTGGCCAGCCGTCTCTGGGAGTTCTCGGCAAAGATTTCTTCGACCGCGTAGTGATCGAAGTGGACTACGCGCGGCAAACCGTGCAGCTCTACGATCCCAGCGTCTTTACTTATTCCGGCACGGGAAAAAGCTTCCCGCTGTCGTTTGCGGGCGACGTCCCGCTACTACGCGCAAAGGCCGAAATCTCCGGGCACAAAACCGTTGACGCGGACTTCGTGCTGGACACCGGACTCGATTCTGCGATCGTCTTCTATCGAGCGTTCACCGACTCCGAACGAATCTCCGCCGCACACTTTAAGACGGTGCCGGCGTGCTATCCGGAAATTGACGATGGCGCTAAAGTCCTGCTCGGCCGACTGAAGGGATTTCAGATCGGGCAGTATGCGGTCGAAACTCCTGTCGCTTTGTTTTCGCAATCCGAATCAGGCGTGACCGCGGACAAAAAAATCGCTGGCGCGATCGGCGCCAATTTCCTGCGGCGATTCACGGTGATTTTCGACTTTCCTCACCAACGAGTCATTCTGGAACCCAACCTGCAGTTCAATCACTCCGTTGACGAGGATATGAGCGGACTATCTCTTATCGCAAAAGGCGCCAATCTGAAAACTTTCGAAGTCGTCCGCGTGCAACCCGGAACCCCCGCCGCGGATGCCGGCATTCAACCAGGTGACGTCATCGCGGCCGTGGACGACGAAGCCGCCGCCGACCTTACCCTCTCCGCACTTCGTGATTTGTTCCGTCAGATCGGCCATGAATACAAATTGCTCATTGACCGCAAGGGACAATCACTGACGGTTTCCGTCAAGATGCATCGCGTGATTTAATCGCGCTAACGCGGGCGATGCTAGGAATTCTCTGTCGCCGCATCAGCGGACGCATCAGCGGCAGGCCGTCGCAATCGTCCGGCGTCCTGCAATGAACGTCGCAAAAGATATTCGATCTGGGCATTCAAGCTGCGTAATTCATCCGCTGCCCAACGCTCGACCGCGTCATGCGTAGCCTTATCGAGCCGCAGCAGAAATGGTTTGCGCTCCGCCATCCCGCTCCTAACTATAAAGCGTCCCGGCGTTCACCACCGGCTGCGGGCTGCGCTCTCCGCACAGCACCACCAGCAGATTGCTCACCATCGCCGCGCGACGCTCCGGATCTAGCTCCACCACTTTTCGCTCCGAAAGTTGGTCCAGGGCCATTTGCACGATGCTCACGGCTCCCTCGACAATCGTCTGCCTCGCCGCGATAATCGCCGACGCTTGCTGGCGCTGCAACATCGCTCCGGCGATTTCCGCGGCATAGGCCAGATGGCTGATCCGCGCTTCCACCACTTGCACTCCCGCCTTCGCCAGCCGGTCCTGAATTTCCTTCTGCAGTTCCGCCGCGGTCTCCGCGATGTGGCTTCGCAAACTCATCTGGCCGGCCACGTGCGAATCGTAGGCGTACGAAGTCGCCATCGTGCGCAGCGCGCTCTCACTCTGCACCTGCACGAAGTTTTCATAGCTGTCCACCTGGAACACCGCCTCGGCCGTATCCACCACTTGCCACACCACCACGGCGGCGATTTCGATCGGATTGCCGTCCAGATCGTTCACTTTCAATTTGTCGGTTTCGAAATTCCGCACGCGGAGCGAAATCTTCCGCTTCGTGGAGAACGGATTCACCCAGCGGAATCCTTGATCGCGTAACGTTCCGATGTAGGTTCCGAAAAGCTGCAGGACTTGCCCTTCATTCGGGTTCACCACCAACAGTCCACTCAAACAAACGATCTCCACAAGCAACGCGAACGCCGCGACAAGGATCGCACCCACCGACTGCATCTGAAACGAACTGATTAACATCAAGCCCGTCCCGCCAATCGCCACAATCAACAGCAACAACATCGCGCCGCCAGGGAGTGCGAAAGCCGGTTTTTCTCTCATCGCCGTCCTCCGACCGAATATATCGTTATGATATCGTATTGATTTCAATTGTCAATGTCATTGCACCGGGGTTCAAGCGACACAATCTTAACGAGATAGAGATTGAAGATACATTTGTGAGGAAAGCTTCTCAGCGGAGAGACTCAAAAAAGGTGCAGACTAAGGTACGTGTTAATTTTCGCTGCGGAAGTGTCGCGAGATTGAACTAGTGTTCGAATTTCTTCACGGTCATCGCCATTTCGTGTAGCCGAGCGTCCACCTTGCAGAAAACGGTGTCCGGCTCATGCTTCCCGGTCGAAAGGCGTTTACCCGCGTGGCACCCGGTGAGTATCTCGATTCCCTGCTCGACGGTTGCGACGGGATAAAGATGGAACTGGCCTTTCGCGACCGCTGCAATCACTTCATCGCGCAACATCAAGTCATCCACGTTTTCCGCCGGAATCAGCACGCCCTGATTGCCCGTTAGCCCTTTCAATTTGCAGACGTCGTAGAACCCTTCGATCTTCTGGTTCACGCCGCCGATAGGCTGAATGTCACCCTGTTGATTCACCGAGCCGGTCACGGCCAGTTCCTGGCGAATCGGCAGCCCGGAGAGCGCCGAAAGCAGAGCATAAATTTCGGTGGAGCTGGCGCTGTCGCCATCCACGCCCGAATACGATTGTTCAAAGCAAAGACTGGCCGAGAGCGCCAGCGGCTTGTCCTGCGCAAACGTGCGGCGCATATACCCAGAAATAATGTGCACGCCCTTGTCGTGAAAACGCCCACTCAGATTCGCTTCCCGCTCGATATTGATGATGCCCACTTTTCCAGGCGACGCCGATGCGGTGATGCGCACGGGTTTGCCGAAGGCGTAGCCACCGATTTCCAGCACGCTCAAGCCGTTCACCTGTCCCACGCGCGTCCCGGTGGTATCAATGAACAAAAGATTCTGCTCGATCATTTCGCGGATCTTCGTTTCGGTCAGGTTGTGCCGCTCGATCTTGGAATCGAGTGCTTGCCGCACATGAGCAGCGGTCACCACGGATTGCCCTTCGTTCCGCGCGATATAAGAAGACTCGCGTGCCAGATCCGCCAGATCGAAAAACCGCGTGGTGATTTTTCCGCGGCGTCCCGCGAGCCGCACTCCATGTTCCAGAATCGCAGCAAACGCCGTTCGGTCGAATGGGCACAGTTTCTCGTCGTCACAAATCTTGCGCAGCCGCCCGGCGTACAGGCGGATCACTTCGTCGCTCCACTTCATTTCCTCGTCAAATTCCACGCGCACTTTGAAAATTTTCTTGAAGTCTTCCTCGAAATCGTAGAGCAGTTCGTACATGTCGCGGTCGCCGATCAGAATAATCTTCACGTGTACGTCAATCGGCTCCGGTTTCAACGCCGCCGTACTGAACGGGAAAAACACGTCCACCGGCTGGATTTCCAGCTTGCCGTGATTCAGCGTGCGTTTCAGCGTGCGCCACACGCCCGTTTCCGTCAGCGTGTCCAGCGCATACATCACCAGAAATCCGCCATCGGCGCGCAGCAGCGAACCGCCGCGCAGATCCATGAAATCCGAACTCCACCCGCCGCGAGTGTCGTAGCTGCGGTGAATCGTGCCAAATAAGTTCGCGTACGTCGGAATCGTCTCGAAAATCACCGGACACTTCTCCCGCTCGCCGTGCGCCAGAATCACATTCACGCCGTACACGCGGAAGGGATCGCGCTCCTGCCGTTCCATGCGCGGCCCGGGACCGCCCTCGGACGGCGGCTGATCTTCCTCGCCCTCGCGCTCCTTGAAAGGCTCCAGGTTGTCGAGAATATGGTGCCGGACTTCCTCGAGATACTCCGAAATCTGAGTGCTCGGATATTTTTCCTTCAGTTCCTCGATCACCCCGTCCACCAGCACCGACGCGGCTTCCTGTTCCAGATAACTCATTTCGCTCGCCAGTTCGCGAGAAAGCGAAAGAGTCTTGCGGTAAACCACCGTGAATTCCTGGCGAAATTGATCGTACTTTCTCTCCAGTTCCTCCGCGGCCACGCTCTCCAGTTTTCCTTCCTGCACCATCTTCGGAATTTCCTCGATGGGTACCATCTGCCCTTCGAGCACAGGAAAAATTTCCGGCAAGGCCACCGCGCCCACTTGCATGCGGCCCAGCGCGAACTGCTCGCGGGCAATCCGCCGCGTGAAATCGTCCATCAGTTCTTTTTCGCGCTGCGTGAAACGCTCCACGATTCGCGTTTTTTGCCGCTGGAACGGCTCGCCCTCGAAAACCTGCGGAATGCGCCGCCGCAGAAAATCAATTCCCGATTCCACTTCCTTCTTGAACGCATTCGCTTGCCCGCGCGGTAAAGTCAGCAACCGCGGCCGGTCGGCATTCTTGAAATTATTTACGTAGGCGCGGTCCGGGGCCGGCTCGCTCTGCGGATGCATCTCTTCGATCATCCGCACGATCATGCCCCCGCGGCTCGTCCCGGAAAGTCCGCACACAAAAAGGTTGTAGCCCGGCGCTGTCAGATCCACGCCCATGCGCAGCGCCCGCAGCGCCCGCTCCTGCCCGGGATCGCCGGTTGAAGGCGGAATCTCCGCCGTCGTCTCGAACGGAATCGTAGCGGGATCGCAACGCCAGCGAAGTTTTTCTGGCGGCAAAGTCGCGTGTTTTGGTTTGGAATTCTTGCTCATGCGTACATCCGAAGGGCGCTACTCTAGCACGGCCTTCTTCTTCTTCCCATTCGCTTGCAATCCGATGTTTCCACCCGGAGCACTCGGCGCGTAAAGGTCCAACAGGCTCGCTCCGGTAGCCACCACAATTGGCCCCACCACAATTCCCAGCAGCCCAAATGCGCTGATGCCCCCCAGCACGCTGATGAAAACCACGAGTCCACCCATTTCCGTCCGTCCGCCGATCACCCAGGGACGCACAACGTTGTCCACCAGTCCCACGATCACACTGCAAAATACCGCCAGCAGAATACCGGCGCCGATATGACCCTGCACAATCAAATTGATCGCCGCGGGCGCCCAAATCAGCGCCGAGCCCACCACCGGAACCAGCGAGAAAAACGCCATCATCACGCCCCAGAAAATCGGCGCGCTGATTCCCGTCAGTCCGAAAGCAATTCCTCCTAGGACGCCGTGCGCCGCCGCGGCAACGGCGCTCGATACCACGCTGGCAAAAATCAGATCACGCGCTTCCTGCATCATCCGGTCGCGATGCGCCGCCTCAAACGGCAATATTTCGCGCACCCTTTCAACAATCGATTCCCCGTCGCGAAATAAATAAAACATCGCCAGAATCGTGACGCTCAGATGAAACAAGAATACCGCTGTGTTTTTTAGCAGCGTCCCCAAGCGCGCGGCAATGTAACCGGCAGCCTGTTCGGCATACCGGCTAAGAATCGTGCTTAGGCTCGTAACGTTGGTGTTTTCAAATCTTCCTTCAAGTTCGAGCCACAACCGATTCACCCAGTCGAAATGCCCGCTCTGTATCTGCTGCTGCAAGGTTTGCACTGCCTGCACGCCTTGGCGAACGAACGCCGCCATCACCAGCAGCGTCGGAACAATCAGAATGACTGTGACGCCCAGCGTGCAGATCAGGGCTGCGACATTCGGTTGAAAACGCGCTCGTAACCACAAATACGCGGGGTAGGACACCACCACAATCACGGTTGCCCAAGCCAGTGCCGGAAGGAAGGGCTCGAATATCAGAAAGACGAAGTACACCAGGGCCACTACGATTCCGTAAAAAAGCACGGTGCCCAGGCGTTTCTGCGTTGTCTGTTCGACGCTCAAAAGTGCTCGCTTTTCATCTACACCAAAGAGACTGATAGTTTCAATCGCCCCAATTGTCAACGGTCCCCCGTTGCAATCCTCGCCGGCGAAGCAGCGTCCCTCGCCGATGCTATAATTCGCGCAGCCTCTTCAAACGAATATGCTAACACCCGACACTCCCTGCCGGCACAAGCGAACTCAAATCATCGCCAAAGACGACGATTCGCAGTACGTGGAATGTCTCGATTGCGGTGAAATTTTCGAAGTCGGCGAACTGAAAGACGAGGCTGAGTTCGGTGAATCGTTATCCGACGCTTAACCCCGCTAATTGCTTCCACGTGGTCGTGCCACAAGAAATTTGCCGCCGGATTCCCGTGAGCGGAGTACAATCCCCCTTAACCCGACGCATGCGCATCACCTGTGGAGGCCCTATGCGAATAATCGCTCGCGTTGTCTCGGCCATTGTTCTGCTTTGCTTCACGGTCTCGGCGCAGGAAGAGCCTAAGCCTGCCGCTGCGCCCGCCTCCAGCTCTGCCGCCAATTCTAAAATCCCTCCCGAAGCGGCCAAGCTTCCGAATCCCGTCAAACCGACCGCTGCTTCGCTCGCGCAGGGCAAGAAGTCCTATGGGTTCGATTGCGCGGTGTGCCACGGAAAAGACGGCGACGGTAAAGGCGACCTTGCTGCCGATATGAACCTGAAGCTCGCCGATTACCGCGACCCCGCGGCGCTGAAAGATTTCACCGATGGCGAGATCTTTTACATCATCAAAAACGGAAAAGGACAAATGACGGGCGAAGGAGATCGTGCCAAGCCCGATGAAATCTGGAATATGGTTAACTACGTTCGCTCGTTGGCAAAGAAGGGTGCGGTTACCGCGTCGAAGCCCCCTGGCTCATGAAACATTCGAACGACGGGGATTCAGAGGAAACTGCTCTTAGCGAATGCCCAATTGCTGGATGACGCGAAGTACGTCGGCGGGAGAAACATCGTAAAGCGAGTGTTCGTCTTCCTGCTCGAGCCGCTCGCGCAAATATTCCGCTGCAATATAGCTGGCCTCGCGATCGCTCAAATTTCGTCCTGAGCGCGCTCTGAATTCCACAAACCCAGGGTGCGCCAGTCCCAACACCACGCCTTTGCCGTCCACAAAAAATTTGCAATCCATGGTGTCGGCGTGGCGAGTCGCGATTCCATTCCAGCAGTGGGAAAACCGGCAGCGATAAACGTAATCGGTCACCTTCGATGGGACGTCGAAAGCGCCGATAAAATCGCTCATCGCGCCTACATTCGGAATTGCGGTTACTTCGGCTTTGGCCATAACGCTCCGGATCACAACAATCTTCGCTCGAACTGATGCGCGCTCTTCTACTTCCGCGCGCCTGCCACCGCGGCCTGGCCGGCCTGTTGATAGCTGCGGATCGCCGCCGCCACTCCCGCGCCGGCCGGCACGCGCAGTCCCTGATCCAGTAACACTTTTTCGAATGCCGCGAGAAACAACAGCACGTTCGTGTTCTGGCTCGAATACCCCATCAACCCCACACGCCAGATTTTCCCTTTCACGGGCCCAAACCCACCTGCAATCTCGATGTTGAATTCATCCAGCAACTGCATCCGCACCTTGCGATCGTCGACTCCAGCCGGAACCTTCACGCCGGTGACGGTGACCAGCCGCTCCGCCGGATCCGCCACGAACATTTCCAATCCCATCGCTTCGAGCCCTGCAACCAGTGCCTGCTGATTATTGTGGTGCCGCTCCCAGCGCGCTTCGAGCCCCTCTTCCAGCACCAATCGCAATGCTTCGCGCATCCCATAAATCAACGAAATTGGTGGAGTGTGATGATAGGTTCGCTCGCTGCCCCACATCGTCATGATCGGCGTGAAATCGAAGTACCAACTGCCCACCGGAGTCTTCCGCGTGCGCATCAATTCTTCCACGCGCGAATTCACCGTGATCGGCGCCATCCCTGGCGGCGCGCTCAAAGCTTTCTGCGACCCGCTGAAGCAAATGTCGATTTTTTCGCGGTCGATATCGAGCGGCATTCCCGCGAGAGTCGCGACCGCATCAACGACCAGCAACGCGCCCAGCTCATCCGCCACCTTGCGATAATCCGCGAGCCGCTGCACCACCGCACTGGAAGTTTCACCATGCGCGAGGCCCACAAATTTGATCTTCTTGCCCTTGCCCACGCGCCGTACTTCTTCGGGATCCACCGTGCGTCCGTAAGGCGCTTCCACGCGGATTACCTTCGCCCGCGAGCGCTCCGCAATCACTGCCATGCGCTCGGAAAACCAGCCATTCACGCACACGATGCACTCGTCGCCTTCTTCCAGCGGATTGAGCACCGCGGCTTCAATGCCTCCGGAGCCCGACGCCGAAATCGGAAAAGTAATGCGATTTTGCGTCTGAAAAACGCGCCGCAACAAAACCTGCACGTCGCTCATCATGGCCGTGAACCACGGGTCCATGTGGCCCACGAGTGGAGTGCTCAGCGCGCGGTAGACGCGCGCGTCCATGTTCGATGGCCCCGGCGTCATCATCAAACGTGTGGGGGGAAGAAGCTCGCCTATAATCTCGTTCATATAAACATTCCTCGCAGCGCCACCGTCCATGCGAACCCGCCACCCGGCGGGGCCAGAAGGCGCGTTTATCCAAGAGCTTTAGTCTCCCTAATGTCTCGGCCCCGGGTCAACCTCCAAAATGGTCGCGACATCAGCATCGCGGACTGCCGCATGCCCTGTTTTGACACTCACGGTTAACTGATTGGAAGCACAGGGAGTAGCAGTTTCCGCAACTCGCGCGCGGTCGAGTTGAACACCCCATACCCCTATGCTAGATTTTCTAATTAGCCCCAAATCAACATGAGCGATAGCAAACCGACGATGTCATCGACCGCGAAGCCGAAAATCTCCCGCGTGGAGGTGTACTGGCACACCGTTACCTATAAGACGGTCGCTTTGTACGTTCTCTTAATCGGCACGATCATCGGCTCAGCCACTTACCTGGTATTTCCGGAGACATCCGCCAGCTTGGTCCGCCGACTCAGCGAGACAATCACCCCGCATGACACCGGCGTCGCCACCATCAGCGCGCGCCAGGCTCGCTTCGTCAACCTCGACGGAAAAGTTCAGGTAAAAAAAGTTAATTCAGTTACCTGGGAAAACGCGGACTATCAACTTACACTCGATAAGGGCGATTTAATCCAGACGGCTTCCGAAGGAGTGGCACGCATCCAATTCGCCGATGGAACCACGTACACTGTGAAGGGCGATACTCTGGTCACTGTGGAAGAAAATCTCGTGGAACAGGACCATGCGTCTTCGGTCGGCGTGCATATATCCTCCGGGCAAGTGGACCTGGCAACCGGCGCATGGGAAGTGCCCGGATCGAAAGCCGAGGTTTCCTTCGAGAACGCCGTGGCCTCACTGCAAGCGAACAGCCGTGCAGTGGTTCGCAGCGACCCGGAAACGAAACAGCAGGAATTCACAGTTGCATCCGGCAGCGCGGAGTTGAGCCGCGGCAGCGAGCATTTGGACATCGGACAATACGAGCGCGTGACATTCCCCACAGGCGGCGCGATTACGAAATCGCAAGTTCTTGCTCCGCCGAACTTGGTACAGCCACTGAACCTGCAACCGATCACCGTCGCCGATCCCAAGCACGATCCGGTTCACTTTGCCTGGAATCCAGTAGCCACCGCCAAGTCCTATGAATTTCAGATCAGCACGACGGCGGCTTTCAATCACGTCGTGGTAAGCAAGAAAACCGGGAATGAAAGCGTGGATATAGCGGGGCTTGATCCTGGCGATTATTTCTGGCGCGTGCGCGCTATTGATGCCGACAATAAATCCAGCGACGAGAGCGATTCCTTCAAATTCATTTTGGTTATCCAAGGTAAAGAGCAAGAAATGCTGCTCGAAGTGGATTCCACCGAACTGCAAGGCAACGTCGTCGAAGTGATTGGACGCACCGAACCAGGCGCCGCGCTCATTATCAATGGCGAACAGGTTGCCAGTATCCAGACCGACGGTCATTTCCGGCATTTTCTGCCGCCCATGGCCAAGGGCAACCATGAAATCGTAATCACGGGACAGAATCGGCGCGGTGGCACAGCCACCAAACGCGTTGAAGTTGTAATTCCGTAGCAAGCACCGGCCCGCCGAAAGAGGCCGGTTCAAAATCAAACTCGTCGCCGCAGCGGCGTTCAAGTGGAATCTGGGGGAAGCAAGTCGTGACGAAAAACGGTTACAACATGCGGTCGGTCTTCAGTCTGTTCTCATCCGACCTGGCCATTGATTTGGGTACCGCCAATACTCTCGTATTCGCCCGCGGCAAAGGTATCGTCGTGAACGAACCCTCCATCGTGGCCATCAATAAGAACAGCGGTGAAGTCGTCGCAGTGGGACGCGAGGCGAAGGACATGCTCGGCCGTACTCCCGGCAACGTGGTCGCCATCAAGCCTATGAAAGACGGCGTCATCGCCGACTTCAAAGTCACCGAAAAGATGCTCACCTATTTCATTCAGAAGGCGCACAACCGCCGCGTGCTCGTTCATCCGCGCATCGTGATTGGCGTCCCCAGCGAAATCACTCCCGTCGAAAAACGCGCGGTGCAGGATTCCGCATATCGCGCGCGCGCCAGCGAAGTTTATCTCGTCGAGCAGGCCATGGCCGCCGCGATTGGCGCCGGACTACCCATCGAAGAACCTTCCGGCAATATGGTGGTGGATATCGGTGGCGGCACCACGGACATTGCCGTTATTTCCATGAGCGGCATCGTGTATTCGCGTTCGGTTCGCGTCGCGGGAAACGAAATGGACGAAGCGGTGATGCACTACTTGAAGCGCAAATATAACCTGCTGGTGGGCGAACGCACCGCCGAGCAGATCAAGATCGAAATCGGCTCGGCCTATCCTCTCGAAAAGCCGCTGACGCTCGAAGTGAAGGGCCGCAACCTGATCGAAGGCGTGCCACGCACCGTAACGATCGACGACAGCGAAATTCGCGAAGCCTTGTCCGAGTGCATCTCCACCATATTGAACGCCATTCGCGTGGCTCTCGAGCGTACTCCTCCCGAGCTTTCCGCGGACATCAGCGACCGCGGCATCGTTCTTACGGGCGGAGGCGCGCTCATCAAAAATCTTGATAAGCGCATCCGCGAGGAAACAGGCCTTCCGGTTTCGATCGCCGATGATCCGCTGGCGTCCGTCGTGCTGGGAACCGGCAAGATGCTGAGTGATTTCCGGCTGCTGCGCCTGGTTTCGATCGACTGACCGCAATTGCGCGAAATCAGAGCGGAGCAGTGCAAGGCCGTTAGCTTATGATCGACACTTATTCCCGTCATCGTCCACTCGCGTTGCTCGCTATCGTCGTGCTCGCGCAAGTGCTCCTGCTCGCCTTCCAGATCAAGGGCGAACACGACGTCCGTCTGATTCGCTACTGGGCCGTCGAGCTGGTCACTCCACTGGAGCGTGCCGCTACCTGGACCTCCTCCAAAGTGGGCGGCACATGGGGCGGTTACGTCGGATTGCGCAACGCTCGCGCAGAAAACGAGCGCATGCATGCGGAACTTGATCAACTTAAGTTGCGCAATCGCGATCTCGAAAGCCAAGCTGCCGAGGCGCAGCGTCTGGCAGCCCTCTTGAAGTTCACCGAGGCCCATCCCGAAGCGCCCATGCTGGCCGCGCAAGTAATCGGGTCAAGCGCGGATCCCACTTCGCACACTCTCTTCATCAATCGCGGCGAGCACGATCATCTGCGCCTGAATTTCGGGGTGGTTACTCCGGAAGGGATCGTCGGCAAGATCGTCGAGGTTCTGCCCAATACCGCGCAAGTCCTGCTGATCAACGACAAAGATAGCGGAGTCGGCGCGCTTTTTTCGGCAACTCGCACGCACGGCGTCGTCAAGGGCAGCGGAGACCCCGAACCGCGCATGGATTACATCGTCGGAGACGAGAAAGTCCAGCCCGGCGATTTGATCGCGACTTCCGGCGAGGACCGTATTTTCCCGAAAGACTTTCCTATCGGTGTGGTGGAAAGCGTCAAGCCCGGAAGTCCCTTTCAGACGATTCGCGTGCAGCCTGCCGCGCGCTTGGACCGGCTCGAGGATGTGATCGTCCTGCTGTCTCAGCAGCAAGTGATGTTCAAGAAGCCCGAAGTTCCGGCAACAACGAGCGTTCCGCCAACGGCATCTCCCGCTCCGCCGGCCGGATCAACACCGGCTTCGCCGCAAAAATCTGCCGCTCCCAAACCGTGAAATGAGCTACATGCTAAATGTCGGAGAGCGCCCGGACCCCAACGTGGAGGTTCACAAATTTTATGGCGGCGCAGTCCTCGGCGTGGCGCTGCTGGCTCTCGTCTTTCAGGCATTCCTGCACAAGTATGGCCGCTGGGCCGAGTTGATTGACCTGCCTCTACTAGTCACGATTTATTTCGGGGTGAGCCGTAGGAATCCGGTGACGGGGATGTTTCTGGGGGGCACGATCGGAATTCTCCAAGACGCTCTCAGCCACGATAATCCTATCGGCATGTACGGAATTGCAAAAACGATCGTCGGGTATCTAGCCTCCTCGATTGGAGGCCGCATTGACACCGAACATCCGCTAAGCCGCTTCGGTCTCGTCTTCTTTTTCTTTCATTTTCATCAGGCGATTCTCGCGGTCACTCAGCGCGTCTTGCTGAACCATTCCGCGCCGCTATTCACGCCGCGCCTGCTGCTCGATTCCCTGGTCACCGCCGCCTTCGCGGTTCCGCTTTTTGCTCTCCTCGACCGCCTCCGCCGGACTTCCTGACACCTCATTCGATTCCCCACTCAGTCGCGTCGTCCGCCGACATTGGTTCAAAAAATTGCGCTGCCGCACAGAGCTTTCCCTTCAATCGTCCGGGAGCGCGTCTTCTTAGCGAAGCTTTCACGGCGACTAGTTTGGCAACGGGAATTTTGCCCCTGGTGATAATGATCTCCTCACCCTTCTCTGCCCTCGCGATTAAGCGCGAGAGTCTTTTCTGCGCCTCAAGGATCGTCACGATAGTCATCATCAGTCCTCGGCTAAAATACTTCTATCGGACGCACTATGCCGAGCTTGAATTCGAAAGGGTTCGTTTTCGCCTGTTTTGCCGAATTGTCGCACGTACAGGTGACCGAATAGACATGCGCAACTTGCAGCCCATGCGCCGCGAGTGTTAGCTTAATTACCACTTCGATTTTCTAATTCGAAGTACGTGTGCGCATCAGGGCCGAGCACGACCCGCGCAGGAGCAGAAATTCCGTTGCCGTCGTGGAATGTTAACGATCAGAAGATCCCGCAGGGCCGCCTTGCGCTCGTTTCCTACGTGTCGGTAGTCGTCGTCGTCCTCCTCATGATCGGATTCTGGAAACTGCAAGTGGTGCAGTCCGGCCATTTCGCCGATTTGGCCGACCGCAACCGCACTCGCTCCATTCCCATCATTGCCCAGCGCGGCCCCATGCTTGACCGCGAAGGCCGCGTCCTGGTGGATAGTTATCCGTCCTTCAGCATTCTGCTGTTGCGCGACGATCCTAAGTCGCTCGAAAAAAGCCTGCCGCAAATCGAAGATGGCCTCGGCGTCAGCCACGACGACCTCAAGCAGGAGCTCGAAGCCGCCAAAAACGAGCCCAAGTTTCAGCCCGTTGTCATAAAGCCCGCCGCATCCGAGGCGGACATCGCCTTCGTCGAGTCCCATCGCGCCGACTTGCCTTTGCTCGAACTGATGATGGTCCAGCGCCGCCGCTATCCGCAGAGTGAAATGGCTGCCAATTCCATCGGCTACGTCGGCGAAGTCTCACCGCAGCAAATGGAAGATAGCGACGGACATTATCGTCCTGGCGACATTGTCGGAAAGGCCGGCCTCGAACGCGAATATAACGATCAACTCGAAGGCACCGACGGGATGCGCCGCGTCGTCGTCAATAGTGTTGGCAAAGTGATGCGCACCCTCGACAACGTGGAAGCAATCCCCGGCAAGCCCATTCAGCTCACGATTGATTACGACCTGCAAGCGATCGCCGAAGCCGATATGGCGGGGAAAACCGGAGCCGTGGTGGCCATGGACGCGCGCACCGGTGAAGTCCTGGCGATGCTCAGCAAGCCCACCTTCGACCCCAACGATTTCGCCGTGCGGATTCCGCAAGACGAATGGCAGAAGCTGAATACCGACAAAAACACGCCTCTGCTCAATCGTGCCATTCAGGCCCAACTCGCTCCAGGTTCCGTGTTCAAAATCGTGATGGCCGCAGCCATGCTGGATTCGAAGGCGATTCCCGAAAACTTCAGCGTCTATTGCCCCGGACACGCCAATTTCTACGGCCGCGAATTTCACTGCTGGCGCCCGCAAGGACACGGAACCGTGGATCTCCACCGGGCCATTGTGGATTCCTGCGACGTCTATTTTTACAACGTCGGCAAGCTTCTCGGCATTGACAAGATCTCGTACTACGCCTCCGGTTTAGGCCTGGGGCGCCGCACGGGCATCGATTTGCCCAGCGAAGAACCCGGCCTCGTGCCGTCAGAGTCGTGGGTCGAACGCGTTTTTCACCACAAGTGGTACGCGGGCGAAACGATTTCGGTCGCCATTGGTCAGGGTGCCGTCACCGTCACGCCCATCCAGCTCGCGCGTATGGCCGCGGCGGTCGCGAGCGGCGGCACTCTCGTCCAGCCGCACCTGCTCAAGAATGACCCCAATGTGAAAACAGAGCACTTCCCGCTTTCCGACAACGCCGTGGAACAAGTCACGCAAGGCCTCTACGGCGTGGTGAATGAAGGCGGTGGCACGGCCTACCACCTCCGCCTGCAGAACATTGACCTTTGCGGTAAATCCGGCACCGCGCAACTGATGAGCTACGACGCCGCCAATCGCCTGGGCACCAAGAAAATGGACGGTTGGTTTGTGGGTTTCGCTCCGCGCCGCAACCCTGAAATCGTGGTCGCTGCGATCGTGCAGGATACCGTCGAGCACGGTGGCGAGGCCGCTGGTCCTGTCGTCCGCGATATCGTGAAGACCTTCTACGATAAGAAGAACGCTCGTATCCAGCAAACTGCTACGAACGTCGCGCCAGCACCAACGCCCGGAGTGGCTCGCCCCCTCGTCGCCACCGTAGGAGTTCAGCATCCATGAAAGACCGGCCCCAGGTTCAAGACTTCGACTGGACCCTGCTGGCGATCGTCGCCGCAATCTGCACCCTGGGTGTGATGGAGATCTACTCCTCCACCCACGCCAGCGCCATGGCCGGCATGCACTGGAAGCAACTCATGTGGCTGGGCATCGGGATCGTCGGGATGTTTCTGATTTCCCGGATCGATTACCATACGCTGCTCGATCAGGCTCCGGTTCTGTACATGATTGGTGTTGCGGGACTTCTCGTCGTGATGGTGATCGGGTCCACCCACTTGGGCGCCAAGCGCTGGATCTCCCTCGGGGGCATCTTCAATTTGCAAGTGTCAGAGTTAATGAAGTTGATTATAATTATAGTGCTGGCCCGCTACTTCAGCGAAGTGCGTACCGACCGTTTGACCCTTCCGGATTTGGTGAAAGTCGGGGTTTTGACTATCATTCCGGCGGTACTGATCTTGAAGCAGCCGGATCTGGGAACGGCGCTGGTCTTGCTTCCCGTCGCTATAGTGGGCGCCTTTATCGCTGGGATCGAATGGAAGCATCTGGCTATCGGCGTTGTTCTGGTGGCATTATTGATCCCAGTGGCCTGGAATATGCGGCGTCATTTGAAGCCGTACCAGCAGCAGCGTATTCAGACCTTCCTTCATCCGGAAGAAGACCAGCGCGGTGCTGGTTATCAGATTCTGCAGTCGGAAATTGCGGTTGGGTCCGGCGGGTTTTGGGGTAAGGGATTCGGCAAGGGCAGCCAGAACCAATTGGGCTTCGTTCCGGTGCGTTACTCGGATTTCATTCTGGCGGCGTTGGCCGAGGAGCAGGGATTTATAGGAGTTTGCGTCGTCTTACTTTTGTACTTGGGTCTGATTCTGCGGCTCGTGGATAATGCGCAGAAAGCGAAAGACCGTGCTGGGATGTACGTGGTCATGGGAGTCACCGCAATTCTAGGCTTTCACGTTCTGGTTAACGCGTCAATGGTGATAGGCTACATGCCGGTAACGGGCATCCCGTTGCCATTGATGAGCTACGGCGGTTCTTCTACCGCGTTTGTTTTTTTGGCTTTGGGCCTGGTGATGAACGTCCGTATGCGGCGCTTCGTCAACTGAGCCCACGCATATGTGCAGTGCATTATGAAAGTTGAAAGTCAGTTGAGTTATTGCCCGAGCCGCGGAATATCCGCTGGCCGGAAGTCTACTTTTTTGAATCAGGTATGCATCGGGTGAGGAAACGAACCACACGATACCAAGGGTTTTTCCTGGGCGGCCCGTTGTGGCCAGCGCAAGGCGTTGCCTTGCCCCACTCCGGTCGAGTGCGCGCGTTTGCGCGCGCCGCCGCGGCCCGATGCGCCATGAGGAGTTTCCATGTCGAAGGAAATGGTTATATCGGCGAACCCGCACGAGACGCGGGTTGCCATTCTGGAAGAAGGACAGCTTTGTGAGTATTACGTAGAGAGGGAAAAGGAATTCGCGTTAGTCGGAAGCATCTACAAAGGCAAAGTCACGCGCGTGCTGCCCGGCATGCAATCTGCCTTCGTCGAAATCGGCCTCGATAGCGACGCCTTCCTGTACGTCAGCGACTTTCTCGAAGAAATCGAGGAGCTCGATCACGTCGTCACGGCTGTCGAAGATAAGACCCAAAAGATGGAAGCGGAAGGCGGCCAGGTGTTTCCCGCCAATCCAGGCTCCGCCCCCATCATCGAACCCGTGGACGTCGAGTCGTCGTCACCTGCGCCAGCCCTCGAGCCTCTCGCTGGCGAATCCATCTCCGGCGGCCACGCACCGTCGTCATTTGCGGCTCCCGCGCCTCGTCCAACCGGCACTGCTCCCGGCGGGGATCGCGGCCGTTTCGAGAATCGTTCGCGCGGGCATCGGCCCGGAGGAGATCGTGGAGGCCGTTTCGGCCGTCGCGGTGGACGCGGACGTAGCGGCGGTGGGGGTGGACGCGGCGGCGATCGCCGTTTCGGTCGCGAACTTCCCTCTTCCAAATATGCTTCATCTCGGCCATCCGAAGATCACACCAGCGAACCGGGTACACCCGAAGGACATATTTCTATCCTGCTGCCGGGAGAATCCCTCGCGAAGTTCAAAGAGCGTGGCCCTGGGGATGCTCCCTCGTCGGTAGCTCCGTCGGTAGTTCCGTCGATAGTTCCGTCGATAGTCCCGTCGTTTGTGGCGCATGAACCAACAACCCCGTACGAGTCAAGCGTCCCCGCTACACACGCGGACGAATCCGTGGTGCGCGATCACGCTCCGATCGAGCCGGAGGAACATCAACCGGAGACGCACGAGTCATCTCCGCGTGAAACGTTCCCTGCGCGCGAGCCGTTCTCGCCTCGCACTCCCGCGCCGTTCCGTGCTTCCTCTTCCTCGGGCCTCGAGCCGTTACCCGGCGAATCGCTCTCGAAGTGGAAGACGCATCAGCACCTTCCGCCCGAACCGGTAGAGGCCGAGGCTCGGCCACTTGACGACGCGCCAGTTCCCGACGCAGTACGTTTCGCGCCGCTCTCGCCATTGGTGCCGACCGGACCGGAAGTGGATTCCGTGCCGGCGCCGGACACGCACATCGAAGAACCCGAAACAAGCTTCGGCCATGAGGCGTTCGATTCGCACGAACCTGCGGCAACTCTCGAATCAGATCATCACGAAGATCACGCTCACCCGGACCTGACCGACGATGAAGCCACTGCCGTCGCCGAACACATTGCCGATGCCCAGGATGAGCTCGCGGCGCGTGATGCCCAACAGCGCGGATTTGCCGAAGCGGATGCCATAGCGGAAGCAGCGGGATTGAGTTCCTCTGAAGAAGATCATTTGGGAGAGGACGATTCCGAGGACACCGAGGACGTCGAACTCGAACAAGAAGAAGCCGCTGCCGAAGAAGAAGGCATGATTGCGCATCCGGAAGAAGAACCCGGCGTACTCGAGCACGAAATCGCCGCGGCGTCCGAATCTGGCGACGTCGGTTCCGCTCTGCCGGGCGAAAACCTCGGAAGCCAGGCGCCGCAGCCGTTCCAGGCGCGCGTGCGCAATGATTTTCGCTCGCGCATGCAGAATCCCGGGCGCCGCGGACGGGATCGCGGACGTCGCGATGACCGCGGCCGCCGTCCGCAGCATGGCCACAGTGGCGGGCACGGCCATCATCGCCCGCAGCAGCCGCGTCGCACGCAGCTGATCGCGGACATGCTCAAGCAGGGCCAGGAAATCATCGTCCAGATCGCCAAGGAGCCGCTCGGCAAGAAGGGCGCGCGCATCACCAGCCACGTCGCGCTGCCCGGCCGCTTCTTGGTGTACATGCCCACGCTCGATCACACCGGCGTGTCGCGCAAAATTGCTTCCGCCGAAGAACGTTCACGCCTGCGCCACCTGGTAAATGATGCCAAGGGCGCGTCCGGCGGCGGCTTCATCGTCCGCACCGCCGCTGCCAGCGCCGCTCCGGAAGAAGTTCGCGCCGACGTCGAATTCCTCACTCGCACCTGGGCTGAAATCAAGGCTCGCTCGGAACAGCGCAAAGCGCCCTCGCTCCTGCATCGCGATCTCAATCTCGTCGAACGCATTCTGCGCGATTTCATCACGCCCGATTTCGGCGCGATCTGGGTGGATACCGAGGACGAATACACCAAGGTTGTTGACTTCATGAGCCGCTTCCAGCCGCAGCTCGTGAATCGCGTGAAGCTTTACACCAAGTCCACGCCGGTCTTCGAAGAGTTCGGAATCCAGCAGGAAATTGACAAGGGCTTGCGTCCCAAGGTTTGGCTGAAATCCGGCGGCTACATCGTCATCAACCACACCGAAGCGCTCGTCGCGATTGACGTCAATACCGGCAAATTCGTCGGCAAAGGCTCGAACCGCCTGGAAGACACCATCGTCCGTACCAACCTCGAAGCCTGCAAGGAAATCGTGCGGCAAATGCGCCTGCGCGATTTGGGCGGCATCATCATCATTGACTTCATTGACATGGAAGAGCGCCGCAACCGCGAAAAAGTGATGGCCACGCTGGAAGACGCGCTGCGCGCCGACCGCGCGCCCTCGAAAGTTCTGCGCTTCAATGAATTCGGCCTCGTCGCCATCACCCGCAAGCGAACCAAGCAGGCTCTTGAGCGCACGCTCTGCCAACCATGCCCATATTGCACCGGCTCCGGCATGGTGAAATCCATTCCCACGCTGTGCTACGAAATCCAGACCGAAGCCCGCAAAATGGCTCCAGACATGGATTCCGGCAGCCTAACGCTCCGCGTCCACCCGGAAATCTCAAAGGCGCTGAAGACCCGCGAGTCCTCGCTGATCGAAGAGCTGGAGCGCTGGACCAAAAAGAGCGTAATCATCCAAGCAGATCCCACGCTCCACTGGGAACAGTACGACATCTACTAGCCGCCGAAGATGGCAGGGGTACGGCATGCCGTGCCCCTTTGGCTGAGCGCGACGTCATCCGCCGAAAATCACACGGGCGAGCTTCTTCTTGAGACGATGCCGTTCCGCGGGCTTTTCGGAGTCGTGAAGCTGAGTAACTACTTTGAAGAACCGCTGTTTTTGCGGAGACTCTCTGACGCCTGGAGCACGAGTCACCAATCTCCTAGCCACTATATCGCTCCTCTTTGAACGGATCGCCGTACATGTTGTAGCCATTTTCCTCCCAGAATCCCGGCGCGTCCTTGGCTATGAATTCCAGGCCGCGCACCCACTTCACGCTCTTCCACGCGTATAGATGCGGCACCACGAGCCGCACGGGATAGCCGTGCTCGGCGGGTAGCGGCTCGCCATTGTGCTTCAGCGCAAAAAGCGTGGTCGGTCGCAGCAAGTCGGCGAGCGGCACGTTCGATGTGTAGCCTTGCTCCGCCAGCACCATCACGAACTTCGCTTCGGGCTTCGCCGAAATCAGCTTCATTACGTCGCTGAACAGCACACCCTCCCAGCGCACATCAAACCGGCTCCAGCGGGTGACGCAATGCATGTCCGCCGTCACCGCAGTCATCGGCAAGTGTGAGAATTCGTCCCAGCTTAACCGCAGCGGCTTCTCCACCAGCCCCGTCACGCGAAAATCCCAGGTGCTTGGATCGAACCGCGGAACGCTGCCTTCGTGCAGCACGGGCCATTTTAGCGTGGCCGACTGCCCCGGCGGCAATCGCCCGGCATCGCGCATGGCACGCTCAAGTTGCTTCCGTTCGTTGCCCTCGCCAAACGTCATTGCACTAGTCCCTCCTATGGGCGTCCACTCATCCATTCTAAGCCGGTTCCGTAGCGAGCGCGGCGCAGCCCCGCCCTTCCCGCCGCGCTCAGCAAGTATTTTGCTGTGCTATCATGACGGCTCGCAGCATTTCAACTCAATATCAGGAGATTTTCTTGGCCGCGCGCATCCTGAATGGCAACGCAATCCGCGATGAAATTTACGCCGAGCTTTCCGGCGAAATTTCCGCGCTGGCCGCCGCTGGAATCCGCCCCGGACTTGCCGCGGTCCTGGTCGGCGATAACCCCGCGTCGAAAGTTTACGTGAAGAGCAAAGTCGCGGCCTGTGAAAAACTGGGGCTGGGCAGCATTCAAATCACTCCGCCGGCCACGATCACCACGGCCGAACTGCTCGCGGTCGTGCAAGACTTGAATCGCCGCGACGATGTGGACGGCATCCTCGTCCAGCTTCCACTGCCGCCACAGGTGGACGCCAAGAAAATTCTCGACGCGGTAGATCCCGCGAAAGACGTGGACGGCTTTCACCCTGTTAACGTCGGCCGCCTGGTAGCCGGACGCCCCACCCTCGTCGCCTGCACGCCCCTTGGCGTGATGGAAATCTTCAAGCGCAGCAACATTCCGCTCGAAGGCGCGAATGCCGTCGTCCTCGGCCGCAGCGATATTGTCGGCAAGCCGATGGCGCTTCTTCTAATGCACGCCAACGCCACCGTGACGATCTGCCACTCGAAGACCCGCGACTTGCCTGCCGTCGTCCGCCGCGCCGATATTGTCGTCGCTGCGCTCGGCCGCGCCGGGATGGTCACGCCGGACTTCATCAAGCCGGGCGCGACGGTGATAGATGTCGGCATCAATCGCATCACGGATCCCGCGCAGGCCGAGGCATTCTTCGCCCATGTTCCCGAGCGCCTCGCGGCCTTCCGCGAAAAAGGCACAGCCCTGATTGGTGATGTTCACCCGGACGTCGCCAGCGTTGCCGGAGCCATCACTCCCGTGCCGGGTGGCGTCGGTCCGCTGACCATCGCCATGCTCATGAGCAACACCGTCCGTGCTGCCGCGCGACGCCGCGGCGCCCAGACGCATGCTCCAGCCGCTGCAGCGGTGCGGCGCTGATGCTCCGCGTCGGCCTTACCGGTGGAATTGCGTCCGGCAAATCCACGGTCGCCTCTCTGTTGCGCGATATGGATTGTCCCGTCCTCGACGCCGACCCACTCGGCCACGAATTGCTCGAACAGGGACAGGCGGCGTACGACGAAGTGGTGCGCGATTTCGGTAAGGAAGTTTTGGACAGCTACGGCAACGTGGACCGCAGCAAACTCGGCAAGATCGTTTTTGCGGATGCGCAAAAGCGCGCGCGTCTGAATCAAATCCTGCATCCGCGAATTCTTGATGTGATCCGCAAGTGGTTTGCGGCGCTGGACCAGACAGGCGGCCCGGAACTTGCCATCGTCGAGGCCGCACTGATTATCGAAGCGGGCTATCACAAGGAGCTCGATAAAGTGATCGTTTGCTGGTGCCGGCCCGAACAGCAGATCGAGCGCCTGAAGGAGCGCGGCCTGACTCCCGAGCAAGCGCAACTGCGTATCGCGGCGCAAATGCCCATGGAAGAGAAGCGCCGATTGGCCGACGAACCCATTGATTGTTCCGGTTCGATCGAGCACACCGAGCGCCAGGTCGCCGATGCCGTAAAGCGTTTGCTGCAGGCTGCAACCTCCGGCAAGAACGTCTAGAAACATTTCCCGCACGCGCCACGTATTACCAGACGAGGCGCGAGGATGCGTCAATGGAATGCTCGCTTGAGTTCATCTTGCGAGGAAGGATAGCGATTTCGTAATGGCACTTTCGGCGAGCAAAGGACGCGCAGTCCGGCTGCTGGCAATCGGCTTGATTATCGGCCTGGCCGCCTATTGGGCCGGCACACGCTATGGCGAACGCAATCCAAGCTCCGTGGATGCGTTGCACTCATTGCTTCCGGAGCCGAGCGCTTCGGGTGTGCTCGACCCCAACGAAGCGGAAAATGTCCGCATCTATCGGCAAGCCTCTCCGGCGGTGGCCAATATCGTCACGCGCACCGTTGAGTATGATTTCTTCTACAACCCTGTGCCGGTGGAAGGAGCAGGATCAGGCTTTTTGATTGATACGGACGGACACATCTTGACGAATTACCACGTCGTCCAGGGCGCACAAACCATCGAAGTCACTCTCGGCGACTTGTCGCGTTACAAAGCAAAGCTGATTGGTGAGGATGCCCGCAACGACATCGCGCTCATCCAGATTGACACCAAGGGCCGCAAGCTGACGCCGCTTCCACTCGGCGATTCGCGCAGCTTGCTGGTAGGCCAGAAAGCGCTTGCGATCGGAAATCCATTTGGATTTTCCAGCACGCTCACTACGGGCATCGTCAGTGCGCTGGGCCGCACGGTGCAAACCAGCGAAAGCACTTTCATTGACGAGGCCATCCAGACCGACGCGGCGATCAACCGCGGCAATTCCGGCGGTCCGCTGCTCGATTCGCACGGACAAGTAATCGGCATCAACAGCGCGATCTATGCGCCGACGGGCACCACGGCAGGCATCGGCTTCGCGATCCCCATTAACACCGCGCGTCGCGTGGCTGAAGATTTGATCAAATATGGCCGCGTCCGCCGCGCGACTCTGGGCGCTGAAGGACGCGCACTCTGGCCTGGCCTCGCAGACGCGTTGAATTTGAACGTGCAGCAAGGAATCCTGATTGAGCGCGTGGATCCCGGCGGGCCCGCCGCGAAGGCCGGCATTCATGGTGGCAATAAATCCATGCTGGCAGGCTTGCAAGAATTGCGAATCGGCGGCGACGTGCTGATCGCCGTGGACGGCAAAGCGGTGACGAGCCAGATGGACCTGAATCTGTTGCTGAATCGCTCGCAACCGGGCAACACGGTCACGCTTACCATCGTTCGCAACGGCCAGAAGATGAATGTGCCGGTCACGCTGGGTGAAGGATAGCGTCTCGGCAGGAGCGGCACAGCCGGCCCCACTATTTCCGCTTGCTCCATTCCTCACGCAGTCGATCCTGCTCGTCCGGCGAAAATCGAAACCACGATTCCGCCGCATCGCGCACGCGTTCGAGTGCCGCCTGCATTTCCGCCTGCTTCGCGTGCAAGACGTCGCTTCCGGCATCCACGGGAAGTCGAATCGGCGGAGCGAAAAACATCACGGCGCGCGAGAACGGCAGCGGCACTTGAAACAGATCCCAGGATTTCTTGAACGTGAACGCCCGCTTCAGGCCAATGTGAAATACGGAAATCGGGCTGCCTGCGCGGCGAGCCAGGATTACTGGGCCGGGCTTCGCTACGTAGCGCGGTCCGCGCGGCCCATCGATCGTGAACGCGACGTGCTTCCCTTCCGCGAGCCGCTGGCCCATTATCGTGAGCCCTTCAATCGCGCCGCGCGACGAACTGCCCTGCGCGGTGCCGAAGCCGAGGCGCTCGATAACGCGCCGGGTCCATTGCCCGTCGAAATTCACGGTGTTCATCACCACGACGCCGCGGTTTCGCCAAATCCATGCAGCGGAAAAGATGCAGCGATGCCAGAATGCGCCGATTCCCGGCTCGCCGCCGCGGGTAATCTGAATTGCGTTCTCGATGCCGACAATCTCCGTGCGCAGCGTCGGGCCGATCAGGCGAATCGCCCAGTACACCAGCCACGCGATCACGGGGATCTGCGCGCGGCGCCACCGCGTAAGCGGCGGCCCGCTCAAATCGTATAGCGATTTGCTGGTTTCGCCGCTTGGGGCAGCGGCTGATTTCGCGTCGGTATTCACTGCGGTATAGTATAGGCGACCTCGCACGGGTCTCGATGTCCTCCCTCGCCAAAGCCGGTTGCACGCGCGCCGGGTTCTCCCAGCGCAAACACGGGCTTGCGTCTATAGCGTTAATCGCAGCCGGACTCGCCGGTGCGCTGGCTGCGTTGCTGGCGTGTCCATCGCTGCGCGCGCAAGCAACTCCGCCTGGAGCGATCGGCCGTCTCGAAGGCAACGACGTTTCGATAGACACGGGCGCGGGAACGGGCGCGGCCGCGGTGAGCTCGTCGGCAGGCGGTTTTGTATTCAACGGCAGTGTCGTGACGGTGCATGACGGCAAGGCGCGCTTGGCGCTCGCCGTGGGCGGCGAAGTGGATATTTGCGGGCCGACGAAACTGACGCTGCTCGAGTCTGGCGGAGCGATTACTCTTGCCCTCGATTTCGGGCGCATCCATTTGCAGCTGTTGCGCGGCACGTCCTTGCGCATATTCACGCCGACGATCATCGCCACGCCGCTCGATATCAGCGGAGAGACGCGTGACATTACCGCGGGCCTGGACATGAACGATTCGCTGTGCGTGCTCGCGACGAGTGGCGCGATTCGGCTGGAGCAGCAGTTCACGGGCGAGGGAATCATCGTGCCGCAAGCCGGCGAGTTCTTTCTGAACGCCGGAAAACTGGTGCCGATTGCGGGCGCGCCGGGAAGCTGCGCGTGCACTGCGATGCACGCCCAATCGGCGCCACCGCCGCAGATTCCAGTGTTGGGCGTTTCTTCGTCGGCACCGTTGGCGCCTCCGCCGCAGCCGGCGGAATCAGCGTCCTCCACAGCGCCGCCTGCTGCGAAGGCTCCGGAACCCGCGCCGAACGTGCAGTTGCGCGTGCTGGCGCAAGCGGATGACGTTCATCCGACCGTTCCGCCGGCGAAGGATGCGACGCCGCCAGTTCCTCCCGATGCCATGCCGGAGTACAAGATCATCATGCCGCCGCTAGGATTTTCGGCGTCGTCGCCAACACCGCCTGCGGATCCGCCGATGGATGCGGTTTTATTGGTGCGTACTGTTCACGTCGAGCCAGAATACGAGTTTACGGGGCACGTGGAGCCTCCCCAACTGGCCTCGCTGGAGCGGGACAATGCTGCGGCGGCGACGCGGGAGTCGGCGAAGAATGCGAAGTCGGCGGGGAACAAGAAGGAAGGATTCTGGGCGCGGTTGAAGAGGGCGTTCGGCGGGGCGTGACGCAACGAAGTCAAAAGCAGATCCTTGCCTGCGGCAGGCAGGCCTCGCTGCGCTCGGGATGACAATTCGCTGTTGTAGTTTGCTTCTAGCCTAGCGATGACGGACAGCGAGCCACTCGCCGAGCAGTCACCACCCCAAATTCAAGAGCGGGCACGGCATGCCGTGCCCCTACTCGACCGTGTGTTACATGCCTTCGTAGTTGGGGCCGCCGCCACCTTCTGGCGGGACCCAGTTGATGATCTGGTAGGGGTCGGCTATGTCGCAGGTTTTGCAATGGACGCAGTTGGAGGCGTTGATTTTTAGTTTTGGCGCGCCTTTTTCGGTGACCATTTCGTAGACTGCCGCGGGACAAAAATATTGGCACGGATTGCCGTACTCGCGGACGCAGCGGTCGCCACAGATATTCGGATCGAGCACGATTAGGTGGCACGGTTGATCTTCTTCGTGGCGCGTGCCGGAGTGATAGACGTCGGTGAGGCGGTCGAAAGTGAGTTTGCCATCGCCTTTGAAGCGCGTGGACTGATCCACTAGAGTGTTCGGGCGATTTAGCTTGGTATATTCCTGATAGCCGGGCTTGCTGCGCATTGGATCGGTAAGCCCGTGGCCGCCCGTGACGAATTGCAATCCTGCATTGACTAAACCCGAATACAGACCGCCGTGGAATCCCTGATGAAAATTCCTGACTTCCCACAATTCTTTTTTGATCCAGCTTTGCTCGATTTTTTGAGGATACGCCGCGAGCGTTTTTGCGGAAGTATCACCCGCGCATAGCGCTTCGTAAATCGTTTCCGCCGCGAGCATGCCGCTCTTGATCGCAGTGTGAATTCCCTTCAGGCGCTGCGAATTCAGCAGGCTCGCGGAGTCGCCGATGATCAGGCCGCCGTCCACGTAACTGCGCGGCATG
Source organism: Candidatus Acidiferrales bacterium (assembly GCA_049287725.1). Taxonomy (GTDB): domain Bacteria; phylum Acidobacteriota; class Terriglobia; order Acidiferrales; family UBA7541; genus Palsa-295. Next base: position 146,322 of record JBAQGJ010000056.1, on the reverse strand, counting down.
GAATACCAACCGCCGTAGGGGACGGTTTTCGCGCCGTAGCGAACGAGCTTGCCGCCTTCGAGGATTTTCTTCACGAAAGGATGCGTTTTGTATTTCTGGAAGACTTCGTGCGGATCGAAGAGCGGATCTCTGTATTCGAGCGCGACGACCATGCCGAGCGAGACACGATTATTCTGCAGACCGTAGACCCAGCCGCCGCCGTATAGATCGGAGCTGAGCGGCCATCCGAGCGTGTGCGCGACGTAGCCGGTGTCTATGCGTCCCGGCTGCACGTCCCAGAGTTCCTTGATGCCGATGCCGTAGACTTGCGGGTTCAGGCCGTCGAGCTTCAATTTATTGACTAGCTCTTTGGTGAGCGAGCCGCGCGGGCCTTCGGCCAACACAGTAACTTTCGCGCGCAATTCGTAGCCGGGCGTGAAGTTGTCTTTCGGTTTGCCGTTCTTGTCTACGCCTTTGTCTTCGGTTAAAACTCCGGCGATTCCGTTCTTGTCGTAAAGCAGTTCCCTGCCGGCAAACTGTGTAAAAACGTTGATGCCTTTTTTTTCAACGAGGCGGCCTAGCCATTTCACGAGGCGGTTCAACGAGACGACGTAGTTGCCGTGATTTTGCAGAGGCGGCGGAGTGATCGGGAGTTTGTAGCTGCTGGATTCGGTGAAGTAGTAGGCGGCGTCGCCGGTGACGGGAGTATCGAGCGGGGCGGTCTTTTCGAAATCGGGGACCAGTTCGCGGAGGCCGCGGGGGTCCATGATCGCGCCCGAAAGCTGGTGGGCGCCGATTTCGCGTCCTTTTTCCAAGACGTAGATATTTTCCGGGGACAGCGCGGGAGATTTTTTCGCTTCGGTGTGTTTTTCGATGAGATTGGCGAGATGGAGCGCGCAGGCCAGGCCGCCGGGGCCCGCTCCGATGATTAGAACGTCTGCTTCGAGCTGTTCGCGGGCGGGCGAAGTGGAATCTGTCATGGCGACATCTTAGCAAAAGCGCGAAATTGGAAAATCGAAATTGCGAGATTGGCGGTGTCTTGCGGAGTGCGAAAATCGGATTTGGGAAGTGTTAGAAAGTTTGCGATTGATTTGGGTTGTCGCCGTTTGTTTTCTATGACTTATACATGTTTCTAATCGGCAGGGTTTGCGATTGATTTTGGCGCGATTTGAGGGGGAATTTGCGGGGTTGAGCGTGGTGGAGAACCCTGACTGATCGTGGGTAGTGGCATTGGCGGGTCGGCGATTTTGGTTCGCATCGCGAGAGACTGCGGATGGATTGAACGGCAGGCACGACGAAGGCGCGATGGGTGGAACGGCGATGAATTGCCCGGACGCGAATTTCCGGGAGGGTTCCGCTGGGCGCAAATTGGCAAAAATATTCACGAGCTACGGTAGCACAGCGACAGGGGAATTGCGAATCGGGTGTGTGTACACGCGGGGACGTCGCTATTTCGTTGGGCGCCGTGGTTCACGCGGCGCTCGCGTCTGATTTCGAGATTTTTTCGTCGGGGTCATGAAGGGCCGAGTTGAGGCGATCGAGTTCCGCAAACCATTTGCCGACATTCGCGATGCGTTTTCTTGGCAAGAGTTCCTCCGGTGCGAGTGCGGGGTCCGCCTGTTATGGTGGCAATTTCCGGGGCAGGCAATGCTGCGAGTGCCCCCTGCGATTCGAGTATGCCGAATCGGCAAGGCGAATTGGTCACGGGTTATTCGTAGCGCAGGGCGACCATGGGATCCACGCGCATCGCGCGGCGGGCCGGGACGTAGGCGGCCAGGAACGCTACGGCGGCCAGCAGCATCGCCATACCGACGAAAGTGATGGGGTCGGCAGGGCTTACGCCGTATAGCAGGCCTTGCATCGTGCGCGTCAGCACGAGCGCGAAGAGGATGCCGGCGATTATTCCGGCGGCAATGAGACGGCCACTTTGGATAATCAACATGCTCAAGACGTCCCGGGGCCGCGCGCCGAGCGCCATGCGGATTCCGATTTCCTGAATACGCTGGGTGACGTTGTAGCGCACGAGACCGAACAAACCGATCGCTGCGAGAGTAAGGGCCATCGCCGCAAAGACGGTGAGCAGCGCGACGGCCGCGCGGCGAGGACCCATGGAGAGAGCGATGCGCTCGTCCATCGTTTTCAAATCGGAGACGGGCTGAGTGGGGTCCACAGAATGAACGCCTTCACGGATCGTTTGGGCCATGGCAGCGGGATTTCCATCGGTGCGCACGATAAAAAACATGGCGGGGGCTTCGGTCTGATACATCGGGAAGTAATAAACGCCCTTGCCGGAGCCTTCGGTCATATTCCCGGAGGATTCCTCGCCGACGACTTGCGAATGGCGGACCGGGGCGACGATCCCAACGATTGTGGACCAGGGATCTTTATCGCCGTTCTTGATGTGCTTGCCGAGCGCGTCGCCGCCTGGCCAATAGAGGCGCGCGAGATTTTCGTCAATGATGGCGACGCGCTGGGTACCCAGGCGATCATCCGGAGTGAATGTGCGGCCCTGAATTAGCGAGATACCCATCGTTCCGAAATAGTCGGGGCTGACCTTGCGAATATTCCCGTGCGGGCCGGGATCGCCGGGAAGCGTCGGACGACTTTCGATTTCAAAGGACGCCGAGCCGTTGAAACCGCTGAAGGGCAGCGGGACCCCAGCGGCCGCGGAAACCACGCCGGGAGAATGCGAAATCCGGTCGAGCGTAGCGCTCACAAAAGCGATTTGTTTCGCGGGTGATTCGTAGGGATGCTCGGGCAAGGCCGCGGCGGCAGTCATCAGGCCGTGGGGACGGAAGCCGACATTGGCATCCTGCATTTTGGAAAGGCTCTTCAGAAAAACTCCCGCGCCCGCAAGAAGTACCAGCGCGAGTGCCAGTTCACCGACGACCAGCAAATTCCGAAAGCGATGATGGGCGCGTCCGGCGCTGCCCGCGCCACGGCCTTCGCGCAGATTGTCCTGAGGATCGGTGCGGGAGGTGTGCAGGGCCGGGACAACCCCGAAGACGATCGCGGAGAGGCCCGCGAGAGCAGCGGTGAAAAGCAGGACGCGTGCATCCACGGGGACTACGAGGCCCTCGGAAAGATTATGGGCGGCGAGCGAGAGCAGCGCGGAAATCGCGCCGCGCGCGACAATGAGACCGGCAGCCATTCCAAGGGCGGCGAGGACAATGCTTTCGGTGAGCGTTTGACGCGCGAGGCGCCAGGGAGAAGCACCGAGAGCGGTGCGGACCGCGAACTCCCGTGTGCGTCCTGAAGCGCGCGCAAGCAAGAGGCCGGCGACGTTGGCGCAGGCGATGAGCAGGACGAAACCGACCGCACCGAGAAGAATGAGCAGCGGCGTGCGCACGTCACCATACACAAATTGCGTGAGGGGGACGGAAAACATTGCCCAGCCGGAACTTTTCGGAAATTGCGACCGGGGATCGTTGACGATTCGCTGGGTGACAACATTCAGGTACGCCGCGGCCTGTTGGGCGCTGACTCCGGGCTGCATACGCGCAACGGCGAAATAACTCTCGTTGAAAATATTGTCTATGGCGAAATCGGCGGCCGGCAGCGCAAGCGGCGACCAGAGGTCGGTCTGGTCCGGCCAGCGGAAATCGGGGCGCATCACACCGATGACGGTGTAGGGCTGCTGGTTGAGCTGAATGGAGCGGCCGATGATGGATTTGTCGGCGCCGAACAGAGTGTTCCAGGTGTTGTAGGAGAGCACGACTTCATGGTCGGCATGCGGCTGATCTTCTTCGGGAGTGAAGAGGCGGCCGAGTAGCGGCCTGGCGCCGAAAACTTCGAACCACCGCGAAGAGACTTTCGCGCCGCGCAGACGCTGCGGCCAATCTCCAACGGTGTAATTGAAATCAGCGGACATATCCAGCGCGGCAGAAGCGAAGACTTTCTGGCTTTCGCGGGCGAGATTGAAATCGGGAGCGGAGATTTCGATGCTTTTCAGATTCAGCTTTTCGTAGCGAACCCGAATGGCGACGAGGCGTTCGGGATGATCAATACCAGTGGGATGGAGGAGCAGTCCATTCACGACGCTGAAGATGGCGGTGTTGGCGCCGATGCCAAGGGCGAGGGTGACGACGGCGATTAGCGTGAAGGCTGGGGATTTCGCCAGGAGGCGAAGGGAGAATTTCAGGTCCTGGAGAATTGCGTTCATTGGCGTTGCCTCCGCTAGATCGTAAGGCGACCGTGGCAGCTACATTACATGCATACGAGCGGATTTGCGGAAATGTTCCGGCTCGTATAGTAATGCCGATTCGGTTTGCGAAGGTTCGCAGCGATTGAAGCTGCGCGTCAAAGCAAGCCTCACCTTGGAACAGGCGGGAGCAAGCGCCCACACTCCCTGAACGGCTGCTCGATCAGTGCTTGGCGTTTCGCGACGCGGGACGCTAGGTGGATTTGGATTTTTCTAGTTCTTCGATCAGGGCTGGGACGATTTCGAAGAGGTCGCCTACCACGCCGTAGTCGGCTACTTCGAAGATGGGGGCGTTCTGGTCTTTGTTGATGGCGGCGATGGTGCGGGCGCCTTTCATGCCGACTACGTGTTGGATGGCGCCGCTGATTCCCAGCGCTAGATAGAGCTTGGGCGCGACGGTTTGGCCGGAGCTGCCGATCTGGCGGTCCATGGGGAGCCAGCCTTCGTCGCAGATGGGCCGGCTGGCGCAAATTTCGCCGTTGATGAGTTTGGCGAGTTTTTCGGCGATGGCGATATTTTCCGGGGCTTTGATGCCGCGGCCTACGGAGACGAGGATCGGGGCTTGCGTGAGGTCCACCGCTTGCTTGGCTTCGCGGAAAAGTTCGAGTGGCTTGGTACGGATTTGATCTGGTTGCAGATTCACGCTGACTGGTTTTATTGGGGCTTTGCCGCTGGCGTGTTTGGCCGCGAGGTCGGCGCGAAAGGCGCTCGATTGGAAGGAGGCGATCCATGGCGGGTCACCGGCGAAGACTACGTCCGCGGCGGTGCGGCCTTGAAACATCTGGCGCACGAAGATGAGTTTGTTGTTTTCGTAGCGGTACCCGGTGCAATCACCGATCATGCCTTTGTTCATCGAGGCGGCTAGCTTGGGCGCGAAGTCGCGGACTTGATAGGTGTGCGGGAGGAGGACTAGGTCCGGTTTCGCGGATTCGATTACCTGGCGGAGGGCTAGGGAGAAGCCATCCGGCGTGTATTTCTCGAGCAAGTCATGTTCGACTGTTAGAACTTCATCGAGTTGGTAGGCGGCTAGTTCTTCGGCTAGCGCGGAGATGGCTTTGCCGATTACTACGCCGGTTAGGCTGCCTTTTGTTTGTTGAACGATTTGCTGGGCGGCGGCTAGCGTTTCGAAGCTGACTTTGTTCCAGGTGTTTTCGCGTTGTTCGGTGATCAGGAGAATTTTCATTTTTTATCCGTTTTGAAGAAGTGCGAGAAAAAGCAGATCCCTCGCTGCGCTCGGGATGACAACGTAAAACTACAAAATCAAAAACAACTGCAAAGGCGGACGCAGCGAGCAGCGCCCTACGAATCCTTCACAGACATCGGCAAGTTCACAGGACCCTTGCTTCGTGTTTCAGTTTTTCCAGTAACTTGGCTGCGATTTCCTTTGGTTGACCTGTGATGAATTCGGTTTTTTTGGTTTTTTGCGGCACGTAGATGCGTTCTACGTGCTGCGTCGGGCTGTCTGGAACACCTAGCGTTCCTCGTTCGATTGTGGTGATTTCCTTTTTCTTGGCGGCCATGATGCCTTTCAGCGTGGCGTAGCGCGGTTTGTTGATGCCGGACTGGATTGAAAGAACCGCGGGCAGCGGCAGCTCGACATGTTGGAACCAACCGGCTTCGAGTTCGCGCTTGAGCTTCATGTGATTTTCTACTACTTCGATGGCCATGATGATTGTCGCGTGCGGGCGGCCTAGCAATTCGGCTAGCAGGACGCCGGTTTGGCCGAAGCCCTGGTCGTCGCTTTGCAGGCCGGTGAGAATCAGGTCGAAATTTTCGGATTTGATAGCGGCGGCAAGCGAGCGTGCTGATGAGAGCGGATCGAGTTTGAAAAATTGTGGGTCGGAGACATGAATGCCGCGGTCGGCGCCTTTGGCGAGAGCTTCCTTGATGGTTTGCTTGGCGCGCTCGGGGCCCATGGAAATGGCGACGACTTCGCCGCCGTGTTTTTCTTTCAAGCGCAGGGCTTCTTCGAGCGCGAAGCTATCGGGTTCGTTGGTTTCGAAGCCGATGTCGGATTCACGGATCCAGGCGCCGCCTTCGACGATGGCGAGGGGCGCGTCTTTCGCGGGGACCTGTTTGACGCAGACTGCGATTTTCAAGAATGCCTCCGAAAAATGAGTGCTGCGCACAATCTGATAGTTTCTATCAGAATTACGGATTTGCGGCAACCGGGCAAATCAGGGCGAAGTGTCCACCAAAACCGGGCGCAGCAAGCAGCGCCCCTACGGACCCTTGTTTAGATTGCTTCTTTGCCAATGCATCCAGCGTGCGGCGCCGCTACTAAAAGCGAAGAGCACAGCCTGAAGGCTGTGCCACAGCTACTCCGCCCAACGTTTGAATAACAGGGACGCGTTGGTGCCGCCGAAACCGAAGGAATTCGAGAGGACGTAGGTTACTTCCGCTTTGCGGGCCTGGTTCGGAATGTAATCTAGATCGCAGGCGGGGTCGGGCTTCTCGTAATTTATGGTCGGCGGCAGAATCTGATCGCGCAGGGCGAGGACGCTGATGCCTGCTTCCAGGCCGCCGGCGCCGCCTAGCAAGTGGCCGGTCATCGATTTTGTGGAGCTGATGGGAACTTTTTTGGCGCGCGCGCCGAAGACGCGCTTGAGGGCTTCGGTTTCGATGGCGTCGCCGATGGGAGTGGAGGTGCCGTGCGCGTTGACGTAGCTAACGTCATCGGGAGTGATCGCCGCGTCTTTCAGCGCGGCGAGCGAGACGCGATAGCCGCCATCGCCGTGCTCGGCGGGCTGCGTGATGTGGTAAGCGTCGCCGGACATGCCGTAGCCGGTGATTTCGGCGAGAATTTTTGCGCCGCGCTTTTGCGCGATTTCGAGGGCTTCGAGAATCACGACGCCCGCGCCTTCACCGACGATGAAGCCGTCGCGATCGGCGTCAAACGGTCGGCTGGCGTGTTGGGGATCGTCATTGCGCGTGGAAAGCGCGCGCATCGCGGCGAATCCGCCGACGCTCATCGGAGTGATGGCGGCTTCGGTGCCGCCGGTGATCATCACGTCAGCCGCGCCGCGCTGAATAATCTTAAACGCGTCGCCGATGGCGTGTGCGGATGCGGAGCAGGCCGTGGCTGTGGCGGAGTTCGGGCCCTTCGCGCCGTAGCGAATGGATACGTGGCCGGAGGCGAGGTTGACGATGGTGGCGGGAATGAAAAAGGGAGAAATCTTTCCCGGACCGCCCGCGAGATATTTCGAATGTTCGCGCTCGATTACGTCGAATCCGCCGATGCCGGAGCCGATGTAAGCGCCAGTGGAATCGGCGATGTCCGGCGTGATTTGCAGGCCGGACATTTTCATCGCGAAATCCGAAGCCGCGAGAGCGAGTTGGATGAAACGGCCGGTCTTCTTCAGCTCTTTTTTCTCGAGCCAATTGAGCGGGTCGAAATTGCGGACTTCTCCGGCAATGCGGCAATCAAACGCGGCGGGATCGAAGTGCGTGATCGGGCCGATGCCGCTCTTCCCTGCCAGCAGGTTGCGCCAGACCTCTTCGGTGCCGATACCGCATCCGCAGACTAAACCAACGCCCGTAACGACAACTCGGCGGTTCAAGGGGAATTTCTCCTGTACGGAATGGGACGAGGGGAGGGCGGTTTACTTGCCCTTGGCGTGCTTTTCGATGTAGTCCACGGCATCTTTGACCGTGGCAATTTTTTCGGCATCCTCGTCCGGAATCTCGATGCCGAAATTTTCTTCGAACGCCATCACCAGCTCGACGGTGTCGAGCGAGTCGGCTCCCAAGTCGTCCACAAAGGAGGCGGTCGGAGTGACTTCGCCTTCGTCCACACCGAGCTGCTCGACAATAATCGTCTTCACGCGTTCTTCGACGCTGGCCATTCTGATTGTTCCTCCGCTTTCAGCGAACTTGAATTTTCGGGCCGCACCGCAGGCAAGTATAGCGTCCCCAGGGCAACCTTGCCATTCTATGCGGGGCTTGGTGCGGGGTCAACCTTTGACAGAGACCGGTTGTGGACGGTTTTAGATTGGCGCGTTAACTGGGAGTTACCGAAAACGGGTCTATAATGCGGCAATCATGAAGCACGAAATCCGAATTGCTTCGCCCTGCTCGGCGGACTGGACTCGGATGGCGGGCGATGAGCGCGTCCGATACTGTCCCGAGTGCAAGCTCAACGTCTACAACTTTTCGGAGATGTCCGATTCGGACATCGAAAAAATTGTCGCCAATCGCGATGGCCGGTTGTGCGCTCGTTTTTATCAGCGCTCCGATGGAACGATGCTGTCGAGAAACTGCCCGGTTGGAATTCGCGCTGTGGTGCGGCGAGTATCGAGCTTTGCGAGCGCGGCATTGGCAGCGGTATTGAGCGTACAACCTGCCTTCGCAGGAGCGCACATCGCGACGCAGGATCCGACGCTGTTGCAGATTCAGCCCGCGCAGACCGGATTATCGCTAGACGTAGTTGATGTGACTGGGGCGGTGATTTCGAAAGCCCAAGTAAGCGTCGTGAACGAGAAAACCAAAGTGCAAGTCGATGGAAAAACCGACGTGCGCGGACGGTTACGCTTGGCTGATCTTCCCCCCGGCACTTACGAAATATCTGTGATCGTTCCTGGATTCAAAACTTTCAAGCAAAACCACGTCACAGTACCTGCGCGAGTTCCGTTGAAGGTTCAGGTCGATGCGGCATTGATGGGCGAAGTCGTGATTGTGGACAAATCCCAACCCGAAACTGAAACTAAGGATGCGCCCGTTTGTAAAAGCCTGTCCAAGCCACCTGCAGAGAAACCGAAGTGAGTGGAAAGCTTCAGCTCGACTAGCCAGCGAGAGCTTTTCTCCGCCGAGACCGCCAGCAAATCAAAAAAAAACGGGCACGGCATGCCGTGCCCCTACCAACAAAAGCACCGGAGCCAGCGGGACGCCTGTCTGTCGACAGGCAGGCCGGCGCTACTTTTCTAGCCCATGTGCAGGCCACCGTTTACGTCTAAGACTTGGCCTGTGATGTAGGCGGCTTCGTCGCTGGCCAGGAAGACTACGGCTGCTGCTACGTCTTGATCCGAGCCGAAGCGGCCTAGCGGGATCATGGTTTTCATTTTGTCTTTGATTTCTTGGGAGAGTGGGGCGGTCATAGGAGTTTCGATGAAGCCGGGAGCTACGGCGTTGACCGTGATGCTGCGCGAGGCGACCTCGACGGCGATGGCGCGGGTTAGGCCGATCAGTCCGGCCTTGGAGGCGACGTAATTGGCTTGGCCGGCGTTGCCGGTTTCGGCTACGACGGAAGAGATGTTGATGATGCGGCCGGAGCGCTGCTTGAGCATGGCGCCGAGGGCTTGTTGGATGCAGAGATGCGCGCCGGTTAGGTTGGTGCGCAGCACGGCGTCCCAGTCTTCGAGTTTCATGCGCAGGGCTAGCGTGTCGCGGGTGATGGCGGCGTTGTTGACGAGGATGTCTAGTTTCGAGAACTTTGCTAGCGTTTGCTGGAAGCCGGTTTTAATTTGCGCGGCGTCGGCGACGTCCATGGGGACGGCTAACGCGGCGCCGCCTGCGGATTCGATTTCGGTTACTAGTGTGGCTAGTTTTTCGGTATTGCGCGCGGCTACGGCTACTTTTGCGCCTGCGGCGGCTAGGGCCAGCGCGGTGGCGCGGCCGATGCCTTGCGATGCGCCGGTGATCAATGCAATTTTGTCTGTGAGTGAAAACATAGAGATTGAAGCTACATTAGGTGCGAGGCGGATGGCAACTGTGGGGACGCGTAAAGTTAAAAGACTTAACGCAGAGGGCGCAGAGTTCGGAACGCAGAGTTCGCAGAGAAAGCTGGCGAGGCGTGGGAGCTGGATTGTTGTCGGGTTTGTTGCGTGAGTCGAAATCGGAGCGAAAGATTTAACACGGAGGGCACAGAGGCCGGAAAAGATGAGGGCACGGAGAATGCTTGCCGATTGGGACCTGGGTCGGATGCGGAAGGATGGCGGACTGAAGTCCGCCGCCAGGATTTATGGTTCGCGGACTTCGGCGCGGGCTTGCGGCAGCTTTTCTACCGTGGCTTGCAGGGTGGCGCTGTCTTCTACGTTGAAGACGCGGACGGAGCGATCGATTTGGCGGAGCAGGCCGGTTAGGACTTTGCCAGGGCCTACTTCTACGAAGACTGTTACGCCGTTGTCTATCATGTCGCGGATGGATTCCAGCCAGCGGACTGGATTGGTGACCTGGCGGATTAGCGCGTCGCGGGCTTCTTCGCCTGTGGTGATGGCTTCGGCATCCACGTTGGTGATTAGCGGAAATTTCAGGTTGCTGAAATTTGCGGCGCGCAAGTCTGCTTCGAGGCGCTGCTGCGCGGCCAGCATCATCGCGCAATGAAAGGGCGCGGAAACCTGGAGGATTACGGCGCGCTTTGCGCCGCTTTGCGAGGCGATCTCGACGGCGCGTTTTACGGCGGCGGCGGAGCCGGAGATGACGGTTTGTTCGGGGGAGTTCATATTGGCGGGCGAGACGACTTCGGTTTCCGCGGCTTTCTTGCAGACCTCGGCGACGTCCGCGGGCGATAGCCCGAGGATGGCGGCCATCGCGCCTTGGCCTGCCGGCACGGCTTCCTGCATGTAACGTCCGCGTCCGCGGACTAATTTCACCGCAGTGGAGAAATCGAGCGCGCCCGCGGCAACCAGCGCGGAATATTCGCCGAGGCTGTGGCCCGCGACAAAATCCGGGATGATTCCCTGTTTTTCGAGCGCGCGATAGGCAGCGATGGAAACCGTGAGGATCGCGGGCTGCGTGTTTTCGGTTTGCTTCAGAGCTTCTTCGGAGCCTTCAAAACACAATTTCGAAATAGAAAATCCGAGCGCGGCGTCGGCTTCGTCGAAGACCGCCTTTGATTCCGGGAATTTTTCGGCGAGGTCGCGGCCCATACAGGGATATTGCGAGGCTTGGCCGGGAAAAAGGAATGCGAGTTTGCCCATGAGGATTTATTCCACGCTTCCGCCGGAATCAGCCGCGCCCAGCAACCGCGGCGGCAGCGGAAAGCTCCTGTTCGATTTTTTCATTGAAGCGCGAGCGGCACAATTCGCTGGCGACGCGAATGGCGTTCTTGATGGCGTTGGGATTCGAGCGCCCGTGGCCGATGATGGTGATGCCGCGAACGCCAAGCAGCGGCGCGCCGCCATATTCGGAGGAATCGGTGCGTTTGCGGAAACTATCGAAGGCGTCTTTCGAGAGTACGTAACCCACTTGTGATTTCAGGCTGCTCTTGATGGCTTTTTTCAACATGCCACCGATGTGTTCAACGAGGCCTTCGCTGATCTTCAGGGCGATATTGCCGATGAAACCGTCGCAGACGATCACGTCCACGTCGCCGCGGAAAACGTCGCGGCCTTCGACGTTGCCGACGAAATTCAGATGGAGCTGCTTGAGGCGCGCGGCGGCTTCGCGGACCAGGTCGTTGCCTTTCATTTCTTCTTCGCCAATGGAAAGAAGAGCGACGCGGGGGCGCTTGGTGGCCCAAATGGTGCGGTAATAAATTTCGCCCATCACGGCAAATTGTTCGATCTGTTCGGGCTTGGAATCGACGTTCGCGCCGACGTCCAGAATTACGGTGACCTTTTCTTTCATGTTGGGGAAAGCGGCGGCGAGCGCGGGGCGGTCCACGGCGGCGAGAGTGCCGAGGACGAAACGGGCGACGGTCATTACTGCGCCGGTATTGCCCATACTGACGAGCGCTTCGGCTTTGCCGTCACGGACGAGCCGCGCCGCAACGTGGACTGAGCTTTCCTTTTTGCGGCGAAAAGCCTGCGAAGGCGAATCGCTCATGGTGATGACGTCGGTGGCGTGGACGATCTCGATTTGCAGTCCGCGATGCCCGTGGCGATTCAATTCCTGGCGGACGACGGCTTCATTGCCGACCAGCAGGATGCGGACGCCGAGTTCGCGCGCGGCAAGGATCGAGCCTTCCACTTCGGCGCGAGGCGAATGGTCGCCGCCCATAGCATCGAGAGCGATGGTGGTCATCTATACACCGATTGGCCCCAAAAGAACGCCAGTTCGGAAAGGTAAGCGAAGGAAAGTTAGGCTGTCTTGGCCGCGGTGTCAATCACTTCGCGGCCTTTATAGTAGCCGCAGTGGGGACACGCGTTGTGGGGCAGCTTCTTCTCGTGGCAGTTCGGACATTCCGCCAAGGACAAAGGCGTAAGAAAATCATGGGCGCGCCGCTTATTTTTGCGGGCGTGCGAGTGACGTCGTTTTGGATTCGGCATTCCAGCTCCTCAATTGACAGGCGGCTACGCAGAGCGGCCTGAATGGCAAGGGAATAGTGTAGCGTTTTATTGCTTTTTGAACCAGTCCTGCTTCAAACGAGCGAGGGGGGCCAGCCGGGAGTCGGAGGCGTGTTTCTCGCAACGGCATTCTTCGTTATTCAGATTGGCGCCGCAGTGCGGGCAAAGGCCGCGGCAATCGCTGCGGCAGATGACTTTCATGGGCAGCGCGAGGTTCACCTGCTCGGCGAGGATGTCCGCGAGGAACAGGCCGTCGCCCTCGAAGAAAGCGACTTCGGTATCGTCGAGATTGAGGTGAAATTCCTCGTCCACGGCGATGGAGGTCATCGGACGGTAGTACAGATCAAAATCGCGGCTGATTTCTTCGACGACGGTGTCAAGGCAGCGGGCGCAAACCAGCTCGACGCGGGTGTGCAGATTGCCGTAGATGCGAATCTGCCCTTCCACGAGCTCGGCAGTCGCGCGGACTTCGAGCGGTTCGATCTGGCGGAATTCGCCGGAGTGGAAATCAAGCGTTCCGGGGGTGTAGCTCTTCCGGATGCGGATTTTGCGTACGGCGAGTTCGTTGACGTCGAGGAACATGGTTTTACCCCTTAATTGCGGGGCGATTTCAATTATATGTCCGGTGTGGGCGATGTCAAGGTAGGGCGGTGGGGTGATGATTTGGCTGACACCTATCGTGCAATGACAATTTTACGCTGAGAACTGCACGGGCGGGCGGCCGCGAATAGCGAGCGATCTGTGGGAAGCTGTTCGGCGCTGACACCGGCGGCGAGGTTTGCCTTGCCGAAGAGAAAGCGGCGGCGCGCCGCCGCACTCCATATGGTTTGGCGCTGCACGGCGAGCGGCGCTGCGCGGATCGATCTTTTTTGCGGGGCGTGTGGAGGGCAGTCCGTCTTTGTGGCGGCGTCCTGCAGAAGGCCAGCGCGTCAGGGGTGGCTCGAGAGGGTGTGACAAGCGGCGAGGCGAGCCTCGCCTTGCACAGGCGGAAGCAAGCTTCCGCACTCCCAGATGGTTTTGCGCTACTTTAGAAATTCATCGCGTTGGCGGAGGAGGAAGTGATCGGTCATGCCTGCTATGTAATCGCAGACTACGCGGTGGCGTGGTTCGCGGGTGGCTTGTTCGGCGTATTGGTGGGGCATGCGGTCGGGATGGGCCATGAAGAAGGTGAAGAGCGCGTCTAAAGCGGCTACGGAGCGATCGCGATCTTCGGCGATGGCGGGATGGGAATAGACGTGAGCGAAGAGGAAGCGCTTCAGCTCGGCGTTTTGTTTGGCGATTGGAGCTGAGAAGTTTGCGAGGCGATGCGGCTGGCGGCGGACGCCGTCCACATTTTTGACTCCAGATTTTTCCACAGCGCTTGCGGTGGTCGCGATCAGATCGGTGGCGAGCGCATCGAGGATGTGTTTCAGCGCTTCATTGAATTTCAGCTTGGTCTTTCCGCTGGGGTAGCGGCGATCCACGTCCGCATACGCTTCCTCGAAGATAGGGACTTCGGCGCGCAGGCGATCGAGGTCCACTAAATGTGCTTCGAAGCCGTCGTCGAGGTCGGCAGTGTTGTACGCGATCTCATCGACTAGATCAATGAGCTGCGATTCGAGCGGAGGGCGATGGTCGAGAAGATATTCGGCGAGCTGGGGAAATTCCGCGGCGGAATAATCGCGGGAATGTTTGATGATGCCTTCGCGGACTTCGAAGGTGAGATTCAGGCCAGGATATTCAAGGTAGCGCTGCTCGAATTGTTCGACGATGTAGAGCGCATGCAGATTGTGATCGAAGCGGTCGCCGTGTTCACGCATGCGCAGGTCTAGCTGTTTTTCGCCGGCGTGGCCGAAGGGCGGGTGGCCGATATCGTGGACCAGCGCGAGAGCTTCGGCGAGATCGGTATTGAGTTTCAGTGCGCCGGCGACGGTGCGGGCGACTTGCGCGACTTCGAGCGTGTGAGTAAGGCGATTGCGAAAATGATCGGAGTAGCGGGTGGTGAAGACCTGCGTCTTGGCTTCCAGGCGGCGAAAGGCGCGGGAATGGATTACGCGGTCGCGGTCGCGCGCGTAATCGTTGCGATAGGAATGCTGCGGTTCCGGGTAGCGGCGGCCGCGCGAGCGGCGCACGTCCATGGCGTAAGAGGCTAGCATTTTGCAATTCGATTCTAGCGCCATCGCAGCCATCTGCCGCCATTTTCCGGCGTTGTCGTGCACCGGGCTCGGGAGTGTTGATACTATTCGTCCATGATTTCGGAAGCTGCGATCCTGAAAAAATTAAGGGCGATATGCCTGCGGCTGCCGGCGGCGACCGAGGGAGTCACGTTCGGGCATCCCACGTTTCGCATCGACGGAAAAATGTTTGCGGTGCTCGAGGAATACAAGGGCGAACTCGGGATTTGCGTGAAAGTGGGGACCCTGCTGCAAGGTGTTTTTCTGGACGATTCGCGATTCTTTCGTACGCCTTATATCGGGAAGCATGGATGGGTGACGTTGCGCGTTTATGCGGCGCGGCTCAACTGGAGCGAGATTCGCGAGCTGGTGAAGGGCAGCTATGACTTAGTGGCGCCGAAGAGTACTGCGAAGAAGCGGAGCGGTCGCGCGCGATAAGGCTTGCGGGGCGAAGCGTTCGGTAGGGATCTGTTTTTTGCAGGGCTTCACCGCGAAAAGCAGATCCCTGCCTGCGGCAGGCAGCCCTCGCTATGACATTCGCTTCCTCTTACGTTTTGCCGGGGAGAAGGTTGAGTTCCTGATCGGCTTGCTGGGCGATCGGTGTGTCGGGATACTCGGTTTTGATCTGGGAATAGAGGCGGCTGGCCTCGGTGGGATTTTTCGCGCCGTAGTGTTCGGCGAGCGCGAGCATTACCACCGGCTTGGGGACCAGCACGGTGGGCTTGGCGATCAATTGTTGATAGAGCTTGACGGCTTCGTCGCCTTGGCCCTGGCGGTCAGTGATTTGCGCGAGTTCGAAGCGCGCCATGGAAGCAAAATCGTCGCTGCTGCCGGAGGCGACGCCTTGCAGCCACTTTTTCGCGTCATCCATCTTGCCCAGCTTCTCATCGCTCAACGCGGCGTAGTACGCGGCAAGTTGTCCGGGACGAGTGTGCGAATATTTCGTGGCGACGTCGGCGAACTTCTTTGCGGCGTCGGAATACTTATTGCCGTCGTCAAAATAGGTGGTTTCGCCCGGCAGTGAAGGCTCGCTCGGAGTGCGGATGCGCGCCTGAAAGGACTTCATGGCGTCGTCAAAAGCCGCACCGGCCTTCATGGACTGGCGTTCGCTGTACGTTCTCCACCCGAAGACGCCCAGCGCGACCACGATGGCGATGAGCAAAAGGTACGTGGTGAAAAGTTTGTGAGAAAGAACGGCATCGGCGCCGAGCGCGAGAGTGTCGCGGACTTCGTCCTTCTTCAGTTCTCTGCGGGAAATATGGGCCAAGCGTTCACCCCGAGGGAAATTGAGACAAGTATTCTATCACACACGCGGGGAGGGCGGCGACGGCTGGGGCCGAGATCAATTCCTGGTGGGCTGCGATTGGGCCTGCGATTGCACATCCGGCTCCGGGCCGAAGAACGTGCCACCCGCAAGGATGCGGTCAATGGCGACGATCAAGTCGCGGGCGGCTTGCGATTTCACGACGTAGCCCTGGGCTCCGGCGGCGCGCACTTCCATGATGAGGCTCTTGGTTTCGTGCATGGTGAAGATGAGGACGCGAGAAGCAAGTCCAAGACGGGCGATGCGGGAGGCGGCTTCCAAGCCGCTCATCACCGGCATGGTCACGTCGAGTATCAGAATGTCGGGCGTGAGCGCTACCGCTGCTTCGACGGCTTCCTTGCCGTTCTTGGCTTCGCCGCAGACTTCCCACTCAGGGCGAACACGGCGGAGAAGCGTGCGTATCCCCTCGCGGACAATTTCATGGTCATCAACGATCAGGATCCGCGCAGCCATGCCGTCGGTTTTCAAGTGCTTTTCTTGTGCTCGCGTAACAGATGCACTCATATTTACACCGTGACTTTCGGCCATGCCGCTATTCTCCCCAGGCTCGACCATCAGTTCATCAAGAGTGAGCCGCTGTGAGATGAGCTTTTTACTCTTTTCAGCAATGGCGACAGCGGTGATGCGAACGGCTCAGCCGAAGGACACAACGAAAGCAAACGCGCAGATGTTAGGTCGGAAGGCCGACAGAGGCCATACAGGTAATCCTGTAGGTGCACGTACGCGTTAACGTCGGGGCGGTGCAATTCGCGCTGACTCTACGATCGTGCCATCATGTGCGAGCGCAGCGGAGGGTCATCAGCGGATTGGACAGTGGATTGGAGGCCCCCGAAATGACGAGCACATCCATAGCAAAACGCATCAGCCCCATGTTGGCGGTTGCCGATATGGAGGAAACCATTTTGTTTTACCAGGGCGTGCTGGGATTTAACGCCACCATCAAATCGCCGGACTATTCAATTTTGGAGCGCGACGGCCAAACCATCCACCTGCAGAAAGCGGCATCCGAGGACGTGATGAAGTGCGTCCGTGGGCATACCGAGATTTACGTGGAGGTCAGCGGAATTAATGACTTGTGGAAACACGCGGAAACGTTCAAGGACCGATACAGAATCCGCGACTTATTTCGCCAGAGCTATGGGATGACCGAATTCCACGTGGAAGATCCAAACGGATGCCTGGTGTTTGTGGGCGAGCCTACTGCCAAAGAAATCTAACGCCTGCAATTTCCGGCTGAGGCGACTGAGGCGAAGTGCCCGGGCAGTCGACACGGAATCACGGTAGCACGCGTTCCAGACGCTCAAGAAACACGGCGACCTGGGCGGGATGGAGGAGCGAGAAATGCGCGCTCGTGGGGCGCCGCGATCCTACCAGAATCGTGATTCCTTTGCGGCGCAACGCGCGGAAAGCCGGCTCATCGGTAAGATCGTCGCCCACATAGATTGGCAGAAACGCGGCGCCAAGCTCTCGAACCATTTTGCGCACGGCTGGCCCTTTTCCCTGAACGTGGACGGGAGCGACCTCCCAGACGTTTGCGGCCTGGATGATCTTCAAGTGCGGGCGCAGGCGTGCGATGAGCTTTCGAAGCTCGGCGCAGGCGTGCCGTTGCGATTGCGCCGAGGCCTCTCGAAAATGCACGGCGAGGCTGGCGCCTTTCTCCTCTATGAAAATACCGGGCGCCTTATCCGGAAGGGTGGCAAGGACAGCCCGCGCTTCCGAGATTTTGCCGGCAGTCTTTGCAGACAAGCGCACGCCCTTTTCATTTTCCCAGCCGTACAAACCGTGGATAGATATGCGCGGCGTGGTTACGAACTGCAACACCGATGCCTGCCGGCGTCCGCTCACGATAGCCACACGAACAGACTTGTGATCGGCTAATTTTTGCAAGGCCACTTCGGTGCGGGCGCTCAGCGTGACTAGTTCCGGGCGCGAACAGAAATCCACCAGGGTGCCGTCGAAGTCGAGAAATAGAGCGATGTTCTTGGCCGCGCGAACACGCCCGGAAATTTCGCGCCACGAATCGAAAGCGGGGATTACGCGGGCGGTGACGCGAACGCCGCTGGTCTTTTTTCTGGTCTTTTTTCTGGGCTTTTTTGAAGGGCGGGGCACGCTTTATCGAGTCTCGGTCAATTCTTGAGCATCCAGGCGAATTTCGGCGAGCTCCAGGATAAGGTCAGCGGCCCAACGGTACACGTTGTGTTCCTTTACGATCGCGCGCATTCGTTGCATGCGCGAGTGGCGTTCTTCGGGAGGCATTTCCAACGCGCGGCGAATTGCTTCGGCGATTTGCTCGATGTCGTAGGGATTGACCAATAGCGCGTCACGCAATTCGCGGGCCGCGCCGGTGAACTGGCTGAGAATCAGCACGCCGTCCTCGTCTTCGCGCGTGGCGACATATTCCTTGGCCACCAGATTCATGCCGTCGTGCAGCGAAGTGACCAGGCAGAGGTCGGCGGCGCGATAGAACGGATCAATTTGCTCGTGGGTGTGATGGCGGTTGTGGAAGATGATGGGTTTCCATTTGTCGCTCTGAAAGCGCGCATTGATGCGCTGGGCTTCCGCTTCCACCTCGTTGAAAAAATCCTGATAGCGCTTGATGTTGGTGCGGCTAGGCGCGCCGAATTCCACAAAGGTGAAGCGCGAGATGTATTGCGGATATTTATCGAGGAAGCGCTCGATGCCGCGGAACCGCTCGAGGAGGCCCTTGGTGTAGTCAATGCGGTCCACGCCGAGGCCGAGGAAAATCGTGTCCGGGCCGGTGCTTTCGAGTATCGAGGCGCGGGTAAGGTCATTGGGGAACAGGTCGTGCGATTCCGGCAAGGCCACGCTGATCGGATGCGGACGGACGATCGTGAAATGGTTATTGCGATTCACGGCGAAGCGTTCCCATTCAATGCGGCATTCGATGGTCTGGTCCACCGTTTCCAGAAAATTATTGCAATGCGCCTGAATGTGGAAACTGATGAGGTCGGCGCCGAGTAAGCCGTCAAGAAGTTCCTTCTGCCAGGGGCAAATGGCGAAGGCTTCCGGATTGGGCCAGGGAATGTGCCAGAAAATCGCGACGCGCGCATCGGGCCGCGCAGATTTGATCAATCGCGGCAGCAAGGCAAAATGATAATCCTGAATCAGGACGAAGGGCGCTTCGACGGACTCAATTTCCTGCAGCACGGCCTGCGCGAATTTTTCGTTCACGCGCTGATAGTGCTCCCAATCGGAGGTACGGAAACTCGGCCGGGTGTAGGCGATGTGGCAGAGCGGCCAGATGCCTTCGTTGGCGAAACCGAAATAGTAGCCTTCTTCTTCTTCCTTGGTTAACCAGACGCGGCGCAGCGTGTAATGCGCGTGGTCGGGCGGAACGCGCAAGCGATCGTGGTCGTCCACGGTTTCGCGATCGGCATCGGCGGAGCCGTGAGCGATCCAGGTGCCATCGCAAGCGTTGAGGATCGGTTCGAGCGCGGTGACCAAGCCGCTGGCGGGAACCTGCACTTCGATTCCTTTTGCGCCGTGGACATGGAGGTATGGTTCGCGGTTCGAGACGACAAAGAGCGAATTGCCGCGCAATTTTTTCCGTAGGCCCACGCGCAGACGTTCGGCGGTCCAGCGCGTGTCGCCCGCGGCGCGCAAGCGGGCTTCTTGCTTCGCGGCCATGCGCGCTTCGGCCAGACTTTGCCCCAGCGAGGCAGCCTCGGAAGTGAGCGGCTGCAAAAAATCGGAGGGCGACGGATTTGGAAATGGTCCGGGCTGCTTGCCCGTGCGTAAATCCTTCATCCATTGAGAGAGCTTGTTGATCGGTCCCGTGATGGTGGAGCGGACGATCAGCAGGGTGATGAGAACAATGAGCAAGAGTTGAGCGACCACGTGCCAAATCGCGCTGCGCCAGATTTCCACGCTCTGCGCTTCGATGTAGCGAGCGTCGTGGAAAGTGACCAGCACTCCGGCGAGCCCGCCACTCGTCCGGTGCAATGGCAGAGCGTAGGCATAAACGGGCAGGTTGGGGAAATCGGTGAATCCGCCGGCTCCGGTGTCGCCGGCGCGCGCTTGATCGAAAACTTTCGGCGGGACGTCCGCGTTGGCGCCCAGCTTATCGCTGGCGGCGAGCAGCTTGCCGTTGGGATCGTAGATAGCGACACCGGCCAGGTGCTCGCGATCACCAAAACGCTCGACGATCCGGTGCAGCTGGTTTTCGGAGCCGCGTTGGAGCACAGGCTCGACAGTCTCTTGGAGGCTCTCGGTGAGGATTTCGCCGCGACGGGCCAGATCGGCGCGCAAGCCCTTCTTTTCGCCGCGAACCTGGTTACGGGCGACGAAAAACGTGACGAGGCTAATGCTTACGACGAGCGAGGCGATGAGTCGCAGGCTGAGCTTCATTCACGGCCCCTGAGCGTGTGAGTTGCAGGCTGCGGAGTCTTACAGTCGAGATACTCCGATGGAGATACGAGCAACTGACGGACCGTCGCTCGACGAACTAATTTGCTGCCGGGTAATGACTTAGCGGTGCTCGATGAAGGAAGGACATGCATTCTTTACACGTTTGTGAAGAGTTCGGAGTCGGGGCTGCGTCGGACTCTTCCCCAATGGAACTTGCCTTCGCAGCGCCCCACGTACTAAGTGTACCAAACGGCGTGAGACACGCCACATACGGGAAATCGTGTAGCCCGAAGCGCGTGAGTCGGGCAGCCCTCTTGGTCTGTGGCGCGGTCAGGCCTTGAAGCTGTGGATCGCCGTATTCTCGTCGGACTGAACGTCGAAGACGGTGAACAGGCGCGTGATTTGCAAGATGTCGTGAACACGTTTGGTGAGATGCAAGAGTTTCAGCTCGCCGCTGGCATTTTTCACCGTGGTGTAGGCGCTGACGAGTTCGCCGATGCCGGAACTGTCTATGTAATCCACATCGTAGAGGCTGAGCAGGATTTTCTTGCTGCCGCCCTCCACCAAATCGCGCACGGTCTTGCGCAGAGTCGCGCTGCCTTCGCCGAGCGTGATCTTGCCGCTAAAATCAATGATGACTACGTCGCCGAGCTGGCGGCGCGTACCTTGAAGGGCCACGGGAACCTCGTATCGCGATTCTACTCCGGTTGGTGCTTACCGTTACCGGAAACTGTTTGCGGAAGTTTCTTAATCATGGTGAGTTCGGCCCCGCCGTCGGGTCCGCGTCCCACTTTGAATTCATCCATGAACGCGCGCATCAGGAAAAGGCCGCGGCCGGACGTGCGCAGCAGGTTTTCCTCGGCGAGCGGGTCGGGAATTTCGGTCAGTTCGAAGCCGTGGCCCTGGTCGAGGACGCGGACGATCATGTTTTCGGGTTCAAGCTCTACCGACATCATGATCTTTTTGTGGCGATCCTGCTGATTGCCGTAATTGTAGGCGTTAATCACGCCCTCGCGGACTGCCATGCCAATCTTGTGAACCTCTTCCTCGGGAAACCCGGCAGCCTCCGCAACGCGCATGGTAATGCTCTCCGCGAGGTCCACGCTTTCGAGAAGCGTCTCGAGCGTGACTTCGATCCGCTGAGCTTTGGCCGGCATCCGATGTCGGGAAAGTCCTTTGAAAGAGCGGGAGTATGGTTATCACAGCGCCGGAGTGCAAGTCAATGCACTCGGGGTACTGGGCGGGGCCGGCTGATTCGCTGCGCTTTGGCGGTGGTTGGCGTCACCCCGGTGATTGTTGCGCGGACCTAGGACCTGACATACAGAATATACAGCGCGAGTACGGATACGGCGAGCGTGATCAAGCCGTAGTAGTTTTGCCTGACCCACAGCCAGATGACCAACTCCTCCGGGTCGCTCGGGCGGCCGCCCATGAGCAATCTCGTGAAGTGAGACCGCCTCCAACCCATTTTCCTCGCCCTACGGTCAGCTTGGATCATGCACACCGCGGTCCAAAGCATCGATACGATGGCTAGAGCAACGAGTGCGGATTGAACTGGGCTCGTACAGGGGTCTCGAAATCTCCAGAATAAGATTGGCCACGCTGCAAGACAGAAGAGCGGCAGTACAAAACCTGGAGGAGATTTGCCGATTCCCCGGGACGCTTCGTGCGATTGGCCGTCTCGTTGTTCGTCCATACGACCAAGTTTAATGGCCAAAACGCCGGACGAATTCGCAAAGTGCTCTGGTTGACACGAAAATGCTATCGCGCAAGTTCACCGGCGGGCTTCGTGACTTTGGCGATGACGAGGCCCGCGATTAGCCAGGTGATTGTGGAATCGGCGAGATTCACGGCGGTGTATGCGCCGGAGAAGCCCCACCAATTCCAATTGGGGAGATCCACTATGACGCTGGCCGCTAGACCTACTACCGCCAGGAACGCGACTTTGCGCGCATAGCTCAGGCCGCTGGTTTGCAGCAGAAGCCAGGTGAGCAGGAATGCCGCGGCCAGCAGGCTCAGGAATTGAATGATCAAGCCGCGGGTGTACGAACCGAAGCCGTGGAGGCGTACTGCGGCGAACACGATCGGGCCGGATTGCATTTTCGCCATCGCGGCTGCCTGCGCTTGTTTCTTTTGCTCGGCGGTCATGCCTTCGCCGGAGGGCATGGTGGGCAAGAGGTAGACGCCGTCCTTGGTGGCGTGCGAGGCAATCACCGCGGAGACTTCGTCTTCATTCTGGAATGAGACCATGTCCTTTTCGTGCCAGCCGAGGAGTTCCCATGAAATCGAACTCCAGATGAACGCCGTCAAGCCGCCCAGGATCGTGCCCAGCAATAGCGCTTTTTTCATGGCGCCTCCTTTCAGGTTGGGCCCGTGCTGCACAATCAAGCCGAAAAGCAGATCCCTTGCTGCGCTCGGGATGACACTCGCATCACTTTTTATTTGCGATGTTGGCTTACCGAAAGGACGTTGCCGTCGGGATCTTTGAACCAGGCGACTTTGTCGCCGCCGGGAGCTGCCCAGATACCGAACTCCTGATCCTGAATGAAGGGGTATTTTTCAAACGTGACGCCTCGAGAAGTGAGCCAACGAACCAGGGCTTCGATGTCTTGCGCCTCCCAACCCATGACGGTGTACGGCGCAGGTGTGAAATCTTTGGCTTTGGAGATGCGGATCATCGTGTCGCCAGCCATCATCACCAGGGCGAATTGATCGTCGCTGACGAAGCGGAAGCCCAGCTTGCCTTCGTAAAACTCGCGCGCTCGCTTGGAATCGCGTGTGGGAACAAACCCGATGATCTTGCTGGAAGCTAGCATTCAGGTCCTCCGTCACATCGTGGGACCGGTGGAAAAGTAGCACTTGCGGAGCGGGTTGTCTCCCGCTATGTTGACAACAAATGTCGCAAAAGTGCCAGAGCCTTTTGCTCGATCGCCGGGGCCACCAGACGGCGCAGGTGGCAACTCTGGCGTACGACTTTGCGGGCGAGCACGCAATTCCTCAGCATTTTCATCCCGAGGATCAATTGATTTTTGGGTCGCGGGGAGTGATGACGGTGCGGACCAAGCAGGGCATCTGGGTAGTGCCGCCGCTGCGCGCTGTATGGATTCCGGCGGGAACGCCGCACTCGGTCGCGATTCTGGGACCGGTTTCGATGCGGACGCTTTACTTTGCTCCTGGCCTGGTGAAGACCGCGACCACGAAATGTTTTGTGATGAACGTATCGCCTCTGCTGCGGGAACTGATTCTGCATGCTTGCAAGTTTCCGAAATTGAAGAAGCAGGAGCCCGCGCACCGGCGCGTGATCGAAATGATTTTGGATCAATTGGAAGCGATCCATTCCATTCCGCTGCAGCTGCCGCATCCCCTCGACCCGCGCGCGATGAGAATCGTGAACGCGCTGGTTGCGGAGCCGGGCACGCAGAAGACGCTGGCAGCGCTGTGCGCGGATTGTGGAGCGAGCAAACGGACGATTGAGCGCCTCTTCATCGCTGAGACCAAAATGACGTTCAGCCAGTGGCGACGGCAGTTGCGGCTGTTGCACGCGATGCAATTGCTGGCTTCTGGAGAAAAAGTTACGGGAGCGGCGTGGGACGCCGGTTATCGCAGCACGAGCGCGTTCATTGTGATGTTCGGGCGACAACTTGGGCAGACGCCGACGCGTTACTTTGCTGCCTGACGCCAGAGTGCGCTGGTGCGAACTGCGCGTGGCATTCGGGCAAGAAAGCAGGTCGCTGCCTGTGGCGGGCAGGCCTCGCTGCGCTCGCTTCGCTACGGCACTCGGGGCAGGCGGGATAACAAATAAAAACCTGGGGCGCAAGCTGTTACAGAATATTCACGGCGCGGGCGGCTAGCAGCGCGACGATCGTTAACGAAATCAGGGATTGCAGCATCATGCCGGCTTTGGCCCAACGCGAGAGCGCCGCAGTGTCGGTGGGTGAAAATGCCGTGCTGGTGTTGAACGCCAGAAACAAATAGTCCATGAAGTGCGGCGACCACGAGGTGTTTTCGCTTTCCAACATCTGCGGGAAAAGAAATGAGCTCTCCAGGCGGCCTCGCGAGCCGTCGCGTCCGAGCGGGCCGCCGGCGTCGAGTTTCCAGTACCACAACGCAAAGCACAGCACATTCGTTACCCATAGCGCGACCGCGCCGCGCAGCAGAGCTGTCGGCGAATCGCGGTGGTGCGGGATGCCTTCGATCAGTAATGCCAGCGATGCAATCATGCCTATGGTGATCGCGGTATTGGCGACGATGGTGAAAAGCTTCGTGATGTGGAAATCACCGCGGCGGTGCGATAACACAATCGGAATCAACAGCAGAAAAACGACTACGAGTAGCAGCCAGCTTGGACCGAGCGATAGGCGTTCCGGCAAGGCGAGAAACACGCCGCCGGCCGCGACCATGGCGACAAATGCGGGCCAGCGCGGTTCACGGACAATTTTGGGAGCAGTCGGCATTTTGGCGCGATATGCGGGTGGAGTTTAGTACAGTTCGCGCCGCGGCTCAAAAGGGGGTGCAACCAACGATGACGATCCCAACTTACCACTTCCTCCGGTAGACCACTTTCTTGGCCGATTCAACACAAACGAATTGCATCGCGCCCTCCCGCTCTCTTGTAAAGGGACATACGTAAAAATCACCAAACGCGGCGTTCTCCCATGTCAGATTCGTTGCAAGCGATTCGGGAACAATTGAGTCGCGGACGCCGAGCATCCGGTCGGTTCCAATTCTCCAAATATGGTAGGAAGTGCCGCCGTTATAAAGCGCCATGCGTCCGTGCACGGTAAAGCACGCGTCGGCTATATCCGGGTCGCTCTTACAGGTCTGACAGGCAGCTCCCGCCGAGACTCCGTGTTGTTTGACTTCGACATCCGCCGGCCATCGCGTCACGGATCCCGTTGTTGATTCGAACGAGTACAAACGCGCGTCCGCGACGCAATTCGGAAGAGGGTGACCATTCCAGA
This sequence comes from Candidatus Acidiferrales bacterium, assembly GCA_049287725.1. Lineage (GTDB taxonomy): Bacteria > Acidobacteriota > Terriglobia > Acidiferrales > UBA7541 > Palsa-295. Next base: position 121,114 of record JBAQGJ010000056.1, on the reverse strand, counting down.
TTGATGGCCCTGCTCGGATGACGATCGCTCCATCATCCGAAAATCCAAGGGGATCAATCGTTGCATCGCAATCGCGCCATTGAAACACGTCCCACACATTGTGCCAGTGCATTTCACCTGAGACGGTAGAGACAACAGTTAATTGGATATCGCGGAAGTCCGTAGATCCTTCGTCGTCGCGCCCAGCGAACAGCAAGAGACGCGAGCCGTCCGCCGAAAAGTCGGCCACGGTAAAGCGCTGCTGATTTGCAACCGGCAACTCATAAGAGCGGTCGAAATTTCCCGCGTGAATATGGAGTTCAGCGGTCCGCCGACAACCGGATGCCCCACGCACAGCCTCGCCGGTGATATAAACGGACGTTTGCGCGATCTTGGCAATTTCGCTCCGGAGATTTCGTGCGCCGACGTGCTCGGGACACTCTGGAGCCTGGCCAGTTGCCAGCGGGGCCAGATATTGAACTTCTTTTTGGGCTTGGACGGGAAAACATGAAAAGACAACCAGCATTAGAATCGTCGTCGGCCGCATGAGGCTTTGCTCCTTATCCATCAAGTCCCTGCGATATGAACTGTACAAAAAATCTCACAACTAACAATCACTATGCCGAGTATCACGTTCAAGTGAATAACAGTTGAAAACACGCGATTGCTTGAAAGGGTTGCAGAAGGGATTCATTTTTTGACAAAGTTTAAGCCCAGTAGGTGCGGTCGAGGGTGCGGTATTGGATGGCTTCGCTAAGATGCTTCGGTAGGAGGGATTCGGCGCCTTCGAGGTCGGCTATGGTGCGCGAGACTTTCAGGATGCGGTCGTGGGCGCGGGCGGAAAGGCCGAGGCGCTGGATGGCGGATTCGAGGATTTTTTCGCCTTCGGCCGTGATGGCGCAGTGCTTGCGGATCAGCCTGGGCGGCATCTGCGAATTGGCGTAGAGCTTTTTCTCGCCGCGGTAGCGCTCGAACTGAATCTCTCGCGCGCGCAAGACGCGGGAGCGCACGCAAGCGGAGCTTTCGACGTCTCCATTGCCGCGCAGCTCTTTGTACTTCACGGCAGGAACTTCGATGTGGATATCAATGCGGTCGAGGAGCGGCCCGGAAATTTTCGAGACGTAGCGCTGGATTTGCACTGGCGTGCAGTGGCATTCGCGCGTGCCGTCCCCAAAAAATCCGCAAGGACACGGATTCATCGCGGCCGCGAGCATAAAGCGCGCGGGAAAATTCACGGAAAGCGCAGCGCGCGCGATGGTGACGCTGCCTTCTTCGAGGGGCTGGCGCATCACTTCCAGGACGTTGCGCTGAAATTCCGGCAGCTCGTCCAGAAAGACGACGCCGTTGTGGCCGAGCGAAACTTCGCCGGGACGCGGGATGGCTCCGCCGCCGATCAAACCGGCGTCGCTGATGGTGTGGTGCGGCGAGCGATACGGGCGCGTGCCAACCAGGCCGCGCGAATCTTCCAGCACTCCGGCGACGCTGTGAATGCGCGTGGTTTCGATGGCTTCTTCGAGCGACATCGGCGGCAGGATCGTGGGGATGCGTTTTGCGAGCATGGTCTTGCCAGCGCCGGGCGGGCCGATCAGCAGAATGTTGTGGCTGCCGGCGCAGGCGACTTCGAGCGCGCGCTTGGCGGACATTTGGCCGCGGACGTCGCGCAGGTCCACGGAATATTGCCCGGCGTCGGTGAGCATTTGCGAAGTGTCGACGGCAGTGGGATGGAAAGATTCGGGCGCGTTGATGAGGTCCACTGCCTGCGGCAACGATTTCACGCCGAATACGTTGATGCCTTCGACGACCGCGGCTTCGCGCGCGTTGGCTTCCGGCACCACAACATTTTTGATGCCGCGTTCGCGCGCCGCCAATGCGGCCGATAGCGCTCCGCGCACGGAGCGCACGCCGCCATCGAGCGAGAGTTCGCCGAGAAAGACATGGGTATCGAGAATTTTGCCGAAGAAACTTCCCTGGCAGCCCGCGAGTCCCAGCGCCATGGGCAAATCGAACGCGGAACCTTCCTTGCGGATGTCCGCGGGCGCGAGATTCATCGTGACGGCGTGGCGCGACGGGAAATCGAAACCGGTATTGCGCAGGGCGGCGCGAATGCGTTCGCGGCTTTCTTTCACGGCGACATCGGGCAAGCCGACGACGTTGAAAAAGCCCTCGAGCACAGGGACTACGTCCACTTCGACTTCGACGAGGTAGGCGTCAATGCCGAACACGGCTGCGCTAAACGTCTTGAAGAGCATCCCAAGATGCCTTTTGAAAGCTCAATTCCAGAGGAAGGGGTGTCCTCTTGCGGTACTGTTGCAGAGAGCCTAACTCAAAAGGTGTCTTGACGCTAGCGATACTGTGGAGCGCGTTACCAGGGTTTGGGCCAGCCTTGCTGCGCCGAGACCGCGGCTAGAGCAATCAGTAGTGCGACTGTGGCGGCGTGAACGATTACGTGCAGCGTGTTCAGGCGGATGCCGTTGCGTTCCGGTAGGAAGGCGTGCGTTGCGCCGAACATTACTTTATAGCGCGCGGCGCGCTCGGGCTCCGCTCGGAACAAGTACGGAATCCACCACGCCTGCAATATGCCCCAGAACAAAATCACGTAGCTGATCCATAGCCACCAGAAAAGCCAGTCCGGAAAGTGTTGGCCAAAATAGAGGATGCTAGCGGCGAGTCCGACCGCAAACGGAGCGGCGCTGATGAGCGTGGTGGCGACGCGTTTGCCGAACGAATCGGCCGTGCTGACGCCTTTCAGATCGTTCAGCGTACCGAGAGGAATCCAGTCGTGCAGGGCGAGGAAAAGCACTTCAAAACCCTGTAGCGCAAGCAGAGCGGCCACCGCGGTGCGATGCATGAGGGCGGGATTATACGACGGGTCCTGGTTTTCAGTGTGCCGCTTTTGAATTCGCAAGGCGGCGGCAGGCCGGCGCACTCCCAGATGGTTGGGTGCACGAGGCGCAGTTGGCGACGCGGTTTTCGAGTGTGTTACGCTCGCGCTTGCGGATGGGAGGCCTGCCGGCGATGCGGCGTGTGATCGAACAAACGGCGATTCTGGTGGCTGCCGTTATTTTTTCGGGGATGGCTGGAGGAGTTTGCGCGCAGACGCGGGCAGTCGGTGGCGGTGACGCCGTGGCGCTGAACAATCGCGGGATGGACCTATACGAAAAGGGAAAAATTGCGGAAGCCGCCGCGCTGTTTCGGCAGGCGCTCGATGTGAATCCGAATTTTCCGGAAGCGCTCAGCAATTTGGGCATGGTGCTGGATCTGCAGGGCAAAGACGACGAGGCCATCGCGGATTTCGATAAGGCCTTGGCGATCAAACCCTCCGACGGAATCACCGAAAGTAATCTGGGCCTCGCGCTCTACCACGAGAAAAAATATAACGATTCGATTGCGGCGTACCACAAGGCTATCGGGCTGAATCCAAAATTCGCGCAGGCGTATAACGGAATGGGCGCTTCCCTATTCGCTTCCGGCAATCCGGCGGATGCGATTGCGGCGTATCGCAAGGCCATCGAGCTTTCGCCGAAGTATGCGGACGCCTTGAACAATCTGGGCGCGGCGCTTGATTCCGGAAAGCAGTGGGACGAGGCGATCAAAGTTTACGAGCAGGCCGTGGCGCTTGAGCCGACGTCGCTCGATATCCGCGCAAATTACGCGCTGGCGTTACGCAATGCGGGACGCGACGACGAGGCAGTGGCACAGTACCGGCAGATTGTGGCCGATCACCCCGACGATGCCGTGGCGTGGTTCGACCTGGGTCAACTTTTGTACAAGCAAGGCCAGCTGGACGAAGCCGCTACCAGTTTCGAGAAATGCCTCGCGTTGCAACCGGACCACGCGGAAGCGGATTTCCATCTCGCGCTGGTCTATCAGGGACAAGGAAAGCTGGACGACGCGATTGCGACTTATCAAAAGGGCCTGGCGCTGAAGCCCGATGAAGCGCACGCGCTTTATAACCTCGGCAACGCTTACATGCAGGCGAGCCAGCCGCAGAAGGCGGCTGACAATTTCAAGAAGGCGGTCGATCTGCAATCCGATTTTCCGCAGGCGCAGATTGGCCTGGGCGCGGCAAAGATGGCTTTGGGTGATTTGGATGGCGCGCAGACGGCGTTTACGAAAGTGATCGCCGAGCAGCCGGACAATGCGGACGCGCACTTCAATCTGGGCAACGTGCTCTTCAACAAGGGTCAATACAAGCCGGCTGCGGACAGCTACCGCGAAGCGATTCGCCTGAATGCGAGCTTAGCGCACGCGCACTACAATTTGGGAATGGCGCTCCAACGGCTGAAGGATTCTGACGGCGCGAAGCAGGAATTCGAGGAAGCGAAGCGCCTGGACCCCACGCTAAACCCGCCGAATTGAATTTCGCAGCTCGACTCGACGACACCAACTGAAAATTCTATTTTATTTTTTGTGCGTGTATTGCGCGTCGGTGAATATCGCGTGGTAAATCAGGTGCGTGGCTGAATCGATCCATTGATTCAACTCTGTTTTGGGCAAGCGCGTGGCTTGCGCGAGAAGGCTCCAGAGGCTTTCGGCAACAACAAAAAAGTCCTCTTGGTAGCCGGGGGGAGCTGAGGATTCCACGCGTCAAAAGGAAGAAAGCGTCTGCTTTACAATTGCTAGCCCTTCGGTGATACGTTCGCGCTCGGGTTCATTGCCGACCGCCAGACGGAAGAACCGCGCGAATTCCGGATTGCCATTTCCATAGCGCGAGCCGGGGGTGAGCAAAACGCCTTTGGATTCGCACGCCGCACAAAAGGCACGGGCATCAATTCCCTGCGGGAGTTCGATCCAGGAATGGAAGCCGTTGCGATGCGCGCGCATTTTCCATCCCGCGAGGCCGCTCGAGATCAATTCCTGGCGCGCGCGGCCGACAGCCTGTTTTTCGGCGACTAGCCGCTGCACGGTTCCGTCCAGCACCAAAGAAGTGAGAACTTCCGCGAACAACAGAGACGTGCCGCTATTGACCTGCGACACAAGGTCTTCAAGACCATCCGCGAAAGCCTCTGGAACCGCGAGGTAGGAAACTTTCATTCCCAGCGCAATCGGTTTCGTAAAGCTGTACATGTAGAAACTGCGTTCGGGGGCGAGCCAGGAAATCGGAGCGGGCCCATCGGGTTCGAGAAAACGATACGCGTCATCTTCGATCAGCCAGAGATTGCGCTGCCGTATGACATTTGCGAGAGCGAGCCTTCTGCTGGCGGGCATCACGCTGCCCAGTGGATTGTGGACTGTGGGCGTCAAGTACACGGCTTTTACATTTTGCGAGGCGGCTGCGTCAGCGAGCGCCTGAGGCAACATGCCATCTTCGTCGCCCGCGCAGGCGATTACTTTTATTCCGCGATTTAGGGCCGTCCTGCGAAAGGCCGGATAGGTGAGTTCGTCCACTGCTACGGCGGCGCCATCCAACGACGTTCGGGTGAGCGCGACAGAAACGGAGCTATGTCCGCCCGAGCACAAAAACACGCGACTGGGTGAAATGTTTAGGCCCCACTGCGAGAGGAAGGAAGCCGCAACGTCGCGATGCTGCGGTGTTCCGGCCAAGGCTTTTTGAGAAACCCACGCGTGCGATTCCGCGATGTGTCTCTGCACCGCTGCTGAAATCAAGGCGCCTTCCGTGCCGAGCACCGGATAGTTGTATTGAAAATCGATCACTCTGGCAACCTCCGCAGCTTCAATATATCAATGCGAAATCAGTTTCGTCGCAAGATGCCGTCGAGAATGCGGCTTTTTGGAGGGACAAATTGGATGGCGGATGAATGCGGGATTGAAAACGTACTTCGCCGCTGTGGCCGTCACCGCCGGCAGGAACACGATGCGCGCGATTTAGTGGTAGCTGATTACAATGGAGAGCATGACGACTCCGAAGGTACGACAAGCGCGGCGCTCCGACCGGAACGAGCTGGCCACGATGCAGAGTTTACTGTGGCCGAGCGCATCGCCCGAGGAACTATTGAAGGAACTCGATGACGCTTTGAGTCATCGGACTCCCGGCACGCTGCCGGCGGTGCTGCTGGTCTCGACTAATGAAGACGGAACGGTGACGGGCTTTCTCGAAGCTGGATTGCGCTCCCGCGCGGATGGCTGCGATCCGGCGCGGCCTGTGGGATATGTGGAAGCCTGGTTCGTGTACGAGAGGTTTCGAAAGCAGGGCGTCGGCAAGGCGCTGCTGAATTCCGCGGAGGAGTGGGCTCGCGCGCAGGGCTGCGTGGAGATGGCATCCGATGCGTTGATCGAGAATGAAGTATCGCAGCGCGCGCATGAAGCGCTGGGTTTCGAAGTTGTGGACCGCTGCGTGCGCTTTTGCAAGAAGCTCTAACATCGCGCAGCTAAAACGGCGCGGGAAGCAACCATCGGCCTCGCCTCTTACCTTGGTTCATCCCCGGACGATGCTCTCCTTGACAGTCGAGGAGAGCGCTGCTATCTTCTCCTAGACGCACGAGGAGAGATAGTGGCAAAACCGATTGATCTGCTGCAAGGCACTCTGGATATGTTGATCCTCAAGGCCATCTCGCTGGGGCCATTGCATGGCTACGGCATTCTGCTGCGCATCCAGCAAATTTCGAAAGACCGCCTGGAGATTCAGCAAGGCTCGCTCTATCCGGCGCTCTATCGCCTGGAACACCAGGGCTGGATTGCGAGCGAATGGGGCGAGTCGGAAAACAAACGGAAGGCCAAGTATTACCGGCTCACCGCGGCGGGCAAGCGCCGATTCCAGGAAGAGGCCGAGAAGTGGAACCGGATGACGGACGTGATCGCAGGAATTCTGGGCACGCGGCCGGAGGAAGTATGACGATCGGAAGCCGGATGCGATCGTGGTGGCGCGCGAATTTACGGCGCTCGCGCGCGGAGAACGAGATGGACTCCGAGTTGCGGTTCCATCTGGAAGCTCGCGCTGCGGATTTGGAGCGCAACGGCGTGTCGCGGCAGGAAGCGTTGCGGCGCGCGCGTCTCGAATTTGGCGGCGTGGATAAGACCAAGGAGGAATGTCGCGAGGTACGCGGCACGCACCTCGTGGAAACTCTCCTGCAAGACTGGCGTTACGGACTGCGCACGATGTTGCGCGCGCCGGGATTTACAGCGACGGCCGTGATTGTGCTGGCGCTCGGCATTGGCGCAAACACCGCAATTTTCAGCGTGGTGAACGCCGTGCTGCTGCGGCCGCTGCCCTTTGACCAGCCCGACCGGCTGGTTCAGCTGTGGCACACGCCGCCGCAGGCGTCCTTTCCGGGCATCAAGGAGTTCGCGGTTTCGCCGGCCAATTTTATTGACTGGCGGAATCAAAGCCAGGCCTTCGACGGGATGTCGGCGTATGGATTCGGCCGCTACACGCTGACCGGCTCGGGCGAGCCAGAGGCAATTCGCACCTTCGCGGGGACGATCGGACTTTTTTCCATCCTCCGCGTACGGCCGTTGCTCGGCAGGGATTTTCGTGATGACGAATATCAACCGGGCCACGACCACGAAGTGGTCTTGAGCTACAAACTTTGGCGCGGCCGATTCGGCGCGAATCCTGAAATCGTCGGCAAGAACATCGAACTGAACGGGCAAGCCTTCGCGGTGATCGGCGTGATGGGGCCCGGGTTCGGGTTTCCCATCGGCAGCGATCCGGCCGCGGAACCACAGATGTGGAAACCGCTGGTCTGGACCGATCAGGAGCGCGCAGTTCGCGACGACCACAATTTTGGCGTGGTCGCGCGGATTAGAGATGGAGTCTCTTTGCAGCAAGCGCAGGCCGAACTCGATGCGATTTCGAATCGCCTGGCGCTGCAATACCCGGCAAGCGACAAGGGCTGGGGCGCGATCGTCGTTCCTCTTCGCGATGATCTGGTGAGCGATGTGCGGCCGGCGCTTTTGATTCTGCTCGGCGCTGTCTCGCTGGTTTTGCTGATTGCCTGCGCCAACGTGGCCAGCCTGATATTGTCCCGGACGTTTTCGCGGCGCAAGGAATCGGCCGTTCGCGCGGCCCTGGGCGCCACTCGCCTGCGGCTACTGCAACAAGCGTTCGCTGAAACGCTCCTGCTCGCTATTGTGGGCGGCGCGCTGGGCCTGGTCTTCGCGCACTACGGCGTGATCTTGATCGTGAAATTCCTGGCGCAGCGGCTGCCGCGCTCGGGCGAGATCACGCTCGACGGTTGGGTCCTCGCTTTCACGCTCGGCGTTTCTCTTTTGACTGGATTCGCGGCGGGCCTGTTGCCGGCGTTAAGGATGGCGAAGACGGATCTGAACCAGGCGTTGAAACAAGGTCTCGGCCGCACCGCTGCGGATTCCGGCGGCAGCCGGACGCGCAATGTGCTGGTCGTTTCCGAAGTGGCGCTTTCGCTAATGCTGCTGATTGGGGCGGGCCTTTTGATTCGCAGCCTATGGGTGCTGCGCAACACCAATCCCGGCTTCGACGCTGACCACCTGGTGACGATGGCCGTCTCGATTCCTTCAACGAAATTCACTGAGCCAATGCAACAAGTCAGTTACTTCAATCGCGTGCTTGACGGAGTGCGCGCGGTGCCCGGAGTTCAATCCGCCGCACTGATAGACAGCATGCCGCTGAGCGACGACGGGTCAATACAGCCGGTCGCTATCGAAGGGCATCCTGTATTAGCGATGGCGGATCAGCCGGAGGTGGACGTTCGCCTCATCAGCACCGAATATCTGAGCGCGATGCACATTTCGCTCTTGCGCGGCCGCGATATTGACGACACCGACGTGGCTGGGCGACCCGGGGCGATCCTGATCAGCCAATCCATGGCGAAGCTTTTCTGGCCGCACGAAGATCCCATCGGCAAGCGCCTGACGCTATCTTTCACTCCGAATATGACGCGCGTGGTCGTCGGCGTGGTGGCGGACGTGAGGTTGTATGCGCTCAACGAAAGCCGGCCTCAGCCGGCGCTCTACCTGCCGATGGCCCAACTTAGCGTGCCCAAGGACGAGGCTTGGCACTCCTTCGGCATGAACCTTGTCGTTCGAACGAGGCAGGACCCTGCAAGCGTGATTCCGGCAGTTACCGGCGCAGTTCGGAATGTGGATTCGGACGTGCCCGTGCTAAGCGTTCGGACGATGGACGTTGCAGTTTCCGAATCGCTTTCTCCACAACGCTTTTCGATGCTGCTGCTTGCCGCGTTTGCGGGATTGGCGTTGCTGCTCGCGGTGGTGGGGATCTACGGCGTGATGAGCTACTCCGTTTCACGGCGCGCGCAGGAGATTGGAATTCGCGTCGCGCTGGGTGCAACGCGCAAGGACGTGCTGATGTTGGTGGTGCGGCACGGATTATTGCTGGCTTTAACGGGTTCGGCCATCGGCATTGTTGGGGCACTGTTGCTATCCCGCGTGATCGCCAGCCAGCTTTATGGCGTTTCGCCCACGGACCCGGTTACCTTCATCGCCGTCTCGACCTTGCTTACGGTTGTGGCGCTCGCGGCGTGCTATATCCCCGCGCGACGCGCCATGCAGGTGGATCCGATGGTGGCGCTGAAGTACGAATGATGGATTCGAACGCGCGGCACAATTGGAAACCATATTCGGCTCCGCGCGCTGTTTGCGTGTTTGCTGCTTAGCTGACGTCCCAGTTCCTGCCGCTGACATGAGCTTTCAGATGCCCTTTGTCCCAATGATATGACCTCATAGGTCACCGCTCCGTTACTAAGCCGAAGCAGCTGAAACGGGAGCGCTTGACCCCTCGCGAATGCGAAGTTAGCGTCAATAGTCAACCAAATGACCCCTTCGATTGCACCGATTACGCCCGAAGATCCTGATTATGGTGTGGCCGAAATCCAGTCGAACCGGCGCAAGCTGGAGCGGCGCGGTCTATGGGTGTGGGGGAACGCGGCACTCATCATTCTGGCCCTGACGGCGCTGGTGGTGGCGTTGTCGGCCTCGCTGCACTTGAGAATCCCGAAGCCAAGTTATGGATGGGATTTGAATTCCAACGTATGGGGACTGGTTGGGCTGGTTTTGATTTTCACGCTGCACATGATCTATCAGCAAGTGCGGCTGCAAAAAGTTCAAGGTGAAATGGCGGAGCAGCAAATTGAGGCGGAGGTCTTCCGGCGGCTGGCGTTATTCGATCCGTTGACGGGATTGTACAACCGGCGCTTCGCGGAACAGCGATTGAAGGCCGAGATTGCGCGATCGGAACGGCAGGGCCTGACGATGATCATCGCGCTGTTGGACCTGAACGATTTCAAGAAAATCAACGATGGGTACGGACACCAGGCGGGCGACCTGGTGCTCAAGGAATTCGCGAAGTGTTTGATAAGTTCCACACGCGGGTCGGACCTCGCGGTGCGCTGGGGCGGAGACGAATTCATGTTGCTGCTGCTCGATTGCAAGATGGAGCAACTATCTGTGGTTTTGACGAGGCTACGCGGATTGACGGTGGAACTGAGCGGAAAGACGCTGCCCGTTTCGTTTTCAATTGGCTGCAAGGCCTACGAAGCAGGATATGGGATCGAGGAAATGATCGAAGAGGCGGATCGTAACCTCTACAGCCACAAAACCGCTAGCAAGGCTCCGAAGCAACCGCTGACCGTGCCAGCCTAAGCAACATCACAAGTCCAATCCTCAGAATCCAATTCCGCACACTCCTATAGTTCGCTTTACACAGGTACGCACACGCCGTATGCTGTGCGGGCTGCGACCCGCATCCATCCTGGAGCTGGAGGGCCGTGATGATCCTGGCGCTTTTAGTCATCGTGGTGCTGCTGTTCGTATTCGTCATTGGAATGTACAACGGGCTGGTGCGCCTGAAGGTGCAGTGCGACAACGCCTGGTCAGACATTGATGTGCAGCTGAAACGCCGCTACGATTTGATTCCCAATTTAGTGGAAACCGTGAAGGGCTATGCCGCGCACGAAAAGGGCACGCTGGAAGGCGTAGTGGCCGCGCGCAATAGCGCGATGAACGCGCAGGGCCCCGAGGCCAAGGCCCAGGCCGAAGGCATGTTGACATCGGCGTTGCGCCAGGTGTTCGCGCTGGCCGAGGCTTATCCGCAATTGAAAGCGGTGGAAAGCTTTACGCAGCTGCAGCAATCGTTGAGCCAGATCGAGGACAGCATTCAGAACGCGCGGCGTTACTACAATGCCGTGGTGCGCGACCTGAACACCAAGATCGTGCAATTCCCTTCCAACATCATCGCCGGAATGTTCAACATCAAGCCGCGCGAATTCTTTGAGATCAACGCGCCCGCCGAACGCGACGCGCCCAAAGTGAATTTTGGCGGCGCGGGCGCCGGCGCGGCATAGGCCGTACCGAGCGATGCTCGCTGCGCGGCGCAATCTTACGGTTTGCCTCCTCGTGCTGTGCGCCGCGATTCCGGCGGCCGCGCGCACTCTGGTGTTCCCGCATTTCGACGCTCAAATCCAAGTGCGCGCCGACGGCACGATTGACGTGACCGAGACGATCGAAGCAGAATTCACCGGCGCCTGGCACGGCATTTACCGAACGATTCCCGCCGAGTACACCGATCCGCACGGTTTGAACTACACGCTCTTTATCGAGGACGTGAGCGCGGCGGACGACACTGGGCAAAAACTGAAGCTCGAACAAAGCCGCGAGGGACGCTACCTGAAATTCAAGATTTACGTTCCGGCGGCCGAAGATGCCACCCGAACGATTGTTCTGCATTATCGCGTGCTCGATGCCATTCGCTTTTTCTCCGATCACGATGAACTTTATTGGAACGTGACCGGCGATGAATGGGAAAACCCAATCAACCTGGTTACAGCCCGCGTTGAATTGCCCGATGGCGTTACTGGACTGCACGCGATCGCGTACACGGGCATCATCGGTTCGCGCGCGCAGGACGCGCAGGTCGGTGCGAATGACAACGTGGTGGACATTCGCAGCCTGCGCCGCCTGGGTTATCACGAAGGCCTCACGGCGGTGGTCGGCTTCGATAAAGGTTTCGTCCATCCGCCGACCGCCGGCGCTGAATTCATGCGCTTCCTGCGCAGCAATCTGCCGCTCTTCATTCCGGTGCTAGCATTTTTTGTGATGCTCTGGCTGTGGTGGACGCGTGGGCGCGATCCGGCGCGCGGCGCGATTTCCGTGCAATACGAGCCGCCGGATAAATTGACTCCCGGTGAATGCGGCACTTTGGTGGATAACGCAGCCGACATGCGCGACATCACCGCGACGCTAGTGGATCTCGCCGTGAAAGGCTATTTGAGCATCGAGCAGAAAGACGAAAGCCATATGCTCGGCCTGACACACAGTAAGGAATATATTTTTCATTTGAAGAAACCGCCTGGGGAATGGCAGGCGGCGCGCTCGCACGAACAGGAAATGCTTTCGGCGCTCTTTGACGCCGGAGCGACCACCGACGTTAGGCTTTCCGATTTGCAAAATCATTTCTACAAGAATCTGCCGTTCATTCGCGACCGCATCTTCAACGCGCTGATGACCGACGGCTATTACTTGCATCGTCCGGATACGGTGAAGCAAGGCTATATCGGCGCGGGACTGTTGATCGGTTTCTTGATGCTGGCCGCCACGGGGTCACTTGCGCGCACCACGGGCATCGCATCGGGCACCTGGATCGCTGCGGGCATCGCGACCGGCGCGGTGATTGCGATTTTCGGATGGTTCATGTCTGCGAGGACGATCACGGGCGAGCGCGCTCTCGAAAAGGTGCTGGGCTTCGAGGAATTCCTCGGGCGCGTGGAAAAAGATCAAATCGAACGCCTGCAGAAAACACCCGAACTGTTCGAGAAATATTTGCCGTACGCGATGGCGCTGCGCGTCGAAAAGAAGTGGGTGCAGGCGTTTTCGGGAATCGCTTTGCAGCCGCCGCAGTGGTATCAAGGCTCCTACGGCAACGCATTCACTCCCTATTTTCTGGTGAATGACCTCAACGCGATGTCCGTGCATGCAGGCAGCGTGATGGCTTCAGCGCCGCGCAGCTCCGGCGGCTCGGGATTTGGCGGAGGAGGCGGGTCCGGCGGCGGTTTTGGAGGAGGGGGCGGCGGCGGATTCTAAATTCATTTTTCGGAAGCTTGCGGGGTTCGTTTCATTGCGCGGGACAACGATCTCCACTGGCGGACCCACCCATGCTCGCGGATGCTTTCTTCTTGCATCTGGCGCGTCCAGGCGCCTAGCACGCTTGAACGATTAAAGTAGCCGACCATCTGTTCCGGATGATCGCGGCTGACCACCGGCAACCTGCCGATGTCGCGCTGCAGCATGCGGTACATCGCGTCGTGCGCGAGCTCATCCGGATACGCAACGACCGCCGGTTGCGTGCCCGCTTCGAGCACCGTCATGCTCCCCTTCGGTTCCTGTTCCAGAGTGCGCAACAAATCTCCCTGAGTGACGACGCCTACCAGCTTACCGTCGCTTGAAACCACGGGCAGGCCCTGAGTGAGATTGTAGGCGCGTTCGCCGCGGCTCATCCGTTCGGCCAATTCCGCGACGGTCATTTCCTGCGGGATTGGTTTCACGTCCGTGCGCATCAGCTCGCTCACACGCACGGCTTTCAGAACTTCGGTTTCGCTTTCCCCGGGCACGGGCATCCCGCGCTTGGCGAATTTCTGCGTCATGATCGAATTGGGGAGTAGAGTGAAGGCCACGCCGTCCGCCAGGACGCATACCAGCAGCACCGGCAGCACAGCGTGGAAGTCGCGCGTCGTCTCAAATGCACAAAACATGAACGTGAATGTGGCGCGGGATGAGGCTCCCAGCAACGCGCCCATCGCGGCGACGGCAAACGCTTCCGGCGAAAGATGGGCACTGGGCATCACGCGGTCCACGATGATGGCGAACGAGCTGCCGATCGCGGCGCTGATCATGAATATGGGCGCCAGCGTGCCTCCGGAAGTTCCGGAACCGAGCGAGAGCAGAACCACAAAGGTCTTGAGCAAGAGGACGAGCAACACCATGCTGAGCACGAGATGATTATTCAGGACGTCTTCGATCGTGTCGTAGCCTGATCCCAAAACGCGCGGAAACAAAAATCCCACGATGCCGAGCCCCACTGCTCCAAGCGCTGGATGCAAAAAACTCGGCACGATTTTCAGGTGATCGAAGAACTCTTCCAGTTTTTCGAGCGCGCGCGTAAACGCCACGGCGGCGAATCCGCACAGCAGGCCCAACGCGATGTAATACGGAAGACCGGGCAGGAAGTTGTAATCCACGGTGCCGATGGCGAACATCGGTCCGCCGCCGAAAAGCAGCCGCCGGACAGCGACAGCCATGGTGCTGGCGATCACGACGGGAATGAACGAACGCGTGCGAAATTCAAAAAGCAGCAGTTCGAGCGCGAGCAGCACTCCGGTGATGGGCGCGTTGAAAGTCGCAGCAAGGCCCGCGCCGCCGCCACAAGCCAGCATCACCTTGCGCTCGGCGGCGGTTGTCGAAATGAATTGCCCCACCAGCGAGCCGAACGCGCCGCCGGTTTGAATGATGGGACCCTCGGCGCCGAACGGACCGCCCGTGCCGATGCCGATCGCCGCCGAAAGCGGCTTGAGGAAAGCTACTTTGGCTTCGATGCGGCTGCGCGACGTGAGCACCGCTTCCATGGCTTCCGGAATTCCGTGGCCGCGAATTTTTTCCGAGCCATATTTCGCCATCAGGCCGATGAGCAGGCCGCCAACGACTGGAATCAGAATCATCCACCAGCCCAGGGGCGAGTTGCGCGGGCTGCGGAAGTGAAACGACCATTCGTGATAGAAGGCGATGTTGGTGAAAAGTCCAATCAGGCTATATAGCGCGTAGGCGATGAAACCGACGAGCGCGCCGATTCCCGCCGCGAGCGCAGAAACCAATGCAAGGCGATAGGTGGCGGGTTGCGGGGGCTGATGAGACCCCGCCGTGGGTTCACGTTGAGGCGGTCCTTCGAGGGCGTCGTTGTGATTCGGCGTATTCATGAATGACATGTTTCCGCGCGACGCGTGACGAGCGTGTACCTGCCTTTCACCTTCTGGTGCGCGGGCGCTTGAACTTTGCTCGGCGCTTGCGCCGGGAATTCGCGGGCGGCGCGGTGCCGCGCGTTCGACCGGAGGGCGCGTCGCGTACGACGACTCTCGTCAGCGCCTGCAGCAGCTTGGAGCGAGCCGTCTTGAGTTCCGCGCGGTGGGCCAAGGCCAGTTGCTTCAGCAGCTTTTCTCCGCGCCGCGTGAGGGTCAGCAGCACGCTGCGGCGGTCGTCCGCGCCACGCGCGCGCCGCAGCAGGCCCTTGGCCTCCAGACGATTCACCAGTTCCACTGCGCTGTGGTGCTGAACCATCAGGCGTTCCGCCAGCACTCCTACCGTGGCCACGCGATGCTCCGGCAATCCTTTGATGGCCAATAGCGCCTGGTGCTGCTGCGGCTCGAGGCCGGCGGCGCGCGCGATGCGTTCGCTGGAATGCAGGAAGCGCCGGATTTCGAAGCGGAAATCGGCAATCGCGCGATAATCAAATCCGGATCGGGGTTGTTTCGCCATGCTCTCTCCGCCCCCTGACATTATATCGTATTACGACATATTTAAGGACTGATATCACAAAGAGGCCGGGAGGCGTTGCTGGAGAGACAATACCTGAAAACGGGCGTTTTAGAGCTGCTTGCGGAAGGATTTTTGCGTTTTGACGTGCTTATAACCATGGCGCTCGTAGAACGCGTGGGCCCGCTCGCGGATTACGTTCGAACGCAGGCCGATCGTGCCGCAGCCGCGCTCGCGCGCCCATTCCTCGGAGCGCGCCAACAGGCGTTCGCCGATGCGTTGCGAGCGGCAGCGCTCGTCCACCACCAGGCCGCTGATTTCGGCGCGCGCGGCGGCTTCTACCGTGCGATAGACGAAGACTGCGATCCAGCCGGCGATCTCGCCATTTTCAAGTTCGGCGACGAACACGGCATGGTTTGGGGAACCTTTGATGCTGTCCAAGCGCCGTGCAATTTCTTCCGGAGTCGAGGGATACGACAACTGTCCCGCTAGATCCGCGATGCGCGCGTAATCAGACTCTCGCGGCGCGCGAATTTTGCCGGTGAACGCGCTGGACAGCGCGCTCATTCGCTCGCCCCTGTGTTCACCGAATGGCCTTCTTGAGCACGGCGATTTGCCCGGCATGATAAAGATCATGCTGAACCGCGCCGTGCAGCATCACGTACTTGGAATGATCCTTGCCGGGAGCGATTTCGTTTAGTTGTTCCTCCCGCAATTTTTGCACAGCAGCGCGCAAGCGGCCGCGACACTCGCGCAAGTGCTCGAGTGAACGTTTCCAGGCGACGTCGGTTGCCTCCCACACCGGCGGCCAATCCTGCTCGGCACTTACGTCCACTTTTTCGCCGGAGGCGCGATGGCCGACAATCGAATTCCACGATGCGATGTGATTCACCAGCTCCCAGATGGAATGCGCGCCGGAAATGGGATGCTGTGAGGCTTGGTCGGCGGTAACACCTTCGAGCAGCGATTCGAGCGATGGGCCGTGCCAGGCATCGCCGCCAAACGCGCGGTCCATTTGATCAACGATTCGTTCAATTTCGCTCATGAACGTCTCCCGGAAAAGCGTAAGGCAGTGTGGCGCGGCGCGCAAGGCAGGTACATCGCCGGGCGATGCCGGATGTTTTGACGCGCGTGGCTCAAAAAAGTTTTTCGGAATCGAGGAGGATGGTCACGGGACCGTCATTTACGAGCTCGACGGACATGTGCGTTTGAAAAACGCCGGTTTCGACGTGCACGCCGAGCGCTTTGAGAGCGCGGACGAATTCCTCGTAGAGCGCTTTCCCTTGTTCTGGCGGCGCAGCTTGAATGAAGCTGGGACGGCGCTGGCCGCGCGCGTCGCCGTAGAGCGTGAATTGCGAGACGGCGAGGATTGCGTCGCCCGTATCCAGCAGCGAGCGGTTCATTTTGCCCTGCTCGTCATTGAAAATTCGCAAGTTTGCGACTTTTTCGGCCATGCTCGTCGCGGTCGCGGCTGTGTCTTCGCGCCCGACGGCCAGCAGGACGAGTACTCCAGCGGCGATCTCGCCTTTGACGCTAGCATCTACGACCACGCGCGCACTGGTGACGCGTTGCACTACAGCTCTCATATTTCCCTTTCGCGCTGGCGCGCAAAGACGCTCAATTGTATTCAGGCGCCGACGCTAAGGCAAAAGATTCAACACGGTGGGCGCAGCGGTACAACACCGAAGTGCGCAAAGAAAATCAACCTGCGTGAGCATGACTGCCGGTTTCTCGCAGACGGTGAAATGTGTTAGAAACGAGAGCGCTGCTGGTGAGAGGCGGAAGATTGAAATTCGCGTTGATTGGAACGCATGGAGTGGGCAAGACTACGCTAGCGTACGAAATTTGCTCGCTGCTGAAGAAAGCGCACTTCAACGTGGAATTGGTGACGGAAGTCGCGCGCCAATCGCCTTTTCCCGTGAACGCCGCGACCACCATCGAAGGCCAGCTCTGGATTTTGCACGCGCAGATCGCCGCGGAACTCGCAGCCGCGCGGCGTGCTCCGCACGTGGTCACCGATCGCGCGGTGCTCGATAATTATTGTTACCTGGTGAATAAATTTGGGCGCCAGCCGCAATTGGAATCGTGGCTGGGGTGGTGGATGGATTCGTACACGATTCTCGTCGGCGTGCCGCCCGTGGCTGGCGACATTCCCGCGGACGGCTTTCGTTCCGAAGATCGCACGTTTCAGCGGCGCATTCACGAATTGCTGCTTGAATTGCTGGCTACGGCGCCATTCCAGAATTTGCGCGCGCCAGTGATGTGGCTCGATCCCAGCGAGCGGCAGGCCTGGGCCGAGCGCATCTTCCAAGCTGCGATCCCGCTGATGGACAGCGCCGCCGCAGCTGCATCATCGTCTTCCGGTGCAAACCCGGCTCGTTAAGGCTCCGTCGAACCATGGCAAGTTCCTCCGCTGCTGCCTCAACTTCAAAACGCTGGCTCACTCGCGGCGTCCTCGGCATCGGGCTCGCCAGCCTCTTCTCCGATTGGGGACACGAAGCCGCCACATCGATTCTTCCCGCGTTTCTCGCGAGTCTCGGGGCGCCTGCGTTTGCGCTTGGCGTGATCGAAGGAGTTTCGGACGGGCTTTCGAGTTTCGCAAAATTAGCGGGCGGATGGATTGCCGATCGTCCAAAGCTGCGCAAGCCGACGGGGATCGTGGGCTACGCCGCGACCGGGCTTTCGACCTTCGCGTACGCATTCGCGCAAAGTTGGCCGGCGATATTGGTGATGCGCGCCCTCGGATGGGTCGGACGCGGGAGCCGCGGGCCTTCGCGCGACACGTTGCTCGCCGATTCCGTCGCGCCGGCGCAGGAAGGCCGCGCGTTTGGATTCGAGCGCGCGATGGATACAGTGGGCGCGGTGCTCGGGCCGCTGTGTGCGACTGCACTGCTCGCGTGGCTGGGACCGCGCGGCGTGTTGCGCTGGACTGTGCTTCCTGGACTCGCCGCGGCCGTCGCGTTTGCGCTGCTCGTCCCGCCTGGGCGGCAGAATGACGAACATCACGCTCCCAGCTTCGTATCGAGTTTCGCACAGTTGCCAAAAACGTATTGGCACTACCTCACGGGAGTATTCGCGCACGGCATCGGCGATTTCGCGCCGACCTTGCTGATTCTGCGAGCGGGACAGATTCTGACGCCGCGATTCGGTTTTGCGCGCGCCTCAACGATCGCTGTCGCGCTCTATACTTTCTACAATTTTGTGAATGCTGCGGCGTCCTACCCTGCGGGAGCACTTGCCGACCGCATGAACAAGCGCGCAATTCTCGCGGTGGGATATCTTTTTGCCGTCGCGGCATTTGCCGGATTTATTTTCGAGCCTCCGACAATTCCCATGCTCGCGCTTCTATTTGGTCTAGCGGGAATTCACGGCGCGGTGCAGCAATCGGTGGAAAAATCGCTGGCCGCGGAATTGCTGCCGAAAGCCAATCGGGGCTCGGGCTTCGGCGTGCTGGCGACGGTGAATGGCATCGGGGATTTGATTTCGAGCGTGGTGGTCGGCGTGTTGTGGTCGAGCGTTAGTCCGAACGCAGGGTTTGTTTACGCGGGATTTTTCACTTTACTCGGCGCGATTTTGATTTATTTCTATACCGGCCGGAGCGCCGCAACGGCCGCTTGACGCGCGATGAGGATTTGCCGGCGCGCGCACCTCGGGGAGCAGGCTGGCAGCGCGGGCAAAAATGGCTGCTGCGGCCCGCCACGATGATGCGGCGAATGATTGCGCCGCAGCGAAAACATTTCTTGCCGTCATGCTGGTAGGCGCGATGCTTTTGCTGGAACTCGCCGCGCCCGCCGTCGAGATCTACATAATCGGAAACGGAAGAACCGCGTAGCCGGATCGCTTCTCGCAAAATGCTTTGCACGGCGCGATGCAGCCGCCGCAACTCGTCTTGCGTCAACTTTGCGCCCAGCTTTCGCGGGTGAATCTTGGCTCGCCACAAGCTTTCATCCGCATAAATGTTGCCGATCCCTCGCAGCACGCGTTGATCGAGGAGCAACGCCTTAATATGAGCGCTGCGCGATTGAATGCGTGCGCGAAATTCCTCTTCCGTTACTTCGAGCGGTTCGAGACCGAGATCCCCCAGGACGCGTTCGTGTGCGCCGTTCGCGAGCAGCGCCATGCGGCCGAAGCGGCGAACGTCGTTGTAACGCAGCTCGCGGCCGTCATCGAGAGTCATGAACGCGTGCGTATGGAGCGGCACGGGAGTTTCCGGCGGGCAGACGCTGATTTTGCCCGTCATGCCGAGATGAATCAGCAACGAGCTTTCTTCGGCGGGCGATTTCCGCGGCTCGAGATCGAGCAAAAGAAATTTTCCCAGGCGACGAATGCGCGCAATGGTGCTGCCAGGCAAGTCCTGCTCCAGTAACGCCGGATCGTCAATGAAGTCCGTCTTGCCCAGGCGCACCCTCACGATGCGCCGGCCAGGCAGCACTTCGCGCAGACCGCGCGCGACGGTTTCGACTTCTGGCAGTTCTGGCATGATTAATCCCTTCTGATTTGCATCGGATGCACCGCTGAGGACACCGACTCTATTTCTTATCTAAGTCTGGAACACGACGCTTACAGTGCCTGATGAATGCTACTTCGACGCCTCGCGTGGTA
The DNA here is from genome assembly GCA_049287725.1 of Candidatus Acidiferrales bacterium. Taxonomy (GTDB): domain Bacteria; phylum Acidobacteriota; class Terriglobia; order Acidiferrales; family UBA7541; genus Palsa-295. The sequence continues at coordinate 101,122 of JBAQGJ010000056.1, read as the reverse complement.
ACACGATAGAAAATACGAAAAATGCTCACGGTTGTGGCTCGCACTCCCGGAAATTCAGAAGGTACTACGCCTCCAATATTTGGAAACCGTGTTAGTAACTTCAGGCGCTCGATCACCTCCGATCGCAGCGGCTCAACAATCAATCGGAAGTCAGTGGCCGCTTCGCGAGCTAGAAGCAGTTTCCGCACTCTAGGCACGGCGTTTGGGTTTCTTTTCCTTCTTTAGGAAGGCTCCAAGTTCGATCCACCTGCCGTTATCGAGGTCCTCGATTCCACGCCGAAGTTTCTCCCTCCAATCAGGATAGTTTTTTTCATCAAGCGCAATCAGATATCCCTCGAAATCCGCGGCCGAAACCAAAACGGCGGCTGCTCTTCCCCGCTGGGTGATGACAAGAGGGACGCCTGTTTCGCGAACACGCTCGATACACTTCTTTGTCTTTTGCTGCAGGTCGGTAATGGGGATGATGTTCTGCATTGATCCAGCGCCCTCCAGACCTAAGTTTAGACCTAGGTCTGGACTCAAGTCAACATCGTCTTCATTTGCCGTTTGGTAGCAGAGCGAACACTCGCACGGGCCCGCCGGAACCGCCTTCGAGTTTGATCGGAGCGGCGATCAGGAATGCGCCGGCTTCGGGCAGCTGATCGAGATTTGCGAGATTTTCGAGGTTATACAATCCCGCAGGCAGATCCGTGTGGTGAACTTCGAAATCTTTCGACGGCCCGTAATCAATGCTCAGCGTGTCAATGCCCAGTCCCACGGCGCCGCGTTCGATCAAGAGCTTTGCAGCCTCCACGGAATAACCGGGGAAGTGCATCACGCCGCTTGCGTCCATATTGCGGTAACGAGCCTGGTCCGGCCAACGCGACGACCAGCCAGTGCGCAGTAACACGATCGCCCCGGTGGGGATCCGTCCGTGCTGCGCTTCCCATTTTTCCACGCGCATCACGCGCAGGCGATAATCCGGGTCCTTGCCGACTTCGTCGCGTACGTCAATTACGACCGCAGGACCGAAAAAGCGGTCCACCGGAATCTGATCGAGATATTCCTTGCCCGGAGGAAAATGCGCGGGCGCATCCAGATGCGTGCCGTAATGCTCGAGCGTCCAGAAGCTGCGCGCGAAGTAGCCGTCCTTCTCCGGCGTGGCGACTGTCTTAGCTTCGAAGGTGCGGTCATCGCCGGGCCACGCGGGCAGTTTGCCATTGATCGCATACGTCATGTCCACCACGCGGGTGCTGCCGTCAGACACCCCTCGCAACCACGCCTCCTGCGATGCAGCGTGTTTTTTCTGCGCAGCCGCGGACGGCGCTGCTCCCAGGCGTACGATCGCAAAAACCACAAAAATGCCGGCCAACGCCGTGGCCAAATAAATCAGCGAACCTCTGCGCATCGAAAATCCTCCTCAGTTCATGCGGATGCCATGTTAGCCGACTTCGCCGGCCGGCGCACGCAAGGCGCGCCTCGCTCAAGAAAGCGGGGCGAGCCTCCGCGCGTCACAATTTTCGACTCGATTGCAAAACGCGATCTCCGACGGACTGATTCTTAGGGCAGCGGAATGCCGGGGGAAGCGACGATACCCGCCATGCGCAGGATTTCCGAATACTCTTCGTCGGTCAGCGGGCAAATGGTCATGCGCGTATTCTTGAGGAACTTGATTTTCCGCAGCAATTTATTTTCGCGCAGCTCGGCGAGCGTCACCTGGCGCGGCAGACGCTCGATGGCGCGGAGGTCCATCACCATTTTTTTCGTGTCGTTCTCGTGCGGGTCGGGATAGGGGTCACGGCTCACTTCCGCGAGCGCGTAGATCGCATGCTCAGGCTTGCCGTGATAGGCCAAGGCGCGGTCGCCCTTGTGAATCTGCTTGAGCTGGCGCAGCGCATCCGGACGATGCCCGGCGTGGCGCCACATTTCCTTGCCTTTCACGAAGAGGGTGTCCCAGTGATAGACGCGAGGGTCCACGGCCAGCAGCCAGCGTCTTGGTTTGGGGGGCGGTTGGTTCATCCGTCAAAAAGTGTCGGGCGAACTATACACGGAAGAGGCGGGAAATGGCTAACTTTGTGATGAATTTTTGCAGGGTGCGAGATTCATTGCCAGAATCGGGCCGGAGGAACGTTAAACCTATTGTTACCCTACATCTACGAAGATATCCTCGCCACGAACTTCGATTGCGTAACAGTGGACTCCCACCGCAGGATTAGTGGTCAGCTTACCGTTGGTCACATCGTATTTCCAGCCGTGCCAAGGACATACGACGACTTGGCCTTCCATTTCGCCTTCGCCTAGCGGGCCGCCCCTGTGCAAGCATACGTTATTGATTGCAAAGAGCTTACCTTCGACGTTGGCTACTGCGATGTTCTTGCCGTCCAGTTGGAATTCGCGAATCGTGCCGGGCGGGACTTCGTCTTTCTTTGCTGTCCGCAAAAATGCCATCGAATGGTGTTCTCCGTGCCAACCAAGCTCGGAACGATGAGTTCGACAAGCTGCCGGTCCCGGCAGTCCTAGCACTTATCTTGGTTCAGGTGACTGCGCGACCATTACACCGCGCTTGAATTCATCCACCATGCCGGGTTGCAAACGCACGGCCGTGGGCCGCTTCGCGAGCGACATCTGATCAATTTTATCTTGCAGCTTCAACAGCGCGTAGAACAGGCCTTCGGGCCGGGGCGGACAGCCAATCACGTAAACATCCACCGGAACGATGCGATCCACGCCTTGCAACACAGAATACACATTGAATGGACCGCCAACGCTCGAGCAGGCGCCCATCGAGATGCACCACTTCGGGTCTGGCATCTGGTCCCACACGCGCTTCAGCACGGGCGACATCTTCAGCGTCACTGTGCCGGCCACGATCATCAGGTCGGCTTGGCGTGGCGACGGACGAAACACTTCGGCGCCAAATCGCGCGATATCGAACCGCGAGGTGGTGGACGCGATCATTTCGATCGCGCAGCAAGCGAGCCCGAAAGTCAGCGGCCAGATGGCGCTTTTGCGCGCCCAATTAAAAACGTAGTCAACTGTGGAGAGAACGTAACTCCGTTCGAAGCGGTTGTCCAGGACGCCCATCAGTCTCCCATTACCCCGCAAACGGACGGAGTATATGCGCGTGGGTGGTGCTAGTCAAACAGGACAAGGCACCACAGATGAACACAGATAAACGCACATAATTGTGAAAGACGAATCTGGTTTTCGGGCCGGATTTCAACGTGTGCCTGACCCTGGCGCCTAACAGGTACTTAGAGGATTGGCCTTTTCAATCATTTTGTTCTTATCTGTGTTAATCAGTGTTCGTCTGTGGTGATTTTTCTTTCTTTGTACCGTAGACGAGCAACGCGCCAATCGCGCGAAAATCGGCTAGCTCTTTGGCGTCGCGGAACCAGCGGCCGTTGTAGACGTTCGGATTGGGGGTGGGATCGGGAATTAGCCGGTGGGCGACTTCCGCAAATCCTGCGTCGCGAAACATCTTTTCCCATTCAGCGGCGGAGAGCAAATGGGTGGGGATCGCCAATTTTTCGCCCCACTGATGGCTGTACGGATTGTCGCGGTAATAATTGATCAGAATCCACCCCGAGCCGCCTTCGGCCAACACGCGATAAATTTCGCGCAGGCCCTTTGCCGGGTAGGGCCAGTAATACGATGACTCCACCGAAATCACGCGTGAGAAGAAATTCGTTTCCCAGGGAATTTCGTCCACGCCGCCTACCACGAACACCAGGTTCTCACTCGCAACGCTCGCCTCGCGCGCGTGATGAATCATCTCGTCGGAAATATCCATGCCTACCACGCGGCCTTGCGGCACGCGCTGCGCCAGAATTCGCGAGAGCCATCCGGCGCCGCAGCCGACGTCCAAAATATTGTCGCTCGATTCGATTTGCATCAGTCCGAGCGCCGGCTTGGTGATGGGCCAGTGCTCATGTTCCATGGACTCGCCCTTGCCGGAGTCAGCCCAGCGGTTAAATTCTTCGCGGAGATTCTCGTCTGTTGGGGATTTCGTCACGCGAGCACTCGGGAGCAGAAGTTTACTCTATAGATGCCGGCCGCACGCCCAGCAGAAATGCGCGCCTACCGGTTCCCAGCGCGCCGCAGCGGCAGAAGTAACGCGAACCGCCGGCCGGCACCAGCACGGTGGAGACGCGCGGCTCCGATGCGCAGGCCCACAGCAGCGCGATGAACCATCCTACGCCGGTCCAACCGAATAGCAAATTCACCAGGAAGATTCCGGCGGCATCGCGTTTACCATGCCCGATGATGGTCGGCAGAAAATAAAGTAGGACGGCGACAAAAAGAAACGTCATGTTCGCACCTCGTCAGTTTTCAAGCCGGCCCCGGAGCATGGTCACGGCTTCGTACCTACACTGAGATACGATTCAGAGGCTCTTCCGGTTCCCTGGACCTTCCACTTTCGCCAGCAGCTGAGTAAATTTCTGTTCGCGCTCTTTCTGGTCGAGGCCCTGGTAGGCTTCTGCGATCTGCGTGGTGTTCATCGAGCAGAATTTTGGCCCGCACATCGAGCAAAATTTCGCTTCCTTGTAGAAATCGTCTGGCAGCGTCTCGTCGTGCATCTTACGCGCGGTTTCGGGGTCGAGCGAGAGCTCGAACTGCTTGTTCCAGTCGAAAAGGAAGCGTGCATAGCTGAGCGCGTCGTCGCGATCGCGCGCGCCGGGACGATGCCGCGCGACGTCTGCCGCATGCGCCGCGATCTTGTAGGCGATCACACCCTGGCGAACGTCATCCGCATTGGGCAGGCCGAGATGCTCTTTCGGCGTGACGTAACAAAGCATCGAAGCACCGTGCCAGCCAATCATCGCCGCGCCAATCGCGCTGGTGATGTGGTCGTAGCCCGGAGCGATATCGGTGACGAGCGGCCCCAGCGTGTAAAAGGGCGCTTCGTAGCACATTTCGTTTTCTTTTTTCACTTGCAGTTCGATCTGGTCCATTGGGATGTGCCCCGGACCTTCGATCATCACCTGCACATCGTATTCCCAGGCTTTCTTGGTCAGTTCGCCGAGGACTTTCAGCTCCGCGAATTGCGCTTCGTCGCTGGCATCCGCCAGGCAGCCGGGACGCAAACCGTCGCCGAGCGAAAAGCTGACGTCGTGCTTCTGGAAAATTTTGCAGATGGCTTCGAAATTCTCGTACAGGAAGTTTTGCTTCTTATTGAAACTCATCCACTGCGCCAGCAGCGCGCCGCCGCGGCTGACGATCCCCGTGATGCGGTTGCGCACCAGCGGCAGAAATTCACGCAGCACGCCGGCGTGAATCGTCATGTAGTCCACGCCTTGTTCGGCTTGCTCTTCGATCACTTCGAGCATTAGTTCGATGGACAAATCCTCGGCGCGCCGCACGCGCGAGAGCGCTTCGTAAATCGGCACAGTGCCGATAGGCACGGGAGACGCGTTGATGATGGCTTTGCGAATCATGGGGATGTCGCCGCCGGTGGAAAGGTCCATCACGGTGTCCGAGCCGTAATGCACCGAGCGGTGCAGCTTTTCGAGCTCTTCGTCCACGTTGGAAGTGGTGGCGGAATTGCCGATATTTGCGTTGATTTTGCAGAAGAAGGCGACGCCGATGCCCATCGGCTCGAGATTGCGGTGATTGATGTTGGCGGGGATGATGGCGCGGCCGCGCGCCACTTCGTCGCGTACCAGATCGGGCGTGAGCTTTTCGCGTTTGGCGACATATTCCATTTCCTCGGTTACCACGCCCAAGCGCGCGTAGTGCATCTGCGAGAAGTTACGCACGCCGCCATTCATTGCCGCGGCGCGCTTTTCGATCCATGCATCCCTCATCGCCATAAAGCCCCCGTGTACACCAATCCTGAAACGGCACTCCCGCCGAATCCAGCATTATTACACCGCGTTTGATGCACGGCAACTTGCGAAGGTGGCACCCTAAACCGCTCGAATCAGGGCGTGGCTGCGGTAGCGGCGACAGCGCCGAGCAGCGCTTCGAGTTTCGCGGAATCGGAAACGGGCGGGTGGCAAGTGGTTTCGACGCACACCAGTGCTTGCGGCTTTGTGGCGTCCAGGTGCGGCAGAGTTTCTCGCAGCGCGGGCGCGAGCGACGCCGCAGCAACCGTTTCGGGCGTGACGCGCAGCACTGCTTTGCCGAAGCGATAGAACTCGTTCGCGGCTCTTTCCAGTTCCTTGGCTTTCGGGTCGCCCGTGGCGCCCAGCACCACGACCTGCAACGGATGGCGGGAATGCAAGAGCGCGGCGAGGCCGTAAGTTGCGGCGAACAACCCATACTGCGGAACCAAGCCGACGAAAGCTTCGAGCGTTTTTTCCGCCCAATCGCGATAGAGTTTTTCGCCCGTGAACGCGTGGAGCCGGTCAAGAACGATCACCGCGACGGAGTTTGCTCCTGGAGTCGGCGAATCCTGCAGCGGCTTGCGCCGCACGTCCATGCCGCCCATCGGCGCGGCATCTTTCGCGCGGTCGAAGAATCCGCCGCCGTCGGGATCGCCGTAACGCTCGACGGCCAATTGCATCGCGCGCTCGGCAATTTCGAAGTAACGCCGGTCGAGCGTCGCTTCATACGCATCGAGCAGCGCTGCGGCCGCGAAAATTTGATCGTCGAGCGAGCCTTCGAGGTGCGGGCCGCCCACGCGATGTCGAAAGCCCTTCGCTTCATCCCAACCTTCCGCGAGCATGCGCTCCAGCGTTTTCAGCGCGAAGGCGCGGCAATCGTCGCGTCCGAGCACGCGCGCGGCTTCGAGATATGCCGAGACGAACATCGCGTTCCAGCCGACATATATCGTCATGTCTATCGCGGGCGTGGGATGCCGCTTCAGTCGCGCTGCCAGCAACTTCCCCTTTGCGCGCGCAATCAGGAGGCGCGCGCTTGTTTCATCGGCGCCGAGTTGCGCGGCAAGGTTCGCAAATGTCCCAGTGACCCACAAAACATTTTTTGCCGGATTGTGATGCATTTCGCCGTGCGGCTTGACGTCGTAATAAATTTCAATGGCGCGCGATTCCTCGGGCGTCAGCACAGCGCGAACTTCGTCCACGGTCCAGGTAAAGTAATCACCATCGTCATCGAGCGTCTGATCGGCGTCCTGGCTGCCATAGAATCCGCCACGCTCGCGATCGGATAAAACCTCGCCGACCCACTCGATTATTCCCTCAGCCGTCTCGCGAAAAAGCTGCTCACCCGTCACCTGATAGCCGTGCAGAAAATTCTTGAGCAGCTCGGAATTGTCGTACGTCATTTTCTCGAAGTGCGGCACGCACCAGCGTTCGTCCACCGAATAGCGGTGAAAACCGCCGGCGAGCTGATCGTAAACGCCGCCGTGGGCCATGCCTTCGAGCGTGCGCCGCACCACGTGCAGCAGCTTTTCGTCCCTCGTTCCTTGATAGCGCTCCAGCAGCAGATCCACGGCGCTGGCATGCGGGAATTTTGGCGAATTGCCGAACCCGCCGTGAGCTTCGTCGAAGAGATGCAGCGCGGATTCGATTACCGAATCCACCACGCCCGCATCGAATTCGCCGCGCGCGGTGTGAAATATTTCCGCCTTCGCAACGGCTTCTTCCAGCGCCTTTGCGGAGCTATCCACTTCGGCGCGGCGCGTCTTGAACGCATCGGCGATGCCCAGCAGGATTCGCTTGAATCCGGGGCGGCCCATGGCGTCTTCCGGTGGAAAATATGTGCCGCCGAAAAACGGCTTGCCGTCGGGCGTCAGAAACGCGGTGAGCGGCCAGCCACCTTGCCCCGAAATCGCGCTGATCGCGGATTGGTAGCGAGAATCCACGTCGGGACGTTCGTCGCGATCCACCTTCACCGGAATATACAATCGATTGATCATCGCGGCGATCTCGGGATTTTCGTAGCTCTCGCGGTCAATCACATGGCACCAGTGGCACCACACCGCGCCGATATCGAGCAGGATCGGTTTGCCTTCCTCACGCGCGCTCGCGAACGCTTCCTCGCCCCATTCGCGCCAGTCCACCGGCTGATGCGCGGCGGAACGCAAATAAGGGCTCGCGGAATCCTTTAGGCGATTTGGGCTTTGTTCATCCATGTGCAATCGTTGAATTTCGACCTCTTCATCAAGCTAGCACATAAGGCGAGCGCACGGGGAGCATCCCTTTGCGTCGCACGCCGTCGGCCACGGCTCAGTTGCGGCGAAAGCACGAAACCGAGCTTGCTCGTACGCACGCTCCCGCATAGGGACCGTATTCTTTGCAGTTGCATTTCGTCTTACCGAAGGTTAGATTCTCGCCAATTCAAAACAGTCAAAATGCCTAGACCACCGACGCGGAGGAGTCTATGCACAGAGCGCTACGAACTGCCTGTCTCTTGCTTTGTCTGGCGATTTTCGTTCTCCCGGGCTTCGCCGCCCGCCAGATGGCCTCGAATGTGGCCGTGCTATCTGACCCTGCGCCGCAATCAGGACACGCATCGCTGAAAGTCTGCTTGCGGCAACAGGACGACACCGCGTTCAGCGGCCTCGCAACCGTCCGGCTTGCTTCGCCCGATGGAGCGGATGTTACTGGAGAGAAAGCGGAATCCGGCGACCAGACAATTTTCCCGAATCTGGCGCCCGGAAATTATGTGGTCGAGGCGGTCGCGCCTGGTTTCGCCCCTGTGACGGAAACAGTTGAAATCAAAGCGCGGCGGGAGTTCGAAACCATCTACTTGGTGATGAAGCCGGAATCCTTCGGCACTGTTCGCTTGGATGCTTGCTCTGCTCTCGGCATCGCCACCAGCGACGCCGCTGCATTCCACTGGCTACCGCCCGGCGTGGATGCAAGTGTGGCCAGCAACATCGACGACGCACCGTGTTCGCTCACAGCGGTGTTGCAAGGCGTCGGTCAACGTATGAAGCAATTCGTCGACGGCCTGCAGAAATTCCGGGCGACCGAGCACATCGAGCATTTCAAAGTGGATGCCGCAGGCAAACGCGAATCGCGGCAAGCGCGCACCTTTGACTACGTGGTTTCGGTGTCGCAAGCCGGCAATGGCGTTTTCGAACTCGATGAATTCCGGAACGGAGGCGTGGACCGCAGTCAATTTCCCGCTGGAATCGCCACGGAAGGGCTGCCGGCGATGGCCTTGCTTTTTCATCCCACGCTGGCTGCCGACTTCGATTTCAAATGCGAAGGGCTCGGCTTCTGGCAAGGGCGGCCGGCCTGGCGGATTCGCTTCGAACAGCGCGCGGATCGTCCCAACCGCATCCGGGATTACGTGGTCAAGAACGTACACTACGCCGTTCCCATCAAGGGCCGCGCCTACGTTGACGCCGCAACTCTTCAGGTCGTGCGGCTGGACTCCGAACTCGACCAGCCCCTTGATAAGATCGGCCTAACGGTGGAGCGTTTCGCGATCAACTATGCCCCGGTGCAATTCCACACCGGCGCACAGGAGCTCTGGCTGCCGCAAACGGCGGAATTATACGTCGAACAAAAAGGCCACCGGTATTATCGCGAGCATTCCTTCAAGAACTTCCAGATTTTTGCCGTGGATGCAACGCAAAAAGTGCGAGCGCCGCGTGAGTCCTATTCTTTCACCAACACTTCTGACCAGGATATCTTCGGCATCCTCACGGTGACTCCGGCGACGGCCACGGATTTCCGGCCGGTGTCCATCAAATTCGAGATTCCCGCGGGGAAGAGCGTATTCAAAGTGGTGGGAAACGGAAAAGATGTGGATTTGCCGGCCGAATCGGTAGCTTCAGCTACTTTCGTTCACAGCGGCCGTTCCGGGTCCGTTCACGCCGATGCATTTCTAACGGAAGAGAGCACGCTGGATCTGATCGGCGATAGCGCGATTTCGCCAGCGCCGTAGCCTCGGATCCGGAAATTGGATATGGTAAAACTTCGTGCAGAACCGAACAAAGAAAGGGCATCACGGCCTACAAAAAGCGAGGGTACGGAGCGAGCCGAGCCAGGGCCGTGGCCGACCGAGTAAGTCAAGAGAAGAGCAAATAATCGAACTGCAAGGCCACGTGATTGCGGAAGAGCTCGAACGAGAGCCGCTTCGTTCTCCAGTCGATCCGCATTTCGAGCCTTATTATCAGCAAGTTTTGCAGGGCAATGCCCGAGCCATCCTTCGATACTGCGATGAATATTGGGAGCGAGGTTGCCTTTCAGATTCCTTCTTTGAACTGTTGGGGCGCCTGTTCGTAATCTCGTTCTATGACGTGGCCGCGACGATCCTCTCGAACATAGCGCGTCGTCGGGTAGCAGGCTTGCCCCGCAAGCAGAAAGTTTATGAGTATTGGTATCGAAAAGTGTTGAAGCCGAAGTGCGATCGCGCACGCCAATTCCTCCGAAATGCGTACAGATCGGATACCCACAAGCGCCGAGAAGAGCTTTGGCCCGAGTATTGCTTGGAGCCGTCGTGGACCTTAGAAACGGAGGCGGACAGGCAATACCACGAGATGCGTCGACAAGCTGTTAAGGAGCTAACCGAGGCTCACAGTTCTCGTGAATCGAGCTTCATAACGATGGTGAACGAGTTCGGAGGCTTCGGATTGGTTCCGAAGGAGATTTTCTTTGACCTCGCCCTCACACAGGTCGTATCAGACCACCGAGTGTTCCGCTTAACTCCCGCACAAGTCGCTCGTAAGTATGCTTGTCGTATTACTGGCATTTCGGAGTCCACAGCGAGCCACTACAAAAACGTGGGCAAGTAAATCCGCTTTTCCCTGCGCACGCGAAAACTGCCAATTTCAGTCGTTCTGTGCAGGGGTCCAATCCGACAGAAACGAACGCTAATTTACAAACACTCGTATAAACATTGGCTTTGCGTGCCATTACGCACTTAGACGCGCTTCAGTGCCTTCTCTTCCGTGCCACAATGCGGCCAAGAGCATGGAGCGAGAACAAGAGAATCGAATCGTCGGACGAACTCTCAGTGACCTAGCACATGAGACGGGGATCTCTGGCGCGCTAGCGAACTTGATCACTGATACGGATTCGGTTGAAGTGCTTGGCACGCTCGCATACATCTACGGAAAGTCCTGCGGCTGTCAAATAAGGTTTTGGGTTTTCTGCTCAATGCTTGCTGGTTACCACGCCGCGAGACGACTTTTGAGCCATCTCTCCGGTCGGTTGATCAGAAGAGGACAGCCGCTGCGGCAAACTACTGGACGGGATTGTTGTAGCCAGCGTCGCGGGGATCGATCGGCTTGCGTCCGGCAAAGCCTTCGTCCTGGGCGTGGTAAAAACGGATGCGGTCCTCGCCCAGCTTCCAGCAGAGATACACTTCCTGATCGTCAATGCGCGCGGGGAAATCGAGCAGGCCCACGTCGAGGTCCTTCACCACGCAGCCAGTTTCCTGAATCTGATCGAGCGCGGACTGGATGGTCTCTTCCAGCTGATTGCGTTCGAGCCGCACCTTCGCGGCTCTTTCGTAGGACACCGCCAAGCCACCGGAACGCTGGATGCGCTCGGCCAGCGCGCCGAGCTGCCCATCCACGTCGTTCATCTTGCGGCGCGATTCCATGGCTTCGATCAGCAACGGCTCGAGTTGTGTGCGCAAACGCTCCGCTTCCGTCAGCGAGAAATATTTGGCTTCTTCGTCGGCCATCTTTATTTACGCTGCCTCCGAGGGCCGGCCCTAATCAGCCGCCAATATAAACCATGGTGCGCGAGGGTGGGATGAAATCCGGCTCATTGATGCGGTGGCTCTTTTCCTTGGTCTCGACGATGGCCACGATTGCATCGCCGATTTCGCGGTCGCTGGCACCGCCGCGCAGCAGGCCTTTCAAATCGTGGTCTTCTTTGCTGAAGAGGCAGGTGCGCAATTTTCCGTCGGCGGTGAGCCGGATGCGCGAACAATGTCCGCAGAAGGGCTGAGTGACCGGCGCGATCAATCCAATTTCGCCGGCGCCATCCACGAAGCGGTACTTCCGCGCGGTTTCGCTGCGTTCGTGCACCACGGGAATCAGCGGCCAGCGCGCCTCGATCCGGCGATGGACTTCCGCCGCAGGCACTACCATGTCGCGCGTCCACGCGCGGTCCGCATCGAGAGGCATGAATTCGATGAAACGCATCACGATATCTTTTTCGCGCGCGAATTCAGCGAAGGCTTCCACTTCGTTGTCGTTCAATCCACGCACCAGCACCGCGTTCACTTTCACGGGACGCAGCCGGGAAGCCTGTGCTGCTTCGATTCCCGCGATCACGTCGTCGAAAGTCTTGGTGCGCGTTATCCGCTCGAATTTTTCGCGATCCAGCGAATCGAGGCTGATGTTGATGCGGTCCAGGCCAGCAGCCACCAGCTTGTCGCAACGCTCGGCGAGCAGGAAGCCGTTGGTGGTCATCGAAAGATCCTGCACACCGATTGCCTTCAGGCGTGCGATGAAATCCTCGACGCCTGGTCGCACCAGCGGCTCGCCGCCGGTCACGCGCACTTTGCGGATACCCATGCCCACCAGGATGCGCACCAGCCGCTCGTATTCGTCCCATTCCAGCAGCGCGTGCTCGGCCATGTGATTTTCGGGGTTGGCGGAGCGGCAGTACACGCAGCGGAAATTGCAGCGGTCCGTTACGGAGACCCGCAAATCCGTGATTGGCCGTCCGAATTTGTCTATGAGCGCCATCGTCGATTAGATGCTACCAAAAAATGAAAAGCCCATCTCCAGGTTCGGAAACGGGCGAAGACTCCAGCAACCAACTTATGGCGCGCTTTGTGGCGCTCGCTGGACTCACTCCTTTCCGAACTCGGGAGGAAGGGGCGTTTCCACCCAATCCCTGATCTCGTCCTAAAAATGGAGCATCGCCCCCCCGTCCTTGGGTTTTTCTCTCCGTTAGGCCGTGGGGGTCGGAGAAATCAGTTCGATTCTACGCTCAGTTGGTGCGGATGCAAACCCTGAGCCAAGGCGCGCGAGCGGTCCGCCCTTGGTGGCCGTTCTTTCGCATCACGCGCGCAGCACGGTAGCGCAGCCGCCCGAGTGCACAATCGGAAAGCGACGGCCTGGAAGGGCCGATGGAGCCCATTGATTATGATAAAGTTGCCAGCCGATGCGCATCTTCGTACTGGGAGTGGGCGGCGCCGGCTCCTTACTCGCTCATTTGCTTCAGCGCCAGGGACACACGGTCTGGTGCGGCGATCGCGACCCGGAACGCGCGCGGAAGTTTCTCGGCAAGAAAAGCAAAATCGAAGTCAAAGAAGCGAACGCCCGCAATCTCTGGTCTATCGTGCGCGCGGCCCGCGGCTGCAATCTGATCGTCAACGCCTCTCCCGCTGTTTTCAACGAGATCATCCTGCGCGCCGCGTTGCGCCTGGGCGTCCATTACCTGGATTTGAATTCGCATCTCAATCGCAATCCTTTCCGGCCCGAACAATTCCGCTTCCACAAACGATTTCTCGCCAAGAATCGCGCGGCGGTGATCTGCACGGGAGCGGCGCCAGGCCTTACCAACTTGCTCGCGAAACGCGCTTCCGAGCTGCTCGATACGGTGGAGTCGGTGCAGATTCGCCTGTACGAGAGCACTGAGAGCAAAGATCCCGTTTCGACGTGGTCGCCGGAAGTGATGTATGACGAAGCAATTTCCAGCCCGCGCGTATATCGCCACGGTCGCTTCGTGCTGGCAAAACGCTTTGCGGAACGCGAAAAATTCCGCTTTCCACCGCCGATCGGCGAAACCACCGTATATCTCGCGGCGCAGGACGAAGTCTGCATGCTCCCTTACGTGGTGCCGATGCAGGATATGGACGCCAAAATCGGCGGTAACGATTTCGATCGCCTTTATCGCTGGTACCGGCAGGGGCGCTTGAATCGTTCGCAAGGAATCGTGCGCAAGAGATTCCCGAAGACGCCCACGCCGAAAGGTGTGGCGGGCTTGCTTCGTCGCGGCGTGCTGGAAAACGCGCGATTTGCCGCGGCCGTGCTGGTCCAGGGACTGAAGGACGATCAACCACTGTTAGTGCGTTACGACGCGAGCTTTCCCACGCTGTATCAGATTCGCCAGCGCGGATTGATTTCTACCCCGATCGCGTATGCCACGGCGCACCTCGCGTCCATTTTCATCAAACATTTTCCGCGCGACATCGCCGGGGTTATTGGTCCTTCGGAACTGCCGCCCGAAACACGCCGGGCCATTCTCGCCGAAGCCCGCTCGCGCGATTTTCGGACAACGTTGAAAATGACGCGCCTGAAGCAGATCGAAGAGGACGAGTAGTAGCTTCGGTTCCGTGGCGCTTTTCATAGTGCGCCGACGTACGCGCGAGTCCGCGTCAGCCCGCGCTGCCGGAAACCTCCGAAAGTGATATCCTCTGCAAACCCAGTCTGTGTTGCTCGCATCACGCGAATCTCAGGTTCGAAACGCCAAGATCAATTTCAATCGGCAGCACCGCGAGGACACCATGCGTTGGACACCCGGCGGCACCAGCGGCGACATCGAAGACGACCGCAATTCGAGCGGCGGCGCTGGCGGTGGATTCCCCGGCGGAATTCACATCGGCATCGGAGGCTTGCTCGTCCTGCTGGTGCTCAGCTTCATTTTCAAGCGCGATCTAATTACGCCGTTTCTGAACTCAGGCGCCGGCGGTGGCTCCGCGCCGGTTTCGCGTCCTGCCGACCCCGCGCGCAATGCCGCCGAACAACCAGAAGTTCAATTCGTTTCGTTCGTTCTCGATGACGTGCAGCGCACCTGGACGCAGATGCTTCCGCAGTATCGCCACGCAAAGCTGGTGCTCTTCCGCGATGACGTCAATTCCGCTTGCGGCTTGGCACAGACGGCCACCGGACCGTTTTATTGTCCGGGCGATGAGAAGGTCTACCTCGATCTCTCATTTTTCAACGAGCTGAAAGACCGCTTCGGCGCGTCCGGTGAATTCGCGCAGGCTTACGTGATCGCGCACGAGCTGGGGCACCATGTGCAGAAAATTCTCGGCACGGAGAGCAAAGTGCTCGCCGCGCAAGAGCGAAATCCGCAGATGGCCAATCAGCTTTCCGTTCGGCTGGAACTGCAGGCAGATTGCTACGCGGGCGTGTGGGGACATTCCACCGAGCAGCGCAATATTCTGGAGACGGGCGATGTGGAATCAGGTTTGAATGCCGCGGCGGCGGTGGGCGACGATCACATCCAGAAAATGACGCGCGGCGAGGTGATGCCGGAAAAATTCACGCACGGCACGTCGGCGCAGCGCGTGCAATGGTTCAAGCAAGGCCTGACCACCGGCCGCGTGGATGCCTGCAATACCTTCGCGTCGAACCAATGAGAGTAAGCCACTAAAGCGGTACGTGCAGGGCCGTCGAACGCTTACGGCGTCGCGATCTGCTTGAGCAGGCCGAAATCGGTGAGGCCGTTGGCGATGAACTGCACCGCTAGCGCCACCAGCAGCAATCCCATCAGCCGCATCAAGATGCGAATCCCCGTTTCACCGAGGTATTTCCGCACACCATCGGCGCCGGCGAGGATCAAGTAGGAGACAAACGCCGTCACCAGAATCGTCACGTAAATAATTGCGTGCTGCCAAATCGAATGGGATTCGCCCACCAGCACCATCACCGTCGAAATCGCGCCCGGGCCGGCCAGCATCGGCATCCCCAACGGAATAATGCTGGCATCGGATTTTTCCGCGCCTTCCTGCTGCTCTTCGGCTGTCGCTTTCGTTCCGGATTGCCTGGCCTGCAGCATGTCCAGGCCAATGCCCATCAGAATAATTCCGCCGGCAATTTTGAACGCCGGAAGCGTGATGCCGAACATCTTGAAGATCAGGCTGCCGGCCAGCGCGAAAGAGCACAGTACGATCGCGCAAGTCAGCGCCGAGCGCCGCGCCACGCCCCGCCGTTCTTCTTTCGGCGAATTCGCAGTGACGGCCAAGAACATCGGGATCACCGCGAAGGGATCCACCAGAAAAAACACAGAAGTGATTGCCAGCAGCGCGAATTCGAGGACAGTTGTGATCGAAGTGGGCATGCGACTCGGCGCGGATATCGCGACCGAGTCACAGTAACATTTTTGTGGCGCGGTGCACTTCGGAAAAAACGCGAGGCTCGCCGGTCGGGCCCGGGCTGCGCATCATTATTCATAGCGGAGCGCAACCATCGGATCCACCTGCATCGCGCGCCGCGCCGGGATAAAGCAAGCCGCTAGCGCAACCAGCATCAACAACAGCGCCACAGCGCTGTACGTCACGGGATCGCTCGCGTGGACTCCATATAAAAGTCCGCTCATCAATCGCGTCAGCATCAGCCCACCTGCGATTCCGATCGCGACTCCCGCCAGCGCCAGCTTCACGCCCTGCCCGACGACAAGCATCAGCACTTCCTGCCGTCGCGCGCCCAACGCCATACGAATGCCGATCTCGCGCGTACGCTGCGCCACGGAATAGGACACGACGCCGTAAATCCCCACGGAACCGAGCAAGAGCGCCAGCGCCGCAAACACGGCAAACAGCCCGGAAATGGAACGCGGTTCTGCCATCGCCTCCGACACCCAATTTTTCATCGTGCTTACCTGGCTCACCGGCACCTCGTTGTTCAACTCCGCGACGACGTTCTTCAGTTCGCCGGCGATTTGGACCTGGTCGCCAGACGTTCCGATCACGAGCGTCATTTCCGCAGGCGGCGCGGCCGCACCGCTGCCGCGAATCGCATGCGGACCGTAAGGTGTGTAAATCACTCCGTCAATCCAACTGGCGGAATCCCGCTTGATATCGAATTCGCGCACATCGCCCACTACGCCGACGACCGTGCGCCAATCTTTTTCCCAGTTGGGCCTGATGTGTTCGCCCACGGCGTCTTTTCCCGGCCAGAAACGCTCGGCGGTAGCCTTGCTCACGATCACCACCGCCTGCGCGTCGGGCGCGGCGTCTGCGTCGGTAAACGCGCGCCCGCGCAGCAGCGGAATTTTCATAGCGCGCAAGTAGTCTGGCGTAATTATTTTTTCCCATAGCATCGGAACGTGCGCGCCCGCAGGCGTTGGGTGCGCCTCGACTGCGCCCGGGAATACTTCTGCTCCGCCGCCCAACGGCAATCCATTCACCGCCGCTACATCCTGCACTCCCGGCAGACCGCGCACGCGCGCCAGCAATTCGTTGTAGAAAGCCAGGCAACGTCCCGGAACTTCGCAGAACGATTCGTTTGGAGTAATCCGCGCCGTAACCAAATGCTCGGAATGAAAGCCTGGGTTCGTGCCGGACAAAATCCATAAACTCTTCACCAATAGTCCCGCTGCAACCACCAGAATCATCGAAATGGCCACTTCGCCGACGACCAGAAGTCGACTCGCGCGGTGATTGCCTCGCGTCGCGCTGCGTTGCCCGCTGGACTTGAGGGTCTCCGTCATGTCTACCCGCGAAGCGCCTAGTGCGGGAACCAATCCGAAAATGATCCCGGTGAAAACTGCGAGGAAGGCGGTGAATATCAATACGTGCCCATCCAATGCGACGTCCGCGAGACGCGGCGTGTCCGCTGGCAAGCCCGTCTTCATGATGGAAAGTCCATACACCGCGACGCCCAGCCCCAGCGCGGCGCCAAGTAAAGAAAGCAGCACGCTTTCCGTGATCAATTGCCGCAATATCCGCCAGCGGCCCGCGCCTAACGCCACGCGCACCGCAACTTCTTTCTCGCGCGTGGTGGCGCGCGCCAGCAGCAGATTAGCGACATTCGCACAAGCGATCAGCAGCAGCAGTCCCACGGCTCCAAGCAGAATCAGCAATTTTCCGCGCGCGTCGCCGACGATGGCTTCTCCTAGAGAGACAACGGACGCGTCTATGAACGAATCATCCGGCATCCTCCAGGCATAAGCCGCCAGCACGCGCGGCCTCATCGCTTTCAGTTCCGCCCGAGCCTGCGCCACGGTCGCGCCGGGACGCAGCCGGCCCATCAGCGCCATATAACTGTCGCCCCAATAGTCGCCGATGTTCCGGGGATCCAGCCGCAGGGGAACCCACAATTCCGTCTTCGGCGAAGGAAACTTAAAATCCCCGGGCATTACGCCGACGATTTGGCGGTCCACTCCCTCCAGCGTGATCGACCGCCCCACAATATTCGGATCCGAATGAAACCGCCGCTCCCACAGTGCTTTGCTGAGGATTACCTCGTTATCCCTGCCCGGTTGGTCTTCTCCCTTCTGAAAAATCCTTCCCATCGCGGCTTGCTCTCCGAGAACGGAAAGGAAATCCGCGGAAACCGAGTTTCCGATCAGCCGCACCGGATCGCCCGAACCGGTCAAATTGAATTCCTTGTTATCCGAAAATCCCACCAGTTCCATCGTGCGGCTTTGTTCGCGCATGAACACCAGCGGGCCTTTTGGAAAGTACCGAGTGAGTCCAACAAGGCGATCGGGATGCGGATACGGCAACGGCTGGAGCAGCACTCCATTTACCAGGCTGAAAATCGCGGTGTTCGCGCCGATTCCCAGCGCCAACGTAAGTAGCGCAACCATCGTGAACCCGGGATTTTTCCGCAATGTGCGCGCGCCATAGCGCAAGTCTTGCAGCAGAGTTTCGAGCCACGTCCAGCCCCATTGATCGTGGGTCACATCCTGAATCATTCCTTTGTTTCCCAGCTCCCGGCGCGCCGCTGCGTTGGCCTGCATGGAAGACTCGCCGCGCGCCTCGCGATCGCTCGCGGCCATCTTCAAATGGCCGGCGATTTCTTCCTCGAGCGCTTCCTTGCGCTGCTCGCGATCGCTCCATGGAAATTTCATGCCTCGCTCTCCCCGGCGGCGGGCTCCAGAATTCCCGCGATCGCCTGCGATATCTGCGCCCAGCGCGAGCGTTCCGACGCCAACTTCTTTTTGCCTGCCGCGCTCAACCGGTAGACGCGCACCCGCTGGTTGTTCTCGGAGAGCTTCCACTCCGCCGCAACTAATTTCTGCCGCTCCAGCCGGTGCAGCGCTGGGTAGAGCGAGCCGGTATCCACCTGCAGAACCTCGCCCGAGTTCGCGCGGATCGCTAAAGCGATCCCGTAACCGTGCTGCGCCCCCCAGCGCAGCGTCTGCAAGATCAAAAGGTCCAATGTCCCTTGCAGCAGCTCGATGCGATTCTGATATCGCGGTTTCATTTCCCCCTCGGGTGTAGGCCGTCTACATCTTAGATGTAGGTATTCTACTCCCTCGTGCGCTGCACGTTCCCTGCCGTTCTGCGCCGGGGACGAAACCACAGGTTGCGCAAGCTCTTACCGGTATCGCTCGTGATAGTCATCCACAAGGCGCTGCGCGATTCTGGGACGCGATGTCGCCAAACCGAACGAACCAGGGTCCGTGCTGCCAAGACGACAAACCGCATGGCGCGGCTAACTACTGAGCTTCTCAAGGGCGTAGGAAGGTGCTCTGTTCGAACCGCGCTTGACTATGACCCATCAATGGGAGCAACGTATCGTACAAATCTGATGGGCGCAGAATTTTGGTGGACTTATGAGTTCCTCTGCACACCCCGCACGCGGGCCATTCCCAGTGAAGAAGGCCCTCTTCATCGACGCTGACCCTGAAGTCCACGCTTTGGTTCAGAAAATACTCGATCCCAAGGTGTGGAACATCCAGCACGCTCCAAACAATAAGACGGCCCTCGCGCTAGCGAAAGCTGCGCCATTCGATCTGATTGTGACCAGCGACCAAACCTCCGGCAAAGAGGATATCGAGCTGCTGCGCAAGATTCGTCTGGTGCGGCCGCACACCCGCCTCATAATTTTGACGGATGAAAGGGCGCCTTCCTACGTCATCGACTCGATGCGCGAGCGCGCCTTCAGTTACTTTTCCCGTCCGTTCTCGCTCACTTCCCTTGCAGACATGGTGCAACACGCCATCGAAGGGCCGTGCTGGGATGATGGAATAGAGGTCGTTTCAGCGACACCGGAATGGATACGCTTGCTGGCGCGCTGCGATTTAAAGACGGCCGACCGGTTAATCCAATTTCTTCACGAAATCGCCGATTTGCCGGACGAGGAAGGCAGCTCCGTCGGGATGGCCTTCCGCGAAATTCTTCTCAACGCGATGGAGTATGGCGGACGGTTTCAGCCCGACCAATGGGTGGAGATTTCTTACGTTCGAGCCCGTCACATGGTCATCTGCCGCGTGAAAGACCCCGGCGAGGGATTTTCGCTCGATGAAATTGAACACGCTGCGGTGGCCAATCCTGATGATGACCCCGTTCGCCACGCCGTGATCCGCGATGCCAAGGGCATGCGCCCCGGAGGGTATGGCGTATTGCTCGCCCAAAAAATGGTAGACGAGCTGATTTACAGCGAAAAGGGCAACGAAGTGTTGCTGGTGAAATACCTCCCAACGACGAGCACTGACGGGCCCACGTAGGCCGCTCTATTGCCTGAATGTGACGCTGCTGCTACACTGTCGCGGCAAGAGCTATATTGCTGCTCCTGCCATACTTCCCTTAAAAGGTTTCCCATGTCTGGACACTCAAAATGGGCCACGATCAAGCACAAGAAGGCGGCTACCGACGCCAAGCGTGGCAAAATTTTCACTAAGATCATCCGTGAGTTGACGATAGCGGCGCGCACCGGCGGCGCCGACCCGGTCACCAATCCGCGCCTGCGCACCGCCATACTTTCGGCGAAGAGCGAAAACATGCCGAACGACAACATCGAGCGTGCCATCCAGCGCGGCACCGGCACGCTTGAGGGGGAAACGCTCGATGAAGTGACGTTCGAGGGTTACGGTCCCGGCGGAGTGGGAGTGCTGGTGCAAGTCGTCACCAACAACCGCAACCGCATCGTCAGCGAAATTCGCCACATGTTCTCGAAGAACGGCGGCAATATGGCCGAAAATGGCGCGGTTGGCTGGATGTTTCACCGCAAGGGCGACATCGTCGTCCCCAAGGAATCCGCCGACGAAGAAAAAATGATGAGCATCGTGCTGGATGCGGGTGCCGAAGACCTGCGCGACGATGGCTCGGCATGGGAAGTAACCACGGCTCCCGAGGCATTCGAAAAAGTACGCGAAGCACTGCTCGCCGCCGGCGTCACGCCCTCCACCGCCGAAGTCGGTTTCGTTCCGCAGAATTACGTGAAGTTGAGCGGCCAGCAGGCGCAGCAAATGATGCGCATGGTCGAAACCCTGGAAGATCACGACGACGTGCAGCACGTTTACGCGAACTTCGACATAGACGAAAAGGAAATGCAAGCGGCCGTAGCGAGCTAGGCTTTCTTGGAGTGCAGCGGCTTGCCGCCTCACTCCAAGTCTCTCCTCGTATCAATCGCGCTGTGTTTTTCTCTGCGCCCTCTGCGTCTCTGCGGTGAATGGGTTCCGATCGCGCATCGCCAGCCAGAAAAAATGCTACCCTCCGCTCGAACCCGCACGTACACTTGTGCCGACCGATGGCGCATAACTCCAATGCGAATGCCGGATGCAACCGCCTGTGCGTGCTGGGCGTGGACCCCGCGGCGGCAGGCGCGACGGGTTATGGCGTAGTCGAATTTCTAGGCTCGGCCCCGCGGCTGCTGCGTTTTGGCGCATTGAAATTCCCTGCGCGCGCCACGTTCGGCCTGCGCCTGCGCGAAATTCACGACTTGATCTCGCAGCTGGTGGATGAATTTACGCCGGACGCGATCGCCGTCGAATCCGTCTTCACCGCGCTGAATATGGGCACCGCGCTGCGCCTCGCGGAAGTTCGCGGCGTGATCCTGCTCGCCGCGGCGCAGGCTTCGATTCCCGCGCACAGCTATTCGCCGCGCGAAGTGAAATCCAGCATCACCGGCTACGGAGCCGCTTCCAAGCAGCAGATGCAACAAATGGTCAGCTCCGCGCTGGGACTGACCGAATACCCCGAGCCGCCTGACGCGGCGGACGCGCTGGCGGTGGCGCTGTGCCATGCGCACCTTGCCCGCGCACAAGAGCGTATGGCGGTAGCCATGAACGCGCGACCAGCCGCGGCGCGCTCCGTGGTAGCAGATTCTCCACGCGACGCAGCTGTCCGACGCACGAAAAACTCGTTGCGAAACCAAACGCGCGCTGCGCGCATCTCTGGTCTGTGATGCTTCCTGTATCGCAACTCCGCTGCGCCCGCGCGCGTGCCGTCGCCAGCTTCGTTTTGTTGGTGTTCGCGGCGTTCGCGGTAACCCCTGGCACAGCCAAAGCCGCTCCGTCCGCGAAATCAGTACTTGCATCCGCCGCTTCTTACGACGCCGTGCCCGCCGGCAGCGCCGAAATCACCTATCGCAAGATCTTCAAGACCAGCTATCCGGAGTTCGTAGAGATCAAGATCAACGAGAGCGGCTCGGGTACCTACGACATTCGCCAGCTCGATGAAGACGCCAATCCGCAGCCCTTTGAAATCGGCGCGCCGCTCGCCGAGCGGATTTTTTCCCTGGCGGCGAAGCTGCACAATTTTCAGGGAGCGGATTTGGACGTGCACCGCCGCCTCGCCAATCTGGGCGAAAAAACTTTTGCGTACGAGAACGGCGCGGAGAAGCACGAAACGAAATTCAACTACACGCTCGACGAATCCGCATCGCAACTGGTAAATATTTTTGAAGGCCTGGCGCGGCAAACCTCGGACATCTCCGATTTGGCCCGCACCATGCGCTACGATCGCCTGGGCGTCAACGATGTGTTACTGCAAATCGAGAGCGACCTTAACAATAAACAAATTCCCGAACCAGAGCGCTTGCTCCCTATACTCGACCAACTCGCCGGCGACGACAAACTCCTGGAAATCGCCCGCCAACGCGCGCGTACCCTCGCCGGCCATATTCGGTCTGGCCACTAACAAGCGCCCACCCTGCGCGCCTCGCAGGTCTGGCGCGCAATATTTGCCACTCTTTCCCGCTCCCCTTCTTCGCCTTTCTGTCCGTAAGTGCAACTTGACACATCGTGTAACTGCGTCTATTCTCCCCGCGTCCCCGATTCCCAAAACGACTTCTCAGGTGAACAGAACCATGCGCACCCAACCCGCACGATTCTCGCGAATTCTCCTGCTTTTTGCCTTTGTTTCGCTGCTGCCATTGCGCTCGTTCGCCCAAACTGCCCCTGCGGCAGCGCGCATCACTCAGGCGGTGGACGAGTCGCAACTAACGGTCCTGCGGGGCAACACCTACTACCTGGCGCAATCGCAATACGATCGCGGCCCCGCTCCTGCGAGCTTGGCGATGGATCGTATGCTGCTAGTGTTGCAGCGCGGTCCGCAGCAGGAAGCGGCGTTGCAGCAATTGCTCGCTCAACAGCAGGACCCCACTTCCGCGAATTACCACCAGTGGCTCACGCCTCAGCAATTTGGCCAGCAGTTCGGGCCCGCCGACCAGGACATTCAAACAATTATGTCCTGGCTGCAAGTGCACGGCTTCCAGGTCACGCGCATTTCGAATGGCCGCACAGTAATCGAATTCTCCGGCACAGCCGCGCAGGTGCAAGAAGCACTCCACACCACGATTCACCAATACGAAGTCCCCGGCCCCAACGGACTCGAAAACCACTGGGCGAATTCCAGCGATCCGCAAATCCCCGCGGCGCTCACGCCCGTCGTCGCGGGCGTAAGGTCGCTCCACAATTTTCCAGCGACGCCCATGAATCATTTCGCGGGAGTTTTTCAGAAGGACAAGCAATCAGGAAAGATTCTGCCGGCAGAACCGCTGACGATTCCGCAGTTCACTCCCGGCAGCGGTTGCGGCATTCTCGGAGGGCCTTGCGAAGGGCTGGGCCCGTACGACCTCGCCGCGATTTATGATATTTCGCCGCTCTGGAGCGCGGCCACTCCGATAGACGGTACCGGGCAGACGATTGCGATTGTCGGCGAGACCGACATCAATCCGAATGACTGGACTTCTTTCTGGAATATGTTCGGCGTAGCCACGCCCAAAGGGACCCTAAACATAATCCACGATGGCCCCGACCCGGGATTCCAAGGCGACGAGCCCGAAGCAGACATTGACACGCAGTGGTCGAGCGCCGTCGCCAAGGGCGCAACCATTGATTTCGTTATCTCGGAGTCCACCGAAGCCACGCTCGGCGTGGACCTATCGGCCGAATACATCGTGGACAATAACCTCGCGCCGGTAATGAGCGAGAGTTATGGCATCTGCGAACTCGGCATCGGCACGACAGGAAACGCCTATTACAACGCGCTCTGGCAACAGGCTTCCGCGCAAGGCATCACCGTGCTGGTATCGTCCGGCGATCAGGGTTCCGCAGTTTGCGATCGCGGCGCCTCGGCTGCGCAGTTCGGACTCGCCGTCAACGGCTTCGGCTCTACTCCCTACAATATTGCGGTCGGCGGGACCGATTTCAACGACCTGACTACCACATCGAAATATTGGAATCTCACCAACAACTCGAACCAGGCCAATGCGAAAGGCTACATCCCGGAGGTGACCTGGAACGATACCTGCACCAATTCCGAAATCTTCCCCTATACGGGTACGAGCACCGGCGAAGAAACTTGCAACAACGTCATGGTTCAGCAGGAGGGATTTCTAGGCGTGGAAGGCGGAAGCGGCGGTGCAAGCAATTGCACTTCGTCAAACGGCAGCTTGCAATCTTCGTGCTCGGGCGGTTACGCAAAGCCGATCTGGCAAGCGGCACCCGGCGTGCCCTCGGACGGCAAACGCGATGTGCCGGACGTCTCCTTGTTCGCGAGCAACGGCTTCAATGGCAGCTTTTACATCATCTGCCAGTCTGATGTGCGCAGTCCTTGTGGACTCGCGAATGGCGAATTCCTTGGCTATGGTGGGACGTCGGTCGCCACGCCTGCCTTCGCCGGCATCATGGCCCTGATCAATCAAAAGACCGGGGAACGCCAGGGCAACGCGAATTATGTGTTCTACAAGATGGCAGCGACCTCTTCGAATAGCTGCAATTCGAGTTCGGTGCCCTCGACCGGCACGAACAATTGCATTTTTTACGACACCCCCTCCGGTTCGACGATCGCGATGGCCTGCGTCACGGGCAGTCCCAACTGCAAGACTTCTACCAGCGGCGACCAATACGGTGTTCTCACCGGGTACAGCACGGGTACTGGATACGACCTCGCGACCGGCCTCGGCAGCGTGAACGCCACGAATCTGGTGAATCAGTGGAGCACTTACGCGGGCAAATTCTCCGCGACGAAGTTTGGTTCTTTCACCCTCGGACCACCGACGACGATCACCCACGGTCAATCCATGCCCGTCGCCGCCAGTGTGGTGCCGCAATCGGGCTCAGGAACTCCGACCGGTACCATTTCACTGATCGCCAACACCGGCTCGAGCCTGAGCGACCAGCAAGGCGCGCAGCAACTCTTCACGCTCAGCAGCGGGTCCTTGCCGGCTGGCACGTCCGCCACATTTCTGCCGGGGGGCGTGAGCTACTCCGTCACCGCGCACTATTCAGGTGACTCCAAATTTGCCCCCAGCGATTCATCGCCATTTACGGT
Source organism: Candidatus Acidiferrales bacterium (assembly GCA_049287725.1). GTDB lineage: Bacteria > Acidobacteriota > Terriglobia > Acidiferrales > UBA7541 > Palsa-295. The sequence continues at coordinate 75,865 of JBAQGJ010000056.1, read as the reverse complement.
GAGCGTCAATCCGGAGTCAAGCAAGACGCGCGCCGAGATACTCACCTTCAACCCGGCCACCGGGCAGACCACCAGTACGAACGCTACGTCCTTTCCATATGGTACCTTCTACATTCTTCGCAGCGACGTGACGAATTCGGGCGGGAGCTTGTGCGCGCCCAACGGCAATCAGATATACGGCTGCCCCACCGGAACCGTGACGCTCAACGACACTTACAACGGAGTTACTGGCGCGCTTGATGGCGGGGCGTTCGCGCTGAATGCCGAAGGGTATGCCGAGGATCAGCCGATCTTCCTGATGGGCGGCCAACATAGCATCGTCGCTTCTTACAGCGGAGACAAGAGCTACAACGCCAGCAGCAATTCCTCCGCGCCCGACGTCGTCACCGTCACGCAGGCGCTTACGACAGTCACTCTAAGCTCCGGCATCAACACGATCCCCGTTGGCGGCTTTCCCAATCTGAACGCCGTAATTAGCGCGCAAGCTTTTCTCCCTGCGAACGCGCCCGTAGCCGACTACCCTGCCGACAGCCTGCAATTCTTCGACGGCTCTGCAAAGCTCAGTGGACAAATAACCTATACACCGACGGCGAGTACCTCTGGTACGGCTCAGGTGACCGCCTACATCACGACGACCACTCTGCACGTCGGCAACAACACGATTACGGCGCAATTCCTGGGCGATCCGAACTATCAGGCATCCGCAACTTCGAATCCGGTGATCGTGGATGTGGTGATACCGACAACGGCGGTAGTCACCTCCTCGAGTCCTACCATCCAGCACGGAGCGAACGTCACCTTCACCGCTGTAATCACGCCGCAACAAACCGGCAGCCCGGCGATGACCGGAACCGTAGAGTTCACTGCCAACGCCGTCGCCTTCGGCAGCGCCACTTTGACGAACGGACAGGCCCAACTTACGACCTCAATGCTGCCCGGAGGGAATCTTACGGTGATCGCCACTTATAGTGGCGACACGAACTACCAAAGTTCGTCAGCGCTCGTTTCGGAGACAGTGAATCTTTTGGCATCAACTACCACCGTGACCACGTCGAACGCCGCAATCTCGCAGGGCTCAAGCGTAACTCTCACGGCGCAGGTCGCGCCCACCACTGCGGGCGGTCCCGCTCCCACGGGCACTTTGCAGTTCTACGCCGCCAACAGTGCGCAAGGTTCGCAGTACCCCATCGGCAACGTAATGATTCTGGCCAGTGGAAAGGCCCAGCTGATCACTACCACGCTATCAGCCGGCACGCAGGTTGTGTTCGCCACTTACTTCGGCGACTCAAACTATTCAACGTCCACTGGTTCGACAGCGGAAGTAGTGAGTCCGGCGCCCACGGTTACAGTGACAGCCAGCCCGACCCAGGTTCCGATCAGCGCGCCCGGCGCGAACGGATCCACAACGATTACGTTCACCGGCATGAACGGCTACGGCGGGACAATTCCGCTTTCTCCGGTTCTATGCTCCGGAATGCCTTCGAAAACGACTTGCAGCTTCAGCACGTCGTCGGTAGTTCTCAGCAGCGGCACCACCACCGCAATGGTGAGTCTTACGTTCCAAACCACTGCTGCTTCCGTTGTGTTCCCACAATCCGGTAAACGTCCAGGAGGGTTTGGATGGTGGATGCTCGGAGGGATATTCGCGCTGGCTTGCACCTTGTGCGCGCTTATGTTGTTCGCTTGCTTCGGCGTCGACCGGCGCCGCTGGAGCATGGCGTGCACGATTCTGGCAATTGCGGCGCTCACTGCGATTGCCTCTTGCGGTGGGGGAGGCGTTGGTGGTGGAGGCGGCCCTACAAATCCGGGAACGCCGGTCGGTTTGGACCAGAATGTGGTGATTACGTTCAGCGGCGCGGGCGTCACGCCCAACCCGACGCTGAACCTTTCGATAAACGTCGAATAACGGTCAAACGGAGATCGGCGAACGGCCCGGTTCGAGTGGCCGTGCTCCTGAGGTTTTCTCTGTGGCTTCTGTGTTAGATCTTTTGACTTTGATTTTTTGACCCGCCGGAACTTACGCGCCCGAATCACGACCCACGTTCAACGAACGATCAACCCCGCGTATCCCACAACTTCGTCGCGCTCTCCCGTCACATCCCCGGAAGTTGCATAACGCACCAGCTCCACATCTTTCGCTCCCAGGTCGCGCATCGCCACGAGCATCGCCGTGGTTGCCGCGTAGCCGCACATGGTGATGCCCTCGCCACGCACCGTGTCGTACAGTCCTCGCGGATCGAGCGCCAGAATCCGCGCGATGGCGCGTTCATCTTTCGCGCGAGTGACGGCGTTGCTCTCGTAATGATTCATGTCCGTGCTGGCGATCACCAGCACATGTTCCGCGGCGTGAGCCGCCACCACTTTCGCCACCGCGTGCCCTAACTCCTCCAGCACCGGATAACGGTCCGTCGCCAGCACCACGGGAACGAATCGAAAATCCGGCGCGAGCTGCTGCAAAAACGGAATCTGCACCTCGAGCGAATGTTCCCGTTCGTGCGCCACGGCATCTTCGCGCAAGCGCGGGCACGCGAACTTCAGTTCCCCGGCCAATTCCGCATCGATGCGCGCTTCGCCAAACGGCGTCCGCCAGCTTCCTTCCGATAAAATTGCCATGGCTTCGCCGCGGGGAAAATGCCGCGGCCCGAGGAGAATGCAGCGCGAAGGAATTTCGAGCGAAGCATACACGGCTCCGGCGACGTGGCCCGAATACATCCACCCCGCGTGCGGCACCACGCAACCGCGCGCCGCAAGTCTCGCGCCGCCGCCGGGAACGTATTCAGCGACTGAGCGTGACAGTTCCTTCGTATCGCATGGATAAAAGCGGCCGGAAACGGCGGGGGGGCGAATCATTGCAAATTGCTACGGTGCCAGCGAAGTGCTGGCGTTGCCAAAATCAAATTGCCGGGGAAGGTCTGCCCTTGATGTCCAAAGCTTCCGCGGTGCCGGGAATCCAGCGGATCTTCACGTGGTCGCCGGTCTGATAGCCGCCCGCGTCCAGCACCCTGCTGATCTTGTTCTTGGCTCTCTCCGAGTAGGTGAAAGTGTGAATCTTCATCTCGTCGTCTGCTTCGCGAACAATGATCGTCTGCTGATCCGCGTGAATCACTTCCGCCTTCAGCCAGCGCGCTTTCACCGGGGTTTGTTTCACCACCACAGCCGGCGCCGAGGAATCGCCGGTAATCTGCGCGCGAACTGGCGTGGGCGCCAGTGAGGCAACACCGGCGCACAGAATCGCTGCGGCGAAAATTCTATAGTTCTTCATCGAAGGAAATCTTCAGGGACTTCAAGAATTTAATGTCTTGCGCGGTGATTTCCACGCGCGGCTCGATGGCCTCTTCGTCCATGATTTCGTCGTCCACGCGGATGTGCAGGGATTCCAAAAAACGGCGGTCTTGCGTGGTCATTTTGGCATCTTGCGCGGAACGCCGCGCCAGGCCGATCGTGGCGTCCAGCTTCAGCACGATGTCAAAGCCCGCCGAACGTACTCCCGAAATCGCTTCCGCAATCCGGTCGGAATCAGACACCGTGTCGTTGATGGCGTGTCCCAGCTCTCGCAGTAGTTGCTTCATGCGATCATCGAGTTGCAAGGGCATCACCTCCTATGAAAACCCTTTCTATACCAATCTTAAGGCGCTCGCCAGCCCGAAACAAGACCCTGGTGCGCAACACGAAACCCTACAGTTACCTACCAGCCCGTCCGGTTTCTTACACCGAATAACGTGTCTCGTGTCCGCAGCTTGGCCGCCGGTTGTTACGAGTCCGCCTCCGCGCGGCCAATTACTCCACGCTGGCCGGACCCGAATGTGTACTAGAATTGTGCTGTGGCGGCAGGCTTCTATTCGACGCTGTGGAACTCCGCGAAAGTCACGCTGCGCGTCGTGTGGCGCGCTGCACGCCAGCTTTTTCACGAAGCCACCGGCGCGGTTTTCGCGCTCTTCGCCCTCTACTTTGCGAGTATCGCCTGGCGACTGTGGCACAGCCGCCCCGCGGCCTGGCTCCTGGGATTCACGATCGTCTATGCCGTCACGATGCTGGTCTTTGCGTTCACGTCTTTTCGCCGAGCACGCCGCGTACGCTGATGACTGACCCCACCAGCAAATCTCCGGCCCAGCATGAGCGCAAGGCTGCATCGCCTTCCGGCCTTCCGATGGAAGCCGTTATCACTTCTGACGACTTGCAGGACTGGGACTTCGAACGTGACTTGGGCTATCCCGGCGAATTCCCTTTCAGTCGCGGCGTCTATCCCACGATGTATCGCGGGCGCCTCTGGACCACGCGCCAATACGCTGGCTTCGGCAGCGCCATCGAGTCGAACCAGCGTTACCGTTACTTGCTCGCGCAGGGTGTGAAAGGCCTTTCCGTCGCGTTCGACCTGCCCACGCAAATCGGCATGGATTCCGATCATCCGCTCGCGCAGGGCGAAGTCGGAAAAGTGGGCGTCGCGATTGATTCGTTAGAAGACATGCAAACACTCTTGGACGGGATTCCGCTCGAGAGCGTCTCCACTTCGATGACGATCAATGCGACCGCCGCGATTCTGCTGGCGCTGTACGTCGCCGTGGCGAAGCAGCAAGGCGCGAATCTGAAACGACTCGCCGGCACGGTGCAGAACGACATCCTGAAGGAATACATGGCGCGCGGGACTTACATTTACCCGCTGCGCCCTGCGATGCGCATCGTTACCGATATTTTTGCGTGGTGCCGCCACGAGATTCCCAATTGGAACGCCATTTCGATTTCCGGCTATCACATTCGGGAAGCGGGTTCGACCGACGTGCAAGAAGTCGCTTTCACACTCGCGAACGGCATTGCCTACGTGGAAGCCGCCGTGGCAGCCGGGCTCGCCGTGGACGAATTCGCGCCGCAGCTTTCGTTTTTCTTCAATTCGCACAACGAGCTGCTCATGCAGATCGCGAAGTTCCGAGCCGCTCGCCGCCTCTGGGCTCAGACGATGCGCGAGCGTTTCCAGGCGCGCGATCCGCGTTCGCTGATGCTGCGCTTCCACGCGCAGACCGCCGGCTCTTCGCTCACTGCGCAGCAGCCTGAAAACAATCTGGTGCGTGTGGCCTTGCAATCTTTGGCAGCGGTCCTTGGGGGCTGCCAGTCACTGCACGCCAATGCGCTGGACGAAGCCCTCGCGCTGCCTACCGAGCAGTCAGCACTGCTTGCGCTGCGCACGCAGCAAATCATCGCGCAAGAAACGGGCGTCGTGAATACGATTGATCCTGTCGCGGGTTCGTATGCCATCGAAAAATTGACTGACGAAATCGAAGCCGGTGCGCGGGATTACATTTCGAAGATTGACGCGATGGGCGGAATGTTGCGCGCCGTTGAGACCGGCTACGTGCAGCAGGAAATTCAAAAATCCGCCTACGAATACCAGCAAGCCGTGGATTCCGGCGAGCAGGTGATTGTCGGCGTGAATCGCTTCCAAGCGGAAGAAGAAAGGTTGATTCCCACGCTGCGCATTGATCCGGAAATCGAACGCGCACAAGTGGCGCGGCTGCATGCGTTGCGCGCGCGCCGCGATGCTGCGCGAGCAAACTCCGCGCTCGCTGAAATCGAGCGCCGCGCGCATACCACCGAAAATCTCATGCCCGCGATCCTCGCCGCCGTCGAATCGTACGCCACGGTAGGCGAAATTTCCGATGCGCTCCGTCGCGCCTTCGGCGAATACCAGGAATCCATCGTCATCTAATGCTCGCGTCCGTTCTCGGTCGAAGATGTCAGTGCCAAGCGTCCCAGCGCTGGTCCATAATTCTTATGAACGAAAGGAGATCGCGACTTCATGTCCCGTCTAACTTTATTCATTGTAATTCTTGGGTGTCTCGGCCTCAGTTTTTGCGCGCAGCAGCAGCAACACTCGCAATTCCCCTGGGACTACGCAAATGCTTCGTCCATGGCGAACGACTACGGAGAAGTGGCGGTGGCGCAAGACAGCAAGGACATCGTTTCGCTCTCCAGCGGCGAAGCCGGCCCGCAATACCATTTCCGCGTAAGCCGCGCTTACTGCGATCGCACCAGCGGCAGTCCGCAGTCTGCTTCCGATCAGGCCAATTTCTTTTGTGTTCCGGATGCCGTGACGATTGACGCTAGCCACCCGCCGTCGACGACGCCCAATAAGGATTACCTGATCGCTCCCTACAAATACGGGATGGCGGTGGAATATCCCGGTGTGCTGGAAACTTCCGCGAAGGATTTTTCCGTGCACAACGAGCACAAGCTCTGCAGTACCACGACGATTTATCTGGATCCCTATTCGTGCAACGCGTCGGCACATTTCTGGGTCGGTGATGTGGACGACTATGGCGGGTTGTACGCTGCCGCCTACGATGTGCTGGGCGGCGACCAGGCTTCGATCGATCCCACGCGGAGCTTTGTGCTGCTCGCTTCGGATACGTTCGGGCATACCAGCCACGGCGACATGCTCTTTGCGCTGCGCAACCAGCCGGACAATTTTCGGTTTCAATTTGGATATTCCGGCGCGGGGGGAGCAGATGATCCCGCCACATATAAGACATACACGCGTGCTCGCATTGATAGCACCGGCAAGGGATTTTTCGACGGCGGCACGCAGACGGGCGGAGCGGATTTTGCGGAGTCTGTGGGCACGGCGGCGCCGAAGGCGAAATATGAGCCCGGCGACGTGTTGGTGATAGACACGCGCGCGGACCGGCGGTTTGCGCTGTCGAGTGCGCCGTATTCGACTTTGGTGGCTGGGGTGTATTCGACGAAGCCTGGCGTTACCGGCAGTGAGCATACTTCTGAGGATCCGAAGCTCGCAGCGGAAATTCCCATGGCTGTGGTTGGCATTGTTCCTTGCAATGTGAGCGCGGAGAATGGAGCGATTTCGCGTGGGGATTTGTTGGTCACGTCATCCACTCGGGGATATGCGATGCGCGGGAGCAACTCGGCGAAGTTGACTGGTGCGGTGATCGGTAAGGCGTTGCAGCCGCTGGCTTCGGGCACGGGCAAGATCGAGGTGCTGGTCACGTTGCGGTAGCGTGTGGGTGCCGTAGAATAGGCGCGGATGAGCGCTGCGGCTGACCTTGATAATTTGCGTGTGGTGTTGGTGTCCACGCGCAATCCTTTGAACATTGGTGCGGCGGCGCGCGCGATGAGCAATTTTGGTTTTGCGCATTTGCGCGTAGTGACGCCGTACGAGCCGGCGTATCGCGAGGCGCGTTCGGCGGTGGGGGCCGCGCCGGTGCTCGCGAAGGCCGAGGAATTCGAAAGCGTGGCGGAGGCCGTTGCCGATTGCCGGCTGGTCGTTGGCACTACGGCTGTGGGCCACCGCGAATTGCACCATCCGCTGCGGCGCCTGGAAGATGGCGCGAAGATCATTCGCAAGATGCTGGCTCGCGGAGCGGCGAGCGGGCGGGAAGGTCCGCGAAAGAAGGGCGCGAGGAAGCGCGTGGCGTCGAATGGTGTGGCGCTGCTTTTCGGCTCCGAGAAATTTGGATTGACGAATGAGGATTTGAGCCATTGCCATTGGCTGCTGCACGTTCCCACCTCGGCGCAGAATATTTCGATGAATTTGGGGCAGGCTGTGGCGGTGTGTTTGTACGAGCTGATTCGCGGATCGAAGAACCAAGCGAAGTTCGTCGGCCGATTTGAGAAGCCGTCGGAGAAGCTGGAGCCGGCGACGGCGGGCGAGCTCGAGCGGTTTACCACGGTGTTGACGGAAGCGCTGAGCGCCAGCGGGTTCCTTGATCTGCGCAAAGTGGCGGATGCGGATGAAAGAGTGCGTCGGCTGGTAAGGCGGCTGAATTTGCCGTCGCGGGATGCGGATATGTGGACGGGGATCATGCGGCAGATTGTGTGGAAGCTGCGTGGAAAGGTGTGATTGGTGATTGGTGAGTAGTGATTGGTGGCTTGCGGATTGCATTTTGCGAACACGTTTTGACCGGGGAAGGCGAGATTCGTGAGCCCCAGAACCTCAATAAAATGACGATTGGACTTGGTCGCTGTGCTTTTTTTTGTATGACTTATAGCGTTTTCTAATCGCGAGGTGTGACGATTAGAAATCTTGTGAGTGGTGATTCGTGAGTAGTGATTGGTGTGTTGCGGGCGACATTGTCTTGAGGACGCGGAAAGTAGATTCGTGTTGCGATTAGAAAACCCTTTCTCGTTTGCATTGATGGAGTTGGCGACGTTTTTGAATGCGGTCTTGTTGCGATTAGAAATGCGTCCGACGCGAACGTTCTGAGCAGGCGTTTGGGCGTGTTGGCTCGCGGAAGTGGTAAGAACACGCTGGCGCGAGCGTCTGGTTCGTTTTGCCGTCGGTGCCCAAGTTGGTGATGCGCCGATCTCCATGTCGCGTCCTCAGCGGGACTGAAAAGTGCCCCGACTCACGTTACCACATTTTGTGAATGTTTACCAGTTATAAAACAACCCGGAAGGGCAACAGGCTGAAAAGATTAGATCGAGAGCGCGGAGGCTTGCGCGAGGTATTCCGACCGGAGACGGCAAGTTTATTCCCGGGTTTCGGTGCAGTCAACGGGCTTCGCCGGCAATTTTTACGCCCGTACTTTTGCGCATTGACAGGCTCTTTCGCGGCGCAGTAATGATGGGGTTGGCCGGGGCACACCTGACCCACGAGAGAAAGGAAAGGAGACTAAAAAATGGAACAGGTGAGAAACAGGTCAGTTCAACCCCAATCGCGGGTTACGCTGGCTGAAGTCGCGTGGGATGAACTTAACGAAGCCGGCGCATACGTCGAACGCGGGTCGGGCGATCTTTACCGAGTACCCAAGGAGGCCCTGATCCCCGGCGGCTCTCCGATCATTCACAAGGAGAGCGCCGGGGCGTCGCGTCTGGTGCAGGTCAGCAGGAACCCATTTGTAACCACACTGGAAGCACGGCTCTGCTGTGCACAACACAACATTGAACCCAACTTCTGAAATGTGGAGTAGCGTGTGTTCCCGGCTACGTCCTTAATCTGAGAACTCTGCGGGTTAGCCCAGCCCTGCAACCCCTCCGCCGCAGTCCTCGTCACGGAATCCCATCAGCGGCGTTCGCTAATTTTCAAACTCGCCGACGGCGCGCGTGTCGCGCAGATGACGCGCTTGCGTGTGTCAATTCGAGGACACAGATTGGCATGCCGCGTTCGCCGCGGAATACCGAGTTTGCGCTAGCGTCTATTACCTAATTGGGAAAAGTACCATTGTGGGGCACATCGCCCTGTCCCATTTTGGTACGTAGACGGCTGAGCCTGCGCCGACGAGCAAGAAATCAACGAATACTGAGGAAGAGATGAGAACAGCCGTGGCAATTTTAGCGCTGCTGACGGTTTCCAGCGTGGCGTCAGCGCAGAACCCGGATACGTCGAAGTGGATGTGCAGAAACCTGGCCGATTCGGGCGGATTTACTTATCAGGGGGAAACGATTTTTGGTGCCCAAGCCTGCCGACCGATCCAGCAGGCTTCGACGCAAGCACAGCCTGCGACGCCAACGCCCACACCGGTCGTGTCGACTCAGGCTCAGACAACCTCGGCGCCGGTTCCACAGACAGATGCTCCGTCGCAGCAGCAGCCTGCGCAGAACGCTCCAACAACGAGCCGACAGCTGCCCCGCGTATTCTTACAATCAGCGAGCCACGGCAACACGTGGAATGCACGGCGGGACCAGTCGATGGAGATGAGCAAGGATTTTGAGAAGGAGTGTCCTGGCGTGCGCGTGACAGTCAATCAACAGATGGCCGACTACACCGTGCTCTTGAATCACATCGAGGTTGGATTGTTTGCGCGCGACAACCAGATGCAGGTCGCCGACAAGAATGGGGACCTCTTGCAAACGAAAGAAGGCGGAGGCATCAAGGGTGGCGTGAAAAAGGTGTGCGAATTGATTGTTGCGGACTGGACGAAGCAGTAGGCGCCTATCTGCCGGCGACGGTAACGAAAGGAGACACGTGCAGATCGTTACGCAATACGGAACAATGTGGGCGAGAAACGATGCAAACATAAACCAAATCCCGCGCGGGAAACTTGGAGTCGGAGTTTATGTTCTCTTCGATGGGTCGATGCCAATGTACGTTGGAAAAGGCCGAATAAAAGAGTCGAGTCCTCGGGGCAAGCAGAAGCAAACGGCGTTGACAACTCTGGGATCACTTCAGTTGGTACGCGATCGAGAATCCCAATATGTTGCATGACATCGAGGTGCTGATGCTGCGAATCCTGCCGCCCAATTTGCGATCTCTAACTCGCCAAGGCGGCAACTTCAAGAAAGCACAGCGTGTCCGGCAAAAGAACGAACAGGCGGTCCCTATAACTCGCAAAGCTGATGCTCGCGATTGATCGATCCGGGACAGGGGACCCTCCACCTCACTCAAGGTTCAGAACAGGCGCGCTGATCCGGGTCGGTTCGCTTGGCATCCCGCGACTAATGATTGTAAATCGCTGTCGAGGACTTCAAGAACCGAGGGATCCACGCGCCTAAGGACGTCAGCAAGCTGGCTCGAATCGCGCACTTCATGGAAAGACTTCCGCGGTGATAGATATATGACGACCGGCTTGCCTCTTCGAACCAGGTCAATAGCGCTGGTGAGAGTGCCGCGACTCCGGCCATCCCACAGCATCAATCCGTAATCGGCCTCACGCGCCATCTCTCGGTCTTTTGTGGAATAGTGCGCGAAATCGTGTCGGGAGGCATCGGGCGAGGCAATTACGCGAGTCGGCCATTGGCCTACGTTGTTCCGACAGCCTCCTTCCATGCAGAAAACCCTGACGCTGCCATAGCCGTGACCCGCCAGATACTGCTGCACCGCCTTGTCTACACCATTCGCATCACCAACGAGAACGGTGAGCCCCTTCTCGATAATGTTGTCTATCCTCTGCCAAACATCCGCACCCAAGCGCGATAGACGCCTTGAACCTGCGATGAAGACTTTTGGTTTGCTTTTGATTGCCATTATCTTGTGCGCGTCAATGCTAAAACATATACGGCCTTTGCACCGCCGGACTTTTGCAGCACTTCAGACACTCGCCCAAGGGTTGATCCCGACTGGACCAAGTCATCAAACAGTAGAATGGATTTGTCCTTGACGTCAGTCGCGCCTGCTTGAATGGCTTCAGCAAGTACTTTCTGTCTTTCAAACCAATCCGCGATGTTCTTCATCGAGGGCGTGTCTTTGACCCTACGTACCGCGTCAGGACAAAAGTCAATTGTGAACCGGGCGGCCAACTGTCGTGCAAGCTCAAAGACTGGTTGAGAATTGCGCTTAAATGATGGAGGTGCCGGCACAACGCAGTCCACTTCTGGCTTCCATTTACTCAGATAGTCCCCCGCCGTGTCCACTATATCGCCTTGAACTTTTGCTTCACCGCCGTACTTGAATCGGTAAAGCAGTTCTCCGAGGTCCGTACGTTTGATGTCAAAAGGATGGTACGGATCACCGGTTGGAACCGCGCTGACGCTGTGATAGTCCAGCACAAAGCCAGTAGTCCATGGCCCGAGGAGCTTCATCGGATTGATCTTCACGACAGCCATCTGCTGCTGGCACTCAGTATACTGCCATTCACTGACTCTGTAGGGCGTCGCGACATTTAGCGTTCCCAGTCCTGGCTTTTCACTCGTCACTGCTTTCATGTATTCTGCTTCGCCTATGCTGGATTTAAATTATGTGCGGGAACATTTGGATGTGATTGAGAAGATGGGGCGGGACCGCGGGAAGCCGCTCGATCTGGAGCCGTTTCGGGCTTTGGATACGGAGCGGCGGGCGCTTATTACTTCTGCGGAGCGGTTGAAGGCTGAGCGGAATAAGGCTAGCGAGGGGATCGCGCGGATGAAGAAGGCCGGCGAAGATGCGTCGGCGATTTTGGCGGTGATGAAGGAAGTCTCGGACAAAATCAAGCGGGACGATGAGCGCATCGGCGAGTTGGACGAGCAGCTGAAGAATTTTTTGCTGACGATACCGAATATTCCGCACGCTAGCGTGCCGGTGGGCGCATCGGCGGCGGACAATGTGGAAGTGCGGCGGTGGGGATCGCCGCCGTCGTTTGATTTCAAGGCGCGTCCGCACTGGGAGATCGGCGAGGGCGCGGGGATTCTGGATTTTGACGCGGCGGTGAAAATCGCGGGGGCGCGGTTCGCGGTTTACAAGGGATTGGGGGCGCGGCTGGAACGGGCGCTCGCGAATTTCTTTTTGGATATGCACACGCTGGAGCACGGCTATACGGAAATTCTGCCGCCGTTTCTGGTGAATACGGCTTCGCTGACGGGCGTGGGGCAATTGCCGAAATTCGCGGCGGATATGTTTCATCTGGAAGGCACGGATTTGTGGCTGACGCCGACTTCCGAAGTGGAATTGACCAGCCTGCATCGCGACGAAACTTTGAATGGCGACGATTTGCCGCTGAAGGTGTGCGCTTGGACGGCGTGTTTCCGGTCGGAAGCGGGGGCTGCGGGGCGCGACACGCGCGGTTTGAAGCGGCAGCATCAATTTCAGAAAGTGGAGATGTTCAAGTTTGCGCGGCCGGAGCAGAGTTACGACGAACTGGAAACTTTGGTGGCGAATGCGGAAGCGGTTTTGCAGCGTTTGGGATTGCATTATCGCGTGATGCAGCTTTGTACGGCGGATATGGGGTTTGCTTCGGCGAAGACTTACGACATTGAGGTGTGGCTGCCTTCGGCTGGGGAGTTCATGGAGATTTCTTCTTGTTCGAATACGGAGGCGTTTCAGGCGCGGCGATCGGGGATACGGTTTAAGTCTGCGGGCGCGAAGAAATCGGAGTTTGTGCACACTTTGAATGGATCGGGATTGGCTGTGGGTAGGACTTGGATCGCTTTGGTGGAAAATTATCAGTTGGCGGATGGGTCGGTGGTGATTCCCGAGGCGCTGCGGGCATATATGGGCGTGGAGAAGATTCCTGCCGGGGCTCGACCGTAAACTTCTGCCACTGAGGCACAGAGACACAGAGAAAACATTTAGGGCTGCAACTGCAAAACCGCGCGGCTATCGACAAGCGGTGCCACTCCGTTTCACGTCTTTACTATTTCTAGTTTTCTCTGTGGCTCTGCGCCTCTGTGGCGTTTTTTCCCCGGCGGCGCTAGCTGACTGGGCCGATTAGGACCATGGGGCCTGTGGGTTGGGGCATGCCGCCGGCTGGTTCTAGCGAGACTGCGAATTCTTTTGCGTTTAGGCCTGCTGGCAACTTCATCATCATGCGGCCGGGCCTATCGGGCCTGCCCGTGAACCATCCCGCGCTTATGGGCGCGCCTTTCATCGGAACTAGCCAGATCTGATAGACCTTGTCGGCGGGAGCGGGCGGCAAGACGCCGTCGTACATCAGCATTCCTTCGCGGGAATTGTAGACGACGCGCGCGCCGACGGCGGTTGGCGTTTTCTGCTCCCAGAGCTTAACGACGATAGTGTCGCGCGCAGCTAGCAGGTCGGCCATGTGGTGAGAGTCGTCGAGCTGCTTTTGTTGGGCCACTACGGTCGAGCGCAGGTCGGCTAGCTGGCGATCGAGTTGCACGTTGTGCAGCCAGAGCAGGATGGTGGCTAGCGCGAGCGCTCCAGAGAGCGGAAGCAGCACGGCCCACCAGCGGCCGAAAATTCCGCCGGGGGGTTCCGGCGAGCGTGCGGGCGCGGGGACGCTGCCGCCGGGGCCTTCGGCGGTGGAATGCAGCCGGCGCATCAGGACTTCTTTCACGCCGGGCGAAGGCTCGACGCGCGGCGCGGCAAAGGCAAGCAGGGCCATGCGGCCTTGGGCTTCGGCGACTTTTTGCGCGCAGTCGGGGCAAGAAGCCACGTGCGCTTCGATCAGTACCTTTTCGTCGGCATCGAGCGCGCCGAGCGCGTAGAGATCGAAATCTTCCAGCCGAGTTGGATGTGTGCCGCTCATATTTGCAAATTCCGTTTCAGTGTCTCCACTGCGGTGCGCAGGCGCGTCTTTACGGTGCCGAGCGGGTCTCCGGTACGAGCGGCGATCTCGCTATGCGTCAGGCCTTCGTAATAGGCGAGCTCGAGAGTGGCGCGCTGTTCCTTGGGCAAATTTTCCATGGCGCTTTTTACTTTGCCGAGCAATTGCTGCTGGGCGACCGCGCTTTCGAGATTCGCAGGGACGATCACCGTGTTGTCCATCAATTCTTCGCCGGACGCGGGATTGTGCCGCCGCAGACGGGAGATGGCTCGATTGCGCGCAATTACCAGCAGCCAACCGGGCAACGAGCCGCGCTCGGGGTCGAACTTCGATGCGGTGCGCCACAACTGGTAGAAGATGTCCTGCAGAATCTCTTCGGCTGCCTGGGTATCGCGCAGAATGCGATTTAGGACAGACGAGAGCATTCCGGCGTAACGGTCGTATAGCGCGGCGAGCGCCGACTCATCACGCTGGACGATTCTGGCGACGAGCATCGCGTCCGAGGCCTTCAACTGCGCTCGCTGCTCCCCCGTCTGAGTAATTGCGTCTCCTAGTGAGTACGCGCGCCGGAACTTTCCAGATTGCGGCGCGGTGTGCGGTGCCGATGGAAATCCCGCTTGTTTCGAGGTGCGGGAAACAAGCGAGGGGAGCGTAGCTTGCGCGGGAGGCGGGGTCAATGCGGAATTTGGCGGGAGGCGGCCGATGGTAAGCTATGGAGCTGCGGGGTGATATCGGACCGGGTGCCGCAACAAGTGTCTTATTTTCAACAGCCTAGATGCGCGTGCCAGTTGACTCGGAGACATAATTCGGGGTGTATGGGCACGAACATTTCATGTTTTAACCGTGGTTTCCATTGACATCCAGCGCGGCTCGAATAAACTTCGATTCGCGTAAGAGTTACAGGCCCCGCAGTTATCACTTAGCAATTCCAGGCACGTCAGGAAGGACGACTTAATGGCTACCGTTGTGAAACCGGCGAACATGCAGCCCATTCCGCGGATTGCGCCGCGTGAGGATCTGAACCCTTACCGCATCTCGCAGATCCAGTTTGATATCGCGGCGGAATATTTGAAGCTCGATCAGGGATTGCGGCAGATTTTGCGCACGCCGAAGCGCGTGCTGGAAGTTTCCATTCCGACCAAGATGGATAACGGGCAGATCAAGGTGTTCAGCGGGTTTCGCGTGCAGCATAACGTCGCGCGCGGGCCGGCGAAGGGCGGGATTCGTTATCACCCGGCGGTGACGCTGGATGAAGTGAAAGCTTTGGCGATGTGGATGACGTGGAAAACCGCGACGGTGAATATTCCTTACGGCGGCGCGAAGGGCGGAGTGATTTGCGATCCGAAGCGGATGAGCAAGCCCGAACTCGAACGCATGACGCGGCGGTTTGCGGCGGAAATTTTGCCGATTATCGGGCCGGAGCAGGATATTCCGGCGCCGGACGTTTATACGGATTCGCAGACGATGGCTTGGATCATGGATACGTATTCGATGACCAAGGGACATTCGTCGCTGGGCGTGGTGACGGGCAAGCCGATTTCGATCGGCGGGTCCGAGGGACGCAACGAAGCGACCGCGCGCGGCTGCGTGATCGCGGTGGAAGAGGCTTGCAAGGTAAAGAAAATGTCTGTGCGCGGCGCGAGCGTCGCGATTCAAGGATTTGGCAACGCCGGTTCGATCGCGGCGAAGCTTTTCGCGGAGAAAAAAGCGCGCGTGGTGGCGATCAGCGATTCGCGCGGCGGCGTTTTTAATTCGCGCGGAATTGATCCGCTGAAAGCGATGCGTTACAAGGAGCGTTCCGGGACCGTGGTGGGGATGCCGGGGACTTCGCGCATTTCGAATGACGATTTGCTGACGATGAAGTGCGACATTTTGGTTCCCGCGGGCCTGGAAAACGCGATTACCTTGAACAATGCGGACCAGATCAAGGCGAAAATTATCGCGGAAGCGGCGAACGGGCCGACGACGCCTCATGCGGATGAAGTGCTGGCGCGCAAGGGCGTGATGGTGATTCCGGATGTGCTGGCGAATGCCGGGGGCGTGACAGTAAGTTACTTCGAGTGGGTGCAGGATCTGCAGAGCTTCTTCTGGTCGGAAGCGGAAGTGAACGCGAAGTTGGATTTGGTGATGCGCCGTGCGTTTCACGAAGTGCATGAGACGGCGCGGAAGCATCGTACACATCTGCGCACTGGAGCGTACGCGCTGGCCGTCGGACGCGTGGCGGATGCGACGCTGGTGCGCGGCCTTTTTCCGTAATCAGTCCTCGCAATTAAGTTTCTCTCATACTTGCCGTGATCGCGGTTCACATCCGAATATTTTTCTTGCGCATCGCGTGAGAACGCGCGTACATTTTGCTTAGCCGGTGCGCCAATGCGAAAAATGGCAGCGCCGGCATAGTTGTCTGCATACCCCTTGCGCGGAGGGCTCCTCGAATTGAGTAACCATGTGAACAGCACGGGCCATGCTCCACCAATTCTTCTGACGATTGCGGGGTTCGATCCGTCTTGCGGTGCCGGCGTGGCGGCCGATCTGAAAACTTTTGCGGCGCACAATTGCTACGGCGTGGCGGCGGTGACGGCGCTGACGGTGCAATCCACGCAGGGAGTGGTTTCGGTGCACGCGACGCCTTCGGCGACCTTGCGCGCGCAGCTGGATACGCTGGCGGAGGACATGGTGCTCGCCGGCGTTAAGATCGGAATGCTGGCGAATCGTGCAAATGCTTCGGTGGTTACGGAACTTCTGGATAAGCATAAATTCGCGCATGTAGTGCTCGATCCGGTTTTCCGTCCGACGGCGGGCAATGCGGAATTGCTGGATACTTCCGGACTGAAATTCGTGCGCGATGAATTGCTGAAGCGCGTGAGCGTGATTACGCCGAATGTGCCGGAGGCGGAATTTTTGACCGGGATGGAAGTGAAAGACGTCGCGGGGATGAAGGCAGCGGGACTGAAGCTGGTGGAAATGGGCGCCCAGGCCGTGGTGGTTACCGGTGGGCACCTGGATAAGCCGACGGACGTGCTGTGCATCGGCACGGAAGTGGAAACATTCGGCGGCGACCACGTGAAAAGCCCCAACACGCATGGATCAGGCTGCACATTTTCATCGGCGATCGTGGCGCAACTGGCGATCGGCCAGCAATTGCGCGAAGCTGTGATTCTGGCGAAGGCTTACGTGACGAAGGCCATTGAAAAATCGTACGCGATCGGCAAGGGCGCCGGTCCGCTGAATCAACTTTTCCGATTTCATTTGGAACAACCTCTACGAGGAGTCCACGAAGTGCCGCAGCACGGGATGCATCCTGCCGCAGAGCCTGCCGCGCACTAGGTCGTTTACTTCCCTTCTGCCACAGAGGCACGGAGACACAGAGAAATTCTGCGCTTAGAACCCACTGACAGGCGTTCTTGCCTGCTTTCTGGATATTCCCCTCGGTCTACCCGCTCCTGATTCGTAGCTTATTTCCACGCACTGCAAAACCGCGATGGCCCCGAGGTTCGCGTGGCGGGCACACTCACGCACGCCTTGCGCTTCTACACGTTGAGTGGTAGATATGTAGAAGAGCGAGGTGTCGCGATGAGCGCGAAGTCGGATCTTCCGCAGGGGACTTTGGACCTTTTGATCTTGAAGGTTGTGGCGCTGGGGCCGGTGCATGGGTACGCGATCGCGCAGCGGTTGCAGCAGGTTTCGCGCGACGTGGTGCAGGTGCCGCAGGGGTCGCTCTACCCTGCTCTGCATCGCCTCGAAAATCGCGGATTGCTTGCTGGCGATTGGGAAGAGAGCGATACCGGGCGGGAGGCGAAGTTCTACCGGCTGACGCGCAAAGGACGTGCGCAGCTCGAAACAGAAGCGGCGAGTTGGGAGCGCTTGACGGCGGCGGTCGGGCTGATTCTGAAGATGTCCCAGGGAGGTGCGGAATGAGCTGGTGGCAGCGCCTCTGGCGGCGAAAGGAAATGGAAGAGCAGCTCGAAAAGGAACTGCGGTTTCATCTGGAACAGCACGCGCGCGAGCTCGTTGCGGAAGGACGCAGCCCCGAAGAAGCGCGCCGGTTGGCGCGGCTGGCGCTGGGCGGCGCGGAACAAGTGAAAGAGCAGTGCCGCGACGCACGCGGCACGCGCTGGGTGGACGATTTTCTGCAAGACACACGCTTTGCTCTGCGCATGCTCGGTAAGAATCCTGGATTCGCGGCGGTGGCTCTGCTGACGTTGGCGCTTGGAGTTGGAGCGACGACCGTGATGTTCACGGTGGTCAATGGTGTGCTGCTGAAGCCGCTGCCTTATCCCGAGCCTGACAGGCTGGTAGCCGTGCACGGCCACAACGACACGTGGAATTCGAAAATTTATGGCGAACAAAATGTTGCGTATCCGGATTTTCTTGATTGCCAGCGCGCGAGCCGGTCGCTGGAGATTGCCGGGGCGCTTTACAACGGAGGGACAGTCAGCGAGCCCGGACAGCCCGAGTATGTGGACCTGCGAGAGATTTCGTCCAACCTATTTTCCGTGCTGGGCGTGAAGCTGGCGCAGGGCCGCGAATTTCTGCAGGAAGAAGACCGCCATGGCGGCGCGCCAGTGATGATCCTGGGCTACAGCTTCTGGCGGCAACACTTCGGCGGAAAGGCGGATGTGCTGGGCACGTCCGTGGTTTTGGATCAGAAGCGGTACACGGTGGTGGGCATCGCGCCCGCGGAATTCAGGCTGTACGGAGATGAAGCGGACGTTTATACGCCGATAGGCCAAGACGCCGCAAACTATCTGCAGAATCGCGCGGCTCATCCCGTGAATGTGGTTGCGCGGCTGCGGCCTGATGCGAATCTGTCCAACGCGCAGGCGGAATTAGGATTGATTGGACTGCATCTGGCGAAGGAATACGCAGACACGAATGGCGGGCGCACATTTCTGGTGGAGCGTTTGCGTCCGGAAGTGGGGGACGTGCGGGCCACGCTATGGCTGCTGCTGGGCGCGGTGAGTTTGGTGCTGTTGATTGCGTGCGTGAACGTCGCAAGCTTGCTGCTGGCGCGCGCCGTTTCGCGCGAACGCGAACTTGCGATGCGCGCGGCACTGGGCGCGAGCCGCGGACGGCTGGTACGGCAATGTCTGACGGAGAGCGCGGTGCTGGGGCTGGCGGGCGGAGCGCTGGGCGTGTTACTCGCGTACCTTGGCATCCAGCCGTTTGTGGCGTTGTGGCCGGGCAGCTTGCCGCGCGCGCAGGAAGTACATCTCGACTGGCGCGTGATGCTATTTGCGATTGGTGTGTCACTGCTGAGCGGACTTATTTTTGGCGTCGCGCCTGCATTGCGCGCTCCCGCGCGTGGTCTGGAGCAGGCGCTGCGCGCCGGAGCGCGGACGGTTGCCGGAACGGCGCGCCATTGGTATAGCGCATTCGTGATTTCCGAGATTGCGATTGCCGTGGTGCTGCTGGTGGCGGCGGGGATGCTGGGGCGAATGTTGTTGCGAGTGTCGTCGCTCGATCCCGGCTTGAACGTTCGGAATGTGCTGGTGACGCGCATGGCGCTTTCGCCGGGAGTGCTGGCGGATCCAGGAAAGATTCGTCCGGCGTGGCAGGACGTTTTGAGCCGGGCGAGCCGCGTGCCGGGTGTGCGGTCCGTCGCAATCGTAGATACGGTTCCGATGCGCGAGGGCAACAACCAAATCGGTTACTGGACGACCGCGGACGTGCCGCCGGAGAATCGCCGACCGGTGGCGTTGGCGACTTGCGTATCGCCGGATTATTTGAAGACGATGGGAATACCGCTGCGCGAGGGGCGATTTTTCAGTGACGAGGATCGCGCCGGCGGAGAACTCGTCATCGTAATTGACGACGTTTTGGGGCAAAGCGCTTTCGGCGCGCTGGACCCTATCGGGAAACGCTTGTGGATGCCGGACATGGACTATGGGCCGTTTACGATTGTGGGCGTTGTAGGACACGTGCGGCATTGGGGGCTCGCTGGCGACGACCAGGCTTCGGTGCGCGCGCAATTTTATTATCCTTTCGCCCAGCTTCCTGATCAGCTCCTGCGGCGGTGGTCCGAACTGATGTCCGTGGCGGTGCGGACGAATGTCGCGCCTTTGAGCGTGGTGACTGCGCTGCGGCAGGAAGTGCGGGGAGCTACCGGCGATCAAGTGTTGTACGAGGTGCGCACGATGGAGCAGCTCGCGCGGGGCACTCTAGCGCGGCAACGTTTTTTATTGGCGCTGTTCGGCATATTCGCGGGATTGGCGCTGCTGCTTGCGTGCATCGGCATTTATGGCGTGTTGGCGTATTTGACCGGGCAGCGCGTACCGGAAATCGGAGTGCGCATGGCGTTGGGGGCGCGCCCCGCGGATGTGATGTGGCTGGTGCTGCGGCAGAGCCTGGCAATGATTCTTGCGGGAGTGGCTGCGGGATTCCTGGGAGCTTTGGCGGCGGCGCATTTGCTGGCGCACCTCGTTGAGGGAATGCGCGGGACCGACCCGGCGACTTTCGCGATCATGATTCCGGTGCTGGTGATTGCCGCGCTGCTTGCGAGTTTCGTGCCGGCGCGGCGAGCGAGCCGCGTGGACCCGATGACGGCCTTGCGGCAAGAGTAGCGGAACGTCTGCCACAGAAGCACGGAGACACAGAGAATTTCTGGTTGGGTTGCGCGGGGCGAGTCTTTGCGTTTTGTTGCTCGGCCGTAAGCGCTGCGTACCGACTCGTGGGTTGACATCGTGGCAAGTTGGGGCGCAGCAAGCAGCGTCCCTACGAACCCTTGTACGCGTGTCTGGTGTCCGGGAGCGTGACAGCTTCGTCCCATATTCGCGCAATCGGGCGCGATTGGACGCGGTTCGCTGTCGGACAACTGCTTTATTCCACTTAGCTTACGAGTCGAACTATGCGGAAGGCGGCGTGCCTGCATCTTCACGGGATCTTTATCCAGCTCTTTCAAAACCTTAGGGATTGAAACACGTAACTTGGGATATTCTTTCGGTCTGAGTGGTTCCCCGAAACCCCGGGATTCGCGGCGACCGCGAATCCGGAAAAACTGCTCGCGATCCCACATCGTTAGGAGGCCGGACGGCGATGCTGACATTGGACTTGTTCATGCGTGATCTGAAGGTCGCGGTGCGCTCGCTTGCGCATAGCAAGGGACTTGCCATCACCGTGGTGCTCACTCTAGCGCTGGGCATCGGCGCGAACGCCGCGATTTTCAGCGTCGTGCGGGGAGTGCTGCTGCGACCGCTGGTGAACCGCGACGAAGACCGCTTGCTCTACATCCGCCAGAGCGCGCCAGGCTATGGCGAGGAGAACAGCGCGTTCTCCGTGCCGGAAATTACCGACATCGGCCGCGACCTGCACACGATCAAGGAACTTGGCACGTTTTCGCAGATCGACTTCACCGTGCTGGGCCTGGGCGAGGCGCGTGAAGTCCGGAGCGGCGTGGTGGACGGCAATTATTTCGACGTGATGGGCTTGCAGCCGGTGCTCGGCCGCCTGCTCGGGCCGAGCGACGACGGCCCGAAGGCACAGGGCGCCGTCGTGCTGACCTACAGTTTCTGGCGCAACGCGCTGCATTCCGATCCCAACGTTCTGGGCAAGACGCTGCAGCTCGGCAGCAGCGAAGGGAGCCGTTCGGCGACGATCGTCGGCGTCGTGGAACCGTCGGTTCCGTACCCGGTCGAGACTGAATTTTTCGCCAACGTGGTGACCAGTCCGCACCACCTTTCCGCCACGATGGTGCAGGGGCGCACCCACCGCATGACCGAAGTGTTCGCGCGGCTCGCGCCGAATGCCACGCTCGAACAGGCCCGCGCCGAAGTCCGCCAGGTATATGGCGCGATGACTGCCGCGCATCCCGAGACTTATAAGGCCGACGCGCACTACCGCGTCGACGTCTCGCGCATGCACGACCAGATCAACGAGAAAGCCAAAACGATTCTGTGGGTGTTGTTTGCCGCGGCGGGCTTGCTCTTCGTGATCGCCTGCTCGAACGTCGCGAACCTGATTCTGGCGCGCACGGTGCGCCGCGAGTCGGAACTGGCTGTACGCTCCGCGCTGGGCGCGACGCCGCTGGCGTTGCGGCTTTCCCTACTGGCGGAAAGCCTGGTTCTGTGCGCAAGCGGAGCGCTGGCGGGCTTGGTGATTGCGTGGCCGATGGTGGCGGTTCTTTCGCGCTATGCGTCGCGCTTCTCGGTACGCGCGCAGGGTTTGACGCTCGATTCGAGCATGGTGTGGATCGGCGTCGGGCTGGCCGTCATCGCTTCTCTCTTCCTGGCGTTTGTGCCGCGCCTGCCGGCGCAGGACGCCTCCAAAGGCACGGCGCTCACCAGCAGCGGCCTGCGCGTCACCACCGGCAGCACGCGCCGGCTGCGGGCATTTGCCGTCACACAGATCACCGCTTCGTTCTTGCTTCTTGCGGGCGCGGGCGCGTTGATGAAGACGTTGCTCACGCTCGAGCAGACGCAAGCGCCTTATGACACGAAGAACGTGCTGGCGATCAATCTTCCGGTAATGAGCTACGGCCGGACGCCCCTGCAGATCGCGCAGTTCTATCGCGACGCGCGCACGCAAGTGGCCGCGCTTCCCGGCGTCGAGCACGCCGCCGCCAGCTTCAGCGTGCCGTGGCGCGACACGCTACCCCTCAGCATCGCGCTGCAGTTCGCCATGGAAGGCCAGATGCCGCGGAACGGCGCCGATTATCCGCGCGCGGAGTTCCGCAGCGTCTCGCCCGGGTATTTTGACACGCTGGGCATTCCGCTCCTCGCCGGCCGCGACTTCCGCGACTCCGATCGCGACGATAGCGAACTCGTAGTGATCGTGAGCGAGAGCCTCGCGAAGCGCCTCTTGAACGGCGAAGACGCCGTGAACCGCCACATTTCGTGGAACGATCCGGTGATCAAATTCATCGGCATCAGCGACAAGCCGCGCCGCATCGTCGGCGTCGTGCCGGACTTCGACGACACCCATATCATTTCGCAGCCCGAGATGATGATTTATCAGCCGAACGATCAGGAAGGCTGGAGCGGCCGGATGCTGGTGAAGACCGCCGGCGATCCGCGCGCGATGATCGCGACGATCACGAAAACCATCCATAGCATCTCCGGCGACCAACCCATCGAGAAGCCTGCGATGCTGGGCGACATCCGCGCTGAGGCGCTGACGCCGGACAAGCTGAATGCGATCGTCTTCGGCGGATTCGCGGCGGTGGCGCTGTTAATTTCCGTCGTCGGCGTGGCGGGCGTGCTGGTCTTTTCGGTGAGTGGGCGCACGCGCGAATTTGGAATCCGGCTGGCATTGGGCGCGCACCCGCGGCATTTGTTGACTAGCGTGATTGCGCAGGGCGCGATGATGGCGGGCTTGGGGATCGTCGCTGGGGCTTTATGCGGTTACGGCCTCGCGCGGCTTGCCACCAGTTACTTCGCCGATATGCGCATGCCGGGCGCGGTGACGGTGGTGGCATCGGCGGGCGTGTTGCTGGTGGCGGCGGTGGTGGCGTCGTTTTTGCCGGCGGCGCGGGCTGCGCGGATTGATGTGATGCAGGCTTTGCGATCGGAATGATGGATCGTCGCTGTTCCCGATTCAAATTCATCGTAATCAATTGAGCTAGCCAAGCCGCGGCGGCGGGCACGGCATGCCGTGCCCCTACGACGTCGAGGAGACGTGAACGCCTGGGCAAGTTGGGGCGCAGCCCTTCGATTCGGCACTGCCGAATCTCAGGATGAATCGCGCTGTAGCGCGATTCACAAGCAGCGCCCCTACGGACCCTTTGATACGTCACGCTGGCGTTTTGTGCGAGCTAGGACGCGGCGGTTGTTTGTTCGCGGCGATAGATTATGCGGCCGCCTACTATGGTGGCCATGGGCGCGCCTTGGAAGGTGCGGCCGTCGAAGGGTGTGTTGCGAGATTTGCTGGGGGATTCGGCGGCGCGGTAGGTCCACGGATGATGCGTGGAGAAGATGGTGATGTCGGCTGGCTCTCCCACGGCGATTTTTCTTTCGATGCCTAAAACGTGCGCGGGGCCCGTGGTGAAAAGTTCGACCATGCGCATCACCGAAATTTTTCCCGGATGCACTAGTTCGCCGAGCGTGAGCGCGAGCGCGGTTTCGAATCCGATGATGCCGAAAGGCGCGCGATCGAATTCCACATCTTTGCTTGCCGGATGATGCGGCGCGTGGTCGGTGGCAATAGCCTCCACATTGCCATCGGCGATGCCGACGATCAACGCGGAGACATCCGCGCGGGAAGCTAGCGGCGGATTCATTTTGTAATTCGTGTCGTAGCGGACGTCTTCGTCGCAGAGCGTGAAATGGTGCGGCGTGACTTCGCAGGTGACGCGCAGGCCCATTCTTTTCGCCAGGCGCACGTGTTCGAGCGCGCCGGTGGTGGACATGTGCGCGATGTGCAGGCGCGAACGCGTGAGCGCGGCGATTTCCACGTCGCGTCCGGCGCAAATGGATTCGGACTCCGCGGGAATGCCTTTCAGGCCGAGGCGAATGGAGCGCGGACCTTCGCGCATCACACCGCCGGCAAAGAGCGATGGGTCTTCGCAGTGGTCAATCACCGGTAAACCTAGCGTGTTGCAATAATCCATTACTTGGCGCATCAGCCGCGCGGTGGCGACGGGCTTGCCGTCGTCGCTGACGGCGACGATTCCGGCATCTTTCATGGCGGCAATTTCCGCAAGGGCTTCGCCTTTGCTGCCGATCGAGGCGGCGCCGATGGGCCACACACGTACGCCGCCCGCGGCTGCGGCGCGGTCGACGATTCCGCGCGTGATTGAGGCGTTGTCATTCACTGGCTGCGTATTCGGCATGCAGCACACCGCGGTGAAGCCGCCGCGAGCTGCGGAGCGCGTGCCGGTTTCGATTGTTTCAGACATTTCCTGGCCGGGTTCGCGCAGGTGGCAGTGCAGGTCAATGAAGCCTGGCGCGACGATCATGCCAGTGGCGTCGAAAACTTCCGCATCGGGGGCTGCGAGATTCGTGCCGATCTTTGCGACGCGTCCGCCCTCGAGGAGGACGTCTTGTGTGGAGTCGGTTTTGCTCGCGGGATCGAGCACGCGGCCATTTTTAATTAGCAACATTCGATCATTCCTTGGTCTGCGGTTGTTCCGCAGGTGGCTCGACGGGCGCGCCGCCGACGAGATGGTAGAGCAGGGCCATGCGGATGGCTAGGCCGTTGGTTACTTGTTCGAGGACGCAAGATTGCGGGCCGTCGGCGACCGCGTCGTCAATTTCCAGACCGCGAATCATGGGGCCGGGATGCAGAACCAGCGCGTCCGGGCGCGCGAGTTTCAACCGCTGCGGCGTGAGCTGATAGCGCAGGATGTATTCTTCCGCCGCTAGCGCGGGTTCGTGCAGGCGCTCGGTCTGCACGCGCAGGGCAATGATGGCGTCGGCGCCTTCGAGCGCTTCTTCGATGCGCGGGGCGCGGCGGATATTGGGTGCGAGGGTTTCGAGTTCGCGCGGGACCCACATCGCCGGACCGCACAGCGTGATGCGCACGCCAAATTTGCTGAGCAGATGGATATTGGAGCGCGCGACGCGGCTGTGCAGAATGTCGCCAAGGATGGTGAGGTTCCAGCTTTCGAGCTTGCCTTTGCGGTCGCGAATGGTGAGGGCATCGAGCAGCGCTTGCGTGGGATGCTCGTGCGTGCCGTCGCCGGCATTCACGATGGGAATGCCCAGGCGGCGGGCGATAAATTCGGGCGCGCCGGAAGAGCTGTGGCGGATGACGATGCCGTCAGGACGCATCGCTTCGAGCGTGCGGACGGTATCGAGCAGCGATTCGCCTTTTTTCAGGCTGGAGGATTCGGCCTGGAGATTCATGGTGTCCGCGCCCAAGCGAGCGGCGGCGGTGGTGAAGCTGATGCGTGTACGCGTGGAGCTTTCGAAGAAGGCGATGGCGACGGTCTTGCCGCGCAGCGTGGCTAATTTTTTCAGCGGGTGGCGCTGGAATTCCTGAAAGGGCTTGGCTTGATCCAGAATAAAAGTAACTTGTTCGCGGGTGAGGTCTTCAATTCCGAGCAGGTGTTCCAGGCGCTGCAGCACTTTTTCCCTTTTGCTAAGACCGTTTCTGCGGGCGAATGTCCCGGCGTAGAAACCGCAAATTCGGAACTTCAGCGGCTAAAGCCGCTCTACCTTGGGCGCGCAGAACGTCGTGGCTAAAGCCACGACCTACAAATCTTCTCGTGTTGCAGCGCCCGATGGTTCGCGACCCGCGCTTGTCGGGCGTAGTTACGAATAACGTCTAGGGGACGCGGTCTACGAGCACGACGCGTTCGTCGCCGTCTACTTCTTTCAGATGTACTTCCACTATTTCGGTGTCGCTGGTCTGCACGTGGCTGCCGACGAATGACGCTTCGATGGGCATTTCGCGATGGCCGCGATCGATCAGGACGCTGAGGCGAATGCGCTTGGGGCGGCCTAGATCGAAGAGGCCATTCATCGCGGCGCGGATGGTGCGGCCAGTGTAGAGGACGTCGTCCACGATTACCAGGTCGCGGTCGTCCACCGGGAAGCTGATTTCATTCGAGTGGACCACCGGCTGCGGGCCGACAGTGGAAAGATCGTCGCGGTAGAGCGTGATGTCAATTGTGCCGACCGGAATTTCGACGCCGGAAGAGGTTCGAATGGTCTTCGCCAGGCGCTCGGAGAGCGGCACGCCGCGGCGGCGTACGCCGATCAGCGCGAGGTCTTTGGTGCCACCGCTTTTTTCGACGATTTCATGGGCCAAACGCTGGAGGGTGCGGCCGATTTCGTCCGCGGAGAGGAGTTGTCTTTTTTCTACGACGCGCATTTCGCGCCTCATCCTAACACAGAGAGTGGGGAGTCCGCAGCGCGGAATCCCATGGAATCCGGATGGGGCCAACGAGGTGCGCCCGAAGGCTAGCCGGGCTTCCACATGGCAGGATTGGTGGCTGCTAGTCAGTTTCCGATTAATGCGTTAACTAAGTACGACTAGAGGCGAAATATTCCAAATATCAACAGACCAATTCCGGTAAGCAGGCACGGTAGGAACAAATAGACTGGCCACGGCGACCAACCGTGTTTGGCGCGAACCTTGAGGTACCGGGTGGGCGTTTCCAGCCCCTTCGCACTCAGCGGTCCCCTCAGGACATCGGACGACGTTTTATAACCAGCTCTGACCATTCTTAGTTGAACGTGAATGTAGAACACCGACGAGCTGCCGATTAAAAGCCAGCCAGCGACCACCGCAGGGTCGTGTTTCACCATGTACGATAGGGCTTGGATTTCGTTTTGCATACGCCAAGTAGAAGGATGCCTCCTGGATCAGATACGGTTATGCGCTCTTGAAAAATTCGATACGCTAGCAACTGTCCACCCAACAGTCCGATTGCGAAGCAACAATAGACGCCGAATGTCCAGAAGCCCGCAGAACCAATCCCGGGGTGCCGCAGGGAGGCCCCGACGGCCATCGCACCCATGTAGCACATTGAAACGAACAACGATTGCAGGGGATCACCCACCAATTGATAGGGTTACGATTCCAGGACGGTTTCCGAAGCTTAAAGGGCCGCGCGAGGATTTTGTTCTCTTGGTCCCAGCGGTATTTCGAGTAATACACGGTTCCCAGTGCGAACAGCGGCATGATGACCAGCAGAATGCCGCAAGGAATCGGGTCAGGGTTCGCACGGCGCAGCGTCTCCGAGGCCATCGTTTCATAGCCATTCCACAATCCAGCCACGATGAGGCCGGTATTTACGATCCGCCAAAGGTACTTCATGATATCGCAATGTAGCATTTCCGGACTCGCGAAGGACCTGAACGAGCGGTCAGGTGTGAGGGCTTTGATAACTAGTGACCAAGTAGAGCGAGAAACGATTCGTTCGTTGGGAAGTGGACGTGTAGTCGCGCAATCGGAAACTGACCGCTGCCGGATTTGCTTGCTGCTGCTACCTGTTCATTGCATATGGTAAGCTTCGGGTGTGAGTTCGCCGGCGGCGTCTAGTGGTTCCTCGCGGCCCGCTTCTGTTGACCTGCGCGTCAGCGTCGGTCGTGTTTCTCTCAAGAACCCCATTATTGCGGCTAGCGGTACGTTTGCGTATGGCATCGAGTTCGCGCAGCTGGTGGGTTTGAACCGGCTGGGCGGAATCGTGGTCAAAGGGCTTTCCGCGCAGCCGATGGAAGGGGCGCCGGCTCCCCGGATTTGCGAGACGGCTAGCGGGATGGTGAACGCCATCGGGTTGCAGAATATTGGGGTGCGGGCGTTCGTCGCGGAAAAGCTGCCTCTGCTGCGCCGCTACGACACAGCGGTCATAGCCAACGTCTTCGGCCACACGATCGCCGACTATGTGGAAGTGATCCAGATTCTGGAAGGTGCCGAAGGGCTGGCTGCCTACGAATTGAACATCTCGTGCCCCAATGTGGAGCGAGGCGGGATCGAATATAGTACTGACCCCGGCCTGACGGCGGCTGTCGTGGGGGCTGCGCGGGCTGCGGCGAAGCGTCCACTTTGGGTGAAGCTATCCCCGAACGTTAACATGATTGGAGTTACGGCTAAGGTGTGCGAAGCCGAGGGAGCAGACGCCTTGGTCGTCGCCAACACCTACCCCGCATTGTGTATAGACGCACACACCCGTGAGTCCCGTCTCGGTAGTACGACGGGAGGGTTGTCGGGCGCAGCCATAAAACCTATAACCATGAGGCTGGTTTATGAGGCTTGCCGGGCGGTCAAGATCCCGGTGGTCGGATTAGGAGGAATTGAAAAACCAGCAGATGTCGCCGAATACCTTCTCGCAGGGGCCTCAGCGGTGGAGGTAGGTACTGCACATTTCGTGGACCCAAGAACTTCTGAACGGCTTGTAACGGGTCTCGAGAAGTGGTGCCGGGACGAAAATACATTTGAAATCAGCAAGTTACGAGGAGCTCTACAGCGTTAAACCGATTGCCAGCTGTACCTCGAAACAGGTAGAATTTAGCTGATTCAAATAAGGGTTAGGTGAACATGAGAGCCAAGGAATTCGCGGTGCTGCAGACGGTGTTTTTAGGAATGGGTTTGCTCGTCCTGACTCCGTCCGTGAACCCCACGGTCGCAGGAAATCCGGGCAACCCTCCTCCAGCTGATGCCGCTTCGCTGCAGACCACGTTCAAGACCAACCATAAGGCCGGCACGAAAGGCCAGCCCAAGCCACTGGCGATTTGGGAGTGCACTACCAGCTGGTACGGTGAGGATTTCGACGGCCGCTCGACCGCCAACGGCGAGACGTATGACATGTACGCAGATACCGCCGCGCACCCGACCCTGCCTCTTGGGTCCATCGTTCGGGTGGTGAACACGCGCAACCATCGCAGCCAGGTGGTCCGGATCAACGATCGCGGACCGTATGTTGAAGGACGCGAATTAGATGTTTCCTACGAAGTGGCACGTAAGCTAGGATTCGACCAGCACGGGCTCGCCAAAGTCCGGCTCGAACTCCTACAGGTGCCAGCACGCCCCGCGACAAGCCATCCCGGAAACTGATCGTCGCCCTGGATATAGACCGCCTCAGTCCCGCCGTTGCACTGGCGCGGAAACTGAAAGGGGTGGTGAGCACGTTCAAAGTCGGGAGCCAGCTATTTACCTCGGAAGGTCCGCGAGCCGTTGAGAAGCTCGCGGGCCTCGGGTTCGGCATCTTCCTGGACCTGAAATTCCACGACATTCCGAATACTGTCGGCCATGCCGTCGCTGCGGCTGCGAAGTTGCCGGGCGTGCGCTTGATGACTTTGCACGCGTCAAACGGGCTTGCTGGGTTAAAGGCGGCTCGGGAAGCTGTGGGCAACCGCAAGAATCGCCCGCTGCTCTTGGGCGTGACGGTGCTCACCAGCTTCGATCTGGCGACGCTGCAGCAGGTTGGGATGGAAGGGTCGCTCGAATCGCGGGTGCTGGCGCTGGCTCAGCTGGCGAAGGACGCGGGGCTCGATGGCGTGGTGACTTCGGCGTATGAAGCTCCTGCTGTGCGGCGAATGTTTGGCTCGGAATTCAAGATTCTGGTGCCGGGTGTGCGTCCCGCTTCTGCCGCCCTGAACGACCAATCGCGCGTGGCGACGCCTGCGGACGCGGTTCGCGCAGGGGCTGATTACCTGGTGGTGGGGCGCCCCATCACTGCCGCGAAGGATCCGCGCGAGGCGGCGCGAGCAATTGTTAAGGAAATTTCGGGTGCTGCAACTGGCGGCGCCTGAGTCCTACCCCTGCAGCTGGACTTTCTTTCCCGCTTAGACACCAGAGCAAGATCGTTTCGGATGGGCAAGCGTGCGGAAGCGTTCGAGGTTTCTACTTCGCGAACTTTTTTTCTGTCGCTGCGCGAGGGTGAGCGAACAGATAGGGCCAGCCGGTGGTGGAATCGTTGATCGTCGAAGTCGCGGGGTCCCACGAGCAGAAGGCCGAATTGCTGTTCAGCATGCTCTGCAATTTCGCAGCGGGAATCGCGCGTGGCAGGCTTTTTCGCCCAACTTCACCTAGAGCACACATGTTGTGCTTATAACGCCAGCGCTTACGCTGTGCAAGCACAATTGATCGGCAGCCGCTCCGCCGGCAATGCCCGCCATTCGCCTGCTGGCTATTGACAAAGCGCGCGGCAAAGTACAAGTTCTCTTCCGACAATTTCTTCCATCGAGGGAGTTCCAATGCAGATTGCGTCAAAGTGTGTAGCCGGCTGGATGCTTGTGTGCGCGCTGGCTGTGGCGCCGGTGATTTGCGCGCAGGAAGTGGGCGCGCCGCCGACTCCGCCGAAGCCCGCAAGCGTGGAAGTGACGCCGAGCGGCGTTCACGCGAAGGTGGGAGACAAGATCAAGTTCACGGCGGTGGCAAAGGACGCGTCCGGGAAAGTGCTGGACGTGAAACCGATGCTGTGGGTGGCGCTGCCTCCTGACACTGCGGGGGCGGATGCCGACGGCACCGTGCTTTTTCGCGCCGCGGGCAAAGTGACCGTAGCAGCCGTGGTGGCGGGCAAACCTGGATTTACGACCGTGGATGTGGCGACGCCTCCGCCGGCGAAAGTGGAGGTGGCGCCGCTCGCGCAAGCGCTGGCCGTGGGCGGATCCACGGTGCTCGCGGCGAAGGCGAGCTCGGCGAACGGCGACCCGCGCACGGATGTGGCGATTCGCTGGAGTTCGAAGTCGCCTGCGATCGCGAAAGTGGACGATTCGGGGCTGGTGACGGCTGTGGCTCCGGGCACGGCGACGCTCGTTGCTAGCGGCGGTCCAGTGAGCGGAGAAGTTTCCGTGCGCGTGGTGGCGGATACCGTGCAGAAGATTGCGCTCGAGCCCGCTGCGACGACGGCGAAGACCGGCGATGTGGTGCATTTCACGGCGAAGGCTGAAAGCAAAGCCGCGGGTACGAAAGATTTGCTGACCAGCTGGAGCGTGAGCGGTCCGCGCGCGACGATTTATCCGGATGGCGCGTTCGTGGCGGAGCTGCCCGGGACTTACGAGATCACTGCTTCCATTGGACGTCATAGCGCCGTGGCTTCGATCGAAGTGGCGCCGCGCAACGCGCAACGAGAGCTGGAGGTGGTGTCGCACATTCCGACGAAGGACGCCGATGGGAAAGTGATCCAAACCATGGAGGAGTGGGTGGTGGGGAATCATCTCTACGTCGCGACCTTTGGCGACAGAATTTATGCCTACGACGTTTCGGATCCCGCGCATCCGAAGGCGCTCGATAGTTTGAAAGCGGACGCGCGGCTTTTCAACGATGTGAGCACCACGCCGGATGAAAAAGTGGGCGTGTTTACGCGAGAGGGTGCTTCCAACCGCAAAAATGGAATCGTACTGTTTGACGCATCCGATCCCGCGCATTTGAAAGTGCTTTCGGAATACACGGAAACGGTGACGGGCGGCGTGCACAGCGCGTTCATCAATACGCATTACGTTTACATCACGGACGATGCCACCGGCTCGTTGCGCGTGATTGATTTTCAGGATCCCGCGCACCCGAAAGAGGTGGCGCGATGGCAAACGGAAAAATCCGAAGAACAAACCATCGCTTCACCGCTAGGCGAAGGAATGATCACTACCGGGCGTTATCTGCACGATTTGTATGTGAAGGATGGCCTCGCGTATTTGGCCTATTGGCGCGACGGGCTGGTGATTCTGGACGTCGGCAACGGCATGAAGGGCGGCAGCCCCGAGCATCCGCAATTGGTGACGCAGTACAAATTCAATCATTACGAGCTGTACGGAAACGG
The DNA here is from genome assembly GCA_049287725.1 of Candidatus Acidiferrales bacterium. GTDB lineage: Bacteria > Acidobacteriota > Terriglobia > Acidiferrales > UBA7541 > Palsa-295. The sequence goes on along the minus strand of JBAQGJ010000056.1, from coordinate 43,867 downwards.
CTGGCTCGCGGGGACGCATACTACGTTCCGCTACAAGAATTACGTTTATGTGGGCGACGAAGTTTTTCCGGGCTACTTCGATATCGCAAGCAAAGAACGGATTCCCGTGCGTGGAATTTTGCACGTGGTGGATGTGAGCGACATCGAGCATCCGCGTGAAGTGGCCAATTACGAAGTGCCGGAAGGCGGCATGCACAACGTGTGGGCGGACAACGATATTTTGTATCTGGGCGATTATGCGGGCGGCGGACGCGTGCTGGATATTTCCGGCGAACTGCGCGGCAATTTGTATCAGCAAGGCCGCGAGATCGCGAGTTTCTGGACCGGTGATACGGCGGGATATCGCGCGAATTTGCCTTTTACCTGGGGCGCGCAGCCGGCGAACGGCTTGATTTTCTTTAACGACATCAATAGCGGGATATGGATCGTGAAGCTGGGCAAGCCGAAATTCCAGGGTTCAACCACTGCGCCGCCGTTGCGGGAGCAAGGGGCGAACGCGAGCCCGTTTTAGGCTGGCTGGCGCGTAATTGCGGCACCGCTGTGAAGGCTACTGTACCGTGAGGTGCGCGGTTACGGAATGGCTCAAGCCGCCGGAAGTGCCGGTTACCGTGACGGTGTAAACGCCGCCAGGAGTTTGTTTCGAAGAGCTGGCGCAGCCGCAGGCAGTGATCGCGAGAGCGGCAAAGGTGAGCACCAGAGCGCCGAAAATCATGCCGGCGGCGCGGTATGTGATCAGTCTCCTGCGTCTCGAAATCCCCAAAGCAAAAAACGCGATGAAGACCAGCAGCACCGGTGTGTGCAAACTGTGCGGGGGGAGAGTTGCGTCCGGCGACGCCGCGGGTAGATTGCCGGAAGAGGCGCGGCCGGTGGTGCTGACGGTGAGCGTGACGGTGTCGGAGGTGGCGCCGTCCGTGGTGATTGAAGCTGGCGCGACGCTGCAGGTGGAATGGAGAATGGAATTGGCGCAAGTGAACGAGATCATCTGGGTGAGGCCGTCCACCGGCGCGATGGTGAGCTGAAATGCGGCGGAGCTTCCGGGAGCGACGGTCTGCGGGGCGGAGACGGCGAAAGTGAAATCCTGGCCGGTGCCAGTGAGCGCAACGGTGTGCGGGCTTTGCGCGCTGCCATCGGCGATCGAGAGCGTGGCGGAGCGTGAGCCGGACGCGGTGGGAGTGAAGGTAACGGCGATATTGCAAGTGGCCTCGGACGCCACCGACGAGCCGCAATTGCTGGTTTGCGCGAAATCGCCGTTATTCGCGCCGGCGATGCTGATGGAAGCGATGGACAAAGCGCCGGAGCCGATGTTGGTGAGCACCACATTCTGCGCGGCGCTGGTGGAGGTGATCATTCGAGCCGTGAAAGTCAGCGCCGTGGAGGAGAGGCTGACGGGATCGGAAATGCCGGAGCCGGAGATGGCGATGTTCTGCGGACTATCCAACGCATCATCGGTGATGGCGACGGTTGCAGTGTAGGCGCTGCTCGCAGCCGGCGTGAAGGTTACGCTGATGGTGCAGGTGGCGTTGACGGCGAGCACCTCCGAGCAGGTGGAGGTCTCGGCGAATTCCGCGGCGTTCGCGCCGCCGAGGACGATGGAAGTGAAATCGAGAGTGGCGTCGCCAGTATTTTTCAGCGTGACGACGCGTGCAGTGGAAGTACTGTTCGGATTTTGACCTGGAAAAGCGATGGATGGCGGCGTCAGGGAAACGGCCGACGCATCAACGCCGGTGCCGGTGAGCTGGGCGGTCTGCGTGCCGCCCGCGGCGGTATCGCTGAGCGAGAATGTGGCAGCGCGAGCGCCCGCGGCGGCGGGGGTGAAGGTGATTGATTCGGTGCAAGTGGCAGCGGAGGCGAGCGTTGCGCCGCAAGTTGAGCCGGCGATGGCGAATTCGCTGCCGTTGGCGCCGGCGAGAGAAGCGCCGGTGAGGGTCACGGTAGTGGGAGTGTTATTGGTGACGGTGAGAAGCATGGGCGCTGGAGTGGAATTGACGGCTACGTTGCCGAAATCGAGAGGTGACGGCGAGATGTCCAACGTGGCGAGAAAGACGTCCAGACCTCCGGTCTCGTAATCGGGAACGGCGAAGCCAAGCCCGCCGCCCGTGACATAATTTCCGACTGTGATGGATTCGCCGTAGAAGACTGAAGAATTGTAGGTGGCCGCGTCGGAAAAGGTGCCGTTACCCGCGCCGTAACTTATTGTAAATCCGTTGGCAGTGGAGGCGATGATGTCCGCGTGGCCGTCGCCATTCAGATCCGCGGAAGTGATTGCTTGGACATCCGAGCCGAGGCTGAGCGGCGTCGAGGTCGCAAAGCCGGATCCAGAATTATTGAGCAGCAAGGTGCTGGTATTGCCCTCGCCTGCGCCTCCCAGGAAGTCCAGCCAGCCATCTTCATTGAAGTCGCCGGCGGTGGCCACTAGGCCGGCGCCTTGTCCGGTGAAAGTCTGGGCAGCCAGAAACGTGCCGTCACCTACGCCTTTGAATAGCGTGACGACGGTGTCGGCCGGATTGACCGCGGCGAGGTCCAAAATGCCATCGCCGTCGAAATCGCCGACGGCGATCGTCAAGGGACCGCCATCGAGGGTGCCTGCGGTAACAGGGTCCTGGAAAGTGCCGTCGCCATTGCCCTGGAAATACAAGATGTGGTCGGCGTGGTCTACCGAAACGATATCGAGGTAGCCGTCGCCATTGATATCGGCGAGAGCCGGTTCGTACCCAATATTGACGGAGCCAATCGTGGTGGCCGGCTGGAAGGTGCCGTCACCGTTGCCGAGGTGGACAACAAAGGAAAAATTCGAAGAGGCTTCCTGTACGACCAGATCAAGCTTGCCATCGCCATTTATATCGCCGACGGCCACGCCGTAGGCTCCGTACGCGTCCCCCCAAGGGACCCCCGTTTGGAAAGTGCCGTCGCCATTACCGAGAAACACCCAGACGGCACCGTTGTAATCCACGCCGACCAGATCCATCTTTCCATCGCCGTTGAAATCCCCTTGGCCGGCGCTATAGAAAAAGACGTCTTCGCAAACGGTCCCTGGGTGGTAGGAAAAGCCGGTCGGGCTAAAGTTTCCGGATGAACTGTTGACCTGCAGATATGCAATGTTCGATGCGCCGCCACGGGGCGCGGGGTTGACGACCGTAATCCAGCCCGTTCCGTCGCTAGCGGTCAGATTTGCCGGCACGACGGCAGTCAGCTCGGCTCTGCTGACGTAGGTGGTGGTGAGTGCGGTGCTTCCCCAATGGACCACCGAAGTGCCGGTAAAATTGGCGCCGCGCACAGTGACCGTAAAAGCCTCGCCGCCGGGAGCGACCTTCAACGGACTGATGACGGAAATGAAAGGAATCGGATGCGGCGCCGGGCCGGCTTGAGTGGGCTTTGCGCGAAATGCCGTCAGCGCAAAAAATAGAATTAGTGCCGTGGCACAGAGTCGGAAAGACACATGCTTGCGCAGTGGCGAAATCATTGGTCATCACCTGGCGTTTCTAGATTGGCGATGGCAGTTGCCCAGACTGCTATTCGCAGCGCGGTGAGGGCAGTTCGATAACCAAATGAAGCGCAGAAAATGCGAGGGTTGGCTATGCGGAGGGCACGTGACACTTCCTACTTTGGGAATTGCGTCGTAACCGTGCTCCAATCTGGCTAATCTCTATTTGCTCAGTACTTTTTTCGCATCGTCAGCGGCTATTTCGCCCCTACGGCTGCTGGCGCGTAGCGGGGACTCCCAATTGCCGGAGTAGGAACGCGACGTCATCGGCGCGCTCGGAATCTCTTTGCGATTTGGCGCGGATACCAGAAGATCAATCGGAGCTGTCGCGGAAGTAGCGGGCTGGCGTTGTTCCTAGTGATTTTCTGAACATCCAAATGAATGCGCTGGGCGTGCTGTAGCCGGCTTCCAGCGCGGCATGCGTTACCTTGGCGCCCTCGGCCAGAAGCTGCATTGCGCGAGTGAGGCGAAGCTGCTGCCGCCACTTGCCAAGGGTCATTCCAACGTCGTCCTTGAAAAGTCTCTCCAAAGTTCTTTTGCTGGCGCCTGCCAGTCTGCAGGCGTGCGCGAGCGGACGCCGGTCCGCGGGGTCGGCGAGCAGCGCTTCGGCAAGCCGGCGAGCCCGAGGGTCAGTGGGCGTGGGCAACTGCAGGGGAACCGTTTGGATGGCTCCGAGCAGATCCACGATCAGATCAATCAAGTGGCGCTGGGACCTGGCTTTTTTCTTCAAGCCGGGGAAAGAGCATGCGCGAAGGATAAGTTCCTTGAGCAACGGAGAGACGTTGACCACGCAACAATTCCGCGGCAAGGTTTTCGCCAGCCGCGGCTTGAGGTAGAGGGTGCGCATCGCTACCGCACCCGCCATCGTAATCGTGTGGGGAACCGACGCAGGTATCCATACGGCGCGTTGCGTGGGAACCACCCAGGCGCCGACGCCGGTTCGCACGGTCATCACTCCTCTGGAAGCGTAAACCAATTGATCGCGATCGTGAAAATGCAGGGGGATGACGTGCCCCGAGGGGTAGTCCTGCGTGAGGGTCGTAATTTCGGACTGTTTGCGCCCTACGCGTTCGAAAATCGCGGTTTGCCGCTTTTGCGACATTAGTTGTCACAATATCGAAAGTCTGCACAACGAGGCAACCGCTAAGATATTCCAATTCGAGATGGTTTGCGCGCGCCGGCCGGCGAGAGCGTGACTGTGGCTCCCAAGCCGCCGGAGACAGAACACCGAGATTCGAATTTCATGCATTCGGAGGTTCGTAACAGGAGGGATTCAAACATGAACAAGGACGCAGTTGTTCGACAGTCGAGGTTGCTCAGAACCGGTGCTTTCTTGGTTGCGATAGCGGCGCTGGCCTGCTTCGCGGCTCCTTGCGCCGTTGCCGCCAGTGACCCAGCCTCGTGTGCGGCAAGTGTAGACAGTCGTCAACTAGATTTCTGGCTGGGAGAGTGGACGGTTACGTACCCAGGCGCTCCCGCGGCAAGCAACAGTAAAGTCCATCTGGAACTGGACAAGTGCCTGCTGGTCGAAAGTTGGGTGGGGGGAAAGGCGCACGCCGGCGAGAACATGTTTGCTTACAGCTCGGATGATAAGCGCTGGCACGGCATGTTTGCGGACAACGAAGGCCGCGTACACGTATTCCAAGGGAAAGTTTCGCCGGGGTCAGCCGAATTTTTCGGGCCAAGCACCGGTCCCGACGGACGCACGATTCTAAATCGCATCAAGGTGGTGCGAATCAACGCCGACAACGTGCAACAAACCTGGGAGAAATCCTCGGACAACGGAGCCACCTGGACAATGGAATTTCGCGGCGATTATTCGCGAAAGAAGCCTTAGAGCATGAAGTGTCGTGGTTTCCAGGCTCGCGGGCGATTACTTTGCTCCACCGTTTGGCGCGTAGCCGGGGACTCCCAATTGCCAGAGTAAGAACGCCACGTCATCGGCGCGCTCGGAATCTCTTTGTGATTTGGTTGAGCCGAGGCCGTGTCCGGCGTCGTAATCCACGCGCAGCAGAATCGGCTTCCCGCTGCTGGTGCTGGCTTGCAGCCGCGCGGTCATTTTGGCGGCTTGCCAGGGAGCGACGCGCGGATCGTTTACGCCGGTAGACAGAAGAACCGCCGGATATGGGGTGTCGGCTTTGACGTGCTGATAGGCATCCATGGCGTAGAGCGCTTTAAATCCGTCGGCTTCTTTCACCGTGCCGAATTCCGGAATATTTGCAGGACCGCTGGCCATGGTTTCCGAGCGCAGCGAATCCGAATCACCCACGCGAATCAGCGCGGCGCCGAACAGATCAGGGCGTTGCGTGATGGCGCCGCCGATGGTGATTCCGCCGGCGCTAGTTCCCTCTCCCGCAAGATGCGCTGGAGAAGTATATTTGTGCTCCACCAGGTATTCCCCGCAGGCAATAAAGTCCTCGATGGTGTGGTGCTTGGTGAGCAGTTGCCCTCCCTGATGCCAATCTTCGCCGTACTCCCCGCCGCCACGCACGTGTGCGACAGCATAGATTCCGCCGCGCTCAAGAAACGCAAGCCAAGTGGGCGAAAACGAAGGGTCGTAGGTGATGCCATACGCACCGTAACCCGAAAGCCAGACGGGATGCGAACCATCGAGCGCGATGCCGCGCTGATGAATGATCGAGAGCGGAACCATGGTGCCGTCGGCGCTCTTGGCTTTCACTTCCTCGGATTCGATTTGCGAGAAATCAACCGGGGAGGGCGGCATTAACGCTGTGTCGGTGAGCTTGTCGGTTTTGGGGTCGAGCGAATACCAGAGTGGCGACTTGGTCCAGGAAGTGAGTTCGAGCCACGCGCCGGATTCGGTGGGATTCGTCACCAACGATTGAATTGCGCCGTCGAATGGCAGCTTCACGGATTGAATGCTTCCACCCGCGTACGGCAAGCGGCGCAGGCGTCCGATGCCGCCGTCCAAATCCTGCACGTAAAGCGCGTCCGCGGCGGCCGAAATTCCCGTGACCACCACTTCGCTGGCCGGCACGGCGACTTCCGCGTGAGCCAGATCCGGAGCGTTCAGGCTGGTGCGCAAAACTTTGAAGCGCGATGCGTCTTTGTGGCAGAGCAGATAAATGTGGCCGGCATGCACATCGAAGCCGGTGACATCGTCGGACTGGTCCGCGACTTTCTTCCAGACGGTCTTTGCTCCCGGCTCGCCTTCGAACGGAATAGCGTAAATATCGATTTCTCGCTTGACCCCGTGAATGACCAGACCGACCAGAAATTTTGGCGCGCTCGGCGAATAGGCCACGACCGAAAAGTCGTTCTCGTCCACTTTCACGCTGGGATTCGCTTCGAAACCAAAGACGAGAGGTTCATTATCCGGATTGCCGCCGAGCGTGTGTCGATATACTTTCAACTTTTGATATTTGGCGGTGGGGGGCGCACCGGGACCAAGCTTTTGCGCGCGGGTGTAGAAAAATGATTTGCCGTCCGGCAGCCAACTGGGCGATGCAAACTCGCCGCGGTCAATGCTATCGCTCAAAACTTTTCCCGTGGCGCTTTCGACGACATGCAGCACGCTATCCTCGGAGCCGCCGGGGGAAATGCCATATGCGACGTACGTTCCATCCGCGGATGGCTGGAAATAATCAATCGAGTAGTGCTTGCCTTCGGGAGTGGTCAGCTTTTCCGGATCCACCAACAGGCGCTCGGGCGCGGTGAGGCTGTCGCGCGTGCAGAGCTTGCGATTGTCCGACCCGGGTTCCGTCTTGTAATAGAAATAGCGACCGCCCCAGACTTGCACGCCGGAAATCACGTCGCTGGCGTTGTCGAGAGCCGTGATGCGCTTTAGCAGCTCATCGCGGTGCGGAATGCGCGCGAGCGCCTCCCGCGTGTAGTCATTTTGCGCTTTCATCCAGGCGACGACTTCAGGGTCGGAGGTGTTCTCCAGCCAGCGATAGGGGTCCACCACTTTGACGCCGAAGAATTCTTCGGTGACGTCGCGAACAGGCGTCTTCGGCGGCGCTGATTGTGCGGCGGCGAGGAGCGGGAACATCAGCAGAGCTGGGAGTGCGAAGGAGAGCAGTCGTTGCATCAGTGGGTCCTTTGCGGGCAGTGGATGAATAGCAGGTCAAAACCATAGCTGGAGGCGCGGGCAAGCTCAAGCTGTTTGTTCACGCGAGCCGATTCGCCTTTTCTTCGGATTCCATGCCGGATTGCGAAGTACGTCGTGCGTTTGCCGAACAGCCAAAATTGTCGAATTTCGAGTGGCACCTCCAATTTGACGGTTTGTTCGCTTGTTCGATAGCATCGGTGCGCCCCCATCGGCGTTTCATGGAAACAATCAAGCACATCATAGTCGGTACTGCCGGGCACATTGACCACGGGAAATCCTCGCTGGTGGAAGCGCTTACCGGCACCAATCCCGACCGCCTGGAAGAAGAGAAGCGGCGAGGGATCACGATTGACCTGGGGTTTGCGTTCCTGCAATTGCCGGGCGTGCGGCTCGGCCTCGTGGACGTGCCGGGGCACGAGCGCTTCGTGCGCAACATGCTGGCGGGAGTCGGCGGGATTGATCTGGTGATGCTGGTGGTGGCCGCGGACGAATCCATCAAGCCGCAGACGCGGGAGCATTTCGATATTTGCCGGCTGCTGGGAATTCCGCGGGGAATTATCGCCATTACGAAATCCGATCTGGTGGATGCCGACGTGCTGGGATTGGTGCGCCTGGAAGTCGAGGAGTTCGTGCGTGGATCATTTCTGGAAGCAGCGCCGATTGTGGCGGTGAGCGCGCGCACGGGCGCGGGGCTCGACCAATTAAGGCAGGAGTTGGCGCGCTCGGCTGAGTCCGTGCCGGTGAAGGATGCGACGCGACATTTCCGGCTGCCGATTGACCGGGCGTTTGCGATGAAGGGATTCGGCACAGTCGTCACTGGGACGCTGATTTCTGGCGCGGTGAAGGCTGAGGATGAAGTGGAACTGCTGCCCTCGCACAAAGTGCTGCGCGTTCGCGGATTGCATTCCGGCGGCGAACGCGTCGAACGCGCGGTGGCTGGGCAGCGCACGGCCGTGAACCTGGCGGGAATTGAGCGAGAGGAAATCGAACGCGGCATGGTTCTCGCACCTGCGGGAATTTTTGACGCCAGCGAGCGGCTGGATGCGCGCGTGACCTTGCTGCGTTCCGCCAAGCCGCTGAAGAATCGCGCGCGGGTGCATTTTCATCAGGGGACCGCGGAAGTGATTGCCGAGGTCGTGTTGCTCGATGGCGCGAGCCAAATTGGCGCGGGCGAATCGGCGTTTGCGCAATTGCGCCTCGATCGGCCTGTGTTAGTGCTTCCGGGCGACCGGTTTATCCTTCGGCAATTTTCGCCGGTGCTGACGATCGGCGGCGGCACGGTGCTGGATGCCCGCGCGGCGCGGCACAAGCGCAAGGACGCGGGCGTCGTTCCGTTTCTCGAAACCTGGGAGCGCGGCGACACGCAGGAAATTCTTGGCGCGCTCATGGAAGTCACTCCGCGCGGCATGACGTTTACGGAAATCGTGGCACGCACGGGATGGACCGACGCCGAAGCGCGCGCGGCGGCGCAGAAACTCACGGTGGAAAAGCGCGCGCGAATTCTGGCGACGGAGCCAGCGCTCGTCGTAGCGGCGCAGGATGTGGCGAACTGCGCCGCGGCGGTACGCAAAGCTGTAGAAGCGTTTCATCGCGCGAATCCACTGCTGCCGGGAATTCCCAAGCAAGAATTGCGCGCGCGCGCCGGAGACAGCCGCGTGGAAATTTTTGAAGCGGCGCTGGACGATCTGGTGAAGGCGCGAACGCTAGCCGTTTCCGGAGACCTGGTGCGGCAGGCCGGCCGCGAAATCGAGCTTTCGTCGGAAGAAGCGAAGGCGAAGGAACTGATCGAGGGCGAATTCGCGCGTGCCGGGCTCACCGTGCCGGCGTTTGCCAGCGTGCTGGCAAATTTGCCAGTGGATGCGCCGCGCGCGCAGAAAATTCTGCAAATCCTGCTGCGCGAAAAAGTGCTGGTGAAAATCACACAAGATCTGGTGTTTCATAGCAGCGCGCTGGCGCGGCTGCGCGAGCTGTTGGCAAAATACCGCAAAGAGCGCGGCGAGCGCCTGCCAATCACTGCATTCAAGGAACTTACCGGCGTCACGCGCAAGTACGCGATTCCCCTGCTAGAGCATCTGGACCGCGAGCAGGTGACGCGCCGGGTGGGGGATGAGCGTGTTATACTTGGTTGAATTGGCAGCCGTGACGGTCCCGGACTGCTCTGCGAATTTGAGAAGCATTTTGAAGGCAGGTGAGTTATGGAAGCGTTGAGTCCGTTCCATCTGATTATCATTTTAGCCGTAATCGTGCTGCTCTTCGGGGGCAAGAAAATTCCCGAAGTGATGCGCGGGCTTGGTGAAGGCATACGCAACTTCAAGGAAGGGATGAACAGCCATCCAAATACGCCTGCGGCAAACCCGCCGGCGAATCCGCCAGCCGCAACTCCGGCGCCGCCGGCCTCCACGGCAACCGAAGAGAAGAAGTAACGGCGCGTTTGAATTTCTTGCAGGATTCGATCTTGGAAGAGTGGTAGCAGGATTGTGACGGCGGCCCCGGTGGCCGCCGTTTTCTTTTGCGGCTCGCTCGTCAGGCCTTCGCGGATTCCTTCCATCCCAGTTCGTGCAGCGTGGTCCAGAGGCGCGAGAGCGGCATCCCCAGCACGTTGAAATAGCAGCCATTAATTCGCGCGGCAAATCTTCCCGCGATGCCCTGGATTCCGTAGGCGCCGGCTTTGTCGAAGGGCTCGCCGGTGGCGATGTAGTTTTCGATTTCTTCTTCGGATAACTTCACGATTTCGACACGCGTTTTTTCGACGTGCAGTGATTCCTGCCCGGTAGCGAGATTATTCACGGCGAGAGCGGTGAAGATTTCGTGCGTTCTGCCGCTTAGCAGGCGCAGCATGCGGCGGGCGTCGGCGGCATCTTCGGGCTTGGTGAGGATTTGGCCATCTACCAGCACCGTCGTGTCCGCGGTGATCACGATGGCGGGTTCACCTGCTTGGCGCGCTTGTGCGGCGGCGGCTCGCGCTTTTGCTCGCGCGACGCGTTCGACATACGCCTCGGCGGATTCGTGGGGGAAGCGAGTTTCATCAACGGAGGCCGGACGGATTTCGAATGTGAATCCGGCGTTGCGGAGGACTTCGGCGCGGCGCGGTGAGCTGGAGGCGAGGATCAGTTTCATTCGTCGTTGGCCCGGAGTATTGGCAACAAAAAAGTAACACAAAACCATTTCTGACGCAGGACAGCGAGTTCAAGGCTGGCGGCCTGAAGGCCGCCGCTACAGGTTCAACGGCTAAAGCAGAATCCCTCGCTGCGCTCCCTTCCTTCGTCAGGGCAGGCGGGATGACATCAACATTACTTTGCGGCTAGCGGCAGGTTGCGCGCCCTGTACGAACGGACAGTTTGGGGTTGTCCGGTCGACACGTGGCGGATTGTACGCACGTGGGCGGGTCCGTCGTGGCGGCAGGGCGGGAGATAGTCTAGGCTCGTAAAGTCGGTCTGCACGGCGTGCGCGCGGCTTCATTCAGAGAATTTGTTTGGGGGATTCGCTCGCGCCCACCGTTCGCACCAAGCCGAAACCGGACACGAGGCCAAAGAGAAGCGCAAATGGGATTCCTGTTCTACGCCAATTTCGTAAGAATCGTGCTGGAGGGCGGCTTCACGCACATCCTGATGGAACGCGCGCGGGTGTGGGTGAAATCCGCGGGCAGGATGCCGGCGCGCGACTAGCCGAATCGGACAGGCGCAGTTTTCGATTCCCCACAACAAGAACGAGCAGTGCGACGCCTGACGGCAGGCACGCCGGCGCGACGCAAGTTTGATGAATTACCGAGGACCAAACCGATGGCTTTAACCAGAGAAGCGCGCGGACGTGGCGTGGATGTGCGTGGGCCGGAGATGCTGGGAACGCTGGCGACGCGGCCTCCGCTGATCGAGGATTTTCAGTTCGTCAAATTCCGCCTGGAAGGCGAAGTGGCTCATTTGCGGCTGGATCGCCCGCAGCAGAATCTGCTGAACGAACGTATGCTGATGGAAGTGGCGGCGGGCATCAATTCGGTGAGCGAAAAACGCGAAATCAAATTGATTCTGCTGGACGCCGAGGGCAAGACTTTTTCCGGCGGCATCGAATTGGGCGAATACACGCAGCGGCGCGTCTTCCAATTGCTGGACGCTTTTCACAATGCGTTCGCGGCGATGCTGGATACCTCGAAACCGGTACTGGTGGTGGTGAATGGCCCCGCGTTTGGCGGCGGCGCGGAACTGGCGGCGCTGGGCGATTTAGTGATTGCCACGCCCAACGCTAAGTTTGCGCAGCCTGAAATCAAGCTAGGCGCATTCCCTCCCCTCGCGGCGGCGGTGTTGCCATACATTCTAGGACCAAAGCTGGCTCTGGAACTAGTGCTGACCGGCGAAGCGATGTCTGCGGAACGCGCGCGGGAAGTGGGACTGGTCAACTGGCTAGTGCCCGAAGATAAATTGGTCGAAAAAGTGGACGACGTGGTGGCGCGCGTCACGGCGCAGTCTGGTCCGGTGTTGACCATGGCGAAGAAAGCGATTCTGGGCAGCCTGGGATTGTCTTTGCGCGAAGGCGTCCGCAATTCGATGAAAGTTTTCCTGAACGAGCTGGCCGACCTGGAAGATTCGCAGGAAGGCTTGCGCGCGCTGGTGGAAAAGCGCGCGCCGAAGTGGAAGAACCGCTAGCTTTGCGCCACCCGCTGACCGGCGCAGAGTGTGTGCGAAGGGCACTGCAAGCCGATCATCCGCGCCTCCGAATTTCTCTTTTCGATCTTCCAGTTCATTGACAGCAAAACTTGTGGCGCTTACACTCTGCGAGGACAACTTAGCTGGCTCGGGTAGCTTTGTGGGCGCGTAAAACGCGCCGGCATGGTGAAAATTGCAAGCGGCGCAGGCTGCTTTCAATTTTCAGGGAAGGCCGTGAAAATCGGCCACGGTCCCGCCACTGTAATCGGCTGTCGCTTCAGCGCGCTGCGATCGTGGCGCGGCGGGCGATCAACTGAAAGTCAGGGAACCTACCGGAACTGGTCGAAGCTGACACTCTTCGCGAGAAAGGGTGTGGCGAGACGCCTCGCTCTATTCGCGAGGCTTTTTTATTGCACGGGAGAAAATTTTTGGCGTGCGAGCGTACAACACGAGTGATGCTGGCAGCGGCGCTGATCGCTGCGTGCACTGTAGTCGCATTGGGCGTGCCGCGCACGGCTTTGGGCGCGGCTTCGATGCGCCAGCAAAATTCGCCCGAGCCTGCAAGTCCAGCGACGCCCAACGCGCCCGAAGCGCACGCGGAAGCGGCGGCGAAAAAGTCTGCGGTCCGCATGATCACGGATGAGACCGGGCGGCACATGGCGATCCCCGTGAATGTGGAGCGCGTGGTGACTCTCGCGCCGAACCTGACCGAAACGATCTACGCGCTGGGCTTGGAAAGCAAGCTCGCCGCCGACACGACGTATTGCGATATTCCTCCCGCCGCGAAGGACAAGCCGCACGTAGGCGGGCCACAGGATCCGAGCCTGGAGGCCGTGGTGGCGATGCATCCGGATCTAGTGCTGGCGTCCACTTCGATCAACCGGCCGCAGACCGCGGATGCGCTATTGAAGCTGGGGATTCCCGTGTACACCACCGATCCTCACACGGTGCTCGGCATCCTCAATTCCACGGCAGCCATCGCGGGTCTGCTGGGTGCAACAGAACACGGCGCGGAGTTAGTGGCGGATCTGCAGAAGCGGCTCGACGCGCTGCACGCGCTCTTGCAAGATCGTCCGATGGCGCATGTGCTTTTTGTGGTGTGGCAGGAGCCGTTGATTTCAATCGGACAAAATACTTTCATCGCCGATGCGCTACGCTGGGCGGGAGCAGAGTCCGTGATTACGTCCAACCAGAATTGGCCGCAGGTGAGCATGGAAGAAGTGGTGCGCCTGCAGCCCGATTATATTGTGTTGACGCCGGACCATATGAAAGCGGAAGGGTCCGCGCAGGTGAACGATCTGAGCGCGCGTCCCACGTGGCGCGATTTGCAGGCGGTGAAATTGGGACACGTCGTGGTCGCGAGCGACGAAACGGACAGGCCTTCGCCCGGATTGATCCCGGCGATCGAACAGCTCGCGCGCGAATTTCATCCGGAAGCTTTCGATGAGAAGCAGCCGGAAAATGGAAAAGTGAAAATAGAAAATGGGCGATATTTTGCAGCCGCCGCTATTTTGACGAGGGAGCGCAGCGCATGCGTCCGCTGACGCCGAAACGCATCGTGGGAATCTGCGCGGGGCTGGGCGTGCTGCTGTTCATCGAGGTAGTGATCTCGCTGCGCATGGGCGATTACCCGCTCGGCGTGCGCGATATCGTCGCGACGCTGTACCACGGCGCGCTGGGCCAATGGGATGCGATTCCGTCGGAGTTCAAGCTAGTCGTTTTCGGATTGCGGCTGCCGCGCATCGCGCTGGGCATTCTGGTAGGCGCGGCGCTTTCCACCGCCGGCGCGGGATTTCAGGCGTTGCTGCGGAATCCCCTGGCCGATCCGTACGTGCTGGGAGTCTCCAGCGGCGCGGCGCTGGGGGCGATGCTGAGCCTGATTGTTGCGCCGCACATGGTGGGAGCGATTCAGTTTGCGGCGTTTTTGGGGGCGGCGGCGACGATTGCGGCAGTTTATTTTCTGGGCCGGCGCGGCGGGCAATTGGATAGCGCGACTCTGCTGCTCGCGGGCATCGTGGCAGCGTCCTTTCTTTCGGCGATCATTATTTTTCTGCTGACCATGGTAAGCGGCACCGAGCTGCGCAGCATGACGTACTGGCTGATGGGTGATCTGACCGCTGGGCCTCCCACGACGAACGTGCTGGGCTGGTTCGGGTTTTTATTTTTGATTTTTGTGGTGGCGGCGGGCGCGATGTACACCACGTCTTCGGATTTGAATTTGATTCTCACCGGCGAGCAGGAAGCGCGGCACCTGGGTGTGAATGTGAACCGCGTGAAGATGGTGGTTTACATCGCCGCTTCGGTGTTGACGGGCTTGGCTGTTTCGGTGAGCGGCGCGATTGGTTATATCGGCTTGCTGGTGCCGCACGTGATGCGCCTGCTTTTCGGCACGGACTACCGATTGCTGCTTCCGACGTCCGCGATCGGCGGCGCGATTGCGATCGTGCTGGCCGATACGCTCGCGCGCACCGTGGTGGCGCCCACGCAATTACCCGTGGGCGCGATGACGGCGCTAGCCGGCGCGCCTGTTTTCATTTACTTGATGCGGAAGAGGATGCGATGAGCCCGGCGGGAAAAGGAGCTTCGCTCGCGCCCGAACCGCTTTCTTTCGCGGCGCCGGCGCACGTGCGATTGAAAGTCGAACAGGCCAGCTACGCGTATTCGGCGACGGATCGTTCCGCGCCGAAATTCACGTTGGGACCGGTGAGTTTCGAAGCGCAGCAACGCGAGCTGGTGGCAATTCTCGGGCCGAACGCCAGCGGAAAATCCACGCTGCTGAAATTGCTCGCGGGACTGCTGAAGCCGCTTTCCGGCCGCGTGGAAGTGGACGGCAAGGAAGTGAGCGAGTTGGAGCCGCGGGCGCGCGCGCAGCAGGTAGCGCTGGTGTCGCAGGAAAGCGAGCTGCTTTTTTCCTTGCGCGTGTGGGAGTACGTGCTGCAAGGGCGTTATCCCTACGGCAAAAGATTGCGCTTCGAATCGGATGAAGATTCCCTGATGGCGGGAAACGCGCTGGCGCAGG
This sequence comes from Candidatus Acidiferrales bacterium, assembly GCA_049287725.1. Classification (GTDB taxonomy): domain Bacteria; phylum Acidobacteriota; class Terriglobia; order Acidiferrales; family UBA7541; genus Palsa-295. The sequence continues at coordinate 28,658 of JBAQGJ010000056.1, read as the reverse complement.
TGGGCGCGGATTCGCTGCGCGACCGTTGGATGGACCAGCTTTCCGGCGGCGAGAAGCAGCGCGTGATTCTGGCGCGCGCGTTGGCGCAGCGGCCGGGCCTCTTGCTGCTCGACGAACCCACGCAGCATCTGGACATCGGCGGCAAAGTGGAATTGCTGCGGCGTTTGCGGCGATTGGCGGATGAAAATCGCTACACCGTGGTGGTGGTGACGCACGAATTGAATTTGGCCGCGGAATTTTCGGACCGCATCGCGCTGATGCACAAAGGCAAGTGCTTGCGCATGGGTGCGCCCGCCGAAGTGTATCAACGCGAAGTGTTGGAAGAAGTGTTCGAGACGCCGCTGGAGGTGGAGATTCGTTCGAGCGGCCGGCCCCGCGTGATTTTGAGCGGGAATCATTGAGTTTTTTTTGTTCGATGCCATTCCGAGCGAAAAGCAGATTTCTCGCTGCGCTCGGGATGACAAACGTAACCCAACAACCCATCTAGTAGCGGCGTTCGCGGAATTTGAGCGGCGCCGTCCACAATCACAGGAGACTCCGCGCACGGGAAGACGGTGAAAAACCGTCGCCGCCGCGCGACTGTAAGGCGGATAATTTTTCGGCGCGCACCACTGTCCGAAGCAGCGAATCGCATAGCAAAGTGGCGAGGCAGCAGCTACATGCCACGCCGGCGATTCGCGGTGCAGGATGGGAAGGTTGCGCTGATGTCCCGATTTCGTCGCAAGATTTCGCGATGAGATCGCGGCAAGCCGCCAAGCCAGGAGACCGGCGGAGTCTCAATCCGGATAAGCGCGCGCTTTAGGCGGCGCGCATTCATTCGGACAACCTTCAACTCCCGCGCGAGAGGGAGAGGGGGAAAAATGAGACTGCGCAAGATTATTCTGCTTTTAGCTTCGCTCTTCCTGTTTTTTGCTGTTACCACCCCGGGCCAAGATTCCAATCCTTCCGCGGCACGCACCAACCCGCTACGCGATCAGAATGCCGCAGCAATCGCCGGAACTGTTTTTGATCCAGGCGGCCGCGCGGTGGCGGGCGCGCGAGTCACTCTGCTCCACGCCATGGCGCAAATGGAAGTACGCGAAACAAACTCAGAAGGCGAATTCCAATTTGACGGCTTGTTGGCCGGGACCTATCAAGTCGTGGCTACGGCTGCGGGCTTTGAGCAGCTCCCAATCGAAGTAGTTTTGCAGCCCGGCGAAAAACACACCCTGGACCTCCATCTTAAATTGAGCGCGCTACTCGATCGCGTGGTGGTCTCCGCTGCGCCGGGCGGTGAACTGACGTCACAGATCGCCTCTTCCGTCAGCGTCGTTACCGCGGAAGAAATTGAAGAGCGGGGCGCGCAAACAGCTCTGGACGTGCTGCGGGGCCTGCCTGGCACCGAGATCAATCAGTCAGGAGGCCGCGGAACGGTTACCAGCGCCTTCATCCGAGGCGGCAATTCGAATTACAACCTGATCGCGATTGATGGAATTCAGCTCAACGATTTCGGAGGCGGGTTCGATCTGGCGCCTTTACCGGCGGAGGGAGTAGAACAAATCGAAGTGATTCGTGGACCGGAGAGCGCGCTATACGGATCGAATGCTGTCTCGGGCGTGATCAACATCGAAACGATTAAAGGCGATGGTCCGCCGCATTTTTCGTTTTTGAGCGAAGCCGGCAGCTTATACACCTGGCGGGTGGCTACTACCGGAGCGGGATTGAACAAAGGATTCAGTTGGGCCTACAGCCTGTCGCGCATACAAACGAGAGGACAAATTCAGAACGACGGTTACCGTAATCAGACTTCCACGGTGAGCCTGGGCTATTCGCGCTCGCCGCGCCGCAAATTCAACGTGAATTTCTTCGGCGACGCAGGCGTGGTGGGACTCCCGGGCCCCTGGGGCTCGGACCCGGACGGTTTATTTCCCGGGCGCGATCCGGCCAGTCACCAGAATCAGAATCTTTTTGGCTACCAGGCGCAGGAAATCGAACAATTCTCTTCGCGCTTCCGCCAGGTCAGCACGGTGAGCGTTTCCACGGACCGCATTACCTTCCTTTCGCCATCGGAAGGCAATTCGTTCACCAACAATCTACGCGTCGTGGCCAATACCAGGAGCGAGATTGCGATTGCTTCCAGGGACACACTCGTGGCGGGATTCGAATATGACCGCGACCAGTTCAAGAATCTGTTTGTGGAAGGGACTGACGACTTGCCGTTTCTGCTGGGACGCAATAGCTATGCGTTCTTCGCGGAAAACCGCTGGAATCCCTCCGATCGCTGGTTCATCAACGTGGGAGTGCGCGTGGATGACATTCAAACCGATTCCGTTCCGGTGAACAACGACACAGGTCAGCCTGGGATTCCCACCAACACTCTGGTCAAGGTCACCCCGCGGATTTCTGCCGCGTATCTGGCGCGAGAAGGAGGAGGCGACGGCTTTTTCGGCGCAACCCGTCTGCACGCCAGTTTTGGAACCGGCTTCCGCGCGCCGGATGGATTCGAACTCGCGTTTACGAATAATCCGGCGCTGAAGCCCGAGGAAAGCATCAGCTACGATGCGGGCATCGAGCAACGGATGGCGCGGGATCGCGCGATTCTCGACGTGACCTACTTCTATAACAAGTTCAAGGATCAGATTGTGACGACCGGCAACCTTCCCACTAACTTTGATTCGGAGAACATCGGGAAGTCTCGGGCCGATGGCCTGGAGACGACGATTCGCATTCACCCGTTTCAATCGTTGGAGTTTTCAGGCTCGTACACCTGGATGAATACCGCGATCCTGGCGCTGAGCGGCTTTGCGGAGCCCGTGGATCCCTTCACCGTCGGAGAACCACTGCTCCGTCGTCCGCACAACGCCGCTGGATTCAACGCGACTTGGACGCACAAGCGGTTGATGCTCAACATGAACGGAACGATTCGCGGCGCGGTGCTGGACGTCGAACCGAACGATGGGACGTTCGCATGCGAGCTGATGCTTCCCTGCCTTTTCCGAAATCACGGATATCAACTGTTGAACGCGGGCTTCGCCTACCATCTGCCCAAGGGCGTCGAAATCTACGGGCGCCTCAATAACTTCCTGAACCAGAGATACGAGGAGGCCTTTGGATTTCCGTCCTTGCGTTTGAATTTCATGGCCGGATTCAAGGTGGATCTACCTTCGGGCGGCCGGCACGCGGAGTAAATTGCAAACTGCGAGGGTTCAGCTGGCCAGGCCCATCGCGGCGGCATCTGGGAGTGCGGGAGCTTGCTCCCGCCTTTCCGGCGCGAAGCTTGCTTCGCGTCACTTGATTGCGCCGAATCTTCAGTCGTAAAAAGCGGCGGCAAGCCGCCGCACTCCCAGATGGCGGCGCGGGGCATTCTTGCGCATCTCACTTGCGTGGTTGCTGCGCGCTCATTGAGCTACACCAGCGAGGGCTTGGCGCGAATGATATAATCTTTGGTCCCGATGGGTTCAACGAAACAAGGTGAATCGCGCGTGGCAGTGACGCCGGAAATCATGGCGAAGTACGAGGCCGTGATTGGGCTGGAGGTGCACGCGCAGCTGAAGACGCTGACGAAGGCGTTCTGCGGCTGTTCCACTCGCTTTGGCGATCCGCCGAATAGCAATACTTGTCCGGTGTGCCTGGGGTTGCCGGGAGCGTTGCCGGTGCTGAACCGCAAGGCGCGCGAGCTGGCCATTCGCGCGGCGTTGGCGCTGCATTGCGACGTGCAAGAACGTTCGATTTTTGCGCGCAAGAATTATTTTTATCCGGACCTGCCCAAGGGCTATCAAATTTCACAGTACGAACTTCCGCTAGCGATCAAGGGCTGGCTGGAAGTCGAGGCCGCAGGGGCGACGAAGCGCATCGGCATCACGCGCGTGCACATGGAAGAGGATGCGGCCAAAAACCTGCACGAGGGCTTCGCAGATTCCGACCGCTGGAGCTACATTGACTACAACCGCTGCGGCATGCCGCTGATCGAAATTGTTTCCGAGCCTGATATAAGAACGCCCGCCGAAGCGTATTCATATTTGACGACCTTGAAGCAGGTGCTGGAGTACACGGAAGTGAGCGATTGCAATATGGAAGAAGGCTCCTTGCGCTGCGACGCCAACGTGAGCGTGCGTTTGCGCGGCGCTCCGAAATTCGGGACGAAAGTGGAAGCCAAGAACCTTAATTCGTTCCGCTACCTCGCGCACGCGCTGGAGTATGAAATCGAACGGCAGATCGGCGTGATCGAGGCGGGCGGTACAATCGTGCAGGAAACGCGGCTGTGGAACGTGCAAGGTGGGCGCACCGAGCCGATGCGTTCGAAGGAATTCGCGCACGATTACCGTTATTTTCCGGATCCCGATTTGCTGCCGCTGATTTCTTCGCAAGCGCTGGTGGCGGAAATCCGCAGCAGCATGCCGGAACTGCCGGATGCCAAGCACGCTCGGTTCGTGGGGGTGTACAACATCACCGCGTACGACGCAGGGGTGCTGACGGCGACGCGCGCGCTGGCCGATTACTTCGAAGCGGTGGTGAGCGCAGGCGCTCCGGCAAAGCCGGCGGCGAGTTGGATTTCGGTGGAATTGCTGCGGCGATTGAAAGACGCCGGGAAAGAGATCGAGGATTGCCCAGTCGCCCCGGCAGCGCTGGCGGAGCTGCTGGCGATCGTCGAACGCGGCGAAATCACCGCGGCTAGCGGCAAGAAAGTGTTTGCCACCATGTTCGACACCGGCAAAAAAGCCGCTGACATCATCGCCGCGGAAGGAATGGCGCAGATTTCGGACACTGGCGCGATTGAAACAATTGCGCGCGCGGTGGTTGCGAAGAGCCCGGACAACGTGACAAAGTACCGGTCCGGCAGCGAAGGCGTGTTCAAGTTTTTCGTCGGCCAGGTGATGAAGGAAACGCGCGGCCAGGCCAATCCACAAATCGTCAACGAAATTCTGAAGCGCGTGCTGGCGGAATCTTAGCCCAGTCCTTATGGAGATAATTTTGCTAAAAGAAGGCGACAAAGCACCGAACTTCCGCGCCACTGACGACAGTGGCGCAACCGTTTCGCTGAAGGATTTTCACGGCAAGAACCTGATCCTTTATTTTTATCCGAAGGCGAATACACCGGGTTGAACGAACGAAGCGTCCGAGTTTCGTGACGCCCTCAAGCAGTTCGAAGATCTAAATACGGCCATCGTCGGCGCGAGCGGCGATTCCATGGAGGCACAGACGAAATTCAAGGTGAAGCACAAGCTTACTTTCCCTTTGCTTGCGGACACCGAATTCGAAGTGGTGGAAGCTTACGGCGCGCGGCGCATGAAGAGTTTTCTGGGAAAATCGTTCCTGGGGATTGTGCGCATGACGTACTGGATCGGCCCGGACGGCAAGATCCGTAAAATTTGGGATAAGGTGACGCCCAAGGGGCATGCCGCCGAAGTGCTGGCGGCAATCGAAGGCAAAGATTAAGGCTGCGCAGTGTTTGCGTGCGCAGTGGCTAGATCAAAACCTGGAAGTTTTCTCCGTCCTGCTCGATCAGCGCGTTATCAATCAGGCGCGTGGCGCCGACTTTCGCTGCAATCAATACGTAGCACGAGCCGCGCAGGCTCATCACGGGTTCGAATGTTTCAGCGTCCACGATTTCCGCGTAGTCGAGCGCCACTCTGGGTTCCGCATCGAGCACGCGCCGCAACGATGTGAGCAGTCGAGCGGCGTCGCGCTCTCCTTTCGCTACCTCGTCGCGCACGGCGGCGAGAGACCGCGAAAGTGCCACGGCCGCGCGGCGATCGTCTGCCTGCAGATAAACGTTCCGCGAAGAGAGCGCGAGGCCATCGCTTTCGCGCAGAATCGGCCGCACGATTATTTCCGTGTCCAAATTCAGGTCCGCAGACATCTGCCGGATGATCCGAACCTGTTGCGCGTCTTTGCGCCCGAAGTAGGCACGGCGCGGCTGCACGATTTCGAAAAGCTTCAGTACGACCGTCGCGACGCCACTAAAATGTCCCGGGCGCGAACGGCCTTCGAGCCGGTCGCTCCAACCCTGGACCGTGACCGACGTGCGGAAACCGGACGGATACATTTCCCGCGCCGCGGGGGCGAATAAATAATCCACGCCGAGATTTTCCAGCGCGGCGCGATCGTCTTCGATGCGCCGCGGATATTTGGTGAAGTCCTCGTTCGGGCCAAACTGCGTGGGATTGACGAAAATCGAGACCACCACCGGCGAGCACTCGCTCTTCGCAGCGCGGATCAATGAAAAATGGCCTTCGTGCAGCGCGCCCATCGTCGGCACGAGGCCCAGATTGCGCTCGGACGCACAGGCGTCGTGCGCGATCTGCTTCATCCATTCAATTGTGTGGATTGTTTCCATCAGGCGCTAGCGAGGCGAGTGTTGCTTCGGGGAAATCGCTGCTTCGTTCACAGGTTTGGTCGCGCTGGTTCTCATCCGCAAAGCGGCGGCGCGCCGCCGCACTCCATATTGATCTTGCCGGCATTTGCGATGTAGAGGTTTGCCGGCGATTGCGCAGCGGCTCGCGGCCATCATGCTTTGGCCTGGGCGGCGCGCTCGCGGTAGAAATAGATCAGGTCGGTGCCGGTCGGTTTCGCGCCTAATTGGCGAAGCATCGTCGCGACTTGGCCGCGGTGGTACGTGCCATGGTTCACGAGGTGCTGCAACATTTGCCAGAGCGGCGCCGCCTGCGGCACGCCGGCCGTCGTCTTGTGCTGCACCACGCGCTGGACTTCCGCGGGCGTGAGCGACGCGACGTAATCGAGCAGGTCGCGTTCAATTTCCAGCCAGCGAGCGCGGATGGACTCAACATTGGCGTATTCACCATTCGGGGCGAAGGAAGTGGGCGAGCGGCCGTGCCAGCGCTCCAGCCAGAGCCATTCGACCTGCATGATGTGCAGCAGCGTGTCGCGCACCGAGCGGAAACTGGAGCCCATGTCCTGCGTGAATTGGTCGGGGCTCAGCACCGCGCAGGCATCGAGAGTGCGGTGATCGGCCCAGGCGTTGTAATCATAGAGCAGGCGAAAATCTTCGACGTTCATTGGAATTTTCCCTCTGCAGAGAAATTGCTTTGTGCTGAAACGTAACGACCTGTCATTCCGAGAACGATCCTCGCCCACGCGGAATCCGTCTCTCTTCAGCGCCTACGGAAAAAGCAGATCCCTGCCTGCGACAGGCGGGCCTCGCTGGGCGAGGGATGACATCGCAAACCAATACGCCTCCAAAACGTGCGAAGCGGCGCCTTGCGCGAATCAAGTGCGCTGGCGGGCCAGCGGTTGCTCGCGCGATTGCGCGGGCGCGTGAAAGGATTCGGCGTCCGACGGAAAATCGCCGCGGCGCACGTCGTCGCAATAGCTCGCCACCGCGCGCGAAATTTCTCCGGTCAGATCCGCGTACTGGCGCGCGAATTTCGGCTTGTGGCCTTGCGTCAGCCCCACCAGATCATGGAACACCAGCACCTGGCCGTCGCAATCTGGGCCCGCGCCGATGCCGATCGTGGGGATGTGCAATTTTTCGGTGATGCGCGCCGCAATTTCGCGCGGCACGGATTCCAGCACCACGGCGAACGCTCCAGCGGCTTCCACGGCGCGCGCATCGCGTTCGAGTTGCCGCGCGGCATCGGCCGTCTTGCCTTGCACGTGAAATCCGCCGAGCGCGTGAATCGATTGCGGCGTCAGGCCCACGTGTCCCATCACCGGAATTTCGGATTCCACCAGCCGCGCGATCAATTCGATGCGCCGCTCGCCTCCCTCCACTTTCACGGCCTCGGCGCCACCCTCTTTCACCAGGCGCACCGCGTTGCGCACCGATTCTTCGAGCGAAACGTGAAAGCTGCCGTACGGCATATCGGCAACCAACAACGCTCGCTGCGTGCCGCGCCGCACCGCTCGCGTGTGATGCAGAATTTCATCCACGGTCACGGGCAAAGTGCTGTCATAACCGAGCACCACCATGCCCAGCGAGTCGCCGACGAGCAAAATGTCCACGCCGGCTTCATCAAGCAAGCGGGCAGTGGGATAGTCGTAGGCCGTAAGGCACGTGATTTTTTGCTTGGTTTCGAAATGGCCGGCGAGGGAATGTGTCTTACGGGAAAGGATGTCAGGCACGGTCACTTTGCCGTTGCCCGCACGCGGTGCAACACTCATGGTAGCCTCCGGTGCCGCTCCCAGAAATCGGGATACAGCCCATCACAAAGTTAGATGCTACCAGAAGGTGCTGCGCTTCTGCAAAGCATTCGGCGAAATGCGGCGACAGGCCGGTATTACCTCAATTGCAATACGCAAAAAAAGCTGCGCCGCCCTCCGCAGAAAGCGACGCAGCCAAACAAACCCTTACATTGCGACTGTATCAGCGGCGTTAGTGATCGTGGTCGTGATCGTCCCAATCATGATCCGAGCGCCACCGATGCCCGTCTTCGTCCCACCACTTGTGCTCTCTGTTCCAACAGCGTTCGCGCTGTTCGGCGAGTTCGTGGCGCCAGTGATCGGCTTCTCTGCCGTCGTTGTGCTTGATGGCCTCGTGCAATTTGTGATCAATTCTGGCGGTTTCGCGCTGGCAATCGTCATCCGCGCGCACGCGCGGCGCGGTGAACGCAAACAATCCCGCCAATACCGCAAAACCAACGATCGCCTTCCCTGCTGTAATGATGTTTGAACGAACTCGCATCGGCGCTATTTCCTCCTGTGATTTTGAGCTGCTACGATCAAGACGATTGAAAGTGCGATTCCGGTTTCGTCAACGACACGCTGGAAAACCCTAGGCTAGGTGACAACGTACACTGCGTCCGAAACTGCCCCAATCAGGTATTCGCTTGAGAGGATGGAGTCTAACGCTGTACGGAGAACTACGATGTTGATCCGTTCTAGTCCGATGCCTGCGAGACGGGCGCAGGCATCTGCGGTTCCACGCCGCGCCAGCCGACCGGCCGTCCTTGCACAGCTTCTTTCAGCGCGCGGAAGAGCACGACGTACATCATTTGCCGGTAATAAAAGCGCTGAAGAATCAGCGGCGCGAGCAAAGTCCAATCCTCGTGGCGTTCGAGAATGAACGCGACAACGCAAGTGAAGAGGTCAATCATCATGAAAACTGCGAAGAAAATCAGCGAGCGCTCGACGTCCTGCAGCGTCCACAATTGCGGCAAGCGCGCGATGCGCAGTTGTCCGAGTCCCCACAACGCGATGGAAAGTACGAAGAGCAGGTCAATCAGCGGCGAGACCAGCGGCAACACAATCTGAAAGAGGAAAATATTCGGGATGGCCACCCAGCCCAGCGTGCCGTAGCGCGGCTTGCCCACCGCGTCGCGGTGTTTCCACACAGCTTGCAAAGTGCCGAACGTCCAGCGGAAGCGCTGGCGGATCAGAGTTTCCACGGTTTCGGGGACTTCCGTGCGGCCGATCGCGTCCTCGTCGTAGAGAATTTTCCAGCCGTTGCGGCGGATCGTCAGCGTCAAGTCGGTATCTTCCGCCACGGTGTCGCCGGAAAATCCGTGATTCGCGCGAAGTAGATCCGTGCGCCACGCGCCCACCGCGCCGGGAACCACCGGAATGCAATTCAGCAAATCGAACGCACGCTTTTCCAGATTCTGGCTGGTGATGTATTCGAGCGCCTGCCAGCGCGTAAGCCAGCGATTGCGGTTCATCACTTTCACGTTGCCGGCCACGGCGCCCACCTTGGGATCCGCGAAATGCCGGACCAGCCGTGGAATCGCTTCCGCGTCCACGATGGTATCGCCGTCAATCGAAATGATAATTTCGCCGGTGGCTTCGGCCAGGCCATGATTCAGCGCGGCCGGCTTGCCGTGATTGGCTTGATTGATCAGCCGCACCCGCGAGTCGCTGCTGAAATTTGCGCGCACCAGCTCGGCGGTACGGTCCGTGGAACCGTCATTCACCACCAGAACTTCGAGTTTCGGATAATCGCATGAGAGCGCGGCGGTGACTGTCTCCACAATCGCCGATTGCTCGTTGTACGCGGGGATCAATACCGTGACTCTGGGTTTGTATTCCGGATGATCGGCGGGCGCAGGCCGCAGCTTTTCCACGAGAGCCAGCAAGCCGATGATGAGCGCGCGGCCGCTCACCAACAAGATTCCGGCGACGAAGATGAACGCAATTCCCGCGCGGAACCAGCGGAACACTTCAAAGATAAAAGCGTCAGCGCGCACCAGGAGCCATTCTTCCTGCGAGAGCGGCTGCATCACCTGCGCGCGCGTCTGGTGCAACAAATCGGAAACCGAAACGAATTCGTAGCCCTTGGCGCGCAACCCGTCAATAATTTGCGGCAACGCTGCCACGGTGTTGGCGCGGTCGCCGCCGCCATCGTGCATCAGAATAATGTTGCCCTTATTCTGCGTGGCATCGTGCAGCACGCGCTCGACGATCGTCTGCGTCGGAGGCGGCGCGCCGCCATTGATTTCGCCCCAATCGTGCGGGTCCACGCGCGCGCCGACGATGATGTAACCCATGGACTGCGGAATCGGCAGCATCTGAATTTCGCTGGCGGTTTCGGGCTGATGGTCAATGCCGTAGGGCGGCCGGAAAAGCAGCGTCTTCACGCCCAGGTTGCTTTCGAGCAGAAGTTCCGTCAGGTTCAGTTCGATCTGCAGCTGCGATTTCGAAATCGTTTCAAAATCCGGGTGAGTGAACGTGTGATTCCCGATTGCGTTGCCCTGCGCGTATTCCTGTTTCACGATGTCGGAATACTGGTTGGCGGATTCTCCGATTACGAAAAACGTGGCGGTCGCGTTCTTTTCCTTCAGTGTTTGCAAAATCTTCGGCGTCCAGTCCGGATCGGGACCGTCATCGAAAGTGAGCGCGACCTTATGCGGAGCCGCGCCCATTTCCTCGATACGCCAAGAAAGCGGATAACTTTGATAGGACTCGTCGTCGAAGACGTCACTGGAGGAATCGTAATCAAACGTGCGCCGGCCGCTTTGCGGTGTCGCGGTGATGCGCCAGATATCGCCATCGCCTTCCAGAATGATGTCGTAACCGGGAGGAACTTCTTCGATTTTTGCGCGGGTGGCGTCATCCGCATGCGTCGCGTCCCAAATGGACCAAATGGAAGGATCTTCCATGCCGAGACGCCAGAGCGCCGTGCCGCGCACGCCGGCGCGTTCGGCCGCGCGCAATTGGTTATAGGCTGTCACGCTGTCCAGCATCCACACCTGGTGGACCTGATTGTGTTCGTCTTCGTAGGAATAATGCGGATTCAGCGTATCGGGATCGAAGGTCACGTCGGATTCGGATTCCACCGCGGTGATGATTCCCTGCTGGAAAGTAAGCGCTTGCGCAACGGGATGCGGATTCGTCTTCGTTTTGGCGGGCCAGTCGTAGCCGTAGTTCGCAATGCCCATCACGATCTTACCCGGCGGCACAATCTTCACAATGTTCTGAATGTCGCGCTCGAACCAATCCTGGGGCGCGATCGGCCCGGGAGCCGACGTTGGGTAGTGCAGGTCATAATTCATCAAGATCAACGCGTCGGCCTGCTCCGCCAGATATTTGTAGTCGTAGCTCCAATCCGCTGCCGGGACCGCTACCATAAGCTTCAGGTTCGCGTGGTGCATCGCGATCGCCAGGTCGTGAATGAATCGCGAAAAATTGGGTTGGCTCGTCTGCGGCATCAGCTCGAAATCAACCACGACGCCGGATTGATGCTGCGAAGTGGCAAAATCCGCGAGTGATTTCGAAAGCCGCTCGCGCGCGACGGAGCTCGCCAGCATTTCCGCCATCTGCGTGGTGACCCACTCCTTGCCATCGTAATTGTTCACCATGGACATGATCGGCAGCTCGATGCCGTTCGTCTGCATCCAGGACACCAGCTTCGGATCCTGATCAATGTCCAATCGCCCATCCGGCGAAGAAGCGTGCAGGGCCTCCGGAATCAGCACGTCAATATCGCGGTAGTGCAGTTTCAGCGACGCGAAGCTCGTGGGATCGTCGCCAACATAAAACGCTGCGCGTAGTGGATCGTAGTTTTGCGGGATTTTTCCGAGCGCGGCGACCTTGCGCTTGCGCCCGCGCGGCGGAGTCTTGGATTTTACCTTCGTGGGAACCGCGTGGAGTCCCCAGTGCGTGGCGGCCTGCAAAATATCCGGCAGTTCCGGCTTGCGGAACACGTTCACCAGAAAAATTACGAGCACCAGAGTGAAAAATCCGCCGGTAATTTCCAGCACGCGGCGTGTGCGACGCCAACGTCGCCGCTCCTGATCATAGAAAATAGGCTTGCGTTCAGGCATTCAGGCAATCCAAGCTAGCCGTCCGATGAGGCGGTGTCAATGACTCCAGGTATTAGGATGCGCGTTAACGTCGTCGCCGCTGTATTGGCTGGGCTGGCGCTGCGTGTATATCTCGTCCTGAAATTTCCAGTGACGGACACCGGCGATGCTCCATTCTACATGGAGTTGGCCTGGAATTGGCTGAAGAACGGGGTGTACGGATTTGCGGTGTACGGACGGCTGACGCCCGTGGACATGCGCGTTCCGGGATATCCGGCGTTTCTGGCGGCGGTGTTTGCGTTTGCGGGGCAGTCCGCGCGAGCAGCGATGCTGGCGCAAGTGATGGTGGATCTCGCGACGTGTTTCGTCATTGCACTGATCGCGGCGCGGCTTGCGCCGGCGCCCGCGCGGCGTCGCGTGGCCATCGCGGGATTTTGGCTTGCGGCGCTGTGCCCGTTCACGGCGAACTACACCGCCGTGGTGCTCACCGAAACGCTGGTGATTTTTTTGACAGCGCTGGCGATGCTGATTCTGCTGCAAACTGACGCGGGCGTCCCGCGCGAAACCAGCGCGAAAACGAGGGGCGCTGCGGCGTTCTTGACCAACCCCTGGCTACTGGCTGGAATTGTTGTCGGCTTCGGCACTTTGGTGCGGCCGGAAACGCCGTTGCTGCTTTTCGCCGCGGGCCTGGTGCTGGTGGCCAAGTGGTGGCGACCGGCGGATTGGATGAAACTGATCCGCGCGGGATTGCTGATGGGCCTCGGACTTCTTTTGCCGCTCGTGCCGTGGGCCGCGCGCAATTGGCATACCTTGCACGACGTGCAATTCCTCGCGCCGCGCTATAGCGAGCTTCCCGGCGAATACACTCCGCTCGGTTTCACGGCCTGGACCAACACCTGGATGTGGCGCTTTCGCGATGTTTACCTGACGCAATGGAAAGTAAACGAAGAAGAAATTGAAATTGGTCAGCTTCCCGGGTATGCCTTCGATTCGCAGGACGAGAAAGAGCGGATCGCTGATTTGCTCGACGAATACAACGAGGCGCTCACGATTGACCCCACTCTCGATCAGGGATTTCGTGAGATTGCCCTGGAGCGCACGCAACGACATCCGCTGCGTACCTACGTGAAAATTCCGCTGCTGCGCACGCTTACGCTATGGTTCACGCCGCGCGTCGAGCTGCTTCCTTCCTCGGGGCATCTCTGGCCTCTTCGCGGAGAGTGGCAGGATGACCGCCCGGATTTTCTGGTCACGCTCGGGGTTACGGTCGCAAACGTAATTTACATCCTGCTCGCGCTAAGCGGCTTGTGGCTGGCGCGAGGGCGTCCAGGAGTCGCGCTGCTGGTGACGTATTGCGTGGTGCGCACGCTATTCTTCGCGAGATTCGTCGAAACGCCCGAGCCGCGCTACGTGCTGGAATGTTTTCCCGCAGTGATCGCGCTCGCCGCACAGGTTTTTGCGTCGCGCGCGTAAACGGACGTCGCGACGGAGTGTGGACCGCCATCGCCCCGAGTTCTCTCACCGATGGCGCACTGAAGTGCGCCGCTACAAAAGCTTCCGAAATTTTCACTGCGTGCCAGATTGGGCAGGGTCAATCTGGGAGTGCGGCGGCTTGCCGCCGCTTTTCCGGCGCGAAGCTTGCTTCGCGTGCAGTGAACGCAGCTCGGGCACCAAGGCAGGCGAGGCAAGCCTCGCTCGAAAACAGGCGGGAGCAAGCTCCCGCACTCCACGCTAGCTCTCTTCCACCGGCTCGGGGTGAATCGTCAGGCGGAAAATCTGCGGGAAACGCTCTTTCACGCGGTCTTCCAGCGCGGCAGTGATGTCGTGGACTTCAGTGATCGGCAGATTGCCGTCCATCGCGCAGTGGCAGGAGACGAGGATTTTGTGGTCCACGCTGCGCACGTGCACCTCGTGGCAATTCGTCAGCTCGTGATATTCCGACTGCAATGAATTCAGGAAATTTTGCACCGTGCGCGCGAGTTCTTTCATTTCCTCGGCGCCGCCGATCTTCACTCCCAGCGGCTCGATATGAATATTGACCAGCGCGCGCGGATCGGTTTCCTTCAGAATATCCTGCTCGAGCTCGGTGGCGCGCCGATGCGCTTCGCGCAGGCTCGCATCTTCGTCCACTTCCAGATGCAGCTCGATGAAGAGCCGGTGATCGAACTGGTGCGCCGAAAGTTCGTGGACCGACATGCCTCTTTTCTGGGCGATCGCACGAATCGCTTCGAAGATATTTTCATCGCTCTTGGCGCGCGGCTCCATATGCACCACCACGTCCGCCGGAACGATCTGCGCGATCTTTTTTTCCACCGCTTCGCTCGCGGCGTGGGCCTGCTCGAGGCTCGCAGTGCGCGGAACGCTGAGCGTCACGTCCACGAAATAGCGCTGGCCCGCGCGGCGCACGCGCACGCGTTCGGCCTGCAACACGCCTTCCGTTTTGCCCACGGCGGTCTCGATGCGCTCGCGCAATCCGCGCGGGGCGACGTCCAGCAGCGCGTCGGCCGTGCGTTTACCGAGCCGCGAACCAATCCAGATAATCACGCCGGCCACGCCGAGGGCCGCCACGGCGTCCAACCGGCCGAGCCACGCGATTCCGAAGCGCATACCGAGCCACGCGCCGCTGATGCCCAGGATTACGACGAACGTGCTCCACACATCGGTGGAAAAATGCAGCGCGTCGGCTTCCAGCGCGTCGCTGGGATATTTTGCCAGCACACGGTTCAATGCCTGCGAGCGCACCACATCAATTCCCATGCACACCGCCAGCACCAGAATCGCGATCAGGCTGGGGCGGATGTGAATGGTGTGAAATACCAGGCGCTGAAAAGCTTCCCAGATGATGTAGACGGCGGTGAGCAGCAGCAGCGCCGTTTCCACGAACGCCGAAAAATTTTCCACTTTCCCGTGGCCATATAGATGATCTGCATCGGCGGGCTTATCGGCCACGCGCACCGAAAGATAGGTGATCACCGCGGCGACCAGATCCAAAGTAGAGTGCAACGCTTCAGACAAAATGCCCAAGCTGCCGGTGCGCAGCACCAGAAATACTTTCAGCGATACCAGCAGCACAGCGGAGCCCACCGACGCCAGCGCCGCCCAGCGCTTTTCACGCGATGCACGTTCCAAAGGGTCAAAAGCCATCGCGCGATTATACGCTGAGCAGGCACTGCGCCAGTTTCCGATCGCCCGAATCGTCAGCACCTGGGGCGCACACGACAGAATTTATGCCAGTCATGCCTCGAGCAACTTGCCGCGACCAGACTTCCCATTTGCAGGGGAGTTGATAAGATAAATGAAGAAACCCTTTCCATCGCCATGCTGGCCGTCAGCGACAATCTCGCGCAGTGTGTCTCCGCTCTGCGCGGGCACAAGCTGCGCGCCTCGCTCACAGCCTTGGGGCTGACGATGGGCGTCGCGACGCTCATCACCGTGATGACCGTCGTGCAGGGCGCCAACCTCTACGTGGAACAAAAAATCGCGAACATGGGCACCAATGTGTTCCAAATCGCGCGCACGCCTTTCGCGGTGACGGATTTCACCATCATCATCAAGGCGCTGAAGTACCGGAAAATCGAAATAGACGATATGGACGCCGTCGCCGCGGGCTGCACCGCCTGCGGAGAAGTTGGCGGCAGCGCGAGCGCCACGGTGCGCGCGCAGTCCGGCAATAAAGAGCAGCAGGACGTGAATCTCTACGGACAAACCGCGAATATGGCGGATATTGATTCGCGCACAGTGGAATTCGGCCGCTACTTCACTCCGTCGGAAGCCGAGCACAAAGCCAACGTCTGCGTGATCGGCGATACCATCGTGCAACAACTCTTTCTCGGCATGGACCCCATCGGCAAATCCGTGCGCATCGGCAGCGACGACTTCCTGGTGATCGGCGTGATGGAAAAAATAGGCAGCGTCCTCGGCCAGGACCAAGACAACTTCGTGATCATTCCTCTCTCCGATTTCCTGCGGCTGCAAGGATTGAATTCCAGCATCACCATCAACGTCAAAACCAGCAAACAGAACTTTGAAATCGCGCAAGATCAGGCGCACCTGACTCTGCGTTCGCGGCGCCATCTGCTGGGCAGCGCCGAAGACGATTTTTTCATCGGAACCAAAGAGAGCTACATGGCGCTGTGGCGCAGCATCAGCTCGGCGTTTTTCGGCGTATTCATTATGGTGAGCGCGATTTCGGTGGTAATCGGCGGCATCGTGATCATGAACGTGATGCTGGTGAGCGTGACGTTGCGACGACGAGAGATTGGCGTGCGCCGCGCCGTGGGCGCCACAAGACAAGATATCCTGCGACAGTTCATGATGGAAAGCGTGGTGCAATGCCTGGTCGGAGGCTTTGCCGGCGTGTCGCTGGGATTCCTGGTGGCGCTCGCGCTGCGCAGCTTTACGCCGTTCCCTGCTTCGGTGCAAACCTGGGTTGCAGTGATGGGCGTGCTGCTGAGTTCCGCGGTGGGACTATTCTTCGGAATTTATCCTGCGATGCGCGCGTCGCAACTGGACCCGGTGGTCGCCTTGAGGTCTGAGTAATGGCGCTGATGACGCTGGCCCAGGCGCGCGAAAATTTTCTCGCAGCAATGGGTACGTTGCGCTCCTCGAAGGTGCGCTCAGCCTTGACCGTGCTCGGCATCGTCATCGGTGTCTCCTCGGTGATTTCGATGGCGGCCATCATTCAAGGCCTGGACAAATTCGTGCAAGACAAAGTGGAATCGCTCGGCTCGCGCACTTACTTTCTCACGCGATTTCCGCCGGCGATGGACCCCGCGCGCATGCCCGAGCGCATCCGCTCGCGGCGGTACATCGAATACAGCTATGCCGATTACATCCGCCAGGCCGCACCGGACGTGCAGATCGTCACCACCATCGGCACGCGCGGCTTTTTCTTCGGCGACAGCAACATGATCACCAGCGGCGACCGCAGTGTCGAGAAAGTGATCATACGCGGCGCCGAACCGCAATACACCGAGGCGATTCCGCTATTTTCAGTCGCGCGTGGCCGCTTTATCAGCAACACGGACGAAGAGCACGCGCGGTCCGTAGTGGTATTGGGCGCGGCCATCAGCGAATCACTCTTCCCCACTACAGACCCGATCGGCAAAACCGTGCGCATCAATGGCGGTTTGTACGAAGTGATCGGCGTATTCGAGCACGACCAGGGCCTCTTCCTCGGCCCAGGCGTGGACATCTTCGCCATCATTCCGCTGAGCAACTTCAAAAAGGAGTACCCGGGCTCGAAAGAGCTAGTGATGGCGTTCACTGTTCCAAAGGGCGTGAACATCGACGTAGCGCAAGGCGAAGTGATCCAAGCCATGCGCCGCTTGCGTAAGGTTCCGGCTGACAAAGACAACGATTTCGAGCTGAGCTCGCCGGATTTTCTGAGCAATTTGTGGAATCAGCTCACCGGCGCGCTGGTAATTCTTACGACGGTGATCAGCTCGATCGGTTTGCTCGTGGGCGGCATCGGCGTGATGAACATCATGCTCATCTCCGTCACCGAGCGAACGCAGGAAATCGGCGTACGCAAAGCGATTGGCGCTCGCCGCGCGGACATTCGTTTGCAGTTCCTGCTGGAAGCCGTGGTCCTCACGCTCGTCGGGGGCACCATCGGCATTTTGATCGGCGCCGGAGTGTCAACTCTCGTGCGAACTCTTGCGCCTTCGATTCCCGCGACGCTTTCATATCTTTGGGTAACGATCGGATTCGCCATCTCGGTGGGCGTGGGATTGTTCTTCGGCTACTATCCCGCCAGCCTCGCCGCGAATCTCGATCCTATTGATTGCCTTCGGTATGAGTAATTGTGCTCCTACGCCGCCGGCGGGGAACAATTTTCCCTGCGCCACCGTATATATCGTCGTAGCATCCGCTTGATTCGAATCGGTCCAAGGAGCGCTGGCCCATGGCCAACGGAAACTTCATCGAGCACTTGATTGCCGACGTGAAGTACACGGCGCGCATCCTCTGGCGCAGCCCCGCGTTTGCGGCGACGGCGATTGTCGCGCTCGCGTTGGGCATTGGCGCGAACACCGCGATCTTTTCGGTGGTCAACACCGTGCTGTTGCAGCCGCTTTCGTATCCGCAACCGGACCGACTCGTCGCGCTCGAGCGCCATTTTCAGGAGGGAAACGGTCCTTCCACTTCGATTCCGAAATTCACCACCTGGCGCGAACAAACGCAAGTGTTCCAGGCTGTCGCCGCCTACGATTTTGCGGGCCCCGGTATCAACCTTACCGGCGGCGACCGTCCCGAGCAGGTGAAAGGAATTCACGCGTCCGCCTCCTATTTCGAAGTGTTTGGCGCGCCGGTCGTGCTCGGCCGCGTGTACACGGAAGAGGAGGATCGCCCCGGCGGCGCACGTGTCCTGGTGATCAGCAACGGACTGTGGCGCGGCCGCTACGGCAGCGATCCGGCAATTATCGGCAAGACGATCGAACTTACCGGCGAGCCGTACCAGGTCATCGGCGTTCTCGGCTCCCAGTTCAAGACCGATCCTCCAGCGGATATATGGCTGCCGCTGCAGCCGGACCCCAATAGCACGAATCAAGGTCATTACCTGCTATGCGCCGCGCGCCTGCGCCCCGGCGTCACGCTTGCGCAAGCGCAAGCCGCGATGAAACTTTCCGCCGCGGAGTTCGCCAGAAAATATCCGGGCGCCCTGATGGGCAAGGATGAAAGCGCCACGGCTGTTCCACTTCGCGATATGGTGGTTTCAGACGCGCGCACCGCGCTGCTGATTCTGCTCGGCGCGGTCGGCTTCGTGCTGCTGATCGCTTGTGCGAACGTGGCCAACCTGCTGCTCGCTCGCGCCACTCTGCGCAAACGCGAGATCGCGATTCGCTCGGCGCTGGGCGCGGAACGCCGCCGAATCGTTTTTCAATTGCTCACGGAGAGTGTGCTGCTGTCGCTTGTCGGAGGGTTGCTCGGCCTGGTGCTGGGCTACGCCGGAGTGCGTGCGCTGCTGGCGATAAACCCGGTGGACATTCCGCGCATCGGTGAACACGGTTCAGCGGTTGCACTGGACTGGCGCGTCCTCGCATTCACGCTGTTTGTCGCGGTCTTTACCGGCATCCTCTTCGGCCTCGTTCCAGCTTTCAGCAGTTCGCGTACTGACCTGACCGTCACGCTCAAGGAAGGCAGCTCGCGCACGGGCAGCAGTTTTCGCCAAAACAAAGCGCGCGCGATTCTGGTGGTCACGGAAATCGCGCTCGCGCTGGTTCTGCTGGTCGGCGCGGCGCTGCTGATTCGCACTTTCGCGATGATGCGGACCGAAAAACCCGGCTTCGACGCTCACAACGTCCTGACAATGGAAATGTCCTTATCCGCGGAACGATTCGAGAAGACCGCCGCCGTCGCTCAGGTGGTGCGCGAAGTCGAGCGACGTGTGGATGCGCTTCCCGGAGTTGAAGCCGTAGCCAGCACCTGCTGCCTGCCGACGACCGGTGGTATTGATTTGCCGTTTACGATCGAAGGGCATCCGCCGACCGACGGGCCATACAACGGCGACGTGTCGTGGCGCAACGTCTCTACGCAATATTTCCAAGTATTTCGGATTCCGCTCTTGCGCGGCCGTACATTCACGGAGAACGATGACGCTGCTTCGGAGCGCGTCGTGGTGATCAACGAAGCCATGGCCAAACAGTATTGGCCCAAGGGCGATGCCCTCGGAGCGCGCATCGCCATCGGCCACGGCGTTGGCCCGCAATTCGAAGAGCCGCCGCGCGAGATCGTGGGAATCGTCGGCAGCACGCGCGACCGCGGTCTCGATAACGATCCGATTCCCCTGATGTACATCCCCGAGCCGCAGGTCGTGGACGGCATCACGGCGCTGGGAAGCAAGATACTTCCCATCAATTGGCTGATTCGCACCAAGGTCGCGCCGTTTTCGATGAGCACGGAGCTACAACAGGAGCTGCGCGTCGCGTCGGGCGGAATTCCCGTGGCGCACATCCGCACGATGGAGCAAGTTGTCGGTGAATCCACCGCGCGAGGCGATTTCAATACGATGCTGCTCACGATTTTCGCGGGCGTCGCGCTGTTTCTCGCAGCCATCGGCATCTATGGATTAATGGCTTATTCGGTGCAGCAACGCACGCAGGAAATCGGCATTCGCATGGCCCTGGGAGCGAGCCCAGAGAACGTGCGCAAGATGGTGGTGATGCAAGGAATGCGCCTCGCGGCGATCGGTGTAGTGATCGGCGTGGCCGCCGCGCTAGGCCTGACGCGCTTCATGGCCGGCCTGATCTACGGCGTGAAAACTTGGGACCCCATCGTGTTTGTCACCGTTGCGGTGCTGCTAAGCGCCGTCGCATGGTTCGCAACCTACATCCCCGCGCGCCGCGCCTCGCGCGTGGATCCGATGGTCTCGTTGCGATACGAATAATACTTCGCTGACGGTACTTACTCCTCCGACTTGAGAGATTCGCGGCAGTGAAGAAAAGAGTTGACACCCGCCTGCGTAAGCTGTAGCTTACCGTAAGTGGATACTTACCAACAGTACCAGCTGGATGCCCTGGGCGACGCCACCCGCCGCGCCATCCTCGCCCGCTTGATTGATGGGCCCATGGCCGTGGGGGAGTTGGCGCGGGAATTCCCCGTCAGCCGGCCGGCTATTTCCCAGCATTTGCGCGTGCTTAAAGACGCGAATCTGGTAGCGGATCGCGCGGCCGGAAATCGCCGGCTCTACCAGCTGAATCCTGCCGGATTTGCGACCTTGCGCGACTATTTCGACCAGTTCTGGAGCCAGGCCTTGGACGCGTTTCGCCGCGAAGTGGAAAAGCCAAGCAAACCGCAAAGCATGAAGCGCGTACGTCGAGGCAAAAAGGAGGAGAAATGAGCAGCGCAGAATCAACCGTGGGACAGCATGGAGAATCCTCAGGTGGACCGGCGATGCAAAACGCACCCGTGCGCAAAAGCATCACGGTGAAGGCGAGCGCCGAACACGCCTTCGAAGTGTTCACGGCGGGGTTCGACCGCTGGTGGCCTCGCAGCCACCACATCGGTATGGCGCCAATGAGACGCAGCGTGATGGAAGGCCGCGTCGGTGGGCGCTGTTACAGCGAGCAAACAGATGGTACGGAGTGCGACTGGGGCGAAATCACCCAATGGGAGCCGCCGCGGCGTTTTGTGATGGCCTGGAAAATCAATGCGCAATGGCAATACGAACCGGATCTGCAGAAATCGAGCGAAGTGGAAGTGCGTTTCACGCCGCTCGCGGACGGCTCGACGCGAGTGGACCTCGAGCATCGCAATTTCGAGCGGATGGGCGCAGGTTCGGAAACGATGCGCGGCATGGTGGACTCGGAAGGCGGCTGGGGCCAACTCATGCAGCTTTTTGCGACGGAAGCGGAAAAGAGCAACTGACGCACCCGCAAGAACGCTTACGGGGATGTCTCCAACCGTTGCGGAATTTGGCTGGGGCAGCGCCCACGGCCGGCGCACGCTTAATCGGGGCCGTCAATAATCTCGCACACGGAGGCTTCATGGCAGCGACGTGGCTGTACCGCATAGCGGCGATCGTGTTTGTGCTATTTGCACTGGGGCACACTTACGGATTTTTGAGCCTCCGTCCGCCCTCGGAGGAGGCACTCGCAGTGTACGCCGCGATGAACACCGTTCATTTTGTAGTGAACGGCCGGAGCTACACGTACGGAGGCTTTTATCGCGGCTTCGGGTTGTCTTGTACGGCGTCCATGATTTTTTTCGCTTTTCTGTCCTGGCACCTTGCAGGATTGGCGCGATCGAATCCGTCCGCCATTGGAGCGCTGGGCTGGGTGTTTTTTGGACTCCAGATGGCAGGCGTTGCGCTCAGCTTCATTTACTTCGGCCCGCCGCCCATGGTGCTATCCGCAATCGTCGCCGTCATTCTGGGATGCGCGGCGTGGCTGGCGCACGGGTAAGCTTTTTGATTGATCTGCAGCGGCGTGCTTCACGACGTACATTCCCGCCCGGCGCCTCGCGCGTGGACCCCATAGTTTCGCTGCGCTACGAATGAAATCCGGTGCAGCGTCAGATGCCTTTGAATTCACCGCCGTCCATTCGTAGCGAAGCTCCGGTCATCCATTTCGCCGCGGGTGACACCAAGTAAGCGAGAAGATCCGCAATCTCTTCCGGCTGGCCAAAACGAGAGATGCCGGCTTCCACCGGATACTTTTTGATCGCTTCCTCGACGGTGAGGTGGTGTTCTGGCGCCCAGTGTTCAAAAAACGATCGCCGCCGCCCCGTCATCACTGCTCCGGGTGAAACGCTGTTGACCTGAACGCCATCTTTAATTCCCTGCTCTGCGAAGGCTTTCGCGAGAGCGATAATCGCCGCGTTGATTGCAGCGACTGCGGCAAATCCCGGCTTGGGGTCCCAAGCGGCAAGCCCCGAGAGCAGCACAACCGAGCCTTTGGAAACCTTCAAGGCATCCCAGGCCCTGATGGTGAGGCGGCGAGCGCCGTGAAATTTCAGCGCCATACCGTCGTCCCACTGCGCGTCTGTCATCTCCAGGAGATCAATTTGCGGCACAGCCCCGGCGATATTAACAAGCGCGTCGATGCGGCCGAAGCGGGTGAGTGTTTCGTTGACGATTTTTTCTGCGACCGCTGGTTCACGAAGATCGAGCGCCAGCACGCAACTTTCAGATCCGAACGACTTCGCTTCTTGGGAGGTCTCTTGCAGGTGCGCCTCGTCTCGCGCGACCAAAACAAGAGACGAAAAATCCCGCGCCAATCGGATTGCAGTGGCCTTTCCGATTCCCTGGCTCGCGCCAGTAACGATAGCGACAGAATTCGACATCGTTGGTTCTCCTCAATGATCTTCACGGGCGACGAAATTATCGCGGACTGCCCCTGCGCGGATTCCGTCGGCAGCTCGCGTTGTCACTCAGAGACTTTGACCTAGAGCCTTTTCGCCCGCTGCCTCCGTGATGACATCCACCACGAGATTCGGCTGGGTGTACATCGGGGTGTGATCCAGCGGATACGAGCGGATTTTCGCGCGCATCCGTTCAGCCATGAAGCGCTGAGTCGTTGACTTAATCATGCGATCTTCTTCGGCGAGCAAATACCAGGTGGGCTTGGTCTTCCATGTCGGGGGCGGAGTCACTTCTTGAATGCATTTCACCGCAATCGGCCGTTGCACCGCAGCCATGATAGCCGTTTGCTCGGCGGAGGCTTTGTGCGCGACTGCTTTACGGAAGCCGTCTTCCGGCATCCAAATGAAACCGCGTGAGTCAGGCGCCAAATGAGGAGCTTCTGAATGAGGCGGCTCGCGGTAGAAGACTTGCGCGACCGTTTCACCCTCGCCGGGAGCCAGTGCTGAAACGTACACGAGCGCTTTGATTCGATCGTCGGTCGGCCCGGCGATCACTGCTCCCGCATAAGCGTGCCCAACTAGCACGACCGGCCCGCTGGTTCGCTCGAGCGTCCTGGAGAGAGCTGCTATATCGTCCGTAAGCGATGTCAGAGGGATTGGCGCGCAGGTCACATTAAATCCCAGACGTTCCAACGGAAGAATGACGTTCTGCCAACACGATCCGTCAGCCCACGCGCCATGGACTAGTACAATGGTTCCGTTTTCAGTTGTCATCTCGGCCTGCCAGCATATGCTTCGCGGCTAGATTCCGTCAGCATCAAAAAACTCCTTCATCGCCGCGGCAATTTCCACTACGTGCGTCTCCAATGCAAAATGCCCGGTATCGAGCATCTTGACCTGCGCGGTTGGAATGTCCCTCCGGAATGCTTCCGCTCCGGCCGGAATAAAGAACGGATCGTTCTTGCCCCAAATTGCAAGCAGCGGGGGCTTCGATTTGCGAAAGTATTCTTGAAACGCGGGGTAGAGCGCCACGTTGGATGCATAATTCAGAAACAAATCCAGCTGAATGTCCTTGTTTCCTGGCCGCTCCATCAGCGCCATATCCAACGTGTAGGATTCCGGCGCCACGCTATCCGGGTTCGCCACTCCGTGCGTGTACTGCCAGCGAGTGCCTTCAAGCGTTAGCACATTCTTGGCAATGACCTCGCGGTTTTCGGCATTAGGGAGAGCCCAGTATTTGCGGATCGGTCCCCACGCATCCCCGAGTCCCTCTTCATACGCGTTGCCGTTCTGTGAAACGATTGCTGTGACGCGTTCGGGATGAGCCATCGCCAGGCGCAAACCAGTCGGAGCTCCGTAATCGAAGATATAAAGCGCATAGCGGTTGATTTTGATCGCTTCGGTGAAGGCATTTATGGTCGCAGCCAGGGAACCGAAGGTGTACTCATATTTTCGCTGCTCGGGCACTTCCGTAAATCCGAAGCCAGGCAAGTCTGGCGCGATTACCCTGTAGCGATCGGCAAGACGAGGTATCAACTCGCGATACATGAACGACGAAGTCGGAAATCCATGCAGCAGAAGAACCACCGGCGCCTGGGGATCGCCGGCTTCTCGATAAAAAACTTGAACACCATCGGCTTCGATCTTGCGGATGGAAGTGAAAGGCACGACAATATGCGCGTCGGCCCGGTGGGAAATGGTTTCGGGCGGCTCCGTACTTGAAGTGCCGCTCTTTTGTCTTTGCGCTGAAACATTTTGTGCCATTAGTCAACCCTCCTAAGTGTGCTGGCAATCGTATCGCCAACACCGGACAAAGTAACCATCTCAGGTTACACCCGATCTGATGTAACTTGTCAATACCGCGATTCACGGTTACACTGTTTTTTTAGAGCGATCCATTTGAGGCAGCCTCAAACGAAGCAAACTCCCCAACCGGGCCCAGTGTTTTTGGCAGGGCATCTTGCGCTGGATTTTCTAAACACTCGGATGCGAGTGAACGGGAAAATTGTGGACGTCCTTCGGCGCGACGAGGATGTTTTACATTGGCTCGAGCAAGCCGGACTTCCGGTCCCGAAAGCTGGGCCGGGCGCGCCGCGAATTTCTCTTTTGGATTCCGCGCGAATGCTGCGTGAGAATATCCGTTCCCTCACAGAGAAACGCAAGGCTGGACAGCGCGGGGATCCTTCGGTGCTCAACCGTTTTCTGTCTGGCGCCCAGAGCCATCCCCGAATTGTTTGGCGCAAACCGCGCTCGCTGAAGATCGAAACCGTCAGGCGCAAAGACACCGTCGAGGCCCTGCTTTGGCCTGTGGCTGAAGCTGCCGCTGATCTGTTGGTGACGGCCGACTTCGATTTAGTGAAACGGTGCGAGGACGAGACGTGCGTGCTCTGGTTCCGCGACCACACCAAATCGCATCATCGCCGTTGGTGCAGCATGATGCTTTGCGGAAACCGGCATAAAGTCGCAGCTTATAGACAGCGACTACGGAGGACTGGGGGCGTTGCTGCGTCAGGAAGAGTGAAAAAAGAAAGAGACGCTCGGTAACCTCACAAGCGCCTCCTCAACTAATTCAACGTAAACCGTACCTCACTGGATCACCTCCTTCTCGGCGAGGACGCCGATATCGACAAGAGCGTCGACTAATCCCAGTATAGCGCGAACGATGACCTCGTATCGGCGCTTCTGTGCACAAAGTTCAACCGGTGTACAGTCCCTGGCTCGATTGCTACTGCGGGCTTCACGCGTGAGCAGCGATCTTTTTGAGGCTATTTCGAACCGAGAGAAAAAGCCAGCAGGACGTTTCCAGCCATCGCATTATCGTAACCGGTATTCACGTAGACCATGCCGCTGACGACCAGCGGACCTGCGCCGTTCAGCGAACCGCCGTGCGCCTTCACGCCGTTGGTGGTGCGAAAATCCTGCGCGGTATCGAAATCCCAAAGCACGGTTCCGTCGCGCGTGTCGTAGGCCCGCAAATGTCCGTCGAGCGAACCTGCGAAGAGCACGCCGGGAATCAGGGTCGGCGGCGCCATCTGCGCCGCGCTGCAACCATCATGAGCAAGGCACGCCGGCTTTGGCGGAGAAACATGCCAGACTTGGCTACCGTCGCGAAGATTGAGCGCGAAGACGCCGCCCCCGGCCAGCGGATTTGCAAAATCGAAATCCGAAAGCGGGAAATAAGCGGAACGGTGATCGGCTGCGCCGCCCCATTCGATCCCGCCCAAAGGGCCTCCGCGCCCGATCCGCGCTTTCCACACAAGTTCGCCATGAAGATCGGGATCCAGCGCGTACACCATCCCCGACTTCTGAGAAAGCAGCAGCACATCGCGGCCCCCGCCAATCGGCTTAAGCATCGGAGGCGAGCCGAAATCGAAATCATCGCCATGCTGCGCCGGACAATTGTCCTTCTTCTCCGCCACGCAGCCGCTGTTCCACATATCCTTGGGGGTGAACTGCCGCGACCACAATTTCTTGCCAGTGCGGATGTCAAAAGCCATCACGGAATCCGAAGTCGCAGTTGGCGGGTCGGAATAATTATTCCCCGTGGCGACGTAAATCGCATGGCGCTTCAAATCCGCCGTCGGAGAGCACCACACCGCAGCGCCCGACGGCCCCCAATACTGGACGCCCTGCGCGCCCCTGCGCGTGGGCTTGGGAGCGTCCGCGATGGTGTAGGCCCGCCAGATCTGGTTGCCGGTGGCCGCGTCCAGCGCCACCACGCTGCCGCGAAACGTGCAACAAGGATAGAGCGGATCAGCCGAGGCCCCCTCTTCCCCCGAAGAAATGGGAACGTACAAGCGGTCGCCGACCAAAAGCGGCGAACCAGTAATGCGCGCCGCGGGATGCGCGCCGGGTTGCACTTTCCAAACCAGCGAGCCATCCGAAATTTTCACCGCGTATACAAATCCGTTGGTGTCGCCGAAGAACGCGGTAGTCCCCCGGTTCCCGACGGAAATCGCGGTCTTCACCGTCGCCGACGCCTTGAAGCTCCACCACCGGCAGCCGGTCGCCGCATCCAGCGCGTACACCGTGCCGTCTTCGCTGCCCACGAAAAGCTTTCCCGCAATCGAAGTCGGCTGGCCGAACGTGGCGCCCGCTCCGGGGAATCCGAACGCCCACTTGAACTTCAAATTTTTGACTTTGCCGCGGTCCAATCCCGCGGCGCTCGCCGACTGAAAGCGGCTGTTTTCCGGACCACCTCCCCACCCCGCCCATCCCGGCGGATTCGGCGGTGGGTCAAGATCCGCTGGACAAAGCCCCGTCATCGTCGCGACCGGATCGTCCGGCGCGCCCAGGTAATCGGCAATTGCGGTCTTTTTGGCCTGCGAGAGAGATTTCGCTTCCCATTTCATCCTGCCGCCATCGAGAGAAGCGAGGATCGCAGCTTTCGACATCAGCCGCAGCGCCTGCGGAGTGGGCGCGCGCATATCGTTATCGGGATCCGGCTGGTGGCAATTCGCGCACTTCTTGGTAAAGAGCGCGGCGCCATCTTCGGGGACGGCATCCTGCCGGTGAGCGCAGCCCTGCAGGCTAAAGACGAGTCCTATCAATACTAGGCCCAGCCACAAAGGGGGACGGCCGTTCGTCAGCCGCGTTCGAAAAATACGCGTGGACGGAATGTGTGCGTGTGGATTTCGGGTGTACCGAATCCAAGCAGCGGCACCGTGAGCGTTTAGGAGGGTCTGAAATCCGTCAGGCAAGCCTTCGTTCGACCTCAGCCCCATCCGCGTTGCGCGACCATCGGATGGCAGAACTTTGATGTCGGCAGCGCGCATCTGGATGCTTCCTGCGAGTGAAGGGCCAAGATAGATACAACAAATCCGTTAAGACTCGCCGGAAGATCTGGTACAGCCCCAAAGCAAGCCTTGAGCACGCAGCGAAGTGGCCATCACGCACGCGCTTGGACCAAATTTCCGTCCCCTAACCGGGGAAAATATGCCGGGTGGTTTCGGGATGCGCTTATGGAACTGGTCAGCTAACCGCTTTAGCTGACGTCCAGGACCTCCCTAACGTTGGCCACTGGCGTGCACGTTTTCGCACGGACACGCATGCACGAAAAAAGAAAAGCCGCGCGCTTCGCCGTGCATGTGCCCATGCACGTTTGCGTGTCCAAAGACGGCTTGCCGCAGTTCCACAGCGGCCAACTGCGAGACATTTCCCGCACCGGGATATTGTTCCACTCTGAGAATTCCTTCGAACCCGGCGCAAGTCTCGAACTCACGTTTTGCTTGCCGGCGGAAAAGGATCGCACCACATGCACTTTGGTGCGCGCCAGTTCCAAAACCCTCCGAATCTCTCAGCTGCCTGACGAAACTACTCCCCGCTACGCAGTGGCCGTGGTAATCGACCACATCGATTTCTTGCAGCCTGACGCCGCCGGCGACGCCTAATTCCAGGCGTCATTCCGGCACGCAGCGGCCGTAGCGTCGTGTTCGCTCTGCTGCACACGGGCGAGACGCTACTTCAATCCCGCCGTGAAAATCGCCCACTTCGATATCATCCAGCACCCAATGGCCTCACTACGTGCTGCGAATGCAGCCCTGCGCCGAGCCACGGCTTTGTCAACGCAAAGTAGAAATGTCCGGTTTTGTGCCAGGTAGAAATGTCCGCTTCCAGGGTTTTCTCCAAGGATGATCGGCCGGCACATGGTATTTGGTTTTGATGTTGTGGGTGGCTTTCGGTTTT
>JBAQGJ010000055.1:0-4524 GCA_049287725.1 Candidatus Acidiferrales bacterium | reverse complement strand
GTAGAGCGGACCGGTAAAAATGACGCGAGAGGCAACGCCGGAATTTCGCGCGCATCCTTCGAGCTGCGCGCGATAGCCAGACTGCCCTTCCGGTCCTGCTATGACAAGATGGCCCGAGTCTGGGCAGGCCTGCGCAAACGCTTCGATCAATACGTCCGCACCCTTACGCGGAATTAGTCGGCTGAGGAAGAGAATCAGAGGGCCACTGGCTGGTATTCCCCATCTTTCGCGGAAGACACCCGGTTTGACAATCATCTTGGCAGGTTCAGCTTCGATTCCATTGTACCGAATGACTACTTTTTCACGTGCGATGCCGTCGTCCAGAAGCTCTTGCTGTTCGAGCTCGGAAGTCGCTATGAAATATCGTGCTTTTCGCCAGAATACGTCGCCGATAGTATGGTGCCAAAAGCGTTTCAACCGGATGTTGCGATCGATCGGTCGGTACATTCCCAGTGGTTCGATTACATACGGAATGCCGTGGCGTCTGCAAAAGTAGCTGACGAAAGGACCAAATAAATCGTAGAGCCCATAGAAATGAACCAGGTCAAACCCTCGGAGAGACATTCCACAAAACGGTAACATGTGTGGATTTAACGTTAGCGCGCGATAACGAACCCAGGTATGAAGGTAGATGGCCACGACGCCGTTTTCAGTCATTTGCCATCCCAGACGGGTTTTCTCAACTGGATTGTTGATTCGAGCCCAGTCCACGGAGCCAAGGTTGGCAGTCAATACCGTGACCTCATGCCCTCTTTGAGTGAGCTTGCGCGAGAGGATGCGGACTTTCGTAGGCCTACCTCCCTCCGCAAGATAGGGATAATAGGTCTGGGCTACGTTGAGGATGCGCACAGCCGTTCCTTGCTGGTCTGCCAGTGGACGAGCGGTTGCGTTTTTTTGATATATTTCCGCCACCACACGTCAAACACGACGCAAGCAAATAATTCGTGCGAATTATCACGCTTGCCGAGACGATGCTGGTTTCGCAACCGCTGAATGAAGTTGAAGTCCAGAATTCCATCGCGCCAGGATGCCCCGACATCTTCACCTAGTTTCTTTCGCAAAGGATGTGAACGGCTGGAGCTGGCTTCGAAGTAAGGATCGAAGAGATGATTGATCCATTGGCCGAGAGGTGCGTTGAAACCGCGCTTCGGAGCGTTGCGGGCCTCGGGCGAGAAGAAGTCGCTGAAAGTATCAACGAGAATTGCTTTGGCGTTTCCATTCCGAACCTTGTGAGCAAAAGGAGCACCTAGACTCATCTCGACGAAGGAGGGATCGAGAAAAGGGACTCGAACTTCAAGTCCGGCAGCCATGCTCATGCGATCGGTATAATCAAGGATGTTATCTGGAAGAAAGGTTTTCAGATCCATTTCTAGAATGCGATTTTGCCGCTCGTCCAGAGAACTCTCAAGATACGCCTTCCGCAGGATTTCTACCGACGAGTGCAAGCGATTGCTCGCCGAGTTTCTCACGAACGCGCCCCCGAGAAGCAGTCGCTTCCGATGTTCGTTCATGAAGTAAGTCCAGTTGGCGTATTGGACGAAGAAATCGGAATCGAGGCCACTCAAGAACTTTCGCGCGCGCCTCAGATGTGGAGTTTGATAGGTATCGCGCAGCAGGGCGAGTGCGTGGCCTCCCAGTCGAAGAAGCCTTTGGGGAGCCCATCCAAGGCGCTGGGCTAGACGTATCGCGGATGTTCTCGGATATCCCGCAAAGAGCTCGTCACCGCCGGCGCCACACAGTGCCACGGTAATATGTTGGCGCGCCTTTCGGGAGAGCTGATGCATGAGGTAAGAGGTTGGATTGGCAAAAGGCTGGTCATCGAATTCGACCAGATCGAGAATGCTGGTGAGTTCCGGAAGATCGAGCGAAAGTTCGAAATGCTCGGTGCCGAGGTGGCGACTCACGGAGCGGCTCTTTTCCGCCTCATTGTAGAAACGGTATTCTTCGCCTTGAAAGGCAAGCGTATAAGTTTGGATCTTCCGCTTCTCTGTCTTTGCAAGGCCGGTGACGATGGTCGAGTCGATGCCGCCGCTGAGGAAAATCCCAATCGGTACGTCGCTGACGAGCTGGCGCTTTACAGAAGCTGCGAGGTTCTCACGAATCTGGGATTTCAACTCGTCGTAAGAAGGCTGTCTAAATTCCGGCCGCGGCGATACGTTCCAATAGCGTTCGACCGCAAAGGAATTGTCACGCAGATGAAGAGTCAAGCTATGTGCGGGAGGAAGCTGCTGGATTCCATGGAATGCTGTTTGCGGGCCGGGAACGAACAGGTAGGTAAAGAAATCCGAAACTGCCTGCCAATTTAACTCGCAGCTGATGACGGACGAGGCGAGAATCGCTTTGATTTCCGAGCCAAAAAGAAAATAATCAGGCGTTGCCGCGTAGAACAAGGGCTTGACGCCGATCGGGTCCCGGCCGAGGAACAAGAGATCGCGCTTCAGATCGAGAATGGCGAACGCGAAGATACCGTTAAGTTCCTTGACGCAAGAAGGGCCCGCTTCTTCGTAGAGATGAATGATCACTTCAGCGTCGGTGCGAGAATGAAACCGGTGCCCCCGTGACTCGAGACGCGGCCGCAATTCTTCGAAATTGTAAATCTCGCCATTGAAGACAAGCCAAACGGTGCCGTCTTCGTTCGTCATCGGTTCCCGGCCAGCCTGAGAGACGTCGATAATTGCCAGGCGGTTATGGCCTAGTGCGACAGCCTTAGAGATCGCGGGGGGACCGAAGCAGCGAACATCCAGGCCGTCCGGCCCGCGATGACGTATTGCATTCGCCATCCTCTCGATCATGGCTTGCAGATCAACAGGATCGTGATGTTTCGTTGCTATTCCAGAGATTCCACACATAGCGCTAGGTGGTCGTGGCCGGTAACTGGCCGACGAGCAACTCCATGACGCGAACTGCCTCTCGTCCCTCTTCCGGTGGAACGGGCGTAGGGCACCCATTTCGGATGCTTTCAACAAACTTTTTGACGAGGGTTTCGTGCGTGTTTTGAAACTTTCCCGTGATGTAACTTAAGCTCGTACCTAAAGTCCCGCCCAGCAACTGACCAGCTTCCTTGACAGTCGACAGGCCCAGGGTGACGGGCTTCAGGTTGGGCCTGCCATGAACGATCAGGGTTTGGGTTTCCAGGTCGAACTTCATGTGGCCTTCACTGCCCCAGACGTCCAACTGCACGGCCCAACGATTTGTGGCGTATGTGAGTGCCACGCTGCAAGAGGAATTCTCGCCCATGAGATCCAAACGATAGTCTTCGAAGGGAGACCACGGGAACTGCTTTAGCTGTTTCCGGGCTTCGACGCGCACGCTCACGATCGGATTGATGAATGCGAGTGTCATGTAAATCACATGCGGGCCGGTTTCACCGATAATGCCGCCAGGAAGGCGATGCGCCCAGTGGTCGGGCTTAGAAGTAATGTAGTCGGTAGGCGTGGAAAGAAAAATTCGCATCCCTCGAAACTCCCCGATGATCCCCTGCCTGACCAGCGCACGAGCTTTCAGAAAAGATTGATAAAATAAATCAGAATGGGCTACACAGATCTTCCTCCCGTTCTCTTTCGAAGCGGCCACAATCCGGTCGCATTCCTGCGTGTTGATGGCCATAGGCTTTTCAATCAGCACGTGAGCCTGGGACTGGAGCGAGCGGATAGCTAGATCCGCGTGTGTGCGAGGCGGCGAGCAGATATCGACGGCGTCGAGGCGCTCAGCTTCGAGCATCTGCTGAAAATCCGTATAGACCTTGGGTATTCCGTGCTCGCGAGCGAGGTTTTCGGCTAGCGCGACCTGGGGATCGCACAAGGCAACCACATGGACACCCTTTCCGGCCTTCTTCCACGCCGGCAAGTGCTTCTGCTTTGCTATGAATCCCGATCCAACTAAGCCGACTCGAATGCCTTCCACGCGTCGCAACCCCCGTAAAAAACAATACTATAGGTCATGAGGAAATGCTTAATGCCCGGAGTCGTATAGGCCGAGCTCCTTTACGATCGCATCGAGCTCGGACGCAAAGACCTTGAAGCTGTACTGACCATGAATCTTATCTAAGCCTCGCCGGCCGAGATCCACGCGAAGAGCATCGTCCAGAAAGAGGCGGGCGAGAGCGTGAGCCAGTTGCTCAGGATCCTGCGCAGGCACGAGCAATCCGTTGACCTCATTTTCGACGACGTCCGTTGCCCCGCCCGCCCTCGCTGCAACCACCGGTTTCGCAAAGGCCATGGCTTCGAGGAAGACCAATCCAAATCCCTCTCCCGTGCTCGGTAGGGCAAATACGTCGGATCGCGCATAACAGGCAGCTAATTCCTTGCGCGAAAGACCTTGCAAAAAATGGACGGCATCGTTGAGGCCCAATTTGGCGGCCTGTGCTTGTAATCGCGGAAGGTCATCGCCTTCGCCGACTGCTACCAGGTGCAAACGGGGTACTTTGTGCCGAAGCTGTGCGACGGCGAAGATTAGGTCGTCGACACCTTTATAACGCTCCGAGGCAACCCAGCGGCCCACGGTTAGTATCACGCGTCCTTGCGG
>JBAQGJ010000054.1:0-45675 GCA_049287725.1 Candidatus Acidiferrales bacterium | reverse complement strand
GATAAAGCAAGCGACCGGTCTCTCACCGGAGCGAAAGACGGCTTTGGTTGTGTTCACCGCTCCGATCGGCAGGCAAACGGCTTCTATTTCTTACGACCACATGCTCGAAGCCGTAGCGCCGCGATATCCGATTTCTCGGGAAGGGCTGGAGATTGATCTTACTAATCTGCTCGAGGAAAACTCGTCCGTGAATGCGGTTGCGCAACAAAATATCGCCGCCCGGCTCTCTCGTTATTTCGAGCCGGAGGGAGAATGGCAGCGGACCGGACATGTCTCGATATTCGCCCTGGGGCCGATGCCGCTGCTGATTTTCCTGGGGTCGCACTTGAGCAACAAAATTTCAACAGACTTATACCAAAGACATAGGGACACCGAGAGTTGGACCTGGAAGAAAACCGGCACGCCGGTGAAGTACAAATTCCGAAAGATTCGGGATGGGAGCGATTTCGCACGGGTGGCCTTGTTGCTTTGTTTGAGCGGTTCCGGTCCCCGTGAAAATCTCCCACCGCAGATTGATTCCACGTATTGCGTCTACGAGCTGACACTAGATGGAACCACACCGTCTCCCACGTTTCTGTCGTTACGGGAGGACTTGGAGAACTTCAGGATTGCATACCAAGAAGCTCTGGCGGAGATCGCGAAGGTTCAAGGAAGCCTGAAAGAACTTGATCTTTTTCCGGCGGTCCCGGCCCCAGTTGCGGTCTTATGCGGTCGCGAAACTCTTCCAAAGATTCATCCGGCACTCCGCGTGTACGACTATGACAAAGCGCGGGGCGGATTCACGTATCAACTGACCGTAAATGCCTAACAAGAGGCACAAACGGTACGGGTACCTGAGCTCCGCTCTGTTGGGGCCGTGCGGACTGCAACATCAGCCTACTTTGGTTTCCTCTTGCCGGCCTTCTTCCGTTTCTTTGTCTTTTTCTGGCTCGGTTTTGTTTTCTTCGTTGACTTCTTTGTTCCGGCTTTTCGTGCGCTGGACCCTTTCTTGTTCGCAAATGGATTGGCATCAGACGGAGCTTTGTCTGCCCAGCTCGATTGTGGTACGGCGAAGAAAATCTGCCGACGATGGCAGTTAAATTTCTTGGAATCGAAATACTCACCGCTCCACGCTCCGGTCTCGTCCAGAAACACCGCCTTCGACTGACCTCCTCTTAGAGCCACTTCGTTGGCAACGTCACGAAAATAAAAATGGCGGAAGATTCGGTCGAACTCTGTGAGATAGATGTCTGCGACTCGGGTATTACCCCTGATGAGCAGCATGTTTTCATCGTTGGTGTTGAGCGAATTTGCCGAAAAGTTCGCCGAACCAGTACAAACGAGAGGATCGTCCGAGAGGGGATCGACCAAAAGAAACTTGGTGTGGATGAAAAAGATGAACCCGGAACCGTCGCGCCTCGCCAATTCTTCTTTGAAAAACCACTTGTCTAGTTCGAATTTCGGAATTGGCACGAGCTTCTTGCCACCGTGGCCGTCAGATTTCTTTTCGTACGTCTGGCCAAGGACAGCACCGTAGGAGACACGAATGTCGGAGCGATGGGCTTGCTGTGCTGAACGAACGTCGGTCGAAGGCGGTTTCTCCAACATAATGAACCGGACAGCGCCCTTGTTAGATTGCAATCCGGCAAGAATCTTCGCATCGACGCCGAAAGCTCCGGTAAGGACCGCACTGGTTTTGGCGTCATCGATTCGCTGAGAGTACCAATCAAGCATTTGCGCGCTAGATCTGGCAGAGAAGATCGCGGTAATCGGTTTCGCGGGGATCAAGTTCGGCGGGTTAGGTGTAAGAGCCATGTTTTCTGGGCTGAGAGCACTCTTAACAGGGTTCTTGGAAAGGGCCGTCCAAAAATCGAAGTACGTCGTCGCAGTGGAGCCGTCGGTGACGAGATGGCCCACGTTCGTCTGACCGAGAAAACCGGACGGAGTGAAGTTTGTGGAACCGGTGAAAACTGAAACAGGTTTCCCACGACCATCGAGCCGCACGACGAACTTATTGTGGGGAATCGGTGGCCGCGTTCTTTGGATCATGATTTTGCGGTCAGTGGGAAGTCTCGCTGCGGCGATTGCTTTCTGATTTGCAGGGGCAGAGTGGTAAACCACTTTGACGTCGACTTCTCGATCCATCGCGGACTTGAGAGCGGCCAGAAAGGGTGTGTATGTGAATTCATAGGCGCTAACGCGAAGGCCGTAACCGCTCGGGGTTTTGTTGATGAAGTCGAGGTATGCTTCAAGGAGACCACGCGACAACCAGACCGTCATCTTGTTGGTGGGATCGTTGGCGATCTCATCGGTCATTGCCGCATTATTGAATTCGCGTGCGAACGCTTGACTGGCAACCGAGCCACGGTTAAACCAAACACCCTGGTTCCCGTCGTCAACGAGTTCGGTTGTTATTTCGAATTCGACGGTGTCGCGTTGTTCTAGTAAACCCGGACGTCCGTACATCGCAGCAATGGTGAATTTGTACTTGGTTCCGGGACTTGCGGTGTAGTCCGACCAAAGGAAGCTTTGAATTGGATTTTCGAATGTGGAGTATTGAACGTTCGGTTTTGGATTCGGTTGCAACGTCTTAAAAACCTTCAGTCCCGTGAGCCATTCGCCCGGAGTGGACGATGGCTCGCGTTTGAAGGCGAAGCCCATCAACCCCTTGCACTTTTCTTCCGCGAGATCCAAGGCAATCAGAATCACGCGCGAGCCGGCAATGACACGGACCCGAAAGTCTCCAGGTGCTCCAGGTGTTGTTAAGCGCATCGCTCCTCCTCATGGTTGTTTGCTCACTACGTCGACCGAATAGAAGTGCGTATTTGTAACGCGTTGCTCGGCTCAAAGGACACCAGCCATTACTTGCTCTACTTAGTGTCTTGAACGTCCTGCGTCGATATTCGTTCGTTCGTGTCGGAAACGTCTGCCAATGAGCTCCGAACCAATTTCCGTGAATTGGTAACAGAGGTAACTCGAGGGCGATACTTCCAACAAAGAAGACTCAAGCACATTGAGGTAATTACTGCAGCTAGCATTGCGATCAGCTTTGTATCTACGGTCCAGTGCCAACCCGAAACGGGTGCAAGGTAGAATGAACCATTGAAATATCCCCAATAGCCTCTCGTCAGTCGGATTCCCGTCTCGCTGCCGAGCACAAGTAGGCTCAGAACCGGAAATAAAACGACGGTCGGAAAGACGATTGCCACGGCAAGGCCAGAAGATTCCATTCCAACCCAAGGCACGTCCCAACCGGGGTCACTGTCCATGAGCGTTCCATAAAGCTTCCGCAGGTATGTCAGGAAATAAAGCTGAACACCCAACAAAACAGCAGTCCCACCGATGGTGGCCAGGTCGGCGGGAAATTTTATTCCGAACGCTTCAAACACTGGTGAGTCCGACGGCTCAGATTTTGAAAGGATATCTTCCAAAGCCTTTAGACTCTCAATTCCGTTTGCTCTTGAA
Source organism: Candidatus Acidiferrales bacterium (assembly GCA_049287725.1). Classification (GTDB taxonomy): domain Bacteria; phylum Acidobacteriota; class Terriglobia; order Acidiferrales; family UBA7541; genus Palsa-295. Next base: position 42,231 of record JBAQGJ010000054.1, on the reverse strand, counting down.
ACTTCTTCAAGGTCCCTGAAAGAGTCACTGAAAGTACCCGCTTTCACGCCCATGTAGAAAGACAACGCCTGTCGGTTTACATTTGTGGTGGAAAATTCTGGCACATACATGACAAGGAAACCTGGATGTCTGAGACCGAAATCGTAAGTGAACCCGGGCGAAATATAGACCGGTGCCCCCTTTTTGTCATCGTATCCTAGTTCGATCTCAGCTTCATTTGGGGACAGAAGTTTTTCGGCGAACGGGACCTGGTTCGCGGGCACAACTAGGGCGGTCGCGACATCAGCGTCCTGGCCCGTGATTTTGATCTCTCCGACACCGGCTTCGACGGGAAAATCAAACGAACAATTAGAAGGAAGCCCATCCCACCAACTACGTAAGCCCGATACGGTATCGGGCGGGACGTGTTTTGGAGAGATTAAATAGTCAGAACCGTCGGCCGTCGGACATTGTTCAACAAAATTCTGAGCTACCATGTGAGCTCGGAAAAACTGAGCTGTACGCTTGCCACGAAGAAACACTTTAAGGAGTAGAGTTTCGGAGTCGGGAGGTATTGGGGAGATTAAGTTGGATGCGTGAGGATTTGAGTCGACTGTTACAACGTGTCGTTGGTGCGGCAGTTGTTCCCGAACGAATTCAGGCGTCCAGTGAGTTCGCAAATCTTGAAGCTGTTCGACCTCTCGACGCCACAGCAGTACTGTAAGGTTTGGTCGTAAGCGCGATTATCAAGATTGCCACGGACGTCGCAATCAAAGCAAAATGAACCGTGCGCAAATGCTCAACGTAGTCCTTCGACCAGTGCGCGGGAGAAAATTGTTCCGGACGACCTAGTGTCACGCCGCTACATTAGCGGCAATTGTTCGCAGGGACAAGGGCCGCTCTAAGGAAACATGGACTATGGCTAGTCCAAAAGGCGACCGGAACCCAAAAGCGACAGAAGCGATCCCTGGCTTCGAATCGTGCGCCGAAGTAGCGCCGTAGGCATATTCTAAGGAGTCTGAATTCAAGCTCTAGGTACAGGTTAGGTACAAGTAAGAGAGGGGAAATAACGTCTGTTGTCCCGTAAGCGACGCCAGAGAAAGCGTTTATGGGATTGTTTGTTCCTGGTTCGGGACCAGGAGGTCGAAGGTTCAAATCCTTTCGCCCCGACCATTATCTCCAGCATCTCCCGCATTCCCCGCTCGATTCACGGATTACTTCCTTCTTCTTACTTTGGCAGCGCCTGGCCTGCTTAGGGCTGCGCTGGGCTTGCTTGCGGTTGCGCGGCCGATACTGTCTCCGCAGAATATCGGGAATTTCGCAGGCGATAGCCGGCGCGGGTTCGCACGTGATATTTCTTGTGCTCGCCGCCATTCGCAAGTTTCACGGTGATGGTGCGCCAACCGCGGTTGGCGTTCGGCTTTGGATAGTAACTGAGAGAGTAGAGGTGGGCTAAATCGTCGCGGATGGAAGCAAAAGCGTTTTGCTCGTCTTTCCAGTTCCTGGCGAAATAGACTTTGCCGCCGGTGGCGGCGGTCATGCGTTGAAACACCGCGTTCGAGATCGGTTCCAGGTGCGCTTGTTCAGTGCTTACCATGTAAATGGTCGTTCCCGTGGATTGCGCCAGCTCAGCCACCTGTTCGGGCGGCTCCATGCTGGCGTTGTCGGGACCGTTGGAGAAAACCACGATCACTTTTCTTCCGACAAAATGCGCGGCGTCTTGGACCGTCAAGAGGAGGCAATTGTAGAGCGCGGCATCGTCTCCAGCGACGGTGGTGCGCGCTGCGCGCAAGACCTGGGCGCGATCAGCCGTTAGCAGCGTGCCGCGAGAAAGATCGCGGCTGTAAGAATAGAACGCCACTTTATCCGCGCCTTCGAGGGAGCGAACGAAGTCCGCGATGGCATCCTGCGCGAACACAAATCCGCGGTACATGTAGTTGCTGGTGTCAAACAGAACAAAAACGTTGGCGCCCGTCACCAAAGACGATAGCTCGCTTGCAGAGACACGCTCGCCGGAGTCCTTCGCTGCATCCGACGGGGGATCGGGCGGCTTGGCGTCTGAAGGCGGCGCGTTCGGCACGGCGCGGACGGATTCGTTGCCTTCTCCAAACCGGGCGATGCTTTCGGGTATCCCGTCCTCGGCGATGACGAAATCCTCCGGACGCAGTCCGGTGATGTACTTGCCTTTGTTGTCGGTCACCGCCACGTTCAACTGCACCAAGTCCACGGTGACGTTGATGCGCGGCGGGTTGGCTTCCTGGGTTACAGCAGGGGTTGCGAAGAAGACGGAAAATGCGAGATAAAAACAGACAAACAGGAAGAGTCTCTTGAGCATGACGGACCTCGATGATACTGGCGGCCTCATTTTTCACAGGACCGCCGAGCAAGGGGTGAATTGCCCGGCCTCGCCAGCGCGCCTAAGGCTGAGTGGTACCAGCATTCGACGGTTGCAAAGCAAGTTTGCCCTGCCGAAATTCTTCTCCCGTTTCACGCATGGCGCGAAGCAACGCCGGCCAGTCATTCAGGTCGGTGGCGAAAATCTTCGCGACCATTCGAACGGTCAGCTCGGGCGCCAGGCGATTCAGCGCCACCGGCGGATAGCCCATCTCGTCGGCCAAGCGAGCCCAATACAGATTCGTAGAATCCCAGGTCTCGGCTAGCAATCGGCTCGAATAGCCCTGGAACATGGGAAACGGCGGGAGGTCCAGCAGTTCGCGGCCATAAGTTCGCGCTACCACCGGATGCGGCACACCGAAATCGCGCGAAATCCGTTCCCAGTCGAGTTCCGCTGGATGCTGGCGAGACAGTTCCTGCAATTCTCGTCCCGCAGGGCCCCACGAAACGGTGTTGCCAGGGAATTTGTGCTGAAATTCCGCGGTCAAATACAAAGTATCGGCAGGCGTGACTCCAGAATAGACCTCTGTCAGCCGTCCTGCTTGCAGCTGTTCTTCCAACTCCGCCGACCGCCGCGGCATCATGCGGCCGGAAAAGATGCCCATCACCTTGCCGCGCAGTTCCGCGTTTTGCGCCGCGGACGCAAGGAGTTCCTCTCCCGCGCGCTGGTAAAGCGCGACGGCGTGGAGCTCATCCCTGCTCACATTCCACCAGCGCGGCAAAACGGAATCGGCCAAAACGCACGGGGTCACGTCCGGCCAGATCAGGGCCTGCACATTTTCCGGGGAGATGAAATCCTGCTCCATTTGCGCCAGCACGTAAGGCAGGTCCGCGAGCGATCCAACGAGATGAGCGCCCCCGCCTGCCGGAGAGCCTATTCCGAAAACACGAGGCGTCTGCCAAACCGATTCTTCAATGCCCATGACGGTTTCTCCCGAAAAGTCGTGGGATCGAATGAGAAGCGGATTGTTGTGGAGCACCTGAGCCCCGGGCGGTTCGTAATACGCGTAACTCAAGCCGACAAGAGTGTCCCTAAAGAAAGGGACAAGCTCTCCGCGAGCTTGCTCCAGTTCCGGAGCGGAAGCCTTCGAGTTCACGATCCTGGAAATGTCGGTACGCATTTCCAAGTCGGTGTGGCGGTTGTTATAAGTTCCGGTCGTAAACTCGGTTCTCTCGCTACTGGTGAAGATGGGGCGCGGCATCTGGAATTCTTTCAGTTCATCGGCGAGCGGCAGCATATTATTGTCCGGCGCATTTCCATGCTCCGACGCGCGCAGGCCATCGCCCAGCGCCAGTAGCGTATCGAGGGAAACCAGGCGCTGATCGTCCAGCACCAGACGAATCCTGTCAGCCATTTGGCGATGGACACGCTGGCCTTCCGCATCCGTTTGGCGGGGACCGGCCATCAACTCCACGATTTCATCTTGCGAGCGCCGCGTTTCGCCGCTCGCGGCACGCAGGACTTGGGCCAGCGAGTTCCGTCCGGCATCGAAAAGTTGATCCGACGAAGCTAAGTGGAAAAACGGTTTGATCATTTCCTGCCAGGACTCGTCCTGCTTGGGTCCCGCAATTTCGCCCTGGCGAGCCAGGATTTGCCAAAGCGCCACGTTGGCTTCGAAAATTCCCATGGCGTTGCCGCGCAGCGTGTGGTCGGGAATTTTGCCGATGGATTCGGCGGTCGTCACAAACTCCGCGATGGACGCATCGCCCAGCTCTGGAAATTCGGAAAATATCAAATATTGGTCGCGAAATTGGCGGAACTTGCCGGCCATCAGCGAAACCGTTGCGGCGCTCAAGCGATGCTCGGCGGGCCGGTTGGCGTCTATTTCACCGAACATGAGAAAGGCGTCGGTCGGCCCTCCGTCTATGTAAAGGCGGGACAGCCCAAACATCGCTTCCACGAGTCCATCAGGAGTTTTCCAGTTTCTTGTTTCCACATTTGCGATGCGGGCGGCATCCGCGACGGGCTTCTGCCTGAAAATGGTCTTCCAGGCCGGAAGGCTTCCGGGAACGTGTGGATCGCCGTTGGGTTCCCACTGTATTCGAGTAATCAACAACAGGAGCGTGGGATCCGGACGGAACACGGATGCGGTGGCGCTGGGCGACAGGCTTTTCCCGCGCAGCGCTGCGTAGTAATGGCGCAACCGCGTAGGTTCCACGAAGTGCGCTTGCTGCTCGGGTGGAACGCGCGAAAGCGAATCAAAATAGGCGGCCAGCCAGCCCTCGTCCTTGGTAAGCAGCCGGGAAATAAATTCCGACGGCGACTGCGGGTTTGCGCCAACCATCTCGCTCCAGACCGGCTCAGCGGCCTGCCCGCCCGGCACAACTACCCGTCCCGAGCGAATGAGTAAGTAGCTGCCGTAAAAATCAAGCAAAGTGCCGAGCGAAACTAATTTTTTCATTCCCGGCGAGCGCTGCAAGGCCGCTTGCGTTTCGGGATCCATGTGCGCCCACGCGTAGTAGAGACGCGCCAAGGAAGCATCGTGCAGAAGAGCCTCAAGCAAGCTGTTACCTTCATTGCCGCCATGCTTGCTGGCGGCGCGCCAATCCGCTTCCGTCAAAAATATCGGTACGCGCGAGCTCGGGTAGGGATAGACGAAAGGCTCGCCCCCCTGCAGAGTTTTTTCCAGTTCGGGGAGCGGAAAGCCGGAGTCAATGGTAAGGAACGCTCTTCGCGCATCCGCAGTCTCCACGAAGGTGCGGCTTTTTCCGCAGTCCGGACGCGTCCGGTACCCCAGAATGGCCAGCAAGTCTTTCGCGTCGCCGCAATTGGTAACGCGAATCACGCCGCTGGTTCCCGCCAATGTCGCCAGTTCGTTGGCCTGCTGCACATAGCGCCTGAGCAAAATCAAAAACTCAGTCGCGTGGCTGCTCGCGCCTGTTCCCTCGTAGCCGATTATGAATACGTTGCGCGCGAGCATCGGCATCACTTCATCGGCGGAAACTTTTTGACTGATCCCGGCCATGCGCAGGAAAGAACGCAGCGGACCCGGAATAGTCACCGTCGCCGATTCGTGCGATTGCGCTTCTTGCGGTTCAGAGGGGGAGTGAGAAGAGCGGGCGCCCCAGACATTGGGAGCAAGGCAGGCACAAACGCAACAGGCAACCGCGAGTGGCACAGCAAGAGGAAGGGGATGTTTCATATGCGCCCCCAAAACCTTCGTGTAAACCTGCAGCTAGTTCCACCAACCGGCGAGAACCGCTAGAAGTACTCTGCTGCAGCTTAAATCCGAATCGTGGTTACTGCAAAAGCCCGGACACGGACCCTAGGATGTGGATACTACTCTTTTTCGCGTCTCGAAGACAACGACCTTATGCAAGGCCACCCGCCGCGAACATTTACTGCAAAGACCAGGGTCCTGGGAGTGCTGTCGGGGCGTCGGCCTCCAGGGCTCCAGCACGGCAGGCGACTGGCGGCGTGCGTTTCACATCCCCGAAAACAACTGCGCGAATTGAGAATTGCGGATTACCAGACGTAAGCGGCGGCGATGCGCGGGGGGCCCGAGCGGTCTCCAATTACCTGGGTTTCCAGAACGATTTCGATGTTCTTGCGTTTCCAATCGCTCGGCACGTTCTTAAGCATTTCATCCATGCGCTGGGAATCAACCAAGAATTCTCCCGCTGCAACCGTGCCGCCTCGACCGATGCCCGCCGCCACCACAACCAGTTGCTCGATATCGGGATCAACGAAGCGCGCGACGATCGCGTAGTCCGAATAGGTTCCAGTTTGCTGAATCGTGCGATCCATCATCCATTTGTGGTTTCCAGGATTGGCGCGGTCCTCGATCCACAATTTGTTCATGGCGGCATCGTTTGCAAAATGGAAATGCAAGGGCGACGTCAGGCGCAACGTCCAGATGTTGTCGTACGCTCCGATGAGAATGGATGGGCTGCGGCGCAGATCGGTCAGGGTAGTATTTGCCTCGCCCAGGACGCGGGAGGTCTTACCATACGTCCGCAGCAGAGCAGCAACATTGACGAGCGGACTTACGTCATCAATGATCAGGGCGACCATGCTGTCCGGCAATGTGATTTCGTGCGACGGATCGGCAGCATCGCGCTGGCGTATGGTGGAAAACTGGCTCTGGTCCGCCACGCATATGAGCACCGGGTTCGGCGAACTAATAAAGGGCTCCCAAAATTGTTTCAAGACCGGCGGGCGGGACGCCTGCCAAACTGCTGCTGAAGCGACCACAAGAATTAGTACCGCCAGCGCATATGCCAACCCGCGGCGCGGCGCGAACTTTTGCTTCGATTGCGGTGGAACGAGAGGCAGCGCCGGAAGCGGCGTCTGAATTTTGACGACTTCCGCAGCGGTGTCAGCCGGCAATTCCAACACAGTAGCGGGAAGACCAGTCGGATGCCCGGGCCAGTAAAACTGCGGAGCGTACGAACCGGACGGCAGGATCATCCGGATTTCGTGGCTGTGTTTCGAGTCCTGATAATAATGTTCGATGCGTTTGCGGATTTCCGCCGCGGTGACCCGCACGATCGGGTCCGTGTTCGTGTCGTAGTCCGCGGGCCGGTCGAAGATTTCCACACCGAGGATGCGCTCTTTGAGCTGGTCGGTTTGGCCAGCCAGCGCGCGCGCTACCACGAACCGCAAAAACCTCGGATATCGTTTGCTGGAATGGAAAAGCGGTGACGCGAGCAGCAATTCAAGTTGCTGTTGGACGGCGCCCTTTTCGACTTCGCTACAAGGTGTCCAGCTTTCGGTTACCTGCTCAGGTTGCAATTTTACTCCACCCCACGCCCCAGCTGACGAGTTCCGCTACCTAGCGAAACAGATCAACATTTCGACCTGTTCTGAGGAACCCCAAGTCAATTTTGATGGATGGTACTGCGCTTTGCAGTGGCGTGCAATGTAAAAGGCTGATTCACGTGCCTCTTTACGTCAGTTCGAGCCTCGCCGGAAGCGATTCGGAATCAATACTATGAGCGCCGATCCAGTGCCTTATCACTCTTATCCCCCTTCCTTTACCTGAAAACCGTTGCCAGCCCGTCAGCAAATCTCTATAACTCAGGCCGACCTATTGAAGCGTGTCCTAGCGCTTTCACCAAAATTCAGAGTTGCGTGTGCGGATTTTGACACACACCGAAGTTTGACCAATTTTCGAACGATACGGGGTGGAGTCCTGGCGCTAGCCAGAATTTCGAGGAGGGATGTCTCAATGTCAGGCAGAGAACGGTCATGGAAGCTGGGAATGCTGCTCGGCGCTCTGGCGATCTTATTGTTCTGTGGGAAGCCGCTCTACGGTCAGTCGTCGGCTGCATTCACGGCCACGCTGAACGGCAGTGTCACTGACCCGGCGGGCTTGGCTGTGAAAGGCGCGACGGTAACTCTCACCAGCTCCGACAAGGGAGTTTCGCGCACGACTACGACAGGGGACACCGGGCTGTATACGTTTACGTTCCTGCCCGCAGGCGAGTACACCCTCGAGGCCAAAGCTTCGGGATTCAAGCAGTACAAGCAGCAAGGAATCACCATGACGGCTGGCCAAACCGCCGAGCAGGCGGTCAGGCTGACCGTCGGCGCGGTGACCGAGAGCGTGGAAGTCACCGCGCAGGCGCCGCTGCTGAACGCCGACAACGCCAATATCTCGGAAGACCTATCCTCGCGATTCGCCGAAGGACTTCCTTTGAACTTCCGCAGCGTCATCAGCCTGACGCTGATCAATTCCTCGGTGAACAACGCCGCTGAACAGCAAGTGGTGGGAGCGCCGGGCCTGGCGCAAACCGCGGACCAGGATATTTCGTTTCTGAATTTCGGCGGCACTTTCTTTGGCACCGCGGAATATCTGCTCGATGGAACGTGGGACACGCGCGTGGATTGGGGAGGAGTCATTTACGTGCCGTCTGTGGACGACGTGCAGGAAATGAAGATCATGACGAACGCGTTCACCTCGCAGTATGGCTGGAGCAGCGGCAACGTCGTCAACATCGTCACCAAATCCGGATCGAATGGTTTCCACGGCGACGCTTGGGAGTTCTACGCCAACGACGCCTTTGACGCGAGATATTATTTTAACAACGGAGCTCAACCGTCGTTCAATCGCAATCAGTTTGGCGGGACGATCGGCGGCCCCATAAAGAGAGACAAGCTCTTTTTCTTTGCTTACTACGAAGGAGAGCGGCAATCCACGCCGTCAACCAACTCTTACACGCTGCCTACCACCGCGGAGCGGGGCGGAGACTTCTCGGCGCTGCTCGGCGCCCCAGTAGGGACTGACTATCTCGGCAGACCCATTCTAGCGGGCGAAATCTACAATCCGTTCAGCACACGCCAGGTTACCTGCGGCGGCACCGATCCGGTAACCGGGAACCACGTTACTTGCGGCACTGGTACAGCGTTCATTCGCGACCCAATCTCCGGCAACATCTCAACTGGGGCGGGCGTTACGAACATTATTCCCGCGGCATATCTGGACACCATCGCCAGCAAAATCGCGACTGCGAACTTTTGGCCATCGCCGACCGGCGGAACATCTATGGGAACCAATTTCACCCCGACGGGTGCCGCTGCGGAGCATTCCAACGAATATTCCGGACGCATAGACTACAACTACGACGATAGCAATCGCCTCTACGCTCGCTGGTCGCAGAAATACCAAACCAAGACCAATACTCCAGACTTCTACGGACCTGGCAATCCGGCCGGCCCGGGACTGCTCAATCCTAACAATCGCTACAGCGTCAACGTAGGCTGGAATCACATTTTCGACCCGACGTTCACCATGAACGCGAATTTCGGCGTGAATCGCCACGTCGAGCAGGCCACTGGACAGAGTTTTGGATTCCAAACCTCGACCTTGGGGTTCCCCACGTTCCTTGACTCGATTGCCCCAGCCTTTCCGCAAATCTCATTTAGCGGTGGCGGCAATTACGCGCCGCTCGGGGCAGTCGGCGGGAATAACGACTACATCGTGCCACAAACGTTCTGGACCAGCTCCCTTGATTTCACGAAATTAAAGGGCCGGCACGAATTGTCTTTTGGCTTTACGGATGTGTGGCTGCGAATTGACGGCGGGCACTACGGCCAGACCGCCCTCAATTTCCAGACCGCGTCCACGGCCGGGCCGGATCCGAATAACACGACCGGCGACACCGGAAACGGGCTCGCCTCCTTCCTGCTGGGAATAGGAAGCGGAACCAACGGCACGGCGTGTCAGCTTTGCACGTTGTATCAGGCGTTTCCTGCCACCGATAAGCACTTCCTGGGTTGGTATATTCAGGATGGTTGGAAGGTCACGTCCCGGATCACTTTGAACCTGGGCCTCCGTTATGAAATCCAAACTGCTCCGACGGAGCGTCACAACGCGCAAAATTCGTTCAGCTTCACCGCCGAGAACCCCATCAGCGCTCAGGTTGGGTTCTCTGTTCCCGGTGAGCTTATCTTCGCCACCCCCAACAATCCTGGCCTATACAACACTACGTACGGCAATGTCGCTCCGCGCGCCTCCATCGCTATTCAAGCTTCCAACAAGCTTGTGGTTCGCGGCGGATACGGCATTTTCTACCCTCCGAACTTCTACGGCCAGGGTCCCAATGACGGATTTTCGCAGCAAACGCCGTGGAACACGTCTCTAAACAACGGTCTAACTCCCGCCTCGACTCTGAGCGGAAATACCAATGTGAATTGCGAAGCTGTTCCCGGCGTTCCCGCACCCTGCGGCCCAGCCTTCACCACCGAACGGCTCCCCACTGGCAATTCCGCGGGGGGATTGCAGGATGTCGGCTTTGGTGCTGGTATAACGAACCAGAATAGGAAGTCTCCTTACGTAGAGCAATGGATGGCCGGAGGACAGTACTCATTCACGCCCAACGATCTGCTGGATATCAGCTACGTTGGGAATCATGGCACAAACCTGCTGGCCACAGCTTTGCAGTGGGACTTGATGTCGCCGGGCAATTTGGCGCAGGGGAACGCGCTCTTCAACACGGTACCCAACCCCTACTTCGGCCACATAACGTCAAGCAGCTGCGGTCTCAACAACGCCACGATTCAGCTGTACCAAACGCTGCAACCGTTTCCTGAATACTGCAGCGTGTCCGAGGGCGGGCCGAGCGTCGGTACCTCCAAGTACGACGCGCTTCAGGTTACCTACACTCACCGCTGGCACTCTGGTCTGGACCTCAACCTTTCCTACACGTATTCGAAGTTCATGGATGACGTGCAAGGAAATTCCGGATGGGCTTTCCCAGGCAGTGGGACCAGCAACTTGAACTCGTATAACCTTGCCGCCGACTATTCGGTGGACGCGAGTAACGTCCCACACCGGTTTGTCGCTTCTTACATTTACGATCTGCCGGTCGGCAAGGGCAAACATTTCGGCTCGGAGTGGAGCACGCCGGTGGACGCCATCCTGGGAGGCTGGGCTTGGAGCGGAATCCTCACCGCGGAATCGGGATTGCCCCTTTCCATCCAACCCGCGTCGAACAACATCGGTTTCGGCTTCAACCAGCGCCCGAATATAGTTCCGGGCGTGAACCCCGTGCCGGCCAATCAATCGATCAACAACTGGATCAATCCGGACGCATTCTCCCAACCTGCCCAATTCACATTCGGAGATGCTCCGCGGTTCTTCGCGAATCTCCGCGGACCCAGCTTCTTCAATTGGGACATGGCCATCCAAAAATACTGGAATATCACCGAGAGCAAGCGGCTGCAATTCCGGTTCGAGATGTTTAACGCGCTCAACCATCCAGACTTCTTCCAACCGGACACAAATCTGGGCGACGTGTCTTCCGGAAATTTCGGACGGATCACGTCGGCTTATCAAGCGCGCACGGCACAGGTGGCGGCGAAATTCTACTTCTGACGCCCGGTGCGATTTCATCTCCCCCCACCCCGGGGACGCCAACGCCTGGAAGGCGGCGAAGTCAAGTTCCGAACCCTGGAACACTTCGCCGCCCCCCGGCCCTTCACCGGGCGTGCGAAAAATGATTCTTCTGGGCCCCGTGAATGTTAGCCGCCGCGAACAGAAGCTCTTCCGATGTGCTGCACGGCGTGCGAGTTTGTCTAGTTGTGGAAGTTTGGGACCTCACTTAGCCGGAACCGAAAGAGGATGCGAATGAGGCATAGCGAGTACATTCCGGTTGAGGGCCACACTATTCAAATTCGTGCGAGCCCACCTGGTTTTGCAGCGCGCCAAGCTGTCGGTTGCGGCAATGCGCGTCGCGTTCCGTGGCTGCGGCGTATCTCGCGCATCGCGTGTGCGCTGCTGATTCTTTTGGGCGCTCATGTCGCGCGGGCGCAGCAAGCCGAAAAGGATCCACCACCGGCCCTCGGCAATCTGGATCGCGCCGAAGTCAGCGGCGACACTCTGACGCTGCACGTCGGCGCAGACACGATCGTCGCGCAGGTCGTCGAACCCAACATACTGCGCGTACATTACCAGCCGCAGGGCCAGACGAGCCCGCCCACTCCTGTGCTGGACCCCAACCGGACCTGGAGCACCAACACTCCGGCAAAAATTGATGCTGATTCGGATCCGTTGACGATCTCGACCGAAAAGATGGTGGTCAAGATCTCTAAGTCGCCGGTGCGGTTTGCGATTTATGACGCAGAAAATCATCTGCTGATGCAGGAACCGGCGCAGGGCGGTGTATATCCCGGCGGTTTGCGTTTCGCTTTCAAACCCACGGAAACGTTCTTCGGCATAGATGGCACGGCCATGCCCGGAAAGAATATGGACCCGCGCCAGGACATTCGTATCGGAGTGCGTCGCTCGGGCGGCATGGTGAGTGCCGGCCGCCAAGGCGATGCGGGAGCTCCGCTTGCATACACTTCCACGTATGGCTTGCTGGTGGATTCCGATGGCGGAGATTTCAGCATTGCAGCGGGACAGCTCCAATTCAGCGGCGGCTCGCGCAAAGACGTCGAATATTTCGCCGTCGTCGGCGATCCAAAAACGATTATGCGCGCCGTCGCAGACATCAGCGGCCACCCGCCGATGATGCCGAAATGGACGCTGGGTTTCATGAATAGCCAGTACGGTTCGACGCAAGCGGAAGTGACGAAAATCATAGACACCTATCGCGCCAAACAAATTCCCATTGACGGCTTCATTCTGGATTTCGATTGGAAGGCGTGGGGCGAAGACGATTACGGCGAATGGCGCTGGAACAGCACCAGCGGCCCGGGAAACGTGCACCCGGACAAATATCCGGATGGCGCGTCCGGAAAATTCGCGGAAGAAATGCGCGCGAAGGGCATCAAGCTCGCAGGTATCTTCAAGCCGCGCATTGTGATGCGCAGGGCGGACGGCAAACCCACCGAAGCCGCGCAGTATGGCTCCGATCATAAATTGTTTTTCGATTGGGAAGAACCCTACCTCGATTATTTTTCCATGCGCCCGGCGCTGGACGTGGATTTTTCCAAGCCCGCCGCGCGCGCCTGGTTCTGGGAACACATGATTCCCGCGTACCGTGCGGGCCTGCAATATTTTTGGAATGACGAAGCCGATTCGAACGGCAACGCGCAGTTTCCGAATTTCCAGCACGCGGATATGGAACGCGCCATGTACGACGGCGCGCGCTCGATCGGCGATCAGCGCGTGTGGTCCATTAACCGCAATTTTTATTTGGGCGCGCAGCGCTACGCGTACGGTGAATGGTCCGGCGACATTTGGACAGGCTTTCCCAGCATGAATTGGCAGGAAGCGCGCATGCTCTCCACCATCGGCCTGGGAGAGCCGCACTGGGGCATGGACACCGGCGGCTTCGACGGGCGCCCGAATCCTGAAAATTACGCGCGTTGGCTGGAATTCGCGGCGCTGGTGCCGATCATGCGCGTGCACGGCAGCCTGGATGAAAAGCGCCAGCCGTGGGTTTTCGGCGAACAAGCCGAGGCCGACGCCAAGGCCGCCATCGATTTGCGCTATCGCCTGCTTCCTTATATGTACGCGTACGAGCACCAGGCGCACGAAACCGGCATCGGCATCGTGTGTCCGCTCTTCTGGGATTTTCCGAAAGACGGCGTCAAACTGGCGGAGATCACCGACGAATGGATGTTTGGCGATTCGTTGCTGGCCGCACCAGTGCTCGGCGAAGGGCAGGCGCGCCGCACGATCTATTTGCCGGCGGGCCAGTGGTTCGATTATTTTCGTGGCCAGCAATATGAAGGCGGCAAATCCATTGTTTATCCCGTGAATGCCGAGACTTGGTCCGACATTCCGCTATTCATTCGTGCCGGCGCGATCTTGCCCACGCAAGATATTCAGCAGTATGTGGGAGAACATCCGGTGACGCGCGTTTTTGTGGACGTCTTTCCCGCCGCCACGGAAACTTCTTTTAACTACTACGACGACGACGGCATCACCTACGCCTACGAAAAGGGCGCGTTCTTCGAGCAGCGACTTTCGACCAGCGACAATGGCACAACTGCTCGTTTCGATGTGGCCGCGCCCACCGGAACCTATAAACCGCCGCTGCGCGAATACGAAGTGAAACTGCACGGCATCGCGGCGCGCACCGTGACGATTGATGGAGCAGCCGGCACGCACTACGACGATCTCGCGCACCTCGAAAGCGGCTCCGCCGAAGGTTGGACCGCGGCCACCGATCGCTACGGCCCCGTGACCATCGTGAAAGTTACGGCCGCGACCGCGAAGCAGATCAGCGCCAGTCGCTAGGATCGATCGCATAGCGCAAGCCGGGAAGGGCGGGGCTGGAGAGCCTGTCTGACAGCGCAAGAATCTTTGTAGGCCGAGCTTTAGCTACGGCATGAGAGCAACAAAATGCGAGCGGCTTCAGCCGCTTAAGTACCGAATTTGCGATTCCGTTGCAAACCCGTCCCGCGAATTAGTGGTATCGTTTTTGGCGGCGCATGGGCACCGAATCCAGCGAGCATCCGTTTTACCGACCCAATCTTATGCAGGAGCCGATTGTGTGCTCCGGCTTCCTCTCGCGGCCTTTCCGTTTCTCGCGTTTCACCGTCAGCCTGCTCGTACGACCAGAGGAGCGTAAATGACGCGTAGCATTCCGCGTCGTGAGTTTCTCGCAAGCCTGGGCGCCTTGGCCGCGACTAGAGCGGCTGGGTGGAGATTCCTCGTTGCTCCTGCTGCCAGAACGTTCGGCGCATCAAGCGCTTTGGCGGCGGCGAAGCCACAAACCGAATCCATCTTCGAAGTGAAAACGTTAAAAGGACTGGATTTCATTCTCCGCAATTCGCCCACGCCACGAAAATTTCTGATCGAGACCATGCCGGGAGGCGTGGCCCTGCTCGATTACAATAATGACGGACTGCTCGACATTTTTCTGGTGAACGCCGGCCAACTGCACGAAAGCCCAGGCAGCGTCATCAACTTCAATCGCAAAAATCCTGCTTATTGGAATCGCCTCTATCGCCAAAATAAAGACGGCAGCTTCACCGACGTCACCGAGCAAGCCGGCCTGGCCGACGCCGGAGACGCGAACTACGGCATGGGAGTGGCGGTGGGCGATTACGACAACGACGGCTTCTCCGACATTTACGTGACCAACTTCGGCAAAAATATTCTGTACCACAATAATGGCGACGGCACTTTTAGCGACGTCACCGCCAAAGCCGGGGTCGCCGCTGGCGGCTGGTCCGCCTCCGCAGGATTTTTCGATTACGATAACGACGGCCTGCTCGATCTATTTGTCACTCGCTATTTAGATTGGAGCGTCGAGAAAAGCAAAACCTGCGGCGTCGAACAGCCGACCTATTGCCCTCCCGGTGATTTTCCGCCGATCGCGAACATCCTCTACCACAATCGCGGAGACGGCACCTTCGAGGACGTTAGCGTCGCGTCCCGCATCGCCGCGAAAAAAGGCCACGGGCTCGGAGTCGCATTCGCCGACTATGATGGCGACGGCTTCACGGACATCTTTGTCGCGAACGATGCCGTCGAACAATTTCTCTTCCACAACAACGGAAACGGCACCTTCACCGAGTGCGGCTTCGATTCCGGCGCGGCGCTTTCGGAAAATGGCAAAGCGCTCTCCGGCATGGGCGTCGTTTTTCAGGATTATGATAACGACGGTCGCGCCGATCTGCTCGTCACCCAGCTCCCGCACGATCCTTACGTCATGTTTCACAACGACGGCAAAGGACTCTTCAGCGCGCAGGAACTCGAAGCCGGCTTCGGCGTTCTTTCCGGCGGCAATTCCGGCTGGGGAGTGGGCTTGGAAGATTTCGACAACGACGGTTGGAAGGACGCGTTCATTGTGCAGGGCCACGTTTTCGACAACGTGCAAATGTACGACAGCTCGCTGCGTTATCGCGAGCCTCCGTTGCTTGCGATGAATCGCAAGGGACGCTTCGAAAAAGCGGACGCGGGTTCGAATGTGCCGGTCGCGGGACGCGGCGCGGCCTTCGGCGATCTAAATAACGATGGCTGGATCGACGTGATCGCAACCTCCCTCGGCGAAGCGCCGCAGTGTTATTTGAATCGTGGTGGCAACCTGCATTGGCTCACGATCACCTTGCGCGGAAAACGCAGCAATCGCGACGGCTTCGGCGCGCGCGTTCAAGTGAATGGCCAGACGCGCTTCGCGACCGCCGCGGGAAGTTATCTTTCGTCGAATGACAAGCGCTTGCATTTCGGGCTCGGCTCCGCCGAAATTGCGGACATCGAGATTCGCTGGCCTTCGCGCGTTGTGCAAACTCTGCGTGGCGTCAAGGCCGATCAGTTCATCGTGATCGAGGAGTCCGCATAGCCATGTTTCACGCGCTTTTATGGTTGTGTCTGTGCATCCAGCAGCAAACGGCGGAGCAACCGCTCTCTGCTGATGCCGCCGCGTCGCTGCAATCCGGCGTGGACGCGGAAAATCGCAGCGATCTGGATCAAGCCATCGCGTCGTTTCGCAGGGCAACGGAACTTGCGCCCTCCTCGAGTGAAGTCTTCCTGCGCTTGGGCGAAGCCTACATGAAGAAACGTGATTACGCCGCGGCCATCGCTCCTTTGAAACGCGCCGTCGAATTGAATCCGGATTCTCTCCCGGCTAATCAACTTCTCGGATACGCGCTGCTCGCCGAGGGTTATGCGTCGCAGGCCATTCCTCATCTGAAAATTATTCAGGACGTCGGGGCGCTGGGCATCGCGCAATTGCAGGCGGGCCAGCCTGCCGAGGCAGTCACAAACCTGCAAGCCGCTCTTGCAAAAACTCCCGACGATCCGAATCTCCTCTTTTACCTCAGCCGCGCCTCCAGCGCGCTCTCTGAAGAAACCTCTGAAAAATTGCTTGCCACTTCGCCCGATAGCGCCCGCGCCCATCAGGTGCGCGGCCAGGCCGATTACGCGTTGAAAATGTTTCCCGAGGCTGAAAAGGAATACCAACAGGCCATCGCGCTGCGTCCGGATTTGCCCGGCTTGCGCCTCGAGCTTGGGCGGGTCTTCGCTGCCGACTCCGCGTGGGAAAAAGCCGCGGAACAATTTCGCGCCGAAGCCAAACTGCAACCCGGAAACGCGGAGGCCGCGTATCGACTCGGTGACGCGTTATTGCAGCTGGGACAAATGAAGGAAGCTCAGGCGGAACTGCAGCGCTCCGATTCGCTGCGCCCGGACATGCCGGAAACTCTATACGCCCTTGGCCGCGCGGCGGCCGCCAACGACCCGAGCGTGGCGGAACACGCATTGACGCGCGTGATTGATCTGGAAAAAGAAACCCCGCTGGCCGCGCAAGCGTATCTGGCGCTGGCGGGAGTTCATCGCAAGCAAGGCAAGCCGGATCAAGCCGCCCATGATTTGCAGGAGTATCGCCGGATTCAAGATCTCGTGGCCCACCCTCACGACTGAGGCGTCCACTTCGTTCAAGATCGTCGGATCCGCGCAACAAACTTTCCAAACTCCAACAAAGTGTGCGCGCGATTTGCAAAATCCGTGAACCGATTCTCCATCGTCAGGCATCTGCACTTTCAGATCTGCCACTGGCCAGGTCAAAAGGATTATCCGCATGTTCACAACCCTCGCCTGGATATTTCTAGCAGTCGCGTTCATCTGCGCCATCGTTATCGCCATAGACGAACTTCGCCACCCGCAAAAAATGTGGATCATGAATATCGTGTGGCCGGTCAACGCCCTCTATCTCAGCGCGTTTGGCCTCTGGTGTTATTTCCGTATCGGAAGAGGAATGGCCAAGAGCGCCATGCGCGAAATGTCCATGGACCATATGCAGCAGCAGAACATGGGACGCGAGGAGCGAGCGCGACGCGAACCGACCTGGCGCCAAACCGTAGTCTCGGACACGCACTGTGGCGCCGGCTGCACCATCGGCGACATCATTGCAGAGTTCAGTTTGTTTGCACTGGGATGGACGCTTTTCGGCAAAGCGTTATACGCCGAGTATGCCGCAGACTTGATACTCGCGTGGCTCTTTGGCGTAGCCTTTCAATACTTCGCGATCATGCCCATGCGCAAACTTTCGCCTTCGCAAGGATTGATCGCCGCAATCAAATCCGACACGCTCTCGATTCTCACTTTTGAAATCGGACTGTTCGCCTGGATGGCGCTGACCGTCTTCGTCTTTTTCCCCGATCCGCATATGAATCCCACGGAGCCGGGCTACTGGTTCATGATGCAAATCGGAATGATTCTGGGATTTCTCACGTCCTACCCAATGAACCGTTGGCTGATGAAGTCCGGTTGGAAAGAGCCGATGGGATGATCGCAACGGCCGCGCGTGAGCCGACCGGAGCACTCGAGCCGGCCGGAACGCGCGGGCACGTAAAGACGCCGCACCTGTTCATTGCCATCGCCCACGAAGCTCGACCATTCCAGCCGAATCAAGCTGCTTCGCGCGCAAGCCCTAGAAATAAAACTTCAAAGCAAACTGCACCAGCCGCGGAGGCAGCGAGGCCGTTGGGAAACCGAATTGCGAAGCCCCACGCTCGGTCGAGAAGTTTTCGTTCGTCGTGGTCCCATCCGCAAACGTCAAATTCGGATGGTTCCAGATATTGAACAGCTCCGCCCGGAACTCAAAATGCATTTGTTCGCGAATCGGAAACTGCTTGATGAACGATAGATCCCAGTTCTGCAGGCCGGGCCCGCGAATGATGTTTCGTCCTGCATCTCCGAATGTTCCGAGCACCATGTTCCCCTCGAAAGCGCAGGTATTGAACAGTGTCCCCGGCACGCACGGCGCCGCATTCGGATTTCCCACTACATTGGGACGCGCGCAATTGAAAACGGCCCCGCCGCAATCTGAATTGGAAATGTTCACCAGGTCGTCGGTCGGCGTAAACCAATTGCCGGTTTGCGCCGAAATAATTCCGGTCACGCGCCAGTTGCCCACGAGCTGGTTGGCAATGCCGGAAATATTCGAGCCAAACCGCTGGCCTTGCCCGAAGGGCAGCTCATAGACAAAGTTGAAGACGAACCGGTGGCGCACGTCGAAATCGGCGTTGCCGTATTCCAGGTATGGCGCCGTCTGTAACCGGAAATCGCCTTGATTCTGCGAGCCCAGGCTGGCATCGGAAGCATCGTCGAGCGCGTGGCTGTAGGTGTAAGCCGCCTCAAACTGCAAGCCGTGCGAAAAGCGCTTTTCGAGCCGAAGCTGTAAGCCCGTGTAGTTCGAAAATAAATTCGAGCGCAGCGTGTCAATTCCTGCATCGATATTGGGATCGGGCCGGCGTCCCGCGGTCGGGCTATTCGGGTCCGTCGTCGGCACCGCCTGGTTTCCATTGAACAGGCCGAAGAGATCGGCGCCGTGCGATCCCACGTAGGAAATTTCCGCCAGCGTATTCGCCGGCAGTTCGTACTGGAAACCGAGGAACCATTGCTGCATGAAGGGCGTGGTGATGTGCGGGCTGATGGAAAAAAGAAGCGGCGTATTGGGATCCACCAACGCGCTCGCCGGAAAACCTTGCTGCAGCGAATTGAACATCGGAATCGAACAATCCACTTGTCCGGGGTTCGGGTTCGCGGAATTCGTGAAGCACGGTTGGTTGAACGACTGCGTCACGAAAAATGGCGGATTGAATCCGGGGCTGGGATTGGAATACGGGCCGTTTTCCTGCCCCCCGTAAAAAATTCCGTAAGAAGACCGCAGCACCAGCTTGTCGCTGATTTTGTAAGCCAGGCCGACGCGCGGCGCGAAATTGTGGAGATCGGGCGACACCAGCCCGGGCGATCCGGTACGGTCAATCGAAATTTGCGAAGCCAGCATGGGCGTCAATTGCGCATTTTGGCCCTTGGGGACGATCAGGCAGCCGCAACCGAAATCGAAATTGGCTTGCTGGTTCCCCGAGGCTTTCACCGTCGTATAAAGCTCGTAGCGCAGTCCCAGGTTCAGCGTCAGGCGCTCTGATTTTTTGAAATCATCCTGCACGAAGCCCGCGTAGATTTGCCGCCGGTAATCCACGTTGTGCAAGTTTACGATCGACCCGCCGTCGGAGATGCCCAGCAGAAAACTCGCAAAGCCATATCCGCCCGATCCCGGCGACGCCGGATTGTCCGTGAATCCCGCGCTGAAATCCGCCGTGCCGCGCGAAGCCGACGGTTGAAAAATCGTGAATTGCTCGTAACGGATCTCCGTTCCGAACTTCAGCGAATGCCGGCCCTTCACCCAGGTGAAATTATCGGTAAAGACGTAGCTGTTCTGCTTTTCGATCGAGGGCAAGAACCCGGAACTGCCCAGTTCCGGAGCCGACCCGTCATCGAACGTCAACGCCGGAAGCCCGCCGTTAAACGTGCCGGGCTCGTACGGAACGCCGGGATAACCAAGATTGGCCGAAACGTTCTCGTCGAAATTGTTCTGGTAGCGGTGCGCATTGATGCGGTTGTAGCCGAAGCGAAATTCGTTCACGTGCGTTGAATCCAGCACGTGAGTTTCGCTCAAAGCAATGCTGCGGTACGAAAAATCCTCGTGTCCGTCGAAGAACCCGCCGCCATCCAGAACGTTTTGAAAGGGCGACGGAATAAAACTCGGCTGACTTTCGTAGCTGAACCGTCCAAACAGGGAATCCTTGGTCGAAAAAGTGTGGTCCACGCGCACGTCGAAATTGTTGCGGGTTTCGCTGCGCACTGGCACGGCGATGTAATTGAAAGCCGGATTGCTCGAATTCGGAGCGGGAATCAAGGCCGCCAGACGTGACGCCAGCGGGTCCGTGGATCCCGCGGGAAATATATTTGTGGGATTGCCCGCGCCGTCCACCCCGATCGGCACTCCGCAAAAGCCGCCGGGGTTGGCGTTGGTCATCGGAACCACTTGGGTGAGCCTGGCGTTGAAGATTTCGCCCACGAAGGTCGGGTGGCCGCTGCAGTCCTGCGCCACTGAGCCCGTCGGATTGCCGGAATTCGGATCAATCGCCATGGCCGGAGTATCGGTGAGCAGCTCGGAAAAATCGCCGTTGACCATACTCTGGTCCGGAACCGTCGCCGTCTGCGGCACTCCCTGCCGCAAACGGAAGCCTTCGTAGTCCACGAAGAAGAATGTCTTATCCTTTTGAATCGGGCCGCCGAGCGTAGCGCCGAACTGATTCTGCTTGTACGCGGGTTTCTGCGTCACGATAAAGAAAGGCGAAGCGTCGAGAACGTCGTTGCGAAAATATTCGAAAACGTCTCCGTGGAAGGCGTTAGTGCCCGATTTGATCACGGCATTCAGAATCGCTCCATTGCCTCTGCCGAATTCCGCGCTGTAATCGTTCGTCTGAACCTTGAACTCTTCGATCGCGTCAATCGGCGGCTGAATCACGTAAGACGATTCGTTCAGCACGTCGCCCAGGTTCGAATTGTTATCGATGCCGTCCAGCAGAAAATTGTTTTGCAAAGAGCGCGCGCCGTCCACGCTGAATCCAAAATTGCCGCTCACGCGCGAACCCGGTTCGCTGGGAACCACGCCCACGCCCAGTTGCGCCAGTTGCGCGAAATTCCGTCCATTCAGCGGCAGCGTTTCGATGCGCGTCTTATCCATCACTTGGCCCATCGTGCTGGTTTCGGTTTCCAGCAGCGGATTCTGGACCGTTACCTCCACTTTTTGCGAAACCTCTCCGATCTCCAGCTTCACGTCCGCTTCGATGCGGCCTTGCACGTCGAGCTGCACCGGCCCCGCGATCGCGGTCTTGAAATTGCCTTTCTCGACTGTGATCGTGTAGCGCCCGACCTTCAGCGGGCCGGCCACATATTCTCCATTCGCCTCCGTGGTCGTATCGAACTCAGTCCCATGGTCAATATCCTTTACCCTAACCTTCGCGCCAGCCACCACCGCTCCGGACGCGTCCCGCACCGTTCCGGCGATTACCCCGGTATCTTTTTGTCCCCAGGCGCTCCCGCTCCCGCAGAAAAATATCAGCGCGACCAGCACACCAGCCACGCGCATTGCCGTTGTTGCGCGCTTCGCGGAATGTTCCAGGAAGTTTTCGGGATTGGTGCGACTGGGTAGAAAACCACGGATGAATTTGTTCACCGGCAATCCTCCCTGCGAAGTTGCAACCAGTTTTTCTGATCGGACACGGGCCGCGGGCCACCCCAGGCGCCGCAGGATAAAGACAATTCAACCTGAATCGCTCACGTAATTAGTCCTATTGTGCGCGTTTGTCAACTTTTTTTATCGAATATGGCGTATTTTGTATTTTTGTGATTCATTTCGGCTGTTTTGTGGCACAATCGGCTGCTTTCCTAGTTGGCAAGACCACGGAGCGGTTTTCGATGAGCCTGCTGGCAGAGGAACGGAGATTTCGCATCCGCGAAATTTTATCGCGCGAGCGCACCGTCACCGCTTCCGAACTCATTCGCACGCTCGGCGTCACCGCCGCCACCGTGCGCCGCGATCTCGCTGAGTTGGAAAAAGAGGGAGTGTTGGTCCGCTCGCACGGCGGGGCCGTTTCGCGCACGTCCAGCACAAATTTCCAGCCATCGTACGAAGCCGTCGGGCGCAACAATCGCGCCGAAAAACAAGCCATAGCTCGTGAAGCCGAGCGGCTCATCCTCGACGGCGAGACGGTTTTTCTGGAAGGCAGCACCACGGTGTATGAATTAGCGCGCCGCCTGCTTCATCGCAACAGACTCACCGTGATTACCAATTCTCCGCCCATCTTGGATGAGCTGCAGCGTAGCCAGCACGTCTCTGTGATTTCCACCGGCGGCGAATTGCAAAAGGACGTTTTTTATCTCTCGGGAGTTTGGGCCCAGCGCGCCCTCTCGGAAATTCGCGTGGATAAAGCCGTGCTGGGCGTCAGCGCGATTGATCCTGGTTACGGCATTTCCACCGCTAGCCAGGCCGAAGCGCAAATCAAGAAAATGATTCTGAAATCCGCACGCGTGAGCATCGCCCTCGCGGATCACGGCAAATTCGGCAATCAGGGTTTCGCGTATGTGGGGCCCGTCACGGACATTGACATCCTGGTGACCGATTCCGGCACGGACTCGAAGTATCTGCGGCCCATCCGCGAAGCCGGCGTGGAATTAATTCTGGCCGATGTGCGCGAACAGTCTCTCGAAGCGGACAGAAGCGAATCGCCGCGAAGCCGCGCGCGTTCTGGTCCAGGGAAGCGCTAAGAGAAGCTATGCGCGCACGGTTCACAAAAATTCTGTTGGCGGTAATGGTTCCGGTCGCGATGGCTGCGATTTTCTTTCAAGTAGGCCGTGCGGTGGCTGGGCCGCTATTCGCGCCGGCACGTTCGTCTTCGGCCGCAACAGATGATCTCCGGGCGTTCGCCGCGCTCGAACCGATTGATACTCACGTCCATGCGTTCAAAAGCGATCCGGCGATCACGGATCTGCTCGTGCGCCTCCACTTGCACGTCCTCGATATCTGTGTGGCCGATAGCCAACGCAGCTTTGGTGGACTCGCCGCCGAAACCGCCCGCGCCCAAAGCTTCGTGCAAGCCAGCCAGCATCATGCCAGCCTCTGCGTCACTTTCGATCCATTCACTTTCGAGCAGAAGAATTTTGCGCGGGATACAGTGAAGGAACTCCGCCAGGAATTCGCCGATGGCGCCGTCGCGGTAAAGATCTGGAAAAATATCGGCATGGAGCTGAAGACTCCCGACGGCCGCTACGTGATGCCCGACGATCCCATCTTCGAGCCCATTTACCGCGCCATCGCGGCCGAAAATAAAACGCTCATCGCGCACGTTGCCGAGCCTTCCTCCTGCTGGCAGCCGCCCAATCCCGAAAGCCCCGATTACGACTATTACAACGAACATCCCGAGTGGTACATGTACCGACATCCCGACCATCCGCGCAAGGAAACCATCCTGGCCGCGCGCGATCATCTGCTCGCGCAAAATCCGAAACTGCGCGTCGTCGGTGCGCACCTCGGAAGCATGGAAACCGATGTGGACGAAATTGCGAAGCGCCTCGACCGCTATCCCAATTTCGCGGTGGATATGGCGGCGCGCGTGGAATATCTAATGATTCAGCCGCGCGAAAAGGTGCGCAACTTCCTGATCAAGTATCAAGACCGCGTGCTCTACGGCACAGACCTCGAATTTCTAGCAGCCGACGCCACGCCCGACGCGCTGAAGGAGTGGCAGGAGACTTACGCACGAGACTGGAAGTTTTTGGCAACAGATCAGATGCTTGATTACAGAGGCCACCAAGTCGAGGGATTAGCTTTACCCGAACCGATTCTTCGCCGCATTTTCCACGACAACGCCGTGCACTGGATTCCGGGCATCGTTGCGCCCGCAGCGTCGGCGAAATAGCAGCGTCGAAAACCGCGCTGCGGAATATATCGTTGGCCGCGCCACTTGATCTATATAGAGAGCTGCTGAATTTCGATCTGCGGAGCGAGCGCTTGCACCGTGGCAAGTTCGATCCTGCCGGGCGCGGGCGCCACGCAATTCGCCGCACCGCAAGCCGCTGCCAAGCGCAACGCTTCTTCGCCGCCCAAGCCCCGCGCCGCTGCGTGCGCAAAACCTGCCAGCGTCGCGTCGCCAGATCCGACCGGCGAGATGGCTTTCATCTGCGGCGGCCGCGCTTGCCACAGCGGCCCATCTTTGCGCTCGAGCCAAATCAATCCTTCGCGGCCCAAAGTAATCGCTGCGCTTCCCACTCCGCCGTCCACGATTTCCCGCGCGGCGTGAACCACGTCGTGCACAGTCGCCAGCGGCCGTCCCACCAGAGCTTCCGCTTCGGTGCGATTTACTTTCACAAAGTCCGGGCGCGCGTTCACGCTCTCACGCAGCGCTTCGCCACTGGTGTCCGCAAATACCTTTGTGTTCGCGGCGCGCGCGGCTTCGATCAGCGCCACATAAAAATCGGCGCCCAAGCCCGCGGGCAAGCTGCCGGAAATCGCCAGCACGGCCGGCTTCCATTTCTCGCGAATTCCGCGCACGGATGCACGCAGAAATTCATCGCTTTCTTCCACGCTCGGCGCAGGACCCGGTTCGAGCACCTCCGTAACTCTTCCAGACTCGTCTATGATCTCCAGATTCACGCGAGTACTCGCCGCCGTGGGAATCGCCGCCACTTGAATTCCCAGAGATTCCAGTTGCCGAGCGCATTCCTGGCCGATCGCTCCGCCGAGAAATCCCACCCACGCCGCCGGCGCGCCGAGCGCGCGCGTCGCCATGGCCACGTGCGCGGCCTTGCCTCCCGCAAAGCCCTGTGCACTTTTCGCGCGATTCACTTCACCTGCGGTTAGCGAGTCAACACGCAAGCGGCGATCCATCGCTGGGTTGGCGCTCACGCAGACAATCGTCGGAACGGCCATAAATGCTTGCTCCTCGCTCGTAATTGTGCCAAGCTACCACCCTCTGGCACGAAATAGTAACAAAAAGTAAGAATTCGAAAGCAGGTCCTTTACCGATGCTGGCGGAAGAGCGGCGGCGAAAAATACTGGAATTGACGCAACGTGACGGCCGCGTGGTCGTCAAGGACCTCGCTCGCCGATTTTCCACCTCGCTGATCACCATTCGCAAAGATCTGGAATCGTTGCACCAAATGGGACGCCTGCAGCGCGCGCATGGTGGCGCGCTCCCCATTGATGCATCCGCGCTGCGCGATCCCTCGCTGCACGAAAAGGAACAGCTCCACCGCCGCGAAAAAGTGAAGATTGCGGCCGCGGCAGCGCGCCTGGTTCGTCCCGGCCACGTCGTGATTCTGGATTCCGGCACCACCACCACGGCCGTGGCGCGCGCCATCAAGCATATTCGCGACCTCACCGTGATTACCAACGCCGTAAATATCGCCGCCGAACTTGCCGGCACGGACGTCGAATTGATTCTAACGGGCGGCGCGCTGCGCAAGAATTCGTTTTCGCTGGTCGGCCCGCTTACCGAAGATTCGTTGCGGCACGTTACCGCGGATCTTCTGTTCCTCGCGGTAGACGGATTCGATCTGCAATATGGACTGACCACTCCCAACCTGCTGGAAGCGCGCGCCAATCGCGTGATGATGGAAAACGCCAAGACCACCATCATCGTTTGTGATTCCAGCAAATTCGGGCGGCGCAGCCTTTCCTTCATCGCGCCCACATCGTCCGTTCATCACACGATAACCGACAGCAAAATTTCCGCGCTGCATCTTCGCGGGTTGCGCGCGGCGCACATCAAAGTCATGGTGGTGTAAAAGTTGGTTCTGAAATTATTGCGGAGGAAGAGTTGGTGGAATTGAAGGCAGGAGCTGGCGCAAACACGATCGCGGAGATTCTCTCGGAACCCGCCACCTGGAAAGTGTGCCAGGAGCATTTGCAGCAGACGCCCATGCTTCAGGCGCTGAGCGACAAGCTTCCTCGAAATATCGAATGGATCTTCATCGGCTGCGGCTCGAGTTTTTATCTGGCCCAGGCTGCCGCGGCCAGTTGGTCCATTTTGACCGGCGACAGATCCCGCGCCGTCCCCGCATCCGAAGTCACGCTGTTCGCGCAATTATTTCCAGTGCCTTGCCAGCCCGTGCTGATTACGCGCTCGGGCCACACCTCCGAAGTTTTGCAGGCCGCCAAATATCTGGAAACGAATCTGCGGCTGCGCACGCTCGCGATTACCTGTGGCACGGATACTCCCATCGAAAAAATCGCGGCGCACTGCATCACTCTGCCCTTCGCTGACGAAAAAAGCACGGTGATGACGCGCTCTTTCACCTCGATGCTGCTCACATTGCAATCGCTCGCGGCGATTCGCGGCGATCGCAGCGGCTTTCTCGATCAGTTGCGCGACCTCCCCGATGAGGTCGCGGCACGAATGGCTGCAATTCAGGTCACAATCAAGTCACTCGTGGACGCGCGCAACTTTGCGGACTACGTATTTCTGGGCCAGGGCCCATTCTTCGGCATCGCGCAGGAATCCATGCTGAAAGTAAAAGAAATGTCCTGTTCTTACGCGCAAGCCTTTCACACGCTCGAATTCCGCCATGGCCCCAAAGCGATCGTCAGCCCCGAAACGCTCATCACTTTCATCATCAGCGAATCCGGTTTCGAAGCCGAAGTGGCCGTCCTCGAGGAAATTAAAAAATTGGGCGGCGCGACTCTCGTGATCGCCAACGCCGGCAATTCCGCCATTCGCCGCGCAGCGGATTACTTCGTGGAATTGTCTCTCGATCTGCCGGAAGCGGCCCGCGTGGCTCCCAGCGTGATCCCCGGCCAGCTCCTCGGCTTTCATACCGGAATCAAAAAGGGTTTGAATCCGGACGAGCCCCGCAATTTGTCTCGCGTGGTAATGTTGGAAGCCGGATCGTAGGAGCCGCGAAGAATGCCGCTCGATGTTTGCGTCGTTGGCGAAATCAATCCGGACTTGATTCTGTACGGCGTCCCGGCGCGATTGAAGCCGGAAGAGGAATCGTTGATCCGCGGATTCCGGCTGACGCTCGGGAGTTCCTCCGCGATTTTCGCGCACAATCTCGCGGTGCTGGGGACGCGCGTCGGCATGGTGTCAAAAATCGGCGCTGATCCGCTCGGCAAAATGACTCTTGAATGGCTCGCGAATGCGGACGTGGATTTGAATCAGGTGCGCATAGCATCCAGCGGCACGGGAACCGGCGTCACGGTGATTATGGCCCAGCCGGAGCATCGCTTCATCCTCACGTATCCCGGCACGATGTTTGAATTCAGCTACGCCGACCTGGATCTCGATTACATTTTTTCCGCTCGCCACTTGCACCTTTCCTCGTACTTCCTGCACAAAGCGCTGCGCCCGCGCATACCTGATTTATTTCGCGAAGCCCAAACCAGAGGCCTCTCCACTTCGCTGGACACCAA
This sequence comes from Candidatus Acidiferrales bacterium, assembly GCA_049287725.1. Classification (GTDB taxonomy): domain Bacteria; phylum Acidobacteriota; class Terriglobia; order Acidiferrales; family UBA7541; genus Palsa-295. Next base: position 14,757 of record JBAQGJ010000054.1, on the reverse strand, counting down.
CGACGACCCGGAAGGCACATGGGGCAGCGATTTGTTGGACGTGCTGCCGTTCGTGGATATTTTCTTTCCAAACGAACGCGAAGCAAAAAAGATTGCAGGAACCGACGATTTGCCGGAGGCGATCAATAAACTCGCAAAACTCTGCAAAATGATAGTGGTAAAACTAGGCGCGCGCGGAGCCGTTGCGCGCAAAGGCTCCCAAGAATTCGGCCGCGAAGGCATGCGCATCGCGTCGGTGGACCCCGTTGGCGCCGGCGACAGCTTCGACGCGGGATTCATTCACCGTTTCTTGCAAGGTGGGACGCCGCAGCAGTGTCTCGAGTACGCGGATATTGCCGGAGCGTTTTCAACCACGTGCGAAGGCGGGACGGAAGCTTTCAAAGATCGCGTCAAGCTCGCACAATTTTTGCGTCAGCATTTGAAGCCGCGTTGAACCGACGCTGTCGGCCGCAACGTGCCGCCATCGGGCCTTATTGTTTGGTCGCTTCCAAAAGCAGGTGGTCGGCAAAGCTGGCCTTCAGCTTCGCACCCGGCGCGGTCACGTCGCCAAAATCCTTGCCGTTGACGTAATCCACCACGTGGTATGTGCCCGGCGCCAGCCCGCGCAACTCGATTTCTCCGGACCATCCCGCCGCTCCGGTATGCGCCGCTCCCGCGGCGGGCACCGGGGCAAAAAACGCGTAATACATCGCGCCATCTTTTTCGATGGCGTAGCCCTCTGGCACGTCGTAGCCATAAACGTAAAGATCGCGAAACGTGCCACGCGAAAGCATTTTTTCGTTATAAAGGCTGATCCACTTTTTCCAGTAGTGCTCTTTTTGCGGCGTCAGGTAAACATCCGCCAGCTTCGGTCCGTAATTTGGCCACGCAAATTTTGTCCCCACCACTCCGCCGGTGCCGACGGTGGAAGCAAAATCAGATCCCAAATCTTTCTCGTTGCCATTCGGATTCGCGATCCGCGTCAATTCCACGTGGTCGCCGTACACCGCCGCGTTCGGGCCGAGCAGCGCTTTGTACATCTTCACGCGTTGACGCACCTGCACGGAACCAACTGGATCGGCCGTCACCGCCTGATCGAGGTAGCGCAGCCAGGCGATGCTCGGCGGCGTGCCGCACGGGCAGCTTTGCGTCACGCTGTCCGGCTTCAGCGCGCGCGTGGTGTCGAAAATCGTTTTGTAGATTTCGCCCATCGCGTACACCGAATCGTACGGCGATTTGTGATGATGCGCGGGGTTGTAGCACGCCGGAACGCTATAAATATTGTCCAACTTGTGGCCGTCGAAATCCCAATCGCGTATGAATTTCTCCGTCAGCTTTTTGTAATAGTCGCGCACGCCCGGCACCGCGGGACATAGCGTCGCCAGATTCCGCGTCATGCGCGCCGGCTTGCCGTTTTTATCCAGAATCAGCCAGTCCGGATGCTCTTTCACCACATCCGAGACGCCGTACGAATGAGATTCATAACCGGGCCCGCCATCTTCCACGGCCAGCGGCAACCACCACAATTGCACTTTGATTCCTTGCTCGTGAAATTGCTTCACCATCTTGCGGATTTCGTCGTCGGGAAAAGTATCGCTGCGCGGCTGCCAGTCGCCGTAATTGTTGAACCAGCGATCGTCCAGCGTGGCCCAATGGATTCCGAATTCCTTGAGCTTGGGAATGGTTCCGAGCATTTGCGCCGGAGTTACGTTTTCCAGGTAGCCCCAGCCGCACCAGCTCACCGCGTAGTCCTCACTGTTGGTCGTGGGTTTCTTCAGGCCTTCGCCGTCAATCACGTCGGAATAAATTCGCAGCGGCTCGTAATAATCGCCCGCATACACGGAAATAAATGTTTCGGGCGTCGAGTAGGATTCGCCGGGCTTCAGCGCATCGCTCGGTGCGAGGTTCACGCTCGCATCCACGTGGCCGTCGGCTTCCGTTTTCACTGGAATCGAAAGCACTAGCGGCAGCGTTTCCACGTGCCCGATTGCTTCGCCCACCGTGCGAGTCCAAAACGCCACCACCGGTATTCCGCCGCCCACGCGCCCCAAATCTCCCTTCACATCCACGAGCGATCCCATCTGATTCAGCTGAGAAAAGTTCCTGGGAATTTCAAACACATTATCTTTGCCCCACTGGATGCTCGCGCCGTGGAACGACCACATCTGGTTCGGCGCCGCTGCCGGATCCCCGAGTGACGCGTTGAAGCGATGCCGATCCAAGTCCACCGCGTCCAACTTCACGGCGCTTTTCCCCGCATTACGAATCGTCGCGGACACCAGCGCAACTTTCGGAAACTCGTCGTACACTTCCACTACCAAAGATTCTTCCAGTCCCGCCGCGGCATTGTCGCCGGTTACCTCGATGCGCTTTCCTTTCGTTCCAAGTGGTCCGTGAGGCTCTGAGATCCGCGGATGCGCAACGTCAAACACTGCGGGCGGCAATTCTTTTCCAGCGGCTGTCACCTGGACGCCGGAATCGGCTCCAGCATCGTCCAGCGAAAGTTTGCGTCCTTCGGTCACGATACTAGCCGCCACATACCCGCTCGGGGCAATTGCGAATTCAGCCGCGGGAGTATCCAGCACCACCGCATTGGCCGTAGCAGCAACGTGAACCTGCGATTCCTCGGCTTTGGGCGGTGGAGGATTCACCGCTCCTTGCTTTCCACATCCGCTCGCCAAGAGCATCAGTACAGCAAAAGCAACCCACGTACTTGCCGCGCCGGTCGAAAAAAAACGGCGCGCTCGGTGAACCGTTCCGCTGCAGGGCATCGAGGACCTCGAATCAGAAAAGAAGCAAAAAGTCATATTTCGTAACCTAACGATACCGGCCCAATATCTCACATCGCAGTCGCCCAAGCGAACTAATTTGCTGCCGCTGTCGGAAGCATCCAGATTCCAGGCGGCCCAGTACAGTATGATGTCGCGATGCGCCTGCTGCTGGTGGAAGACGATCCCGGAGTTCTGCGCTTCGTCCTGAAAGGGCTGCGCGAACAAGCCTACGCCGTGGATACCGCCACCACCGGCGACGACGCGCTCTACCAGGCGGAAATTAATTCGTACGATCTGATTATTTTAGACGTGATGATTCCCGGCTGCGATGGCTTCGCCGTCTGCAAAGAAATCCGCAAGACCGGCAACCGCGTCCCCATCCTGATGCTCACCGCACTCGATGGCGTTGAAGACCGCATCACCGGCCTGGACGTCGGCGCCGACGATTACCTCGCCAAGCCGTTTGCCTTCCGCGAACTTCTCGCTCGCCTTCGCGCGCTCTTGCGGCGTTCCGGTGAGTTGCGCCCCGCAAACATCCGCGTCGCCGACCTGGTGGTGGACACCGCGGCGCAAAGCGTCACGCGCGCCGGCCGCCGCATCCCGCTCACCACGAAAGAATACGCGCTGGTGGAATTTCTCGCGCGCAACGCAGGCCGCGTAGTGGGGCGTGCCGCGATCGCCGAACACGTCTGGGACGAAACATTCGATCCGTTTTCGAATTTGATTGAAGTGTACGTGAATCGGCTCCGGCGCAAAATCGACGAAGAATCAAGAATCCCGCTACTGCACACCCGGCGCGGCGCGGGCTATCTCTTCGGATCCGAAACGCAAACCGCTCGCACCGACGACGACACCGCCGAGCTCGACGCACAGCGACCCACGAGGAAAAAGTCGAATCCGCCTGGCAGGAAGCACCATGCTTGATACCCTCCGCGCGCGTCTCACGTTTTGGTATTCCATTATCCTCGCAATCTTCCTGCTGCTTTTCGGACTCACCAGTTACTTGCTTTTTTCGCGCGCCGCGGACCGCCGCACGGACGCCGACCTCACCGAACTCGCCAATTCCTATCTCGTAACCTTCCAGGATGAAATCAAGGATTCCGATAGTTCCAGTGGAATGCAGTCCGCCGCGCAAGTCGCTATGATCGAACACCGCGTGCGCGACAGCGCTTTTTTCATCGTGGACTCGGACGGAAAAGTTGCGTTCAGTTCCGCGGACGTCCCGCCCGCCAGCGCCGCTGAAACTTCCTTGGTCGCGCGCGCCGCCGCTTCGTCCAGCTTCCAGCGCTTCCTATCTGAGGCCGTGCGATCCGAGCGCAGCATCGCAACCATCTCCGGAGAAAAGGGCGGCTTCCGCGCTTACGCCCAGCGCTTCACCGCGGCCGGCCGCACCTGGTCGCTGGTGATTCTTCGCTCGCTGCATCCGCAGCGGGACCTGCTTGCGCAAATTCGCCTGGCGTTCGCATGGTTGATCCCTCTCAGTGTGCTGCTTGCCGGAATCGGAGGATACTTTCTCGCGCGCAAAAGCCTGGAGCCGGTGGCTGCCATGGGCGCGCAGGCGGAACGTATCAGCGCGGCCAATCTGCACGAACGGCTTGCGGTAATAAATGCGAGCGACGAACTCGGCCGCCTAGCCCGCACGTTCAACGAATTGCTGGATCGCCTCAACCAGTCGTTCGAGCGCCAGCGCCGGTTCATTTCCGATGCGTCGCACGAACTGCGCACGCCGATTTCGATTTTGCGCGGCGAAGCGGAGGTAGCGTTGTCGCAACCAGAGCGCTCGTCCGAGGAATATCGAGAATCGCTGGCCGTCCTGCATCAAGAGGCGCAGCGCCTGGCGACCATTGTGGAGGATTTATTCACGCTCACTCGCGCCGATGCCGGCGAATATCGCCTCTCGCGCAGCGATTTCTACCTCGACGAACTGGCGGCCGATTGCGTGCGTGCCACGCGCGCACTAGCGCAAGCTAAAAGTATTACGCTCGCGGCCGTCGAGGCGCCGTGCGAAATGCCCGTGCGCGCCGATGAAGAGCTGCTGCGCCGGATGATCCTTAATCTTCTGGACAACGCAATCAAGTACACGCTCGAAGGGGGAAGCGTTTCCGTCGCCTGCAGCGTCGCGCCGGACGGCTACGATCTCAGCGTCACGGACAACGGTCCCGGCATCCCTGCAGATCTGCAATCGCGAATTTTCGAGCGCTTTTTCCGCGTGGATCGCGCGCGCTCGCGCACCGCCCGCGATGGCGGCGCCGGCCTGGGCCTTGCAATCGCGCGCTGGATCGCGGAAGCGCACGACGGCCGCATTGATTTGGTCCGCTCGGACGCGACCGGCAGCGTTTTCAAAGCGCATATCCCGGCACCGCACGAAAACTAGCCGCGCCAAACCCCGCGCGTTAATCCTACGTTTATCTGCCGATCTTTAGCCTGAGCAATGCGGACCTCTGCGCATTGCAGTCCGCAATGGTAGCCGTCACCGGCCCGGCGGCGGAGGAGGAGAAATGCGATTGCATCGTTCGGCTTGGGCTCCAGCACAAAAAAGCTTCTGCGTTCTCCGCAAAAGGAACCGGGTCGCCCAAACCATCGGTTTCGCTCGCCATGCAATTCTCACAAGCGTTGCACTGCTTCTGGCGGTCGCGGTTGCAACCTCAATCGCGCACGCACAGGAACCTTCACCACAAGATGAAAATAAACCCACAGCAGAAGCGCAGCTCCAGCTAGTGCAACCTCCGGGAGCAAATAACGCCACGCCGCCCGTGACCATCACCCTGCAAGATGCCATCGAGCGCGCGCGAAAAAATGACGTGCAATTTCTCGCGGCGGTGAACGGCGCAAAAAGCTCGCGCGAGGATCGCCTGCAAGCCCGCAACGCGATTTTGCCGCAATTCAGCTACACCGCGCAGGCGCTGCTCACTCAAGGGAATGGCCGCACCAACGTTGGACGCTTCGTGACGAATGATGGTGTGCACGTCTACCGTTCATGGGGAGTGCTGCACGAAGACCTCTCGCCGAACAATTACATGGGCACGGCATATCGCCGCGCCGGCGCCGCTGCAGCTGTCGCCAATGCCGAGGCGGAAATCGCAAAACGAGGGTTGACTGTCACTGTCACCAAATTTTATTACGCCCTACTCGATTCGCAACGCAAGTACGCCACCGCGCAAAGCGCCCTCGACACCGCCAAACATTTTTACGATATTACGCAGGACGCGGAGCGCGTCGGACAGGTTGCGCACAGCGACGTGGTGCAGGCCGAGATTCAGTATCGCCAATTGGAGCAGGCGTTTCAGGATGCGCAACTGGCGATGGAATCGGCGCGGATGGATCTCGCGGTGCTCTTGTTTCCCACGATGAACGAAAATTTCAGCGTGGTGGACGATCTCGATACTCCGGTCGCGCTGCCGCCATTCGTCGAAGCGGAAAAAATGGCAGGCCACGAAAATCCTGAACTACGCGCGGCGATGGAAACTCTGCGCGGCGCGAATCTGGACGTCACCGCCGCAAAAGGCGCATTCTTTCCCGCGTTTTTCGTGGATGCGGATTACGGAATCGAAGCGAACGCCTTCGCGCTGCACAGCGTGAACATCGAAGACCAGGGGAAGGGTCCGCTGCCGAACCTTGGTTATTTCGTCACCGTTGGCGTGAACGTTCCGGTGTGGGATTGGGGCACCATGCGCAGTAAGCTGCACCAATCGGAATTAAAACGCGAACAGGCGCGCGCGGAATTGAGCCAGGCGCAGCGCCAGCTCGTGAACAATTTGTACGGCTCGTACAACGACGCCATGGTCGCGCGAGCGGCGGTCGAAGAGTCGCGCCATACGGCCGAACTCGCGGCGGAAAGCCTGCGGCTCATCGGCTTGCGCTATCGTGCGGGAGCCTCCACCGCGCTTGAAGTGGTGAGTGCCGAAAGCACGCTGACGCAAGCGCGCAATTCGTACGGTGACGCGCAGGTGCGCTATCGCGTCGCGCTGGCGACCCTGCAGACCGTGACGGGAAATTTCTGATCGAGTTCTAAATAAGGCCCAAGTGTTTCGATCCCCATGGCAAATTATGAATAGAGGTGACTTCTCAATGTCGCGTTCGCATCCAGCCGCCTGCGCCGCATGCGCTGTCTGGCCGCTTGCAGCATTGCTTCTCGGCGCAACCTTGCTCGCGCAGGGATGCTCGTCTAATGGCGACAAAGAAGGCGAAGCCAACGTCACCGTAAGCGTGCAGGCGGCCACGGCGGAAAACGCCACGATTCAGGACAAGATCTCCGCCGACGCTATTCTCTATCCGCGCGATCAAGCCGCGATTGTGCCGCGCGTCAACGCGCCAATCAAAAAGTTTTACGTCGAGCGCGGCAGTAAAGTCCACGCCGGCCAAGTGCTCGCCGAACTGGAAGCCCGGGACCTGGCCGGCGCCGTCACCGAAAATCAGGGTGGCTACGAACAAGCCGAAGCCACATACAACAGCGCGATGCAATCCGCCAGGCAAGACCTGAACGCCTCGAAGGAGCAGCTCGACGCCGCGCAAAAACTTTTCGATAGCCGCGAAACTCTCCACAAGGAAGGCGCGATGTCGGCAAAGGACGTCGAAGACTCGCGCATCGCGTTGACGCAAGCGCGCAATCAATACGACCTAGCCGAAAAGTCATACACCCTGAAAGCGGCGCAAGGCCAGTTGACGGCGGCGAAGGGCAAAACGATCAGCGCCGAAGCGCAGCTGAGCTACGCGAAAATTGTAAGTCCGATCAACGGCGTCGTTACCGACCGGCCGTTTTATGTAGGAGACACCGCGCCGAGCGGGACCGCAATTCTCACCGTGATGGATTTATCCAGAGTGGTCGCGCGCGCGTACATTTCACCGCAGCAAGCGGCGGAACTGCACGTCGGCGACGCGGCCTCGATTCTGCCTGGCAACGGAGAATCCGAAATTGCCGGAAAAGTCAGCGTCGTCAGTCCCGCGCTCGATCCCAATAGCACCACCGTCCAAGTCTGGGTCGAAGCGTCGAATCCCGGCGGCAAACTCAAATCCGGTTCCACGGTAGGTCTGCGCATCGTCGCTAACACGGTGAAAGACGCGCTGGTGGTGCCGGCCGAAGCGATTCTCACGGCGACAGACGGAACCACGTCCGTAATGGCCATCGGCAAAGATGGTCACGCGCACCAAACCGCGGTCAAAATCGGAATTCGCGATGACCACGATGTGCAGATCCTGAGCGGCCTCGACGCCGGCCAGCAAGTCGTGACCGCCGGCGCTTACGGTCTGCCTGACGGCTCGAAAGTCACGATCACCAAGCCCGCTGCGGAACCAAGCGGCGGGACCGAGTGAGGACGGCTCCGAGCCAGCCATGACAAATTCCAGCCGCAGTACACCGCGCGTTTCAGAAGAATCCAAACGATCCGAAGAAGTCTACTGGTTTGCGCGCGAACACAAATCCATAATCTTCCTGATTGTTACCCTCGCGCTGGTCGGCGCCTATCTCGCCTTCAGTATTCCCATCGCGGTTTTTCCCACCACGGATTTTCCTCGCGTCCTCATCGGCGTGGATAACGGCGTGATGCCGATTGACCAGATGCTCGTCACCATCACTCGCCCGATCGAGGAAGCGGTCCGCGGTGTGCAAGGAATCGAAGATGTGCGTTCCATCACGAGCCGCGGTTCCGCGGAAATTGATTTGTACTTCAGTTGGCGCGTGGATATGTTTCAGACTCTGCAACGCGTGAACGCCGCACTCGCGCGCGTGCAATCCACTCTGCCGCCGACGGCGCAGATCACGACCGACCAATTGGAGTTTTCCAGCTTCCCGATCCTGGGATATGGACTGACTTCCGACAAAGTTTCGCAGGCGCAATTGTGGGAAATTGCGACGTACGACGTAAAGCCGCGCCTGGCAAGCCTCTCCGGAGTTTCCACTATCCTGGTGCAGGGCGGCGAGGCTCCGGAATTTCACATCGTGCCGGATCCGGCAAAGCTGCGCGCCGCCGGCGTCAGCATCTCGGACATTCTCGGCGCGGTGGATAAATCCAACATCATCCAGTCGCCGGGACTTTTTGCGCGCAATCATCAACTCTACCTCGGCCTGATCAGCGGCCAGGCCCACGACGCGCAGCAAATCTCGCAAATTTTTGTCAAGAGCGCGCCCAGCGGCGGACCGATTTACATCGGCGACCTCGCGCAGGTGACGCCGGCATTCGAGCCGCACTTTACCATCGTCTCCGCCGACGGCAAGCCGGCCGTGCTCATCAACGTCAATCGCCAGCGCGCCAGCAACACCATGCAGGTCGCCGCTTCCGTGAAAGCGGAAATGGCAGCGATCGAAAAGACTCTGCCGCCCGGCGTGCACGTCAGCATCTTCTACGACCAGTCCTGGATCGTCGGGCAATCCATCAAAAGCGTGCGCGACGCAATCCTCATCGGCTTGCTGCTCGCCTCCGCCGTGCTCGTTTTGTTTCTGCGCGATTGGGGCACTTCTTTCATCGCGGGCATGGTGATTCCGATCAGCCTGCTGGTCACGTTCATCGTGATGCGCTTTCTCGGCGAGAGCTTCAACCTGATGACGCTCGGAGGAATGGCCGCGGCGGTCGGCCTGATTATTGATGACGCGATCGTCGTGCTGGAAAACGTGGTGCTGCACCGCGAAGCCGGCGAGGAAAGATTTCGCGCCGTGGCTTTGACGCTTGAGGAACTTTCTCCCGCCCTGGTAGGCTCCACGCTCACGCCCATCGTGGTTTTTCTGCCGCTGATTGCGATTACGGGCGTCACCGGAGTTTTCTTTCGCGCCATGGCCATAACGATCGGCGTAGCGCTGCTCACTTCTCTTACTCTCGCGCTTACGTGGACACCAACCCTCTGCCTCTACCTGCTGCACAAACAATCCGATCACGACGCTCAAAATCCTCCGGCCGATAACGCGGCGGTTCTCTCAGCTGTTCCGGAGACAGCCTCTGCTTCGGTGACGACCGAAGCCGACCGCCGCAACGCCGAGATGAACCGCCTGCTGCAAGCCGAAGAGCAGCATCTGATGAAAGGCTACTTCGGCCGCGTGATTCGCTTTTACGAACAGTGGTTCCGGCGCAGCCTGAAATATCCGGTGTGGGTGCCGGCGCTCACGGTGGTTCTCATCGCGGTTTCCTACCTCTGCTACCGCCATATCGGTTCCGACCTGCTGCCAAAGATGGACGAAGGCAGCTTCATCCTCGATTACGTCACGCCGCCGGGAAGCTCGCTCGAAGAGACCAACCGGATGATCGAGCACGTCAGCCAGATCGTTCGCTCCGTTCCCGAAGTCGCCACCACTTCGCGCCGCACCGGATTGCAGCTCGGCCTCGCTGCGGTCACCGAAGCGAATATCGGAGATATTTCCGCGGACTTGAAAACCGATCGCGATCGCGACATCTGGACGATCATGAACGAAATTCGCACCAAGGTTAATCAGGCGGAGCCCGCCGTCGAAGTGGAATTCACGCAAAAACTTCAGGACATGATCGGCGACCTCACCAGCGCTCCGCAGCCGATTGACATCATGCTGTTCTCGCCGGACGCCAAGCTGCTCGATGAATGGGCGCCGCGCGTTGCCGACGCGATCGGAAAAATTGACGTAGGCGGCAGCCGCCCGATCGTCGACGTGGATGACGGCATCGATTCCACCACCAGTGGTCCGGCGGTTTCTTTTCAGATCAATATGGCGACGGCTTCGCACGCCGGATTCACGCCGCAAGACGTGGCGAACGAAGCGCAAGCGATGCTCAACGGCGTCGAGGCTTCCGCTCCGGTGGTTGTGAACGACCGCCCCTATCCCGTGCGCATCCGCTATCCCGCTGAGCTGCGCTCGTCGCTCGCGGCGATGAATAACACCATGCTCGTCAGTCCCGCCGGACACACCGCAAATCTCGGTTCGCTCGCCGCGATGACGGAGTTGCCGGGCCAGACCGAAATTCTGCAGGATAACGAGCAGCGTTACGTGGCGGTCACCGCGCGTCTCGAAGGCCTCGATATGGGCCACGGCATCGCGGCCGTTCAGGCGGCACTGGCGAAGCTGCAGTTGCCGCCATCAATTCGCGTCGAGTACGGCGGGCTGTATAAGACGCAGCAAAATTCCTTCCGCGATTTGTCCACCGTTCTCGCGCTGGCGATCGTTTTCGTCTTCCTGGTGCTGCTCTTCGAATTTCGCAATTTCTCCGCGCCGATTTCCATCCTGGTTTCCGCAGTGCTGTCCACTGCGGGCGTCTTCGTGGCGTTGCTGGTGGCCGGGATCACCTTCAATCTCTCGTCGTTCATGGGCCTGATTATGGTAATTGGCATCGTCGCCAAGAACGGCATCCTGTTGCTCGACGCCGATAAAAAATTTCGGCTGGCGGGATTTTCACGCGAAGAAGCGATCTTTCAGGCAGGTCGCAGGCGGTTGCGTCCGATCGTGATGACGGCTATTGCGGCGGTGGCGGGAATGTTGCCGCTCGCGCTAGCGATTGGCGCCGGCTCGCAGATGCTGCAGCCGTTGGCCGTGGCGGTGATCGGTGGCTTGCTGATCGCAATGATTCTCTCGCTGTTCGTCACGCCAACGATTTATTACTACATGACGCGCGAACGCGAGAGCGTCCCTGCGAGCTAAGCCTACTTAACGACGAGCGTGAGGAAATTCGGCATCGTCTGCGTCTGGCCATTCACCGTCGTACTTAGCGACAGCATGTAAGTCCCAGGCGGCGTAGCGCCGTTCGGGCCTTTCGCGAGGCCACCGCAAGCTGCGGTACCCAGCGCGACGAGCATCAGCACTGCAAACGTTAACGCCACGCGCCGATTCCGTTGCATCGTCCAAGCGATCCCGCCCAGAGCAAGCGACAAAAGCAGCAGCGCAATTCCGCCAGCCGGCCCGCCAACAGGTGCGCTCGGCGCGAATCCTGTATTCGTCGCTCCCTGGCAATACGTCTGAATCCCGAACGCCACTTCGATCGGTTTTCCCGTCAGCACAATCGAGCTGGGAATCACATTGCACGTAATCGTCGGCGAAGACGGCGTGCAACCAAGCTGCACTGTGCCAGTCACTCCCGGAGCTCCCGTAATTTGCAATCCGAAATATGCCGTGCCGCCAGGCGTAGCCGTTCCGGTGGTCGAACCGCCGGGAGGAATCGTAATGATCACCGGCGAATTATTGCCGGTGCCATTCAACGAAACTAGTTGTGGGCTGCCGGTCGCGTTGTCCGCGATGACGAGCGTCGCGGCAATTTCTCCCGTGGTCGTCGGCGTGAACGTCACTCCAATCATGCAACTGGCATTCGCCGCCAAAGTTCCCGTGGGATTGCAAGCATTCGCACCGCTCGCAAGCGCGAAGCTGCTGCTGTTCTCGCCGGTAATCGAGAAGCTCGTGAAATTAACAGGCCCGGTTCCGGTGTTCGTCACCGTCACATTTTGCGCCGGGCTGGTCGAGCTGATCGTTTGTGAAGCAAACGTCAGCGACGTGGGAGACACTGTCACAGTCGCCGGTCCGTTCATCCCGGTGCCCGTCAGCGTCACTGTCTGCGGACTGCCCGTCGCATTGTCGGTGAAAGCGATCGCGCCGGTGCGCGTGCCCGCCGCAGTAGGCTTGAACGCGATCTGGAAAGTGCAAGGTGAAGAATCCGTCGAGAGAGTGGGGCACTGCGCCGTAGTAGCGCCCGAAAAATCTCCGGTGGTTGCGATGCTGGTGAAAGTGACGTTCACGTCACCGACATTCGCAACCGTCACGGTCTGTGTCGCGCTGGTAGTCCCCACAAGTTGACTCTCGAAGGTCAACGAAGTCGGCCCAATCCTAATCGTTCCCAGCGGAGCAGTGCCAGTCCCGCTCAAAGCCACGGTCTGTGGACTTCCCGTCACATTATCCGCAACATTCAAAGTAGCAGCGCGCGCCCCCGCCGCAGCCGGCGTGAACAGGACGCCAATCGTGCAACTCGCGCCGCCAGCCAGAGTGCCAACGGGATTGCACCCACCCGGCATATTCGGCAACGGCACGCTAAAATCTCCCGCGTTCGTGCCAGTCACGGTGAATCCAGAAAAATTCACGGTAGCCGTGCCGGTATTCATCACCGTAACATTCCGCGCCGCGCTGGTAGTCGCCACAGTCTGCGCAGCAAAAACAACACTCGGCGGCGTCACCGTCACAGTTCCAGACGAACTCGCGTTAAAGGTGGCGGTAACAGTTTGGTTCTGGCTCATCATCACGGTGCAAGTGCCGTTGGGATTCGTGCAAGCCCCGCCCCACCCCGCAAAAGTCGAACCATTCGTGGTCGTCGCGGTGAGCACCACCGAAGTGCCTTCAATGAAATCCGCCGTGCAAGTGGCTCCGCAGGTGATGCCTGCCGGCGCGCTAGAAACCGATCCAGTCCCAGCGCCCGCAAGCGTCACAGTCAGCGAAGCCGCTCCCGTACCGGTCAAAGCGACCATCTGCGCGCTGTCCGAAACCGGCGCGTTGTCCGTCAGCGTGAGAGTTCCAGTGAGCGCGCCGAAAGAAGTCGGAGAAAATGTGATCGAGAGCGTGCACTGCGCGCCGACGGCGACAGTATCTCCACAGGTATTTCCACTCAGCGCAAAAGCTCCGCTCTCGGAAGTGACGCCAACATCGGCAATCGCCAGCGGCGCGTCGCCGGAATTGGTCACCGTGACAATCAAAGGATTGCTCGTCGAATTGATCGCCTGATTCCCGAATGCCACGGTAGTCAGCGAAAAAGTCACGGCGGAATTGAGCGTGACCTTGCGGATGCGATTATTGAGCAGATCGCCGAGATACAGATCGCCCGAATTGGTCACCACCACCCCGGTGGGCTGCGCCAGTGCGGCAGACAAGGCCGGCCCCCCGTCTCCGCTGAATCCAAACGCTCCGCTCCCGACAAAAGTGGTAATGATATGCGTGCCGGCGTCCACCCGGCGCACCACATTATTGCCCGTGTCAGAAATAAAAAGATTCCCGGCGCCATTCACGCTGACGCGATCGGGAAAATTCAAAGTAGCGGCCGTCGCGGGGCCATTGTCGCCCGTGTATCCCGCAGTGCCGGTCCCGGCGACCGTCGTGATGATCTGCGTTTTCGCATCCACTTTGCGAATGGCGCTGTTGAAATAATCGGCGATGTAGAGATTGTCGTTCGCGTCGATGGCCATGCCCAGCGGGCAATGCATTGTCGCGCTCGTGGCCGGACCGCCGTCCCCGGAATATCCGCCGCCGCCGCATCCCTGGTTTTGCGCGGCAAATCCGCCGCTGCCGACCACGGTCGTGATGATCCCCGTGGTCTTGTCAATCTTGCGCACGCGATGATTGGACGTGTCCACGAAATAAAGATTGCCCAGTGAATCGTAGCTTGGGGCGCGCGGGCTGTTGAGTTCCGCCGCGCTGGCGGGACCGCCGTCACCGCTGAAGCCGGCGACGCCCGTGCCCGCAATCGTGCTGATGATCCCCGTGCCGGTATTCACCTGCCGCAGCCGGTTGTCTCCCGTATCGGCGATGTTCATAAACGTGTCAGTGGGATCCAGATTCACCGAGTGCGGACCGTAAAACCCAGCCGCGGTCGCTTGGCCGCCATCGCCGCATGGCAGCTGGGGCTGCGCGCACGGCACGTTCGTCCCGGCCACGGTCGAGATGATTCCCGTCGTCGCATTCACCACGCGAATTCGATTGTTGCCCTCATCGGTGATGTACAAATTTCCCTGGGTGTCCAGCTCGGGGCCGCGCGGGAAATACAGGCTGCCGCTGGTAGCCGCCAAGCCGTCATACACGGAACCATTTCCGACGACGGTATTAAAATTCCCCGTTTCCGACGAATACATGCGGATGCGATTGTTCCAATAGTCAGCCACCCACACGTCGCCGGCGGAATCTACGGCAATCCCGAAGGGATTGGTTAAGATGGCCTGCAGCGCTGGACCGCCATCTCCGCCGAACCCGTACTCATTGTTGCCGATGATTGTTGTGATGACGTGATTCGCATTCACTTTGCGTATGACGGCGTTTTCGGTGTCGGCGATGTACAAATTATTCGAGCTGTCCACCGCTACCGCCGCGGGA
>JBAQGJ010000053.1:0-12885 GCA_049287725.1 Candidatus Acidiferrales bacterium | reverse complement strand
TGGGCTTGAGTTTGCAAAGTTCGAACATGCGCCGAAATAGCGGAACAAGTTCAGCGGTTCGGAATGCCGTTGCGGTCGCTACTGACATAAAGGTGTGTACTCCTTAGATTTTCTTGGTTGGCCAAGACATTCCCATATGAACTAAATCCATCATATCGAATGGCTGCAAGTATAGTGAGGCGTGTTTGCATGTCAAGAAATTTTGAGGGCGTTGCGGCATTCGGGCCGCGCCTTCTTCCAAGGCGCCTCTTAAAAAATCCACTTCGATCGCCTTCTCAGCGAGCAGTCGCTCTAAGTGGTGGATTTCTTTTCATAGAGAGGACGAATGCGTCGAACTGGAAAGCGCCACCGGCGGCGCCCAGAGTTCGGTGATTTCTTCCAAGCTGCGTCCTTTTGTCTCCGGAACCAGCCACCCTACCAGGATGATCGTAAGTAGCGCGCCCGAGCTGAAGCACCAGAACGTCCCATCCGAGCCGAGATTCTTCTGCATCAGCGGAAATAATTGATTGCCGAGATAACTGACCAGCCATAACGCTGTCGTGGCGATCGACATCGCTCGCCCCCGAACCTTCGTCGGATAGATTTCTGAAATAATCACCCAACACGCCACGCCGTTGCCTACCGCATGCCCGGCCACGAAACTCATCACTAAAATCAGAATCGCCACGCCGCTGCCGTGTACGTAATAAAGCCAACCGACCGCCGCGAAGGAAACGAATTGTAAAGTGGTCCCTGCGAGGATCAGCGTTTTCCTGCCCGCGCGATCGATCAGCCAAAACGCCACAAAGGTGAACAGCAGATTGATCACGCTCACCATCACGGATTGCCGGAAGGCGTCCCCCGTAGCGGTGCCCGCGGAACGAAAAATTTCCGGCAGGAACGAAAACACGGGCGTGACACCGCTGATCTGCTGCAGCGCGGCCAGCATAATTCCCAAAAGCAGCGGGCGGCGGAAAGTCGTGAATAATTCCGAGAGGTGCCCTTCTTCCAGCGAGAGCGTCTCCTCGATCTGGCTGGCCTCAATCCGCGCTACGTCGGGGCCATTGATTTTCGTTAGGACGCGCAAGGCTAGCTCGTGACGGCCCTCCTTCATCAGCCAGCGCGGACTTTCCACAGCGGGAACGATCATCAGCCCGAAAAGCAGCGCGGGCACGACGCCCGCGAAGAACATCCACCTCCATCCGGTCGATGTATTCCAAGCATCATCGCCCATTCGCTCGATCAGCATGTTGACGAATACCGCCGCCAGGATTCCCCCCACGATTCCCATCTGGTAGAGCGTGACACAGCGGCCGCGCACCCGCGTGGGCGCAGTCTCGGCAATGTAATTCGGTGCAATCACTGACGCCGCGCCGATTCCCAAGCCGCCCAGCAGCCGCCAACCGACAAATTGATTCAGGCTGTCAGCAAAAAGCATTCCGCAGGAAGAAAGCGTGAAGCAGAGCGCACAAAGGGCCAGCCCTTTTTTTCTGCCCAGAAAATCTGCAACGGTTCCCGCGCCCGCGCAACCCACTACGCCGCCGATCAAAGCGCATCCCGCAGCCCAGCCAACTCCTGCCGCGTCCAGATGAAACAGATTCCGCAGATATCCGATTGCGCCGCTGATGACTATATTGTCGTAACCGAAGAGCAGCCCGCCCAGCGTCGACACCGCCAAGGCGATGGCCAGGGACGCGCGCGAATGGCCCGGCTTCACTGCGGAAGCCGGAGTCATTGATCCCCGAAAGCGGCAAGCCCATTGTGGGTACTCTTGCGGGTTGCCGCTTCCAGCATCGCTTTCGCCGCCAGCATGAAACCCAGCGTGTGCGCCATGCCCGCGTGCCAGGGCGCCGCGCAGGTCATTTGCGGCGCGTGGTCGGGAATCATCACTCCGTCGAAATGGTTCCGCTGCAGGATGGCGAGGACACGCAGCATGTCCACGTCGCCTTCGTCAATAAATGATTCGCGGTAATGCGGCACTTTCCCGACCACATTGCGCAGGTGAATGTAGGCGATTTTGCCCTGCCTGCTGTACGAATCAATCGCGTCGTAAATGTTGTCTTCCGTCATTTCTGCCAGAGTTCCCACGCATAGCTCCAACATGTTGCTGGAACTGGGAACCAGATCAATCAGCTTTTGATACATGCGGGGCTGATACACCAGCCGCGGCTGCTGCCGCATCCTCGGCATCGGAGGATCGTCTGGATGCGCGGCGAGCCGCACGCCGGATTCCTCGGCCACGGGAATTATGTCCTCCAGAAATCTCTGCAGGCGCTCCCAAAGTTCCTCGTGAGAAATGGAAGCCAGTGTCCCGGGCGCCGCATCCGGGTCGTAGATCATGTTCCAGATCATCCCGTTCGGAATGGGCACCTCTTCGGCAGGACCATCCATCCCAAGCGTCACCGCTCCTCCCCGGCCCGCCGCCGCAGTCTCGCGCCCGCATACGCCGCCCAGGCTGAAGTTGTAGCCCAGCACTGGCACGCCCGCCTCGCCGATTCGGCGAACGATCGTTCTAACCTTTTCAATTTGCTCCGCCCGTTTCGGCCCATCCAAAAGAATGTCGTGCCAGTGCGCCGGGTCCAAGTTCTCGATGGCCGCGAGCGTCAGGCCGGCATCCTCGATTTCCTTACGAATATTTTTGATTTCATCCATCGTCCACAATCTTTCGGGATCGCCCGCCACTCCCCACGGTTCGTACTTGGCGCCGGTAGGCTGGTTATTCGCGGGATTCGAGGAGCCTTGGCGGAAATAATCGACCAGATGGATGACCACATGGGTGCAACCCGCCTGCCGCGCGAAATCGTAATATTCGCGCGTCAGCATATGCCGATAAAGTCCCAGCCCCACCTTCATAGGCGGTTCCCGATGCCCCCGCCGTAGTCCGCGCTGAGCACTTGACCGTTGATCTCGCCGGCTAGCGGCGAGCACAGAAACACGAACGCGTCCGCGATCGATTCCGGGCTGTTGCGTCGGCCCAGCGAAACCCGCAGCACGAACTCGCGGTAGGCCGAGTCCTCTTCGAAAACTTTCAGCGAACTTCCGGCCGCCACATTTCCGGGCGAAACCACATTCACGCGGATGCCGGTCGCGGCGTATTCGAGCGCCAGACAACGTGCAAAATTCTCCAGCGCCGCTTTGGCCGAAGCGTACGCAGGAATTTTCGTGTGCGGCATGCGCGCCACATAAGAAGAGGTAAAAATCAAATGACCCGCGATCCGGCGCTTCGTCCATTGCGCCAGGGTGGCGCGCGCCAGATACGTCTGCGCGAAATAGTTGAAGCGAAAGATACGCTCGTACTCCTCCACGGATGTGCTCGCGAAAGGATGCAGGCCGCATCCGCCTGCATGGCCCAGCACGGTATCCAGCGTGGGCCAGCGCTGGAAAGCCTTTTCAATGAGCCTCTCGACGGCGCCCGCATCAGTGATATCCGCTGCAAAATACGAATACGACGCGTGCGGAATCTTCCATTCCTCCAGCGTGCGATGGGCTACTTCCTCCTCCTTGATATCGGTGAGCGCGAGCGTCGCTCCCGCCTCGCCCAATTTCCTCACGATGTGCTCGGCAATAGCCCCGAGGGCTCCGGTGACCAGGATGGTTTTGCCTCGAAGGTCGATGCCAATCATATTTGTATCACTTTCTGCGCCACATGTTCTGGGCCTCGCGAGTCCTGCGACAGGACCTCGTGCCCGTTTTCAGTTACCAGCACATCGTCTTCGATTCGCGCGGCTCCGCCGTACTCGGAGACCTAAACTCGCGGCTCGATGGTCACGATCATGCCGGTTCGCAGTCTTTCCGGCACGCCCGGAACCAGCCTGAGGCCCGGATCGTCAATAGTTCGCCGGGCCTTCATGCCAGCCAGGTGTGCAGGCCGCGTCCGCCCAGAAACTCGCGAACGATTTGAGAGCAGCTGCGCGCTTCCGTGCTTTCCCCCTGAGCCAATCCTCGCTGCTACATGATTCCGAACTTCTGAAATGCGTCCACAGCGCTGCTTCCATCCTCGATCGCCTTCTTCACCAGCTTCTCGCCGCGCGCTTTTTCGAGTGACCTGGCGAACACTTCTTCCGCGAACTCGGAAGGAACCACGCAAACTCCGTCGATGTCTCCGAACAAAATATCTTTCGGCCGCACACGCACATCTCCAATCTCGATCGGCACGCGAAAATCCACCACCTTGCAGCGCGGCGCCGAATCCTGGCCATACGAA
This sequence comes from Candidatus Acidiferrales bacterium, assembly GCA_049287725.1. Taxonomy (GTDB): domain Bacteria; phylum Acidobacteriota; class Terriglobia; order Acidiferrales; family UBA7541; genus Palsa-295. The sequence goes on along the minus strand of JBAQGJ010000053.1, from coordinate 8,702 downwards.
CCAAAACAGAAAGTCGGAAAATTCATTTTCAGGATGCTTTTCGTGTCGCGCACGTATCCGTTCACCACCGCGCCCGCAGCCCCCAGTTTGATCGCGCGCGTGCTCATCAGCTCCCCCCACAACGCATTGCGAGGCGACGAACCGGTGTTCAGGTAAATCTCGCCCCGGCGCAGGTCATCGAGAGCTTCGAGCATCAGCCCGAATGGCTTGGCCATCAGCGCGTTGGCCGATCCGGAAACTGTTTCCGCGAATACGTCCATCGAAAGCACCGGCATCGCGCGGCCAATCATCACCATCTCTGGGTGCAGCGGCTGAATCTGTGGCGGCAAGAACTGGTGCAGCAGTTGCATCTTGTCCATCACGTCTCCCACCACGCACGTAAATAGTTCGCGGCGGACCAGCACAAAAAGTTCGGCGTCGTTTTTCCACAGTGAAGTCATTCGCAGTCCTGACTTTCGAGACCTCGCACTTCTCAGTTCTAAGTCTGCTCGCGGTTTGCCGATGGTTTCGTCTCCAATAGCACGCCTTCGTTTGCCATCACGCAAAAAAGGGTTCGTCTTTCCGCGCGTACCGCCGCGCAACCTCTTCATTCAAGGTCACGCCCAGGCCGGGCTTTTCTGGCACAGAAACGAATCCGTTCTGAATCATCGGCGACGGCAGCCCTTCCACCAGATCATTCCAGAAAGGAACATCCGCTGCATGGAACTCCAGCGCCAAAAAATTTGGTATTGCCGCGCAGAAATGGACCGAAGTTAGCGTCCCCACAGGACTGCTGATATTGTGCGGCGCGACTGGAATCGTGTGCAGGTCCGCAAAATCCGCGATACGCTGCGCGACGGCCAGCCCGCCCACTTTTTGTAGATCGGGCGTCACAATGTCTAGCGCATGCTCCTCGATGATTTCTTGAAAGCCCTCGAACAGAAAAAGATTCTCGCCGGTGGCGATCGGTACGCGGATTTTCGAGCTCACCGCTTTCAGCGCGGCCACGCTGTTCGGCGGCACCGGGTCTTCCAGCCACAGCAAACGAAACGGCTCGAGTTCGCGCCCCAGCGTCACCATGTCTGAAACGTTGTACCGCCAGTGACAGTCCACCGCGATATCCGTCTCCACGCCCACCGCTTCATGCACCGCCGCAACCAGCTTCACCATGTGATCGATCGCGCGATTCGTCAGGCAGCGGTTGTAGGGATCGCCTCCTTCTGTGCCTTGCACGTCCAGGTCAAATTTCAGCGCCCTGAAACCCATCGCGCGCTTCGCCAGCGCCTGGCGGCGATAATCTTCCGGAGTCGCCGGCTCACTCGCATCGCTTTCCCCGAAATAATCTTTGGCGATATGAACGCCGGGGCGGGGTCCCCACGATGGGGGGCGGGACCGCAGCAGTGCATCCAGACTTTCCAGAGCTTCTCCGCCGTGGCAATCCGCATAAATGCGCACCTTGTCGCGAAACTTGCCACCCAGCAGCCGGTAAATCGGAACGCCCAGCGATTGCCCCAGCACGTCCCACAGCGCTGCATCAATTCCGCTGATCGCGTTGTAGATGATTCCCGCCACCGATCCCGCTCCGGACGCCGCCCGCTGCAATTTGCGAAACAGCCGGTGGGTGTCCCGGGGATCTTCGCCCAAAATCACCGGCTCCAGCGAACGCAGCATTGCGGTAAGTCCAGGAGCGAAGAAACATTCCCCCAATCCCTGAATGCCTTCGTCCGTCTCAATGCGCACGAACGTCCAATCGAAATTTCCTTCCACTACCGCGGTTTTCAGTCGTGTAATTTTCACGCCATTCCCTGATCAGGTTATTTCACGCGTGCTCTGCGATTTTGGAACGCTTCATTGCGGCGAGCCAGAGTAAAACCGAGTCCCACCGCGGACGCGATGGCAGTTGCGGCTTCAGTTCTGCCTGAGCAGCATGGCAGCCTGCGCTGGTTCGATCCGGAAAATCTGTGTGAGTGGAGTTTCCCGCGAAGATCCTCCCACGAACACCCGGTACTCGCCCGGCACAATCTTCCACACATTCCGCGCAACATCAAAAATCGCGAGGGATCTCGCCGCAACATTTACCGCAACTTCCTGGGTTTCCCTGGGGCCGAGATTCACCTTCTTCCATCCCACCAGCCGCCTTGGCGGCTCACCGGCACTCGCCGGCAACCCCAGATACACTTGCGCCACTTCCGCGCCGGCGCGGTCGCTGGTATTTTTCAAGCGGAACGCCACGCTCACCTGCGGCGCGGAATCGACGCGAAGTTTCGTGTACGCGAAACTGCTGTAGGAGAGTCCGAAGCCAAACGGAAATAGCGGCTCTTTATTTTCCGCGTCGTACCAGCGGTAGCCCACTTTCATCCCCTCGCCGTAATTCACGTCAAAAAAGGTATCCCGCGTAAAGATGTTCGCGTCCGGCTTCTGTCCCTCCGGCGGCGCAGGGGGCCCTTGCAGAACCGGCCGCGGCAGGTCGGCCTCGCTCTTCGGGAACGACAGCACCAATTTGCCCGAGGGATTCACATCGCCAAATAGGATATTCGCAATGGCCTCGGCGCCGCGCGCGCCCGGATACCACGTTTCCAGTACGGCCTTCACGCTGCCGAGCCAGGGCATCAGCACCGGATCACCATTCTCCAGCGCTACGATCGTGCGCGGGTTCGCCGCGGCTACCCGCCGGATCAATTCGTCTTGCCCGTCTGGCAGCGCCAGGCTCTTAAGGTCGGCGTTTTCGTGCGTGTGTTGGTGCACGAAGACAATGGCCACCTCCGAATCGCCCGCAAGCTTCGCAGCCGCGCCTGCATCCAGGCCCGACGCAAATTCGACCTTGCTCGGAGGACTTTTCGCGCGAATCGCCCGTAGCGGTGAGGATGGGTCCCACACCTGAATCGCGAGAAGAGCGTCGGTATCGTCGGCCGCCACCGGCTTTGCCGGCACCGCATTGCCGCCCACGGGATTCACCTGCGCCGATCCTCCCCCCGAAAGCACTGCGATATCGGCATGGGAACCGATCACCGCGATCGAGCGAACCTTAGACGCATCGAGCGGCAACTGGCCAGCGTCATTCTTCAGCAGCACGGCGCCTTGTTCCGCGATGTGTTGCGCGACGTCCGCGTCCTGCTTCACGTTGATCGGCGTGACCACCGGCGGATGATCCATCACTCCCACCGCGAACAAAGTGCGCAAAATGCGGTGCACCATATCGTCCAGCCGCGCCAACGGGACTTCGCCCTTTTCCACCGCCTCCTTCAGGGGCGCGGAAAAATACTGGCTCAGAAAAAATTCCTGGTCCAAGCCGGCATTCGCGGCCTTCACCGTGCTGTGTGTCGCGCCCCAGTCGGACATCACCCAGCCCTCGAATCCCCAATCCTTCTTCAGGACTTCGTTCAATAGGTAGTCGTTCTCGCAGGAATAGACTTCATTCACGCGGTTGTAGGCGCACATCACCGTGCCCACGCCCGAATCTTTTATGGCAATCTCGAACGCCAGCAAGTCGATCTCGCGCATCGAGCGCTTGTCGAGATTGGAACTCACCGTGAAGCGCCCGGATTCCTGGTCGTTGATCGCGTAATGCTTGATGTCCGCCACCACCCCCTGGTCCTGAATTGCCCGCAACTCCTGGCCTGTGATTTTCCCCGCGAGCAACGGGTCTTCCCCGTGATATTCGAAATTTCGCCCGTTGCGCGGTTCACGCATCACGTCAATTCCGCCTCCCAGCGACACGTTGAAGCCCTCGTCGCGCGTCTCTTCCCCGATTACTTTCCCCGCTGCATACCCGATCTCGGGGTCCCAGCTGGACGTTTCTGCAAGCGAAGATGGCAACGCCGTCGATTGCCCGTTCGCTCGGTGCCCCAGGTCCGTCACGCCCAGTCCGGCGCCGATCAAATTCAAGTCCGGAATGCCCAGTCGCGGGATGCCCGGCACGAAGCCATCGCCACCTAAGGCGCGCGGAGGAGCCGCAGGCACCAGCTTCCCCAGGGCAGCGCCAAAAGAACCGTGCAACAATTGGATTTTTTCATCGAGCGTCATCTGCTTCAGCAGCAGGTCGGCGCGTTCGTCGGGCGATAGCTTGGCATTCGTCCAGGGCCGGCTTGTAGTCTGGCTCTCGGAAGCGAACGCAAACACCCCACAAAATAAAAGGCAAAGGACTCGATTGTGCAGTTGCACGGACTCACCTTGAACGAGCGCGCGATAGAAGCAAGTGCATACGGTATACTATTCGCTGCGGGGAATCGAGCGTATAATCCTCCATCTGCTCCGCCGCGCCCGAGGCTCGGATTCAATGAATCTTGCAGCTACCGTCCTCCCCACCACTACTCTCAAGTCCCGTCTGGTCGCCATTTTGCGCGAAGCTATAATTTCCGGCAAATTCAAGCCCGGTGACCGCCTCAATGAAACCAGGCTCGCCCGCGAATATAGCGTCAGCCGCATTCCCGTCCGCGAAGCTCTGCAACAATTGCAGGAACAGGGCCTAGTGATGAACCACCCCCGCCGCGGAATGTTTGTGAATACGCTCAGTGAGGAAGATTGCCAGAAAATCAACGGCCTGCGCATCATTCTGGAGGCCGAAGCGTTGAAACTATGCCGCGCGCGCCTGACCGCCGCCTGCGAAAAGAAGCTGTTGGAATTGGTGAGGAAAATGGAGCGCTGGAAAGCCGGCTCGGAAATTGAAGCCGCGACTCTCGATCTGGAATTTCATCGCACGATCTGGAACAATAGCGGCAACGAGTACCTGGAGAAAGCCTTGAATTCTCTGGTTCCCGTGCTCTTCGCCCATCAGGCTCTCGAATACATCACGCATGAGCGCTTGCACTGGCCGTTGAAACATCACCGCGCGCTGCTGCAGGTTGTGCAGGGCACCTCCAAACAAACTCCGGAGCAAGCCATGGTCACCCACCTGAAGCTCCGCTACACGAACCCGGAAAGGTTCTCGAGTCTGGGCGCGAAAGACTAGCGGCGCGTTTTCACTTTCGGCGATTCCGCTGCCACACTGGGTTTTGCTTTACTATCGCTGTATAGCGATCGCACGACGCTACGGCATTTGGTTCGGAGGAGACAGATTCCCTCACCGACTCCTCGAATCATCGCAGGTCGGCTCTCCAAATTTTGGAGGCAAAAACGAATGGCCTAGAGTACGAGAGAACAAAGCCGCAGGATATTGGGCCAAGATTCGAAGAAAGCATTCGCTGGTCGATGCCTGTTGAGAGGAGCTTTGGCTAATCGGGGTGGGACAAAATTTGGACGCGCTAAGACATTGCATTCTTCATTCCTCGCTGCTTCACAAATCGACGACGACATCGCTCGTCGGCTGTGAGCAGCAAATCAGAACGTTCCCATCGGCCGGCCTATCGAGTGGTTCCGGACTGTAGACGACCGCCCCCGAAACCAAACCGCTCTCGCAGCTGTGACAAACGCCGGTTCGACACGCCCAACGGACCGGGACATCACACACCTCGGCCATTTCCAGAATGGATCCGTAGTGCGACGCGTCCCAGTGTGCGGAAATGCCGCTGCGCGCGAACGATACCAACAGGCCAGTGGTTGCCGCATCGCCAGGCGGATGCGGAGCTCGCGTCGGTGCGCCGATCACACCAGGGGTCAGAGATTCGCCGCCGTTGAAGATTTCGATGTGAATACGCTCTGGCACCACACCTAAGGTTGTGAGCGCCTCTTTCATGTCCGCCATGAATTGGGTTGGGCCACATAGGTAGATGTCAGCGTCTCGTGGCAATGCGAGTGCATCGAAAACCGATCGCGAGAAGCGGCCCGTCGCGTTGAAATCCTCGCCGGTTTTGTCGTTTGAGTCTGGCTTGGAGTAACAGATATAACTGTGGCCGTTCGTCAGCGCGCTCATGAGGCCGCGCACTTCGCCGGCGAACGCATGATGTTGCCCATCGCGCGCGGTGTGCAACCACATGACCTGACGTGTGGAGCGGGCCGCCGCGAGCGCGTGCAGCATCGCTAGAACGGGTGTCGCGCCGATCCCAGCACTGAGCAGTACGATCGGCCGGCCCCCCGCCTGCAAAACAAAACTTCCGCGCGGTGAGCTGACCTCGAGGTGATCGCCCACCTGGAGATGTTCGCGCAGATACTTCCCGGCGGCGCCATCCGGCTCGATTTTCACGCTAATTCGATAATGCTCCGTGGAGAGCGGGCCCGAGAGCGAGTAGCTGCGAAACAGCGTCGGACCGTCAGCGGTGGGCTTAAGACGCACGACGACGTACTGACCTGGCAGAGCCATGAGAAGCTGGTGACCGTCAGCGCTCTGCATGACAAACGAGAGAACGTCCGCGGACTCGCGATCAATGGAGCTCACCACGAGTGACCGAAATCCAGACGAGGCGGGATGGGCCGCGGCGGCAGGCGCCAGTCCCGCGTTTCCCGTTTCCGCGCCGTTTTGCTGACTCTGGAGCAGAGCTTCAAACGAGCCGCGCCATCCTGGCGCAAGCGCTGCGATCCGTAACGCGCGCTCCAGACGATCGCGCGGGTGCGGAGGCAAATAGAGGAGCGCATTGATCTCAGCGACGGTCATGCGTTCTCCAGCTTCTCCGACCTTTACGATTTCGTCGCCGGCAGCCACCTCGCCTTCACGTAGAACGCGAAAGTAGAATCCGGGCCGGCCGCTGGAGGTCAGCAACGACGCCATCCGCGGTTCCTTCATCCGAATGCCAACGCGAAAGCATGTTACGCGGGGTTGAGTGACCTCGAAGAGTGCGGTGCCGATCTGAAATCGGTCGCCGATGCACACGGCATCGTCAGCTAATCCTTCGATCGTACAGTTTTCACCGAACTGTCCATAAACGAAATCGCGCCTCTTCAGTTGCTCCTGCCAATACCGATACGATTCAATCTGATAAACGAATACGGCTCGGTGTTCACCTCCGTGCCCGGCCAAGTCGCCTTGACCGTCTCCCTCGAGATTCAACCGGCCGACGCGGCAGCGACCGGTCACGGGATTCTTCCAGACGCCGGTGTGTACAGCGCGGCCTTTCCACGCGACGTCGCGCGGAAGCCCGACGTTCACTGATAGCAGCCGAGCCATACCGTTAGGATTCCTCCCGCGTGAATCTTCCTATCGCCGAACGGACACTCAATCACCTCAGCAACTTGCCGGCAAGCCCGTAATCGACACTGAACTTTCCCGGTCCAGAGCAGATCAGCCAGATAAAGAAGAGCACGTACAGGACTTCCGGAAGGTAGAGGACATCGTCGAGCCAGTTAAGTCGCGAAAGTCCTTTAGGCAAGGTGGCCAGCGTGTTGGTCAGAATGGCGACAATCATATCGATCGATAAAGCCATGCAGGCCGGACTCGAAAGAAACCCCACGGTCAACAAAGATCCGCAAACGAATTCGACGCCTGACACGAAATAAGCCGTCAGCTGGGGAAACGGGACTTTGGCCTTAACGAGCGTTTCGTAAACAGGTTTTGTGCCGCCGGCGCGAAATAATTTGTTGGCTCCGGAGATGGCGAAGAACAGACCGATCGAAACGCGTACCAGCAGGATGGCATACTGTTCCAAAGCACTGCTACCCAACATCGCAAACTGGACCAACCGTCTCCAATCCATCTCTTGTCCCTCCATCGGAGCACGTGCTGCAACGGATGGCCCATGTCATGCTGTTCGACTTTTCGGTAACCGCGCTACGAGTCCATCCGCTCGACCCATTTAGCGCGGAACGCCGCAGCTACAAACGGATCCGCGAAGTACTGCGTTTCCCGGACAACTTTGTCGCCCTTGAACTCCATGATGCTCACGGTGTAGGAAGGCTTGCCGTCGTATGTGAGGATGAATTCGGTGACCCAAAGCTCGCCGCTGCCTATGATTCGTCGGATGGAAAACCGCTTGTTGCTCGGCTGACTGGCGCGCTGGTTCTGTATGTTGCTTCGACCGCGGGTGCGCTCGCCTGACTGCGGGTATTCCAGCACTGCGTCGTCGAGATAGATGCGATGCTCCGTTTCAAAATCGTTGGCATCGGACGCCGCCCAATGCTGATCTAGGGCCGCCCGGATTTGTTGTTCCTGCATGGACTGCTCGGGCTGCGGTTTAACTTCCATGTTCACCTCCCTTGTTCATCTTCCTTGTCGAATAGATCCCGGAATGCCGGTTTTCATCGCTTCATTGAATGAATCTGATTGATTCCGTCGAGCGTGTCTTCGGGAACGGGAGAAGTGTAGAAATTCTCTCTCGCGCGGGCCGTAGCGAGCTGAGTTATGCCACGCTGTGCCACCCAAGTAAGTAGCGCCTGTGCAAAACAATCCTGCCCCGCTAACCAACAAACGAGCGGCAGCGTCAGGACAACCAGATGCCGCCCCACTCGCACGACCAACTCTCGCGCAACGAAAGCATACTCCACGCTGCCTTTCATGCCTGTCTCTTTTGCGGCTTGCTTAGCGCGCTCGGTTTCTGAAGGTTCTGTTCAAGATGTTTCCTCAAGAATCTCCGCGCGTGAAATGTACGCGACTTGACGGCGCTAACGGTCAAGCCAAGACGCCGAGCAGTCTCAGCGCTGCTTAGGTCTTGAAGTTCCCTGTGGAGCACAACGACTCTCAGGCTCTCTCGAAGCTGCGCGACGGCTTGCCGCACCGTCGCGCGGCGCTCGCTTTCACAGAGGATTTCTTCTGGTGAAGGTCTGCCATCGGCGATTTCCACGCCACGGTCATCTTGTGCAGCATCCACACTATTTTCATTAAGCGGCCCTCGCGTGCGGCGCTGGCGCAACTGCATCAA
>JBAQGJ010000052.1:0-60732 GCA_049287725.1 Candidatus Acidiferrales bacterium | reverse complement strand
GAGCAAGCCGAGGCATTCCTGCACGCCTTGGCGCGTGAATTCGACGGCGATCCCGCAGCAACCGATTCGACAAGAGTGCTTCGTCTTCCGGGTTTCGCGAACAAAAAGTACGAGGAAGACTTTCAGGTAATCGTCCACACCCATACAGACCGCATCTATCACACACGAGATTTTAGACTTCGCACCGACCCAGTGGATTCTGGCCCAGGAAGATGGAATCCGTCTCGTGAGCGCACCGCAGCGTCAGGCCCTCGTGAATTGAGCCAATCGGAGCGTGACTGGGCTTACGCTAAGCGCGCCCTGGCACGAGGACTCCCACCCGAAGAGGTCATGCGCGACATTGCCGAGTTCCGGGCGCACGAGAAGTACGACCCCGACGACTATGCCCAGCGCACGGTTGCCAAGGCCCAAGCTGAACTCAATTCCCAGACATCTTCGCGCAGTGCGGGGACAGCCCCTGCGAACGAGGGCAACCGCGAGCCTAGCCACTAGCACAGAACCGGAACCACATGCCGCAGTTTGACAGATTTTGAGCAGCCACGATGGAATCGAACAGACACTTGCTGTCAGCCGATGTCGTTGATACAGTCGCGAAAGCGACGCCAGAAAAGCGGAAAAGAGGCAAGAGCATGAGCCGCCGATCTGGTCAAAGTGGTTACATTGAAGTGAGAGGTAAATACTACGTGGTCAGGTTTTGGCAGGACGTACCGGGCCGAGAGGAACGAATGCATGCAAGCGAAAAGGTATGCCCGATCTCTGGTCCGGGACGCCTGACCAAACCCGAGCGAGAAAGGAAGGCAAGAGAAATCATTGCCGCGAGCGGAGCAGATACACCAGAGCACCTTGCCAAAGCGGAGGGTGTTTCCCTTGGTGTGACGTTTCGTGAGCAAGCGGCATGGTGGATCAAGCACGTGCAACAACGAAAGCGCAAGCCCATTGCTCCCGCAACCGTTGAATGGTGGCAGGGTGCCCTTGATGTATGGATTCTTCCGAACCTTGGAGATGTTCCCCTGTCTTCGGTGGGCAATCTAGCTCTCAAGGGGCTGGTTGAAAGAATGGTCAAGGCAGGCCTCTCACCTAAGACGGTCAACACCTACTCGCAGGTCGTCAAGTCGGTCGTGGCTTCTGCCGTTAACGAGGAAGGCGAGCAGATCTTCCCTCGCAAATGGAACCACGAATTCGTCGACATGCCAGTGGTGGATAAGAGCAAGCAGAACACGCCCCACTTCACGAGCGAAGTAATCACCGGGATTCTCGCGTCTTCCAAAGGGTACAAGCAGATGTTTTGTGCCCTGCTTGGTGGAACGGGGCTCCGCGCTGGAGAAGCATTGGGGCTTGAAGTCGATAAGCACATCTCGGACGACTTCAGAACTCTGTACGTTCGCCAGAAAGTCCGAAGAGGAAAGTTAGAGGACTTCCTCAAGACCGAGGGCGGGCGCAGAGACGTGGACCTCTGTCCTGCTCTAGCAGAGATGCTCAAGAAGTATGTGGGAGAGCGTACTTCCGGCTTCCTGTTCCACAACAAGAACGGGAATTCTTTCTCACAGACGAATCTCTTGAGACGTGGCTTGCACCCCGCCTTGAAAAAGTTGGGGCAACCGAAAGCGGGCTTTCACGCCTTCCGGCGTTTCCGTACGACGTGGCTCCGCAAAAACCGAACGCCAGAAGATCTCATTCGTTTCTGGCTCGGTCACGCGGACGAGTCCGTGACAGACGGGTACTCGAAGCTCCGCGAGGATGTGGAATACAGAAGAGAAGTGGCGGATAAAATCGGCTTGGGATTTGAGATTTCGCCTCAGACCCCCGATGTTGTACCTAATGTACCTAGTTTAGAGCTTGCCGTCGTGCGGCAAAACGCGGCGTAACGTTATGAATCGAGAGGGGAAATAATGGTCGGGGCGAATGGATTTGAACCATCGACCTCCTGGTCCCGAACCAGGCGCGCTAGCCAGGCTGCGCTACGCCCCGACCGTGTAATGCGGGAGCGTTAAACAGTTTAAGCTACCCAGCCTCCACGCGCAACGGCCTCGCCGTGCGCCCTGCATAAATAGTTTCGATTGCCCCGGCGGATCAGTTCGTCGCGAGCTTCGGATTCGCTGTCGTGTACATTACCACTGTGAAACCCCGATGCGTGGTCTCGCGCTCGTGCTTCATGCCCAATTTTTCCATGATGCGCGTGGACGCCACATTCTCCCGCATCGCGATTGATACAATTCGCTGCAGCCTCGCGCGCTCGAATCCGTCGCGCATTGCTTCGCGCGCCGCCTCCGTCGCATAACCTTGACCCCACCACGCGGGCGCCAGCCACCAGCCAATTTCAATTTCCGGCGCGCCTTCCAGTTCGACCGGCTGCAATCCGCAGAACCCGATCATTTCGCGCGTCTCCTTGTGAATCAGCTTCCAGAAACAAAATCCGAACTTCGCAAAATGTGCGACTTGTCTGCCGGCCCACTCGCGAATTCGCTCGTCCGGCCAAGGCTCGCCGTTCGAAATGTAACGCACCACCTCTGGGTCGGTCGCGAGCGGGCGCAGCAGCGGCCAGTCGTCGGGCTGCCAAGGCATCAGACGCAGTCGCGCAGTTTCGAGCATTTGAATTCCGCAGAAAGGTTAAGTGGTGTGGGCGTGCGGCTTCGCGGCCTCGGGCAAGCGGATCAGTTTCGCTTCGGTGATCGAAGGAATCGCGCGAATCTGCTGCACGACGGCGCCATCCACGTTTCCGTCGAGCCGCACCAGCGCCAGCGCATCGGCGCCTTTCTCCGGCTTGCGGCGTCCCAACGTGAACGTAGCAATGTTCACGCCCAGATTACCGAGCGCCGTGCCGATTTTTCCAATCACGCCGGGCACGTCAACATTTCGCGTCAGCAGCAAAGTCCCTTCCAGCGGCGCTTCCAGCCCGATTCCATCCATCAGCAAAATACGCGGCGAACCGTCCTGCGCCACCACGCCTTCGACGACCAATTCGTGCCCGCCGTTCGTCGCCGCCACTTCGAGCGTATTCGGAAATCCGCGCTCGCGCCGCCGCGTGGTTTCTTCCACAATCAATCCGCGCGCCGCTGCCGCTTGCGACGCATTCACCAGATTCACTTTTTCGTCCAGCACGCTATTTAATATTCCAATCAACACCGCGCTGCGAATCACGTGCGACCCCAGCTCCGCCGCCTCGCCCGCGTAGCGAATATGGATCCGGCTGAAACTCGCCGAAGGCGCGGCCTGCGCCACAAACGCGCCCAGCCGCTCGCCCAGCTCCAGATACGGCCGCAAACGCCGATACTGCTCCGCGGAAAGCGCCGGCATGTTCACCGCGTTGCGTATCAATCCTTCTGCCAGATAATCGCGCACCTGCTGCGCGATCAAAGTTCCCACTTCCTCCTGCGCTTCCGCAGTGGACCCCGCAATGTGTGGTGTAGCAATCAAATTCGGCAAGCCAATCAGCGGCGAAGTTTTCGGCGGCTCCTGCGCAAATGTATCCACCGCCGCGCCCGCCAGCTGTCCCGAGCGCAACGCCTCCGCCAGCGCCGCTTCGTCAATCAATTCTCCGCGCGCGCAATTGATCAGCCGCGCGCCTTTCTTCATCTGCGCCAGCGTTGCCGCGTTGATCATTTTTTCAGTCGCCGGACTCAGCGCCGTGTGCAGCGAAATCACGTCCGAGCGCTTCAGCAAATCCTCGAATGGAATCAGCTCCGCTTCCAATTCCCGTGCCGCTGCCGGCGTCACATAAGGATCGAACGCCAGCACGGTCATCTCCAGCGCTCGCGCACGCCGCGCCACTTCCGAACCCACGCGTCCGAGGCCCACCAGACCCAGCGTCTTCCCGCGCAATTCCATTCCCGACGAACTTTTCTCCCAGCGCCCCGCGTGAATCGCGGCATTCGATTGCGGCACTCCGCGCGCCAGCCCCAGCAACAAAGCAAAAGTATGCTCCGCGACGCTCACCGCATTTCCGCCGGGCGTATTCATCACCAGCACGCCGCGATTCGTCGCCGCGTCCATATCCACATTGTCAATTCCGACGCCCGCGCGGCCCACCACGCGCAATTTCTCGGCGCGTTCGAGCAACTCGCGAGTCACTTTCGTCGCGCTGCGCACCACTAGGCCATCCGCATTCGCGATTTCGTCCAGCAGCTTGCCAGCCGCCGGCAACACGATTTCCCAGCCCGTTTCGCGCAAAAGCGCGATTCCGCGCTCACTAATTTTGTCCGCAACGATAATTTTCATCGCAAGAAGCGTAACGGCTCACTCCGAGCGTGTCAAATGCGTTATGCAAATTCGTCGCATCGAAATCACTGCGCCGCGCGCCCGAATCCAAAGCCGTGTGCTATTCTGTTTCGCAAATCGGGGGAAAACCAATGGGCTACATTGACCGCATCCAGAGCGATTTAACTGCTGCCATGAAGCAAAAGGACGAACTGCGCCTCAGCGTCCTGCGCATGGTAAAGAGCGCGCTTAAGCTGAAAGAAATTGACAAGATTCGCCCGCTCGACGACATGGAATCGCTGCAAGTGCTGCAAACGCTTGTGAAGCAGCGCAAGGAATCCGTCGAGCAGTTTACCCAAGGCGGCCGCCAGGATCTCGCTGACAAGGAAGCCAAGGAAATAAAAATTATCGAGCAATATTTGCCCGCCGCGCCCAGCGACGACGAAATGCGCCGCGCGATCGAAGAAGCCATCTCGGAAGCTGGCGCCGACTCGCTCAAACAAATGGGCGCGGTGGTGAAAGCCGCGCGCGCAAAACTCGAAGGCAAAGCCGTGGACGGCAAAGCGCTCAGCGACAAAGTCCGCGAGCGCCTCACCGAAAAAGCCGCCGGCAAACCGTAAACGCCGCGGAGGACTGATGCAAAACGTGTTCCGAATACTGGCGCTCTCGCTTCTGATTTCGGCGATCGGTTTCTCCGCAGCCTCGGGCTTCGCGGTAGCCGCGCCACCCGATTCTTCGCCCGAATCGCAAATTCGCGCGCTGCTCGAAACGCAAACCGACGCCTGGAATCGCGGCGACATTGACGCTTTCATGACCGGCTACTGGAAAAGCGACCAAACCGCTTTCGTCGGTGCCAACGGCCTGACGCGTGGCTGGCAAGGACTCCTCGATCGCTATCACAAAAATTATCCCGATCGCGCGGCAATGGGCCATCTCACTTTTTCCGATCTCGAAATCCACGTTCTCTGCCCGGACGCCGCGTTCGCCATCGGCCAATTCCACCTGCAGCGCGTAAACGACGCACCCGCCGGCATATTCACGCTCGACTTCAAGAAATTCCCCGAAGGCTGGCGCATCGTCGTAGACCACACCACCGCTTTCGCCCCCTCCCACCAATAGCAATCAAATGTTGCGTGGCCCGGAAGTGCGGGACTTCAGTCCCGCCGCAACCGACGCTGCGTCAAAGGGGCTTCAGCCCCTGAAGCCGTCTTTTCGATTTTGCCTTTCATCCATAATGCCGTTCTCTGTGCCTCCGTGCTTCTGTGGCAGATTCCATGATTGCCGTTGTTCCCCAATTGCCCCTTTTCAGCCATAATAAAGGCCGCGATCATGCGTAGCATTCTTCATAGCCCACAAGGAGCACCCCTTTGCGTGCGGTAATCACCGGCGGCGCCGGTTTCCTCGGTTCTCATCTTTGCGAACTACTCTTGGAAAAAGATTGGGAAGTTCTCTGCCTCGATAATCTCGTCACCGGCAGCGATTCCAACATCTCGCACTTGCTCCCGCATCCCAAATTCCGCTTCGCGCGCCAGGACGTTTCTCGTTACATCGAAGTTCCCGGGCCGGTCGAAGTCGTCCTGCACTTCGCTTCCCCGGCCAGCCCGCCGGATTATCTGAAGTATCCGATTCAAACTCTGAAAGTCGGCGCGCTGGGGACGCACAATTCTCTCGGCCTCGCGCTCGCCAAAAAAGCGCGCTATCTGCTCGCCTCCACGTCGGAATGTTATGGCGACCCGCAAGTGAGCCCGCAGCCGGAAACTTATTGGGGCCACGTAAATCCCGTCGGACCGCGCGGCGTTTACGACGAATCCAAGCGCTACGCCGAAGCCATGACCATGGCTTATCACCGCTACCACGGCCTTGATACGCGCATCGTCCGCATCTTCAATACGTACGGCCCGCGCATGCGTTTGAATGACGGACGCGCGCTCCCCAATTTTTTGTATCAGGCGCTCGTCGGCGAACCCATCACCGTCTATGGCGACGGCAAGCAGACGCGCAGCTTTTGCTACGTCTCCGACCTGCTCGCCGGCATTTACAAATTGCTCGAATCAGACGAGCACGAGCCCACCAACATCGGCAACCCGCAGGAAATTACCATCCGGGAATTTGCTGAACGCGTGCGCACGCTAGTAGGCGCAAAAACGCCGATCGTCTTTCATCCGCTGCCGCAAGACGATCCCAAGCAGCGCTGCCCGGACATCACCAAGGCGAAGCGCCTGCTGAATTGGGAGCCAAAGGTAAACCTGGAAGAAGGCCTGCAGCGCACTTACGAATATTTCCGCGAGAAAGTCGCTCAATCCGCACAAGCAAAATAGACTTACGATTAAAGCGCCACGGCATTCGCTAGCGGGGAGCCAGAATGAAGCAGACAACAGCACTGCTTTACATTCTGACGGGCGTAGTAGTCACTTGGTCTTACGTTGTGATAGCCGGTGCGATGCTCGGTATGACTTCCCCCATCTTCAGTTTAAGAAACACGTTGGTCGACGGGCTTTGTGGTATGGGTCCTGCAATGCTCGTTCTTGTCGGAGTGACGACCGCCCTTACAGCTTCGCAAAGAAGCCTGCTCTGTCTTCTGGCTGCCGTTGTGATACTCGTGTTGCTGGGCTTGTTGACGGTGCCGCCAATCGGATGGTCATACGCGAGCCGATTGTTCTTAATCCCCGAGGCGCTTTCTCTTTTCGTCGCGGCGATCCTTGTCGTGCGGATCAAGAAGCGATGGATTTCGGCAGCACTCGCAAGCGCACTATCAGCGCCTTTATTCGTTTACGGTTCCGCATCTCTCGCATATGGCGCCGTTATTGGAGCATCGCGCCCTACCTTCACATCGGTTTGGATTTTCGTTCCAGCTCTGTTAGAGATTCTCGCATTCGCAACGGCTGTGTGCTTTCGGATTGAATAAGAGAAGAACGCGAGCTTTGCCGCGTCGACGACGGTTCCCCGCGACAGGTCCACAAGCTGACGGCAATGTAAGAATCAATCCGGGCGGCCCATCGAATAATACTCGAACCCGTGGCTCTTCATGTCCGCCGACTTCAGCAAATTCCTGCCATCCAGAATCAGTGGACGCGTCATCGAATCGCGAATGCGGTCCCAATCGAGCTTGCGGAATTGCTCCCACTCTGTCGCGATCAATAGGGCTTCCGCGCCATCCGCCGCGTCGTACTCCGTTTTTCCAAACTGGATTTGCGGCAGCGTCGGCTTCGCCTTTTCCATCGCTTCCGGATCGTACACGCGAACGCTGGCGCCTTCCGCCAGCAGCGCGTGGATCAAATCAATCGCCGGCGCGAAACGAATATCGTCCGTATTCGGCTTGAACGCGAGGCCGAGCACGCCGATCTGCTTTCCCTTCACCACCCACAAAGCCCGCCGGATCTTTTCCATGAAATTGTCGATCCGCTTCTTGTTGATCTTCTCCGCTTCCTTCAGCATCGAAAAATCCACGCCGGACTTTTCGGCGAGGTGCACGAACGCCTGCAAATCCTTGGGCAAGCAGAATCCGCCGAATCCAAGGCCCGGACGGAAAAAGCTCGTTCCAATTCGCGGGTCCATGCCCACGGCGCGAACCACTTCTCCGATATCAGCGCCCAGTCGCTCCGCCAGATCCGCCACCATGTTCGCGTAGGAAATCTTCACCGCCAAAAACGAATTCGACGCGTGCTTGATCAGCTCCGCGCTGTTGATCGTCGTCACCAGCCACGCCGGCAACGGCCCGTTTGGGCACCCCGTCGTGTGTATGGGACATTTGAATTTGCGCTCCAGCACGGGACGATAAATATCCTTCAACTGCCGCTCCGCCGTTTCGTCCTCCACACCCACAACGATCCGGTCGGGATGCAGAAAATCCTCGACTGCAGTCCCCTCGCGCAAAAATTCCGGGTTGGACGCGACGCGAAATGTCACGCCCGACTTGCGTCCATACACCGTAAGCGCGCGCTTCAATTCCTGCCCCGTTTGCGCCGGCACCGTGCTCTTTTCGATCACCAGCTTCGGGGTGCGCGATTCGGTGGCCACAGCGCGCGCCACATGATCAATCGCACTCAAGTCCGCGCTGCCATTGGGTAGCGGCGGAGTGCCCACGCAGATAAAAATCGCCTCGCTCGCCTGAATTGTTTCGGCGGAATTGAAGCGAAAACTCAGGCGGCCTTCCTTGCGCGCCTCGTCAATCACCGTGTCGAGTCCCGGCTCGTAAATCGGCAGGCGTCCGGCGTTCAGAGTCTTCAACTTTTCAGCGTCGCTGTCGGTGCAAATCACTTCGTGGCCCAGGCCCGCCAAACACCCGCCCGTAACCAAACCCACGTAGCCTGCGCCAATCACGGAAATCTTCAAGGTCTAACTCCCATTCGTCGAAAGGTTGGAATCACAATAACGGCACCTCAATTTTACACACAGCGCTGCGCATACCCGCAGAAATCTCCGTTCGTGCCGCCAACCTGCAACACGCCTATTGCGCGTGCGGCTGCACCGGCAATCCCGCCCACACGTTCAGCAATCCCAGGTATTCCCGGACCACCGCCAGCGCGTCGCGCGTATTCCCCCACCAGCGTCTGGCAACGAAGGGATCGTCCGGCGCGCTCCGCACGATCAATCGCGGATCGTCACCCACTAATTTTGCCCAGAGGGCTTTTACCCGCCGCGTGTGCTCCGGCGAAGTCACGATAATGACTGAATGTTTCCCCGTTCGACGCATCTCGCGTGAGATCTCGCGCACTTCTTGCTGCGTGTTGATAATAATGTCCGGCAAAATTGCGATCGTCGCTTCCGGCACGCCCTGACGTATCAGAATCTCGCGGTTGTATTCTTCTTCGCCGACGAAATGAATCCCCAGCGCGGCGAGATCTTGCTGCGGCCCTTCCGGCCGGCTGACCCACACTTCCGGCGCATAGCCGGATTTGAAGAGATTCGCGGCGCCATTCGCGCGATATGGCATCCCGCCGCTCAGTACGACGATCACATCGGCTTTGGCCACGGGATCTTCACGCACCAGCCAATAACCCGCGTCGCGAAACGCGATTGTGCCGATCGCCAACGCGAGCAGCACGATCACCAGAAGCGTCCAACGCCGGTGACGCGTGCCGCCAGCGCTCTTCACGGATGTATCCGCGGCCGTCATCGCCCTCAGCGCTTCTCCAGCAGAAAGTTTCCCGCCACCAGCGCATCGGCCCCCGAACAAAAATAACTTCGCACCGCGTCGCGCGGCGTCACCACCAGCGGCTCGCCGAATAAATTGAACGACGTATTCACCAGCATCGGCGCCGGAGCGTCTTTTCCTGAATCGTTCAGCAATCTCCAGAAAAGCGGGTTGTCTGACGCGCGCACCACGTGCAGTCGCACCAAATTCCCCGGCAAAAGAAATCCCGGCGGCAAGTCCGCGAGCAATTTCCGGCCTTTTTCATTGGCTGTCGCCATCGTCGTCAGGAACCGCCCATTCGCCGAGCACTCGAAGTATTCCGCGCAGCGCTCTTCGGGAATGGCCAGCGCAAACGGACGGAACGCCTCGCGATGTTTCACATAATCGTTCAAATTTTCCTTCACATAAGGCGCCCACGGCGAAGCCAACAAGCTGCGATTGCCCAGCGCGCGCGGACCGAACTCCGCCGTGCCTTGAAACCACGCCACAATTTTTCCACCGTGCAAGAGCCGCCCCGTTTCGGCGAGCTTGCGCTCGTCCGAGTCGCACCAGCGGTACGTCGCCTTGCAATTATCCAGCACGGATTTGATTTCCGCGTTCGAATACGCCGGCCCAAAATAGGGCGCTTCCGTCGGCGCCACCCGCGCATGCCCTTGCGCCGCTTCACGATGCCAAACCAGCCACGCCGCGCCCAACGCCGTTCCCTCATTCCCAGCCGCCGGCTGCGCGAAAACATTCTCGAATCCCGCGCGTGAATCAATCGCCGCCACCAACAACGGATTCAGAAATAATCCGCCCGCCAGGCACAACGACCGCGCCTGAAATTTCACGCGCAACCCCGCCAGCCACTCGCACAGAATCGTCTCGCAAGCCTTCTGCAAGCTCGCCGCAATATTCGCTCGCGCCGAATCATCCATGTGTGGCTCGGGCGCTCCCGCAATTCCCACGCGACGATAAAATTCACTCGTAAACGCAAGCTCCGCGGCAAATTCGCGCCGAAAATATCGCGGATCTAAACGCGGCTCCCCCGGCTCACCACCTGCCCGCGCCCCGGCCCCGCGCAGCATCGCCAAAAATAAATCCGCAAACACCGGCTCGCCCGCAAGACTCAGCCATTGCGTCTTGTGCTCATCGGCATGCGCGCGAAATCCCAAAAGTTTCGTAACCTGAGAATACGCCCACGCCAGCGAATGCGGCATCGCGACAGACGCCACCTCGCGAATCCCCGCGCCTTCGCCCACGCCCACGAACCCCGCCCGCCCGTCGCCGCGCTCGTCCAGCGAAACAATCAACGCCTTCTCGAATGGCGATGCATAAAACGCGCTAGCCGCGTGGCACAAATGATGATCGAGCGCTTCAACGCGCCCCGCCGGCGCGCCAGCCATCTGCTTCACGATGCGAAAATTATTCAGCTCTCGTCCCAGCTCACCGAAAGCCTTGTTCAAAAAGTATCCGCTCGATACCGGACCAAACGGCGCCACACGCGCGCGAAACCACGCCTGCCGCCGCCAGGCCCGCGCCGGATCGCTCGCAATCGCCACATGCGCGACGTCGCGCCACGAAATTCCGCCGCGCTCCAGACAAAAATGAATCGCCGCGCGCGGAATTCCTTCCACGCCACGCGTGCGCGCCAGTTTTCCTTCTTCGATTGCCGCCACCACTCCGGAATCGCCGATCAGCGCCGCCGCCGAATCGTGTCCCATCGCGGATAAGCCGAGGATGTACATGCTACGAAGCGCTACTCATCACAGAAGCGGAAGCCGCATCATCAGCAGCATCAGCCGCAGTCACGAAGCCACTAAGCCCGCGGCCGGCTCAGCGAACGCCCGCGCGTCAAAAGTCCCCGCAGCCCCAGAAGAATCAATCGCGGCTGGCTCAGGCAAACGCGCCACAAAATCTTCCACGCCTCATCGCGCGAATATTCGCTCAACGATTGCTTCGCCGGATCGTTCAGCAAATCCACCAACTCGCTGTAATCCGCCTGCTGAAAATCGTGCAGCGAACGACGCAGCAGCAAATGCAAATCCAATTCGCGCCGCAAACGCCGCAGCCCGCGGCTCGACCCGCCATTCAAAATCGCCTCAGCCACGCCCAACGCCCCGCGAAATCCGGTAACAATCCCGCCAACCGTCGTCACCTTCACCTGCGCCGCCGCATCGCCTACCAAATACACCGAGCCGTGCCCCACCTGACGCCGCACCGGCACCCAGCCCGTGTACACCGGAATGCGCGCGCCCTGAAATTCGATCGGCTCGAGGCCGCGCTTCTCCAAAAATTTTTCCAGATGCTGACGCGTCTCCGGCCCCGTCTCGCCAATCAATCCCAGCGCCCCGCGCGTCGGCGATTCCGGAATCAGCCAGTAAAAATAAGGAGTGTCCTGCGGCACGAACCACACGCGCACCGTATCCGGCGCCATATCTTTCGGCAGCGGAACAATCGCCTGCACCAGCGGCACGGTTTCCAGCGGCGACCATCCCGCCGCCCGCGCCACCCGGCTCGCCGCTCCATCGCCGCCGATAATCGTGTCCGCGTGAATTTCTTCGCGGCTGCCGTCGCTGCAGCGTTCCACCTCAAACACCAGCCCGCGCCCATTCGATTGCAGCGAATGGAAACGCCGCCCCATTTCCAATCCCACGCCCGCGCGCCGCGCTTCTTCCGCCAGTCCTTGTATCAACGCGCGCCGCTCGATGATCAGGTCCGGCTGCTTCAATTCAAAAGTCGCCGAGCGCCCGTCGGTAAAAAGTTCGAACCGCCGAATCTCGTTGACGATGCTGCCTTCCGCCGCGCGCCCCAGCAACGTCCGCATACGGTTCGTCACAATCAACGTCCGCTCCGGATGATCCAGCGTCTCGATCCGCTCGAACACCCGCACGCCCACGCCCTGCCGCGCCAGCACCGTCGCGGTCAGCAATCCCGCAGCGGACCCGCCCACCACCGCAACGTTCTGGCCGTTTGCACGCAATGCCGCGCGTGATTCTGTGTACGATGTCGCGCGTGATGCAACGGGTGATGCCGCACCCGATGCCGTGGGCGAAGTCGCGCGCGATGTGGACTCCGTGCGCGCTTCAGACATGGATGTATTTTTCGAGTCGCGTGATTCGAGCGCCATCTGGTTGTTGTGCAGTATGCCTCGTACGAACGCGCTTTTATGAGTGCTAAATAAATTGTCCGACGAATGTAAAACCCGGGTCCACCCTCGCTTCCCGCCAGCGACAACGCCACAAGAAGCAAGTTCCCAAGAACCGGGGTAGAAGTATATCTCACCCCCTCACCCGCTCCAATCCCGAACAAGCCCAATCCAACTTAGTCGCACGCCCGAACCCTAAAACCTTCGCCCAGCCTTCCCCAATTGGCCTCTCGCAGTTTTTCATTCCCGTTGGGGGTTAGCTCGTCATCCTGCTTGCCCTGACGCAGGAAAGGAGCGAAGCGAAGGATCTCTCTTCTCTTTTCGCCGCCCAGTCCTCCCCATCCGGTTCTTCCCCGTCCTTTACCTCCTCTCCATCCTCCCGGCCTTTCCTCGTAGCCCAACGTCCTGGACTACCATACCGATCCACCGCACCGGAAGTGACGATAGACTGCATTCGCGGTTCTAAGTTGGTATACTGGCAATCAGATATCCGAGCCGATGGCCCTAGCCGCAAAGCGCAAACCAGCCGATCTCACGCCTGAAGAAACCTCAGCGGGCCTCTCCGCATTCGTTCCACGAGCACTGAGGAATTCCGGCGATGCGCAAACCCTGATCCCGCGTCTCGCGAAAGACGAACACGCCGTGCGGAGCATCGAACACTCGGTGCAGACCATTCCAACAACTCACAAACTGTTCGCGGGCGATGCCCGGAAGATGCCCGATCTAAAACCCGAAAGCCTCCATTTGGTGCTTACGTCGCCGCCCTATTGGACGCTCAAGGAATACCGTGATTCCGAAGCCCAGCTTGGTCACGTCGTAGACTATGACCAGTTCCTCGAAGAACTCGACAAAGTCTGGAAGCATTGTTTCGCAGCCTTGGTGCCAGGTGGTCGTCTGATCTGTGTGGTCGGCGACGTCTGCCTATCCCGTCGTGAGAACGGCGGGCGCCATACTGTGGTCCCTCTCCACGCATCCATCCAGGAACATTGCCGCAAGCTCGGTTTCGATAATCTGGCGCCGATTATCTGGCACAAAATCTCAAACGCAGTTTACGAGGTGGAAGGTGGCGGGGGCTTTCTCGGCAAGCCCTACGAGCCTAACGCGGTAATCAAGAACGATATCGAATTCATCCTGATGGAACGCAAACCCGGCGGCTACCGCGCTCCAGACATTTCTACCAAAATTCTGAGCTTGATCTCTGCAGAGAACCATAAAAAATGGTTCCAACAGATTTGGACCGGCGTCACCGGTGCCTCCACTAAAGACCATCCCGCGCCCTATCCCATCGAACTGGCCGAAAGATTGATCCGCATGTTCAGTTTCGTTGGCGATACGGTCCTCGACCCGTTTCTAGGCACAGGCACCACCACGGTGGCCGCTGCAAAATGGGGCCGCAACAGTATCGGTTTCGAGGTGGACAGCCACTACCTCAAACTCGCCGAGAAGCGCATCACTCACGAGACTTCCTCGCTCTTCAGCAAGGCTGAAATCACTGTCACGGCCGTCCAGTAGACCTCCACATGGCTCTCAGCGCCGATCTCGAAAAGAGACTTCGTCGGGCCATCAAGCACTTCTGGAACACCCGCGAAACACAAGCGCAGAATCAGGGTTCGAAGACCGGCTCGCGTGACGCGGGCGCTAGAACCGCCGTTACCGGCGGACGCCAGATGGATGGCTTCATATCTCTAGTGCGAGATTACCTCTGCCAAAATGGCCTTCCGAAGACCCAAGTGTACTGCGAGAAACGAATTGAGCTACCTGGCTGGTATCGTCCCGAAAAAAAGTGGGATCTTCTGATCGTCGAAAACGGACAATTTCTGGCTGGCATCGAGTTCAAATCGCAGGTCGGCTCGTTCGGGAACAATTACAACAACCGCACCGAGGAGGCCATCGGAAGCGCCTGCGATCTCTGGGCTGCATACCGAGAAGGTGCATTCAAGCCTTCGGCTCGTCCTTGGCTGGGTTACTTAATGCTCTTGCAAGACGCTCCAGGCTCCTCGCGTCCTGTTCGAGCGCAAGAACCGCACTTCAAAGTCTTTCCTGAATTCAAGAGCGCATCCTATGCAAAACGCTACGAAATCCTTCTCACGAAGTTAGTCCGCGAACGTCTCTACGACTCCGCATGCTTCCTGCTTTCAGACTCCAAGAATGGCAGGACAGGCAAGTACAAAGAGCCAGCGCCCGAACTAAACTTCGAAAAATTCATGACCTCGCTCTTAGCCCGAGCGATCACCGTCGCAAGAAGTGACAAAACCGGACGTGTCCGTTAGCTGTACGTAAGAAAACCTTTGAATAATTGACAGGGTTGTAACGTCACACCACCTCATATAGGATCATTTGTCGCCGACGCTGCCAGGAACCGTCGCTACCTGCAAACATTTTAACGCTAACTTTGAGTGAGGCTCCATGCCCGACCAAGAAGAACGTATCGACTTCGGTGAAGAGCCGGCCGAGCCTCCTGCAACCGCGCTCGAGGAAAAATACAGCAAGGAAATGAGGCAAATCGTCTCGCAAAAGATCGATTTGCCAATCTCCACCCTCCCAGAAATGATCAAAGAGCAGATTAACCTCAACCCCGATTTCCAGCGTCGGGACCGATGGGACGAGGAAAAGCAGTCTCGTTTCATCGAATCGATCATTATGAACGTACCGATTCCGCCCGTTTTCCTGGGCGAAGACCAGTACGGTACGTATGTTGTCCTAGACGGAAGACAGCGACTCACTGCTATCAGAGAATTCTTGAACAATACGTTCAAACTGAAGTCTTTAAAGGTGTGGGCCGACCTTAACGGCCAGAGCTACAACGATCTTCAAAAGAAAAAACTAGCTGCTGCAATCACGCGCCGCTTTGTTCCAGCAGTCGTCATTCTTAAGGAATCCTCAACTCAGGTGAAATACGACGTGTTCGACCGGCTCAACACAGGAGGCGTAATTGCGGAGCCGATGGAGATTCGAAACGCGGTCTTTCAGGGTGGATTCAACAAACTTATAAGACAGCTGGCCGAGCTTCCTGAATTTCGACGACTCTGGGACATTCCGACTGAGCAGGCCGAGCTTGAAAAGAATGGTCTATATCGCAAGATGGCCGACCTTGAAATCGTACTTCGATTCTTTGCGCTATCGCACTACGATCTGATGGACATGAAGTATAAGGACTATCTTGGCGACTTCATGGACAAGCGCAACAAGGAATACGTGCAACATCCGGCGCTCGAGCAAGAAGATCGTCAAGTTTTCGCGAGGGCAATCGAGAACTGCTGGATCGTCTTTGGAGCGGCTGCATTTCGCAAGACTCCACAGTCGGCGAAGTCGGTGCCACTAGCCGATGCTGTGATGATTGCGCTTTCGGCCTATTCGCATGAGATAGTTCAACAAACAGCTGCGGGTATCCGAGCGGCGATTTCGCATTTGCTCGAAAACAATCAGGATTTTCTCAAGGCTTTTGGTACCGGCACCAATGGGAAGGGCGCAATCACAAAGCGGATTCAGCTCGCGCAGGAAGCCGTAAGGGTTGCCGTCGAGCGGTAGGTTGCGAAGCTTATGCAGAATGCTTTCCCCAATCTCAAAGCGTCGCTTGATAGGGTAAGGTCCATCAGCGACGATATCGATGCACGAGTGCAAGAAGCGCTGAAGGACCCTGTCATCCAAGCTCGTAATGAGACGACCCTATGTGCAGCGACGGTCATCCTGAGCGGTTTTCTAGAATCGTTCCTGCGGGAAGTGGCCGAGGAGGTCATCGGCGATATCTGCAATCGCGCAGTACCCTTTAATAGCCTTCCAGCCAAAATTCGGATTGCTCACTACTCGGACGGCGCACTGTATTTACGAGAAATCGCACGGCGAGAGAAAGCCGAAGATCCCGTGGTTTTGGCCAAAGCGTCGGACGCGGCTCGCCGACTTGCTTCTGTGGGAAACCTTCAGCCACCATACGAAATTCTCTGGGAGGCGTTTGCAGAAACTCAAGCGAATCCAGGCCCCGACCAAATTAGCGCATTTCTGAAGCGCTTTCACATTGACGACCCACTACCGACTTTAGCAGCCGCGATGGGTACGACACAAAATAACCTCTCACTCAGGCTAAGAAGCTTCATGGAGATACGAAACGAGTGTGCCCACACCGGTTCGGCAAGCAAAGTACCAACTACAACCGAGCTACAAGGATTCTGTAACCTTATCGAGCAGATCGGAAAAGGCGTAGTCGCGGTATTTCAGGACACTCTCTGTCGACCTCCTTACGTTGCTGCGCAGCCGACGGCGCAAGCCAATCCCTGAAGTCATCGATTCAAACCATGAAGTCGGTGCTCGCCCCTCACCCAAGCTTCATCCATTTCCATTTTTGGACTGCTAATCATAGAGTAAATATGATAAAATAGAATCGGGCCACTTTACCAGCTCACTGAGGACGCCACATGCACTCCGCCACAGCGGCGACGGGCAGACCACTCCCACCCCTAGGGAAAACTGTAACCATGAACCGCCTCGCGCCCCTCAGTTGTCGCGCCACTCACCAACTGGCCGCCCCAAAACCCCATGTAACATCCGAACTACAATGTTACATCCGCGCTCGAATCGACAATGACCGCCGCTCACCGCTCGTTTACGCTGAGCGCGCTTTGCGCAGGGCGGCCCAGGACCACTGCGAAATCAATCGCCAACCCCGCCGATTAGAATCCAGCGTATCTCGCACAAAACAAACGCCCGCTCCCCCAATCAATCGCCAACAATTGCGCACTCCGCATCCCGCGCTCTGTGCGGGATTAGCCACTTCCAGAATCACGAATTGCTCGTCGCACAACACCAGCGCGCCGCGAATCGCGATGCCATTACTCGATACAAATGGACGCTTTTTCCCGAACAGTAATTCGCGTAACTCATTCAAAACAAACGACCGCGCCAATTCTTATTCGATACAAACGGCAGCACTCGCGGCAAAGTGCATCACCGCAGGAAGCCGTTCTAATCGTCGCCACTCGCACCACGCGCTGCAAACGAATCGCCCGACGAGTGTCACGAATCACGAGTCACAAATCACGAATCACGCGCGTCCTAATCGTCACACCGTGCGATTAGAAAACGCTATATCTTGCAGAAAACAAACACTCGCGTCACGTTCTAATCGTCACAAAAATGCACTCCTGCGTCCCGCGTTTCAACAACCGAAAGCCGCGAATTACTGGCGGCCGCTGGGATTTTCTGGGACTGGCAAGTTTATTTCGCGGACTGGGCGGTCTAGTTCGCCTGGGGTGGCTGGTAGGTCGAGGCCGTCGGTTAGCAGGAGGCCTTGGAGGGTGGCGGCGTCGATTTGGACGATTTCGAGGGCGCTGATGTAGCTGGATTCTAGTTGGAAGAGAGTTCTTTGGGCGATCAGGACCTGGGGATAGGCTGCCGCGCCTTCGTTATATTTTTGGAGATAGAGGTCGTAGGCCTGGCGGGCGTGGGGCAGCGTGCTGGACTGATATTGCTGAGCGATGGCGCGGGAGCTCGAGTAATCCTGCAGAACGGGCGCGGCCATTTGGCGGAGCACTAACGCGACGCGCTGGACTTCGGCGGCGGCGCGTTCGCGATCGGCTGCGGCGGCTGCGACGTTGCCCTGATTGCGATTGAAGATGGGGAGATTCACGCCGAGTTCGGCGAAAGCCTCGGAGCCGACGGATTGCGGATGGCCGGGATTGACCTGTTCGAGATTATTGGCGTAACCGGCGCGCAAAAATAAATCGGGGATTGCGGCGCGACGGGCGCTTGAGATTTCGGCGTCGGCGCGAGTGACGCCGAGCTGCGCGATTTTCACCGCGGGACTGTCGCGCAAAATCGTTTGCAGGATTTCGGCGGCGTTTACGTCGGGCAAATCCGCGAGATTGCCGGCGAGGCGCGCGAGCGGAAGTTCCGGCTGGCCGACGACGGCGGCGAGCACGCGCCAGGCGCGCAATTGTTCCTGCTGCTCGGTGAGGACGGCGAGCGCGGCTTGGTCGGCTTCGACTTGCGCTTGCAGCACGTCGGGCTGGTCGGCCTGGCCGACATTGAAAAGCTGGCGCGTGGTTTCGACGGCGTCTTGCGCGAGGGCGCTGAGTTTGGCGCGGACTTCGACCATATTTTGCGCGGCGAGCGATTGGTAGAACGCGATGCGCACGCCATTTTCGACGCGCAGGCGCTGTTCGCCGGCTTCGGCTGTCGCTTGATCGCCTTCGGCGGCGAGAACTTTGCGCGCGAGGCCGAGTTTGCCGCCGAGAATTACGTCCTGCTGCACGAAAACTCCCTGCTGGCCGCCGCCGTACGAGCCTCCGCGAATTTCTTCGCCCATGTAGCCGATGGTGGGATTGGGCCACAGGCCGGCTTGACGCGTGCGTCCAGCGGCGGCGCGGACACCGGCTTGGGCTTGGGCTAGCGTGGGATTATTGGCTAGCGCGATTTGCTGGAGTTGGTCGAGCGTGATGGCGGGCGCGGGAGTTGTGGCGGATTGGGCGGCGGCGATATTTGCGAGCGAAAGTGCAAGGCCGAGTGCGCAAAGGATTCGTCGCGCTGCGGTGCGAAGCGGATTTTGTGTGGTCATGGCAAATCTCCCGTGTGGCGTTTTGATACGGCGTTGTGCAGGTGTTGACGCCCGGGCAAGCTGGGGCGCAGCAAGCAGCGCCCCTACGAACCCTCGGTAAACGTCGCGGATGTCGCAGCCTTTGTCATTTTTCATGGCGCTCCGGCATGTTGGGCATCGTGGCCGGATTTGTGGTGCGCTGGTTCTGGCGCAGGTTGACGATGTGATCGTATTGATCGGGCGGGAGGACGCGGATTAGCGTCATCATGCCTTGCATGTAGCCGCTCCAGCCGGGGCGCAGGCCGTAGGTTTCGGGCTTGGCGACGGTGGCGTCCATGGCCATGGCGGGGCTTTCCATGAACGCGTCCTGCGGAAAGCCGGGGACGGAGTTGGCGTCTTTGCTGACGTCGGCGTTCGACATTTGCATGTTCATTTGCATGTTGTGCGGCTGCATGTTTTGCATTTGCATCGCGGGCGCGTTCTGATCGGTGTGCTGCTGATTTGGCGTGAGTGGGCCGTTCGTCGTGGGTTGCGCGAGATTCGAGCTGGCGCCCATGCCGCGGCCCAGGCTCGGGCTGTATTCTTGCGACGTGGCGTTGCCACCGCGGAGCATGCCCATACCTTCTTCCATGCCTGCGCCGGCGGGCATTCCCGCGCGGCGAGTGAGCGGGCCGGCCATCGAAGACATTTGGTTCATCATGTGGTGCGGCATGTGGCAGTGAATCATCCAGTCGCCAGGATTATTGGCGACGAATTCTACGGCGCGGGCTTGCGCGACGCCGACTAGGACGGTGTTGTTCGGTCCCCAGGTGGATTGCGGCTGGCGGCCGCCTTCGGTGCCGGTGATTACGAATTGATGGCCGTGCATGTGGATGGGGTGATGGTCCATGCCAAGATTGATGAGGCGGAGACGGACGCGATCACCGAGGCGGACGACTAGCGGAGTGGTGGCCGGGCCGGATTTTCCGTTCATGGTGAGCCAGTTGAATTCCATGTTCATGGAGTTGGGCGTGGGATTATTCGGGAGCACGGCGTATTCCTGGAGAATGATGGCGAAGTCCTGGTCTGCGGGCGGATCGTAGGGCTCTTGCGGATGCATGATGAACGCGCCGATCATCCCCATCATTTCCTGCATGGCCATGTGCGAGTGATAGAAGTAGGTGCCTTCCTGCTGCAGAGTGAATTCGTAGACGAAGCGGCCGCCGGGGAGGATGGCGTCTTGCGAGAGGCCGGGGCCGCCGTCCATGGCGAAGGGGATATCGAAGCCGTGCCAGTGCATGGAGGTGGGTTCGGGGAGATGATTGTCCACGATAATGCGGACGCGGTCGCCTTGAGTGACCTCGATGGTGGGGCCGGGTGCGGAGCCGTTGTAGCCCCAGAGATTGAGGATTTTGCCGGGGAAGATTTCTTGTTTTACTGGCTCGGCGATCAGGTGGAAGACTTTGACGCCGTTGTCGAGTTCGAAGGGGAGATTGGGGACGTCGGGAGTTTGGACTGGGAGATATTTCTGATTGGTGGCGCGGCGCTGCTGGGATTTTTTGATTGGCGCTTGCGCGGATTGCGCTTGGCTGGCTTCGGCCAGCGCACCGGCGCTTAGTAGCGCGGCGCTTTGCAGGAAATTGCGGCGGGTCTTGTTCATATTTTCTCCTGATGATGAAGATTGATTGCGACTCGCTGGCTTGCGCGTGCCGCGAGACTCGGAGTGCAATGATGGCGATTCCGCGGCGCACAGTGCGGCGCGGATTATTTTGTTTGGGAGGCGTTGAGGAGCGCGATTAGACGCGGAGTACGGAGATTTTTTGATGCGAAGCGAAATTGAGATTGGGCGGGGGAGCTAAGTCCGAGAGGGACGCGAACGAAGAGACATCGATGCCGTCGCCGAGGGCGGTGACAGCGAGCGCTTGGTCTGCGGTGGCATGGTTTGCGCCGGTTAATTGAGATTGCCCGAGTGCGTCGGTTTTCACGGCGTCAAAGGTTGGGTGGTGATGTTTGGGGCAATCGGGATTTTGGGGCGTTTGTTGATGCGCGGGGGCGGAGGCGTTGTGGTCGCAGTCGTGGGTGGCGGCGTTTTGGGCGTCCGGACATGCGCCTAGCGCGCAGGTGGCGGAGCAGACAGAGCCATACACCAGGGTGATGAGCACGAAGGCGACGACGGTCAATTTCGCGCGCGTTTTTGCGGGGGGCAGCACGAAGTGAACTATATCACCGTGCGACGAAGGGCGAAAAGGGGTGGGAGGCGACGGCAATGCGTTACGTGGGCTACGGGGCAAAACCATTCAACGGCTGCCCGCTTCGCTGCTACATGGATTGCTGTATTGTCGGGTGCACTACAATGTTTGTGGTCCCTTAATGCAGGAGAAAAAACCGTGAACCTTGCGGCCGTATTGCCTCGTCAGCCGGGAGTGAGCAAACCTCGGACGATCTTGATTGCTGACGACAACGAGAGAGTTCGAACGGTGATCCGCCAGGCGCTGGAGCGCGAGACTGGCTTCAAAGTGTGCGGCGAAGCGGCAGATGGAACGGACGCGGTCTCCAAGGCCAAGGAATTGGAGCCGGATTTGGTGATTCTGGACGTGAGGATGCCGGGCCTGAATGGAGTGGAAGTGGCGGGAATTCTGAGGTATGCGCTGCCGAAGGTCCGGATCATTTTTGTGACGATGTACGCAGAAGATATCAGCGAGAATTTAACGTCGGTGTTTCATATTGATGCGGTGCTTTCCAAGGCTAGCGGCTTAACGAAATTGGTAGAGAATGTTGAGAGCCTCCTGGCTGAGCCGGTTAGCTAATCCCCTTCTGAGTCCTCCTGTGTTAGGCCCGCCCAATTTGACACGATTGGCTCGGGCGCGCGATTGGCCGTGCGGTCGGAAAGTGCCCCGGTGGCAGGGAGTTCTGTGTCTTGACACTCCGCGGAGCGAACCTTTAGCATCAATGATTGCTCCGGGCCGGTTTAGCTCAGAGGTAGAGCGAGGGTCTCATAATCCCTAGGTCGTGGGTTCGAGTCCCACAGCCGGCACCAATGATTTTGTGTTTTGTTTGGCACGCGCGCCAGCGCGTTGATTGGGGTTGTTCCTTTCGGATTTGAATCCCCAGACACACGAGCCACAGCACGATGGTGCCCGCGGCGCCGGGAAGATGTGAACGTCTGGGCAAGCTGGGGCGCAGCAAGCAGCATCCCTACGGATGCGGGATCGAGGCGAGGCGAGCGGCGCGATTGAGAGTGGCGCGACCGCGCGGGCACGGCATGCCGTGCCCCTACGGTCCCAATTTTTACTGTTCGAATTTTGTTACTGCGGTGCAGTTGGGATTGGTGGGATGTGTTCCTCGAGGTAGCGGAGGAGCAGGCTGTAGAGATGGAGCGTGGTGCCTGGGCCTTCGTTTATTGCGTGGGTGCGGTTGGGGTATTCCATGAAGTCTACTGGCTTGTCTAGTTCGATCAGACGGTTCAGCAGGAGTTCGCTTCCGGAGTAGTGGACGTTGTCATCGCCGCTGCCGTGGACTAGGAGCAGGTGGCCCTTCAGTCCTTCGGCGTAATTTATCGCGGAGCTGGTGCGGTAGCCTTCGACATTTTGCAGTGGGAGGCCCATGTAGCGTTCCTGGTAGATGGTGTCGTAGAGGCGCAGGTCGGGGACGGGAGCGACCGCCATGCCGACTTTGTAGAGATCGGGAGAGCGGAACATTAGATTCAGGGTGCTGCTGCCGCCGCCGCTCCAGCCCCAGAGGGCGACGCGGGTTGGGTCGGCGTAGGGATGAGATTGCAGGAAAACTTTCAGCGCGGCGGATTGGTCTTTGACGATTACGGGATGAATCGCGCCGTAAATAATTTTGCGCCAGGCGCGGCCTTTGGGCGCGGGAGTGCCGCGATTATCGAAGCTGACGACGATGTAACCGGCGTCGGCGACGATGCGATGGAAATCGAAATTCCAGTCGCCCCAGGTGTCCTCGACGGTTTGCGCGGCAGGCTCGCCATAAACGTAAACGAGCAACGGATATTTTTTCGTGGGATCGAAATTTGAGGGCTTGAGCATCCAGGCATCGAGAGTGACGCCGTCGCCGATGTCCACTTTGAAGAATTCAGTGGGCGTGGTGAGTAACGGAGCGGCGTTGGCGCGGAGAGCGTGATTGTCTTCGAGTATGCGGGCGCTTTTGTGCGACGGGAGCTCGACTAGATCAGTGACGGGCGTGACGTCGGCGCGAGAGTAGATATGGAAGGCCCAGTGGGCGTCGGGGGAGATGTCGTAGAGGTGGGTACCGGGGGCGTCGGCGGGGCTGACGCGTTCCGGGGCCGCTTCGGCAGCGGCTTTCTTGCCGGCCGCATCGAGCGGGACGCGATAGAGGTAGCGCTGCGCCGCGTTTTCGGGCGAGGCGATGAAGTAGAGCCGGCCATTTTTCTCGTCCACGCCGTTGATGCTGATCACATCGTAGGCGCCGGACGTGAGGAGCTGGATATTTTTACCGTCGCGCGAGACAGCGTAGGCGTGGCGCCAGCCATCGCGTTCGCTGAGCCAGAGAAATTCCTTCCCGTTGTGAATCCATTTGATTTCGTCGTTGATGTCCACCCAGGCGGGGTCTTGATCGCGAAAAATTTGCTGGACTGCGCCGGTGGAGGCGTCAGCGAGAAGGACGTCGTTGGTATTCTGCAGGCGATTGAGATGTTCGATGGCGAGTTCGTTGGGGCTTTCGGCCCATTCCATGCGGGCGATGTAGTTGTCGCGGGGGTCGCCAGGGACGGCCATCCATTTTGTTTCGCCGCCTTGCGCGCTGACGACGCCTACGCGTACCGCGGAATTCGTGGTTCCGGGAATCGGATACGGAATATTGAGGATCGAAGGGTAGACGCCGACTCCGGGATACGGAAATCCGGTGATGATTTCCTTGGGCGCGCCGAGATTGTAAATGAGTTTGAAAATTCCGACGTTGCTGGTATCGAATTGCCAGTAGGCGATGCGGCTGCCGTCGGGACTCCAGCGGAAACCATCGCGGACGTCGAGTTCTTCTTCGTACACCCAATCGGAAGTGCCGTTGACGATGGTGGCGGAGCCGTCGCGGGTAATTTGGGTCATCGTTCCAGTGGCGACATTTTCGACGTAAATATTATTGGCGCGAACGTAGGCGACCTGCGAACTGTCCGGCGAGAATTTCGCGAACATCAGGGACGATGGCGGGGCGTCGCCGCCAAGTTTGCGCAGGGATTTTGTGCGGAGGTCGAGGACCCAATAATCTCCGCGGGTATTGCGCCGCCAGACTTGCGCGGAATTGGTGAAGAGGAGGACTTTGGATTTGTCTTGGGACAGGAAGAAGTTTTCAAACTCAAGCGGGGTCTTTTCGTTGGGCGGAATGAGCTGAGAGGCGGAGACGAGGACTTCGCGCTTTCCGGTGGAGGTTTCGTAGCGGACGATGTCTCGCGCGTCTTTGATGGCGGCGGAGGGCTCGACGGTGGTGTAAGCGGAGCCGTCATCGAGCCAGCGGGTTGGGCCGAAGTATTTCACTTCGAAGTCCGGCGAGGCGTACATGCGGTGGAGGAGCTGGTCGGAGGCGGAGGAGATTTGGGCTTGCAGCGGGAGCGCGAAGGGACAAACGGCAGCGGCGACAAGCACGAGGATTAGAGTTAAGAATCGGCGCCGCGTGTTGCGGAACACGCGATTCGGTGTTGCCGAAAAATTACGATTCATTACAGTCTCCTGCGCTGGAGCGCGAACGAAAAGCAGATCCCTCGCTGCGCTCGGGATGACATTCCCTTACTTTTTCAGCAAGCTGCAAAGCCCCGCCCTTGCGGGAGGCGCTCACGAGAGGGGTGCTGGTCGAAAAATTCAATTTGTTATTTTGTGAAATGGCTTTCTTCGATCTTCCGGCCGTTCTGCGGCTGAACGGGGCGGGCGTCATCCGGGTAGAGCCTGGCGAATCTGGCAATTTGCGCGGGTGAAGCTTCGATGGGAGTTTTCAGGACGTACCATTTGATGCCTTCGCTGCAGGGCGGCGTGGTGAGCGAGCCGTCGAAGACGTAATAATTCTGATCGCCGGGGAGAAAATCGGCGGCGTTGAAAACCATTTTTTTGTGCTCGACAGGCTTGCCGACTTCGTTGGGAATGTAATTCCAGAGCTGGCCAATGAGAGGGTTTGGGTTGCCGCTCTTGATGAGGATGGCGACAACGGCGGCCCGTCCAGAGGCGGAGTCGATGTGAACGAGGTGGAGCTCCATATCGTATTTTTGGCCGTTGATTTCGGTTTCACTCGCGTGATGGAAATGAAATTGGACGAGGGGCAGCGCGACGCCGTTGATGGAGATGCTGCTGCCGGGCGCGTACTGGACCTGGATGGTGTGGCCGTTGTTGAGAATTTTCAGCGGCGAGAGTTGGTAATCGAAATGGATGGGAGCGAGATCGGCCGGCTGCGCGTCCACGATATCGAGCGGAGACTGGTTTTGGCCGGTCTTGCACTTGGCGAAATCGGGAGAGAGATCGCCCCAATGATCGGGGCCGTCGGCGCCGGAATAGCTCCAGTGAGGTTCGTGGCCGGCGTGGGCTTGAGCGAGGGCGGGATGCGCGCAGATTAATAGTGCGGCGCCGATGCAGAGAATCATTCCGATTTTATTGGCGCGAGCGGGCATGGTGGGGTCTCCTTTGTGGCGAAGGAAGCGTAGCATCTCATTTTGTGGGGGAATCTTCAATATGGCGGCGTTTGCGCGGCTCTTTAATTTCGTGAAGATGTAAACAGGGCCTTCGCTATTTCAGCGGCGTGCCGGAAAAGGCGTGGATCAGCCACTCGCCGCTGCTCTTTATCCAGACCTCACCGACAGCCATGTGAAATTCCGGCTTGTCGCCGGGGAGCGTGACGTCGGCGAGATAGGTGACGAGGGCAGTGTCAGCGCCAACCGGAATGACGCGAAACTGCGAGAGCTTGTACCCGGTAATGGGCTCTTCGATCATTTGCTGCACGGTAGGCCGGCCTGCGCGGAGAGAACCATCAGGACCAAAGGAGTGGAAGTCATCGGCAATGACCGCGTCATTGGCTGGCGCGTCTTTGCGTTTCCAGGCTTCCCATTGGATGAGGAGTCGCGCTCGAATCGCGTCGGTCATTTCCGGTATTGAAACGTTTTGCGGCGATTCCATGGATGCTCCTTCCGTTCGGAGTTTCTGGACTGCGATGGTGCCGGCAAATGAAAGAACGGCAATGACGACGAAAAAGCGCAGCGAGGCGCCGGAATTCGTCGGTACGCCTCCAAGGGTGTACGAGGATACTTCCGGAAAAATCGGTTCGTCAATGCACGGGTAGCGGAGGAGGTTGACCGGAAGGGCGGGTGGGAGCAGAGTTAGATTTTCTCTGGAGGCAATGCGATGGCGACAGAGTGTAGTCATATGGATCAGATCAAGCACGTGAAGCCCAACTCGAAGGGATGCGAGGAATGCCTGAAGATGGGCGACACGTGGGTGCATCTGCGGGAATGTCTTTTCTGCGGAAACGTGGGGTGCTGCGATTCGTCGAAGAACAAGCACGCGACGAAACATTTTCATGCGACGCATCACGCGATCATGCGGTCGATCGAACCGGGCGAGGATTGGAGGTGGTGTTATGTGGACGAGATCGTCGTGTGACGGGACGAATTGAGGATTAAAGGACGGAGATGACGCGAAAATTGGGGGTGGGCTGCGTCCTTTTTATTTTGCTTGGCGCGGTCGGAGTTGCGCGGGGACAGGCGGCGCACGGCGAGCAAGGCGCGCAGCAGTTTGCCGAATTCGGCGATTTCAAATTGCAGAGCGGCGCGGTGATCCACGATTTTCGATTGGGTTACCGGACTGCAGGGGCGCTGAACGCGGAAAAAACGAACGCGATATTGTGGCCGACGTGGCTCGGCGGAAAGTCGGAGGGATTGCTGCAATTCGCGGGGCCGGGAAACGTGGCGGACACCACGAAATATTTCGTGGTGATGGTAGACGCGATTGGAGATGGCGTTTCGAGTTCGCCATCGAACAGCAAGACGCAGGCGCGGCTGAAATTTCCGGAGTTCACGATTCGGGATATGGTGGAGGCGGAGCACCGGCTCGCGACGGAAGTGCTGGGGGTAAAACACGTGCGCGCGGTGGTGGGAGTTTCGATGGGCGGGATGC
This sequence comes from Candidatus Acidiferrales bacterium, assembly GCA_049287725.1. Taxonomy (GTDB): domain Bacteria; phylum Acidobacteriota; class Terriglobia; order Acidiferrales; family UBA7541; genus Palsa-295. The sequence continues at coordinate 33,649 of JBAQGJ010000052.1, read as the reverse complement.
AGGTGTTCGAGTGGGCCGTGGCGTATCCGGATTTCATGGACGTGGCGGTTCCGATGATGGGTTCGCCGCAGTCTACTTCGTACGACAAATTATTGTGGACGGCGCAGATTGACGCTTTGGAAATGGATCCGGAGTGGCGCGACGGGAACGGGACGAAGCCGATGGCCGCGGGGTTTGACGTGTTCAGCGAGATCGGCTCGATGGCTAACACCTCTCCGGCATTTCGCGTGGCGAAAACTTCGCCAGCGGAGTTTGCGGCGTTTTTGGCGGAGACGCGGAGGTCGGAAACTTCGGACGCGGGCGGAGCTTGCGACGTGATCCGGCAAAGGCAGGCGATCATGGCGCTGGATGTGGCTGGGGAATTTGGCGTGAGTTTGGAGCAGGCGGCGCGGCGCGTGCGGGCGAAGATGCTGGTGATTGTTTCGCCGGAGGATCATACGGTGAATCCCGCGCCAGCGTTGGCGTTCGCGGCGGCGATTGGGGCGCCGGTGGTGACGCTGGATTCGGCGTGCGGGCATAACAGCCCGTCGTGTATTTCTACAGGGCCGATTGTGGCGAAATTTTTAGAGGATCCGGGGTCCGGGAAAAACCAGACGTTGCGTTAAATAACCTTCTGCATGAAATCCGACACATTGGTGATTGTGAATCCGTCGTCTGGAGGCGGATGGGCTTTGCGCGCGGAGCCTGCGGTGCGGAGTTTGCTTGCGGAGCGCGGACGCGGCGCGGAATTTGTGCGTTCGAAGAGCGCCGAGGATATTCGATCGCTTGCGGCTGGGGCGGCGGCGCAAGGATTTCGGTATGCGGTGGCTTTGGGTGGCGATGGGGCGTTCCATCATTTGATTGAAGGTGTGCGCGGGACGGATGCGGTGGCGGGATTTTTTCCGGCGGGGAGTGGAAACGATATTGCGCGGGCGCTTGGGATTCCATGCGACCCGGTGAGAGCGGCGGATGCGTTCTTGCGTGCGCGGCCGCGGGCTGTGGATTTGGTGCGTGTGCGATTTGATGATGGGCGCGTGGCGCACTATATCGGGGCCGGTGGGATGGGGCTGGACGCGGAGGCGGCGCACCTGGCGAATACGCGATTTAAGAAGTGGCCGGGAGTTTCACGTTATATGGCCGGGATGTTTACTGTGTTTTTTCGCGAGCCGTTGCTGGAGTTGTCGGCGGAGATTGATGGTGTGGCGTGGAACGGTCCGGCGCTTTTCGCGGCTGTGGCGAATTCTTCTAGTTATGGATCGGGCGTGCGAATTGCGCCGGATGCACGGATGGATGATGGTTTGCTGGATGTAGCGATTGTTGGCGACGTGAGCTTGTTGCGTTTGCTGGAGGCCATGCCGGTGGTGCTTAGTTCGGGGGATCTGCGGGGATTTCCGGAGGTGATGCGTTATCGGGGGCGGAGGATTTCTTTGCGGGCGGACCGTGCGGCTATGGTGCATGGGGATGGGGAGGAGTTGGGGGTGGCGCCGGCGGAGTTTGAGGTCGTTCCTGGTGCGGTGAGGGTGATGGCTTAATTCAACGGCACCACAGATGAACACTGATTAACACAGATAACGGCAATGCTGGGGAAGACCGATCACGCGGACACTTTTGGTTTGCGGCGGTCTCTTGCGGCTTCGGAATACTTGGCGATGCGGATTGAGCTGCGTGCTTCGCGTTTAATTTGGGTGGAGAGTTTGCATTGGGCAAAGCGGCGGCGCGCCGCCGCACTCCATATGGGACTGGGCGCGGTTTGCTTCGAGAGTTTCAGGGCGAGCGTGTTCGGGGCGGTTGGGGTCTAGGCGCTTTTTTTCTTGCTTAGTTTTAGGACTACTTCTATGTCGCGGCGGGTGTCGAAGCTGCTTACTGTGCGTGTGGAGGAGGTTAGGCCGTCGTGCTCGGCGTGGATTTCGTAGTCTACGTTGGGATCGAGGCCGCTGAAACGGTAGGTGCCGGTCTCGTCGGCGATATAGGTTTTTACGGCTTGCGATTTGACGTTCTTCAGGTAGACGACGCTGGAGGGCACGGGATTTTCGTTCTTATCAACCACGATGCCGTGCAGCGTCTTTAATTGAGCTTCCGCTTTTTTCTGGGCTTTGGATTCTTCCTGGGCGCGGGATGGAACTACCGCGAAAAAGATCAAAAATGCCGCTGCTAAAATTCTGAGGATTTGGCGGATCTTCACTGGGTCCTATTCTTTCCAGCGAGTGATGCTGGAATGGCAAAACCTGCGGGCGAATATGCAGGGAGGTCGAAAGCGACGGCCCAAATACCCGCACGACTACCGGCACAACAATTCTAAGATGATGGCTGCAGAAGAAAAGATGCGAGCGTGAAGAACGAGGCGGAGCTATTCAGCCTCATCTTCTTCCTCCTCTTCTTCTTCCTTGACGACAGAGCCTTCTTCTTCGTCGTCATCCTCGTCTTCGTCTTCATCTTCAGAGATGACGATGAGGTGCACGGGATGAGTTTGCGTCACTTCCAGCTCGACGTCGCACTCCGGGCAACTGAGGATTTCGCCTTCTTCGACTTCGTCTTCGTCGAGATCAATTTCGGTATCGCATTCGGGACATCGGGTCACGGTAATTCTCTCCTTCCTGAGTGTACGACTACTGGCGGGTTATTATATACCGCCACTGTCAAGCAAACGCGAGAGGGGATGTGTAAAGGTGACGGGCCAAAGAGAATATCCGGAGCGGCCGCTGGTGGGGGTGGGCGGCGTGGTGATTGCGGAAGGGCGAGCGCTATTGATCAAGCGGGGTGGGCCGCCGCTGGAAGGCGAGTGGTCCATTCCGGGCGGGATGCTGGAATTGGGAGAGACGCTGGATCAGGGAGTGCGGCGAGAATTGGCGGAAGAGACGGGGATCGAAGTGCACGTGCTGGATTTGATCGAGGTGTTCGAGCGCGTTTTTCTGGATGACGATGGAAGGACGCGGTATCACTTTGTGATTCTGGATTATTTGTGTGAGGCGGTGAGCGGCGAAGCGCGGGCGGCGAGTGACGTGACGGATGTGGCGTGGGCGCGGGAGGAGGAACTGGCGGCATATTCATTGACGCCGACGGCTACGCGGGTGATCAAGCGGGCGTTTGAGATGTGGCGGCGATTAAAGGCGCCACGGAGGCACAGAGCCACAGAGAAATGATTGGAAAGTCCTTCAGTTGCACCTGCCTGCTTTTTCCGTACTTTGCCTTTTCTCTTATTTTCTCTGCGGCTCTGTGCCTCTGTGGCGGATTTTGCGGCGTCAGCTGGCGGCGGCTTCGGGGAGGCGGCCGAAGCGGCGTTCGCGGCCGCGAAAATCTTCTACAGCGTCGGCTAGGTCGGCGGCTTCGAATTCGGGCCACATGCGCGGGGTGAAGAAAAGTTCGGCGTAGGCGCATTCCCAGAGCATGAAATCGCTGAGGCGGCGGTCGCCGCCGGTGCGGATGAGCAAATCCACGTCGAGGGCGGGGCCGCTGGAGTGCGTGACTTCGCCGAGGCGTTTCGCGAATTCACGTTGGGAAACTTCGAGGCTGGAAACCATCCAGCAGGCGGCGCGAAGGATGGCGTCGCGCGCGGAATAATCCACGGCAATGCGTAATTCGAGCGCGCGGCCGGCGGTGGTGAGCTTTTCTGCGGAGTCGATGGCTTCGGCGAGAGATGGCGGGATGCGATCGCGGCGGCCGATGACACGCAGGCGAATTCCCGCGGCGGCGCAGCCTTCGGCTTCGGCGCGGAAATATTCCTCGAGCAGGACGAGCAGCGCGGCCACTTCGCCGAGCGGACGGCCCCAATTGTCCGAGGAGAACGCGTAGAGAGTGAGAGTGCCGATGCCGAGACCGGGGGCGGCGCGCACAATGCGGCGAACGGCTTCGACGCCCGCGCGATGGCCTTCGGAGCGAATCAGACCGCGGGCGGAAGCCCAGCGTCCATTGCCGTCGAGCAGGATGGCGACGTGGAGTTTCGGTTCAGCTTGCGACTGCGATTGCGACGGCGGCACCACTTTCAAAGTACTTTTGTTCATAGAGCGTCCGGGCAAAAAAATTTGGAGCTTAAGAGCTTGTGAGAGAACTGCAAAATCCGTACTTCACCGGCTGAAGCCGCACTGCCTTTGCGAGACTTATGTCGTCGCTAAAGCGACGACCTACAAAGACTGGCGCGTTGTCACACATGCTCTTAGGCCTCGCGGGTCACGCGGATCAAAGCTTCCATGTGGTCCAGATATTTTTCGAGCGCGCGGCGGCCGGCCGCGGTGAGACGATATTCGGTCTTGGGCATGCGTCCGTCGAAGGATTTGGTGCAGCCGAGATAGCCGGCGTCTTCCAGCTTGCGCGCGTGGACGCTGAGATTGCCGTCGGTGGCGCGGAGCAATTGCTTGAGCTCATTGAACGTGAGCGATTCGTTGACGGCGAGCGCGCTGACGATGGCAAGCCGGGTGCGTTCGTGGATCAGGCGATCGAGATTGGTGGCCGAATTTTCAGGCGGACGCGCGGCCGGAGAATTTTTCTTGGCGCGCTCGTCGCTTTCGGCGTGCTCGCGGCGATACGCGGATGGTTTACCCGCCATATTTCCTCGCAATTACGCCCCCAAAAATAATGTGCAGCCCGCCAAAACCGGCCGCCAGGAAAGCGTTGTCCCAGTTCCAAGGGCAGAACATCGCGACACTTCCCAGCACCATGAAGCAGAGTCCCATCAGCGGAACGATACGAATGGAAAACGCGCCGCCAGTGACGACGCCGGTGCCGTAGAGCAAGAGCCACTGGCCGGGAATCGGTCCGATTTCGCCGGAGCGCAGATGCAAAATGGTGAGCAGCGCACCGACGAAAAGCGGCGGGGCGAAGCTATAAACGAAACGACGGCCCGGGCCGCTGAAAAGCGCGGTACCGGCCCGGCTCGCTTTGGAGTAGGTGGTCCAACTGGCGATCCCGATAGCGATGAAGGCTTCGGCGACCCAGGTAATCAGCCAGGCGAGCGGCGTTGTCTGCAGCGACGCGATCGCGGCGGCGCCTAGCGCGGTGATGCCCATGGCGACTCCGCCGAGACCTGGCACGGCGGTGAAAGAGCCGGCGCGCTCCATGGTTTCGCGGATGAAGCGAAGGTTGTCGCGAGCGTGATCGTCAATGGCGACGGGAGTGGAGTTGCGCTGACGGAGAGGTTCGGGAAGCGCCATGGTGAGAGGATAGCATGTAGAGGCATTGTGTCAAGTACTTTGTATTACAAAGCGCATTCCCGTCGGGCTTGTTGGGCGTGTGTAGCAAGACTATGCTGAGTCGGCGGGAAAATTACAGGGAGGAATACGAAGATGAAGCGATTGGCGATTTTATTAGTATTCGCAGGATGTCTGGCATTGACGGCATCCGCGCAACAAGCGGCACCGGCTGCGGCGCAACAGGCGGAACCGGCGAAGGTTGAACCGAATCCGGTATCGAGCGCGGTGCGTGGCAACCTCGAGCGAAATTCGAAGAACATTGTGGCGGCCGTGGATGAAATGCCGGCGGACAAGTTCAGTTACAAGCCGACACCGGAACAAATTACTTTTGGGCACCTGGTGATGCACATGGCGACGTCAAATTTCCGGCTGTGCTCGATGATCTCCGGGATGGGGACGCCGAAGATGGATGAACTGAAGGAAACGGATCCGAAGGAGAAGCTGGCTGGGGCGCTGAAGTCGTCATTTGATTTCTGCACGCAGGCGTTGGCGAAAGTGGACGATTCGAATTTGGGCGAGGTGGTGTTTACGCGCGGGACTTTCAGTTTTACGCGGGCGGGGGCGATGATTGCTTTGACGAATGATTTCGCGGATCACTATAGCGCGGCGGCGATTTATTTGCGGTTGAATGGATTGTTGCCGCCTACGGCGCAGCCGCACAAGGATTGAGGGTGTTTGCGGCGCGCGGACCTGCGGACGTCTGGCTCGGCTGGTGAAAAAGGCAGTGGCGAGTGATTAGTGGCGAGTGACTAGTGGGTGCGACGCTGCGGCCGGTGCGGGAATTTGGCGTTCGTGCCGGCGCAAGAATGGCGCCCTGAAGGGCGCCGCTACAAATTCAAAACCTTCGCGACGATCGCTGAACGCGGCAGGCCCTATTTGCGCGCGGGATAACGGCCCGTTAGCCAGTTCCAACGGATGTAGATTAGATCGCAGAACATGACCAGGCTGTCGCGGATTACGTGAACTTTTGTGGCAGGATCGTGCGCCCAGCGGACCGGCACTTCGGCGGCGAGCAGGCCGTGGCGTTTCGCGAGGAAGAGGACTTCGGGGTCGAAGCCGAAACCTTCGATGCGCTGCTGTTCGAAGACGATGCGCGAGGGATCGCGGCGGAAGATTTTGAAACCGCATTGCGTGTCGTAAAACGGAAGGCCGGTAATGGCGCGGACGAAACCGTTGAAAATAATTCCCGCCCATTCGCGAAGCACGGATTGGTGGATGGTGATGAGCGAGCGGTCGAGCGCGCGGGAACCGATGGCGACATCATTGCCGGCGGCGAGCGCGGCCAGTAGCTTTTCGATTTCTTCGATCGGGGAAGAAAGATCGGCGTCAGTGAAAAGTGCGATGCGGCCACGCGATTCGAGCATGCCGTGACGGACGCTGTAACCTTTACCGCGATTTTCACCGTTTGAGATCAAGCGCACTTGAGGCATTTCGCGCGTCCATTCTTCGGCGATGCGCGCGGTACCGTCCTGCGAACCGTCGTCCACAATTACGATTTCAATCTGAGCGAGCGTGAAGTCCGGCGACAGGGCCGGGAGGACGCGGCGCGTGGAAAAATAGTCGCGAATGCGCGCCAGGGTGCGCGGGAGGCGAGCTTCTTCGTTGTAGGCGGGGATGACGATGGAAAGTTCAGGCGCGGAACTGTTCATTCGCGCGAGGTTCCTGGGACGGTTTCCTGAGGGCCGGCGGGCCATTCTTGACCGGCAGGCCAGCCATGGCGTCCAAGCAACGGCACGAAGCGGCAGACGAAGAGCGATTCTTTTTTTAGCGCGTCAGCGTGCTTGGTGATGCGCAGCAAGTCTTGTTGCTCGGCGGCGCCTACGGGAATGACGAGGCGGCCGCCTTCGGCGAGTTGTTCGACGAGCGGAGTTGGAACCGCGGGAGCGGCGGCGGAGACGATTATCGCGTCGTAGGGCGCGCGCGCGGGCCAACCGAGCGAGCCGTCACCTTCTTCGACGCGGACGTTCGAGTAGCCGAGGCGAGCGAGACGTTCGCGGCAGGCGCGGGCGAGTTCCGGTAGCAATTCCACGACGACAATTTCCTGAGCGAGCAGAGAGAGCACGGCGGCTTGATATCCGGAGCCTGCGCCGATTTCGAGAACTCGTTCGGAGCCATTGAGCAAGGCGGCGTCAGCCATCGCCGCGACCATGAAAGGCTGCGAAATCGTTTGTCCGCCGCCGATGGGAAGCGGCACATCGGAATATGCGGAGGCTGCCGATTCGGGCGGCACGAATTCGTGACGCGGGACGGAGAGCATGGCGTCGAGAACGCGCGGCGAGCGAATGCCACGAGCACGAATTTGGCGGGCGACCATTTCGTTGCGGGCAGCGGCGAAGTCGCGAATGGCGCTAACTACGGGATTCGTGTTGGTGTTCATGTGTGAGGTGATGTTCGGCGCTGGCTACCGAAAGTTACCATAGCGGAGAGCGGCGTTGCTAGTTGGGGCTTGCGGAGGGCATGGGAGGATTGAGATGTAGCGCGCGTGAAGCTGCGGCGGCGCGGATTGAGGCGTTCGAATTAAGTTTATGGTGGAATTGCATCCATGGCTGACGTTCGATACGATTGCTAGATTCGCTTGTCGGGAAGAAGCGACATGGGGACCGGCACTCGAAGAATAGGAGAGAGCTAATGAAGCTACGAGCCATTTTAGTCGCCGCCCTGCTGTGCACGGCGGGCCCGGCGCTGGCGCAAACGTCCTCGCCCAGCGCGCAACAACCGCCACAGCATATGCCGGGAACTCCGGCGCAGCCCGGACAAGCAAGCGCGGCAACGCAGTCCGAGGCGCCTGCCGAAAAGATCGATCCCGCGAAGGAAGCGGCGATCCGGCATTTGATCGAGCTCACGGAAGTTGGCAAGCTGGGAGACAATATTTCGGGCGCGATCACGAACCAAGTGCGCAATGTGATGGGACGCGCAATACCGGCGGACCAATTGCCGAAATTCATGGACACGTTCACGCAGAAATTCACGGCCAGCGCGCCGACGAGCGCCGTCACCGACGCGATCGTATCGGTTTACGCCAAGCACTTCACGATGACGGACATTCAGGACCTGACGAAGTTTTATGAAACGCCGCTGGGGCAGCGCATGGTGAAAACGATGCCGGATGTGGCGGAGGAATCGCAGGCGGTGGGGGCGCGTATTGACCAGAAGGCGGCGATCGCGACACTGCGAACCATGTCTGACGAGTATCCGCAGCTGAAGCAGATGTTGCCGCCGGAGAACCCGGCTGCGGCGCCCGCTCCCAATTCGACGCCTGCTCCGGCACCGGCGCCGAACCCGACTCCGAATGCGCCGAAGTTGTCGCCACCGCAGCAGTAGTTGGTGGCTTGCGTCGCGCGTTGAAGAGGAATTGCTTTGCGATCGGATCAGAAAGTCGAAATGAGTTCGAGGAGGCTCTTTATCGCGAGCCTCCTCGTTTTATTTTGTGGCGGCTTGGCGGGGATGTTTGCGGCGCAGGTCGCGGCGGTGGAGCGATCGAGTGCGATTACCGTTTCGGCTGCGATCAGTTTGAAGTATGCGCTGGACGAAATCGGGCGTTTGTATCAGGCGCGGCATCCGGGAGCGAAGGTGGCGTTCAATTACGGCGGATCGGGAACTTTGCAGCGGCAGATCGAGCAAGGCGCGCCGGTGGACGTATTTTTTTCAGCGGCGGAAACGCAGATGGACGGGTTGGCAACGCAGGGATTGGTGGCGACGGAGACGCGGCGGGACATCGTGACGAACACTTTAGTGTTGATTGTGCCGGCGACAACGAGAATGGTGAATGATTTTCCGGATCTCACGCGGCTCTACGTGAGCGTGATCGCGCTGGGGGAACCGGGGACGGTGCCGGCGGGAATGTACGCGCGGCAGACGCTCGAACACATGGGACTATTCGCGGCGGTGGAAAAAAAGATTGTGTACGCGAAGGATGTGCGCGCGGTGCTGACTTATGTGGAGACGGGCAACGCCGATGCGGGGTTTGTGTACCGCACGGATGCGCTGACGTCGCCAAAGGTGCGCGTGGCGGCGACGGCAGCGGCGGATTCGCATGATCCCATCGTGTATCCCGCGGCAGTGCTGAAGAACTCGAAAAATGCGGCATCCGCCCGGGAATTTATGGATTTTCTGCAAGGCGCCGAGGCGCGCGCGGTTTTTGAGAAGTACGGGTTCGCGCCCGCGGAAAAAGCAGCCGTAAAGAACTGATCCAGCTACAATCCCTCTCGCGATGGACTGGTCTCCTCTGTGGATTTCGCTGGCGACGAGCTTGACGGCGACGGCGGTGACGCTGGTCGCGGGGCTGGCGGCGGCTGCGTGGCGCGAGAACCGCACGGGCGCCGGCGCGGCGTTGATTGACGGAATTTTTCTTCTTCCTCTGGTGCTGCCTCCTACCGTAGTGGGATTTTTCCTTTTGCTTCTTTTCGGACGAAACGGGCCGCTGGGCAAAGTCCTGATGCAAGTGGGCGCGACGGTGGTGTTTTCATGGCCAGCTACCGTGATTGCGGCGACGGTGGTGGCGTTTCCCTTGATGTACCTGACCGCGCGCGCGGCTTTGGAGCAGGTGGATTCTCATCTGTTGCAGGCGGCGCGGACTCTGGGCGCTTCGGAGTGGCGGATTTTTCGCGAGGTGGCATTGCCGCTGGCTTGGCCGGGCGTGCTGGCGGGGACGATTTTGAGTTTTGCGCGGGCGCTCGGAGAATTTGGCGCGACTTTGATGCTGGCGGGAAATATTCCGGGAAGAACGGAAACGATTCCGATCGCAATTTATTTTGCGGTGGAATCGAACGAGATCCGGCAGGCGCTTGGTTGGTGCGCGATGGACGTGGGGATTTCGATCGCGCTACTGGGGGGGCTTTATTACTGGACGCATGCGCAGAGGCTGCGGCGCGAACGTTGGGGGCAGCGCTGACGTGACGCTCGAAGTGCAAATCGAGAAGAAGCTGGCGGATTTTACTTTGAATGTGGCGTTTCGCGCGCCTGCGGCGCCTTTGAGCATTTTGGGAGCGTCGGGCGCGGGGAAAACGATGCTCTTGCGTTGTATTGCGGGACTGGAGCGGCCGGGGCGCGGACGGATCGCTTTGAACGAGCGAGTGGTTTTCGATTCGGAGCTCAAGATACGGATTCCAGCGCGGGAGCGGCGGATCGCTTTGCTATTTCAAAATTATGCTTTGTTTCCGCATCGGACCGTTGAGCAAAACATTGCTTTTGGATTGCATCGGTTGGTGGAGGCGGAAAAAGCGGCGCGAATCGCGTCGGTGATCGAGCGCACGCATCTTGGGGGGCTCGAGCAACGTTTCCCGCGCGAATTATCAGGGGGCGAGCAACAGCGCGCGGCCTTGGCGCGAGCTTTGGCGATTGAACCGGAAGCGCTTTTACTCGATGAACCGCTGGCGGCGTTGGACACGCATTTGCGGTCGCAGGTGGAAGCGCAGTTGCAGGAGACATTTGCCGCGTACCGGCGTCCGGCTTTGCTGGTGACGCACAACATGGAGGAGGCCTACCGGCTGGGGGAGCAGTTGCTGGTGCTTTCGCGGGGGCGCGTGGCTGCTTTTGGGAATAAGGAAGAAATTTTCCGGCGTCCGGCTAGCGTGGAAGTTGCGCGGTTGACCGGTTGCAAGAATATTTCGCGGGCGCGGATGAATGCGGATGGGAGTGTAGAGGCTTTGGATTGGGATTGCCGGTTGCGGGTGGCCGCGGTGGCGGCGGGTGTGCGGACGCCGAAATTTATCGGGATTCGGGCGCATCACATTGATTTTCTGGAGTCGGATGGCGGCGCGGGGGAAGCGGTGAACGTTTTTCCTTGCTGGGTGGCGCGGACTTCGGAGTCGCCGTTTCGGATTACTTTATTTTTGAGCGTGGACGCGGCGCATGGTGAAGCGGGGAGATATCAGTTGCAGGCGGAAGTGTTCAAGGAAAAGTGGCTGCGATTTCGGGAGCGGGCGTTTCCCTGGCATGTGCGGTTGGCGCCGGAGTCGCTATTTTTAATCGATGAGTAGGTGAGTGCGTGATGCTGAGCGACGGGCGGAGTCTGGCAGCGGCGAGGCGAGCCTCGCCTTGTAACAGGCGGAAGGAAGCTTCCGCACTCCCAGATTGGTGCGAGACTAGTCCGCGAGCGGGGCAAATGCGGATCGGTTTTTTTGACGCATCGAGAAGCGGCCCGCTCGCTGCGCTGGGGATGACACGCTCTTCAGTTTTGCCAAGTCAACAACTTCAGTGGAAATGTTTTACGAATTTGATGTCGAGGCCGTAGGTGCCGTTTACGTCGCGGAGAAAGACTATCGAGAGGTCGCGTTTTACGTGGTATTCGACTTGGATCAACTGTTGCTGATCGGATGCGGCGTTGGAGGAATAGGTGATGGTTAGGTCGCGGGTGACTTGTTGCTCGATGGTGACGCGGGCGGAAGCGTTCGATTCGGTGGCGGTGCCGGCCAGGAATGGGTCCACGCGGAAATGGCTGATGCCGAAGAGATGCTCGATGCGGCCGCCGAGGCCGCTGGAGATGGCTTCGGAGAGGAGTGCGGTGGCGCCGTAGTTTTGTCCGCTGCCGGCGGAAGAGCGCAGCGCGCTTTCCTGGCCGGTGCTGCCGACGGCGAGTAGCGCAATAATATCGGAATCCGGAAGCGGCGGATCGGAACGATAGCTGAGAGAAAGTTTGCTGGCGCGGCCAGAGAAATTGATTGTGACTTGGTACTGGCTGATGGTGGAGGTGGCTTCGATATTGAGTTCGGGATCAAGCTGGAAAGGGTTCGCGAAATTCACGTCGCCGCGCGTGAGAGTGAAGGTGTTGCCGCGGAAATTCATTTCGCCGCCAAGCAGGTGAATGTGACCGAGCAGGATGGGACGATCCCAGGTGCCGCGCAAATGCAGGTCGCTATCAATTTCAACCTGAGCGCCGGTCCATTCGATGCGAGCGCCGGGACTGGTATGAGCGGCGATATCAAACGATAGGTTGCGCATGAAGGGTGACGAGGTGCCGCTGGAAATTTGCGAGCTGGCGCCGAAGAAAGAGGAGATGTCCACACCCGGTGCGAAGAGGAGACGTTTTAGTTCCAGAGTGCCGCTGAGTACGGCGCGGTCGCTGGTGCCGGAAAGTTGCAGGGTGCCGCCCATGAGCCAGCTCATTCCCTGCGGGTAGCGGATGCGGACTTGGGTGGTTTTAGTGCTGATGTCGTAGCGTATGGGGCCGGCTTCGCCATAGGTGACGCTGCCGGTGAGGGTGAGTTGGCCGCCGCCGGAGTCGGCCGTGACGTTTTCGAAGAGGAGCCGGCTGGTGTCGAAAACGAGGTCGCCGTTCAAATGACTGAGGCCAACCGGAAAATCGGAATAGTTTGCGGAGGCATCGCGGACGGTGGCGCGGCCGGTGATGCGCGGCTTGGACATGGTGCCTTCAGCGGCGACGTTGACGATAGCATTGCCCTGCGCATTTATTTCCGGCAGTACGCCCTTGAGCAAAGCGAGATTGATTTCACCGGTGAGATTCACGTGGATCGGCCGTTCATGATCGAAGCGGGCCGAGCCACTGATTTTGAAGTCGGAATCGGGGCCATGGAGATGGGCTTGGGTGATGCGAATTTCGTTGCGGCGATAGGCGAATTGGACCGGACCGTCATTTTGCAGCGAGACGAAGAGATAGCCGAACGTAATTCGTGAAATGTCGGCAGTTACTTCGATGGTCTCGGGCTTACGGAGCGAGCCATCGAGGGTGAACTTGCCATCCACGACGCTGTGCGCGGTGAGATTTTTCAGGTGCAAGCCGGCAGTAAGCAGCGGATCAAGATCGAATTGCATGACGGTGAGCTGCCCGGAAATCTCTTCGTCGCCGAAGAGAGCAACGCTGATTTGGCCGCGCAATTGGCCATTGGCGCGTTCGGAACTGAGCGCCATGCGGACGGTCTTGCCGTCGGAATCAAGCCTGCCGCGAAAATCGCCTTGATGGTCCGTTCCCAACAGTAAATTCGTGACGCGAAAATCTCCTTGCGCCGTGGGGCTACGAACCGGTCCGCTGCCGCGCAGATTGAAATCGAATTGGCCGCCGATGGGAAGCGATGAACCCTGCAAGATCTGGATTTTCTCCAGAAGAATGGCAGTGCCGGCGATGTTGAATTCGGCGGTTTGTTCCTGCGGGCGGTACAGAACGTCTCCGGTAACGCGGCCGGTTTCGCGGCGGAGCACGGCGCGTTCCAGGCGGATTTCATCGTGCGCGAGATGCATTTCGGCGGTGAACTGATCGAAGCGCAAGCCTTTGGTTTCGATGTCGTCGAGAGTGACATTGGCATCGAGCACGGGAGCGCCGCTGGTGCCGCTGCCGCGAAACGTGCCGCTGAGCAACGCTTTGATGGGATAGCTGGTGCCGAAGATGGCTTGCACGTCTTCACTGGGGGCTCGCTTGGTTTGTGCTTCGAACGACCAGGTATCTTCGGGAGCGAAACTCCAGTCGCCGTCAAATTTCATGGCGAGGTCGAGACGGACCGTGGCCCCGCCATGCTTTACGGTGGCGTTGGCGAGTTTGAAACCATCGAGCGAGTAGTCGAGGTCGGCATCAATTTCATCGAAATGGTAGGTATCGTACTGCGCGTTGGTGGCGTCGAGGTGGCCGTCGAAAGTGGGTCCTTGGATGGGTCCGAGAATGCGGCCGCGAAACGTCACGTTTCCTGCGGTGCGCGTGGGAACGGCATCGGGACCGCGCACGCGATTGATGAAATCGTCCCAATCGGCGAGGTCTTTCACTTTTAATTTCAATTCGATCGCGGAATCGCGGCCGCTGAGCGGTCCATCGATTTCGATTTCCGTGTTGGGCGTGGTGATTTCGCTCTGCGTGAGCAGCATGGTTTCGGTGTCTTCCACGTAATCGAAAATAATGTGCGCGGTGACGGGGATGACGCCGGGCGCGAGAGTGGGAGGAGGAGACCAGCGCATATCGCCCTTGGTGCGGAAATGCTTGAAATTGGCAGTCCAGGAATTGATGGAGTTAATGTCAATGGAGCCGTCCCAGTGGAGCGTGTTCACAGGGAAGTCGGTGTTGTTTACAGCGGCGAAGGCGTCGGCGAGGCTGGCGTGGTGGAAATGGGTTTGTGTGCGGAAGGCGAGAGTCTTCATGTCCATTTCGAGATGGCCGTCGAGAGCGCCTTCGAGAGCGCGGACGGAAAGATTTTGGACGCTGAGGAGATTCTTCGAGATTTCGTAATCGCCCCAGGTTTCGAGATTGGTGGCGTGGAACCATTGGTAAGGCATCTTGATGTCGTGGCCGTCAAAATGCCCGCTGCCGGACCAATCGCCGGAAGCGTAGCGAGCCTGACCGGAAAAATCGGCGATGAGATCGGGCGTGAGCGGTTCGCGGAAGATGGTGCGGATATCCTGCAAGGAGAGGCGGCCGCGATAATGCAGGTTCCAGTCTGATTTTGCGAAGCTGGGAAGCTCGGCGCGCAGATTCAATTCGGAGTGCGGGCCTTTCCAGGTGAAGTCGTCGAGCTCGAAGGCGTTGCGATGCAGGGTGAACTTCGCGGCGACATCGAAGCGGAAAGGCAAATCGTGTTGCAGGGCCAACTCGACCTGATCCGATGTGAGGCTGCCGAGGTAAGCATCGTTGCCGTCCGACGGGACCGTATATTGCAGGAGGAACGCAAGGTTCTGGCCTTTCAGATCGAGCGGGACGCGCCGATCGTTGATAGTGGCGCTGCCCTCGCGCAATTCGAGGCGGCCGATCCGCAGATTGAAGAGCGTTTCCTGCCAGGGATTCTTGCTGGCAGGAACTTGCGGCACGGGAATGTTGCTGGCGCCATCTTTCGAGAGGCGAACGTAGAGCGCGGGGTGCTCCGCGATGAGTTGATCAATTTTGACCTGGCGGTGGAAGAAAGAAAGGATCGTGAGGCCGACGTCCAGACGGTTGACGTGAAACAACGGAAGTTCGGCGGGGCCTTCGAGACCGTGAAGGGTGAGGTTATCGAGTTCGGCCTGCAAATGCAGGGGATGAAGATGAAAACCTCCCAGTTCGACGCGCGCGCCGGTGCGCGCCTCAATTTGACGGACGAGCGCGTTGCGAATCCACTTATTCATGAAGCCGTATTGGAGCAGGAGAAAGCCAACGCCACCGAGGAGGGCGACCAGGACAACCACGGCCGTCAGCCAGCGCAACAGGCGCTTGACGGGGCGCTTCACGAGCCACTCCCTTGCGACACGATGTCAATCCGCAATCCGTCGCGCGAATCGTCCAGCCATTTGGTGGCGCGTTCGTTGATGGCGCGCTGAATCAGCACTTCGCGAATGGTGTCGTCAACATCGTCGAGCGGCGGCACGGGCTGGTTGCGGGCTTTGAGCTGCGGCGCAAATTCATCTTTGTAATAAGCTTCGACCTGTTGGTCACTGACTTGCGCCGAAGGACGGAAGCGATAATCGATGAAGCGGGAAAGATACAGCTGCTTCGCGACGATCCGGCGGACGGCGGCTTCCGTCAAACCGGCGGTGGCGCAGCGCTTTTTGAATTCGTCCGGCGAAGGAAACTGTTTGACGAATTCGGCGTAGGCGCGGTCCACATCTTCGGCGGAAGGCTGACCGTATTTCGTGGCGGTGGCTTCATTGCGGATCATCCATTGGTCAATGAGTTCGCGAAGGAGTTCCTGGCGGGGCTTGGATTTTCCATCCACGAGTTTTTGAAACGCGGCGAGCTCGTGCACTTCGCTTTCGGTGATGATGTCGTCTTCGATGCGGGCGGCCACGGCGTCAATCTGCTGGGCGCCCTGATCGAAGGACTCCGGCGGGTTCTGCGGTCCGGGGCTGGGTTGCGATTGCGCGAATGACGGAATAGCGCCGAGCGCCAGAAGCACCGCCGGCAAGCCGAAGATGAGAAGCGCGCGTCGCATCAGAAAACCGGTCCAATGTTAAAAGAAAAACCAAAGTGAGAAAGGTGGAACGTCTGGGTTGGCGGCACGGTGGGCGGAGTGGGCGTGACGGTGTACGCCGCCGGATTGATTTGATAGCCGAAATCCACGCGAACCGGACCGATGGGAGTGGGATAACGCAAACCGAAACCGATGGTGTGCGAGAAATAGTTGAGATTGGTGGGCGAGGTGGATTTCCAGGCGAGGGTGATGTGATTCACGTCGCTGTAGACGTTGCCGCCGTCATAGAAAAGCGTGCCGCCAAGACGATTGCCGACGAAAGGCAGGCGCATCGGGAAATGCAACTCCTGATTAAAAACGAGAAGCGCGAGGCCGCCAATCGGAAAGCCGGTGCCGGGGTCGCGCGGGCCGGCTTGGTTCAAGCTGAAACCGCGGAGAGATTGAGCGCCGCCGGCGAAGAATCGTTCGGGCAGCGGAATATCCACCTCTTTGCTATTGCCGAAGGGAGGCTCGAGGCCGAATCGAGTGGAACGCGCGAAGACGAAGTTGCGTCCGAAAGGGTGGAACGAAGAATTCTGGAAGAAAAGGCGATAGAAGCTGGCGCTGGAGCCGAGCGTGTGGGAGGCGAGGCTGATGTCGGCAGTGTTGAAGGTGCCGGTCTTGGGATCGCCGGGATTATCGCGGCGGTCGCGGGCATAGGTGATGCCGAAGCCGGAGGCGAGAGTAGGCTGGCTGAAGAGCGGGATTTCTTCGGGTGAAATGGTTCGGTTGATATTGGTGGCGACGACGCGGCGAAAGAAATAGCGGTATTGAAGCGAACTGGAAGGCGACAGCTTTTCGGTAAGCTGCAAAGAACCTTCGTAGCGGATGGAAGTGAAGGTGTCCACGTCCTGCGTCTTATCCGCAAAGCCGGTGATCGAAGCGCTGAGCGCGCGCTTATTAAGAAAATTGTCCGCCGAGTAGGAAACCAGCGCGCGATATTGCAGAGTGCTGGCGCGCGCTTTGAAGGTGAGAGTCTGGGCGCGGCCGAACATGTTGGCGCGGGAAATTTCCAGGATGCCGCGGGGGCTGGCGGCGATTTCGGTGGCGTTGGGATTGCAGGCGGGGGTGTTTATGGTGGCGGCGCTGCAGCTGGCGGCGATGCGCTGGACTTCAAATCCAAAGCCGTAGCCGATGGTGTAGCGGCCGCCTTCGGAAGTATCGACAACCAGGACTTTTTCGGGATCGGTGCCGTTGGGATTTTGCGGCGCGATTTGCACGCGGGTGAAGACGCCGAGATTGTAAAGACGGCGCTGGCTTTCGACGACGTCGCCTTCGCGGAGCGGCCCGTGCGGCTGAATCACGACCTGGCGAGCAATGATGCCGGGGCGGGTGTATTGATAGCCGGTGAGCAATACCTTGGCGACGTCAATGCGTTCGCCTTCAGTGATTTTGTAGCTGACGACCACTTCATTGGAAGCGTCGGGGGGAGAAACAGAATCGTCGAGGCGCGCTTCAGGAAACCCTTCGTTGTAGTACATCGCAAGGATATTGTTGCGGTCGCTGGAGACGGAAGCGGCGGAGTAGGGCTGGCCGGGTGAGGAGCCAACTACGTTGAGCAGCGTATCCAGACTGAGCGCGTGATTCCCTTCGATCTTCAGGGATTTGACCAGGGTTTGCGGGCCTTCGACGATCTGATAATTCACAAAGAGATTGTTTTTCTTGCCTTGGTAAGTATCGTCGACGCTGGAGGTGATTTTCGCGTCGAGAAAGCCGTTGGAAAGATAGAGGGCGCGAATGGAATCGCCGTCGTCGCGAACCAGGCTTTGGCTGAAGCGTCCGCTGAAAGCGAAGGAAGCGGGCTGCAGAGTGAGGCGGCCTTCGAGTAGATCTTTGCTGAAATATTTATTGCCGGTGAAGGCGACACCGGCAAGGCGAAAACGATCGCCGCGGGAAACTTCGTAGCTGATGACGCGAAGTCCGGTCTTGGGATCGTCATGTGAAGTTACCTGGACGTCCGCGTCGAAATATCCCTGGCGCTGGAAATAATCGCGAATATTGCGGCGGCCTTCCTGGAGCAGGTCTTCGTCCACGGCGCCTTCGGCGTAGATGGGGAGCAGTTGGCGCAATTTGCCCGTGCTGATACGAGCGCCGCCGAGGCTTACGCTGACACGCGGGCCGGCGGTAACTTGATAGTTCAAGGTGACGAGGTTGGTTTTGGGATCGTAGGTGCCGGCGGTGATAAGGATTCCGGCGCCGAGATAGCCCTGATTGACGAGATATTTTTTTAAGCGTTGCGAGGCGCGGGTAAGGCGAGCCGAAGTCAGCGTATTTTTCAATTTTATTTTGGAACGCGCGATGAGTTCCGGGTCTTTGTACGGGGTCTGATTTTTTACGTCGAAATTGCCGACTACAGCGCGCGGTCCGGGTGTTACGGTGACGAGGACGTCCATCTGGCGCGTATCTTCGTGGGGCGTGAGCATCCATTTGACGTCTGCTTGATAGAGGCCCTCGTTGCGAAGCGTGTCCTTGAGGCGGCCGATGGCTTCGCGCAGCGTGCTTTCGCGGAAAGGTTCGCCCAAGCTGAGGCGCATGGCCGCCAGCGCGGCAGCTTCGCTGGGAGGCTCTTTGAGCCCTTCGACGCGGACTACATTGTTGTAATAGTTGCGCTGGACGATGAAATCCACGCGGAGCCCTTGCGCGACGGGAGCGGCGAGAACTCGGATATTCGCGAAATCGCCGGTGCGGTAGAGCGCGCGGAGACTTTCGCGTTCCGCGCTGAAGTCAAACGGCTTGCCGATTTCGAGCGGGAGAGCCGGAGCGTTCGCCACGACGGGGCGGCCGGAATCATCCAGCACGCGGATTTCGGCGACGAGTTGGCCTTCGACCTGGTCTTGGGCAAGGTCTGCATGCGCGCGCGCCGGTACGGACGCGAGGAGGCTGCCAGCGAGCGCTCCGAAGGTTAAAAATTGCCCTAAAGCTCTGCTCAAGTGAGACGAGCAGGCTCGCGGGGATGACGATTTCCACGGGATTCTCATGCGCCAGAAGATAAGAGCAAAGGTTAGCACAGGCGGGTTGGCCGCCGGTCGCGAAAAGGGGTTATCATGCCTAAATTCAGCCTGAAAATATGGCGGATTGCGAACAGTGACGATGAACAACGAGCAACGCGAAAAATACTCACGGCAGATACTATTTGCCGGAATTGGCGAGGCGGGTCAGGAGGGGCTGCTCGGGGCGAGCGCTGTGCTGGTGGGTTGCGGAGCGTTGGGGACGGTGGTGGCGAATCTCCTGGTGCGCGCGGGACTGGGACGCTTGCGGATCATCGATCGGGATTTCGTGGAGGCGTCGAATCTGCAGCGGCAGACCCTCTTTGAGGAAGCTGATGCGCGGGAAGCGTTGCCGAAGGCGACGGCTGCGGAACGGCGTTTGCGCGCAATCAATTCGGACGCGCGCGTGGACGGAGTGGTGGCCGACCTGACGCCGGAGAACAGCGAGGAACTTCTCGGCGGGTTCGAGTTGATCCTGGATGGGACTGACAATTTTGAAACGCGCCTGCTGCTGAATGATTTGGCCATCGCGAGGAATATTTCCTGGATCTATGCGGCGGCGGTGGGAAGTTATGGCGTGACGATGACGATTCGCCCGGGCGAGACGGCTTGCCTGGCGTGTTTAACGGAAGGTGAGGAGAAGAGCGCGGGGCTGGGGGCGGAAGCTACGTGCGATACGGCGGGAGTGGTGAATGCGGCGGTGGGCGTGATTGCTTCGATTGAAGCGGCGGAAGCGACGAAATTGCTGGCGGGAAAGCCGGAAGCGTTGAATCAGCGGCTGATTTCCTGCGATGTGTGGAGCGGACGGTTTCAATCCATACGGATTGCGCGGAATTCCGACTGCCGCGCGTGCGCGCGACGAGAATTTATTTATCTCGAGGGAGAGGCGCAGCCCCACATCACGATGTGCGGGCGCGACTCGGTGCAGATTCACGAGCGCGGGCGCAGGCTGGATCTGGACGAACTGGGACGGCGGATCGCGCTGGGGCCGGCGGATGGGTTGCATCACAATGAATTTCTTTTGCGTTTTCGCGTTGCCCCTTATGAGCTGACGGTTTTCACGGATGGCCGCGCGATTGTGAAAGGGACAAAGGATCCAGCGGTGGCGCGTTCGCTTTACGCGCGGTATATCGGGGCGTAATCCCACAGGGCAACGAATTTCACACAAACAGTCTTCGCGCGCTGCGGCGGGCAGAAGGACGCGTGCAATATCGGCGCGTAAAATGAGGCCGAGTAGAAGATCTCGATTTCGAGGAGCTGCCATGAATAACGTCTCTGCGACTGGGGCCAAATCATCTCCGATTCCCTGCTCGCGGCGCGCGGCCATGGCGTCGCTTGCCTTGGCGGCTGTTACCGCACCGGCTTTTGCAGCTGTGAGAGCCGAGGCGTCGCAGGACGCGACTCTTGCTGTGCTGGCGAAGCTACGCGAAGATTGGGTGACGGCTCTGCACACCAAACAGCTCGAACCAATTCTGAAGTTCTACGCTGCGGATGCCGCGTTTCTGCAGCCGAGCGGCGAGCGCATTACCGGCGCCGCTGCTTTGCGTAATCTTTTTCAAACGATCATGACGAACTTCAACAGCGACCTCACCTTGGACAGCTTAAACCTCGAAACGTCTGGAGATCTTGCGTACGACAGCGGCGAATTCGACGAAAGCCTGACCAACATCGCAAGCAGCGCGAAGATCGCGTCCAAAGGCGACTACGTGATCATCTACAAGCGTCAAGCGAGCGGTGGTTGGAGGATTGTGCAGCACGTTTGGACTGGAATCCCGCCGTCTGGAACGTAACCGGCATAGCAAGACTCTCCGACAAGTGGAACATACGGGCCGAAAACCACGCAGTAATCTCCGCTGAAACTTAGTTCACTCCAGAAGTGCGGATTCACTGGCGGCTGATTGCTGATGGATGCGTCCGGATTAACCGACGAAGCGACGCAGAGCGGATTGACGCATGGCGGCACGGTCCATATTTTCGCGCGTGTTCATCAAGGTAAGCAGAGTGCTGAGGACGCGGGCTTTCAGTTCGTCGGACATGGGAAAACCGCTGGTGGCGACGTTAACGAGCGCTTCGCCGCGGCCGGAAATTTTCGTGATGAATTCCATCTGGCGTTCGTGGGTGGTATTGCCGAGAGCCGACTCCCGGCGCATTTCGGCGCATTCATTTTCGATGAAAAGAGTGAAGTGCATGACGCAGAGATGCTCGGCGGCTAAGCCCGCAGGGACATTGACCTTACAGCCTTTGGCGCTGCAATTCTCCGGCACGGACACACCTGTTCAAACACCTATAATTTTTTAGCACTTTCGACTGAGGAATTCCATTCAGGTTAAGGGCGGTGCGCTCAATCAGATAGCAGCAGATTGGCAATTGGTAACGTGTAGTGGAAGTGCCGGGGGGCGATTGCGAAGATCCTGCAGCGGACA
The DNA here is from genome assembly GCA_049287725.1 of Candidatus Acidiferrales bacterium. GTDB lineage: Bacteria > Acidobacteriota > Terriglobia > Acidiferrales > UBA7541 > Palsa-295. Next base: position 12,221 of record JBAQGJ010000052.1, on the reverse strand, counting down.
GTGCAGGCTGCGTGGGGGACCACAGTCCTTCCCGAAAGCGTGCCGAATGTGTTTTCGGTGACGGATAATTTGCGCGTGGGGAATGCGGGCTGATCGGCGACGACCAGTCTCCCGCAGGTTTTAAAGCCGCGACCCGCGAAGATTCCTGGAATTTGAGCGCGTTGCCGATGTTTGAAGCGGCGGCGCGCCGCCGCACTCCACATTGTTCGTGCTACGTTCGCAATGCGCGACCGACGGTGGATCTAGCCCGCTGGCCGCGAGGTTATGTTGCGAGCGCTAGCCAAGCCTCGCCTTGCACAGGCGGGAGCAAGCTCCCGCACTCCCAGAAAAATTCGGGTTGCGCTATGGATTCGGATTGTGTTCGTTGGCGTGGTATTGGGTCCAGGGGCCGGCGTCCATGTCCCTCAGGGCTGGGCTTTGCCATTGATATTCGGGATGCTGCTCTAGGAATGCGGCGGCTTTGAAATCGGTGCCGCAGGGGTGGCCGATACGGGCGGCGAAGCTCATGGTTTCGGCCATGTAGCTGTCCATTACTTTGCCTTGCACGGCGCCGGCCGGTTTGTAGGGAGATTGAGCGAAGCCGGGGTCGCCGGGAGTGGCGACGTCGCCGTGGCCGCATAGCGTGCGGCGATTCGCGCCGGTTTTCTTGGTGTAAGTGTCGTAATGATCGCCGAGGAAGGATTCGGCGAGCGAGACGTCAATCTTGCCCATATTGGCGGCCATGAGCTCGTCCCAGCGAACGTGGCGGGCGTTTGCGGATGCTGCGAGATTCGTGGGATCGAAAGTGGTTTCATCCTTGAGGACTTCCGGATCGCTTGCGAAATTCGAGCCGACGAAGTAGCCGTCGGTGGTGCGCCAGACTTTGCTGTGCTTCAGGCCGAGTTCGAAGCGCGCGATTTCGCCGGTCTTGCGGTCGCCGAGCAGCCAATCGTTGGCATAGCCGCCGTTATTGCCATCCAGCATGATTTTCACGTATTCATCAATCGAGCCCGCGTATTGCATGGCCTTGCGAGCACGCGCAAATTCCGGCTTGCCGTTGGGATCCCAGCCGTGGAAATCGGTGATCGTGGTTTCGGTGACCATCAGGCCGTCGGAATTGACGCCGAAATCGTCGTCGCTCACAATCACGCCGGGGAAACCGTCCATCAACATGCTGTAGCCTTTCTGCGGCACGATATCGAAAATGATTTTCCAACGCGCGCCTTCGAGATAACTCGTCCAATTATTGTGCGCCATCACGATTTGATGATCTTTGGTGTAGCTGCCAGTGGCGACGAATGAGCTGCAATGGTCGCCTTCGGTTTTCGGCGTGAGCGCCGCGGTTTTGGTTTGCTCGTTGAGCCACGGGACGTAGTAATCGGGAAGCTCCATGAACGCGTTCATGGCGACGATATCGTCGAGGTCGAGTTTTACTTTGCGGGCTTGCAGGCCATCCACGATGCCTTGCAGTTCAGACTGATATTCTTCGTCAATTTTGGGCCAGAGCATCTGGCGGGCAGCGCGACGGAAAAAATTCCAGTCCTTACCGGTTTCGTGAGTCATTTCCAGGCTGACGGCGGCGAAGGCGTCGGAGATTTCCGGGGCGAGGAGGTAGCCGTGCTGGTAACCGACGTCGTGCGGAGCGCCTTCGAGATGGACGTAGATCCAGCCGCCGCGTTCGAAGCGATAGGCTTTGGCGAGGCGCGGATCGTCGGATTTGCGCGTGGAAGCGGAGCTTGCGTGAGAGAGCGCGAGGCCGGCTGCTTGCGCGGCTTGGTCTGAGCGCAACGCTGATAATTGCGCGACGAGCAAGGCGAAGCCAGCGCCGAATGCGACGGCGAGCAGCAATGCAAAGGGCAGACGGTTACGCGAATCTCTCATCGGCAATTTTCTCCGGGTGAACGCGCGCAGTGGGAGCGGCGCGTGCGTGGACATGGTAAGAGGCGCGGTCAATCATGTCAACGACGTGTCGATTTGTGGCGGGGCTGCGACGGATTGTGGCTTCAGAGGCTGCAGCCCCTTCTAGAACTGGCGGCTCTTACGGCGGGACTAAAGTCCCGCCCTTCCAACCCTCAGCTCGACGGTGTGCCGTTCCGGTGCATGCACTCTCGCGTGCGTCGCGACCGTCTGACGTTGAATATGCGATCTTGGCAGGCTGGGGCGCAGTCCTCCTGCGGCAGATCTTCGACAAGCAGTGCCCCTACGCGCGTCGGCTTGCACCTTGATGTTGAGCGAAAAGCAGATCCCTCGCTGCGCTCGGGATGACAGTCGCTTAGATTTTGGCGATTGGTGAGGCCGTGAGCCGAGGAACCTTGCGCAGCTGCGAACCGGCGGGAATACAGGATTAACCTCGTTGACACTGTGGCTTACGCCCGTATAATCATTGACTTAGTCTCGCGACACCCCAGCCATCGCAGGCTGATCAGCCGTTCACGCGTCATGGCACCGCAGGCCCATCCTGGAGGCTCGTAAGCTGTGACAAGTCTTTACAATGTGGCGTCGCATGCGGTCTTATCCGCGATTGCGCGGCTGGCGGTTGCGAGCAATCCCCTTACGGATTACTGGCGACGGAATACCGACGCTGAACTGAATCCTTTTCGCGGACTCTACCAGAACAATTCCTTCGATTTGGCGGTGATGCTGCCGTATTTTTTCGTGATGGTAATTTTGGCGGCCTACGGCATCCATCGCTATGCGCTGGTCTACAACTACTATAGAAATCGCAAGCGCGTGGCTGGACCGCCGCCGGAAGTGAGCGCGTGGCCGCGAGTCACCGTGCAACTGCCGATCTACAACGAGCGCTATGTGATCGAGCGGCTGGTGGAAGCAGTGGCGGCGTTCGATTACCCGCGCGAGCTGCTGGATATTCAGGTGCTGGACGATTCCACCGATGAGACGCAAGAGGTTGCGCGGGATTGCGTGGAGCGTTACCAGCAGCTGGGCGTGCCAATTTCCTACATTCATCGCGATAACCGCGAAGGATTCAAGGCGGGAGCGCTGCAGGAAGGATTGAAGTCCGCGCGGGGCGAGTTTGTGGCGATCTTCGATGCGGATTTTATTCCTCCCGTGGATTTTTTGCGGCGCACCGTGCCGTATTTCGCCGATGGCAAGCTGGCGATGGCGCAAACGCGCTGGAGCTACATCAACCGGAATTATTCGGCGTTGACCGAGGTGGAAGCGATTTTGTTGGATGGACATTTCGTCATCGAGCATTCTTCGCGCTTCCGCACTGGGTTGTTTTTCAATTTTAATGGCACCGCGGGAATCTGGCGGCGGGCGGCGATCGAAGATGCAGGTGGTTGGCAGCATGACACTTTGACGGAAGACACCGATCTTTCCTATCGCGCGCAATTGCGCGGTTGGCATTTCGTCTATTTGCCGGAGATCGAGTGCCCTTCCGAACTTCCCGTGGAGATGAACGCGTTTAAATCGCAGCAGGCGCGTTGGGCCAAGGGCTTGATGCAAACCGCGAAGAAGATTCTGCCGCGCGTGCTGCGTTCGGAAGTTCCGGGCAGGGTGAAGGCCGAGGCGTTTTTTCATCTGACGGCGAACATCAGCTATCCGTTGATGGTGTTCATGTCCATTATTTTGCTGCCGGCGATGATTGTGCGGTTTTATCAGGGATGGTTTCAGGTGCTGGTAATTGATTTACCTTTGTTCTTGGCTTCCACTTGCTCGATTTCGTCGTTTTATCTGGCGGCGGAGCGCGCGCTGTACCCGAAAACGTGGAAGCGGACGTTTTTGTATTTGCCTTTCGTGATGGCCGTGGGCATCGGGCTTTCGGTGCGCAATGCGATGGCGGTGATCGAGGCGATTTTCGGAGTGAAGTCGGAATTCGTGCGGACGCCAAAATATCGGGTGGAAGCTGGCGCGCACGGCGATGGCACATGGGCCAAGAAAAAATATCGCAAGGGCGCGGGGTGGGTGCCGTTCGCGGAAGTGGCGTTGGGATTGTATTTTGCGGCGGCGGTGGTGTACGCCTTGCAAAACGAGAACTACGCTACCGTGCCGTTTCTGTTGCTGTTTGTTTGGGGATACATGTACACCGGGTTGATGTCGTTGGGGCAGACTTACTTTGAGCGGTTGAGATTCGGCGTGGAGACTGGCGAGGTGCGGCCGGCTTCTACTGGGGCGCCCGGGTTCTAACAGCCTGCGACGGCTATCAGCGGCGAGGCAAGCCTCGCCTTGTACAAGCGGAAGCAAGCTTCCGCACTCCCAGAAAATTCGGGTCGCGCATCGTTCGGAGTCTCCGCACTCCTGGAAATGAAAACGGCGGCCTGGTGGCCGCCGTTCTTGCTTTCTGTCTGCAACTTTCTAAATCAAAACCTTGCTTTGTCTCCGGACGCAGGCGCGTTTGTGACTGCGTGCTGCTCACCGATTTGGGGCCGGTATTACACCTGGGCTTGGAGGATTTCTCCTGGAAGTTGGCCGATGCGTGATTTGGTGTTGGACTGAAAACGTTCGAGCGCGCTTCGTACCGCGGGCGGCTGCTTCTCGCCCGGGTCGCCTTCGGCGCGCATGCGCTCCATCTTAATTCCGAGCGTGCGCTCAAGAGCCATCAACTCGGCGCGCTGTTCGCGACCGAAAAGAGTGGAGGCGACGCCGTGCCCGCCGGCGCGGCCTGTGCGTCCCACGCGGTGAATGAAATTCTCCGCGATGTCCGGCAGGTCGTAGTTAATCACGTGCGCGATGTTTTCGACGTGAATACCTCGGGAAGCGAGGTCGGTGGCTACCAGAATGCGGTAGCGCCCTTGCTGGAATCCCGTGAGGGCGGCGGTGCGCTGCGATTGAGTGCGGCCGCCATGAATCATGGCTGCGGCAAATCCGTCGCGGTTCAAGGTGATGGCCAGGCGCTCGGCTCCGCGCTTGGTGCGCGCGAAGATGAGGCAACGGCCGGTTTCCTTGGCGAGCAAGCGATGAAGCAACGGAAGCTTGCGATCCGTCGCGACTTCGAAGGCTTGTACGCGCACATTTTCGGAAGGCTTCAGCACGGAACCGAATGCGAGACGGACGGGGTTCTTCATGTAGTCCTTCACGAGATGGGCGACCGAAGCTTCCATCGTGGCGGAAAAGCACATCGTTTGCCGGTCTTTCGGCAGCACGGATGCGATCCTGCGAATCGCGGGAAGGAATCCCATGTCGAGCATGCGATCGGCTTCGTCGAGAATCAGGACGCGCAGATCGCGGAAATGAACGAGCTTGCGCGAGAGAAAATCTTCGAGACGTCCGGGAGTCGCGACCACGAGCCGCGCGCCTTTGCGCAGCGACGTGAGTTGCAATCCTTCGGACAATCCGCCGACGACCAGCGCCGCCGGGCCCAGCTGCCTGCCGCGCAGCGCGTTGTACTGATCCACAACCTGCATTGCCAGTTCGCGCGTAGGAACGAGCGCGAGCGCCGCGATTCCTGGCGTTTTCTCCTGCAACAGGCGTTCGATCACGGGGATCAGAAACGCGAGCGTCTTGCCGGTCCCAGTCTGCGCGGTGGCCAGTACGTCTTTGCCTGCCAGCGCTTGCGGAATTGCCGCGGACTGCACGGGAGTCGGAATCGAGAATTTGGCGTGTGCCAACCGCTCTTTGGTGTAAGCGGAGATCGCCATTTGTGAAAATGTTTCGGTAATACTATCCATCAGGTGTTGCCTTCTATCTGGCGGAAGCCGTCGCGGCGCGCACACACATACTGCACACAACTGGTGCGGGCACAGCAAACTGGTCTTGCCAGTCTTTGTTTTAAATTACGCTGAAGACTTACGGAGAGAACTGAAGGGCGGGTAATCTCAGATCAACTGCTCACCAGAGGCCGCACAACACAACCGAGGTATTAAGCGCAAAAGCAGCATAACACAGTTAGAAGGGATTGCACAGAAAATAACGCGGCTTTCTGTTTTCGTCGCGAATAGTGTTCAGAAAGATAACTGGGTGGCTTTCCGCTTCGGTGGCTAAATAGTTGGGGAAAACCACAGCAGTGTGATTTCGAGTGCGCATTCTCCGCGAAGCTGCGAGGAAGTAAAGTAGAATGTTCGCGTCGCGGAAGTTGCATCCACCTTCGCAGAGGAGATTTTGAGAGCCGTGAGAAACGAAATCTGGAGAAGCCCAGCACAATTAATCGTGGGATCCATTCTGTTGTTGGCCCTGTTTGCCATCTTTGACGTTTCATTTTTACAGGCTCAAACCGCCTCGTTTCATGGCGCGCCGGCAGCCGACGCTGCCAAGAAGAATCCATACGCGGGCAAAGCGGATGCCGCGCAGGCTGGGGCAAATTTGTACGCGCTAAAATGCCACAATTGCCATGGGGTGAACGGGCAAGGAACTGGAAACATTCCGGCGCTGGCGAAGGGGCCGACGCAGTCGGCGCCGGCCGGTGCGATTTTCTGGTTCATCACGCAGGGTGACCCGGGAAATGGCATGCCTTCGTGGGCTGCGCTTCCGGAGAAGCAGCGCTGGGAAGTAGTCACGTATGTGAAGGCGCTTGGAACCGGAAAAGCTCCCAAGCCGAAACCCGCGAACGCAGAGCCAGCGGCCAGCGCTAGCGGCACTGCCGCGTTGCCGCCACCGACTCCTCCCTTTACGGATTATCGCTACGAGAAGCCAGGAACGGTTCGCAAGATTACGGCGCAGGATCTTCCAGAGCCGTTTGCGACGAAGTCGGCCGGAAATGGTCCGAAGGTGCAGCCGCGTCCTGAGGACGCGTGGCCGAAGGCTTTGCCGGGATTTACGGTGCAGCTCTACGCGAGTGGTCTGAACAATCCGCGCCTGATCACTACCGCGCCCAATGGAGATTTCTTTGTGGCGCAAATGGATGAGGGTGACATCAAGATTTTTCGCGGAATTACTGCAGAGGGCAAGCCGGAGCAAGTGGGTACATTCGCCAGCGGATTCGACCATCCGTATGGGATTGCGTTTTATCCTCCGGGACAAGACCCGCAGTGGGTTTACATCGGCAGCGAGACTTCGGTGCAGCGAATTCCCTACCGCAACGGCGATTTGAAAGCGCGCGGCGCTGCCGAACACATTGCGGACCTGCCTGGCGAGCCCGGGCACTCAACTCGAGCGGTGCAATTCTCGCAGGATGGCAAGAAAATGTTCGTGGCGGTGGGCTCGGCGTCGAACGTGGACGACACGGACACGCATCCGGAGGAGAAAAATCGCGCGGACATTCTGCAATTCAATCCGGACGGCTCGGACATGCACGTGTATGCCTACGGCATACGCAATGCCGGAGGCGGCATTGCGATCGATCCGGAGAGCGGCGAACTCTGGTGTTCGGTGAACGAGCGGGACGCATTAGGCGATAACCTGGTGCCGGATTACATCACGCACGTGCAGGAGGGCGGATTTTACGGCTGGCCGTGGTGGTACATCGGCGGGCATCAGGACCCGCGGCACGAGGGGAAGCACCCTGAATTGAAGGACAAGGTGATCACGCCGGATGTGCTGTTGCAACCGCACAACGCATCATTGGAAATTACATTTTATGAGGGCAAACAATTTCCGGAGGAATATCGCGGCGATATTTTTGCCTCCGAGCATGGATCGTGGAACAAGGCGGCGCGAGCGGGCTACGAAGTGATTCGCGTGCCGCGGCACCAGACAGGACACGCGAGCGGCGAGTACGAGGATTTCGTTACAGGATTCGTAACGCCGAATGGCACGGTGTGGGGGCGGCCGGTGGGAATTACGGTGGCGCCGGACGGATCGCTGCTGGTTACGGATGACGGTTCGAATTCGATCTGGAGAATCGTATACACCGGAAAGTGAAATTCAATTTGGCCGCAGGTTTAGCCGCCAGCGCGTCGCCCACGGATTTGTGCGCACTGTCGTCCGCGGCAGACCGTATCTTCAGCTCTGCGACTTGAGGTGATTCAGCCCATTCCCTGGGAGCGATGATCGGACCCGTCCGGATTTGCCGCAAGCGCGTAGCGCACCGGAGCAACTTGGGTGCGCGTTCCGGCAGTAGCTTGCGGTTTGGGCTGACGTTCTTGCTTGGCCTCACTCTTCGAGAAGATTTTCGCGGTGGCCAGCATCGCCGCAAAGGTCCCGGTCAACAGCGCGATTTGCCGCCAGCCGCTCAGCATTGACGCATTGCCCAGCAGGGTGAGTCCTCCAAAGCAGCACAAAAGGTGCATGCAAAAAACCTGAAGCGAAGATTGCCCCATCAGGACGAGAGGCCGGATCGCCAGCAGCTTCCACAGGGATTGGGAAACGATCAGCAGGGTGGCCACGGCGGCGAAGTCGAGCAAACGCACCGGTCCCAGATGCCATTTGTCGAAGAGGAATTCGCTTGGGCCCAATTGCAACCCATGCTCGATGGCGCGCCGCAATATAAAAAATACGGAAGCGATGACCGCAGCCGGGATCACCAATCGCTTCGCCCACGTTCCGATCGGCAGGTCATTCTTAGCCCAGCGCACGCCGAGCCAGACGCCGACGATCCAGAGGAATTGCCAACCCCAGAGATCGAAGGATCCCATTTCGTGCAGCGGAATTCGTATGGGAATAAACCGCGTCAAAAATGTATAGGAAATATCGCGAAGACCGAATTGCGCGAGCCCCCAGAGGACGAAACCCGTCCACAATATGGGCTTCCATCCGATCTTGCGCGAAAGCAGCAGCGCGCCGGAGGTGAACATCAGAAAGATGATGTACATCGGCAGAATGTCGAGCAGCGGCGGGCGGTAAATAAGCAGAGCGGCTTCGGTGACGGACTGCTTCGCGCCGGCCATGAAGTAAAAATCCAGAAGATTGTGCAGCCCAGGACGATTGCCGCGAGACGCGATGGGTACCGCGACCAGAAACGCAAAAGCAAGCAAGAGCGCGTGGTAACAATAGAGGCGGAACGTGCGGCCCCACAACCTGCGGGTCATGGCGTGATAGCCGTCGTGCTCGGCCAGGCGAAAGTAAATCCGTCCGGTGAACAGGGCCGAGAGGAAAATGAAGCCCTCCGCCGCGGAAACGAAACCGAACGGCTGGTTGACGTACGCGCTGGCAGCCGTCGGCAAATGCGTGAGCGTGATCCACACCAGCATCAGCCCGCGCGCTGCGTCGAGTTCGAGCCGCCGTCCCATCGCCATGCAACGTTAGACGTCCGGCTATATATGCCGGTTGCTGATTGTGGCCGAACGCCTGCTTCGTACAGCTTATCAGAGGTGTAGAGTTGCCGAGCTGCGGACTGGTTCTGCCATGTTAGAGTTTATGTCAGGGGGATTCGTGGGGTTTTCACCGAAAAGACTGATCGCATTCGCAATTCTCTCGCTGGCAATCACGGTGCCCGCACTCGCCAAAAAGCACGAGACCGGCTTTCTCGATCGCAGTATTACTGTGCGAGGAGCAGCGTTCCGATATCAAGTTTTCGTGCCGGAGAATTGGACGCCCCATCAGCAATGGCCGATCGTATTGTTTCTTCACGGGGCCGGAGAACGAGGCGACGACGGCTTGCAACAAACCGATGTGGGCATCGGGGTGGCCATCCGCACGAACCGCAGCGTCATGCCGGCGATTGTGGTGATGCCACAATGCCCGAAAAATCTCTGGTGGACCCAGCCGCCGATGGACGAACTAGCCATCGCCACTTTGGATGCGGCGGCTAAGGAATTCCACGGTGATGCGAGGCGCACATATCTGACCGGAATCTCGATGGGAGGTTATGGTTCGTGGCGCCTGGCGGAAAAATATCCCGGCCGGTTCGCAGCCCTCGTGGTGATTTGCGGAGGCATTCGCCCGCCCGCAGCCACGCTCAAAGCTCATCCGGACCTTGCCAAATGGACGCCGCCCGACAGTCCGAAGAGCTATTCCGACGCGGCCGCGAAAATCGGCAAGATCCCGGTGTGGATCTTTCACGGCGGTGACGACGACATTGTCCCGGTGACGGAATCTCAGCGGATGTATGCAGCCATGAAAGCGGCGGGAGCTGATGTTCGTTACACCGAATACCCCGGCGTTAAGCACGACTCGTGGGACAGAGCTTACGATGATCCGAAATTATTTCCTTGGCTCTTCTCGCACTCGCTCGGCACAGAATCGAAATAGAGATTAGGAGCCTACGCTTTCTGGCGCGCTTTCGACCACGAGGGCGGCTTGTGATTTCTTCGCACGCGTGGTGGTGATCACGATCACGCTGATTAGTACGCATAGCGTTCCCAGAAGCGTTCGCGAGCTGAGCGCTTCGCCGCCGAGGAAATATCCCACCAGCACCGCCACAATCGGATTCACGTATGCGTATGTGCCGACTTTGGTGGGCGATTCGTGATGAATCAGCCAGACGTACGCCGTGAAACCGATGATCGAGCCAGCGACGATCAGATAGGCCAGCGCGAACCACGCTCCGCGCGAGACGGCCGACGGATGAAAATTGCGGAATTCGCCGAAGACGGCTGCTGTGAGAGTCAGGAACACACCGCCGGCGAGCATCTGGGCGCCCGAGCTCATTACTTTGGACTCCGGCAATGGCAACTTGCGCGTGAGAATCGAAGCGATTGACCAACTGATCGAGGCAAAGATCAGTCCCGCGGCGCCGAGTTTTTCGATCGGCGCGCCGCCGACGTTGAGCGAACGGCTGACTAGCACGGCGACGCCGGCAAGCCCGACCAGAAGCGCCACGCCCAAGCGGACCGTGAGCCGCTGCGTGCGCAGGAAGAGGATTTCCGATAGCGCCATGAAAGCCGGGATGGTGGCCAGCATGACGGCGGCAATGCCGGAAGGAACGCGCTGTTCGGCCCAAAACAGCATTCCATAATCGAGGACGAAAATTATGAATCCGAGCAAGGACGCCGACCTCCATTCGCGGGCGGTGGGCGAGCGCTCGCCGCGAGCGAGCATCCAGCCGTAGAGGACCACGCCAGCAATCACAAAGCGCATCGCCGCGAGGACCAATGGAGGAACTTCGCGGACGCCCACGCGAATGGCGAGGAACGTGGATCCCCACACGAAATAAATGATCGAGAAGGCCAGCAGAGTCTTCCACGTCGGACGATGGGCGTCGGCTGCCATAGACTAGTATGAGTACGCGGAAACTGTTTGCGGTCAAGAGCCATATTGTTCGCGCAAAGCGTTCGTTTGACCGTGGCGTTCGAGGGCCGCTATAATAGCGGTTTCCGCGCAGCACAAAATCTGCGTTGAGAGCGGCGCGCGCGTCTCGCGGCGGCTGCTCGGTCGTCTTAAGATTCTCTAGTTTTTCGATGACTGGAAACTCCCTGAGCGGAGAAACTTCCCACAGGAATTCAGGAGCTGGTAATGCTAAAGGCAACCCAACTGCGCCCCGGAATGATCATCAAGCACGAGGGCGATTTGTGCGTGATTTACAGCGTGGACCATCGCACTCCGGGGAACAAGCGCGGTTCGATGCAGACGAAAATGCGCAACCTGCGCAACGGTTCGATGCTGGATTACCGATTCCGGGCGGAAGAATTCGTCGAGAAGGTGGTGGTGGACGAAATCGAATTCGAATATCTCTACAGCGACGGCGACGAGCATCACTTCATGAACACGCAAAATTATGAGCAACTGGCGCTGCAGAACGACATCGTCGGCGACACGCGGGATTACCTGATTCCCAATTTGCCGGTGAAAATCGAATATTACGATGAGAAGCCGATCGGCGTGCTGCTGCCGGACACCGTGGATTTGACGGTGGTGGAGACCGAGCAGACCATTCAGAAGGCCACGGCCAGTTCAGTGATGAAGCCGGCGAAACTCGAGACAGGCCTGGTGGTGAACGTGCCGCCGTTTGTGGGCAACGGCGATAAGATCAAGGTGGATACTTCCGAGGCGCGCTACATCCAGCGAGTGCAGTAGCGTGGTGGGCTTGCCATGAGCGGCGCGCGGCGCATCGGCTGGCGATTTCTATCAGTCACGATGGGTGCGCTGATTTCATTTGTTTGCGTTGGCGCCGCTGGTGGTGGCGAGCAAACTCCCCAGAAAATCGTTGCTGAGTACATTCGCGCGGAAGGCGGCGCGCGGGCGCTTGCGCGGATCCAATCCCTGACAATCGAAGGCAGTTTGCGCGTCGCGCCGGCGGAAAATTCCTCGCGACAATCGGATTCTACTGCGTATCCTTCTGCCGATTCCTCTTCCGGTTCGTATTCGCTGATCACCAAGGCACCAAATAAGCTGTATTCCGAAATTGTTGTCGAACCGCAACACATCGTCGCCGCGTACAACGGCAAGTCCGCGTGGGGCCAGGACGGCTCGAACGCGCCACACACTCTTACCGGGCGCGAGGCGGTGGAGTGGGAGTCCACCGCGCGCTA
>JBAQGJ010000051.1:0-84053 GCA_049287725.1 Candidatus Acidiferrales bacterium | reverse complement strand
GGAAGTCGGGCTTGCGTCCTGCTACGTGGAAGATCCAGGCGAGCATCGCGGTGGTGGTGGTTTTTCCGTGAGTGCCGGCGATGACGATGGAGGTGTGGTTGGGGATGAAATATTCCTCAAGTAGCTGGGGCATGGAGCAGTAGGGTAATTTTTCGTCGAGGATATATTCGATTTCCGGGTTGCCGCGAGCGATCACGTTGCCGACGACGCAGAGATCGGGCGCGGGTTGCAAATTTTCCTGGCGGAAGCCTTCGTTCCAGCGGATGCCGAGCGAATCGAGGAGAGTGGAGGCGGGCGGGTAAACATTCACGTCCGAACCCGTGACGTGGAAGCCGCGCTCTTTCAACATGCCCGCAACAGGCGCCATGGCGGCGCCGGCGATGCCGAGCAGGTGGATGTGTTCGGTGACTCGATTCGATTTCGTTGCGATGTCCTTGCTCCTCAGTCAGTCTCTAGCTTCGCAGCAATCTCTACGCGCGGCAGGCCGGCTCCAGAATCTCCAATTGCGACGTTTCGTCGGCCTTCAGGCGCGCGCGCACTCCCAGTGGCAGTGTCAGCATCGGGCGCTTGGTGTGGCCGATGGCTGCGCCCCAGACGACCGGAAACCCCATCGTGCCTAAAATGCGGCGAGCGACGTCCTGGACGGTTTCAGTGGCCCCGGGCCCTTCACACTCCGGGAATTCGCCGAGCAGCACGCCAGAGACGCCGCGCAATTTTCCGGCTTGCTTCAGGTGTATCAGCGCGCGGTCCACTTGCCAGGGTTTCATACCGCGATCTTCCAGGACCAGGATGGCGCCGTGCGTCTCCAATTCCCAAGGAGTACCGAGCGCGGTTTCGATGAGCGTGAGGCAGCCGCCGAGCAAAGTGCCATCGGCCGAACCGGGCATGATGGCTTCGGCGCCGGGCAATGGGATCGGCCAGCCCAGCTTGGTTTCCGTGAGCGCGCGCGTGAAGCTGTCTGGATCGTAGCCTTCTGCTACGCCCGGGCCTTTATCCAGGCCCGCGGCGACCATCGGTCCGTATAGCGTGACCCAGCGAAATTTTTGCCAGAGAAAAATCTGCAGCGAAGTCATATCGCTGTAGCCGAGCAGGATTTTCGGCGTCGCGAGCGCGACGCTGAGGCCTTCGAGCAAGTAGTTCGAGCCGTAGCCGCCTCGCGAACAGAAGATCGCGTTCGAATCGCTTTCGGTGAGCGCTTCTTTCAGCGCGGCGCTGCGGTCGGGCGTCGAACCGGCAAAAAATCCGCCGCGCGCCAGTGCGCGCGCGCGATCGAGCTTGGCCTGGTAGCCGAGACGCTCGATTTCCTTTATGCCGGAGTCGAGGCGGGATTCGTCCACGGGACTCGCAAGCGAGACGATGCGCACCGAAGCGCCGGAGTGGAGTGGTGCAGGCTTAAGAGTTTGCGGCATGTGCCGCAGAGGAGAATAAGGAATTTCTGGCGATGAGTCCACAGGTGCTCGCGGGGGTGTTTACATCCGAGCAGGAGCAGCGGGCGGCTTGGATGAACGTGACCCATGCACGATGCTTTGGAGTGGCGCGGATCAAATGGCATCCGCTGCGCCGGTCGCTACGTTTACTGTACGCGAAGCAAGCTTCGCGCCGGAAAAGCGGGAGCAAGCTCCCGCACTCCCAGATGGCGTTGCGCCATCGAGCGGTGGTGCTTGATTTCGCGAACTGTCGTGGTTACTGGAACGGTGTGATGGTCAGGTAGACGTCGCCGATGCCGCTTGCTGGTTGCGCGGCGACTGTGTCGGGAGCGTAGAAGGCGGCGAAGCGCCCGTCGGAGCTGATGGGCGCGGCGCTGTATCTGTCTACGACCAGCGGCGCGACCTTCGGCGAATTCGCTGTGCTGAAACTTGCGAGTGTTACGTGCGCGGCTGACAGCGCGGCTGCGCTGGAAGGAACCATGTAAGTGCGCGGAGTGCATGGCAGAGTCGCTGCGAAGCAGGTGTCGCGGACGAGCAACGAGCCCTCTGTGGCTACTTCACCCGCTGGCGCGCCGGACACGATTCCGGAGACGAACGAGACATATCTTCCCGACGCGCTCACGGCCGGCGAAAAAGTTTGCGATTTTGCGGCCGAGGCGCTGGCGTCGGTAGCGATCTGAATCGTAGACGGCGTGCAACCATCCGGCGCCGTGGGGCCGACGCAGGTATCACGCAAGAATGCTTTGCTCGTACTGCCGGTGTTTGCGTTTGCGGATTCCGCGGGCTGCGACTCGAAGGCCACGAAGCGACCGTCACTGCTGATAGAAGGCAAAATATTGGCGCCGCTCAGCGTCGCGCCGTCCGGCCCGTCGGAAATTCTTTCCGCGGTTGGGTTGCAGACGACGGGGACTTCGACGCCCAGACATGTATCGGCGAGGACGATCTGCGAAGTGCTGACGGCCTTTTGCGCAACAGACTGCGCCGCCCAAATTTCGTACGCGACGTATCTACCGTCGGCGGAAATCGCGGGGCGTCCGGCTTGCGCACTCGTGAGCTGGTCATCTTTGTCAACCTGAACTGAAAGGGTCGAGGGAACGCACGACTTCGTGCCCGTGGGACCTTCGCAGGTATCGCGAATGTAGACTTGTGACCCTGAAGCGATGGATTTCGCGGCGAGATTCGTCGCACCCGAAACGAATGCGACGTAGCGGCCATCGCCGCTGATCGACGGGCTGGAGCTTGGCGCGTTTGCGGCGGTTCCCTCATCCGCGACTGAAATCATCTTGGTGGTAGGCACGCACCCGGAGGGCGCATTGAGGCCCGTGCACATGTCACGGACATATAGCTCCCAATAACCGGACACGACCGCCGCGCCTGCGGGTACGAGGTTGGTGGCGCGAGAAATGAAGGCGACGAAGCGGCCGTCGGCGCTGATGGCGACTTGCCTGCCGGTTTTTCCGTTGGGGGCGCTGCCATCGGACGCGACATCCACGGAGACTGTCTTGGGCGTGCAGCTCGCAGCGCCGGCGCACGTATCACGCACAAAAACGTTGCCGGCAGCTTGCGGGGTGACCAAATTCTTGGCTTCGGAATAGAACGCCACGTGGCGCCCGTCGGCGCTGATTGCGGGGGCTTCGCTGGGACCGTTGGCGGCACCGCCGCCCGCGCTCACGGAAACGACCTGCGGAAATTGCGCCGACATGGAGCTTGCATTGATCGTGAAGGGCAAAGGCGCGGAAGTGGCGACGCCGCCATTCGCGCCGAAGCTGACCACAGTGATCTCGGCGGTGCCGGCTGTGGCGATGTCGGAGGCTTGAATCGCCGCCGTCAGGGACGTTGCGCTTTTGAAGATGGTGGCGCGCGCGCCGCCGTTCCAATCAACCACCGATTGCGGAATGAAATTCGTGCCTGTGACGGTGAGAGTGAACGCTATGCCGCCCGCCGTGGCGTCGGTGGGCGTGACGGAAGCAATCGTTGGAGTGGTAGGAGGAGTGGGCGAAATCACGAAATTGACCGCTGCGGACGTGCCGCCGCTACCCTTCACCGTGATCGCAGCGGTTCCCGCCTTCGCAACGTCCGTGGCGGTGATCTGCGCTTGCAGCGAATTGGCGTTTACAAAGTTGGTGGTGCGAGAGCTGCCGTTCCAATCAACCGTGGAACCGGACGAGTAGCCTGCGCCGACAACGGAGAGCGTGAACGCCGAGGCGCCGGCAACGACACTCGCGGGAGAAATCGAACAGATCACGGGAGTGCCGGAAGAGGCGACGGTAAAGCTGACCGCGGGCGAGTAGACGACATTTCCCCCGCCGCCGTAGGTGAAGACGCTGATGTTGTCACAACCGGCGGTGACTATGTCGGCGGCGGTAATCTGCGCGGTTAGTTGCGTGGAGCTCACGAAAGTGGTGCAGCGCGGGCTTCCGTTCCAGGAAACGACTGAGCCACTGTAAGGCGGGGTCGGCGGCGGCATCGCAGTGCAAATGTTGTCCGCATTGCCGGCGACAAAATTTGCGCCGTTCACGGTGACGGTGAACGCCGCGCCCCTGGGGGTGGCGGAAGCGGGACTGATGCTGGAAACCTGGGGAGCGTTTGGCTGCACCGGATAAACCTGAAAAGTGGCGGCGTTCTGGCTGACTCCGCCGCCGGGTATCGGATTTGAAACCGTCACCGCGGCGGTGCCCGGCGAGACCACATCCGAAGCCAGCACGGTGATCGCGATTTCGTCGGTATTGAGATTTACCGTGGAGGCGCGCGGCGAGCCATTCCAATACGCGGTGGTCGTCCCAGACGAACCGGCAATGAACCCCGTACCGTTAATGAACATCGTGAAGGACTGACTGCCCGCGGTGATGCTGGCCGGATAGAGCGCGGTGATCGCCGGAGTGGGGTTCGGTTGAACGGATGTGCTGCTGGAGCTACAACCCGAGACGACGATGGACACCAAGACGAGCATCCCGAGCGCGCTCCACCGCAAGAGCATCAATCCGTTCCTCCTGTGATTTTCAATCGTAGAATTCGTGAAATATTGCGCGCTCTTTGTCAGCTGCGCCGGGATAGCGGAACGAGGAAAGCGAACAAACCGCCAGCAAGTCCCTTAAATATGAGTCAAGAATTGATAGCATCCCGGCGCACAACCGTCAACTCGGATTCCCCTGCGCGGTGTTTGGTTGCCGCGTGGAGCGCCGATTTGCGGCATATGGCACGGGCCACTTGGCGTGGCTCTGCAGGCCGACGGGCGGCTCGCTCGGTGCTGCACGGGCGTCGGTTGTGACGCGTCACCCTTGCGATGGGCGCACTTCGACTTTCGCGTTGAGCGTGCCAAATTTGGTGAGGAGTTCCCGCTCCTGCGGGTAGGTGACCTCGGCTTCAAAGTCCACGATCATGGCATTGTCCTGCTTGCGGGTTTGCCAGTGACGAGCGGAGATGCGGGCTTCTTCGACTATTTTGTGAGCGGACATGAGGAGATCGGCGGGTGCGGTGGAGGTAGTCAATTGGAACGTCATCATTTGCGCGTGCAGGCCTAGGCGGTCTTCCAGCATGCCGAGCGCTACCAGTGCCACCAGCACCAGCAACGTGGCGAAAATTGCGGTTCCCAGCATCCCCGCGCCGACGGCCATCCCGATGCTCGCCATCACGAAGATTGTAGCGGCACTGGTGATGCCCAGGACGGCGCCGCGTTCGCGAATCACCACGCCGGCGCCGATGAAACCGATGCCGGGGATGATCTGGGCCGCGATGCGGGTATGGTCGCCCGTTACTTCACCGGCCATTACGTAGGAAATGATCGTAAACAGCGCGGCGCCGAAACAGATCAGCATGTTAGTGCGAATGCCCGCGGGCTTGCGGCGGAGCTGCCGCTCGAGGCCGATCGCTCCGCCCAGCACCGCCGCGAGAATCAGCCGCAACAGAATGTAGGAATTCAGATCGTGCAGCATGACACCCCCGTGCCTTGCGCAGGCGCGATTCTACCGGAAGCTGGGGCAGGAGTTAAGAGCGGAAGGCATTTAATTCTGGTTAATGAGATCAAATGCGAGAGGGTAGCGGTGGTGTGGTGGCCGTAGCTGAAGTCACGACCTACCCGCGGGCGCGCGCGGCACCTGCGCCGGCCACGGCGAAGGATACCACTTCTGATGGGACCAGGAGCTTCTCTGTTGGCGATCGGTTCGCCGCGGACTTCAGAGTTTGAAAGACGTGAGCTTCGAGAATTGATGCGCGCGCGTTGTAATTTCCCGGCGCGTGAGTTTTGTCAGGCGTTCGACGCCGAATTTTTCCACCGCGAAGCTGCCGAGCACCGAGCCGTAGACCATCGCGTTGCGCAGTGTGTGCTCGGTGATTTTACCTACGCCCGCGAGATAGCCCATGAAGCCGCCCGCAAAGCTGTCGCCGGCGCCGGTGGGATCGTAAACAGATTCCAGCGGGAACGCGGGCACCGAGAACAGGAATTTTTCGTGAATCATCAGAGCGCCGTGCTCGCCGCGCTTGATGACCAGCGTCTTCGGGCCCATCTTGAAGATTTCCTTGGCTGCGCGCGTGAGGTTGTGTTCGCCGGTGAGTTGGCGGGTTTCGTCGTCGTTGATCACGAGAACCTGAACGTGCTTCAGCGTCTCTCTCAGTTCGTCGTGGGTGCGCTCGATCCAATAGTTCATCGTGTCCAGGCCTACGAGCTTGGGTTTGCGCTTCGCCTGTTTCAGCACCGAGCGTTGCAAGGTGGGGTCTATGTTGCCGAGAAAAATGAAAGGAGAATCGGTGTAAGAATCCGGCAAAGTCGGGTTGAAATTCGCGAAGACGTTGAGCTCGGTGACCAGCGTGGTGCGCTCGTTCATGTTCAGGTTGTAGCGACCGGCCCAGTAGAAGGTCTTGCCGCTGGCGCGTTCAACACCGGTGAGATCGATGTGGCGGTGCTTGAAGACGGCCATGTCCTTGTCGGTGAAGTCATCGCCAACGATCGCAACCATACGCACCGGCGCGAAATGGCACGCGGACAACGCGATGTAACTGGCGGCGCCACCCAACATCCGGTCATTTTTTCCGTGCGGCGTCTCGACGCCATCGAATGCAACCGAACCGACCACTAATAAAGACATGTTGTCTCCCTTGTTTCAGAATAAAAAACTGTTCGGCCGTCTGAGACCCCGTTTTTTGCTTCGCGCTAGGGTGAAGGCGCCGCCATTCGCTCAATCAATGTATTTTCCAATGATGGGCGCCAGACGTTTTTTCGTCGCGGCAGGAATCATCGTGCGATCCGTGACAATCGCGTGAGCCAGCGCCTTCTCACATTTGCAGCCGCGAGCGTCGGGCAATTCGCGGATCGCTTCGTGCAGCACGGTTTGGACGTTGGCCGTGTTGCGCGTCAAGTTGTCAATGATTTCGGTGAGAGTTACCGCGTCGTGTTGCGGGTGCCAGCAATCGTAGTCCGTGATCATAGCGATAGTGGCGTAGCAGATTTCCGCTTCGCGGGCGAGTTTGGCTTCGGTGAGATTGGTCATTCCAATCACGTCGAAAAGCAACTGGCGGTAGGTGTGCGATTCGGCCAGGGTGGAAAACTGCGGGCCTTCCATGCAGACGTAGGTGCCGCCGCGATGCGCTTTCACTCCGGCGCGGTCGCAGGCTTCGGCGACATGCGCTGAGAGATAGGTGCAGGTCGGCTTGTCGAAACCGACGTGCGCGACAATGCCGCCGCCGAAAAAGGTGGAGGCGCGCGCCTTGGTGCGGTCGAAAAATTGATCGGGCACTAGAAAATCCATGGGAGGCAGATCGTCGCGCAAGGAGCCAACCGCGCTGACGGAAATGATTCTCTCGACGCCGAGCATTTTCAGCGCGCAGACGTTGGCGCGGTAATTGATGTCGCTCGGCGAGTAGACGTGCCCGCGTCCGTGCCGCGCTAGAAAAGCGACTCGTTTATTTTCGAGGGTGCCGATTACGACCGCGTCGGAGGGATCGCCGAAGGGAGTTTTCACGCGGACTTCGCGCGTATCGGTGAGGCCGGCCATGTGATACAGGCCGCTGCCGCCGATGATCGCGATCTTCACGGATTCGTTTGTGTGCTTGACCTTGCTCTTGTTGCGTGGCTTTGCAGTTTTGGCCATGCTCAATCCACCTTGATAGGTTCGATTTCCCAAACGCCGTCGCGTTCCCGCAAATGCCCCGCCGGAGTTTTCGCGTCGTGCCCGAAGAGCGCGATCCAGCCCTCTTGAATCACTTGCGGAATCCACTTCTTCTTGTTTTCGAGCGTGGTCATCGGATACAAATCGTATCCCATGATCCATGGCAGAGGCAGGTGCGCCGTGGTCGGCACGAGATCGGCGAAGAAAAACGCAGTCTGGCCGCCGCCGGTTAATTTCACGCATTGCATATTTGCGGTGTGGCCTGGGACACGGATCAATTCCACACCGGGCGCGATGGCGCGATCCGCTTCGAGCAGCGCCAGTTTGCCGGCGGCTTCGATGGGCATGAAATTTTCCGGGAAATAACTGGCGCGGTCGCGTTCGCTGGGATTTTTAGCATGTTCGAATTCGCCACGCTGGACGACGTACTTGGCGCTGGGAAACGTAGCGACAACCTTATCTTTTTCGATTCGCGTGTTCCCGCCGCAGTGATCGAAGTGCAGGTGCGTGTTGATGACGACATCGATTTCCGTGCGGTCGAGGCCGTGGTCGCGAAGCCGAGTTTCGAGGAACGGACCATCGAGCGCGTAAATATCGCGCAGCTTGGAGTTCATCTTTCCACCGGCGCCGGTTTCGACGAGAATCGTCTTGTCTCCGGCGCGAACCAGCAGGCAATTCATGGCCAGCTGAATTCGATTTCGCGCATCGGCGGGAACTTTCTTCTCCCAAAGCACCTTGGGAATCACTCCAAACATCGCGCCGCCATCCAAGTACACGTGCCCATCCGAAATAATGTGAAATTCCAGGTTTCCCAGTTTCAACTTTTCTCCCCAAGTCCCGCGCGCGCCAGAATTTCGTTCACGGCGCCGTAGGGATCCATTTTTCGTTCGGCTACCTGCGCCGCGATTTTGTCGAGCTTTTCTTCGCTGAGATGGCGGTTGGCGACCCGCTCCATCAGGCGGGTTTCCAGCAGTTGCAGAATCCATTCCTTCCAATGCGCGATTTCGCGCGCTTTGCCCTCTTGCGCTTTTTCGAAGTGTTGCCGGAAGAGCGCGATCTGCTTTTCTAGTTCGTCGATGCCCTTGTTTTCGGTGGCAACAGTTCTGACCACCGGAGGTTTCCAGCCGTCGCGTTCAGGCACCAGTTGCAAAATTGCTTTCAGTTGCTGCTCGAATCGGTCCGCGCCTTCGCGGTCGGATTTATTGAGGACGAAGATATCGCCAATTTCCATCAGGCCGGCTTTCAGGCTTTGCACGTCGTCGCCCATTCCGGGCATCAGCACGACTATCGTGCAATCGGCGAGACGTACGATTTCGATTTCGCCCTGGCCGACGCCGACTGTCTCGACGAGGATGATCTCTTTTCCTGCGGCGTCGAGGAGCAGCGTCGTATCTCGGGTCGCCTGAGACAAGCCACCCAAAAATCCGCGCGTGGCCATCGAGCGAATGAAAACTCCCGTATCCGTGGCGTGGCCCTGCATGCGGACGCGGTCGCCGAGTATTGAGCCGCCCGTGAAGGGGCTCGATGGATCCACTGCGATGATGCCAACGGTTTTTTTCTCGTGGCGATAGCGGCCGGCGAGGCGGTCCACCAGCGTGCTCTTGCCCGTGCCCGGCGCGCCGGTGATGCCGATGCGATAGGCTTTGCCGGTATGCGGGAAAAGCTGGCGCAAGATTTCTTCCGCTTGCGGCTCACGATTTTCGATCGCTGATACCGCGCGCGAAATCGCGCGGACGTCTCCTGCGCGCACCTGCTCGGCCCAGTTTTCGACGGACACAGTCATCGCAATGTGAATTACGGCTTCGGAATGGTATCACTGGAACCGATTATTACAGATGCGGGTGAGCGCTTGCAGTTGCGAAATTCCTAAGCGCGCTTGTTCCCTCGACTATCCGCGACGGGACGGCAAGTTTTCTGCCCGCCGACGGCGGTTCTTATTTGCTTCCCAGAATTTGGCGCGCGATTACCATGCGCTGGATTTCGCTGGTGCCTTCGCCAATGGTGCAAAGTTTTACGTCACGGTAAAATTTTTCGGCCGGATAATCCTTGATGAAACCGTAGCCGCCGTGGATCTGCACGGCTTCGTTCGCCACGCGGACGGCTACTTCTCCGGCGTAGAGTTTCGCCATGCTGGATTCCTGAGTGATTCGCGCGTCGTAATCCCCTGCCGCGATGGCGCGATCGGCGAGCCAGGCAGCTTGATACGTGAGCAACCGTGCGGCTTCGATCTGTGTGGCCATATCGGCGAGCTTGAACTGAATGGCCTGAAATTCAGCGATGGCTTTGCCGAATTGTTTGCGCTGTTTCGCGTAACGCACCGAACATTCGTAAGCGCCTTGCGCCATGCCGAGACCCAGCGAGGCGATGGAAATCCTGCCGCCATCCAGAATTTGCAGGCTGTTGACGAAGCCTTCGCCCTCCTTGCCTAGCAGATTTTCAGTCGGGACTTTGCAATCGGTGAAGACGACTTCGCTGGTGTCGCTGGCGCGTAGTCCAAGTTTATTTTCTTTCTTGCCGGGTTTGAAGCCAGGAGTGCCCTTCTCGATGATGAACGCAGAGATGCCGTGGCTCTTCTTTGCGGCATCGGTGACCGCCATGCCCACGCAGACGTCCGCGTAGTGGCCGTTGGTGGTGAACGTCTTCGAACCGTTGATGACCCAAGCGCCATCTTTCTTGACGGCCTTGGTGCGCGTGCCGCCGGCGTCGGAACCAGCTTCGGGCTCGGTGAGCGACCAGCAGCCAAGTTTTTTGCCTTGGGCGAGCGGCGCGACGTATTTCTTTTTTTGTTCTTCGCTGCCGAATTTGTAGATGTGATTGGTGCAGAGGGAATTGTGCGCAGCCACGATGATGCCGATGGAACCGTCCACACGTGACAGCTCTTCGATGATGATGGCGTATTCGGCGTAGCCCATACCCGCACCGCCGTATTTCTCGGGAAAAATCACGCCGAGGAATCCCATCTCGGCCAGCTTGGGGATCAAATCGGAAGGAAATTTCGAAGCTTCGTCCCACTCCATCACGTGCGGCAGGATTTCACCTTCGGCGAACTCGCGCACGGTTCGTCGAAGCTGTTTCTGTTCGTCGGTCAGAGCAAATTCCACGGTTCCTCGCCCATAACGAAAAGTTATCTCGCAGTACGACTTTTGTTTATACCATATGCGCGGGGACGAGAGTATTTGGCAGCGGACGTCGTTTTATTGAACGAGCAACCACACAACCTGCCAGGGACGAAGGGAATTTCGCGTGACAGGATAAAGTGTGTGACTTAAACTTCGCTTAAGCGGATTGCAGAGGAGCTCCATGACTCTGGATGTAAAACCGGAAATCGCTGCGGCGCTTGAGGCCTTGGCGTCTGCCAGAGGGTTATCGGTCGAGGACTACCTCGCGCAGCTAGTAGAAAGAGAGTTGCCACTCGAATCTGCGGATAAGGAAGTACCGGAAGGTAGCGGCATGGTTTGGGAAAACGGGCTATCCGTTTACCGTACCGGAAGGCCGCTGCCGCAGCGCGTATTTGATGATGCTATCCGCCAAGTCCGCGAGGAACGAGCACGTCGCCTGCTGGGCAATCATTCTTGAGATCTTTCTTCGATAGCTCTGTTTTGGTTTCCGTCTTTTACGCCGACCATCCGCAACACACATCCAGTGCAAAGCTATTCCTTGGCGCAGGAAAAGACGACTCTTGCGCGCTGCACTCGCTCGGCGAGGTGTATTCTTCACTCACCGGTTTGCCTGTGCGGCCGCGCATCGCTGGATCAGAAGGCGTTCGCATCATCGAACAAATACGCGAAAGGCTTACGCTGATCACGCTCACTGAACAGGAATATGCTTCCGCGCTTGAGCGGGCTTCAGCTAGCGGAATCGTCGGCGCGGCCACATACGACGCACTCATTGCTCAATGTGCTTTGAAGGCTGGGGCACATGTTTTGCTGACTTGGAACGTCCGCGATTTCACAAGGATTGGAGCAACCGTCGCTGAAATCGTGAAAACGCCTCTAGATTTGTAACCGAACTTTGGAACCAAGACTTGCGCCACGTCACCAGCGCAACGATTTGCTCTTAGGGCAACGTAAATGCCACGATGGCGTCGCTTTGCTTTTCTTCTTTGACCTTGGCGTGGCCGCCGGCGGCGATCACGAGGTATTGCTTTCCGTTTGAGCGCAACTGATAAGTCATCGGAGTGGCAGCGCCGCTGGTCGGCAGCTCCGACCGCCAGATTTCCTTGCCGGTTTCCACGTCGAATGCGCGAATCTCGGGATCTACCAGGGTTCCGGCGATGAAGACCAAGCCGCCTGCAGTGACAATTGGTCCACCGAGGCTGGGTGCCCCCAGTGGGACGATAGGCTTGGTTGGCGCTAGTGAGCCGAGCGGGACCTGCCACTGAATCGTTCCTTTGTTCAGGTCTACCGCGGTGAGCGTTCCCCACGGCGGCGGCGCGCACGGCAGACGATGCGCTTTCGCAGAGGGAAACGTTCGGAACATGCCGTAGGGAGCGCCGCGCTGCTGGGTGTATTCCAGATCGCTCGTGTTTTTGTCCACGGCGTCCCAATATTTGTCTGCCGCAATTACTCCCATCTCGGCGGGAAGATTATTCGAATTAACCAGCAGGAGGCCCAGCTGCGGGTCGTAGGCGTAGCCGCTCCAATTCATGCCCCCGGCGTTGCCGGGGACGGAAAGCGATCCGTTGATGCTCGGCGGAGTGAAGAGGCCCTCATTGCGAAGGGCCTTGATGCGTTCGCGGCAATAATCACGATCAGCCGGAGTGATGCCCCAGGCGTCGTCGGCGGTGAGCTTTTGCGGGCTGACGGCGGGCGGCGCGGCGGGAAACGGTTGTGTGGGAGACGTCACTTCGCCTGGGACGTCGGTTTGCGGAACCGGCCGCTCTTCCACCGGGAATATGGGGGCGCCGGTATCGCGATTCAGAACGTAAAGGAAGCCGGTTTTATTGCCCTGGATTACGACCGGAACTTCTTTCCCATCATGCTTGATGGTCGCGAGCAACGGGGGCGAAGCGGAATCGTAATCCCAGAGGTCGTGGTGGACGAGCTGAAATCCCCAAGCCATCTCACCGGTCTTGGCGTGCAGCGCGACGATCGAGTCGGCCCATTTGTCGTCGCCGGGACGCATGCCGCCGTAGTAATCGGGGCTGGGGCTGCCCGTGGGGACGAAGACGAGGTCGCGCTGCGGATCTACGGTCATTACGGACCAAGCGTTGCCGGCGCCGGTACGCCACGTTGCGGTGTTGGGAGCCTGCGCTGACTTGTCGCTTTCTACATTCGGCGGCAACGGCTCCCATTTCCAGCGCAGTTTTCCGGTGCGCGCGTCAAAGGCGCGGACTACGCCGCTGGACATGTCCACGCGGGCGTTGTCGTCGATTGCGGAGCCCACGATCACGATGTCGTCAATCACCGCGGGCGGAGACGTCATGTGATATTCGCCGGGGATGTAGCGCGCGACGTCGCGCAGGCTGACTTGGCCGCGATTGCCAAAGGCCAGGCACGGATCGCCAGTGGACGCGTCGAGCGCAATCAGGCGAGCGTCGAGCGTGGCCTCGAAGATTGTGCGGCGGCAGGGCTTTCCTTTGGCGCGCTCGGCATCGAGCCACGTGGCTACGCCGCGATTGATCAAGCCATCGCCGTAATCTCCGGCGATGTCAATCATGGGGTCGTAGGCCCAGCGCTGCTTTCCGGTTTCCGGGTTTAGCGCGATGACGCGGTTGAATGCTGTAGTGAGGTAGAGCGTGCCGTCTACGAGGGTTGGAGTGGTTTCGAGGCCGCTGCGCTTTTTGCCGCCGGTGCCGTCGGAAATGTCGCCGACGTGGAAGGTCCAGGCGACTTTGAGTTTGGCCACATTTTCGCGATTGATTTGCTTCAGCGGCGAGTAGCGGGTGCCGCCCGCGTCGTGGCCATAGTAGGGCCAGTCGGCGCTTGATTCATTTGTGCGATGGGTGGCTTGCGCATGCGACTGAGGGGTGCTCACGCTTGCGAGGAGCGTGAAGACGCCAATCGCAACGGTTCGGAAAAGCTTGTTCATCAAAATCTCCTCTAGAGAGTTACTGCACAGCTACCCGGAATTGGTACGCCGTCTAAGCAAAAAAGCAGATCCCTCGCTGCGCTCGGGATGACACCCGTTTCTATTTTTTTCGCGACCTGCTGATCTGCGAGATACGGATATTGCATCGAAAGTGACAATTCGAGAAGGGGTTCGCACAATGGACTAATGCGCGGCAGCGGGAGCGCGCTGGGCTAGAACTTCGCTGGTTGCCGCGATGGCGCGGTCTATACCGGCGCGATCCACGTCGTAGTGCGTGACCATGCGAATGGCGTGCTTGGCTGTGGGGCCGCACAGAATATTTTTGCGCGCTAGGTCGTCGGAGATTTCGGCTGCAGTGCGGCCTGTGCCATGCACATCGAATATCACGATATTGGTGGCGACGCGCTTGGGATCAATTTGAATACCTCGGATTGTTGCAAGACCCTTCGCCAGATGCTGGGCGTTTTCGTGATCGCGCGGGAGGCCCTTGGGTGATTCTTCCAGCGCGATTAGGCCCGCGGCTGCAAGCACTCCCGCCTGGCGCATACCGCCGCCGAGCATTTTGCGATTGATGTGGGCTTGCTTGATGAATTCGCGCGGGCCCAGAAGCATCGAGCCTACCGGCGCGCCCAGGCCTTTCGAGAGGCAAAACATTATCGAGTCGAATTTCCGCGTGATGTCCGCGACGCCCTTGCCTAGCGCCGTGGCGGCGTTGAAAATGCGCGCCCCGTCGAGATGCACGCGCAAGCCTGCGGCGTGCGCTTGCTCGCAAATGTCTTCCGCGACAGCTGTGGGATAGACCGTGCCGCCGTGCATGTTGTGCGTATTTTCCAGAGTGACCAGCGCGGTTTGGGAGTCGTAGTAAATCTTTTCGCGGATGGCCGGCTCGATTAAGTCCCAGGTCAAGATTCCTTCGGGCGCGGGAACGGGGCGCGGCGTTACCCCCGCGATTGCGGACATGGAGGCGAGTTCGTACAAGTTCACGTGGCCGCGCTGCTCGCAGATCACTTCGTTGCTGCGGTGCGTCCAGCCCATGATCGCGAGCAGATTGCCCATGCAGCCGGTGGGAACGAAGAGCCCGGCCTCGCGGCCGAAGATTTCGGCGGCTCGATCTTGTAGCCGATTTACCGTGGGGTCTTCGCCGTAAACGTCGTCGCCAACTTCGGCTGCGGCCATGGCCGCGCGCATGGCAGGCGTGGGACGCGTCACTGTATCGCTGCGTAAATCCACAATGCCGGTTCCGTTGCTTGCGCTTTCGGGTCCTCTAGGCACGCTCGACTCCCTGTCCCAGTAATTCGACGAACACTTCGTTTGAAACTGTCAGGCGATCTGCCGCGAGACGAAGTTGTGTGCCTTGTAGTTCCACGAGACCGTCGCGGCGAAGCGGGGCGACCCGCTCGCGCAGATTTACATTGTAGCGGCATTCGAGTTGAGCGAGGTCAATTCCCTCGAGCTGACGGAGGCCAAGAAATAATTCTTCTTCGAGCGCTTCTTGTTGCGTGACCGGCTCGATATGCTCGCGCGGTGAAATTCCCTGCTCGATGCAGCCCACGTACTTTGCCGAATCGTGGACGTTTGACCAACGCCGCGCGCCGTCGAAGGAATGTGCGCCGGCACCGAAGCCGATGTATGGGTCGCGGCGCCAGTATTTCAAATTGTGGCGCGAACGAAAGCCGGGCAGTCCCCAGTTCGAGATTTCGTAGTGCTCGTAGCCGGCCGCGGCGAGGCGCATGCATGCCGCGTCATAATATTCGGCCATGGCGTCGTCGCTCGGAATGGCTTTGGCGCTGTAGCGGCTGCCGCCGGCTAGCGATTCACTGCCGAGGTGGCTGCCTTCATCAATTTCGAGCATGTAGATAGAAATGTGCTCGGGGCGGATGTCGAGGATGCGCGCTACGGATTCGCTCCAGGATTCGCGGGTCTGGTGCGCTAGACCGGCGATCAGATCCATGCTGATATTGCGCAATCCTGCTTCGCGCAGGATCTGAGCTGCTGCGAAAATGTCCGCGCGGCGATGCATGCGGCCGGCGGCTTGCAGCTCGCGGTCGTCAAAGGATTGCGCGCCGAGACTGATGCGGTTGAATCCAGCGGCGCGCCACGCCTGCGCCTTTTCCGGCGTGATGGTTTCGGGATCGGCTTCGAGCGTTATTTCGGGCTCTGCTGCGGACGCCAGCGCTGGATGCGTCGCGAGGCCGAAGCTAGCGCGCAGCGAATCTAGAATGTTTGCAAGCGCGGAAGGCTCCAGCAAGCTTGGTGTGCCGCCGCCGAAGTATACGGTGTCGATCGTCGCGCCACGCAGCGCCGCCAAATCCGCCGATGATGCGGCGGCAGCGATCTCCCGGCAGACCGCCGCGGCATAAGGTTGATATTTATCGCGCGCGACAACGCCCGTGTGGAAATTGCAATACGTGCACTTGGTCTGGCAGAACGGGACCTGAATGTACGCGCCGAGGGTCATTTGGATTTGGCTACGACGTCAAATTCGTCGGAGACGGCTTGCTTCATGGACCTGGGGTCGTCAATCGCTTCGCAATGCAGGCCGACACCTTCAACGCTGACATCCTTGTAAGGGAGGCGCAAGCGGTAAGTGCCGGGATCGAGAAGCTTGATCTTGAATTCCTCCACCTCGCTGCCGTGGATGACGCGAGACGCGACGCTGTCACCTGTGTCGCAGCGCCACAACTGAATGTCCCACCGTTTGCGGCTGCGTTTCTGGATGGTGAAGGCCGGGATTTTCGCGGTAGTCTCCGCGTCAATCAATTTTCCGCACATCGTCATGCAATACGTGAGGCGCTTATCGCCATTGTTCCTGACGCGTACGACGAACGCTTTTCCGGCGACTTGCTGGTCTCCCAAGACTTCCAGGGACAGGCTATCCTCGTTCGCGGAAATTCCGAAATTAACCAGAACAATCAAAAGGGAGATTGCCGCCGCAGCGTAGAAAAGGCGTCTCATGGTAAAAGAGTTTACAGCCAAACGAAATCTTCTTCACCCCAAAGCATCGGGAACGATCTTAACGCGCAATTCCCTGCTGCGCGGGCCATCGAATTCGGCGAAGAAAATGGCTTGCCAGCGGCCGAGCGCTAGTTTTCCGCCGGCGATCCAGATCGTTTCCGACGAGCCAACCAGGGCGGTCTTGATATGCGAATCGGAATTGCCTTCCGCGTGGGCTGAATTTGCGACGCGCGGAACGAGGCGGTCAAAGGCCGCTTCGATATCGTGCGCGACGGCGGGGTCGTAGCCTTCGTTAACGATCACACCTGCCGTAGTGTGTGGCACGTACAGGTGGCAAATGCCGCTGACGCAGCCGGAATCGCGCACGACCGCTGCGATCTTTTCCGTGACGTCCTGCAACTCGGTGCGGCGGGTGGTGCGGACGGTCAATACGTGCACGTCACTGGCGCCGCTTGGTTTCGATGCTCTGGTCATGCGTTGCAGTCGTGGTTCCGCGTTTCATTCCGCTATCTGGCGGCGCGAACGCTGTGCTTGCTCGTCGGTGAGCGCGCGGAGTATACCACCGCCGATGTGTACGGGCTGTACAGTCCGAATGGGGACTAGATTCGCCTGCCCGCGATTTGCAGGCTTCTTCCCCGATACAGTAGACTCACAGATTCGCTTTCAGATAGGGGGACTTACATGCTGGTGGTAATGCGTTCTCACGCGACCGATGCGGAAGTGCGCGCGGTTTGCGAGCGCATTGAGACGTTGGGCTACAAGGCCCATCCGATTCCGGGAGCGGGCCGGACGGCGATCGGAATTACCGGCAACAGCGGCGCGGTGGATATAGGCTCGCTCGAATCCATGCCGGGCGTGGTGGAATGCATCCCCGTCAGCAAGCCGTATAAGCTGGTGAGCCGCGACGTAAAACTGGAAAACACGGTGGTGCGGATCCCGACACCGTTGGGCGACGTTCTGTTTGGCGGGGTGGACGTGGCAATGGTCGGCGGCCCTTGCGCGATTGAAACGCGCGAGCAGGCGTTCACCGTCGCGAAGCATGTGAAAGCCGCCGGCGCTCGCTTATTTCGCGGCGGGGCTTACAAGCCGCGGACCTCACCATACAGCTTTCAAGGGCTGGGCGAGTCCGGGCTGCAAGTTATGGCGGAAGTTCGCGAGGAATTTGGGCTGGGAATAATTACCGAGGCCATCGACAACGAATCGCTCGACTTAGTGGAAAAATATGCAGATGTGATCCAGATTGGCGCGCGCAACATGCAGAATTTTTCGTTGCTGAAGCGTGCCGGGCGCGCTAAGAAGCCGGTGCTGCTGAAGCGCGGGATGTCCGCGACCCTGGACGAGTTCCTGATGGCCGGCGAGTATCTAATGTCCGAGGGAAATTACAACGTGATTTTGTGCGAGCGCGGAGTGCGGACTTTTTCGGATTTCACGCGCAATACTTTGGACCTAAGCGTGGTGCCCGCGGTGCAGAAACGCAGCCATCTTCCGATTGTGGTGGATCCTTCGCACGGCACGGGACGCCGCAATAAAGTGCTGCCGCTTTCGCGTGCCGCCGTGGCCGTTGGCGCGGATGGCTTGCTCGTGGAAGTGCATCACGATCCGGATCGCGCGCTTTCGGACGGACCGCAATCCATTCTGCCGGAGGAATTCGAGCAGCTCATTCGCGAAGCTCGCCAGATTGCCGCCGTCCTTGGCCGCACCATCAATTGAAACAGCCCGTAAATTATCGTCTCGTATTTCTGCTACTCGTTCTCGTGGTCCTGGCCGTCCGCGAAGTGGCGGTGGAGCTGCGGCCGTCGTTTCTGCGTCCGGGGCTGCATCTCCTCGCTTATGTCGGCAATACGGCGGACGGTACCGTCTCCGTTCTCGACCTGATCAAGCTGTCTTCTGTGGCGACGGTGGCAGTCGGCCCAGGACCCAGCGGTTTACGGGCGCATCCCACGCGGCCTGAAATTTGGGGGCTCAGTTCCGCCGGCGGATACGTTTGGGTGCTCGACGTGCGATCGAATCAGATCGTTGCGCGCATTCCTGCGGGAGCGGCGCCTTATGCGCTTGATTTTTCGCCGGATGGACGGCGTGCTTACGTTGCGGCATCGGGTACGGGGACGGTATTCGCGATAGACACAGCATCGCGGCAGATCGTGGCGCGCGGCCGTGCGGGACGCAGGCCGTGGATCGCGCGCGCGGCGCCGAACGGGAAGACGGTTCTCGTTTCCAACCGCGATGACGCGACGGTTTCGGTGCTCGATAGCAATTCGCTCGCGCCGCTCGGCGTGATTCCTACCGCGCCTGATCCCGAACAGATCGTGATTCTTCCGGACAACGCTAAGGCGTTCGTCACGTCCGGGTCGTCGAATCAAATTTCCGTGCTGGATTTGAAGCGAAAGGTGCTGTTGGCGAATCTGGCGCTGGGCGGCACTCCCAATGACCTGACGTTGAAGCCGGACGGGGGCGAGCTCTATATTTCGTCCAGTTCCGCGCACGGACTCCTCGTAGTAAATACCGGGACGAACGAAGTGGGCGACTTCTTGCTGTTAGGCATGTCGCCGACATCTGCGACATTTGCTGCCGGGACCGCGACGCTATACGTTTCCGATTCCGCGGCTGGGCACATCGTGCCGGTCGCCGTTGAAACGCGGGTGGTCGGGCGGCCGATTCAGGTGGGTCAGTATCCGACGACTTCGCGGCTGACTCCGGGCGGAGACATTTTGCTGGTGATTGATTCCGGCTCGAATGATCTGGCTGTGGTGCGCACAAAGACGCTTGCGATTGGCCAGCCGGAGCTTTCACCGCCGCGGCCTCCGACGGCTTTGATACCCGTGGGCGCGCAGCCGCGGGATCTGGCGATCAAAGTTTTTTGATTTATTTCGCGCGCGCTTTGATTACTGCACGATTAGCGTCAACGGAATGCTCCGCGTGACTGCCGTGGACGAGCCCGCTGGCGTGTAGGTCGCAGTCACCGTCAGCGTGTAGGTTCCGCTCGGCGTTCCCGTAGGAGTCGCCGCTCCGCCTCCCCCACCGAAGCA
The DNA here is from genome assembly GCA_049287725.1 of Candidatus Acidiferrales bacterium. GTDB lineage: Bacteria > Acidobacteriota > Terriglobia > Acidiferrales > UBA7541 > Palsa-295. The sequence goes on along the minus strand of JBAQGJ010000051.1, from coordinate 64,514 downwards.
TGCTGCGAGACTGATTGCCAGTAGCACCCCAATCGCCATGCTTTGCGCCAGCTGTGCTGCCCGCTTCGAACCGCGCGCGGACGCGGCGATCCACAACGCCACAAACATCAACGCGGCGAGCAGTAGCCGCATTGGCCCGGGCGTCATCGGTGCGACGCGCGCGGACGGGCTCGGCTTCGCCGATGCGACGCTGTCCCCCGCCGTCGTGGTGACGCTAACTTGAACGGGTACCGGTGCAGCGCCCATGACGCTTACAGATGCCGGCTGCACGGTGCAGCTGCTAGCCGTGGCGGGGTCCGTACAAGCCAGCGCGACAGTTCCGGCGAAACCTGTGAAGGTCACAAGATCCAATTGATACGACGCTGCAGTGCCTGCCCCGACCGTTTGCGTGGTGAGGCCCGGCGGATCCACGCAAAAATCGGTGGAGGAACCTTGCAAAGCGATGGTCTGCGGGCTGCCCGGCGCATTATCGTTGATTGATAGCGTCGTGTTTTTCGCGCCGGACGTGGAGCCGCAAATTGCGCCGCTGGGTGCAACCGCCGGACTAAATTTTACGGACAGAGTGCAGGAACCGGACGCTGGAACCATTGCGGTGCAATTATTCGTTATAGCGAAGTCGGAGGCGTCGCCGACACTCGCGCTTGTCACCTTGAGCACGGCGGGGCTGGTGCCGGTGTTTTTCACGGTGAATGCGGTTGGAGCTGAAGATGTGCCGGCGAGCTGGCTGCCGAAGTTAATCGGTCCCGGCGGCGCGACCGATACCGAAACCGCCACGGACGTGCCGCTCAGCGAAATGGCTTGCGGACTTTCGACGGCATCGTCTGTGAGGAGAATTGCGGCTGTCCAACTGCCAGCCTGCTGCGCGCTGAATGTCGCGTTGATCAGGCAGCTGGCTTTGGGGCCCAGAGTCGCGGCGCAATTGTTGGTCTGAGTGAATTCGACGGCGGTGGCGGGCGAGATGGCAATTTTGCTGATCGCCATCACAGCATTTCCGGTATTAGTTAAAGTGATTCCCACCGGAGCACTGGTTAGCCCGACGGTTTGCGTTCCGAAAGCCACGTTATCTGGCTTCACCGATACTTCCGTGGAGGCGATGCCGGTGCCGGAGAGTGCGACTGCTTGCGGGCTGCCGTTGGCGTTGTCGGTGAAGCTGAACGTGGCGCCAACCGGGCCTGGCGCTTGTGGCATGAAATCCACGAGGACAGTGCAGGCGGTGCCAGCGGCAACTGGGCCGCTGGGCAGCGGGCACGCCTTCGCGCCACCGGCATAAAATCCGAAACTCCCGGCATTGCTGCCTGTGATTGCAAGGCTCGTGAGATTCAGCGGTGCGCTTCCGGCGTTCGTTAGTGTGATCGTTTGGGTGCCGCTGGTTGTGCCCACGGCTTGCGTTGCGAACGTCAGCGCGGCAGGGTTGACGCCTGCGATTGGTGCGGCAGGCACGGCGATGCCAGTGACGGTGATTACTTGAACCGCACCGGCGATTCCTTGCGAATCATCGGTGACGTTAATCTGCGCCTGAAACGTTCCGGTGCTGACCGGTACGAATTGGACATAGATCGCGCAGCTGGTGCCAGGTGTTATGCCTCCCGACGTGCTGCCGGTGACGGTGCAAATGGGCGCGGTCGAAATATTTCCGCTGCCGGGATGAAACAAAGCTGAGCCGGTAATCAGGATGTTGGAAATCAGGAGCGGCTGATTCCCTGCATTCGTGAGCGTTACATAAAGGGTGGGCGTGGTGCCGATCGGCACGTTGCCGAAAGCAAGGCTGAGCGGCGAAAACACAGCGAGCGGGCCGCTGCCGGACCCTACCACCTCGAGATCCTGTGAGCCGGTCCCCGCGTTGTCTGTGATAGTGAGATATACGCCCTCCGGCCCGACGACCGACGGGACGAAGGAAACTTCGAGGGAGCAAATTGCTCCGGCTGGAACCGGCGCGTTGGTGCACGAGCCGGAATTCGTCACGGAAAAATCGCTGCTGTTCGCGCCGTTGATACTCACGCTGAAAATATTCAGCGGTGCGTCGCCGGTGTTCCTTACCGCGACGGCCTGCGGCGGCACGGTAGGCGAGCCGACCGGCTGCGTGCCGAAATTCAATTTTCCTACGTTGAAGGAGACGCTGGGCATCGCCGTCGCGGCTGGGCGCGATCTCAACCAGAAAGGCGTCGGGAAGCGGAGGAGTTTGCTGGCAGCTGGCGCACGTTAATTGCACTCCCGTACTGAACGCCGCAGCGGTGGGAAAATCGGCGGCAGTGGTTGCGCCAGTTAAGTAGATGTTGCCGGCCGGATCGACGGCAACTCCGTCAGCGACTGCTGTGGCTTTCACTCCAGGCGACGAAGTGCCGCCGAGCGGGGTGGATACAATCAACGACGCGCTGCCCGCTGAGGTTGGGTCGAGTTCCGCGACGAATGCGTCTGTGTCTCCCGTGAACGGCTGAAAATTGAACTGCCACGGAAAATCCCAGGAGGTGGCGCTACCCGCGAGATACACGCGGTTCGGCGCGGCGACCCATACGCTCTGCGCTGCGTCCGACTGGGAACCGCCAAGAAAGGTTGCGTATGCGAGCCGCGTTTGGCCAGTCGCAGGATTTTGCGGTATTACAGCCAGGAAGGCGTTCGCCGTGCCTTTCAGAGTGGCTTGATATGCTGCGACCGTGCCGGAAGCGCCGTTGGTTGCTGGAAAATTGGACGATTGCGTGGTGCCGGTGACGTAAACCGTTCCGGGCAATTCGGTTCCAACTTTTATCGCGAGAGCTTTGTCCGATGCCCCGCCTCCGAGATAGGTGCCGTACGACAAATCGGCGGGCCCGTTGCCAGATGGCAAAATCTTCATTACGAAGGCGTCATAGGGGTCGCCGGCATAGGTGGTCTGAAATCCGTTAGTGGTTACGAGGGTATCAAACGGGTTTGAGGTATAGCCCGTAATGTACGCGTTCCCGACCGAGTCCACGGCGACGCCGGCGACAGTGGCCTGCGCGCTGATGCCGAGATACGTGCAATATTTCAAATTGGGCGCGGTTGCCGTGGCTACCGGCCGAAAGATTGCCAGGAATCCATCGCTGATGCCGCCGCCGTATGTGGATTGGAATGGACCGGGAGACGCGGCGGGCGCGATTGTTAGATTTGTGGATTGCGTGTCCATGGCGACGAAAATATTCCCCGAGGGGTCTATGGCGATTCCGCCGGGGCCGAGCGTCGCTTCATTGCCATTTCCGCCGAAGAGGGTGGAATAGACGAGCTTCGCGCCGGTCGGATCAATTTCTGTGATGGCAGCATCGTTGACCGGTGTGCCATTCACGGAGGAAGTCAGTGTGCTGGTGTCTGTGACCGGGTAGTCCGGGGAAGTTGTGGTCCCCGCGATTGCCAGGTTGCCGCTCGGGTCCACGGCTATTTCGCCGCCTTCTTCGTCCCCGCTGCCGCCGATGAACGTCAGATAGACCAGCGAATTCAGGCCGGCCTGCGAGGGGTCGAACTTGGCGATGAAATAATCGGAGGGTCCGCCGCCTGAACCTTGTTGTGCGCCGCTGGTTTCGATGAATGTTGTGGCCGAGGTTGTCGTTCCACCGATGTAAATCTTGCCGGTCGAGTCGAGCGCGATGCCGTTGCCTGAGTCGCTGCCCGCTCCGCCGAGAAAGGTCGAGTAGGCCACCGACAAAGATGGATCTATCACCAGGGTCGCCGCAGGATCGTGCGCGGCTACTACGAAGCGGACTGCGCCGCTCGTGGCTAGCTGGTATCTTCCATTCACTGCTTCCCGCGCAGGTTGGGCGTTCGGCGATTCGCGCCATTCTTCGTAGATGATGGGCTTCTTCATCCGCGCTTCGTGGCCCGCGATCGTCATTACCACATCGCCCGCCGCGTCAATGTGCTCTCCATCCGCTCCAGAAATATTCACGCGAAGGTTGGCGATATCGGCTCCAGGCGCAACTCGCAAATCGTATTCGAGGGCGTCATTATTGCCGTAGGCGACCAGGCTCACACCGGGAGCTACTTGCGACGCTTCGGCGCGCGCGAAATGGGGGACGTGCGTTCGCCACTTCGCCGGATCATTCCCTAAAAAATAATTTGTTTCTCCGCGGAGTTTGGTCGTCGCCTGCCAAGTGAGGTTCGGTTGCGCGTGTCTCAGGCTTTGCCGCAAGCTGCTGGGTTCCGGTTCCTTGGCCGGCTTCGATTCGCGCGGCACGCGCGGTCTGCGCGGACGGTCGCTGTGAAGGCCGTAGCGTTGACGCGCGGGCAAACCGCCGCGGCGAGACTGACGTCTGCCGGTGCGCCGGTGTCCGCGCGCGCCGGAGGATGCGCTTTGGCGCGTTTTCCGCCGCGGACGGGCGGACGATTGGGACGCTTCAGGGTAAAACGCGGCGTTGGCGGCTGAGTCGCTCGCCGCGTCACTCGCGAACTGCAATTTCAGGAGCGACGCATCATTTTTCGAACGCGCGCCGCCGACGATTTCGATCCCGTCTTCGCGGAGCAGAACCGTCATGTTCGTTCCGCGGCCTACGTATTGAACCGATCGATCCGCCTGTCCGACATTCGGCTCGAAAGTTATCGGGAGCGATACGGCTGAAGCGCTGCGACGCGCCAGGGGCACCACAGAACCGGCGGACGCGACCGGAATGCGAGAGTTTCGCTGCGCGAGTGCTGGCGTTCGTCTGGATTGCATCGCGCGATGTCCGGCCGTATCAATGCCGATGAAGATTGCCGCAGCCAGGACGCAGCAGAAGAGCCAAATGAAATAGCCGTTGGCGCGCAAGCAGCCCTCCGCAGGAACACACGTCTAGCTCCAGCTTGGGCGGCTCCAACACCGCAAACACACTTGCCCTGATTGTGAGGTCCCAAGGTGACTGCCGTAAGGGGTAGGCGGAATATCTAACGAACGGTTACGATTGTCAATACGTGTTATTTCTGGAAGCTTGGCGTACAGATCGTGTTAGCCGAAACTCGGAGGGAGGCGCGTGATTACTATTTCTGCGCGGGCTCGATTTTCCAGGCGTAGTTCTCTTCCCCCAATGCCAGCTCGAGCATTCCATCCACGGGGAGAATTTCGACCGGCAGTCCGGCTTCCCATAACGCAACGCGCATCAGCAATGAACGCCTGCCCGGAAGGTCGAACAGTTCGCGAGCCATGCCCACTTCGATAATCTTGCCGTAGGCGGCGGTGACGAGCGATTCCGGGTGAAGGAGGCAGACGCCCGCTTGCTCGAGGATGCAGCGCGCGAGCTTTTTCTTCTCCACACCGACGGTGATGCGCGTCTCGCGCGTATCCCACAGCGTGATGCGCAGCTGGAAGTCCGGCATTTCCGCGATGGCCTTCGGCACGGGATCCACTCGCAGATAAAGGTGACTTTCGCTGAAGCCGTAATGGAGCTCGCCGACGGCGCCGCCGCGGCCGTGCATGGTGCTGCCGCGTGAATCGGCGGCGTACAGCCCAGCTCCGAGCCATTCGAAGTAGCTGCTCTCGCGGCCATCCACCGTTACTTGCAGATAGGATTCCGGCGGCTCGCGGCGTCCACGTTCCGGCGCCTTTTTGATGGGGTGCGCGAGGGCTTCAGGTGCATTTTCACCGAGCGCCGCATAAATTTCGGTGAGGTGCTTGCGGTAAAGCTCGTCGAACTCGGCGTCGTTGACAGAGCCATGCTCCGGGCCGTACCACCAGTTCCAATCGCTGCCTTCGGCGGCAAGCACGGCTTCGTAGGCGCGTTGTAATTTCTCCGCGCCCGCTGTGTCGTGGCTTCGCTGGTTAGCGGCGTTCCGCGCGTACACCTCGCGAGCGTCGCGCAAGAGGTCCCAGGCGCGGACGTCCTCGGCGTGGCCGATCCAGACGTCGAAATTCGCGTTAATCCAGGACGCGGGGAAAATTCCCTGCATCACCGGCGCCGCGGCATTGGCTTCCATCGCCTCGCTCGCCGTGAGCGCGCGAATTTCGGAATCGTCCTGAACCCGGCGATAAAATTCGCGCAGGAACTGGCGCCCGTTCTCAGGGTAGTATTCCCAGGCGTTTTCGCCATCGAGAATCACGCTGATCGTGGCAGTGCGGCCTTGCGGTTCGCGATTACCGATCGCGCGGATGCGGCGGTGCAGATCCTCCGCTGCGGCAACCGCGCCCATACGGCTGTACACGAATCCGATCAAGTCCGAAATATAGTGGTCGCGGAAGAATCCGAAAATTTTCCTGCCAGCGCGCTGCAGGTTCCAGGGAGTGTATAAATCGGCGCCGTTTTCCGGATAACCTTCGGCATCGCGCCAGAAGCCGATGTTGCGCGTGCGTCCGAGGACGCCCTCGTCCGTTGCGAACCATTTGAAGCCCAGGTCCATGGCGATTTCGAGCGCTTGATCGGAGACGGAACCTTCCGATGGCCAGAGTCCAGCGGGCGGCTTGCCAAAAACACGCTCGTGTAAAGCTCGGGCGCGGGACAACTGCTCGCGTGCATCTTCCGGATAGCGAAATGGCGGCTGCGGCAACGGAGTGTGCGGGTTCGAAACGCGGGCGATGTCTGTGTCGCAGAGCAGAGGCAGAATGGGGTGGTAATAAGGTGTAGTTGAGATCTCGATTTGTCCGCTTTCGGCGGCGATGCGATATTCCGGGAGCACGGCGCCGAGAAGTTCCAGCTGCTTTTCCTTCAGTAGACCCTTATCGCGTTCGGTATAGTCCTTCCCTTTCGCGGCCAGAATGCTGACTACTGGATCTTTTGCGAGATATTGCTCGTCCATCCAAGCGAGTTGGGAAAGCAATTGCAGATCGCGCCAATCGCGCTCACTGAAATTCGCGATGCAGGCTTCGGCGCCGCCGGAGCGCAGTTGAGCTTGCAGTTCGGCGAATCGCGGCCAGCGCTGGACGTAATTCTCATTGACCTGAAAGCCGCGATCGAGGATTTCCCTTTTCTGCGCGGGATCCAGTTTGTTTGCGGCGGTGAACGCCATTTCGAACCACGGCTCGCGGAATTTGCCACTGGCGTACTCTTCGATCTGTTCCGCCAATAAGGGTACGAAATTGAAAGTTGCGTGCACTCCGGGAAATTCGCCGAGAACTTTCACCATGCCCCAGTAATCTTTCAGGGCGTGCAGGCGCGTCCAGGGGAGCATGTAACGTCCAGTTCCGGGATCGCGATACTGCGGTTGGTGCATGTGCCAGACTAAAACCAGGTTTACGCGGCTCAATGGGCAGGCTCTCGGATTGGCTTGGGCTGGTTCCTGCTATTTTCAAGCTTTTGCATTTGTGGTGAGCGCTCCGCAGCGATGGTTTCCCGGCCGGAATCCCACACGCGCGCCATGCTAGAATCTTTTTGCGCACCCATGCGCCTGCTCGATAAATATATCGGACGCGAAGTTGGCTCGCACGCTGCGCTTGGGCTCGCTGTCTTCACTTTCGTATTCTTTGTTCCTCAGCTGGTCCGCTTGATGGATTTGATCGTGCGCCATTCCGGCGGGATCGGAATGGTGCTGTTGATTTTTCTTTGCTCGCTGATTCCCGTTCTGGCGTTCACCATCCCTATGGCGGTCCTGGTAGGCGTATTGATCGGCCTCGGCCGGCTTTCGGCGGACAGCGAAATCGTGGCCTTGCACGCTTCTGGAATCAGCCTGCGCCGTCTGCTGGTGCCCATCGGATTCGTAGCGGCGGCTTGCGGGCTTGGGACTCTCGTTCTGACGTTCTGGCTCAGCCCTTTGTCCGTTCGCACCCTGCGCGGGCTTGAGGTCCGCCTGCTCGCATCTCAGGCGCCCTACGCGATTCAACCGCGCGTCTTCGACGAGCGGTTTCCGCACCTCGTATTATACGTGCAAGATGTGGAAGCCGCAGCGACGCGATGGCGTGGAGTGTTCCTGGCATCCACGGGACCGGCGGGAACCACCGACGTGACTATCGCCGAAGGCGCACAGGTGGTCGCCGGCGAGGAAAGCAATCAGATTGAGTTGCATTTGGGCAGCGGGAGCACGCACGAGTACGACCCCCACGATCCGCGACGTTATAACGTCACCACGTTCGGCGAGAGCGAAATCCCCGTGGAGCTTTCTAATCCCGTCACGGGGCCGAAAACCGTCGCGTTGAGCGATGCGGAACGCTCGGTTTCGCAACTACTCGCGGAGAACGGCCCCAACTGGCGGGACGCGCGAGTTGAATTCCAGCGCCGCATCGCCTTTCCTGCCGCGTGCGTGGTATTTGCGCTGCTGGGTGTGCCGATCGGCGTGCGGCCCCGGCGCGGCGGGCGCGCTGCCGGGCTGATTCTGACTTTAGTATTGATCGGCGGCTATTACTTCCTCTTTGTGACCGGCGCGCACATGGCGCAGCAAGGGTCCATCTCGCCGTGGGCCGGCATTTGGGCCGCGAATATCGGGGCTACGTTGCTCGGACTGTTTTTTCTGCGAAGGATCGAGACTGTTCGCAAGCCGAGCCACATTTTGGCGTGGTTCGATTCGCTCTTCCGCCGCTCGCGGCCGCCGCAGCGCCGCGAGGCCGACGCCGCGCCGATACCGGTGGCGAATGGGGGCGCAAGCGGAGCGGCGCTAAACGGGTCGGCGGAGAAACCCGGCCTTGCTGCGCGGCACGCGTTGCCGGCAGGTGATCCTGTCGCGTTTCCGATGCTTATAGATGTGTACCTGCTGCAGCGATTTTTCTATTACTTTTTGGTGCTGCTGGCAGGATTCGTCATGATTTTTGACGCGTTCACGCTTTTCGATTTGCTGGGAGACATTTCCAAAAATCACGTTCCCGTTTCGATGGTTTTGAATTATTTCCGGTACTTGGTGCCGCTGATGGTGTACCAACTGGCGCCGCTCGCTACGCTGGTGGCTACGCTCGTGACCCTCGCGGTGATGGCGAAAAATAATGAAGTGATCGCATTCAAGGCGAGCGGTATCAGCCTCTACCGTCTCGTGCTGCCGCTCACGCTGGCCGGATGCGTAGTCGCGGGGTCAATGTTTTTGCTGGACGATACTTTTCTGCCCTATGCGAACCAGAGACAGGATGCGCTGCGTAACCAGATCAAAGGGCGCCCAGCGCAGACTTATTTTCAGCCCGCGCACCAGTGGATATTCGGCGAGGGCACCAAGATTTATAACTACGAATTTTTCGATCCTGATCAGCAGCTCTTTGGAGGGCTGAGCGTATTCGAGCTTAGTCCTGGGACATTTCAAATCCGGCGCCGCGTTTTTGCGACTCGAGCCACTTGGGAAGCTTCGGAAAATACCTGGGTGCTGACGGGCGGCTGGATTCGTGATTTTGATGGCGGCAAAGTCACGCGCTACAAGCCGTTCAAGGTGGATTCGCTTCCGGAAATTTCCGAGCCGCCGAATTATTTTCGGCGCGAGGTACGCCAGTCTTATCAAATGAATTGGCGGCAATTGGGCGAATACATTCTGAATCTGCGACACGCGGGATTCGATACGTCGCGGCTTTCCGTGCAGTGGCAGAAGAAATTCGCATTCCCCTTGATTGCCGCCATCATTGTTTTTCTCGGCGCGCCCTTCGCTTTTCTGGTGGGGACGCGTGGCGCCGTGGGCGGCTTGGCGCTGGCGGTGGGAGTTGCCATTGTGTATTGGGCGTCGGCGGCGCTCTTCGAAGCCATGGGGTCGGTGGGGCAGCTGCCGCCATTATTGGCTGGTTGGGCGCCGGACGCGATTTTTGGTTTTCTTGCCGTGTATTTCTTCCTCAAGATGCCGACGTGAAGCTGGCGAGCGCAACCCGGGCATCGCTCGGCACGACCGAAAGCCATCATTACTAACCCGTCACAAGTACTATTGGCGAAAGCCTGATTCGCGGCAAAGATAAGAACCGCTTTGCTCCGCCGTGAATTTCAGGACGCGCATGACGCGTCCCACTTTGTGGGGACTAAAATGAAGCTTCGACTTCTCGCACTGATTCTCGCGCTTTCAGCAGCTGGCGTGGCCCGCGCTGACTCGACTGGTTACGCGTACTGTGGGAGCTTCGACGCCTATGTATTGCTGTACAAAACCACCGACCAGATTGAAGAGCTCGGGAAGCTGCGCTGCGATGAGAAAGTGGAGGTCCTGACCCGTTGGACGAAATTTCTTCAGGTGCGCACGGCGGACGGCAGAGTGGGCTGGGTGCGTTCCACCGACATTTCCGGCACGCCGGGTTCAGCGCAACGGCAGGCAACGCCGTTCGGGCTTACCCAGCCGACTGCTGCTCCGGCGGCAGCAACAGAGCTTCCGCTGAACAATCGAGATATTCTGAATATGCGGGGCATGCGCCTGAGCGACGGCGTCATCGTCAGCAAGATCAAAGCTTCGAAGTGCGATTTCGATACTTCGCCTTCGGCGTTGCAGAAACTCCGCTCTGCCGGACCGCCCGACCAAATAATTCTGGCGATGATTCAAGCGCCCCATGCTTCCGACGAGCCTGCGGCAAAGCCAGTCGAGCAGGTGGACGTCAATATTCCGGATGGAACCGCGATCGCAGTTGTGCAGAACGCGGATATTTCGTCCGACGGACTTCAACAAGGCACGATCGTGAAGATGACGGTTGTGCAGGACGTGGTGGTAAACGGCTTGATTATTTTTCAGCATGGCGCAGAAGCACGCGCGCGCGTAATTGCCATCACGGAGCCGGGACGGATGGGACACCCCGGCGCAGTTTCGTGGGCGATGCAGGATGTAGACGCAGCGAACGGCGAGCGCGTGCCGATTGACTTCGCTTCGATAGCAACCGGCGCGAACCCTTCGGGCGGTGTAGCTGGCCCGAGCGCGCCCGTGTGGGAGTTTCGCAAGAACAAGCCAACGATAATGACAGGCGGCCAGCACTTTCAGGCCGTGGTCCACGGGAATGTGGTGCTGAAGCTTACCCCGGAGCTCGCGAAGAGTTTGTCTGCGCCGCAGCCCGCCGCACCGCCGGCTGCGACCGCGGCACCGCCGGCTGCGAGCACGGCTGTAGCTGTTGGATCGAACCAGTAGTCGCTCGCCGTATTTATTTTTGCCGCGGCTTCTCACTGCAGGCCGCGCGAGTCTCTCTTAGGCCTTGGCCGCCTGCGGGCGGAACTCACCGGCGACTTCCGCAAGGAATCGATCCATCTTGATGGGAGGCCGGCCCAGCAAATTTTCAAGCACCGTGTCCACGGCGCCGCCCTGCCCGCCCGTGTAATAACTTTGCAAGTCAAGCAGCGCCGTCACCTGCCAATCGGGCATCCCTTGGTCGAGCATCGCCTTGCGTTGCGCGTCCTCCGGAATATCCACGTAGCGAGCCTCGACCTTCGTGTGGTGTGATATTTTTTCGGCGACTTGCGAGTACGTGAGAGCTTCTGGACCGTTCAGTTCGTAGACTTTTCCGTCGTGTTCGCCGCCTTGCAACGCTTTCGCGACCACCGTTGCGATATCCCGGACGTCCACGTAGCTTGTCCGCGCATTGCCCATGGCTCCGTAAAAGGCACCCTGTTCGCGAATGCTCGGAGCGAAGTAGGTCAGCACGTTCTGACTGAAACTATTCGGACGAATCACGCAACGCGCTATTTTCGTGGTGTGCAATTTGTCTTCGACTTTGCGGTGCCAGCTCGGAAATGATTTCGCATGATCCGCCGCGCCTAGGGCGGAATTCAGCACGATGCGGCGGACGCCCGCAGCCGTGCACGCGTCAATGGCGTTTCCCTCCAGCTCTACCAGCTCGCGGACCGGCGAGCAGACCAGATACACGCTTTCGACGCCGCGCAGAGCTGCGGCGAGGCTCGCTTTGTCGGCAAAATCCGCAATCACGGTTTCAGTTCCCCTGGGGGCTTTCGCGGCGTCTGCTTTGGAACGGTACATCGCACGGTGCGGGGCTCCGCTCCGCGCCACTTCCGCCAGCACTGCCTTGCCTACTGTCCCACTCGCTCCTGTGACCAATATCATTTCTTCTTCTCCCGTTGGACGCTCGCGGTGAAATTTGCGATCCGGCCGCCCCTGGCCGATTCGCTTTCATTTTCCGGCGAGCCATTTCTGCAAAATGATATAACCGTGAGAGGCGGGCCGGAAGTACGCACAATTTAGTAAGCGGTGGAGGACCGGTGAAAGATCATTTCGGTTGTCCGGTGCAAGCGACGATTAATGTGGTCAGCGGAAAATGGAAAATCGTGACGATCTGGCATTTGGGATTCAGCGCCCGGCGTTTCGCGGCGCTGCGGGACCTGCTGCCCGGGATTAGCGAGAAAGTCCTGGCCTCGGAGCTGCGCCAGATGGAAGCCGACGGGATTGTGAAGCGCGAAGTCACGCATGCCTCGCCGCCGCAGGTCACGTATTCACTGACGCCGGCGGGTGAAGAATTGATCGGGCCGCTTGGCGGGCTTTGCTCATGGGGTACCGAGCACCTTGGCGTGCCGCCTAACTTAAAGCGTTACCCTAAGAGACCGACAAAGCAAAAACGTTGAGCGTGTCGAGCAACTGAATCTCGTGACGGCCTTAATTCGCGCGCCTGATTCCCTCCCGACTGAATCTCAAGTTATTGTTTAAGCACGGTATTTGCAGCGGCCGTCGGCAAATCGCACGTAGATTTCTTCACTTCGATTATTAGCTCGCGGTTGCTGTGCTTCACGTGCGCCTCTAGATGTCGGCTCGACCACCATTTCGACGCGTAATGAATTACTTTAGTTACGAAACGTGAGCTCGAGCACCTTCGTTTCGAGCACTGCCTGTACGTTCCCTGCCCCTACAGCTGTTTCAAAGTACTATTGCCACTCGTCCCGAAGCTGCAAAAAATAGGCTAACGCATGGCCGGGGGCGCGTTTCGTTGCAGGCATCCCTCGGGCGGCTTGGGGACTTGGGATGAAATACTTCTCTCTGGCAATTGGGGTCTTCTTCATTTTCGCACTGCCCGCGCGCGCTGACAGCGCGGCCTACGCGCATTGCGGCACCTACGATTCATACATCTTGCTTTATAAGTCCACGCAAAAATTTGAAGAGCTCGGGAAGCTGCGCTGCGGCGAGAAGATTGCGGTTGTGGCGCGGAACGACGACTACACTGAAGTGCAGACCGAGGATGGCCGGATCGGGTGGGTGATCAATAGCGATCTTTCCGCGAGCGCTCCACCTCCCCAGGAAGTTTATACCTTCGGCTTAACCGCGCAGCGCAAGGTGGACGAAGTGCAACCGGCGGAAGTTCCGCACGAGCAATTGGTGGCTGCGCGAACCGTCGCAGCACCGGCGCCGCCGGTTCCCGCTGCGCAACCTGCTTCGCTTATCACTAACGTTAACGTAATGAAAATGCAGGGAGATCACTCCGGCCCGGATGAAATCATCGCGAAGATTAGCTCTTCGCGCTGCGATTTCGATACGACCCCGGCGGGAATTCACCGGCTGAAGCAAGCGGGCGTTTCGGATCGCATCGTGCTGGCGATGCTGCACGCGCCTGCTGCGTTCCCGTTGGTTTTTCCGGACGGAACGGCAGCCGCTGAAACCACGATTCCCCACGGCACATCGGTAGAAGTTGCGGTGAGCAGCGACGTCTCGCCGAGCGGATTGCAGGAAGGATCGACTGTTGAAATGTCCGTGGCGCAGGATGTGGTGATCGGCGGCGTGACGGTAATCGCAAGGGGCGCGGAAGCGCGCGGGCGAATCATGGCGGTGCGCCATGCGGGACTGGGAAGTTCGGGCGAGGTCGTGTGGTTCATGCAGGACATCCAAGCCGCGGGTGGCGACCGCGTTCCCGCGAATTTTGCGCCGACGCAAGACTCCAAGATCTCGATCGGCGACTTTGCCGGCTATCCTTTTTTTATCTCAGAATTTCACAAGAACGCGCCTGCCATTGCCGCGTCGGGCGACCACTTCACGGCGATCGTGAGCGGCAACATCGCGGTGCGCGTGCCGCAGCGTGCTGGCGGAGAGCAAGTAGCGGCGAAATCGAAATCTCAAGAAGTGCCTCAGCTCATGCCAGCGGCGGCTCCCGCGCCTTCGTTTCCCGCAATCGTTGAAGCTCCCGAGCAGCAAGCGGCCGTCAAGCCTTAGTTCCGCTCTAGCGGCACGCTACTCTGTTCCCTTTTGCCGTTGATCGCGACTTCAAGTATTGATTCAGATTGCGATACGGCGCCGCAAATCTCATATGTTGCACGAAATGTCGGCGGGTCAACGGCGGAGTCGCGCCGCGACTCGCGCGAACTCAAGCCACGCATTAAATAATTCGTGGAGAGCACGACTACGCAACTCGCGGGCCTCGCAGAATGCGTGCCGGCAAGAACAATATTCCGCGGAGCAATTCGAAGACGCCGTCAACCGCAATGCCTACGATGCGGAATGGCAGAAGCAGCAGCCAGATGATCGGATAAAGCACCAGGGCCAGCAGCGCGAGCGGCCAACACAGCACCAGCAAAATGCACCACAGTAAGAATTTCACCATACCTCCTCCGTCCCTCCCATCTATTAGTACGTTGCGATGCCCGATGTTGTTCCATTGCCGCGCCGAACAATCTTCATAAGAGCTTTACTGACGCACCAGCGAGCGAATCTTCTGGATGACCAGGTCAATTCCCACGTCGTTGTAGCCGCCTTCGGGAATGATTACGTCAGCATAGCGTTTCGATGGCTCGACGAACTCCATGTGCATCGGCCGCACCGTGTTCAGGTATTGTTCCACGACCATTTCCATACTGCGACCGCGCTCGCGAATGTCGCGAACGAGTCGGCGGATGAAACGTAAGTCTGCGTCGGTATCCACGAAGATCCTCATGTCCATCAATTCGCGCAACTGCTTATTTTCGAAGATAAGAATACCTTCGACGATGATCGCGGGCAACGGCTCGATGCGCACGGTCCCCTTGAGCCGCTGGAAATTGGCGAAATCGTAGGTGGGACGTTCGATGGCCTGCCCCGAGCGGAGCCGCCGGACGTCTTCGGCAAGCAAGGGCGTATCCATCGAGTCGGGATGATCGAAATTTACCTTTACACGTTCCTCGAAGGATAGCCCGGGATAATCGCGATAATAGTTGTCTTGCTGCAAGACGACCACGTTGGTGTCGCTTAATGCTTCGATGATTCGGCGCGTGATCGTCGTCTTCCCGGAGCCGGTGCCGCCGCAGATGCCGATGATCAGCGGGCGGCTATCGAGCGGGCGAAGATTCAGGGATTGTATTGTCCGCTCCTTCGCGGGCTACTTGTGCTTTGTTTTGCCGCGCTTCTTGTCTTCGATTTCAGCTTGCGCTGCGGCCAGACGCGCTATGGCCACGCGGAACGGAGACGCGCTGACATAGTTCATGCCGACGCGATGGCAAAACTTCACGCTGTCCGCGTCGCCACCGTGTTCGCCGCAAATTCCGATCTTCAGCTTTGGATTTGTTTTGCGGCCGCGCTCAATTCCCCACTCGATCAGCATGCCCACTCCGGCGACGTCCAGAGTCTGGAAGGGGTCCGCCGGGAATATTCCAGCTTTTCTTTCATCCACGTAGTCGGGTAGAAACCGGCCGGCATCGTCGCGGGAGAGGCCCATGGTGGTTTGCGTCAGGTCGTTGGTGCCGAAAGAAAAGAATTCGGCGACCTCAGCGATTTGATCCGCGAGCAGCGCCGCACGCGGCAATTCGATCATGGTGCCGACCAGGTATTCAAGTTTCACTTTAGAGCGTGAAATAATCTCTTCCGCAACTTTTCTCGTTTGCTCTTCCAGAATCTTCAACTCTTTCTTGTCCATCACCAGCGGATGCATGATTTCAGGCAGTACTTTAACGCCACGCTTCTGGCAATCGATCGCGGCTTCAATGATTGCTTGAACTTGCATGTCGAGAATTTCGGGATAAGTGATGCACAGACGGCATCCGCGATGCCCGAGCATCGGATTGGCTTCGTGCAGCTGATCCACGCGGCGCGCAACCGCCTCCGGAGAAATGCCGATCTTCCTGCCTAGTTCGGCTTGCTTCGCGGGATCGTGTGGAACGAATTCGTGGAGTGGCGGGTCCACGAGACGAATCGTTACGGGGTAACCGTCCATTGCGTTGAAAATGCCGATGAAGTCGCGGCGTTGGAACGGCAGCAGCTTCGCGAGCGCTTTACGGCGGGCTTCGGGCGTCTCGGCCAGAATCATTTCCTGAATCGCCTGCTGGCGCTCGATGCTCTTCTCCGGCTGTTCGAAATCCTTGAAGAACATGTGCTCCGTGCGGCAGAGGCCGATGCCCTCGGCGCCCATATCGCGGGCCACTTTCGCGTCGTGAGGAGTATCGGCATTGGTCCGTACGCCGAGCCGGCGCGATTTATCGGCCCATTTCATCAATGTGTCAAAGGCTTTCGGCGGTTCGGGCCGCACCAGTTCGATTTGGCCGGTGTAAACCGAGCCATCGCCACCATCGAGTGTGATCCATTCGCCTTCGCGTACCGCGCGGCCGTTGGAGCTGATCGTCTTTTTCGCGAGATTGATATCGAGTTTTTCGGCGCCGACGATGCAGCATTTGCCCCAGCCGCGGGCGACCACCGCCGCATGACTGGTCTTCCCGCCCGTGGCGGTAAGGATGCCTTGCGCGACGTACATCCCGCCGACATCTTCCGGGCTGGTTTCATGCCTCACTAAAATTACCTTTTCGCCGCGTGCGGCCCATTCTTCGGCTTCCTGCGCGGTGAATATCGCTTTGCCGACTGCCGCACCCGGCACAGCATTATTCCCGGTCACGAGCAGGCGGTTGGATAATTCGCTGCGCGACATCTTGGGATTCAGTACCGGATAAAAGAGCCGCTCGACGTCTTCGGGCTTGATGCGTTCAAGTGCTTCTTCAACTTTGATGAGCTTCTCGTTGACCATATCCACGGCGATTTGGAATGCGGCCGAGGGCGAGCGCTTTCCCGTGCGCGTCTGCAACATATATAGCTTGCCGTTTTCGACGGTGAACTCGAGATCCTGCATATCGCGATAATGCTTCTCGAGAGTCTGGCGCACGCGTTCGAGTTGCGCGTAGACCTTTGGCATGTGCTTGGCCATTTCTTTCAAGTGCATCGGCGTGCGGATTCCGGCGACGACGTCTTCGCCTTGCGCGTTCAGCAGGAAATCTCCGAAGAAAGTTTTTTCGCCCGTCGATGGATCGCGCGTGAAGCAGACGCCCGTGCCGGAATCGTCACCCGTGTTGCCGAAAACCATTTGGACCACATTGACTGCTGTTCCAAGGAGTCCAGTGATTTTTTCCACGCGGCGGTAGGTCTGCGCTTTTTCGCCCATCCAGGATTCGAATACCGCGCCAATCGCGCCCCAGAGCTGTTCTTCGGGATCTTCCGGAAAGGCAGTGCCGGTCTTTTCTTTGTAGTAAGCCTTATATTCGCTGACTAATTTGCGCCAGCCCTCGGCGGTGACTTCCGTGTCGTCCTTAACACCGAACGATTGCTTCATCGCACGCAGTTTGTGCTCGAGTTCTTCCTTCGGTAGCCCTATAACCACGGACGAATACATCTGAACGAAGCGGCGATAGGCGTCATAGGCAAAACGCTCATTCTTGGTGGTGCGCGCGAGGCCTTGGACGGCTTTGTCATTAAGGCCGAGGTTCAGGATGGTCTCCATCATTCCGGGCATGGAGCGCGCAGAGCCGGAACGCACGCTGACGAGCAGCGGATCTTTGGCATCGCCAAGTTTTTTGTGTGTGAGTTTTTCTAAGCGCGCCAGGCTCTTGGCGACTTCCGCGCGAAGTTCCTTCGGATATTTCCGGCCATGCTTGAAGAAGTAGTCGCAGGTTTCCGTGGTGATGGTGAAACCGGCGGGCACGGGGAGGCCGATGCGCGTCATCTCCGCGAGGCCGGCACCCTTGCCGCCCAGCAGATCGCGCATGTCGCCTGTGCCGTCTGCCTTGCCTGCTCCGAAAAAATAAACGTATTTCATTTTTGACCTCAAGAAAGAATTTAGATTCGACAAAATGCGCGCCAGCCAAGTCCGGCGATTTAGCTCATGCGATTGTTGAAGCGAATTTGTCGGCGTTCCGACAACTCAACTGTTACCTCACAGAATCCTCGGAGCCCAGTTCCGAAAAATCCGCGATCGTAGAAAATTCTTTAAGTAAGCTGCCGAGCAACGCCAAGCGATTCCTTCGCACATTCTGGTCCTCAACCATCACTAGAACCTTGTCGAAGAACATATCCACCGCCGGACGCAGCTCGGAAATGGCTTCAAGTGCTTCCCGATATTTCCTCGACTTCTTCTTGCGAGTCGCTTCCTCGCCGATTCGTTGTGCGGCCGCGTGAAGTTCGCGCTCGGCGGGTTCCCAGAGTAGATCAGCCTGCACCACCAACTGCGCTTTGTCCGCGCCGGCTGCCGATTTTGCCAGGATGTTGCGGATGCGTTTGAACGAAGCCGCCAGCGGCACGAAATTCTTGGTGTCGCGGATGGCCTTTACGGCAGCGACTCGGTCGGCGGCGTCCACCAGGTCGTCGGCCCCGGCGGCGAAAGCGGCATTGACTTCGTCCGCGGCGAAACCGCGGCGTTCGCGCAGGATGTGGCGTGCGCGGTCGATCAGGAAATCGAGGACTTGCTTCTGCACGGCTTCCGTGGCTTCGATTTTCGGCGTTTGCTCGCGCAATGATTTGGCTGCAGCCGAAATTGCCGCGGAGATCGAAAGCGGCAATTTCTTTTCCAGGATAATTTTCACGATTCCCAGCGCCGCGCGACGCAACGCGAAGGGATCGCTCGAGCCGGTTGGAACGGCACCCACCGCAAAACACGCGACTAGCGAATCGAGCTTATCGGCGAGAGCTACCGCGCACCCGGTTAAGTTGCGAGGCAGTGGATCATCGAGTCCAGCCGGTTTGTAGTGATCGTAAACCGCCCAGGCAATTTCTTCCGGCTCGCCCTGGGCGCGGGCGTATAGGCCGCCCACGATTCCCTGCAGCTCGGGAAATTCGCCGACCATTCCGGTGACGAGATCACATTTGGCGAGCTCAGCGGCGCGGTCGGAACCTGCTACATCGGCCTGCGAGATGCCTCCGCTGAACCACTGTTCAGCAAGCCAACGCGCGAGGGCGCGCATGCGTTCAACTTTATTGCCGTAACTTCCCAGGCGCGATTCGTAGGTTACCGCCGCGAGCTTCGGCAGATAGTCGCCGAGCTTGATTTTCTGGTCGGTTTCCCAAAAAAACTGCGCATCGGCAAAACGCGCGCGCAACACGCGCTCGTGCCCTGCGCGGACCAAGCCCTTGTTATCCTTCGGCAGGTTGATGACCGCGAGGAAATGGGGAGCGAGGTCGCCATTCTTCGCTTCCAGCGCGAAATACTTCTGATGGTCGCGCATTACGGTGATGAGAATTTCGTCGGGCAACTCAAGATAGGCCGGATCGAAGTCGCCGATGATTACGCTCGGGTATTCGTTTAAGTAGGTGACCGATTCGAGGAGCGCGGCGTCTTCATGGGCGCGCAAATTTTTGCGGGTGGTGAGGGCGCGAATCTCGGCTTCGATTTTTCTGTGGCGTGCGTTGGGCCGGCACAATACAAAGTTTCTCTTTAACTTTGATTCATAGTCCGTCGGCCCTTGGACCAGGATGTGTCTTTTGCCGAGGAAGCGGTGACCGTCGGTGTGACTGCCTGCTTGCACCGCAGCGAACGAGAACGGCACGACTTTTCCATCGAGCAGCGCCACAATCCAGCGAACTGGACGAATGAAGCGCGGGCCTTGCGCGCCAGTCCAATACATCGAGCGCGGCCAGGAAATCTCCTGGATAGCTTGCGGAAGTATTTCTTCCAGAATTTTTGCGGCGGGCCGGCCGATGACGACCTGCTTCGCGGTAAGGTACTCACCTTTCGGCGTGTTCACGATCATCAATTTCGAAACAGGAATTCCCTGCTTCTCCGCGAAACTCATCGCAGCGCGCGTCGGCTCGCCGACACTATCGTACGCAACTGATTTCGGCGGACCAGTGATCTCGCGCGTGACATCTTGCTGTCGCAGCCGCACGCCGCGCGCAATCGCGACCAGGCGGCGCGGCGCGCCGAAAGTTTCAATGGAATCCTGCGCGAATCTTTCTTCGAGTAGTCCATTCGCAAGAAAATATTTTTGAAGCAATGCTTTAAGTTCCTGTGACGCTTTCAAAATCATTCCGGAGGGAATTTCTTCGCAGCCGATTTCGAAAAGAAAATCGGCGGTTGGCTTCGCGTTGGCCTTCATGCTTTTCTTTAACGGTCGCTTCATGCGCGGGCCCCGGTCAATTCGGGCGTGGTGGTGACTCCCGACTTTTGCCGCAGCCAGAGGTCGGCGACCCGCACTGCGAGTTTGCGTACTCGGCCGATCATCGCGGCGCGTTCCGTAACGGATATGGCTCCGCGGGCGTCGAGAAGGTTGAAGAGATGGGAGCAACGCAGAGTAAGGTCGTAGGCCGCAAGCAACGGGAAGCGCTCGACATTGACGCCAGCGGCCTTTGGCCAGGCGTCGAGGATGCGCTTTGCCTCCGCCTCGTTCAAATCGAACTGCTTACGAATGGAAACGGCGTCGGCGTAATCGAAGCTGTAAGCCGAGAATTGCCGCTCTTCGGCCATGCGGACCTGGCGATACGTGACCGTCTCCGACCAGCGCACGTCGAAAACGTTGTCCACGCCTTGGAGGTAGGACGCGATACGGTCGAGCCCGTAGGTCAGTTCCACCGAGATCGGATCGAGGTTTTGTCCGCCGCTCTGCTGAAAATACGTGAACTGGGTGATCTCTTGCCCGTCCAGGAGCACTTGCCAGCCAATTCCCCATGCGCCGAGCGTGGGCGATTCCCAGTTGTCTTCTTCAAACCGAATGTCGTGCTCCTTCAAGTTAATTCCAACCGCGGCCAGGCTTTCCAAATAAAGATCTTGAACATCCACAGGCGCAGGCTTGAGTATCACTTGAAGCTGCGTGTGCTTGTAGAGCCGGTTGGGATTCTCGCCGTAGCGGCCATCCGCGGGGCGGCGGCTCGGCTGCGTGTAAACGACGCGGTAAGGTTCAGCTCCGAGCACTCGAAGGAAAGTTTCCGGATGCATGGTGCCGGCGCCGACTTCGACGTCATACGGCTGTTGAAGAATGCAATCGCGGCGCGTCCAATACTCTTCAAGTCTTAGTAGAAGATCCTGAAAGTTGAGCCCCTGGCGTTTGGGCGCAGCTTTAGGTTTTGCTTGATGTGCCTTGGTCTTCAAACCGGTGACTCCAGAAGTTCCCGCGAGGCAAGCTTGCGGTCAATTTGATGTTCGATCACGTCGAGCATAACATCGCTGAGTTCGCGCGCGGCGCGCGGCGGAATCATTTCCTCGGTCAACTTATCGAGGCGTTCGGCGAGCATCTTGCGCGCGGCAGCCAGCGCGACGGGCGAAAGTGTGCGCATTCCGGGTCGGCGGCATTTGCTGCAGGAGATTGCCGAAGCGCTCGGCGAGAAATACGCCGCTTCTTTCCGGTCGAGTGCCCTGCCACAGCGCGCACAAGCATCGAGTGGCGGCAGCCAGCCGCCAAGCCGTACCGTCCAGAGCGCGAAATAAGCGAGAGGCAGTTCGGATTTGCCGGTCTTTTTGATCGTCTGCGCGGTCAATAATAATAGACGGAAACTCGCGTCGGCGGGCTCGTGGTCGGGCAACACGGTCTCTGTCACTTCGCTCAAGACCGCCAGGGCCACTCCCGAACCGTAATCGCGGAAGACGTCGAGAAAGGATTCCACCAGTTCGCACTGATTGATGCGTACCAGCTCGCGGTTCTCGCGCTGGTAAAACCAGATATGGATGTGTGAGAGGCGTTCCAGGGTCGAACCGAACTTGCTCTTGGTTCGCCGCGCGCCGGAAGCGACGCCGCGGACGCGTCCCATCGAACGCGAAAGAAAGCTGACGAGGCGGTCAGCTTCACCGAGCGGGTAGGTTTGCAGGACGATGGCCTCGGATTCGTGGGTTGGCATCAGGGTATCGGTGCGTCGGCAACTGCGGAAAGCGATGTATCTTGAAGGCTCCGGACGTAAGGATTCAAGTGACCGCTTAAGCGCATGCGAAACAAAATTTTTTATCACAGCACGGGATTGAGCGCAATTGCTAAACGAGATCGCGGCAGCAGCCTAAAGTACAGCTTTGTGCTTGGCGTTGCGCGTCATCATTGCGCTTGAAAATGTGGCGCCGTCGGATAGAGTTTCATTGCGTCCGAGTAGACCTCCGAAAACATTTGTCATAGAGGACTCCAGAATTGATTCCTTTAAAGGACCTGACACCGCGGCGTTCCTTCCCCATCATCACGTTGTTGCTGATTCTCGCGAACGTGATCGTGTTTCTACATCAAGTGACGCTACCGCCGCGGGCCGCCGAGGCATTCATCATGACATACGCGGCGGTGCCCGCCAAAATTCAGCTGGCGCTTGCCGGGCGCCACTACACGATGACCCAGGCGCTCGTGCCGCTTTTCACCTGCATGTTCCTGCACGGCGGTTGGCTGCACATCATCGGCAACATGTGGTTTCTGTGGATCTTTGGCGCGAACGTGGAGGACCGCATGGGCCCGCTCCCCTATTTGATCTTCTATCTGATCTGCGGCGTGGGCTCGAGCATCGCTCAGACGATATTTTCCTGGGGGTCGAATATTCCGGCGCTCGGAGCGAGCGGGGCGATCTCAGGGGTGCTCGGTGCATACCTTATATTCTTGCCGGGCTCGCAGATTCTAACTTTGGTCACGCTGTTCATCATTTGGTTTCGCGCGCGAATTCCGGCGATCGTCTTTATCGTGTTGTGGTTTCTCATCCAATTCTTGAGCGCCGTTGGGTCGCTGGGAGCTTCGTCTGCGCAAGCAGGTGGAGGCGTGGCTTGGTGGGCGCACGTCGGTGGGTTTGTTCTGGGCATGTTGCTGGCGAAAATATTCTCACCTAACGCTCGAAGACCTGCCTACGGCTGATTGTCGTCGCCGTGCCGACAATTCGAGGAGGAGTTGAATGTCGGCGACGGAGAACTTGAAGCCCAGGATCACTCTCTGTAGCCACTTCGACGCAGATTCGGAGCTTCACGTTCTACTTGAATGCGGCGCGGTAGGAACGCTCCGTCCAAATTTATCGCTGCCGCATGCAGAGGAGTTCGAAACGCGGAGTGACGTTTCGGCGTTGTCGCGCGTTCTAACAAGAGAGTCGAAGTGCACTCGCATGTTTCAAAATTGCTCGAGGCGTCTACGAGCTCCGAGGTGATAGGCGCGGGCCGCCCAGTGCCGAAAATATCGAGCTCTCCGTCGTTCCCGGCACGGCTCGCGATACAATAGGGCAATAATCGGCAGCCCCGCGGGTTGGTAATTTTTCGCAATCGCCCTGCGTAATATAGACTTGGGCAGCAGATTTTCATGAAGTAGGAGCGCTCACTCTACATGTCCACATCGCCCAATCCCGCGAAGCCTGACCTCAGTTCGTTGCGCATCGGCGAGGGCCAACGCAAGAACGGCAAGGTCGGTAAACGGCTGGGAATTTTTGCGGCTTTGGTTGGCGTCCTGGTGATTGTAACCGGAGCCGTCTTCGCTTTCCGCGATCAGAAGCCGGTCGTCGAAGTGACCACTGCACAGAAGCCCTCAACCGGACGCCCTGCTCTGCTGAACGCCAGCGGGTACGTGACCCCGCGGCGGCGTGCGACCGTCGCGGCTAAAATCACCGGACGCGTGACCGGCGTCTTCTTCGACGAGGGCATGCACGTGAAGAACGGCCAGATTCTAGCGACGCTGGACGATTCCGACGTGAAGCGGGCGCTCGATTCAGCCGTAGCTGATCGCAATTCCACGCAAGCTCAAATCATGGATTACCAAGTACAACTTAAGAATGCCGAAATTGAATTGCATCGTGCGAACGAATTGCTGACTGCCGGCGTGCAGAGTCAGGAAGCGCTCGATAACGCGCGCACATCGGCGGATAGCCTGAAAGCCAAAATCGCGCTGACCAAGGAACAAGTGGCCGCTTCGGAAGCGCGCATCAATGAAGCGCAGCAGGCCGTCGATAATTGCGTGATCCGCGCGCCGTTCGAAGGAATCATTGTTTCGAAGGACGCGCAGGTCGGCGAAATGATTTCTCCGATTTCCGCGGGCGGCGGGTTCACGCGCACGGGCGTCGCGACAATTGTGGACATGAATTCGAACGAAATTGAAGTGGATGTGAACGAAGCTTACATCGCGCGCGTCGAGACGGGGCAGCCGGTTACCGCTGTGCTGGACGCGTACCCCGATTGGCAGATCCCCTCGAAAGTTCGCACCGTGATCCCTACGGCCGACCGCCAGAAAGCTACAGTAAAGGTTCGGATTTCATTCTTAAAGTTGGACCCGAGGATTTTGCCGGACATGGGCATCAAGGTGACCTTTCTGGGAGATGCGCCGGACAAGAAAAATGGTCCGGAGGCGGCTGCGACCGTTCCGGCCGGGGCGTTGCGCGACGAAAACGGAAAGAAGATCGTGTTTCTCGTGAAGGATGAAAAGCTCGAGCGGCGCGCCGTGACGGTAGGCAATGCCCGAGGCAGCGACACTGAAATTTTGGCGGGGCTGGTAGCGGGCGATACGGTGGTCGTGAAAGGTCCGGCCGATTTGCATGATGGAGAGGCAGTTCAGATCAAGAGGTAACCCGAACGAGTAACAGGAGAGTGCCATGGTTCGTGTGGACGCAACCGGCAAAGACGGCAGCCTGATACAAATCCGCGGCGTGGAAAAGACGTACAAGCGCGCTGGCGAGGAAATTCATGTCCTGCAAGGCTTGAACCTCGACGTGGATAAGGGCGAATTCGTCGCTTTCATGGGGCCGAGCGGCTCCGGCAAGACTACCCTGCTCAATTTATTGGGCGGGCTGGATGTGCCGACGCACGGCAGCATCACCGTCGCGGGCGACGAGATCACCAACATGTCCGGCGGCAAACTGACGGAATGGCGGGCGCGGCACGTTGGCTTCATATTTCAAATGTATAACTTAATCCCGGTGCTCACTGCGTTTCAGAACGTCGAGCTGCCTCTGTTGTTAACGAAACTCTCGAAGTCCGACCGGCGCAAGCATGTGGAAACGGCTTTAGCTGTAGTCGGCCTGGCCGATCGCATGAACCACTATCCTCGCCAGCTTTCCGGCGGACAAGAGCAGCGCGTCGCGATTGCGCGCGCGATTGTGGCTGATCCGACGTTCCTGCTCTGCGACGAGCCGACCGGCGACCTGGACCGCAAGAGTGCTGATGAAATACTTGAACTATTGCAGCGCTTCTGCAAGGAACACAATAAGACGATCTTGATGGTTACGCACGATCCGATGGCGGCGGAGCGCGCGGAAGCAACGTTGCACTTGAACAAAGGCGTGCTGGTGGAAGCGGCACACGTCGGGAGCGTGGCATGAAATACCTTCCACTCATTTTCGCCAACCTTTCGCGCAAGAAGCTACGGACCACACTGACCATTGGGTCGTTCGCAGTCGCGGTATTTCTGTTTGGGTTCCTCGCGATCATCCACGGCGCATTCAGCGGCGATCTGGGCGTGATCGGGGTAGACCGGCTGATGGTGATCAACAAGGTTTCGATCATCCAACCGCTGCCAATTTCGTATGAGTCGCAGATTCAGCGCATCCCTGGGGTGAAGTACGTCACACCACAGACCTGGTTTGGCGGCATTTATCAGGATCCAAAGAATTTTTTCCCGAGCTTCGCCATCGACCCCGATACGCAACGTCAGGTTTATCCCGAGCTGGCCGTTACGGACGACGAGTGGCAGAAATTCCTGGGCGACCGCGAGGGCGCGATTGTGGGCGCGCGCACCGCGAAGCGCTTCGGCTGGAAAGTCGGCGACCGCGTGCCACTGAAGGCGCCGATCTACGGCGGCACGTGGGAGTTCAACATTGACGGCATCTACAACAACCCAAAGGACGGCGTGGACCTGACCCAATTCTGGCTGCACGAAAAGTATCTCGACGAGCGCCGCACTTTCGGCAAGGGAGAAATCGGCTGGTACACCGTGAAGCTGGATTCGGCGGATGATGCGCCGCGCATCATCAAAACGATTGACGATCAGTTCGCCAATTCCCCGTTCGAAACCAAGAGCGAGACGCTCGCGGAGATGACCGCATCGTGGGTGAAACAGGCCGGAAACATTGAGTTTTTGATCATGGCGATCGGCGGGGTGGTGTTTTTCACTCTGTTGCTCGTGACGGGCAACACCATGGCGCTTTCCGTGCGCGAACGGATGGGCGAACTGGCGGTGATGAAGGCAGTCGGCTTTTCCGATCGCTTTGTGCTGTTCATCGTGCTGGCGGAATCGCTGACGATTGCGCTGATCGGAGGAATCCTCGGGATTCTTCTGGCGAAACTAATGACGCTTGGCGGCGACCCCACGGGCGGCGTTCTTTACAGCTTCATTCTGCCGATCTCGGCGATGCTGCTGGGAATTGCCGCGGCGATTACGATCGGGATGATGGCGGGCATCATTCCCGCGACGAATGCGATGCGTCTGCGCGTGGTAGACGCGCTGCGGAGGGCGTAACACATGGCGGTCCCTATCATATATAACCTGCGCAGCATGAAGGTTCGGTGGCTCACGGCTGTCGCGGCTGTGTTGGGAATTGCGGGGACGGTCGGCGTGTTTGTCGCGATGTTGGCGCTGGCGCACGGGTTTCGCGCCACGCTGGTTAATTCCGGCTCGCCCGATAACGTGTTGATCCGTCGAGCGGGATCTTCCGCGGAGCTAGACGGCTCGGTCGCCCTCGATCAGGTGCAAGCGATTGAAGACGAGCCCGGCGTCGCGCACGAAAATGGCAAGCCCCTCGTCAGCCCCGAAGCCGTCTTGATCGCGGGCTTCAACCTGAAAGCAACCGGCACGAACGCCAACGTGCAGATTCGCGGCGTCTCGCCGGTTGTGCTGAAAGTGCGGCCGAACATCAATATCGTCGAAGGCCGCTTTTTCGAACCGGGACTCGCCGAACTGGTGATCGGCAAGAACGTGACTTCGACTTACGATGGCTTGGAATTAGGCCAGACGATTCCCTTCGGTGGGCAAATCTGGAAAGTCGTCGGCGTGTTTGACGCGGGCGGAAGCTCATTCGACTCCGAGGTATGGGCCGACAGCCGCGTGCTGAATCAGGTTTATAAGCGGCCAGAGAATCTCTATCAATCCGTCACAGTGCATCTTACTTCGCCTGCCGCCTTCCAGCAGTTCAAGGATGCCGTGACGGCCGACCCCAAGCTCACAGTTCAAGTGGATCATGAAGTGGAATATTACGCGCGGCAGTCGCAGGTGCTGACGACTTTGATCTCAGTGCTTGGAGGCTTAGTCGTTTTGATTATGGGCGTGGGCGCCGTGATTGGGGCGCTCAATACGATGTACGCGATGATTTCCGAGCGTTCGCGCGAAATCGGCACGATGCGCGCCATCGGATTTTCTCAATTCAGCATCGTGCTTTCTTTTGTCTTCGAAGCGCTGGTGATCGCATTCATCGGCGGAGTGATCGGCTGCGTCTCGGTCCTGAAGCTCAATGGCTACACGACCGGCACGATGAATATGCAGACCTTCTCGCACGTAGCGTTCGCGTTTCAGATCACGCCGATCCTGCTGGCGGTCGGGATCGTCTTTGCGCTGCTGATGGGCGTGGTCGGCGGTGTACCGCCGGCGATTCGCGCGGCGCGCCGTCCCGTGGCCCTGGCGCTGCGGGAACTGTAGCGCGAGAGCGCAGGCCTAGTGGCGATATTTCAAGTTCGTAGCTGCTGGCGCGCCGACAATTCAAGAGGCCGTTGAATTGCACCGACGAGCGCATACGCAATTAAACGTAAAGTAAATCCTCTACTTCGCGAAAATAAATTCCCCACGGCACACAAAATGTCCACCGGTGTGCGCGAACGAGACTAAAATAAGAGTTACTCCAGCCCATGCTGCATCGGGGCAATTCCAAAGCTGTTGCGGAGGGAGAGCGAGAATGTCCAGAAACTTATGTCCACGCTGGTTGCGCCGATTTTTACCCGGATTGCTTGGGGTTGCGGCGATGTTGACAGCCGGTTTGCTGCCGCGCGCGTTGTCGGCTCAGAGCCAACAGAGCGCGGCAACCCCGAATCAGGTAATGGGGCAGGTCGAATTCGTGGGCAAGACGAAGCCTGAAAAGACGGCCGGGGTATGGGTGGATGGCCAGTACGTCGGCTACGTCAGCGAATTGAAGGGCGACAAGAAAGTGCTGTTGCTGCCGGGCGAGCACGCGATTTCGATCCGGCAGACCGGCTATCTCGATTCCGATCAGAAAATCGTGACGGAGCCGGGAAAGAAAACCATCCTCACTGTCACGCTGGAAAGAGATCCGAAGGCAATGTTTTCAGCTTCCAACGCACAAGTGAAACTGAAAGTCACGCCGGAGCGTGCCGCCGTATTCGTTGACGGGAAATTTGCCGGCACAGCCAATCAATTTCAAGGCGTCGGCCGCGCGATGCTCATCGCCCCCGGCAAACACCACATCAGGATTGGCCTCGCGGGGTACCAGCCGTTTGAAACGGATGTATCACTTGATCCCAATCAGAAGATGACCGTCAAGACGGATTTGGTTGAGGGGAGCATCGAGCAGGCCGGCCCCGCGATCAAGAATAATTGATGCTCCGGTTACAGTGTCGCTGCGCCGACGTCTATTGCGATTGTTGAATGAAGTCGGCGGGCATGGCGGGCCGCTGCGCATCCTTCATGCGGTGCTTTAGGCCTTGCTGCGAGCGAGTCGACGCAAGGATTTGAGGATGCGGTTGAGCCCGAGCGCGAAGTGCGGTGGTTAAAGTTGCACTTGAGGTTGGGAGCGCGGAATTTTCGTGAACTTATCTTCGCGCCTATGCGCGCTGCGCTGACTCCGGACCTCGATTCGCCAGCGATTAACGCGCCACTTCGGATTTCGCCAAGAAGCTCGCCACCCAGTCGCCGACCTCGCGGGTGCCGAGCGTGCCGCCGAGTTCGGCGGGTGTCTTCCCTTCTTTGAGTGCGGCGCGCACCGCGCGGTCAATCCCATCGGCTTCGCGCTGCCAGCCCAGATACTCGAACATCATTCCCACCGTGAGGATCGAGCCGAGCGGGTTCGCTATTCCTTTCCCAGCTATATTCGGCGCGGAACCGTGCACCGGCTCGAAGAGCGAAACCTGTCCGGGATGAATATTTCCGGACGGCGCGAGGCCCAGGCCGCCGGCCAACTGCGCGCCCAGATCGCTGGCGATATCGCCAAAAAGATTCGAAGTGACGATCACCTGGAATTGCGAAGGATCGCGGACCATTTGCATCAGCAGGTTGTCAATGTACTGGTGCGAGGATTCAATCTCGGAATATTCGGCGCGCACCTGTTTGAAGACGCGCTGCCAGAGGTCATGGCCGAACGTGAGGGCATTGGATTTGTCGCTCATGCACACGCGCCGCAGGCCGCGCCGCCGCGCGAAATCAAACGCGTAGCGAATGATGCGCTCGACGCCTTTCCGCGTGTTCAAGTCTTCCTGGATGGCGATCTCGTCCACCGTTCCCTTCTTGAAATTGCCGCCCATCTGGACGTAGAGGCCTTCGGTGTTTTCGCGGAAGACGACGAAGTTCACGTCTTTTTCAGTGCGATCTTTCAGCGGCGTGAAGCGCTTATCGAAGAGCACACAGGGGCGCGCGTTCACATATAAATCGAGCTTGGAGCGCAAGCCGAGCAGAATATCGGCGGCGTGAACGTTGGTCGGGACCCGCGGATCGCCCATGGCACCGAGTAAAATCGCGTCAAAATCGCGGTGAAACATCTCCACGGCGTCCGCTGGCAGCGTAATGCCATCGCTGAGATAGCGATCTGCGCCCCAATCGAATTCCGTCAGCGCCACTTCGCGGTTGCCCGCGGCTGCGGCCGCCTTCAGCACTTTCACAGCTTCGGGAACCACTTCCTTGCCGATGCCATCGCCGGGAATCACGGCGATGCGCTTGATGTGCGATGTGGATGGAATAGAGGCTTCGCTCATAGTCGAGCCGGAAACTAACATGCCGTACGGAGCCGTGCAACCAGAGATGCGCGGGCGAAGACTGCGCGAACAAAACGCCTGCATAGATCTGCGGTTGTCCGTCTCGGCAAGCTGAAAGGAAACGACGTTTTCGCTGTGCACGAGTACTATTGAACGGCGGCGGGAATGGAGTTACTTTATTCAGGGCTCAGTTCATCACTCTCTGCGAGGCACACGCAATGGCCAACCAGCGCCGCAGCAAGCGCCTACCCCTGAATATTCCGGTCAGAGTCTACGGGCGTACAGCAGAAAACCAGCCGTTTCGAGAAATAACTACCACCAATGCAGTCAGCGCTCACGGGGGGCTGTTGTCGTTGGCACCCCGAGTGAAGCAAGGTCAGACCGTCCTGCTGGTGAATACCATCACGCAGGAAGAGCGCCAATGCCGGGTGGTCTACGTGAAGCCGCAATTCTGGGGCAAGAACAAGGTTGCGGTGGAGTTCGGAGATAAGTCGAAGGGCGACTTCTGGCACGTGTATAGCCCGATCCCGATTGCTACGCCCAAGCTTCACGACGCTGCCGATTAGGCGAAGGTTTTACGGCTGAAATCCATGAGGCGAGGAATCACTTCGGGCGAAGCTCGCTCATGCTACGCGCCTACTGGTAACGCAGCGCAACCATGGGATCCACGCGCATGGCGCGGCGTGCGGGGATGTAGCACGCGAACAGGGCGACCGCGGAAAGCAGCAGCGCGACTGCGGTGAACGTGATTGCGTCGGTGGCGCCCACGCCAAAAAGTAGTGTGCGCAAAAATCGCGTGAGCACGAGCGAAAGCGCCAGACCGATCGCCAAGCCCGCAAAAATCAGCCTAAGTCCATTGGTCAGCACCAGGCGAAACACATCCGCGGACTGCGCGCCCAATGCCATGCGAATGCCGAGTTCGCGAGTGCGCTGCCGCGTGGTGTAGGCGATCACGCCGTAGATTCCCACCGCCGCAAGTATCAACGCCAAGAGCCCAAACGCGCCAACAAATGTGCCGGCAATGCGCTGGCCCATGCTTGCTGTTTGGGTGCGCGATTTTAACGTGGCCTCCTCGAACACCGGCATATTGGCATTCAGTTCGTGAACGGCCTTTTCCACCGCCGCTGCGTAGACGAGAGGATTGCCGGCCACGCGCAGTTGCACGGTTGCCGCGTTGGAATAATCCTGCAGGATCGGCTCGTAGATGAACGGGAGCGCGCCGTCGCGGAGCGAGTAGTAGCTGCCTGTGCGCGTCACGCCCACAATGGTGGCCCAATCGCCATCCACGTGAACGCGTTTCCCGAGTGCATCCTGGTTCGGCCAGTAACGGTGCGCGAACGCTTCGTTGACGATTACCACGCGCTGAGATGTTGGCGTGTCGTCCCAGGTGAAGTCACGCCCAGCCACGAGCGAAATTTCCATCATGCGCAAATAGTTCGGGCCGACGTTGGCATCGGCAATGTCCATGGATTCGTGAGCCTTTGGAACGTACCCTTCGGGACTCACCGTCGTGTCGCCGGACGTATAGCCCAGCGGGACCCAGTCCGCGAGAGTCGCGGACTCAACGCCCGGCAATGCTTCGAGCTTCGCGAGAAGTTGGCGATAAAATTCAATTCCGGTGGTGGAGTTGTAACCTGCGGGAAAAAGACTCACTGACGCGATGAAAACATGTTCCGGATTGAAGCCCGGGTTCACCTTCTGAGCCGCGCGAAAACTCCGGATGAAGAGGCCGGCACAGACCAGCAAGAAAAGCGATAAGGCTATTTGCGCGACCACCAGCGTACTGGCCAGCCGCGCCTTCCGAACGCCGCCGGACGCCGCAATACCCTCTTCCTTCAGCACGTCGGATGGCGCGAGGTCCGAGGCCCGCAGGGCAGGGAGCACTCCGAAAACCACGCCAGTGAGGACGGCAACTAACATGGTCACTGTCAGAACGATGCCATCTGCGTGCACATCCAGACTCACCGGCAGATTTGTGGGAGGAACGAACTGAGAGAATGTTCCGGCAGTCCAAACGGTGATCAGCATCGCGATGGCGCCACCCGTCAGCGCCAGGATCAGGCTTTCGATCAGAAGTTGGCGAACCAGCCGCCAGCGGCTCGCGCCAATCGAAAGGCGAATCGCAATTTCGCGCCGCCGCGTCACCGAGCGAACCAGCAAAAGATTCGCGACGTTGGCGCACGCCAGCAGCAGCACCGCCCCTGCTATAGCCATCAACATCGGAAGCAACACGAAGAGGTAGCCGTTAGCTCCGAAAGGAGCGCGCCACAACGGATAGACCGTAACGACGTTTTCACCATGGTGATCGTCGGGATACTGGTCCACCAGCTCCTTCATCCGAATATTCATTTCCGCTTGGGCCTGGGCGGGGGTGACTCCCGGTTTGAGACGGCCCAGCAGGTCTACCCAAGTGTCGCTGCGTTCGTGCAGACGATCGCGGCTCGAAATGATCTGCTGCGCCATCACCATTGGAATCCACAGTTCACTGCGCAGACTGGTCTGGGTGCCCTGAAACACGGGAGGGGCAACGCCGATAATGGTGTATGGATGATCGTTGATCTGGAGCGTGCGGCCGATTACCGAAGGCTCGCCGCCATAGCGAATTTGCCAAAGCCGGTAACTGATTACCACCACCGGCGCTCCGCCCGGTTTTTCGTCTTCCGAAGGCAGAAACCCGCGGCCGAGAATTGGATGCACGCCGAGAAATTCAAAATAGTTCGCGGCGGCTATCGTGCCCCACGTGCGTTCCGGCTTGGCCTTGCCGGTGAGGTTCAGCGGATAAATGGAAGAGCCAGTAAGAGAGGAAAAACTGGTGGTGCGCTTGCTCAGGTCAATGAAATCCGGATAGGAAAATGGGACTGGCACGCGCGAATTTCCGCCCGAGGTGAACGACAGAATGTTGCCGGTGTTCGCCGCGCCGGGAATGGGATTCAGCAGTGTGGAATTAATCCAACTAAAGATGGTGCTGTTCGCGCCTATGCCGAGCGCCAGAGTGAGCACGGCGATCGCGGAAAAGCCCGGCGATTTTAGAAGCATGCGAAAGGCATAGCGCACATCCTGCCACAGCGAACCCATCAAGGCCTCCTCGAGGCGATTCCGGCAGTAATAACGCAATTCGCGCGCCACGAACGACGCGGATAAGGTCTCACAAACTCTGCATTTAACCAGCGAGAGAGTGGCGTGGAAAATCGCTTGTGTTCGATCATGGGAAGCCTCGCCCGCAAACGGACGCCTTCGCTCAGTGAACGCCCACCTGTCCGCGCGTACAGTTTACGAAGCGACACCGCGTCGCCGAATTGCGATTGCTCGCCTTCTGGGCGGCGCATACATTGATTCCAGTATTCTTTGCGACGCAGCGACGACTTGGGAACAAAAACCGGAGGGGAAAATGTGGAGCAACAATAAGCAATCCGATTATCCGGGCGCAGCACCGGCGCAGCCCGCGGCTCACTCACCATCGCAGTCCAGCACCAATTTTGGTTCGAACGCGGCGCCGGCTGCTTCCGCACCGGTCCGGTCGAGCGTTCCTTCGGCGCGCAGTCTGGCAACCCTGGGACCGGGACTCACGGTGAAGGGACAGATTTCGGGCGACGAAGATCTGCAAATTGACGGCAAGGTGGAAGGGCCCATCGCGCTGAAGGGCCAGCGCCTGACCGTCGGACAGAACGGCGAGATTGTGTCGGATGTGCACGCGCGCGAAGTGATCGTGTACGGCAAGGTGCGCGGAAATCTGCACGCGGAAGATCGCGTGGAGGTGAAGAAGGACGGCTCGGTGGTTGGCAACATCACGGGCGGCCGGGTCCTGATCGAGGATGGGGCGTACCTGAAGGGCCAGATCGAGATCGAACGCGGCAAGTCGAGTCATCACGCGGCGGAAGAATTGGAAGCCGTCGGCGCTGGCAAAGTCTCGAACTAAGATTCATTTTCTAACCCCGGCTGCAGACGGCGGGTTAAGCGTGCCGTGGCGGAGCGGGCTGATTTCTGGATGGCGCTGCGACCTGATGGTTGCGGCGCCATTCTTATTTGTGGCGGCGATGTTCACGGCACCACCGGAACGATTAGCGCTGAGGGATGCGCTTTATCGTGATAAATCACGTTGGTGGCTTTGACCATGCGCGTGGCGCGGGCTTGTTCTTCGCCGGTATTTAGGTTGCGATCGAAACGCGGGAAATTGCTGCTGGAGACTTCGAGGCGCAGCTTGTGTCCGGCTAGAAACACGTTGCTGGTGGCCCAGAGATCCAAACTGATGTGATAGGTTTCGCCAGGATTGGCCAGTTCCGGTTTCTCTTGTGAATCGCGATAACGCATCCGCAAAATTCCTTCGGTTAAATTTTGCGCAAAGCCATTCGGCCAGACGTCTACTAGTTTTCCGGTGAAATCGGTGTCCACTGCGGAAGTGCTGACGTAGAGATCGAGCGAAACCGGCCCCGTGACTTCCATGTCTTTCGTGAAGACGGGCGTCGAGTAAATCAGCACGTCGCTGCGGACTTCCGCGGGGCGCTGGTCTTCGGGGCCCACACCCGTGGGTAGTGGCGGCCCGCAACAGAGTGGGCCGCCGATGGTGGGCACGGCATCGCTGGGGTCGTACACGTACTGATCGGGCTTCTCTGCAGTCGGCGCTGCGGTGCTCAGCGTTCCGTCACCTACAACACCATTCGCCGCGCCGGCGGAGTGCAGGAAGTAGCGCGTGCTTTTCGCGCGCGCGAGCGGCCAGTCGTCTTCGTCGCGCCACTCGTTTCGACCCATGACAAAAATCCTCACCGGTTTTCCGGGACCGGCTGCAGCGACGTTTGGTTCGCCTTTGAGCAGCCAGTCGTACCAGCGCAAAGTGGCTTCGTCGAGATCAAATGGCGCCGCGCTGCCGAAATCAACGCCGCCGATTTTTCTCTCCTTCGCCTCGCCGGCGTGTCCGCCGATGTAAACGAGGAGGCGCTGGCCGTGGCGCGCGGCATCGCTGCCTGCTTCGGTTTTCAGGTGGATGTAATTGTGCAGGGTGCCGCCCAGGAAGATGTCGTACCACGCGCCCAGGCTAAAAACGGGAACCTGAATCTCGGCGTAGTGGTCCTCGATGGACCACTGTTTCCAGTAAGCGTCAAAGTTGGGATGCGCGAGCCAGTCGAGAAAATAGGGAGAGAGCCCGGCGCTGTTCGGCGTTCCGAGAACCGGAAATTCGGTGAGCGGCAGGACTTTGGTTCCAGTTAGCGGATTGCGGGCTGTGTCCACGCGTTTTTCCAGGGTGTTTTCGGCTAGGCCGCTGGTCCAGGATTCGTTGAACCATTGCTCGAAGGCGCCGCCCTGATAAGTCCAGTCGTCGTGATAATTCGAGGGCGTGACGTCTGGGCAGATTCCGGCGAGATGCGGCGGATGCGCGATGGCCGCGAGGTATTGCGTGGCGCCGACGTAAGAGCCGCCGAACATTCCGACTTTGCCGTTCGAGTACGGAAGCGCGGCAGCCCATTCGATCGTGTCGTAGCCATCCTGTGATTCGTATTTGAAGGGATACCACTCGCCTTCGGATTCGAAGCGGCCGCGGGTATCTTGCGCGATCACGACGTAGCCGCGCGGAACTGCTTTCAGCGCAAATTCGAGCTGCCATTGTTTATCGTAGGGCGTGCGCGTGAGCAGGACCGGAAACTTCCCTTCCGCTTTGGGACGGTAGACGTCGGCGCGGAGGATTACGCCGTCGCGCATTTTGCCTGGGACGTTGCGCTCGACGGTTACTTGGTAGGTTTGCGCGTTTGTGGCTCGGGCTGAGAGAAGAAAGACGAGAAAGAGTGTCGCGACAGCGTCAAATGCGAGAATTTTTGATGCGCTAGACGAAATACGGCTCGAGTGTTTCATTTATTTGCAGCGCCCCCTGGTTGACCGGGGCAAGAGTCTATCGCGAAAACGGGGCAGCGTGTGGACAGGCGATAGTTGGCTCGCTTCGCAAAAGCGTTCAGGGCGAACAAACAGCGGAGACATCGTTAGCGTGAAGCGCTTCCATTTGTATCGATTAGTTTTTGCGACTGTCTTTTGTTTTGAGCGAGTTACGCAAAATACTGTTCCGATGAAAGCGTCCATTTGTATCGAGTAGTGCACGGCGGCTAACGCGGATTTTGCGCGTGAAGGAGGGGCGGAATTGGTGTGCGCGGCGGTCGAGATTCGGCGGCGTCTTGTTAGCTGGCCCTTCGTCGCGATGGCGGTGGACACGTGGCGTCCTCGGCGGGGCGCGGGAATGCCCCGACTTATGGTAACACATGTTGCCACTAATTACTAGTATATAAACACTGCACTCCGCTGTACTCCGCTGTACTCCGCTGCCCTCCGCCGCCGGAGCCGTGCGCTGACCAAAAATCGATTGTTTTCACGAAAGGCGCCGCTAGTCGCCGACCGCTCGGAAACCGGAGCGAGCGGCGAGGCAAGCCTCGCCTTGCAACAGGCGGAAACCCTTCGTTCCTCAGGACAAGCAAGCTTCCGCACTCCCCCGATGGTCGTGCGCGACGGAGTGAATTTAGGGCACCATCCAAACGCGAAGAGCCGGCGGGACGCCGGCGCTACGAACCCTGCCGGAACGATCCGGGCAAATCAGTCAACGTCTGCTATTCGTAACGGAGGGAGACGATGGGGTCTACTTGCATGGCGCGGCGGGCTGGCACGTAGCAGGCGATTAGGGCTACGCTTGTCAGCAGAATCGCAACGCCGATGAATGTGAGTGGGTCGGTGGGATGTACGGCGAAGAGTAGGGTGGCGAGATAGCGCGTTAGGGCCAGGGCTGCGGGAATGCCAACCGCGAGGCCTACTAGAATGAGTTTCGCCGACTCCGTGAGGACCAGGCGCAGGATTTTGCCGGGGGTGGCGCCTAGCGCGATGCGAATGCCTATTTCGTGAGTGCGGCGCGCGACGGAGTAGGACAGCACGCCGAAAATTCCCACGGCCGCTAGCAGCAGCGCGATCACGCCGAATAATCCCAGCAGCAGCGTGCGAAATCTTGGTTGCGCGACGGAAACGCTGAGGGCTTCGGGGAGCGTTTCGATGTCTGTGACTGGCAAATCTTTATCAATTTCGTGCGTGGTTTTGCGGATCGAAGCTGCGACGCTGGACGGGCTTAGCGTGCTGCGGACGATCACCTGGGCTCCCCAGAAAGGGGCTTGCGCGAACGGGACGTACATCATCGGACCGGGCGCTTCACTGAGGGAGTTGTCGCGGACGTCGCCCACGATGCCAACGATTTCACGCGGGGCGTCGCCATCGGGAGGAAAGCCGAAATTGAGCTGTTTGCCCATGGGGTCCTGATTGCGGAAATATCGTCGCGCGAGCTCTTCGCTGATCACCGTAACGCGCGGGGTGCCGGCGGAATCCTGTGCATTGAACAAGCGGCCCCGCAGAAGCGGGATGCTCATCACATGAAAATAGTCCGGGCTGACGGAAGTGAAGTCGGCGGTGATGGCCGTTCCCGGCGGCAGCGGCGGGTTGCCGACGATGTCGAAGGCGAGGTTGACGCTTCCCTCATTCAGCGGAAGCGGGACGGCCATGGCTGCATCTTGCAAGCCGGGCTGCGCTTGAAGTCGTTCGAGGAACTCGTTCGAAAAAGCGGTCCATTGCTGCGGCGTGGAGTATTGAAATTGCGGCAGCGAGACGTCGGCTTTCACGACGTGCGCGGGGTCGAATCCCGGATTGACCGCAGTAAGCATCGTGAAACTGCGCAAAAGCAATCCGGCGGCGACGAGCAGCACCATGGCGAGTGCGATTTCAGCGATCGCGAGAACGGTGCGCGTGCCGCGTTGGCGAGCTCCCTCCCCCGAGCGGCTGGAGGCCTCTCGGAGGCTGGTCTGCAGGCTGGAATCGGCGGCGAAGAGGGATGGCGCTAAACCGAAAATAAAGCTGGATGCGACGGCAAGCAGCAAGGCGAAGGCGAGCACGCCGCCGTCCACGCGGATGGTATCGGCGCGCGGCAAATCCGGTGGCAGCAGCGAAATGAGCGCGTGCACTCCCCAATACGCGAGAAGAATTCCCGCGATGCCGCCGAGCAAACCGAGAACTGCGCTCTCGGTGAGTAATTGCCGGACGATGCGCTTGCGCCCGGCGCCGAGTGCGATGCGCACCGCGACTTCCCTGGCCCGGGAGGACGCACGCGACAGCAGAAGGTTCGCGATATTGACGCAGGCGATCAAAAGCACGAGTCCAACCGCGCCCAGCAGAATGAGCAGGGCCGGCCGCGAATCACCGACCACTTGCTGCTGCAAAGAATCCACGCGGATTTGCCATCCGGTATTGTTGGCGGGATCGTCTTTGGCGAGCGCCGCGCTCATCGCGTCCATTTGCGCTCGGGCCTGCGCGAGGAACACGCCCGGCTTCAGGCGACCGGTGGCGAGGAGCCAGTGTCCACCGAAGCGGGACATCCACGGTCCGAACATCGGATCCTGGGCGATGGGGATCCATATGTCTTCGCGGATGGCGATCAGCGGAAAGCGGAAGCTCGAAGGCATGATGCCGACGACAGTGAACAACCGTTTATCGAGGCTGATGGAGCGGCCCAGGAGTTGGGGGTCGGCGCGGAAGCGGCTGCGCCAGAGATTTTCGCTGAGAATGACGACGGGAGGCGCGCCGCGTTTGCCGTCTTGGGGGAAAAATGTGCGTCCGAGGAGAGGTTGCACGGCTAGAACTGAAAAAATTTCCGGAGTGACGTCAACGGTGCTGAGGACCGACGGGTCACCTACCCCGGTAAGCGTCAACTCATGACGTGTGTTGCTCGCCAGCTCAGAGAAGACGCTATTGTGTTCACGCAGCTTCTCGAAATTTACGTAGGACATCCCGTCGAAGGGGACCTGGTCTTGCGGATTCGCCTGAAAAACGAGGACCAATTGATCCGGGTTCGGGTACGGCAGCGGGCGCAGCAGAACCGCGTACACGACGCTGAAAATGGCGGTGTTTGCGCCGATGCCGAGCGCGAGGGTGAGGACGGCAATCGCGGTGAAGCCGGGGGATTTTCGCAGCATGCGCAGGGCGTAGCGGACGTCCTGCCAGAATTGCTCGAGCCACACGAAGCTCCAGACTTCGCGCGTTTCTTCCTGGACCCGCGTTACGTTGCCGAATTTGCGTAGAGCGGCGTTGCGCGCTTCTTGCGGAGACATGCCGCGGGCGATGTTGTCCTGGGTCTCGGCTTCGATGTGCTGGCCAATAGCCTCGTCGAGATCGTGCAACATGCGCTCGCGGCGCTTCATGGCTTGCTTTCCTGTTCGGCGGGGCGGAGGATGCGTGCGATGGCTCCGGCGAGTTTGTCCCACTTGCTGGTTTCGACCGCGAGTTGCTTGCGGCCTTGCGGAGTTAGGCGGTAGAACTTCGCGCGGCGATTATTTTCGGACGTCCCGTCTTCGACCGAAATCCATCTGCGTTTGATGAGGCGGTGCAGCGCGGGATAGAGCGAGCCTTGCTCGACTTGCAGGACTTCGTCGGAATCGAATTCGATGGCTTTGGCGATGGCGTGGCCGTGGACCGGTCCGCGGAGCAGCGTGCGGAGAATGAGTAGATCGAGAGTGCCTTGCAACAGTTCGATGCGTTGTTTTTGTTCTTTAGTAGACATGCTAGGTGAGGATAACGCGCTTCCCGTAGAACGTCAAGGCGACGAATTTCTGCAATCGTTGCCGGCCGCGCGCGAAGTGGTGCTGGATTCGTAATGGCGTACTGGGGCGTGTGCGCGCATCAATGCGTACTTCTTCTTCACCTCTACACGGATGACCGTATGGCGCGCTCGGTGCGAATCAGTAAAATTCGATTGCATGCCGTTCTTTGCAGTTATCCCTGGGTTCCCAGAAATATTGCCTATCAATCCACGAAACCCGCGCCGGTGAAGCAAGTCCGGGCTAGCGATGGATGATCAGGCAGGAGGATGCATAACGACAATGCGTAAAGCCATGTTCATTTCTACCCTGTTCTTTGCGATGGCTGCGGCGCTGGTAATGCTGGCAGCGCCGGCACCAACATTTGCTCAAGTCAGTGTGGGTGTCTCGGTCGGATTTGCCCCTCCCGAACTGCCCGTCTACGAGCAGCCTGAGTGTCCGGGCGATGGATACATCTGGACGCCGGGATATTGGGCGTGGGACGGCGAAGATTATTATTGGGTGCCTGGAACATGGGTAGAACCGCCTGAAGTCGGCTTCTTCTGGACTCCGGCGTGGTGGGGTTGGGAAGGCAACGCGTATGCGTTCCACGCGGGCTACTGGGGACCGCAGATCGGATTCTATGGCGGAATTAATTATGGTTTTGGATATTTCGGGCACGGTTACGAGGGAGGCCGTTGGGACCACGGACACTTTTTCTACAACCGCGCGGTGAACAACGTGAACGTGACGGTGGTGCACAACGTGTACGAAACCCGAGTGGAGAATCGCGAGGTAACCCGCGTGAGTTACAACGGCGGACATGGCGGCATTGACGCACGGGCGACGTCCGCCGAGGAAGCCGCGGAACACGAACGACACGTCGGAGCAGTGGAGGCGCAAACACGGCACATGGAGGCGGCGCGCAATAACCGGGAGTTGCGCGCTTCGGTGAACCACGGTAAACCGCCAGTCGCAGCCACTGCCAAGCCGGGTGAATTCAAGGGACACGGCGCGGTGGAGGCCAAGGAAGGCTCATACAATCCACCGGCACGGAATGAAGCGGCGGCACGAAACGAGAGTGCGGCCAGAAAGGAAAACGGCGGCCGGACTACACCGGTCCATCCGAACGATTTGCCGGCGGCGGAAAAGCACGCGGCGCCTAATACCGGCAACGCGAAACTGGATCAGAAATACCAGCAGCAGCAAGCAAGACTGGATGCCAAGCAGGCGCAGGACCGCACGAAGCTGCAACAACAGCAGGACAGAGAACATCAGCAGCTGGCCAAGCAGAACGCCAATGACGCTAGGAAACAGCAGGTGGAGCAGAGGCACCAGCAACAGACGCAACAAATGGTGCAACGGCACACCCAGCAGCAGCAGCACCTGCAGCAACATCAGCAGCCGGCGCACGAGGCGGCTCCGAAGAAAAAGTAACAGCGGTTTAGTCAGGATAGGAACACGGCGCCCGGCGGATTGATAGCTCGGCGCCGGGTCAGCACGGAGTTTATTCGCCGCGCGGTCTTCACTGATGCGCGGCGAATTCGTTTTTGATGGCGAGTTGCGTGGTGAAGCTGATAGGTGCGGGAGTTCTATTGGGAATGCTTGGAGTGTAGTGCTGCGCGCGAAAAGGCTTGGGGCCGGCTTTTGGCCGGCCCCGCGTGCTAATGCGTTAGAGGGTTTGCGATGTGGTTTCGGTATGCGGTTGCGGCGTCACGTTGGGAGCGGGCGCCGGAGTTACCGCCGGAGCAGGGTTGTTGTACCGATTTGGCCGGGCAGTCTGATTGCTGGGCTGATTGCTCGGCGCTGTCGAGGATTCGCCGTTCGGACCAGGCTTAAGTGAGAAATTAACGCCGCGCCGAGCGTTTTCGTCCACCGTGCGCTGTAGATCCACATCGTCCATGTTCAGCGTGCTTTCGCCGCCGTAACTGACGATGTAGTGCAGTTGACCATCGGCGAGCCAGTAATCGGTGGCCGCGTACGTGGTGCCGTCCTTGAGATAAATCAGCACCGTCGGCGTGGACGCAGCCACGTTGCCGGTGTCGGGATTATCGTCGGGCGAGCCCTGCGGCTCGATTGCCTCCGTTGGATTGTCCGCGGAATTGGGATTCGAGTACAGACTCGCGCCCGAGTCGTAGCTGCCGGAATTATTGCTGTACGAGCCGGAGCCGTAATCGGGGCTCAGGTTCGAGCTTGAGTAGTCGGGATCGCTGTAGGTGATGCCGTAGCCCGGGTCGCCATAATCGTAGCTCGGCCAACCCCAGTATGGGTTATACCAGAACGGGTTGTAGTAGCCGTAGCCCGGCCAGCCCCAACCGAGTCCCCAGCCAGGTCCCCACCAGCCGCCCCAGCCGAGACCCCAACCCCAACCGAAGCCGCAGCCCCAGCATCCGAAGCCGCCACGCCAGCCACCGCCCCAACCTCCGCGCCAGCCGTTGCCGTGCCAGCCATTGCGCCAGCCGTTGCCGTGCCAGCCATTGCCCCAGCCGCCGCCGTGCCAGCCGTTGCCGCCACGACCGCCGGAAATGCCGGAGCTATGGAAGCCGGAGTTGCCGGAGAACGAATGGCCACCCGCGAACGAGGACGAGCCGCCGTGCACATTTAGCGGACCGCCAAGGTGAGTGGAGTTCACGCGGCCCGCGGAGCCAAAATGCGAGCTGCTTAGAGTCGCGTTGCTGAACCGCGAGCCGGAATTAGAACTTGCGCCGCGCGAGTTGAATGAAGAGGAGCGGCCGAAGTGCGAGCTTTCGATGTTAGAAACCGCGCGGTTCGTCGAAACGGCGGACGTTGAGCCACGCGAACCTGCGGAGAGCGAATTGCCCACCGCGCCGCGACTTCCATTTACGGACGGCGATGAAGCCGAGCCGCGGGAATTGCCGGCGAAGTTCGAATTTGCGCCGGCGCGCGCGCCTGCATTTGAGTTGGATGTTGCGCCGCGAGAATTGGCGAAGGCGTTGGAATTTGCGCCGCCACGTGCGCCCGCTGTTGCGTTGGATCCGCCGCCGCGACCAAAGTACGGCATGGAGCCGTTGCGACCGAACGAATTCGGCGGAGTCGAGGCATTGCGGTTACCGCTTACGCCGTTACGCGCTGAGTAGGAATTGCCGCGATTCCCGGAGTTGTAGCCGCGATTGCCTGCGGCGTATCCGCGATTCGCGGATGAATTGTAAGAATTGCCGGAACGTCCTGCGGAATAGGAGCGGCCAGGCGACATCGAATAGTGGTTGCCGCTGTAATTGCCGCCGCGCGCGCCACCGCCATACCCGCCGCGATATCCTCCGCCATAGCTGCCGCCGCGTGGGGCGCTGTAATGACCGCCACCTCCTCCGTAGCCGCCACCGCCGTGGAATCCTCCACCGCCGCCACCGTGGAAACCGCCTCCACCACCACCGCCATGGAAGCCACCGCCTCCGCCTCCACCACCATGACCACCACCTCCGCGCTGCGCAAATGCCGACGGCGCGCACAGGAGTGCGACCGATGCGACTGCGGTGAAAAGAAACTTAAGAGAGGACTTCATGTTATTTCCCTCCAGCCAACTACTGCTCCAGCCGGAACGACCTTGTGCCCATTCTACACCTTAGATTCGAGGCGGACACGCTTGGTTGCAGTTTCTTGCCGTTTGGCGTTTTAACCCGCGCGAATGCAGCAGTTGAGCCATTTCCAGAGAGTGCTCCAGTGCATGTAACACGG
Source organism: Candidatus Acidiferrales bacterium (assembly GCA_049287725.1). GTDB lineage: Bacteria > Acidobacteriota > Terriglobia > Acidiferrales > UBA7541 > Palsa-295. The sequence goes on along the minus strand of JBAQGJ010000051.1, from coordinate 21,491 downwards.
CGGGTTCGAAAAAGTTTCGTTTGGGCTTTGGGACAGGGTTGCCGCGGTCGGGTGCGCGACCTTTGGTGCCGAGTTTGTGCCGCCCCTCCGGGGCTGGTTCCTCATTCGGCGGCTCAAACCGGGCACTTCCCTGACACCTTAGACCGGGGACATGCCTGACACTTCACACCGGGGTTTGGCTTTTTTCAGGCTTTGCCGCGTTCGGCGAGGAAAACGCCTACTAGGACCAGTGCTGTGCCTACGAGAAGGTTGCGGCTCGGACGTTCTCCGAGGAAGGCTATGGAGAGGAGGATTACCACTACCGGTTGGAAATAGCTCATCGCGCCGACTCGGGAAGCGGTCATGTACCGCAGAGCCCAGTACATGATGGTGTAGGCCGCGACGGAGCTGCCGACGGCCATGTAGATCATGCCGAGCCAGCCGCTCAGCGCGACGCTGTGCCAATTCAGATGCATCGTCTGGCGGACGGTGAGAGGCAGCAGCATGATTGCGGCGGCGACGCAGTTGAATGTGTTCATGGAGATGGCGTCGTATTGCGCGGCGACTCGTTTGCCGAGGACGGTGTAGGCAGCGAATCCGATCACGCCGCCCAATGTGATGAGGTCGCCGAGGAGGTAGGGGGAATGGGCGGGCGAGCCTTGCTCAGTTTCGAGGAGATAGACGCCGGCGAACGAAATCGCCATGCCTACGATTTTGCCGACGGTGAAAGCTTCGAGTTTCAGAGCACGGGCCAGGAAAAGAATGATGATCGGGCCGATGGCGATGATCACCGCGGAATGGTCGGACGTGGTGAAGTTGAGGCCGACGGTGAATAAGCCCTGGTTGACGATGACGCCGAAGAACCCGAGATAGGCGAACGGCCAGATGTCGCGCAGACGCAGAGGTGCGCGGTTCGGTTGCGCGAAATAGATCGGAAGCATGACGAGGGCGGCGAATTCGAGGCGGAAACAGGTGAGGGAGAGCGGGTCGAGAGTGCGCAGCGCGATTTTTCCGGCGATGTAATTGAACGACCAGAGCATGAGCATCACGACAAGCCAGAAAAGCAGCGTGAGCTTGCTTGGCGTGCGCGATGTTTCGATCGCCGAAATGGGAGGCAACGCGACGGGAGTGGTCAAATTTGTTCTCGACGATGCGATGATGCGCTCATTCGAGGATTTCGCGGCGCTTGGTGAGTTGTTCGATGCGATCGAGGCGCGGAGCGTAGCCGATTCCCGGCGCGGTGGGAACGCGGATGGTGCCTTTCGGCGTGACTTCCACTTCGGGTTCGATGATGTCTTCGGTCCAGTAGCGGCGGCTGGCGGAGACGTCGCCGGGCAGCGTGAAATTTGGGAGCGTGGACATGGCGATATTGTGCGCGCGGCCGATGCCGGATTCGAGCATGCCGCCGCACCAGACCGGCACCGATTTGGATTGGCAGAGATCGTGGATGCGGCGCGCGGCAGTGTGGCCGCCGACGCGGCCGAGTTTCATATTGATGATTTTGCAGGCGCCGATTTCGATCGCGGCGCGGGCGTGTTCGATGTCGTGGATACACTCATCGAGGCAAATGGGAGTTTCGAGCTGGCGCTGCAGGGCTGCGTGCGAGTAGATGTCGTCGTAGCCGAGCGGCTGTTCGATCATGATGAGGAAAAATTGGTCGAGCTGCTTGAGAAGCGGCGCGTCTTCCAGGCGATAGGCGGAATTGGCGTCCACCATCAGGCGGATGCGCGGGAATCTTTGGCGCAGGGCGCGGGCGGGTTCGACGTCATTGCCCGGCTTGATTTTAATTTTGATGCGCTGGTAGCCGGCGGCGAGTTCCTTTTCAACTTTCGCGATCAGCTCTTCGATTGTTGGCTGTATGCCGATTGAGACGCCCGAAGAGATTTCGTCGCGGACGCCGCCGAGCAGCTTTGCGAGCGGGACGTTTTTGTGTTTGGCTTCGGCGTCCCAAATCGCGGTTTCGACCGCGGCCTTGGCCATGTTGTGGCCGCGGATTTGCCCGAGCATGTCGGAGACATCCGAGGCGGAATTCAGTTCCCTACCCTTGAGGATTGGCCACAGGAAATCGCAGATGATGTGGCGGGCGGTCTCGACGGTTTCGTAGGAATAGTAGGGATCTTCTCCGGCGGTGGATTCACCCCAGCCGGAGACGCCGTCCACATCGGCTTCGGCGAGGAGGATGCGACGAAGCGAAGTAGTGCCGAAGCTGGTTTGAAAGGGCGCGATGAGCGGGATGTGGATTTCGCGCAGAGTGATTTTGCGAAGGCGCATTTGGGCTGGGCCTTTAGAGTTCCTGTGACGACTCTGTGTTCTGGCAACGCATTCCTTAACAGTTTGCGGAAAGCGATCAAATTGTCATTCCGAGGGCGAACTTGCCCGAGGAATCTGCTTTCCGCTCAACATTTCAACGAAAAAGCAGATCCCTCGCTGCGCTCGGGATGACACGCGCTTCACTTTTTCGGCAACACTATCAGCCGGGGCACACCCATTACAACACGACAACGCCTTCACCCGCCGACGGAACAGACGTTGAGCGATGCCCCGCTCTGCTACGAACCTCTTAGTCTTCGAATTCTTCCGGGCGATATTCTGGCAGACGCAGGCCAGCTACGGAAGCGGCTGGTTCGAGAATGTAGTCCGTGGCGGCGCCGCGAGGTTCGAGGCTGGTGGCGATGTAGCCTTGATGAAACAGCTTTTGAAATTCTGTGCGGGCGTGGGTCTGCACGCGAGCGGCTTCGTTGCGGTCTTTCGCTTTGATTTTGACCAGGTCGGCAGGCAGTGAGATGGATTGCGTGTCCGCTGCGGCCGGAAGCGAATTATCGGCGAGAATGTTTTTTACGCGATCGGAATCGATCCACCACTCGGCGACGAGACGGTCCGTCGGCAAGCCGGCGTGCAGCGGGCTTTCGGTAACGCCATAGCAATTCGGGATGAAGCGGCGGGCGATCGCTCCGAGACGAACGAAATTGAAGTGCGCGTTTTTCAGTTCGAGAGGATCGAAAGTCCATTCGACCAGGCGAATTTCGCGTTTCAGCGCGTCGTGGCGCTGGAAAAGTTTCAGGCGGCGGCCGACGCCTTGGTTTTGGTGCTCGGGGAGGACGGCGGTCATGTGCGAATGCAGGAACGGTTTGCCGCCGCGTGTGCCGACCAGGGCGAGCGTGAAGCCGACCATTTTATCGCCATCGAACGCGCCGAGGATTTGGCCGCCAGTGTGATGCGCTACGACGAAGATGGGCGAGGGGACAGCGATTTGTTCGCCCCAGACCTCGAATTGCAGGCGGACGCAGGTTTCGTATTCCGCGAGAGAATCGCAGTGGCGGATTTCGATTTCGTGGGGTTCGGTCGGCGGCTTGTTGGGGGATGAGCTCATTTGGCGTTGGCGGCTTTGCGTGCGGGCTCTTGCGATTTGGAAAGATCCCAGAGTTCTTCCATGCGCGCGCGCGGCACGTCGGCTAGGCGACGGCCTTCGGCTGCCGCGGCGGATTCCATCCACTGGAAGCGGGTTTGGAATTTGCGATTGGCTTTTTTCAGCGCGATTTCGGGGTCGGCACCTAGGAAGCGGGCTACGTTGACCGCGGCGAAGAGGAGGTCGCCGACTTCTTCTTCGAGGTGCGGGCTCGCGGGATTACGCGGCAATGTTGCCGCAGGCGCGGTTCGCTCTAGCGCTGAAGCGGGCACGGCATGCCGTGCCCCTACCAACCCCTCGGGAGGGGCAGTTTTTAGGGACGCTACGATTTCGCGCTTTTCTTCTTCTAGTTTGTCGAAGATACCTTCGAGATTGTCCCAGTCGAAGCCGATGTGGGCTGCTCGGCGGGTTAGTTGATAGGCTTCGAGGACTCCTGGGAGGCTGCGCGGAACGCCGGCTAGGACTGATTCTGCATTTGCGGTGGTGTCGCGCGTGGCTTCGCTCTTACTTCCTTTCCCGTTGGATTCTGCGCGCTCCTCGACTTTGATCTGCTCCCAATTTTTCAGGACCGCGGCGGAATCTTTTGCTTTGGCGTCGCCGAAAACGTGGGGGTGGCGGCGAACCATCTTTGTGTGGATGGATTCGATTACATCGGAGATGGTGAACGCGCCGGTTTCTTCGGCGAGGATGGAGTGGAAAACGACTTGGAGGAGGAGGTCGCCTAGTTCCGAAGCAAATTTGCGCGGGTCATCGGGGGAGTCCATCGCGTCGAGGACTTCGTAGGTTTCCTCGATCAAAAATTTGCGAAGGGATTGGTGGGTTTGCTCGTGGTCCCAGGGACAGCCGTTGGGTCCGCGCAGGCGGGCTTGCAGGGCGACCAGTTTCGCGAACCATTGGCCGGCTTGTTTGTCGCGACGCGCTAGCGGGATGCGCGGGGATCGTGGCGCGATTGCTCCGCTGGGCTGCTGGCGCGGATTTTTGGCAACTTTTCGATTGGAAGGCACCGCAGCGTTCTTCCTCTTAGCTGGACGTTTTTTCAAGCAAGAATGATGGGCGATTAGGGCGAGCGGCGTCAAGCGAACATCGTGTCGAGAACATCGAAGAAGGAAAAAGATTTAACACAGAGGACACCGAGGCCGGAAGAGTGCACTGAGAAGTATCGCTCGGCGTATTTTTGCGCGGCGCGGATCGGCAAATGCAAAGCCTCTACCGCAGAGACGCAGAGGGCGCAGAGAAAACCCGCGGCCTTGCCATGCGATTCATTTCATCGCTCCGAATTCGAGAGCGACCGAGCCGGCGGGGATCGCGGCGATACGAATGGTGCTTCAATTTGTGGCGGCGTGGGCTGGAGCGTGCGCGCTGCGGCGGATTACCGCTTCTGAGAAGCGATCCATTTCTTCGGCTTGGGGGCTGAATTGCAGAAGCAGCAGATCCACGCCGGCTTGTTCGAACTCGCCTATGCGGTCGGCGATTTGTTGCGGAGTGCCTACCAGGCCGGAGCGCAGGCCGCGGTTGGAGACGGAATATTCTTCGAGCGAGACGCGCTGTTCGAGCTGCGTATTGGCTAACCATTGCTGGTAATTCTGGTAGCCGGCGGCGTTTTGTTGGACGTCGGTGATGCGGCCTCGTTCTTTTTGCGCCTCTTCTTCTGATTCGCGGACGATGGCGTAGGCGGCGACGCCGAATTGCATGCGCGGGAGATTTTTGCGGTCGCGGCGTTCGGACATGTCCTTGATTTTTTCACCGACGCGGGCTGGCGAATCGCCGTGCATGACGAACGCGTCGCACTTTTGCGAAATCAATTCCTTGGCGGCTTCCGATTCCCCACCGGCATAGATCGTGGGGCGCGGCTTCGATACGGGCTTGGGCTGGAGCACCAAATCCTGCACGGAATGATATTTTCCGGAATACGAGAAGTGGTCTTGCTTCCAGGCGGCGTCCACGATATCGAGCCATTCGGAGGTGCGGGCATAGCGATCGTCATGCTGATCGAAGTGCACGCCGTATTTTTTGGCTTCTTCGGCCCACCAGGAGGAGACGACATTGAGCGAGACGCGGCCTTTGCTGATTTGGTCTATGTTGGCGGCTTGCTTGGCGAGCAGCGCGGGAAGATGAAACGTGGGACGCACGGCGACCATTAATTCGAGCGACTCGGTGACGGCGGCTAATGCGGCGGCGGTGGACCAGGCGTCGAGGGAGGGCGCGTCAACACCTTTGATGTCGTTCAAATTCAGTTCGGCGATGAGCGTGAGGTCGTAGCCGATTTTTTCGCTGCGGCGCGCGAGGCGCGAGACGTAGTCCCAGGTGGGCTGCATCTGCTCGTCCTGCAGATTGCGCAGCCATCCGCCAAAAACAGGGAGCCAGTAGCCGTAACGCATCACCGCGCCTCCTTGAGACTCGAAAAACTCTGGCTTCAGGGGCTAAAGCCCCTTTAGCGCTGCCTTTTTGAGGCGGGGCTGAAGCTCCGCCCTTCCGTTTGAGCCTTCAGTGCTGCGGCCTGCAAATAATCCACCAGGCGCGCGAAGGGATCGAAGCCGACGATGCGCGGGCCGTCGGAGACGAAATTCGAGAGAGCGTTGACGTCGTAGTAGTAGAGCTGGCCGTCGCGGTCGTCAATGATGTATTCCAGGCCGCCGACTTCGATTTGCGCCTCTTTGAAAATGCGTTCGACGGCTTTGATTACTTGCGGCGGCGGGCGATAGCCTTCGACGCGCAGGCCGGTTTTTGCGCCTTCCACCACGCAGGCGGTTTTGATTTCGGAGCCGTCGGTGGTTTTGCAGATGTCCATCGGGCAGAGGTCGAAAGTTTCGCCGGAGGTGAAAACTTTGATGCCGTAGAGATATTTGTAGCCGAGCGTTTCGACTCGGGTGATGTGCCCGCCGCGCGCGGGGATGAATTCCTGCACGATGCCGGTGGAGTCGAGGCCGAACTGGATGGCGTCATTGCGCACGGCGGATTCGAGTTGCTCGATGGAATCGAAACGAACGATGCCTACGCCGCTGCCGCCGATATTGGGCTTGATGACGATCGGGAAACGCAGGCCGCGCGCCGCGGCGACCGCTTGCGACGGATGATTGATTACGGCTGAGCGCGGATGCGGCAGGCCTAGCGAGTGCAGCAGCGAGAGTTGCAGCGCTTTGGAGGTTTCGACGCGGAAGGCGTGGCTGCCGTTGACGACGCGGACGCCAGAGCGTTCCAAGTGCGCGAGATAGCTCAGAGTGTAGAAGATCGCGTGGGCGTTGCCGCGCGTCCACGCCGACGGGCTCATGCGATTGAAGAGCAAGCCGTACTGCTGATCGCCATTCGGCGAGAGGTCGAAGTGGTGATGGGCGGCGTCCAGGCGGACATATGGAATATTGCGGCGGTCGAGTTCGGCGAAGACTGGTTGGAACCAGCGCGGATGCTCGTGGTAGATGGCGATGGGGCGCGCGGGTTTTGCGGCGCGGGCGGCGGGCGGCGCGGGCTTGCGCGAGTTTTTGGCGGCCTTGGGGCGCGCGGCTTGCACTTTGTGCTGTCTTGTGGCGCTTCGAGGCATGGCATTCCTTGATGAATTAGGTCGAAGACTGTTGGATGCAACAGACTAACGCACGTTGCGGGAATTTGCGAGGGGACGGAATTCAAGACATTTACCGTAGAGACGCATGAGGGCGCAGAGAAAAGCGGCGAGCGGAATTGAATTGTGCGTGTTGCGAAGATTATGCCGGCTTGGCTAGGCCGTGGGCTACGGCTTCGTCCAGGAGCTGCTTCATTTGCTGCGCGGCTTTCCTGGAGGCTTCTTCTTGCTGCTGGCCTAGCTCGCCTTGTTGGTCGCCTAGCTTGCCCTGTTCGTCGCCTAGTTTGCCTTGCTGCTCGCCCAGGGCGCCTTGCTTTTCGCCTAGTTGCGATTGTTGGTCGCCGGCTTGCGATTGCAGCTCTCCGATGCGGTTTTGGATTTCGCCGATTTTTTCCTGGATGCGGCCGAGGTCTTCCTGCGTACCACCCTCGCTCATTTGTTTGAGTTCGGCTTCGAGCTTCTGAAGTTCGGCGGACATGTCCGGAATTTTCACGCGGACTTTTTCCATTTGCTCGCCTAGCGCTTCCTGCTGCTTTCCGAGAGCTTCTTGTTGAGCGCCCAGAGCTTCCTGTTGCTTGCCTAGCTCGTCCTGTTTACGGCCGAGTTCCTGAGCCGGGGCGAAGAATTCCATGGCGCGTTTGATGGTGGCGGGATCGGTGATCACGTAGGCCTTCCCGTCACGAATGAACCAGATGAAATCGCCGGAAAGATTGTGGCGCAGCGAGCTCACGAAATTGGAGTCGCTGCCAGAGTTCATGGAGAAACCGTTGCCAGTGACAACGACTGATGAGTTTCCGGAAGAGATGACGAATTGCTGGCCGTCGTCGTCTTCGCCGGTGATTAGAGTGTTCGAATGGCCGGATTGAGAGGACTGTTGCGCTTGCGGTGGAATGACCGCGACGTGTGGCAGCGCGATTACCGGCCTCACAGAAACATGAGGTGCGATCACGGGTAGCGGCTTCACGACTACGTTTGTCGAAACATGAACTTCCGGCTTGAACGAGTAGCGCATCGTCGAGACATGATCGATGGTTACGATCGGGGTCATGGGCGAGATTACGACATGCGGATCAACGCGCATCATCGGGACCACCGAGACATCCACCGTGGCAGCGGGATTCGCCGCTGCGGGGGCTGCGGGCGGAGTTGCCGGCGCAGCGGGCTCGGGTGCAGGCGCGGCCGGTGCGGGCGCTACGCCTGGTGCTGGAGCTGGTTGCGGTGGAGCGGGAGGCGCCGGGGGCTTCGCTGATTGCGCCTGGGGCGATCGGACGTTCTCGATGGTTGGGCGGAAAGCGGCCGTGACGCAGACCACGGGAATTGCGAGAAATGCTAGGGCGACGACGACGGGCTTTTTGAGCTGCATGGCGACGCTCCCTTTCCATTCGAGAATTCGATCGAGGCGCTTTTCGGCTTGTCCTGCGCTGGCCATGGCGACTCCCTGCCACCACACGCGGCCTGGCGCGGCTTCGAGCGCAGCGAAAAAGCCAAGAACGGTCTCGGCGTAGCGTGTGCGGTCGGCGCCGGCGGCGAGCGCGGCGTCGTCACTGGCTTCTTCGGCGAGCTCCGCGAGCCGGCGATCGAGCCACCAGCTGAGCGGGCTAAACCAAAAAATCGCGCGATGCAAAAGCGTAAGCCGTTCGGTGAGCGCATCGCGGCGGGCGACGTGCGAAATTTCGTGCGCGAGAACGGCGTCGAGTTCGGCCGGTTCCCATTCGCGCCAAGTGGCGGGAAGCAGAATCGAAGGATCTTTTATGCCGAAAGTGACCGGGACCGAGAGCAGCTCCGATTCGGCGAGGCGCGGCGTTGTGCGCAACTGCGCTGCGCGTACGAAGGTGTGCAGGCGCGCGAGCGCTTGCGGATCGTCAATCGGGTCCGAGTTGCGTTCCAAGCGGCGCCCGAGGCTGATGCCCAAGAGCAAGCGCGCGAGGAAGAAGATCGCGACTGTTGCGTAGATCATTCCGGCGACGGCCATACGCGCAAGCGGTGTGCGCCCAGACACGATTGTGGTTTCTAGTGCAGCCGCCGGCCTTGGCCGGGAATAAGGGCGCGAAGGAGTGACGGTGTAGTTGAAGGCCGGGATCGCGGCGGTTGATGCTGTGGGGGAATTTTCTGGCGCCTCTGCCGCGGGCGTGATTGCGACGGGTGCGACATGGGTTTCGGCTATCGCGGGTGATCGCAGGCGGCTGAATCTTTCCGCGAGCGGCACAGAAACGGGCAGCGGGGGCATTAGCAGCGCTAGAAACGGCATCGCGAGCGCGACGACGAGGATCGCTCGCCACACGCTTAGCCGCAACGCTACGTTTTTCGCGCGGCAAAGAGCCAGCGCGCCGCCGGCCATGCAGGCGAGCGCGAGCGAACGGATCGCGGGGTCAACGAGATGGCCGAGGAAACCGGAAGATGCGTCGAGAACATGGGCGATGCTCATGACTTCCCTTCCTTGCGCTGAACGGCTTTGCGTGCGGCGATTTTCTGAGCGAGACGCTCGAGCTGTTTGCGGTCGAGGACGGCGTTATCCACCATGCCGATGACGAGCTGTTCGGCGGAGCCACCGCAGAAACGGTCAATGATGTGCTTTACGGCGCGCACGGCGACGTTCTGGCGCGGCTCGGCGGCGCGGTAGATGAAGGTGCGTCCGCTGATTTCGTGGGTGACGTAGCCTTTTTCTTCCAGGCGGCGCAGAACTGTGCGGATCGTGGATTCTTTCATGGGCCGCCGGGCTGCGAGGGCTTCGCGGCAGGCTTCGGAGGAAACCGGGCCGTGGGACCAGACGTGGTCCATTACGAGTTGTTCGACTTCACCGAGGTTGCGGGGGCGGGTTGTGTTTGCGCGAATCATTGTAACGCTACAGGTTGTAACAGACGGCGCGGAGGAGTGTCAAGCGGAAATATTCTTTGCGCCGAACAGAGCCGCGTATCTGGTCTGCTTGGGTACACGGTGAGCGCACAGCCAAGAGTGGCTGTGCCACTTGCTTGTGGCGGAATGGAGGCGGATGTTAGACTTCGGTGTAACTCTTACGAGCGTCTTCAAGGATACCTGCCGTGGCTGATGCGAAACATGAAGAAACATTCAAGGTGATTGACCGCCGATTATTTGGCGAGGATGGCGAACTGCGTAAGGACGTGGTGGAGCAGGAGCGTCGCGACGAAGAGGCGGCGGAGAAAAAAGCCGCGAGCCTGGCGCAACAGAAGGCCAAAGCTGCAGCGGCCGCGCCAAAGCCCGCGGCTCCTGCTGCTGCGAATGCGCCCGCACCGCAGGGCGGATTCTCGCAACCAGCAGGCGGCGCGGGGCTCGTCGGTCCGGATGGATCGCAGGAATTGGCTGGGACGGATGAGGTTGGCGAAGCTGGGGCGGGCGGTGGCGAGGAACATTCCACGTCGCGAAGTTTTCAGATGTTGGTGGATTTTCTGACGCGCAATGCCGCGGCGATGCTCGGTGGAATGGCCGATCCGCGGACCGGGCAAGCGTTTGTGGATCTGGACGGAGCGCGCGAAGTGATTGACATGCTGGACGCGCTGCGGGAAAAGACGCGCGGGAATTTGTCGAAGGACGACGATAATTTGTTGATTGAGGTGATCGGGAGTTTGAAGTTGACGTTTATGGAGATTTCGAAGGCGGCGGCGGAGCAGATGGCTAAGAAGGCGAAGGGAAAGTAAGCAGCTGCGCGGCGCGAGCTTGCTGCGGAGGCTCGATCGCCGCGGCTTCTCGTTGGATTCTTGCAGGCCGCCGTCAGCGGCGAGGCAAGCCTCGCCTTGTACAAGCGGGAGCAAGCTCCTGCACTCCCAGATGGTGCGGGACTGAAATCGCGGCCCCATCTTTTTTCTACATGAATCGAAGGCAATTCTTGCGGCTTCCCACCTCCAAATGAGTTCCCTGCAATTAACTGTCTTGGGGTCTGGCACATCCATGGGTGTGCCGACGCTCGGTTGTCATTGCGCGGTTTGCGAATCGAGCGATCCCCACGACAAGCGGACGCGGCCTTCGGTGTTGCTCACGTATGGCGGACACAGCGTGGTAATTGATACGACGCCCGATTTCCGCGCCCAAGCAATGCGTGAGCATATTGACCGGCTGGATGCGGTGATTTACACGCACCCGCACGCCGACCATATTTTGGGGCTGGACGACATTCGTCCCTACAACTTGAAACAGGGCGGCGTGGTGCCGATATATGCCTCGCAGGCGACGCAGGAAACGCTGCGGCGGCAATTCGCGTACATTTTTGACGATGCGCCGACGGAAAGTTCGCTTCCCGCCGTGGAAATGCATACGATTGACGGGTCCTTCGAGCTTTTTGGATTGAAAATCATTTCTGTGCCGGCGAACCATGGGCCGCAGCCGGTTTTGGGATTTCGTTTCGGGAAGGCCGCCTATCTGACGGATTTCAGCACGGTGCCGGAAAGCTCGAAGAAACTGCTGCACGGGCTGGACGATTTCATTCTGGACGCGTTGCGATATACGGTACATCCCATGCATTCGAATGTGGAGCAATCGCTCGCGCTGGTGAAAGAACTGAAGCCCAAGCGCGCGTGGTTCACGCATATTTGCCACGACCTGGGGCACGAAGCCGCGAATGCGAAGCTGCCCGCGAACGTGCGGCTCTCTTATGACGGACTGAAATTCGAGGTGGCAATCTAGTGGCGATGGCAATCTTGAATTCACCGGCGGAATGGATCGCGCATTTTGGCGACGGGCGCAAACCAACCGTGGTGACGATCGGCAATTTCGACGGCGTGCACGTGGGGCACCAGAAGATTTTGCGAGGAGTGATCGAACGCGCGCGCGCGATGGATGCGGTGAGCACGGTGCTTACGTTTTTCCCGCACCCGGCGCGCGTCTTGCGGCCGGACGTCGCGCCTGATCTGCTTGAGACTTTGCCGCAGAGGTTGGCGGAGTTTGCGGCACTGGGTATAGAAGCGACGCTGGTGCTGAAATTCGATTTGGAACTGGCGCGGGCCAGCGCAGAGGACTTCGCGCAGAAGTTCCTAGTGGATACGCTGCGGGCGCGCGCGGTATTGGTGGGCGAGAACTTTCGTTTCGGGCACAAGCAGGCGGGCGATGTGAAGTTGCTCGAAGAATTGGGCCGCGATAACGGGTTCGCGGTGGAGATTGTGGAACCTGTGCTGGTGGATGGGCAAGTGGTATCCAGCTCGGCGATTCGTTCAGCGGTTCGTGAAGGGCGCGTGGATGAGGCGCGGCGGATGCTGGGCCGGCCGTTTGCGCTCGCGGGCGAGATTCGCAGCGGAACTGGAATGGGACGCAAGCTGGTGGTGCCGACTTTGAATCTTGCGACGCAGCAGGAGACGCTGCCGAAGAACGGCGTTTACGCGACGGAAGTTACGGTTGCCGGCAAGTGTTATCAGGCGGTGACGAACGTGGGCGTGCGGCCGACGTTCAATGGGCAGCAACTGGCGATCGAATCCCATCTTTTTGATTTTTCCGAGACGGTGACGTCGGGTCCGATGACCGTAAAATTCTTGACGCGGCTGCGTGACGAGCAGAAGTTTTCCGGGCCGGAAGCTTTGCGCGAACAGATTTTGCAGGATATCGTTCGAGCCAAAGAGCTTTTTGCGAGGCCGTGAGGCAGCGCTAGAATCCCACTGATCGCTAATCAGTGATCCGATCCGATCCGGGCAGCCGGACGCGGGGCCAGCCAGTACGACGAGGAAGCCATATGGAAAATCGAGAAGTAGCAAGAATTTTGCGCGAGACGGCGCAACTGCTGGAGATTGACGGCGCGATCATCGGCCGTTACCGCAGCTATGAGAAGGTGGCGGAGCTGCTTTACAGCATGCACGAGCGGATCGAGGACTTGGCCAAGGACGAGAAGAAGTTGAAAGAGCTGCCGGGGATCGGCGACGGGATGGCGGCGCACATTCGAGAGATTCTGGATACGGGCGATTACAGTCTGCGCGAGAAATTGTTGAAGAAATATCCGGTGACGCTGCTGGAGCTGCTGCATTTGCAATCCCTGGGGCCGAAAAAGGTGGCGTTCCTGTGGAAGAAGTTCAAGGTCTCGACGATTGAAGGTATCGAGAAGCTGGCGCAGGACGGGAAGTTGCGCGACCTGGAAGGTTTTGGCGAAAAGAGCGAACAAAACATTTTGAAGGCGACAGCCTCGGCGAAACGCTCGTCCGGGCGCTTCAAACTGGACGATGTTGACGAGGCGGCGCAAAAGTTGATGGCTTATATCAGCCGGATGGACAAGATTGTGGAGTCGGTGACGCCGGCGGGATCTTTGCGGCGCGGGAAAGAAACGATCGGGGACCTGGATTTGCTGGTGACGTTGCGTCCGGGGCATGACAAGCAGAAGGATGTGGACGCAGTGGCAGAACACATTTTGAAATATCCGGGAATTGACCAGACGCTGGCGCATGGCGAAAACAAAGTGAGTGTAATCCTGGGAAATGGATTGCAGGTGGACGTGCGGCTGTTGGAAAAAGAGTGCTTCGGCGCCGCGCTTTTGTATTTCACAGGATCGAAGGAGCACAACGTCGTTTTGCGCGGGCGGGCGCGGGACATGGGCTGGACTTTGAACGAATACGCGCTGACAGCCCTGAAGGGCGGGAGATTTGTCGCGGGCAAAACTGAAAAAGATATTTACGACAAGTTGCGGCTGGATTACATCGAGCCGGAGCTGCGCGAACACACGGGAGAAATTGACGCGGCGGAAAATCACGGGCTACCCTCTTTGTTGCGGCTCGAAGACATTCGCGGTGATTTGCAGATGCACACCACCGCTTCCGATGGGCGGAATTCCATCGAGGAGATGGGAAAAGCTGCTGCCGAGGTGGGTTACGAGTACATCGCGCTGACGGACCACTCCAAGGCCGTCACCGTGGCGAATGGGATGGACGAAAAGCGCACTCTGGAGCAGATCAAGAAAATCCGCGCGGCGCAGGCGCGCGTCCCGGAAATTCGTTTGCTGGCGGGGATTGAGGTGGACATTCTCAAGAACGGCAAATTGGATCTGGACGATGAGGTTTTGGCGCAGCTCGATGTGGTGGTGGCGTCGGTACATTCGTATATGAACCTGGGGCGCGAGGAGATGACGGAGCGGTTGCTCGCGGCGATCGAGAATCCTTATACGCAGATTATTGCGCATCCGACGGGGCGCTTGCTTTTGCGGCGGGAGGCTTTTGATTACGAGATGGAGAAGATTCTCGAGGCGGCGAAGGAGCGCGGGATAGCCATGGAATGCAATGCTTACCCGGACCGGTTGGATCTGAAGGATGTGCATTTGCGGATGGCGAAAGAACGTGGAGTGAAGATCGTGATTTCCACGGATTCGCATAGCACGGGGAATTTGAAATTCATGAAATATGGAGTGATTACCGCGCGGCGGGCTTGGATCGAGAAGAGCGAAGTCATCAATACCTTGCCGACGGCCGAGTTTCTGGCGGCGCTGCGGGCGAAACCTGGGGCAGGTAAAGTTGCTAAGAAAAAATCGGCTTAGTCGCGTGCTTGCGGCGAATGTGACTGCAAAGATTTAACACGGAGGACACTGAGGAGGGCGGAGGTCACGGAGACGCGAACGCAATCTACCGCAGAGACGCAGAGAGCGCAGAGAAAAACGGAGCCAATTTCGAGTGACCGAATTGTCCGCATATGCCGGGAACATTTTTTGAGTGGGTTGCGTATCTAGTGTTGGAACCGGAACGGCAATGTAACGACCGCCGCACAGAGCTTGGCGGGGGACGCGGATTGAGGATTTCTAGGGCACGCGCGGAATTTTGCGTGCCACGGAGCGAAACATGAAGCTTGGTGCGAATTTCTTGGCGGCTGCGGTGATGGCGGGGATTGCGTTCGGAGTAGCCGCGGCGCCGGCGCGGGCGGACGATTGGTCGAAGACGTATCAGGTGAATGGTCACGCGCAGTTGCACGTGATGACGAGCGACGGCGACGTCTCCGTGACGGGCGGAAGCCAGAATCAGATTGATGCGCACGTGACGACACAAGGCTGGAAGATTGGGCCGAACGATGTGCAGGTCGTGGAGAGCCAGAATGGCAACAGCGTCTCCATCGAAGTGCGCGTGCCGCACTGGAATTTTTCGTTTTTTGGCGGGGGCCACAACCGGTCAATCCACATAGATTTGCGCGTGCCGCAGTCGTTGGATATGGACGTGCGCACCAGCGACGGAAACGTGGTAGCGCAGGGAGTTTCCGGCAGGATCCAGATTGATACGGGCGACGGCAACGTCACCGCCAACAACATCCGTGGCGATGTACGGATGCACACAGGCGACGGACACATCGAGGGGCACGCCTTTGACGGTTCGCTGGATGCCGATACCGGCGACGGAAATTTGCGCATTGACGGCCGCTTTGACGCGTTGGCGCTGAAGACGGGCGACGGCAGCATCGACGCGCAGGTCTCGAACGGATCGAAAGTGGCGAACGGCTGGAACCTGCATTCCGGCGACGGGCACATTACTCTGCGGCTGCCCGGCGATCTGAACGCGTACCTCGATGCTCATACTGGCGACGGCAGCATCACTTTGGATGTGCCGATACAGGTTTCCGGGTCGCTCAGCCATTCGGCCGTACGCGGGAAATTGAATGCGGGCGGCGGGACCGTGGCCGTCACTTCGGGCGACGGGTCAATCCATATCGAGAAGTTGTAGGGCTCGCTGTCGCAGGTGCGTTACGTTTTGCACCTGCAACTAAATGAGCGGCTCGATCCCATCGTTGCTGCGCTGGAAACAATTCTGCCTCGCCGCTGGATTCATCGCTCACGCTGCAAGGAAATTCCGCCAGCCTGTCGTCCGGAAGCCACATTTGTTTCACTCCCATCACGACGCAGCTCGGAATCCATGAATTTCGCGTTGGAAAGATTGCGGTTAGCGTAGCTCGAGAATGGAACGTCACATGCACTACTGTGCGTGTTGCTGGCAGCGGGGAGACGCAAACATGATTCCGTTCTTGATGCTAGGAGTTCTCGCCGTACTAGTATTTCTTTCTGTGTCGGACGGAATTGCCGCTAGCGTCCGCCGCAAGTAGCAGCACACTCTCCACCAGGCGGTCAAGCCTCCCATGCGCGCCGCTCGTTCCGAGTTCCCTACCCTCTGCGTGCTGAGACCGTAGACGATCCGCACGTGCTGGCTCTCCGACGCACTTCACGACGTTTCCCGCAGAATGCGCCAACTTTGCTGTCCGGGAATCAATTTGCAAATCTCTAGGGGTTGCCGCATGATAAATTGTTTGCTCCGAGCCGTTCGTTGCGCTGTGACGGCGAGTTCACAAACAATATAAGGATCGATCGAGCCGCGAGGGTGAGCGGGGGCTCACGTTGCGTTCTTGGGCAACGCGAGGCGCGGCATGGGACGTTCTGTTTCACAACTTCGAAAAGGACTGGGGGAAATCGAATGCGCAGGCCTGTGAGTGTTGCTCCGCCAAAGGGAAAGCTGGGTGTGCTGACCCCGGGAATGGGCGCGGTGAGCACGACGTTCATGGCAGGAGTGGAATTGGTGCGGCGAGGGCAGGCCGTGCCGGTGGGTTCGCTGACGCAGATGGGCACGATTCGGCTGGGCAAGCGCACAGATGCGCGCACGCCGAAGATTAAGGATTTCGTGCAACTGGCGAAGCTCGACGACCTGGTTTTCGGAGGCTGGGATGTGTTCAGCGACAACGCGTTCCAGGCCGCGACGAAGGCGGGGGTGCTGGACGCCAAGGACCTTTCCAAGGCCGAGAAATTTCTGAAGGGCATCTCGCCGATGAAGGCGGTGTTTGACCAGGACTACGTGAAGAACCTGCAGGGACCGAACGTGAAGAAGGGCAAGACGAAAATGGATCTTGCCGAGCAACTGCGCGAAGACATCCGCAATTTCAAAAAGAAAAACAAGCTGGACCGGCTGGTGATGGTGTGGTGCGGGTCCACGGAAGTGTTTTTGAAGCCGCAAGACGTGCACAAGGATCTCGCGTCATTTGAAAAAGCAATGAAGGCGAATCATCCGGCGATCGCGCCTTCGATGCTGTATGCCTACGCGGCGATCAGCGAAGGAGTGCCTTTTGCCAACGGCGCGCCGAATTTGACCGTGGATATTCCGGCGCTTGAAGATTACGCCAAAACGAAGAACGTGCCGATCGGCGGCAAGGATTTCAAGACCGGGCAAACTTTGATGAAGACCGTGCTGGCGCCCGGATTCAAGGCGCGCATGCTGGGATTGAACGGCTGGTTTTCGACGAACATCCTGGGTAATCGCGACGGCGAAGTGCTGGATGATCCGGGCTCGTTCAAGACCAAGGAAGAATCGAAGCTGGGCGCGCTGGAATATATTTTGCAGCCGAATCTTTACCCGGACCTTTACGGCAAGATTCACCACAAGGTGCGGATCAACTACTACCCTCCGCGGGGAGACAACAAAGAGGGCTGGGACAACATTGATATTTTCGGCTGGCTGGGCTATCCGATGCAGATCAAGGTGGACTTTCTGTGCCGCGATTCGATTCTGGCGGCGCCGATCGTGCTGGATCTAGCAATTTTCTTCGATCTAGCGCAGCGCGCGGGGATGCGCGGAATCCAGGAATGGCTGAGCTTTTACTTCAAGTCGCCGATGTGCGCGAAAGAACTTTACCCCGAGCACGATTTGTTCATTCAGCTGATGAAACTGAAGAACACTTTGCGCTGGATGATGGGCGAGGAGCTCATCACGCACTTGGGGGCCGAATATTACGACTAGGCGCTGAACCGATTGACGCGCAAGGCTCGCGCAAAATCAAACGGCGGAGAGAGTGATTGCTCTCTCCGCCGTTTTGTTTTTCTCTTTGCAATTTTTAGAACTGGTTCCAGAGGTACTGGTTGTAGACTTCGTGATGGTATTGAACCTCGGCGGCTTTGACTACGGTGCCTAGCAGGCGCGCGCAGCGGTCGGCTGAAGCTTGCTTCAGGTCGGCGTAGCGGGCCTTTACATCTTCACCGAGCATCTTCGTGGTCCATGCGGCGCTTCGGAAGTTATCGATCGCGGTGTAGATGTTGTCCGGCAGATAGCGTTCGGCTTGGCGGAGGTTTTTGATCTTCGAGGTTTCCCCTTCGAGGCCGGAGCGGAAAATCGAGTACATGACCATGTAAGGATTCGCGTCCGGTGACACGGAACGGACTTCGACTCGCATACTCTTCTCATTGCCGATGGGAATGCGAATCATCGAGCCGCGGTCCACGGGCGAAGCTTTGATCTGGTTCGGCGCTTCGAAGTGCGGATCGAGACGGCGATAAGCGTTCACGCTGGCGTTGAGCATCAGGCAGACGTCATTCGCGTGCGTAAGAATGCGATCGAGAAACGCCCAGCCGACTTTGCTGAGTTTTTCCTCGCCTTGGGGATCCCAGAAAAGATTCTTGCCGCCTTTGCTGACGGAAACGTTGGTGTGCATGCCGCTGCCGTTGACGCCGACGACAGGCTTAGGCAAAAAGCTGGCGGTGAGGCCCATGTTGGTGGCGACCTGGCGGCAAATCAGTTTGTAAAGTTGGATTTGATCGGCTGCCGCGACGACTTCGCCGTAGCCATAATTGATTTCGAATTGCGATGGGGCAACTTCGGGGTGGTCTTTTTCGTTCTGAAAGCCCATGGCGCGCTGCACTTCGGCGGTGGTGTCAATGAAGTTGCGCAGCGGATCACCGGGCAGCGAGTGATAGTAGCCGCCAGTGTTGACGTACTCGAATTTGCCGGTTTCCGAATAGTGACGCTCGGCGTCGGAGCCCTTGAAAAGAAATCCTTCGATTTCGTTGGCGGCGTTCAGCGTGTAGCCTTCTTCCTTGAATTGCCTTTCCGCAAAACCTTTCAGCGCGCCGCGAATGTCTGCACTGTAAGGCGAGCCGTCTTTATCGATCACTTCGCCGAAGACGAGCACTTTTCCTGAGCCGAAAACGTCCGCGGGGCCCCAATAAAAAGCGCTCCAATCCATGGCCAAGCGCAGGTCGCTTTCGCGTTGCGCGGTAAATCCGCGAATCGAGGAGCCGTCGAAGGTGAGATTGTCCCAGCTCTTTACGAGAAATTTCTTGTCGTAGTCGAGCATGTGCAGGCGGCCTTCCAAGTCGCTGAAGAGCACGGTGACGGCCTTGATGCGCTTTTCGTCCGTGAGGTACTTGACGCGCTCCTCCTGAATTTTGTGCGGTGCAACGCGATTCTGGCGCTGTTCCTTGGCTTTCAGGTTGAGCTCTTCGAGTTCGTCGTAAGGGATTGCTAAAAAATTCCGGAGTTCGGTTGCCATGAGTCTCCTTCGGATGGAATGCGGTTCGCGCCCATGGGCGCGTGCGCCGCTTTTCAAAACAACGTAGGGTATCGTGAGGCGCGTGGAGGGTCAAATCCCAAAATGCTGAGCGAGCCATGAAAACGCTTATCGAACCGATAAAGGAAACTTTGGGATTTAGATTGCGATGGCAGCGCTTGCGGGCAGCCAAAACCGTTTACCGCAGAGACGCAGAGGGCGCAGAGAAAACCAGGGCAGCCTCTTATTCCGTGAGGCCTATCGAGGCTCCTTAGTGCTCGAATCGACCGATGAGTTGCGCCTTGCCGAGGATGTGGTCTTTTATGGCTTGCTCAAGCTGGGGTTCGGTGGCGTTGGGCTTGAGATTGATTACATTATCCAGTGCGTATAGCTTGAAGAAATAGTGGTGGACCGCACCGTGCGGCGGGCAGGGGCCGCTATAGCCGATCTTGCCGTGACTATTTCTTCCCTGCAACGTGCCGTCGCGTAATTTTTTGTCCTTGGGCACGCCTTCCTGCAGTCCGTGCGTATCGGCGGGAATGTCGTAGATCAGCCAGTGGACGACTGTTCCATTCGGAGCGTCCGGGTCATCCACGACGAGCGCGAAACTTCTCGTGGCGGGCGGCGGATTGTTCCACAGCAGAGCTGGAGAAACGTTTTCGCCATCGCAGGTGTATTTTGCCGGGATGGCCGCGTCCGCTTCGAAAGACGCGCTGGAGAGCTGCAGCGTGTCCGCGGATTGTTTCAAGGCGTCTTGCGTTATGGGTTGACGGTCGGCGGCAGCGTGTGAGTGCGCGAACGGCAAGCCAACCGCGAATACGAGAACGATTATGAATAGCGCGATGAAAATTCTTGAGAGCGTCATGAGTCCATGCTACGGGGCGTTCGTTGAGTGCGTCAAGGTGCTAGCGGGCGAAGCGCGTTTTTAGCTTGGGCCGTCAAGCGGCGCACGGCGCATGCTTTTATGACGTGACGTCGCGCTGTTACCGTGGTACATTGGTACCACCATGGGAACGGCGCGATTTAAAAAGAAGTTCATAGTTGAGCGGGTGCAGACCGGAGTGCGGATGGAGAAGCGGCTGCTAAAAGTGCTCAAGGCGCTCGCCGAATTTCACGATTTGACTTTGGGCGACCTGCTCGAGGGCATCGTTTTGCACGCCTTCGACGGAAAAGCGGCATTTCAGCGAGCATCGCGACGGCGAATCAAGCAGCTGAAGAAATTTTACGGCTTAGATCTGGATGCACGTGCCAGCCACCGTTTGATGGAGGCACGGGAGGTGAGCCGGGTGCGTAGACCGCGAGGTGCGCGGAAAAAATCACCGGTGCCCGTCAAAGCCAAGAAGGCGCGTAACGGCCGATCGACTCACTCCCCCGCGCGCCGCAAGACCAAAAAGGGAGGACGTTCGCGATGAGCGCGAATCCGCATCGCCAAGCGGTGCAAGCACTGCGTTGGGTTCTCGGATTGGTCGTGCTGTGGGAGTCGTGCTTATTTCTGCGCAGGACGATCCTTGAAGTCTCTCGATCCGGCCACCTGGGAGTGCACTCGTGGATTTTTCTGATCCTGGCGAGCGCCGAGATTGTCGCCGCGGCGATGTTCCTGCTGCCCGCAATGCGAACTACGGGAGGATATCTGTTGCTCGTGGTTTTCGTCTTTGCTGCAGCGTTCCACATTTTGCATGGTGAGTTCAGCGTCGTTGGCGGCTTGGCGATATATGCGGCGGCCGTGGTGGTGTGCTTGACGTCCGGCTCGGGCGGCGCCCGCGAGGCGCGGCCATGACTTCCGTCGCGACCGACAATGACGACATTTTGCTTGGGCAATTCGAGGACTGTTCCCTTCCCCTGGAGAATTTTCATCACGGCATGCACGTGCAACTCGTCTTTTTGTATCTGCGTAAGCATTCGGTGCTGGAGGTGCTTGCGCGGTTTCCGGCGGCTTTGACGAAGTATGCTGAGGCGCATGGAAAGAGCGGCTTGTATCACGAGACGATTACATGGGCGTATGTTCTTCTCATAAACGAGCGGATGCGCCGGGCGGAAAGGAAACTGTGTTGGGACGAATTTCGGGCGCAGAATCCGGATTTGCTCACGTGGAAGGATAGCGTCCTAAAGAAGTACTACCGCGCGGAGACTCTTTCGTCCGAGTTCGCCAAGCGCACGTTTTTGTTCCCCGACAAGATGTCTTCTGACGACTTTGGTTCCCGATGAAAATCTAAGAGCAAACCGCCCGCCTAAACAGGCTGCGGAAAAAGTCGGTTTGCGGCAAAATTGCGGTCTTTTGGGGTGAGGCAAAATGATTCGCCGGGAAATTGGTCGCTTCCTAGAGCCTCTCAACGCGATCTATTTTCGACACTTTTT
>JBAQGJ010000050.1:0-1637 GCA_049287725.1 Candidatus Acidiferrales bacterium | reverse complement strand
TGAGCCGGATATTCAACGGCAGCAGGACCGCGCCGGCCTCCAGCACGCCGTAATACGCTTCGAGCAAGCGATGGCAATTGGCGCTGAGGAAAGCGACGCGATCACCGGGTTGCACGCCGGCTTTTCGCAGCGCGCCAGCGAGGCGTGCGACGCGCTCGGCGAATTGCGCGTACGTATATCGTTCGTCGTTACAGACCACCGCCGTTCGGCGCGGATATTGCTGTTCCGCGTAGCGCAGAAAACGCAGAGGCGTGAGCGGGATGTTCATGGCGCGTTTTGCCGAATCCGAATGGCATGACGGATCAGGCCGATTGACCTCCATCAACGGCAAGAATGTGGCCGGTAACAAAATCGGAAGCGGCGGAGGCGAGGAAAATGGCTGCGCCTTTCAAATCGTTTGGTCCGCCGAAGCGGCCCAGTGGAATTCCCGCGAGCAGCGTTTCTTTATTTCTTTCGATCACTTTTTCGGACATGTCCGTGGGGAACCAGCCCGGGGCGATCGCGTTCACTTGAATATTGTGCATGCCCCATTTGCAGGCGAGGTCTTTGGTGAAGGCGATTACGCCGCCTTTGCTGGCGGTGTAGCCGATGGCGGAGAATTTCGGCGATGAGCCGCGCAGGCCGGCTATGGATGCGATATTGATGATTTTTCCGCGGCGTTGGGCGGTCATGGTTTTGCCGACTGTTTGGGAAAAGAGGAATGTTCCGGTTAGGTTGGTTTCGATGACTTTGTGCCACTGTTCGAGAGTCATTGTTTCCACTGGGGTGCCCCAGGAGGTGCCGGCGTTGTTGATCAGGATGTCTATGCGTCCGAACTGCTTCAGGGTCGCGTCAGCTACTGCTTGAATGCTGGCGGGATCCTTGACGTCGCAGGCGAGCGCGAGGACTTGAACGCCCAACCTTTGCAACTCTTCGGCGGCTTGCACGCAACGTTCTTTTTTGCGTGCGCACAAAACCAAGTCCGCGCCCATTTCCGCGAGGCCCTCGGCCATCTGACGGCCGAGACCGACCGAGCCGCCGGTGACGATGGCGACGCGACCTTGGAGACCGAAGATTAGTGAACCGCTCATGCGATTGGCGGCGCCATCGGGCTCGACCTGGCTCGCGAGAACACGTAAGTGTATATCATATGTTAGCTACTAACGATATATCGAGATGCCGAGCAGGCCTTCTGCTTTGCAGCTTCCATCCGCTTTGCGAAACGCTCCCGGCGCGGCGTTCCGTGGCCTTTGGCGCTCTCGCTGCTCAGTGCGTTGACGAAAATGCATTGTCGTCGCGACAATCGCGGCCGCCGCCTCTGGGATCGCATTGCGCAGTGAACGCGTCAAAGGGACGGAGGTAGCGGGCCGGAGTGAAATCAATGAAGGCCGGCGAAACCGGTACGACCGCGCCATTCACAGTGTAGATGTTGAAATCGGGGCCTAGCGCCGCGGCGTCACCGTTGAGCAAATTCGCGTCAGTGTCAGGCCATCGGCCCGTCTCCAAGCGTTTGAGGAGTGTTTCCACTGCCGCGATCGTTTCGGCGGGAGTGAACGCGCAGTGACCGGCGCGATCCACATAGGTCTGGCGCAGGAACCGGCGGTTATCGTCCACGCGGTCCACTACATCCTTGTAGGCGGTTTCGTTCTCCACGGCGA
>JBAQGJ010000049.1:0-20344 GCA_049287725.1 Candidatus Acidiferrales bacterium | reverse complement strand
TGTTATCACATTAGTTAACGGAAGGCAAGCCGGTACACAGGCGGACCTGCAAGGTTATTGAAAATAAGGAGTTGCGCGTGGGTCTAATTTCGAGGAGGACGTTTTTGCATGGCGCTGCGGCGGCGGCTGCTTGTGCCGGACTGGGGAACGGCGCTGAGTCCTTGTTTGCTACTCCTTTGGGCTTGCCGCTGGGGTTGCAGCTTTATTCGGTGCGCGACCTTTTGCCTAAGGACTACGACGGGACTTTGCAGAAGCTTGGGGCGCTGGGTTATCGCGACGTGGAGGCTGCGGGGTTCTTTGATCACAGTGCTAGTGAAGTAAAGCAGGCGATGGGGCGCGCGGGGCTGAATTGCGTAGGCGCGCATTACTCACTCGCGAAATTGCAGCCGCAGCTGGATGAGATCATTCGGTTCGGCAAAGACCTCGGCCTCGAATTTATTATTTGCGCGTCGCCGATGGCGAAGGATGCGGCTCCTGAGAGTAAGGCGCCCTTGACGCTTGAGGACTGGCGCTGGAACGCCGAGCAATTCAATCGCATCGGCGAGCGGATGCATGCGGCGGGACTCTTGTTCGGGTATCACAATCACATGCATGAATTTCGCGCGGAGAATGGCGTCTTGCCTTATGACGAGCTTTTGCGTTTGACTGATCCTGCTTACGTGAAGATGGAGTTGGATTGCGGGTGGATGGTTTTGGGCGGGCAGAGTCCGGCGGAGTATCTGTCGCGATACCCGGAGCGGTATTACACGTTGCATGTGAAGGATTTCAAGATCGTGGGCGCGGTGAATCCGGCGGCGCCGCCGCCTTCTACGGAGCTCGGGCATGGGAGCATTGATTACCGGCCGATTTTTGAGGCTGCGAAGAAGACACGGGTGAAGCATGTGTTTGTGGAGCAGGAGGAGTTTGACATGGCGCCGCTGGAGGCGCTGAGGGTGGATGCGGAGTATATGAAGGCGTTGACAGTGTAGGCGGGTGGACGATGAGGGGTACTCGGAGCGAACGCGCTAGTGTGCCACGAAGAGAGATCCCTCACTGTGTTCGGGATGACAACAGCTACTTAGCGCGGACTACGACTTCGCCTTGGGCTAGGATTACATCGTTCAGGGATAGCTTGTATTTGAACGAGCCTGGGGTTAGGCCGGATTTTGTGGGGCCGCTTACCAGGCGGACGCCTGGCGGGGCTTGGAAGACGTTGGAGGAGAAGGGGCAGCGTTGCGGGTCGAATTCGATCTTCAGGTTGCCGGCGTTGGAGATCCATTCGACTTGGTCGCCGGGGTCCAGGACTACTACTTCGGGGACCATTCCTACTAAGACACGCTTTTCCGTCAATTTATCCTCGATTCGGTTTCTCGTGGAACATTAGGGCCGCTATTGCGCCCACGACCGGCCGGCTTGAGGTGAAATTCGTTCCCTCAGCGGCTTAAAGCCGCTCTGATTTCGTGTCGGCTATGGCACGGCTGAAGCCGTGCCCTGACAGAGAGCGTGGCTCGCGCCGGAGCTAAAAGCTCCGACACCCTACGAAGATGTCGTGTCGCGAAAAGCAGATCCCTCGCTTCGCTCGGGATGACACGCATTTTTGGTTTTGCCGAACTTTGAATCCGCGCCGAAACATGGATCCTCAAGCCATTACGCTATGGCTTTGACGGCTTCTACTATGTGGCGGGCTGAGATGCCGAAGGCGTCTACTAGCTCGTCGGGCTTGCCTGAGTGCGGCATCTGGGTTACGGCTATCATTTTGTACTTTGCTGGGGAGGCGCCGGCTAGGGCCAGGGCTTGCAGCACTGCTTCGCCTAGGCCGCCTTCGGGCCAGTGGTCTTCCGCGGTTACCAGCTTGCCGCCTGTGGCGCCCACTTCGGCTGCTATTGCTTTGCCATCGAGCGGCTTCACGCAGTAGAGGTCGATCACTCGGATGGCGATGCCGGCGGCTTTCAACTGATCCGCGGCTTTTAGCGCTTCGTGCAGCGTGACTCCCGCGCCGATTACCGTGGCTTTGTCCTGATCGCTCTTGCGCAGAACTTTGAAGCCAGGGACCGGGAATTTCTCGTCCTTCGAATACATGATGGGCATCTTGGGACGCGAAGTACGGAGGTAGTTGATGCCCGGGCGGCGCGCCATGGTTTCAACCAGGCGTTCGGTGGAAACCGCGTCGCTCGGATAGAACACAGCCGAGCCGTGGATGGCGCGGAACATGGCGAGATCTTCGAGCGCCATTTGCGAGGGGCCGTCTTCGCCGATGGAGACGCCGCAATGCGAGCCGCAGAGATTGATATTGGCGCGGCTGATGGCGGCCATGCGGACATTGTCATAGGCGCGAGAAAGGAAGCACGCGAACGTGTCGGCGAACGGAACTTTGCCGCGCGCCTGCAAACCGACCGCGACGCTGACGAGGTTTTGCTCCGCGATATAGCCCTGCCAGAAATGATCGGGCTCGGCTTCCTGAAAGACTTCCGAGAACGTGGAATTTTTCACGTCGCCGGAGATGCCGACTACGTACTTGTTGACAGCGCCCACGCGCTTGAGCGCGGTACCGTAGGCCTCGCGCGTCGCGACTTTGGCATCGGCGGCGTAATCCGGCGCGGCGGCCGCGGGAAAGTCCGGCGGTTTCGGCAGAGGCGTGCGCTCGTAGGACTTGCCGGGATCGGGCGGGACGACCGGGGCGCCGCCGCGTTCTTTAATTGCTTCCGCGAGCTGTTCCTTCGAGAACGGCTTGCCGTGCCAATTGAGTTTGTCGGCTACGAGGCTAAAGCCGTGGCCTTTGATGGTGCGCGCGACGATTGCTTGCGGCTTGCCTTTGCTCGCCTTGGCGCGATCGAGAGCGGCGAGGACGGCGGCGACGTCGTGGCCGTCAATCACTTGCGTGTCGAAACCTTCGGATTCGAACTTCAGGCGATAGCGTTCCATATCGTGCTGGTACATGGTCGGCTCGCTCTGGCCGAGGCGGTTGATGTCTGCGATGACGGTGAGATTATCGAGATTGTAGTGCGCGGCGAATGCGGCCGCTTCCCAGATCTGGCCTTCGGCGAGTTCGCCATCGCCGGTGATGACGTAGACGCGCGTGGGACTGTTGTCCATTTTTGCGCCGATAGCGAGGCCGGCGCCTACCGAGAGGCCCTGGCCGAGCGAGCCGGTGGCGGCGTCCACGCCGTGGATTTTGGGCGTGGGATGGCCTTCGAGTTCGCTGGAAAATTCGCGGAGAGTCATCAGGCGCGAGACGGGGAAGACGCCGGCTTCGGCGAGCGCGGCGTAGAGCACTGGAGCGGCGTGGCCCTTGGAGAGGACGAAGCGGTCGCCGTCATTCGAATTCGCGTTCTTCGGATCGAATTTCATGGCGTGGAAAAACACGCCGGCTACTAGCTCGGCGGCGGACATGCAGGAGGTGGGATGTCCGGAACCCGCGGCCGTGGTGGCCATCATGGAATAAATGCTGAGTAGTCTCGCTTTTTCTTTTACGGCGCTGACGCTGGCGGCGGATGGTGCTGGCGAAGTGGTGGCACTCATAATGGCTCCTTAATGTTCGTTGTTGACACCCGATTTTACCCTTTTCGGCTGCCGGGCGCGAAACTGTAATTTCTGAGCGTCGGGCGCGCCGGGCCGGGCGGTGCGCGAAACACGAATTGCATTTCGTGTGGCGTGAACGTAGAGTTTCGTTTCACGCTCAGGTTGGAGCTCAGGAGAGTCAATGGACGCGATTGCGATTACGGTGAATGGGCAGGCGCATTCGGTGGAAGTGTCGCCGGACACGCCTTTGCTGTGGGTGCTGCGCGATACTTTGGGGCTTACCGGGACGAAGTTTGGATGCGGGCAGGCATTGTGTGGAGCTTGCACCGTGCATGTGGAGGGCGAAGCTACGCGTTCGTGCATTACGCGGATATCGGGTGTTGCGGGAAAGAAGATCACTACGATCGAGGGACTTTCGGCGGACGGGCAGCATCCGGTGCAGCAGGCTTGGGTGGCGGACCAGGTGCCGCAGTGCGGTTATTGCCAGGTGGGAATGATTATGACTTCGGCGGCGTTGCTTGCGAAAAATGCCAAGCCTAGCGATGCGGATATTGACGAGGCGCTTGGCGGGCACATTTGCCGCTGCGGCACTTATCAGCGGATACGCGCGGCGGTGCATCGAGCGGCGGGCAGCGTCAGCGGAGCGGCGCGATGAGCGGCGCGGCGAATGCTTCTGCTTCGCGGCGGGAATTTCTGAAAGTCGGCGCGGCTGGGAGCGCGGGATTATTGATTGCGTTTTATTGCCCTGCGTTCGTAGGGAGCGCAGCTGGCGCTGCGGAGGCGGCTGGCGCTGACGACAAGGGTATCGAGCCGAACGCTTTTATTACGATCGAGCCGAGCGGCGAGGTTCGGTTGGTGATCACGCGGTCGGAGATGGGGCAAGGCGTGCGGACTTCTCTTGCGATGATTCTGGCTGAAGAGCTTGATGCGGATTGGGCGCGCGTGCGGGTGGTGCAGGGGGATTGCGATCCGAAATATGGCGACATGACGACCGGCGGGAGCATGAGCATTCGCAGCACGTGGGATCCTTTGCGCAAGGCGGGGGCCTCCGCGCGAGACATGTTGCTGACTGCAGCGGCGCAGACTTGGAGCGTGCCGAAGAGCGAGTGTACGACGAATGGCGAGAACGCGGTGCTCCATGCGAAGACCGGGCGGCGATTGGAATACGGCGCGCTGGCGGCGAAAGCTGCGGCGGTGCCGGTGCCGAAAGATGTTCCGCTGAAGGATCCGAAGGACTACCGGATCGTCGGGACCAAACGCGCGCGTGTGGATGGGCGGCCGATTGTGATCGGCGAAGCGCACTACGGGATTGATACGAAAGTGCCGGGAATGCTTTACGCAACCGTGGCGCGGCCTTTGGTGTTTGGTGGCAAGGTGAAGAAATTCGATGCCACGCGGGCGCTGGCTGTGCCGGGGGTGATGAAAGTTTTTCAGGTGGACCCGGTGGAAATGCCGCCGCTTTTTGGCGAGGAGCGCAAGCCGGGGTCGGGGCACCAACATTATTTGTGGGGAGGAGTGGCAGTGGTGGCGGATTCCACCTGGCAAGCGATTGCCGGGCGGAAGGCGCTGACTGTGGAATGGGACAACGGGCCGGGCGCGGAGGAGTCTACCGAAAAACAGCGCGCTGAACTGGTGGAATTATTGAAGACTCCGGGAAAAGAATTGAAAAAGATCGGCGATCCCGACGGCGCGATTGCCGGCGCGGCGAAGAAAGTGGAGGCGGAGTACGAAACGCCGTTTCTCGCGCACATGGCGATGGAGCCGGCGAATTGTACGGCCTTGGTGCGCGACGGGAAATGCGAGGTGTGGGCTCCGACACAAAATCCGAATGGGATGGCTACGGCGCTGGCGAGCGCTTTGAATTTGCCGCAATCGGCGTTGACGATTCACATTACTTTGATTGGCGGGGGATTTGGGCGGCGTTTGTGCATTGATTACGGCGTGGAAGCGGCTTTGCTTTCGCGCGCGGCGGGAGCGCCGGTGAAAGTGATATGGACGCGCGATGACGATATTCGCCACGATTATTACCGGCCGATCAGCCGGCATCATTTGAGCGCAGGGATTGATGCGGGGAATAAGGTGGTCGGATGGTCGCACCATATTGCGGCGGCTTCGACGGACGGGACGTTTTTGGGCGGCGACATTCCGGATACTGGCGGGACCGAGATCGCGGGCGTCGGGCTGCCGGCCGGGACCGTGCCGAATTATTTTTTGCAGCAGAGCTTTTTGCATACCGCGGTGCCGCGGGGGTATTGGCGCGCGGTGGACACCAACTGGAATCATTTTGCGGTGCAATCTTTTATGGATGAGATTGCTTTTGCCACGAAAAAAGATCCGCTGGCTTTGCGGCGCGAATTGATTGCCACCAAGGAGAAGGCTGCGGGTTCGGCTGACAATGAGGGTGATACGCCGGTGGACGTGTCGCGTTTGCTGGGTGTGCTGGATCTGGTGGCGGAAAAATCTGGTTGGGGCTCCGCCTTGCCGGCGGGACGCGGGCGCGGGATTGCTGGGCTTTATGGATTTGGGAGTTACGTGGCGCACGTCGCGGAAGTGACGGTGGCGAAGGATGGAACTTTGCGCGTGGACCGCGTGGTGGTGGCGGTGGATTGCGGGCAGGTGATCAATCCGGATATGGTGGCGGCGCAGGTGGAGGGCGGCGTGGTGTTTGGACTGACGTCGGCGCTTTACGACGAGATCACGATCGTGGGCGGGCAGGTGCAGCAGGCTAATTTCGATACTTATCCGATGCTGCGCATTGCGGACATGCCGAAAATTGAAGTGTATCTTGTGCCTAGCCATGAGGCTCCGGGCGGGATCGGCGAGCCGGGGGTGCCGTCTACTGCGCCGGCTGTGGCTAATGCTATTTTTGCGGCTACTGGCAAGCGTTTGCGGCGCTTGCCGTTTCAGACGCAGGAACTGGCGCAGACTTAGACGATTTCCGTTAAGCGGTATCTGCGAAGTCCGCGCCTTTTGCTTCTTTTCCGCTGATGGCTACGATCGCTACCAGGACGGCTACTGCAAGGGTTGTTCCGGCCAGGACTGGCGCGTAATTTCCTCCGAAATGATGCTCGGCTAGCTTCGATTGGACTACTGTGACTCGCGAGGCTAGCAAATTTCCGAGTTGATATGCGAGGCCCGGGAACGTCGCGCGGACTGCTGGCGGGGAGAGTTCGTTCAAGTGTGCGGGGATTACGCCCCACGCGCCTTGAATCATGAATTGCATCAGGAAGGCGCCGAACGCGAGCAGCGGGGCCGTGCGAGCGTAAGCCCAGAGCGGAATCACGGGGATGGCCAGGAGCGCGGCGATGACGATGGCGCGGCGGCGGCCGATGCGTTCGGACCACGAGCCGAAGAGGATTCCGCCTAGTAGCGCGCCTACGTTGTAGACGATGGCGATGAGGCCTACGATTTGCGGGGAGAAGTTGTGATTCTTTTGCAGGAACGTCGGGTAGAGATCCTGGCTGCCGTGGCTGAAGAGATTCAACGCAAACATCAGAAGGACTAAGAACAGGAAGCTGCCTAGGTAGGTGACGATGTCTCGTGCGAGGTTGCGGGACTGGGCGGTGGCTTGCGGTGCGCGGGTCTGTTGCCAGGCTCGGGATTCCGTCACTTTCGTGCGGATGTAAATCACGAGGAATGCCGGGAGCGCGCCTACTACGAACATTCCGCGCCAGCCGATGTGGGGAAAAAGCGTGGCGTAGGCCAGGCCCGCCAGCAGATAGCCGACTACGTAGCCCTCTTGCAGTAATCCCGAGAAAAAACCGCGATTTTCTTTTGGCAGAGTTTCGAATGCGAGGGCGGCGCCTACTCCCCATTCGCCGCCCATGGCCATGCCGAAACAGGCACGCATGATCAGGAAGACGTGGAGGGAGGGAGCGAAGGCGGTGGCTAGTTCGAAAATTGAGAACGCGATGATGTCAATCATTAGGGCGGGACGGCGTCCGAAGCGATCGGCGATGAAGCCGAAGAGGAAGGCGCCGATTGGGCGCATGGCTAGGGTGAGGAAAATGGCTTCGGCGATGGCGGAGACTTGCGCGTGAAAAGTGGTGGCGATTGCGCTGACGCAGAAGATCAGGATGAAAAAGTCGAAGGCGTCCAGCGACCAGCCAAGGAAGCAGGCTATGAACGTGTTGCGCTGGAGGGGAGTGAGGCGGCGGAAGTGGGCTAGGAATTCGATGCGGTCCTCCTTGGCGCGCACTGTGAGGTTACAGCGAAAAGCAGATCCCTCGCTCCGCTCGGGATGACACGCGCTTCACTTTTCGCCGACACTTGAAGCCGGACCGGTTTTGAGACGTCTGCGAGAAGCGCAAAACCGTTTCCTCAGGGGCTGAAGCCCCTTACGTTTGAGCGACATTTATGTCGGAGCTAAAGCTCCGACCCCCTAAAAGGGCCAAGGTTCGAACGCATCACTGTCGCAGGAGACGCGGGGAGAGCACTGCGTCCGTTACGCGGGCGATTTGGGCCATTTCTGCTACGTCGTGGACGCGGACTATGTGCGCGCCTTGCAGAATGCTGGCGGCTACCGTTGCTGCTGTGCCCCAGATTCGGTCGGCGCTACCGGTGGCACGTGATTCCGCTTTCAGTGCAGCGCCCAGGAAACTCTTTCGCGACGTGCCTACCAGGATCGGGAAGCCTAGCCGGGCTAGTTCGGGCAGGCGGGTCAACAACTCGCCGTTTTGTTCGTAGCTTTTGCCGAAGCCGATGCCGGGATCGAGGATGATTTGCGATTTCGGCACGCCGGCACGGCGCGCTAGAGCGACTGCTCGTCGCAGGCCTGTTGTGACGTCACGCACGACATCGCGCGCGAATGGTTTTTTCTGCATCGTGGCTGGTTCGCCGCGCATGTGCATGAGGATTAACGGCATTTTACGCCGGCGGGCTACCTCGGCGATTTGCGGATCGTTGCGCAGGGCTGTGACGTCATTCAGGATTTCGGCGCCGGCTGCGGCGGCCATTTCGGCCACTTGTGATTTGCTGGTATCCACGGAAATCGGGATGCCGAGCTTGCCGCGGAGCTTTTCGATTACGGGAATCACGCGACGAAGTTCTTCCTCTGCCGAGATCCCTTTCGAGCCGGGGCGCGTGGATTCACCGCCGATGTCGATAATGTCGGCGCCTTCGCGCTCCATGGCGATTGCTTGCGCAACTGCGGCTTCGGGATCGAGAAATAGGCCGCCGTCGGAGAAGCTGTCTGGTGTGACGTTCAGGACGCCCATCACGAGCGTGCGTTCGCCGAGTACCAGAATGCGCGATGGGAGGCGTAGCTTGAATTTTCGGCGATGGAACATCGCTCGCTATTGAATCACGATTTGGGCGAAAGGCTAAGCGCGGTGGGCGGCGTGCGGCCGGTTTTGCGGGACGCGGGATCGGCCTTTTGCCAACGGAACGAGAAAAGCAGATTCCTCGGGCGCAGTGCGCCCTCGGAATGACAGTTGCGCGTTCTTGTGGAAGCTACTATCGAGCGGCGGGAACGTAGTAGGAGGCTCGATGCACTACTGTGGGATTGTTGTGGCCGATTACTTCCACGCGCAATTGGTGCCATCCGGAGTGGGGCGCGGCGGTGGCGTTTGCGGCGGGGGAAAATCCTAGAGTGTATTCGGCGCGAATTCTCAGCGCGATTTGGCGGAAGGTGTCGGCTAGGGTTTCGGCTTCACGCAGGAAATAGAGTTGGCCGCCGGAGCGGCGGGCGAGTTCCGCAAGATACAGCGTGTATGCGGGAATTCCTGAATCGCGCACGGAGTAGGTGAGCAACGTCTGGGACGCGTGCGCGGCTACCCAATCGGGCGTCATGATTTTCGGGCGGCTTTCGGTGGAGACGACGAAGACTTGCATGTCGGCGGTGGCGAGGGTGCGCTCTACATCTTCAAAAGTGAGCCGGTCGGCGGGCCATCCCCTGCGAGGTCCGGCGGTGGCTGGGTCGAGCGTGAGCCCGAGTTCGCTATCTTGTCCATCGGTGAGGAGGACGATGGCTTTGCGGCCCGTGCGTTTCGCGAATAGCTCGCGCGTTGTGAGAAAAACGGCCTCGTAGATGTTGGAGCCGCCGACATCGCCCAGCAGTGCGCGGGCATCCACGCGCGCGACGGCTTTGCGAATCAGCTCCCAATTGCTGGAAAACGGCAGCTGCAAATAGGTGTGCGCGGAAAAATCCACCACGGCGGTTTGATCGGAGGATGAGAGCGCGTCCACGAGGGCTCGGGCGGCATTTTTCATTTCATCGGATTCGCGCAGGACGCTGGGGCTGGCGTCGAGGACCAGAGCTACGCTGGCGGATTCGGTGGAGGCGTCGAAGTAGGTGACGGGCTGCGGGACACCATCGTCGAAGACGCGAAAATCCTGGCGCTGCAATCCGCGGATCGCCGCGCCGTCGGGGCCGAGTACGTTGCACATTACTGGAACGATTTGCGTGACTACGGCGATGGGACGCGTGGCGTTCGCGTCCGGGCTGGTGCTTCCGGGTGGGGGATTTGAAGTTAGTTCGCCTGTCGTTGGATCGCGATGGAGAGTGAGGGCTTCATCGAGGCGGCGCGGGCGGGGCAGTTTGTCTTTTTGTTGAGCATGCAAAGTAACGATAAGCGGCGTTATGAACAGCGCGACGATCAACGCGGCACACGAAGCGACAGACGCGGTGGCAACAGGAAACGGAAATGAACGGTTCAGAGGATGCTTCGCACAGCGCTGGTAGATCGAGCGGCGCACGCGCATTGAACAATTCAGTCGAGGTCGAAATCGCGCAGAGGTTTTTCGACTGGGCCGTCCTTGGCTTTTTTCAAGCCTTCGGCGAATTTGCGCGCGAGCACGTCTTCCTTGCTTTTTTCGGCTTCCACGGACGCGCGGAATTTCGCTTCGACGGCTTCATCGTGCGCGCGGAGGAGGCGCGCGGTGTCGTCGAGGTCCACGGAAGAGGGCGGCCTGGGCGGCGGGATGTGCGAGAGCACCACGCCGAGTTCGCGGTCAATGGTGAGCTTCGCGGTGCAGCAGGGACAACTGACTTCGAATGTTTCAATAGGGTTCTTCGCCATGCCGCCATTTTACGCCTTTTTGGCTTGGGCATAACACGAGCAGGGGGCTAAACGCCGGCTGCGGGCAGCGGCCATTTTCGTGCTAAAGGTCCGGCGCGGGCAGCCGATGCGTCAATCAATGATTGAGCCAGCAGGTGCGGCAAAGCGCGTCGATTCAACGAGGCATCGGAGCACAGTTCAGAAGGATTGAGCGACCGCCAACTCTATAAGAATTTCCTTAGATTCAAATTCAGCTGCGTAACTCAAAGGCCCAAATCGCGATGAGCGCACAACTCGACATACTGGAAACTCTCGAAAGTCTCACTCAAGCTCCCGAGAAGAAGGGCGCTGAACGCCGGCGGCGAAAGCGCGTGATGCTGTCGGTTCGCGTGCGGGTGCGCGGCGCGGTGGGGACGCTGGACACGTTTGAGGAAATCGTGAAGAGCCTGGACGTCTCGCGCGACGGCGTGCAGCTATCCACATCGCGCGGCGGGTACGCGGTGGGCGAGCAGTTGCAGATCACGTGTCCGTATTGGGATACGCCGACGGCGATCAACGTGCCGCGCAAAGCCCGCGTGATTCGCAATGCGATGATGCCCAACTTTGAATTTGCGCTGGCGCTGCAATATTTGCCGGGAGTTTGCGAAGAAGACGAAGTGACCGGCGCTTGTTCGCCTTTTGCGAACCAGGTGCGAGTGCTGGGCGTGGAGTCCAATCCGCAAATGGCGGAGCGTTTGCGCGCATTGCTGGAACAGGATGGCTACAACATCGTGGTGACGGGCAAGGCGCAACAGGCGCTGGAAATTCTGCAGACCGAGACTCCGGACGTGATCGTGGCGGAGGCGGAAGGCGGTGAAATCTCCGGCAACGATCTGTGCGCGATCGTGAAAACTTGTCCGCGGTTGAAGCACATCCCGGTGATTTTGCTGACCGAATCCGCGCTGCCTTCGAACTACGCGACCAGCCGCGAACTGGGCGCGACGATGTGCATGATGATACCGTGCAAGCCCGAGCGGCTGCGGCGCGCCGTGCATTTGCTGGCTCCGCCGCCCGCGCTTTGTTCGGTGTACAGCTCGCGGTTCAATACTTCCTCGTTTATGCGAACTGCGTAGAAGCCGCCTTCCTACATACGGAAAAACGCGCGTCTGCTTTCTTATTGCGAATTCAGCGAAAAGCAGATCCCTCGCTCCGCTCGGGATGACATCCACTTCGGTTTTTCCACGAGATGGGGATAGGTCCCAGCAAAAAAAAACCTCGTCTCTTGCGAGACGAGGTTCGTGGATACGGTTACTGAGATGCGATTGCTGCTGTTTTCCGCTTGCGGTTTAGGCTGGCGCCGGCTTCTCGCCTTTGGCCAGGCCTGGGATTGGGCGCGGCTCGGGGCGCAGCGAGAGTTGCGGTTCCTTCGCCGGGACCGGAGGCGCGGCAGGCGGCGGAGGCGGAACTTTATCGGGCAGCGGCTTGCCGTCCATCAAGAGCTTCAATTCGACGGCGTCCAGCACTTCGCGGACCAGCAGAGCTTGCGCAATGCGTTCGAGTTTATCGCGCTGGGTTTCGAGAATATTCCGCGCCTTGCTGTAGCCGTCGGTGACGATGGAGCGTACTTCGCCGTCAATTTTGATGGCGGTGTCTTCGGAATAGTCGCGATGCTGGGCGATTTCGCGGCCGAGGAAAATCGCTTCTTCCTTCTTGCCGAAAGTCAGCGGTCCCAGAACGCTCATGCCCCACTCGCAAACCATCTGGCGCGCGATTTCCGTGGCGCGTTCGATATCGTTGCCGGCGCCGGTGGTGATGTGGTGGAGGAAAATTTCCTCAGCCGCGCGGCCGCCCATCAGCACGGCGAGTTGCGCTTCGAGAAATTCCTTGGTGTAAGTGTGCTTGTCGTCAATCGGGAGCTGCATGGTGACGCCGAGAGCCATGCCGCGCGGGATGATGGTGACTTTGTGCAGCGGATCGGCGCCGGGAGTCATGGCGGCGACGAGCGCGTGACCTGCTTCGTGGTACGCGGTGTTGCGCTTTTCCTCGTCCGACAAAATCATGGATTTGCGCTCGACGCCCATGAGGACTTTGTCCTTGGACATCTCGAAATCGATCATGGCGACGAATTTGCGGTTTTGGCGCGCTGCCCACAATGCGGACTCGTTCACCAGGTTCGCGAGGTCTGCGCCGGAAAAACCGGGAGTGCCGCGAGCGATCACGGAGAGATCCACATCTTCCGAGAGCGGGACTTTGCGCGTGTGCACGCGAAGAATTTCTTCGCGGCCCTTTACGTCCGGGCGCGGAACGACTACGCGGCGATCGAAACGGCCGGGGCGCAGCAGCGCGGGATCGAGGACGTCCGGCCGGTTGGTGGCGGCGATGAGGATCACGCCTTCGTTCGATTCGAAACCGTCCATTTCGACGAGCAAGGCGTTCAGGGTTTGCTCGCGTTCATCGTGGCCGCCGCCCAGACCCGCGCCGCGATGGCGGCCGACAGCGTCAATTTCGTCGATGAAAATGATGCAGGGCGCGTTCTTCTTGCCCTGTTCAAATAGGTCGCGAACGCGGCTGGCGCCGACGCCAACGAACATTTCGACGAAGTCCGAGCCTGAGATCGAGAAGAACGGAACGTTGGCTTCGCCGGCAATGGCGCGCGCGAGCAGAGTCTTGCCCGTTCCCGGAGGGCCGACCAGCAAGACGCCCTTGGGAATACGGCCGCCGAGTTTCTGGAATTTCTGCGGGTCTTTCAGGAAGTCAATGATTTCGTAGAGTTCTTCCTTGGGCTCGTCGATGCCAGCGACATCTTTGAAAGTGGCTTTCTTTTGCTGCGCGGTCAGCAAGCGCGCGCGCGACTTTCCGAAGCTCAGCGCTTTATTTCCGCCGGCTTGCATCTGCTTCATCATGAAAACCCAGAAGAGTACGAGGAGAATCAGCGGAGCGAAATTGACGAGAAAGCTGAGCCAGTCGGCGTTCTTCACTTCCTTGTAGCTGTAGAGGACGCTGTGGTCTTGCAGGGTCTTGGTGACGTCTGGGATCGCGGTGTTGGCGATAGTGACGCCGCGGAATTTTCCGCCTTCGCGGTATTCGCCTTGGAGCTCGGCGCTATTCGGCGAGAGGTAGATGGTGACGTCCTTCACACTGCCGTTCTGAACCTTGGCGAGGAAGTTCGTGTAATTGGGCTCATCCTCGTGCGCGGCCTGGCCGCCGGTGGACGCCATGCGCCACAGCACGACCGCCAGCAAAATCATCAGGAGCCAAAATAAAATTGTGCGGACTGTAGAGTTCACCTTAATTACCTCACGCTTTTCGGACCCATACGGGCAATGCCGCGGGACTAGTGCTCGTGGCCTTGCCGGTACCCCCATCAACTGCCCGATGCACTGCTAACTACTTAGATGCCGAAAATGAGCCAGCTTATTCAACCAGCGGAAGTGTTTTCCAGGGACTGCTCTTCGATCACCACGCCGAGCCGCGTGCTGCCCCGCGCGCGGTAGTCGTCCGCGGGAGGCATCCCCCTAGCCCAAACTACGCGACCCGCGCTTTCCAGTACTGGCCAAATGTTCCGGTCGCCCCGACGAACACGCCCCGCGACGAACATTCTGCGCAACTTCTGCTCTTGACGCCGGCCGTGTGGCCTATAGGCGTCGCCGGGTCGCCAGTTCCGCAAAATCAAAGGAGGGCGAAGCAGGTCAGCATCAATGGCGTCGGCGTCCCTAATAGTGTCGCTCTCTGCGATAGGCCAGTCAATCAATTTTAGCCGGAAGCATTTACCGAGTTCCGGAATGGATACCGTGGTGGCGGCGGCTAACGGCAGATGCACTACGTATTCGTACGCATTCGTAGCGGCCGTGGTTCCATTGTCGCGCGCGACACTTTCCGGCTTGGGCTGGGGCCCTGGCGCTGAGGCCTGAGTCGGCGCAGATGCCGATGCGTGGGCCGGCGTTCGCGCCAGGGCGAAAGTCAAATCCTGGAAATTTCGTTGCACGATAATTCCACCGGGGAGTTCCAAGCAGCGTCCACTCTTGGCGCCGCGCGCGATGTGAATCACTTGTTCTACGTGGTGAGCGCTCAATTCCCGGCGGTTTCCGCGCACGTATTCATAAAGACGGCGGATTAAGCGTTCCGTAAGCACTCGCAAAGGCTGGGAATCATTGCACTTGGCTGAGTTGGCATTTTGGGTAGGCGGTGTGTGCAGCTCCAGCGGGTGCAGGAGAGCGTTTGCGGGGATGGTGAGGGCGTCGCTTTCTTCTTCGTGACGGACTAGAGCTTGGAAGCGATCTTCTACCAGTGCTTCCCAGAAAATTTCTTCTTCGCGCGCGAAGCGGGATAGTTCATCGAGGTGTTCGACGATGGCTGGAGAAAAATCGCGCGCGAGTAACGGCAGGAGTTGCTCGCGAATACGCGCACGGGTGCGGCTTATATCGCTGTTGGTCGAATCTTCGCGCCACGGTTGGCCGATCGCGCGGAGATATTCGCGCAGGTCTTCGCGGCGCGTTGCGAGCAGAGGCCGCACCACCGCGCCGGATGCAGGATGAATGCCGCCCAGGCCTGTGAGACCCGTGCCGCGGATTACGTGTGCGAGGACGGTTTCGGCTTGATCGTCCGCGGTGTGCGCAACGGCGATGCGCGTGGCGCGGCCTTCGGCGACGATGCGGTCGAAAAAAGCGTAGCGCAGTTGGCGCGCCATGTCTTCGAGGTTGCGGCTTTGGCGGGCGGCTTCGGCGGCAACGTCTTCGCGGGCGCTAATGAGATCGAGTCCGTGGGCTTGGGCGAGGTCGGCGACGAATTCGGCGTCGCCATCGGATTCCGCGCCGCGTAGCGCGTGATTGAAGTGTGCTACCGCGAGCGTGATTCCGCGGTCGTCGCGCAAGCGCGCGAGCAGGCGCAATAGCGCTACGGAATCAGCGCCGCCGGAAACAGCTACGCCGACGCGATCGCCGGGCGCGAGCATGCCGTCGCGTTGAATGGCTTGCAACACGGATTGTTCGAGAGGCGTCCTCATTGGCCGATTTCCGCGTACGCGCGCGAACTCGATGTGTACTGATGGTAGCAGTGGAATCAGGAAGGGTCGAGCGCGGCGCGAAAGTGGTGCGTGCTGCCGGCGCTACTCGCGGATATTAAAGCCGGTCGGCGATCTGTTGCGTGAAGAGATCGCGGCTGTAGGAAATGCGGCGGTCGAGGGCGACCGCGGCGAAATAAGAGCAGTTCTGGCGTTCGTGCTCGGTCCACGTCGCCACCGCCGGAGAGAGTGACCGCGCCACGCGATTCAGGACGGCCAGCATTCCGTAATAGGTGCCGACGGCGCGAATTTCGGAACGGTCGTCGCCACGTTCGGGGCAGAGCCGGACGAGCTGCAGCAAACGATCGAAATCATCTGCCGCGACAGCATGGTTCGCGATTCCAGTGACTTCGCGCACGCGCTCCGACAAGACCACCTTCAGACTTGGCGCGACGATGGCGCGGCAATACCAGATGAAAAACTGGGCGAACACCGCCAGCGACGTCACGCAGATCAGAGCGGCAATCATCGCGCTCGCACCATCAAGCGCGCCGGCATCAGCCGCGCGTCCTCAGTAACTTTGGTGAAGGTATACGCCCACGCCAAGGGGAGCCACACACCGACGAGAGGCGGTACCCACTTCAGAAGATTCGGTTGCAAAACCGGGAAGAGATTGCGCAGCGCGTAGGTGCCGGCAGTGGCGCTGAAATAGACGCCCAGAGCCAGAACGAGCTGGATCAGCCGGGTACGGGTTTCGCGCAGCTTCAACACGGCGCCCCAGAGCAGGTAGGTAAGAAGCACGCCGACAAAATACAAATTTTGCCCCAGCTCGACGACGAAGCGGCTGGTGAGGTGGTCCTTATTCGCGTGGATCACCATGTAAGAGAAGAAGCCGGTTGCGACAAGCAAAGCCGCGGCAGCGCTGCGAATGTAACGGCTGGCTTCGAGCTCCGCGAACACTTGCTGGTAGAAAAGAATAATGACCCAGAAGAGAAGGATCGTAAGAAGGCTTTCGGAATAATAATAGTAGTAGCGGTAATTCATGGACTGAAAGCCGTAATGCTGAATCGTAAAGTATTCACCCAGCGCGACTAGCGCGGCAGAACCCATATAGATGTTGACAGGAAGATAGCGAAGAAAATCGCGGCGGGAAATTGAACACACCAGTACGTAGATCTCCAGAAGGAAACCTACAGTCCAAACCAGATAATCGACCCGGCCAAGCATTTTGCAACTCGCCTTCGCGCCTGACCCTGGTCTGCCCCCGCTTGCGCGGGACCCTTAACTTATCTCCAGGGCGTCGGCGGCATTGGAGCGCTGGTGTTCGCCCACGGTGTAGGCGGCATCGGCGCGCTCGTGTTGGCCCAAGGCGTTGGCGGCATCGGTGCACTGGTGTTCGCCCACGGTGTGGGCGGCATCGGTGCGCTGGTGTTCGCCAGCAACCACGGCGTAGGAGGCATTGGCGCGCTGGTGTTTGCCAGCAAACCAGGCTGCTGAGACGTGATCGCCTTCAGCCCCATAGCGCTGGTGAGAACCAACAACGCCAAAACCACTACTACTAACCACTTAGACATTGACCCCTCCGAGTAAGCAAGCTACGCGGCGGAGTCTATAAGCAGTTAGATGCCGTCAAGAGGAAAATTTTGGGGGCGTGTGTCCAAACGGTACACACCCCCTCCCTCTGGACGGGCTGAGCCTGCACGAATTGTCTTGACCAACTTAGGGTTTGGAAGTGTGTGCGGTCAACATTACCAAGGTACTATTCGACTGGGACTTTCCGAGAGGGGCAACACGGGTCGCGACAGCGAAAATCCCGTAAGAGAGCTTGCGTGCGAACCCCAAGACCTGTACTTCAGCGGCTAAACGTCGCTTTGATTTTGCTGACGATTATGCCGTAGCTAAAGCTACGGCCTACAAGGATTCTCTTGTTCTGAGGGAGTATCTTGGCTCCGCCATCGCGTACTGTATGCGCCAAATCGCTTCCGGCTTTGGTCAGACTCTGATAGGATTAAAATTCGATTTACATCGAAAATATCTTCGATCTGGAGCGATGCACCACCATGGCACTCGCATGTGAAATTTGCGGCAAGAAGCCGCTGTATGGAAACACGATCAGCCACGCGCACAACGTCACACGCCGCCGCTGGAATCCGAACTTGCGCCGCGTGAAAGCCGTAGTGAAAGGCGCGCGCAAGCACGTCCGCGTCTGCACCTCCTGCATCCGTTCCGGTCGCGTAAAAAAGGCCGCTTGAAGCCGGCGCTTCCCGGAAGGAGTTCCGTTTGCCCCGACCCCTACTGATTCTTGCCGCTGTCATCGCGTGTGTGTGCACGGTGGGCTGCAAGAAAGAAGCCACGCCCGGGCCGGACGTGTGGGCGGTGGTGAACGGCAAGGAAATTCACCGCGACGAGGTGGAGAAGTATTTCCGCACGCGGGTAAGCGCGGAAGGCCCCGCGCCATCGCAAGAAGAAGCGCTCTCGCTGAAGTTGAACATCCTCGATGAGTTGATCAACAACGAAATCCTGCTGGAGCGGGCGAGCAAGCTGAACCTGATCGCCAGCGACGCTGAAGTAGAGGACAAGTTCACCGAATCGAAGAGCCCTTACACCGAAGAAGAATTCCAAAAAAAGCTGAAGGATTCGGGCCTGACGGTGGAAGATCTGAAGGGCGACATACGGCGCCAGCTTTCGGTGCAAAAGCTGCTGAACCGGGAAGTGGTAGCCAAGATCTCGATCACCGACCAGGACGTGCTCGATTTCTACAACAAGAATCGCGCGCAATTCAACGTCGCCGAACCGCAATACCACATTGCCCAAATCGTGGTGACTCCGCATCCCGATCCCGCGGTACACAACCGCAAGAACGACAAAGCCACCACGGAACCGGAAGCCAAACGCAAGATCGCTTTGATCCAGGAGAGGCTCGCGAGCGGCGCTGATTTCGCGCAACTGGCGATGGATTATTCCGAAGACTCCACGGCCTCGACGGGCGGCGATCTGGGATTCGTGCCGGAGTCGGCCCTAAATCAGTCGGACCCGGTGCTGAAGAAGACAGTAATGTCCATGCGGCCGGGCGACGTGACGCAGCCGATCGGCGTTAAGAACGGCGGATACCGGATTCTGAAATTAATCGCGAAGGAAGCGGCGGGGCAGCGGGAACTCTCCGATCCGCAAGTGCAGCAGTCCGTGCGCGACATGCTGCGCAACCGCAAGGAACAGCTGCTGCGTTCGGCCTACATGGTTGAAGCGCGCGACGATTCGCACGTCACGAACTACCTGGCACGGCAGATTCTGGAATCGGCGGGCAAGCTTCCAGCCTCGAAGTAAGAAACTCCATTGAAAAATTGAAAGCAGAGAGTGCGGAAGCGCGCTGGACGTGCGTTCGAAGGAAGAGCTAGCCGCGGCTGACGGTTTCCGCGGCAAGGCGCTGGCCGGGCCGGGTCATGCGTCCGATAAGAATTGCGATCAATCCCACCAGCGGGCTAAGGAGCAAGCAGGCAAAGAATCCGCGCCAAAAAGCGATTCCTTCCTTTCCCATCTTGCCCGCCGTAACGCCGCAGGCCATCACCCACAGAAGTCCGAAGATTCCGAGCAGCAGCCACGCGGTCACCGGAACAAAATGCAGTTGTGCAACCATTCACGATCTCCCAGACGTGATGCGCCTATTCAGTTTGAAACTTTGGCCTGAATTGGAACGATTGTGACTGGGTTCCGAGAAGGGGGAAAGGGCGGCGGTAAAGCCGCGACCTTAAGTTACCAGTAGCGGTTACGTACGAGCGGCTCAGGACACGACGGCGACGACTTCGCCGCTATTCACGGTCTGACCTTCGATGACCGAAAGGCTCTCGATTTTCCCGGATTTGGGGGCGCGGATTTCGTTCTGCATTTTCATGGCTTCGACGACCATAAGTCCTTGCCCGGCTTGCACTTCGTCGCCCGCCGCCACCAGGACGCGGACCACTTTACCCGGCATGGGCGCGAGAACTTGCTGGCGGCCTTCGGCTTCGGCGGCTCCCGCGCGATTCTTTTTCCATTCGCGGGGATCGCGGATGGCGACCTTGTAATCGCGTCCTTGCGTGGTGGCACGCAATTCGGCGCCGATTCTTTCCACGCGGACTTCGAACGATTCTCCTTGCACGAGGATCGAATACACTCCGGGGGAAACTTCCTTGCCGTCGGCCTCGAGCGCGTGGCCGTCCGCAAACCAGCTCGAGACGTCGCGCCCTTCGATCAACTCGATGCGATGCGTTTTGCGGTCAATTTGTACTTCCAATTTCATTTGTGATCCATTTTGTTCGGCCCGCTGCGGTCAACGTTGCGGTTCGCGGCTCACTTGCTCGCGGCGCGATTCTGCGCGCCAGCGCGAATCCGCTGACGGCTGCGCGCTTGATGCCGCCGCAGTCCTGGCGCCATTGTGCGATTGACGCCAGAGCAGCGCGGCAATGAGAATGGCATTCTTCGCGCGTGCTTCCTCTGCCGTTTCAGGCTCTGCGTTCGTTTGCGCAGCAGCGGCGGCGACCGGCGGCGCCGATGAGTTGCGCAGAAAATCGTCGAGCCAGCGCGTGTAGATTGCGGCGGATTGAAAATCGCTGCTGGCCAGAATGCGTTGGAAGAGCGAAACGTTTGTTTTGATTCCGCTGGCGTAGTATTCGCCGAGCGCGCGGTTCATTCGCGCCATCGCTTCTTCGCGAGTTTGGCCCCAGGCGATCAGTTTACCGAGCATCGGATCGTATTCGTTCGGGACAGTCCACCCGCCATAAATTCCGTCATCGAGGCGGATCCCCGGGCCGGTGGGCACCCGGCGATCGAGAATTTTCCCCGGCGAGGGAAAGAAATTGTTGTCTGGGTCTTCGGCGTAAATGCGGCATTCGAT
>JBAQGJ010000048.1:0-73439 GCA_049287725.1 Candidatus Acidiferrales bacterium | reverse complement strand
CCGCTTGCGGCGAACTGTTCGGCCCCGTGGCCTCGCTATTTCGCGCGAAGAATGCGGAAGACGCGATCCGCATTGCGAATGCCAGCCCATTTGGCCTGGGCGCCAGCGCGTGGACCAACGACAGCGCCGAGCGTGAGAAATTTATCAATGGTCTGGAATCCGGAATGGTGTTCATCAACCGCATGGTGGCATCGGACCCTCGGCTGCCTTTCGGTGGTGTGAAACGCTCTGGGCACGGACGCGAACTCGCTGTTTTTGGAATTCGCGAGTTCATGAACATCAAGACCGTGTCGATCGAAGGCGCGTAAACGCTCCGCCGGACGTGCGGCTGAAGGTAGCGATCGTCTTCCAGGTGTGAATGGCCCGTTTTTTGTCGTTAGTCTGGGCTCAGGATTCGCGGCAAGCCGGTCTGACAACCGGAACGCTCGGCTCTGAGAAAGTGGGGACTCATGTACAAGGTGGTTCGCAGTTCGCGGCTCTACGAGCAAATCGTTCAACAAATCGAAGATTCAATCCTTA
This sequence comes from Candidatus Acidiferrales bacterium, assembly GCA_049287725.1. Lineage (GTDB taxonomy): Bacteria > Acidobacteriota > Terriglobia > Acidiferrales > UBA7541 > Palsa-295. The sequence continues at coordinate 72,920 of JBAQGJ010000048.1, read as the reverse complement.
AAGGGACGCTTAAATCCGGCGACCAGCTTCCTTCCGAGCGCGAACTCGCGCTCAAATTTGGCGTAAGCCGCACCGCCGTCCGAGAGGCCGTGAAAGCGCTGCACGAAAAGGGTTTGGTCGAAGCCTATTCGGGGCGCGGGACGTTTATTACCAACGGCACCTCCGAAGCCGTCCGGCAATCCATCAACCTGATGATGCGCATTGACCAAGCCGACGGCTCGGAAAATCTGGCCGAAGTGCGGCAAATCCTCGAACCGGAAATTGCGGCGCTGGCCGCGACACGCATTCAGGATCCGCAAATTGCGCTGATGCGCGAGGCATTTTCAGTGATGAATAGCACCCTGAAAGACGCCGACGCCTACATCGAAGCGGATTTGGATTTCCATCTGGCGCTCGCCGAAGCCGCGGAAAACCCATTGATCCTATCGCTGCTGGATTCAATTGTCGGACTGCTCCGCGAGCAGCGCATCAAAATATTTTTTGAAGAAGGCGGACCGGAACGCGGCCAGTACCACCACGCGCGAATTCTCGCGGCCATCGAAAAGCGAGACCCGGAAGCGTCGCGGGCCGCGATGCGCGATCACTTGCAGCAAGTGCGCGAGGATTCCCGCGTGCATCCGGGCCGCAGCGCGATTTCAGATTCAGACTTGTAACAGCGAGGGGGGGCGAATGGCGAATCTAGGATTTGTGGGCCTGGGCGTGATGGGCAGCGAGATGGTCAGCCGCCTGTTGAGCAAGGGTCACACGGTTACAGGTTACAACCGCACCCGCGCGAAAGCGGAGCGGCTGATTCAGAAAGGAATGAAATGGGGCGAGACGCCTCGCGCAGTTTGCGCCGCGGCAGATGTCACCCTCTCGATCGTTTCGAACGAAAAAGCTCTCGGCGCGGTGATGGAAGGGCCGGATGGGATTCTGAGCGCTGTCGCGCCGGGTAAATTTTTGGTGGATATGAGCACGGTGAGCCCCGCTTTCGGCCGCAGCATCGCCGCGAAGGCGAGAGAGAAGGGCGGCGACATGATTGACGCGCCCGTCTCGGGGAGCTCGATTACTTTACAGGAAGGAAAGTTGTCGGTGATGGTGGGCGGGCGCCGCGAAACGTTTGAACGGCTGAAGCCGATCTTGAGCGACATCGGACCCAAAGTGACGTACGTCGGCGACAACGGCTTGGCGCTTTCCATGAAAATCGCGACGAACCTCAGTCTTGTGGTGCAGATGATGGCTTTTTCCGAGGGTGTTTTGCTCGCGGAAAAAAGTGGGATCGCGCGCGACGTCGCGGTGGAGGTGCTCACGAATAGCGCCATCGCTTCGCCGATGATCAAATATCGCGGCCCGTTCGTGCTTACCATGCCGGAAGAAGCCCTGTTCAACGTCAACATGATGCAGAAAGACATGCTGCTCGCGCTGGAGATGGGCCGCTCGCTGGACGTTCCGCTGCCGACGACGGCTGTCACGAATGAGTTTCTTACCGCCGCTCGCGGGATGGGCTTCGAGAAGAAAGATTTCGCGGTGGTTTTTGACGTGCTGGCGCGTATGTCGGGAGTTGCGAAATGACGACGGTTTCTGGCCCAACAAAAACAAGCGCCGGACTCGGCGTGGAAAAATGGCTGCGCATGTACCGGCAGATGATGGCGATCCGTCTTTTTGAAGAAAGCGTAAATGAATTGTACACGCGCGCGCTGATGCCGGGCCTCGCGCATCTCTACATCGGCGAAGAAGCGATTGCCGTGGGCGTCTGCGAGGCGTTGCGCAAAGACGACTACATCACCAGCACGCACCGCGGGCACGGCCATTGCCTGGCGAAAGGAGCATCGCCGGAATTGATGTTCGCCGAATTGCTGGGAAAGGAAGCGGGATACTGTCGCGGAAAGGGCGGTTCGATGCACATCGCGGATCCGGCAACCGGCAATCTCGGCGCGAACGCGATCGTCGCGGGAAGCGTGGCCATTGCCACCGGCGCCGCGCTTTCCGCAAAGACTTTGAAGGCACAACAAGTTGCGGTTTGTTTTTTCGGTGAAGGCGCGCTGGGCCAGGGTGTGGTCTACGAGTGTTTCAATCTTGCGCAGCTCTGGAAGTTGCCTGTCATTTACGTCTGCGAAAATAATATGTACACCGAATACACCCATTTTTCGGAAACCACTGCAGGAGACATTCCTCTGCGAGGCGAGGCGTTCGGAGTGCGCTCGGAAACCGTGGACGGCCAGGACGTCCGCGCGGTATACGCCGCCGCCGCAAGCCTCGCGGAGCGCGCGCGCCGCGGCGAAGGCCCGGCGTTCCTGCTATGCAATACCTATCGCTATCGCGGGCATCACGTCGGCGACATCAATCGTGAATACTACCGGTCGAAAAAGGAAGAGCAACAGTGGCTGGCCGAGAATGATCCTATCAAGAACTTCGCGGAATGGCTGAAATCTGAAAAGCACGCGGACGCATCGGCGCTCGGCGCGATTGATTCCGAACTGAAAGCCGAAATGGATAAGGCCGTGAAATTCGCGATCGCCGCGCCCTACCCGGCCGCGAACGAAGTTGACCAGGACGTCTATGCCTGAAACCGGAACTCGCGAAATAACTTTCGCCGAAGCGATTCGCGAAGCGCTCGCCGAGGAAATGCGCCGCGACTCGCGCGTGTTCATCATGGGCGAAGACGTGGCCGAAGCCGGCACGCCCTTCAAAGTGCTTGCGGGCCTCGTGGAAGAGTTTGGGACCTCACGCGTGGTGGACACGCCAATCTCGGAAGCAGGATTCACTGGCGTGGGTGTAGGCGCCGCGATGACCGGCCTGCGTCCCGTGGTTGACATCATGTTCGGAGATTTCATTACGCTGACCATGGATCAGATGGCCAATCAAGCCGCGAAAGTGCACTACATGTCCGGCGGCAAGTGGAAAGTTCCGATGGTGATGCGTACCACGCTGGGCGCGGCGCGGCGTTCCGCGGCGCAACATTCCCAATCACTGCACGCCTGGTTCAGCCACGTCCCCGGCTTGAAGGTGGTCCTACCCTCGACTCCTTACGACGCCAAGGGACTGCTGAAGACCGCGATTCGCGACGATAATCCGGTAATTTTTTTTGAAGATAAAATGAGCTACAAGCTGAAGGGCCAGGTTCCCGCGGCAGAATACACGATCCCGCTGGGCGTCGCGGACGTCAAGCGCGCGGGGAAAGACATCACTTTGGTGGGCACCAGCAGCATGGTACAAGTTGCGCTCGAAGCCGCTGTCTTGCTGGAGGCCGCCGGCATCAGCGCGGAAGTGGTGGATCCGCGCACGACGTGGCCGCTCGATGAGAACGCCTTGATCGAGTCCGTGAAAAAAACATCACGCGCCATCGTGATTGACGAAGGCTACGGGCGCTACGGCGTTGCCGCTGAACTCGCAGCCACCATCGCGGAGGGCGCGTTTCACTACCTCGACAGCCCGGTGAAGCGCATGGGGGCGATGCACGTGCCCATTCCTTTTTCGCCGCCGCTCGAAGACCTCACGGTGCCCACGGCGAAGAGCGTTTTTGAAGCTACGATGAAATTGTTCGGCCGCAATTAATTGCTTCGTTTCAGGAGGATGCCATGGCGCTACCAACGCATGGAACGATGGCGGTGGATTGGGAGCAGCGCATCGATTTTGACCGCCTGCGCACACAACGCTTGCAGCGTGTAAAAGATCTTCTCGGCAAATCCGAGATGGGCGCGCTTCTTTGCTTCGATATGAACAACGTGCGTTACATCACTTCCACGCATATCGGAACTTGGGCGCAGGATAAAATGAGCCGCTTCACACTGCTCACGCGCAAGAGCGAGCCAATCCTGTGGGATTTCGGCTCGGCCGCCAAGCATCATCAGCTGCATTGTCCCTGGCTCGGCGAACGCTCGCGTGCAGGCATTCCGTTGCTGCGCGGTGCGATGTCGCCGGAAATGGGCCGCGCAGAAGATGTTGCGAAAAAAATACGAATTGAACTCGAAGAACACGGCTTGCTGCACGAGCCGCTCGGCGTGGATATCGTCGAGCCGCCCATTCTTTTCGCATTGCAGCGCGAAGGAATCAAGATCGTGGACGGACAGCAACTCATGTCCGACGCGCGCGTGATCAAGACACAGGATGAAATCGCGCTGCTCAATACCTCCGCGATGATGGTGGATGCGGCCTATGACGAGCTCTACCGCGCGATGAAGCCGGGGATGCGCGAGAACGAAGCGGTCGGCCTGGTCAGCAAGGTTCTGTATGACCTGGGCTCGGAATACGTCGAAGCCGTTAACGCCATTTCCGGCGAGCGTTGCAATCCGCATCCCCACGTTTTCTCGGACCGCGTGTTGCGGCCCGGCGACCCCGTGTACTACGACATCCTTCATTCTTACATGGGCTATCGCACCTGTTATTACCGCTGCTTCACCATCGGCTACGCATCGCACGCCATGATTGACGCCTATAAACGCTGCCGTGAATATCTGGACGCGGCGATTTCACTGGTTCGTCCTGGCCGCACCACGGCCGAAATCGCAGCGCTCTGGCCCAAGGCGCAGGAATTCGGATTTCCCAATGAAGAAGCCGCGTTCGCATTGCAGTATGGGCATGGCATCGGCCTGGCAATCTGGGAAAAGCCGGTCATCAGCCGCTTGGTCTCGCTCGATCATCCGTACGAGATCAAACCGGGAATGGTTTTCGCTCTCGAGACTTTCTGGCCTTCGACGGATGGCTGGGCTGCCGCGCGCATCGAAGAAGAAATTGTGGTCACCGAAACGGGCCACGAAGTGATCACGCGGTTTCCAGCCGAAGAGCTGCTGGTCGCGGGGGCGCACTACTTCACTGTGAACGGCCCGCTTTCGGCCACGCGCGAATCCGAAGCCGCACCCAACAAGCGCGTCAAGGAAATGATCGAGGCCAGCGCCAAAATTGAGCGGGTCGGCGTTACGGATTAAGAACTTATTTTCCTCTGAGGAATTATGGCCATCAGTGTTGTTATGCCCGCGCTCGAACTGACGCAGGAAACCGGCAAGCTCGTTTCCTGGCGCAAAAAAGAAGGGGAAGCCGTCTCCAAGGGAGAGACTTTGCTCGAAGTCGAGACGGACAAAGCTGTGGTCGAAGTCGAAGCGCTCGCCGACGGAATTTTGGCGGGCGTGAAGGCGAAGGAAGGCGACATTATCGCCGTAGGCCACACGATCGCCTGGATTGTGAACGAGGGCGAATCCGTCCCCGCCGAGGAACAGCCCGCAGCAGCGGCCGCCGGCGCTGCAGTTCAGGCGGTGCCGGTCGAAGAATCGAAAGCGCCGCCATCGGAGGGCGCCGCTTCCGGCACGAAGCTAAGAATTTCGCCCAAAGCACGGCGTCTCGCAACTGAATTGCACGTAAACCTCGACAACGTGCGGGGATCGGGGCCGGGCGGAGAAATTCTCGCGTCGGACATTGAGGCGGCGGCAAAATCGGCCACGTCAACGTCAACCTCTACCACGCCTTCCGCCGCTGGCGGCGGAAAAATCGAATCGCTGACGGCCATCGGCCGCTTGATGGCGGAACGCACCACGCAGAGCTGGACGACCGTGCCGCACTTCTTCCTCGTTCGCGAAGTGGACGCAAGCGCCTTAAACGACACGCGCGAACGGCTGGCGGCCGGGGCCAACGCGAGCACCGCCGTCAAAATCACCCACACCGACTTGCTCACCGCGGTTGTGGCGCGCGTCCTTTTGCATCACCCGCGCCTGAATGCGAGTTGGACGCCCGAGGGAATTCGCCTCCACGCGGAAGTTAACATCGGCCTCGCCATCGCTGTAAATGACGGCGTGATTGCCGCGGTGGTTCCCAACGCGCACACCGCAAGCATCGCGGAAATCGCGGCCCAACGTAGCGCTCTCGTCGAGCGTGCCAAGGCCGGAAAGTCACGCCCGCAGGATTTCGCAGGCGCCACATTTACAATCAGCAATCTCGGCATGTTCCAGATCGATTCCTTCACCGCGATCATTCCCCCGCTGCAAGCGGCAATCTTGGCGGTCGGCGCAATTTCGGAGCGCGTCGTTGTGATTGATGGCCAACCCGCCGTCCGCAGCATGATGACGCTGACGCTTTCCTGCGATCATCGCGTGGTGGACGGCGCCCGTGGTGCGCAGTTCCTGAATGACCTGGCGCAAGCGATCGCTGAACCTCAGAAGTACTTGCGCTGACGACGAGCAGCCTGGCTCCGGGTATTGCCGCGCCGCTCGGAATGCAATGCGTCAAGGGAGGGACAGTTCAGGGCTTGCGATCGAAGACCAGGATCGTAAATTGGCCTGAGCGCATTGAAGGAACGAAAAGGCGGTGGGTCTTTGAATCGAGCGCCATCGTTTTAGAGCCTTGGGCCGTCGAAATGTTTTCGAGCGCGGTGTATTTATCCGGCGAATCCTGATGAAAGACGGCGATGCTGCCTTCACCGAGTGAATTGAAAATGAGCTTGGTGTCGGGATCGAATGCGGATGCATCAACGTGGTCACCGATCGTGTAAGATGCGACAACCTTTCCGCTGTCCGCATTCACGACCGCCATCACGTGATTGCGGCAACCGATAAAGATTCTGCGGTTTTCCGCGTCGAATGCCATGCTGGACGGAGATGCGCAGGGCGCGACGGGCCAACGATTCGCGATCGTCAGCGATTTCGAATCAACGCGAATGAGTTGGCTCTGGTCTTCGAGGTTAATCCACACGCTGCCTTTGCCGTCAGCGACAGAAAATTCCGGGCCGCCGCCAAGCGCGATTGTTCCATCAACGGATCCGTTCGAGGCGTTGATAGCGGTCGTGCTGTCGCTCCCGCCATTCATCGCAAAAACTCGATTCGTGGCGGGATCAAAAACGATCGCGTCCGGCTTTTTTCCTGTGCTCACGCGGGAAAGCACCTGTAACGTTTTTAAGTCGAAAACTACCACCGAATCCGCTTTGCCGGCACTAATGAATCCTCGTCCAAGTTCCGGCGCTAGCGCGATTCCGTGCACCCAGGGAGTGTCGCCGATCATTCCCACGCTCTTCTGCGTATCGGCATCGAGAACTTCCACCTCCGTAGCGTGCGAGATGTAGACGCGCCGTGCCGCTGCATCCACGGTCAGATAGTCCCAACCGCCGCTGCCGGGCAGCGCAACTTGATTGACGGCGCGATAGCCCGAAGAGCCACCAGCGACAGCCAAATACCCGCAGACAGCCAAGCCCAGAAAGCATTTCAATTTCATCTTCGCTCCAATGGATGTAACAGGCTGCTCATTGCCCCTTCGAGGACACGGAGGGACCATTGCACTGACCCGAGCCGGAATCGTGAAACGTCTTCCCTGCTTCTGGGAGGAATTCCCAATCGTAGCCACTTGCATGAAGCGTGAGCTTCAGGACGCCAAACGTGTCCGTGTTGCGGACTTCGCTGGTCGCGAGCGGTGTGGCGAACGGGCGATGGCTCTTGCCTCCGGTGCCGGCGACAAATTCACGAATGCCGTGCGCGGTGTCGGGCTTGCCATCGGGATCTTGTGGGGCAAACCGCTCGTAATCGTGATCGTGGCCGTTGATGACGACGGCGGTTCGGGCCTCGTACAGATCTTGCCAAAAAGGCTTCATCTCGAGATCGTTGCCGTGTTTCGCGCCGGAGCTGAAGAGCGGTTTATGCCAGTAGGCGAGCGTGCACACAGACGGATGAGCTTGTAAATCCCCGCGCAGCCATTTTTCCTCTGCCGAGCCGGTCTTGCAGCCTCCAACTTCCGAGCACTCACTATTCAAAACGACGATGTGCCACGCGCCTAGTTCGTAGCTGTAATATCCCCGCATCGGGTCGCCGGCATTCGCTCCGAAATAATCGAAGTAAGGTGTAGCGCCCCCGGAATGAAATTCATGATTGCCCACCGACGGACGAGTGCGGGATTTTTGCCGTCCCCACGTCGGGTCGTAGCATTTGGCAAACTGTTCGGCGGTGCCGCTGGGATAGGCGTTGTCTCCAGCGGTAAAAACTGTGCCGGGAATGACGTCGAGAAGTTTTGCGGTGGCCTCGGCACCAGAGAGATCAGCACAATCCGCAATGTCACCGGCGCCCACGAGCACCGGATCGGACTCCGAGGAAGTCGCGGACTGCGCGAGATGCGTCATATGCGGCGCGACCACTGAAGAACTCGATTGTTTCGCGGCGTCATCTGCGGCGCGAACAATGACCCCTCCAAACACGATGATGACCGCGACTGCGGTGAACGCAATTCGATTCACCCTTGACCTCCGCTGTATTTTCCATGCTCCCAACGCTGCGCGGAACTAGAACTTCACTCGCAGCATGAACTGAATCTGCCGAGGCAATCCGGTACCCGTGTTCGGTGAGGCGTCGTTGTCATTATTGTTGTTGAAGTTGTTGGTGGTGTTTATCACCCCAAAATCTTTGGACGCGCTCGTGATGAATGTTTGCCCGGTAGGGTCGTTGGGGTTGGGGACGTAGTCCAGTGTGAGGTTGTGGGGATCGCCTAGTTGGACGTGATTTAGGACGTTAAAAGCTTGCACTCCGAACTCCAGCGTAAATCGTTCAGTCAGTCTGGTGTCTTTTACTAGAGCCAAGTCAATCTGCCAGGAAGGCAGTGCGCGAATGATTCCATTTCCCGCATTGCCGAATCGAGTCACGGCTCCGGCCAGATTTGGATTAGAGTTGATCGCGAAATTCTGCGGCGGAGCCTGGAACGCAGCGGGATTGATATAAGGAACACCATTTCTCCCCCCACCCGGCAGGTAGAGAGAAACGCCCGGAACAAGATCGGGCCGCTGCGACGTCTGATCATTGTCATCCGGGAGTTGGATGGGTTGCACGTTGTAATCCACCGTCAACGGATGGCCCGTGTGGTAGAGGCCGACGCCGCTTAGGTTCCAGCCTTCCAGAAACTTGCCGGCCACACCTCCATGATTCCAGTGGGCCCTGCCGGGGCCGAACGGAAGCTGATAAACGCTGTTTGCCGTGAAGTTGTGGCGGATGTCAAAAACGCTCGGCCCAATGTCGCATCGCAGGCAATTCACGTTCTCGGGCCCGTTGGATTCGCCACCGCCGACAGACCCGTCGTTAATGGAGTGCGACAACGTGTAGCGCGCCTGGAACGAAAGACCATTATCGAAACGCCGCTCGATCGTGAATTCCAAAGCCTGGTAGCTGCTGGAGCCGATGTCTTTCTTGATGTCCACGGACCCGAATGGGTCGGCGCTGAGTGGATTGGTCGCGCTCGGCGGCTGACCGGAGCTAAGAGGATAGTATTGATCCAACGGACGAACGCAATTCCCAAAATCGTCCACCGGGGTTTCGCACAAATTCACGGCGCCACGGGAAAACAGGCGCACGCCGTGCGATCCGAGATATTGCGCCGTAAAGAGGAAATTGGCCGGCAGCTCGTGATCGATCGTTAGCCCCCATTCCTCAACGTACAAATCCCGGCGGCCCTCACGTTGCAACGCTCGAGGCTGGTTCGCCGCAGTCGAGCCCGCAGGCAACGCCGACAAATCCGGAGCGGCTTGCTCGAACGCGGCTTGGAGTGGGACGCTTTGGACAAATGCGCGAAAAGTGTCGCTCTCAAGGCCTGCGTTCAAGTCGTCGTTCTGCGCTGCACCGTGATAAATGCCGAAGCCTGCCCGAATGACCGTCTTTCCGTGCAACGCCGAAGGCGCCCACGCTAAGCTCACGCGGGGATCGACGTTCAGGTAATCAGGGTTATAAAGCGCCGGATTCCTCGGACACGGCGCAGTATCAATTGGACCGACCGGGAGGGGGATATTGCGCGAATGCGAACCAAGGCAAATTCCGTGGAACTGATTGAGGTCGAACACCGTTGTAGAGTTGTCTGCCTCATTAGCCACGCCGTAGTATTCATAGCGCACGCCGAGGTTGGCCGTTAGCGTGGGGCTGATCTTCCATTCGTCCTGAAAATACGGCATGTAAAAAGTGCGCCGCAACTTGTGGCAACACCAGGGCGCAAAATAAGTCAGCTGGCTGAGCTGCGCCCCAATCACAGTGTCGTCATTGCCGGCAAACACGAGGCTATTGTTGTCGGTCTGGCCTTGGTTGAGCCGCACGCGGCGGATTTCCATGCCCATCTTGAAGGTGTTGCGGCCATGCGTATAAGTGAGGTTGTCGATTACTCCGTAGGTCGTTCCGACCTCAACGTCTTCGCTGTTGTTGTTGATAGTTTCGAAGTTGGGAAAGGCAACGGAATAAGGCAGCACGCTGGCTTGCGGATTGTGAAATGGGGCGCGGTTCACGTAGACCTTAGCCTCGTTCGAGAGGTTCGGAGAAAAAGTGTGCTGGAGGGCGATGAAATAGTTGGCTGGATGATTGATCGTTCTCAGTTGATCCAAGGCATTGCCGTTCGGTCCATCTACCAAGCTGACGTCACGTTGCGCGCGACCGTACAACATGGTCCTGTCGCTGAACTTGTAATCGAGCCGGAATAACCAAGTATCTTCATGAACCGTGGTCGGCTGGACGAGCGTGAAGTTCTGAGCGTCATTTTGGTCTGGTGGAGACGGAATTGAGTTCGGATCCGTAATGGGGCTAAAGGAGCTGTCGGGAAAAACGAATCGTGGAGCACACGTTCCCACGGTTCCTGTGGAAGTTTGCCACGGAAATGACTGCAGGATAGGGCACAGCAACTGTGGATTCGGCGGAATAAAAGCGGGAGTGGCGGCGGGGTCTGTCCGCCCGGTGACAAGCGCCTCTTGCAGGAACGAAGCGGTTGGCACGACAGCGGTGGTCGTTTGCCCCTGGTACTGCCGCAGTCCTTCGTAATTGACGAAGAAAAAAAACTTCTCTTTGATGAAAGGTCCGCCCAGTGTCATTCCATACTGCCCCATGCGGAAAGGCGCAACGCTGGGGCCATCCGTGAAATTGCGTGCATCGAGCACCGAGTTGCGCAGGTATCCGAAGACGCTGCCATGGAAATCATTCGTGCCGGATTTTGTTACCACGTTAATTTGTCCGCCGGCCTGCGTGCCATACTCGGCGTCATATAAAGCGCTATCCACGCGATACTCTGCAACGGCATCTTCGGAAATTTGCAATCTCGTTTGAGATTTTTGCGCTTGCTCCTGAATTCCACCCGCGTCTACGCCGTCGAACGAAAAGTTATTGTCGTCACGGGCGCGCCCGGCAAAACGGATTGTGCGCTGGTCGCCGCCACCATCGTCCTGCGCGAAAGGCGCGAGCAAGGTTAGACCCGCCCAGTCGCGGCCGTTGGTCGGGAGATTTTCGATTTGATTGCTGGTGATGACGGTACTGGCCTCCGCCGAACTGCGCTGAGCCGGCTCTGCGGTGCTCGCTTGCACTTCTACGCGTTCCTGAACCGGACCGACTTCCAAACTGACGTCCGCTGTGTGCGTTTCGCCTACCTGAAGCTCAACGTTCTCAACTATCTTGGTCTTGAAACCGACGTGAGAAACTTCAATTGTATAAACGCCAATCGGGATGCCCGGGAAACGATAGTGTCCGCTCCCACTGGAAGTCTTTTCCTGGGTCAACGAGGTCGCCGTCGCCGTGATCTTTACTTTGGCATTGGAGATGACCGCTCCGGAGGTATCCGTGATCGTGCCTTCCATATTGGCGCGGTCGGTTTGGGCGCAGGCCAGCCGGGAGAATAGCGCGAACATCGCCAATGCGAGCACGCCAATCCGGACCGCAAAGCTTAGGCCAAGCGGTACTGACGCAACTCCTCGGAACGAAGGCTCAATGCGCATAAGGCTCTACTCCCTGAACGAATTGCTGCGGACTGATGCGGCCATTAGGCGCGTTGAATGCGAACGCGGCGTGAATGAGCATTAATACCGGGTTAAATAGAGCCTGAATTTTTTTCAGAATGCGGCCACGACGGCCGAAGTAGCCGCCGGCGGGGTGGCCGACCCGTGTGGAATAGGCAAGTTCACGCGAAATACGGAACCCATTCCCACGTGGCTTTCCACAGTGATGGTGCCGCCGTGCATTTCGGTGATCCAGCGAGCGATGGCCAAGCCCAGTCCAGCGCCGCCTGTGTTGCGCGATCGCGCGCGGTCCGTACGGTACGAACGCTCAAAGATCAGGCTCAGTTCGTGCTCTGGAATGCCGATTCCGGAATCACGCACGAGAATTTGAATTTCGTTCAACGTCGGCAGCAATTCAATCTCACAAAAACCGCCTTCGGGCGTGTACTTGATGGCGTTGTCCACGAGTATCAGTAGCAAGCGGTCCATCGCGATCGCGTCCGCTCTCACCCACACCGGTGTGCCGGGCGCCTGCAGCGTGATGCTGAGCTGCTTATCGGCGGCAAGCAGCACGGCGCGCTCCTGCGCTTTTTTCACATGCGCATCGAGGTCTATCGGGTGGAGCTCCATCCCCGTCGTGCCGGCATCTGCTCGTGCGAGCGTCAGCAGATCTTCCAATAGCTCCGTTGTCTCGACTGAAGTGCGCAGGATTTTCGAAAGGGCTTCGGTGTATTGGCTCTCGGTGCGCGGCCTGCGCAAGGTGACTTCCGCAATCGTGCGGATGACGGCCACGGGTGTGCGCAGATCGTGCGAGGCGTCCGCCGTAAACCTGGTGATTCTCTTGAATGAGGTCTCAATGCGTTCCAGCATGGCGTTGAGTGTTTCCGTAAGGCGGCGCAATTCGTCGCGCGCGCGAGGAACCTCGAGGCGGCGCGAGAGGTTCTGCACGCCAATCCGGTCCGCGGTCTCGATGATCCGCGTGACGGGCGCGAGCGATCTGCCGCTCAACCAATAACCCAGAAGCGACGCGAACAGGACCAGGAGCGGCACCGTTCCCTTTTCGATGGCGCGAAAATTATCGAGCGCCAGGTCAAACGGTTCCGTGGGCACCGCGACATGAATTTCGAAGGTTCTGCCGCCGGCTGCCACACGTTGCATCGCGACGCGATACTGCAATTGATTCAGATTCGTGGTGAAGAAAGCGATCTGGCCGTCATGCACCGGCGGAAGCGGAACACTCGCTTGAAGAAATTGCCTGGGTTGGAAGATCCAATTATGATTTTCGTCCGCAACTTCAAACAACACGCCGCTCGGCCACCATTTCGCAAGCGCAGCCAGTTCTTCCTGAACTTTCGGGGTACCCTGGGGAGCCGCCAGAGCCAGCAATTGCCGCAGGCTTTCCAGATTCACGCTGGACGCGTTGTTCACCGTCACTTCGATACTACGTTGGAAACCGACGTCACTGATCCAGACGAAAACGCTGAATGAGGCGGCAAGCACGACGAAATAGAGTGCGGTGAGCCTCGCCCGTATCGTCATGTTCATAAATCGGCCGGAGCATGCATGGAATACCCCACTCCTCGGTGCGTGTGAATCAGCTTTATCTCCGAAGCTTGCTCCAACTTTTTCCGCAACAGCCTGACGAAGACGTCGAGCGTGTTTTCTTCCACGTCCCGCCGGTTGCCCCACACGGCCGCCAGGAGATCTCTGCGCGTGACGACGCGGCCCTGACTTCTCACCAGAACCTCGAGCAAACGAAACTCGGTCAGAGAAAGATTGATTGGCTGGCCATTGCGAAAGGTCCGTTGGGAAGAAACGTCCAAAACTAGATCGTGCAACTCGAGTACCTGCTTGGGCGTGACGGCGCGGCGCCGTCCCAATGCGCGGATGCGCGCTAGCAATTCAGTGAAAGAAAATGGCTTAGTAAGATAGTCATCAGCGCCCGCGTCCAGCCCACGGACGATATCCGGCAGAGCGTCGCGGGCCGTGAGCATCAGCACCGGCGTCTCCTGCCGCCTTTGCCGCAATTGCTGTACCACCTCGAAGCCGTCCTGATCAGGCAGCATCACGTCGAGCAGGATTACGTCAAACGAGCAATCGTGTGAAAGTCGCAGCGCGCCACGGCCGTCCCGCGCGAGCTGAACATCTAGAAACTCCTCCTGCAGCCCGCGGACGAGCGCGGACGCCATTTCGGACTCATCTTCCACGACCAGGATGTTCATGGGAGCCTACCGTATACGCTGTGAAGTTTCTCGCGCGTAATACGCAGATGAATGCAGCGTTACAACGGTCGCATCAGGACAACAAGCGAGCCTTGCTACGCAAACTCCACGGTGCGTCGGTCCGCCATGCCTAATGAGGTCGCAGCGCAAAGGGAGTGCCTACACCAGCCTCGACCTGTTGCCAACGGGCTCTGCGGAGTTCTCTGGCGGTTGCCAGAAGGATCTCCTCCGGTGGCTATCCGCACTTCACCTGATAGACCATTGACTGCAAGCTCGGTACATTCTTGAGCAGATAAACTGCATCTTTGGGAAAGTCTCAACACTGATGGTGAATCTCAATGGACAACCATGGCAGATGCTGTTGCTAGCACGCGTCCGACTCCGCTTGATCTGACGCCGCAGGGCGATTCGGGCTTGCTCGCGCGCCTTGGTCCCGGGCTGATTACAGGCGCGGCCGACGACGATCCGAGCGGGATTGCTACCTATTCACAGGTAGGCGCGCAGTTCGGCTTCGGAATGCTGTGGACGATGTTGTTCACGTTTCCTCTGATGGCGGCCATGCAAGAGGTCTGCGGTCGCCTGGGGAGAATTACGGGGGAAGGGATCGCAAGCAGCCTTCGCAAACACTATCCCCGGCCATTGCTTCTTGGGCTCGTCCTCCTGCTTTGTCTGGCAAATATTTTCAATATTGGCGCGGACATATCCGCGATGGGTGCGTGCGCGCAACTGGTGCTCAAAGGTGCGGCCAACCTCTACGTGTTGTTTTTCGGCGTTCTTTCGTTGGTTCTGCAAGTGTGCGTTCCGTATCGAAAGTACGTTCACTACTTAAAATGGCTGACGCTGGTGCTGTTCGCGTATGTGGCCACGGCGTTCGTCATTCATGTCCCGTGGAAAGACGCGCTCTATCGAACGGTGATGCCGTCCGTTTCGTGGAATAAGGACTATTTCATGGCGTTGGTGGCAGTGCTGGGCACTACGATCAGTCCCTATCTGTTCTTCTGGCAAACCTCACAGGAAGCCGAGGAAGTGCGACTTCACCATGGAGAAGAGGCACTTAAGAAAAAACCAGGGCAAGCCCTTCGACAATTCCGACGAATCGCCTTGGACACTCGAGTGGGCATGGCGTTCTCGAACATCGTCGCATTCTTCATCATTCTTACGACGGCAGTCACCCTGCACTTCCACAGCAAAGGAAACATCAATTCGGCCGCGGACGCAGCTAGAGCGTTGGAGCCTCTTGCGGGGAAAGTCGCTTTTTCTCTGTTTGCTGTGGGAATCATCGGAACCGGTTTGCTGGCGGTGCCCGTGCTCGCGGGATCGGCCGCATATGCCGTTGCGGAAACATTTCGATGGCGCGCCAGCCTGGAATCCAAACCCACGCGCGCACCTAAGTTTTACTGGGTGATTATAGCGGCGACCGGAATCGGCATCGCCTTGACTTTCTTTGGTATGAACCCGATACGCGCGCTCTTTTTGTCGGCGGTAATCAACGGCGTCGTCGCCGTTCCGCTGATGGTGGTGCTGATGATGATTTCGGGAGACAAGCGGATCATCGGAAAGTTTCGACTGCCTGGATATGTGCGGGTGCTCGGTTGGATTGCGACGGCGGTGATGTTCGCCGCATCGTTGGCCTTTTTCGCTACGAGACTCGGCGGGCACTCCTGAGCGGCTGGTGACGCATCACTTCCTAAGCTTTTACGCTACAAATTCGATACCGTTGAAGTTGACTCCACGTTCTATCGCATTCCACCCGCAGCGACGGTTTCGATAACTCCATGCGTCCATAAACCTTTGCTCTCTCGATTTGAGCAAACGCCCAGCAAACCCAACGCAAGACTCAATCACCTCGCCTGGGATGATTCGCAGCAGGCGTTTCTCCGCCGTGTGCCGCGGCTGCCCCGCTTCTAAGTTCGGACATAAAACCACCTTGGACGCGGTTGAAACTGCGTCCGCGGACCACGGCGGCAACGATTGTGCGCGTAGCCCGAGTGTCACTGAGCCGCACGTAACGGCAGCCGGCGTTGCGGTCAATCGCCATTTCAGGGATGAGCGAGACGCCGACACCGGCCGCAACCATTCCCAACAGGCTGCTGAACTGGCCACTTTCGAAGGCAATGTTCGGAGTAACGCGGGCGTGCGTGCAGGCCCCGATGCTGAGGTCGCGGAAACAGTGTCCGTCGCGCAACATGACGAACGATTCTCCGCGGAGATCCTTGAGCGCGAGCGATTTTGCGGACGCGCGTGGATGGTCTCTTTTCAACGCGGCGAACAGTGGCTCGGTGCGGATTGCGAACAACTCCAGATCTTTGTGGCGTAGCGGGAGAGCAAGAATCGCGACGTCAATGGAGAGGTCGCGCAGGCCTTCAACAAGGACCGAGGTCGTCTCTTCGACGATGCGTAGTTTTGCATCGGGGTACTTCCTGGCGAAAGCTGCCGTATAAGCCGGCATCAAATAAGGCGCAACGGTCGGAATCACGCCGACGGCTACGCTGCCGCGAACATCTGAGTTCTTGGCGGCCACGCTCGACCGCGCCACATCCATCTGCTCCAGAATCGCGCGGGCGTGCGGAATAAAAGCCCGACCGGCCTCGGTGACGCGAACGCTGCGCCCCAAGCGGTCAAAGAGCTTGGCCCCGAGATCTTCCTCCAGCTTCAGGACCTGCTGCGAGAGCGAAGGCTGGGCGACCTGACAGCGCTCGGCGGCGCGGCTGAAGTTGCCCGTGTCGGCGATGGCGCAAACATATCGTAGCTGGTGAACTTCCATAGCGTATGCCTATACCTAGGATGCGATTTAGATATTGGAACTATCTCATTCTACGATGCTACTCTGAATCCGTCGAGACCGATTCGCGAATCCGAACGATCTCATTTGTTGCATCGAAAAACCGGAAGGAGAAAACGCATGTCAGCCGAAGCGAAGTGCCCGTTCCCTCATGGCGGCAGTCCAAGCAGAACCAATCGCGACTGGTGGCCGAACCACTTGAATTTGAATCTGCTGCATCAGCACTCGTCGCTGTCCGATCCCATGAGTAGCAATTTCAACTACGCCGAGGAGTTCAAAAGTCTCGACTACCCCGCCTTGAAAAAGGATCTGGCGGCGTTGATGACGGACTCGCAGGACTGGTGGCCTGCTGACTTCGGCCACTATGGTCCGCTATTTATTCGCATGGCGTGGCACAGCGCCGGTACCTATCGCACTTTTGACGGTCGCGGAGGCGGCGGCAGAGGCCAGCAGCGATTCGCTCCACTCAATAGCTGGCCGGACAACGTAAACCTTGATCGAGCGCGGCGCCTGCTATGGCCGATCAAGCAAAAGTACGGCAAGAAGATTTCTTGGGCCGACCTGATGATCCTCGCGGGCAATGTCGCGCTTGAAACCATGGGCTTCAAGACGTTCGGTTTCGCTGGCGGACGTCCCGACGTTTGGGAACCCGATCTCGACGTCAACTGGGGGCATGAGACGACATGGATGGGAACGGACAAACGCTATTCGGGTGAGCGCGATCTCGCGCGTCCATTCGGCGCCACCACGATGGGCCTCATTTATGTCAACCCGGAGGGTCCTGAAGGTGTTCCCGATCCGCTCAAGGCCGCTAAGGACATTCGGGAGACCTTTGCACGGATGGCCATGAACGACGAAGAGACAGTCGCCTTGATCGCAGGCGGTCACACCTTCGGCAAGACCCACGGAGCCGCACCCGGCACCCGCCTGGGTAAAGAACCAGAAGGCTCGGCGATTGAGGAGCAGGGACTCGGCTGGACGAGCGGCTACGCGACTGGCATCGCAGGTGATGCCATCACTAGCGGCCTCGAAGTGACATGGACCAGCACGCCGACAAAATGGAGCAACGACTTTCTCGAGCACCTCTTCAAGTACGACTGGGAACTGACCAAGAGCCCCGGCGGCGCGCATCAATGGAAACCCAAAGGCAGTAACGGCGCAGGCACGGTGCCCGACGCCCACGATCCCTCCAAGCGTCACGCTCCCGCGATGCTCACCACGGATCTCTCTTTGCGGTTGGATCCCGTCTACGAAAAGATCGCGAGACGCTTCTACGAGAAGCCGCAAGAGCTCGCGGACGCATTCGCCCGCGCATGGTTCAAGTTGACGCATCGCGATATGGGTCCCCGCGCGCGCTACCTCGGTCCCGAGGTTCCGAAGGAGGAATTGCTCTGGCAGGATCCGATCCCGGCAGTGAACCATCCGTTGGTTGATGCCAAGGATGTGGCAGCCCTTAAGGAGAAAATTCTAGCCTCCGGTCTGACGGTCTCGCAACTCGTCACGACTGCTTGGGCGTCGGCGTCCACGTATCGCGGCTCCGACAAGCGCGGTGGCGCAAATGGCGCGCGCATCCGCCTCGCTCCACAGAAGGACTGGAAGGTCAATCAGCCCGAGCAGCTGCAGAAAGTCCTGAAGGCACTCGAAAAGATTCAGAACGAGTTCAATGCCTCGCAGTCCGGTGGTAAGAAGATCTCGCTGGCTGACTTGATCGTCCTGGCGGGTTGCGCGGGCGTCGAGCAAGCTGCAAAAAACGCCGGCATCTCCGCGACTGTTCCATTCAGCCCTGGGCGCATGGACGCTTCGCAGCAGCAGACCGACGTGGCATCTTTCGAGGTGCTCGAACCGGCCGCGGACGGCTTCCGCTCTTACTCCAACGGGCACGCCGACGGAACCGCCGAAGTCGAACTGCTGGACAAAGCACAGCTGCTTACGCTGACGGCGCCGGAACTTACCGCGCTGATTGGTGGCATGCGGGTGCTGAACACCAACTACGGACAGACCAAGTTCGGCGTCTTCACCAAAAAGCCGGAAGCGTTGACCAACGACTTCTTCATCAACCTGCTCGATATGCGCACTGTGTGGAAGGCGACCTCGGATGCGAACGACAAGTTTGAAGGACGCGATCGCAAGACGGGCGAAGTGCGCTGGACCGCAACGCGAGCCGATCTCATCTTCGGCTCGAATGCACAGCTTCGAGCGCTGTCGGAAGTCTACGGCAGCTCTGACGCGCATAAGAAGTTCGTCAACGACTTCGTCGCGGCCTGGACCAAAGTGATGAACCTGGATCGCTTTGACCTCGCCCCATCCCGGAGCGCCGTTGCGGCCTAAGCAAATCGCTGCACGACGAAGTGGAAAATTCTGTTCGCGAAGTACGGATGAAGAGATATAGCGGCAACGAATACTACCGGCCCGCTGAGATTGTCACGATCTGTGCTTCTTATCGGCGAAGAAAAACTTAGGGCTTGGTCCGTGATCACAGGCCGCCTGTTGGCGATGCAAAACCTACTGTGTTAAGCGGACGTCGTGCAGAAACTTCTGAAAGCGCGGATCGGAACGCCGGGGTGATGAAGCCCGGCCTCGCTCCTACAAGGAAACGAGGCCGGACCACCTCTAGCAAACAGCTAAACCGAGGCACGCGGTTGGCTGTTCACCTGAGCGTTTCGCGAGCGCCGTGAATGCTTCAACGAAGCCCGCTGGTACATCGAGTTCGACGAGCCTGCGTTATTCGTCTCGCCCGTTACCATCGCGTCGGGCAGCATCGGCCTGTTCCGCGAGGTTGCGCATCACTTGAAAAAACTCCTGGTTTTTCTGGCCGATGAAGAGTCCATCAGTCACGAAGGAATTAAACGAAGCTACCGCGCCCCCCAGTTCTGAAGAGGTCGGGCGAATGATCGCGACGGGCGGGAAGTCTTTGTCGAGGAAGTGGGTGGGTTCGGGCATGATGAGGTTGGCCTGCAAGGTATCCCCCTTCAGGGATTCCGGGTTCGTTTCGCCCTGCGCTGCAGATAGAACCGAAAACGTCACCTTTGCCCCCGTTCCGCCCGGCCCGTTGTCCGTGTCTGAAACCGGAAGCGCATTGCCCGCCTTGTCCTGCCAAGTCTGAAAGTGCATTGTCTCGCTGGGGCCGATGCTCAGCAGAACTCGCAAGACTTCCACGTTGCTTACTTGCTGAGCAAGCGTCGGGTAGAGGCTGGTGCCGCCCTGCTCGATAAACGCGAAGTGGAAACCCGCCGTGAACGCGATCGCTTGCAAGTGCGCTGTGATGCTCTGCGTGTTGTCGCTGCTCAGCGAACTTCCCGCGGTGTCCGCATCCGTTCGAGGAATCGCCGTGTGCCGCCCCACATTCAGGCTCGGCACTGCTTGCACGAACGGCGCGCCACGATCGAAATCGGGGTTCGTTATGCTGCGGTACCGCGACCAAAAGCTGGTGTCAACGGTGAGTTGTGTCAGGTTGGTGAGCCGCAGCTTCTTGCTGGATCCTTGCGCTGTGCTGCCCGGGATCGTCGCAAAACGACTGAGATCCACTGCGTCCGCGCCCTTCGACTCCAGGTATGCTTTCAAGAAAGCCGCGTGGCTGATTTCATCATCGGTATTGTCCACGATATACTGCGCCATGTCGCCGTCAAGAATCTCCAGCGCGCCGACGTAAAGCGGATTTCCTCCATTGGCTCCCGGAATCGTGCTGTCCTGCACTCCTCCGAGTTCCGCGTATTGCAGCCAAAGATCGGCTTCGATCTGTTCGAGTGCATTGAGAAACCGCAGAATCGCGATGTCGCCCTTGGTTGGTCTCTCCGAGCGTTCCTGTGTAAACGCGAATGACTTGCCGCCGATGAACCCTGCGCCGATCGTCGCAGCGCCCCCCGCCAGCACTCCCTTTTTCAGAAATGACCGGCGATTTACTGGACGAGCCGTCCCACTCTTTTCTTTCTCCATTAAAAGCCTCCTGTGTATTGAGAAGCACACCGCCAGCCGCAACGGTACGCATCACTGGCAGGCCGCTTGTCACAAAGAAGTCAAAGAAATGTCCCGAACTCGTAGCCATTTTGTGAATTGTCCTAGGACGGCTCAGCGTGAGATGCGTGCCTCGCAAGTGGCGGGTCTGGGGCCCAGGTCTGCAAGAATTTCGCTCCCGTTCGTTCCAACGGAAAGCGCCAAGTGCGTTGCTAAAGGAGATAGCACTTGCAAATGACAGGAGCCCACGCGCCATTTTGCTTGCCCAACCGCGTAAATCTTGCTGGTGGGGTGTTCGCGAAAATAGACTGTGCAGTTGACATTCGGCATTTCCGTTCACCTCGCTCTGAAAATACCGGGCGAACGGAAAAAGGCCCAAAAACCGGATAAATCATTAGCGCCGCGTTAGCGTGCGGCTCTAAGCACTTGGTTTTACAGGGAAAAAAATTTGGCTGGGAGGCCTGGACTCAATCGAAGGGCAAATCAGAAATCCCACAAAAAATGGTAAAACCTAACACTAATACTGTCAATCGTGCGATTTATGGAAAACCAAAAACCCAACAACATTGGGAAATCCGAAACATCAAAAATCGGCCGATGTCTTAGGACGAAACTTAGGATGAAAAGCCCCGCGACTGAACCACATTCGCACTCGACGAGGCATGCTTGATTGGAAGTCGCTTGGCTCGCGCATGGAAGCTTCTTCGCGTGACGGAGCCCACGATCTTCACGGCGTACTCGCCACCTAGAGGTTGCTAGCGATCGGTTAGTTTTACTCGAACTCCAACACCACAATTTCGGGATTCGATCCCAACCGCAGTGGTGGTCCCCACGTTCCCGCTCCGCTGGAAGTGAAAACCTGCATCTTGCCGATTCGACTCAAGCCGTATACAAACTGCCGGTAAATCCGACGCGCAATCCAACTCCAAGGTACGAACTGCCCCAGGTGAGTATGCCCGGAAAGTTGCAGAGAAACGCCGGCAGCCTCCGCGATCTCTGGATGGTCAGGCGCGTGCGTCAATAAAATGCTCGCGCGATCGTGATCCAATCGGATGCCGCGTAGCACCGACGCAAAGTGGGCACCATGCGTCGCGCTCCGGTACGGCACGCCGGCAATCTGCAAACCGTCCGCTTCCACCTTCTCATTGCGTAGCACGCGAACTCCCGCCGCCGTAATGGCATCCAGGTACTTACTGTCGTCCCCAAATTGCTCGTGATTTCCTGCGACGAAGTACACACCCTGTGGCGCCACGAGATCGCTTAATGGCTCCGCTGCTCGCCGCGCGTCAATGGCCGTTCCGTCATACAAATCCCCGGTGATGAAAATCGCGTCCGGCTCTTCCTTCAAGATCTTCGCGACCACACGCCGCAAGAAACTTCCATTGCGAACATGCCCAAGGTGTACATCACTGATCAGGGCCGCTCTTCTCCCGAGCCATGCCGCCGGCAGGTTCGCGAGCCGCACTCTCGTTCTCGTGATCCTCGTCCAGCTTGCGTTGATTACACCGTAGAGTCCAGTCATTGCAGCAGCACCGAACAGCAACTCCACGATGCGATGGAAGTTCACCTCCATCCCCTGCCATCGCGCAATTCCAAAAACAATCCACGAGAAAACGGCGGCGAAAAACAGGAAGGTCAGCACGCCCATCCAAATCGCGGCTGCCTGATAAAACGCACGCAGAGGTGCGTTCGTATAGCGATGTGCGAGTAGCGAGGCGGTCACAAAGCTCACTGACAAAAAGCCTAACCCCAGTTTGATCCAGAACGCTTCGGGCGTATCGCCCCCTGCAGGTGAAAATGTCCACGTCTCATAAAGGAAAAGATGTATCAAGCATAGAAGGAACTGAAACACCGCAATGAATGTAATCAATCTGTTTTGTCTCATTCGCCTAGACCGTCCTGACGATCTGGGGTTCTTCTCGAGCCTGGTTGGCGAGATTAGCGAGAAGTTCATAGGAGCGTAGCCGGTCCTCGAAATTGTACGTGTTCGATACCACTATCAACTCATCTGCCTGCGTCTCCTCGAGAAACGCGTTCAGCCGCGCAGCAACATTTGCGGGTGCGCCGAAAATCGCGGCTCCAAATTTTGCGGCGACCATCTTTCGCTCTTCCGGCGTCCACTCCAAGGTCGTTGTGGGAGGCGGCAGCGGCCCGGGAACACCACGAATCAAGTTCAGGAACATTTGGATTGGTGTTGTAGCTAGATACTGAGCGTGCTCGTCTGAGTCTGCCACCAGGATCGGCACTCCCACCATCACGTAGGGCCGGTCAAGAACTTGAGAGGGACGAAACGACGAACGATAGATGCGCAAGGCCGGCAACAGAAGGCCCGGCTGAAAATGAGCGGCGAACGCAAACGGCAAGCCGAGTTTTCCGGCCAGTCGCGCGCTAAAGTCACTCGAGCCCAGCAGCCATATGGGAACGTTGGTGCCTTCCCCAGGATAGGCATGTACACGCTGCGAGCGTTGTGGTTCACCAAGATACCGGCGCAACTCCTCCAACAGCGCTGGGAAATTCTCCCCCGTATCGCGCATGGAACCGCGGAGAGCACGCGCCGCTTCCGAATCACCACCGGGAGCGCGACCGAGCCCCAGGTCGATCCGGCCGGGAAAGAGCGATTCCAGCGTGCCGAACTGTTCTGCAATTGCAAGTGGCGCATGATTCGGCAGCATGATGCCCCCGGAACCCACGCGGATTGTCGAGGTTGCATTCGCAATGTAACTGATCAAGACCGACGTCGCCGAGCATGCGACTCCCCCAACATTATGATGTTCCGCCAGCCAGAATCGCTTGTAGCCCAGGGACTCTGCGCGCTGGGCCAGCGCACGAGCGTTCTGGAAAGCTTCCTGAGCCGTCACTCCCTGCCGCAAGTGCGCCAAGTCCAGAATAGAAAGCGGGGTATCGGGCAAACGCGAACTATCGGCCATAGATTCCTCATCTCCGCACAGAATTGAAATGGGCATCAAACTGTTACACGGATTGGATGCTTGAATTCTCTTACCGATGCGGCGCAGGGAGGCCCGCCACCGCGAGATTTCTTAGGATTTGCTTTTAGGAAGTAACTAAGCCACTGATTCTAAAGAGTTGGCTGGGAGGCCTGGACTCGAACCAGGATAATCAGATCCAGAATCTGATGTACTGCCAATTGTACGACCTCCCAGCGGAGGGCAGCAGGCAACAAAAAAGGGCCGTTGGCACGACCCTGGACTACTTTACCGACGGAACGGAATTTCGTCAACATGCCCAGCGCCCCACAAATCTCTCGCGCGACGCTCCAACGCTGCGCTGAAAGCTCGCGCGGCGCGCGACGCCACCAGCGGCGCTTAAATCTCAGAGCACTTCGCCGACAGTCGCATTACCACGCGAATCCAAAGCGTCCATCGTATTCGTGTCGTCCCGCGAAAAATTGACATTCTCATCGCCGCCTTTCAGAATCACCTCTAAGCAACCGATGAAATCCGTCATGGCTCTTGAACCAGCAACTCGCGGCTCCGGCGCTCTCGTGCCGCTAGTCCATACGGGTTTCGCTCTCACCGGCGTCATGACCACGCTTCTCGGACCGCTGCTTCCCTCCCTCGCGGCCCACTGGTCGCTGAACGACGCGCACTCCGGCGATCTTTTTCTCGCGCAATTCATCGGCTCGTTCATCTTCGCGCTCGTCTGCGGACACTTGATCCCACGGCGCGGCTTCCGTTTCTGCTTTGTCGCCGCGTTCGCGCTGATCGCTCTGGGAACTTTTCTCCTGGGACGCGGGCCTTGGACGCTCGGCCTCGCCGCTGTTTTTCTCTATGGCTCCGGCCTCGGGCTCAGCATCAGCTCAACGAATTTGTGGATCGGCGAAACCAACCCGGATGCCCGCGCCGGCGCGCTCAGCCTGGTGAATTTCACCTGGACCATCGGAGCTCTCGCGTCGCCGTCACTCGTCGCGCTGGGCGATCACCTCCGTCACATGAGTTTGGTCCTGGACGTGCTCGCCGCCGTAGCGGCCCTGCTCGCTCTGGCGCTCGCAGCTTCGCGGTTCGAGACGACTACGTACTCCGGCGGGAAATCTCCGGCGCCGGTAGCCTTGGATTTATCTTTCAGCAAGAACCTCGGCAACCGCTTCGCACCCGCATTCGCTCTGATCTTTTTTATGTACGTAGGGACAGAAAATTGCCTCTCCGGATGGGTCGCCACCTACGCGCATCGCTTGCAATCGCTGCACAATGACGCGTGGGCGCTGATGCCTTCGTGTTTTTGGGGCGGAATTCTTTTGGGGCGGCTGACTCTGCCTGCCCTGCTTCGTGGCGTTTCAGAGTTACGGCTGATTCGCACCGGCCTCGCCCTCGGCGCCATCGGTTGCGGCGTCCTGCTCGCATCGCACAATATTCCCGGAGTAGCGGCTGGCTGCGCCATCGCTGGCCTGGCCCTCGCCGGAGTTTTTCCCATCGCGATGTCCTGGCTTTCGGAATATTGCGGCACCACCAACCTGCAATTCGCCGGCCTGATTCTGGCCATCGCCGGCCTTGGTGGAGGTGCGCTGCCATGGCTGGTCGGTTACATTTCCAATCTGCTTGGCAGTCTGCGCGTCGGTTTGTTCACGCCTCTCGCCGCAATTATTCTGATCCTGATCGTCTGCTCCTTCCCGAAATCAGTGCTCCCCGCGTGCGTCACGAAAAACTAGCCGTGTTGCAGTTTCAAATCGCTGAACGTAGCTTCGAATCCCGGCCCTTCCGGCGCCGCGCACATGATTCCTACTTGCACCTCCGACCTCGGCGGAAAGAATCCTTCCCTCACCGTGGTGAAACTCTGGCCATCAGCGGAACACGAAATCGCCATCGAATATTTTCGGCGTGCCGCGCGCCACCACACCGGCGCCGTATCCGAAAGATCCGGCATCGTGGACCAATCTGAAAAGTCCCGCGTAAAGACGACGCTCGCGTGCCTCCGCCCGTCGAAAAATTCCGTCCCGCATTTCATCCAGTTCTCCTCGCCGAACCGCACCATCAATCCTGCCTGGTCGTATAAAGCCGCGTACTTTCCGCCGACGCACGCTTGAAACGTGAAGTCCCCGTTCACCAGCATGTGGAAAAAGTGCCCGTTGTCAGTGATGTAACCGTACGACGTCTTCCTCCAGAAATCCGTCTTCGCCCGGCTGCGCACGATCAATTTGTCTCCGTCTTCATTTGCCGATTCGGGCGCATTCATCCACGTCATCCTCTTGAACAGCTCGCCGCTGCCCGGCGACGGTGGCACAAACGGCATCGCGCGAGTGGCTCGCTGAGCCACAATCACAGCCCCAGCCAGCCCCAGAGACTGCTGCACGAAAATTCGCCGACTACACTGCATGAGGTTCCTCCCAAGTCGTCCGACAGCAGGCGCACGAGCCCGAACTTAAGCAGTTCTCATTTGCGGCTCGTGTTCCACGGGAAAGTTCACCGAATTTGCGATGAAGCATTTCGCGTGCGCTTCCGTGTGCAGTTCGCGCGCCTTCGCCATATCGCTGCCAGCCGCCACTGTGACTTCCGGCCGCAGCGTCACCCGCACGAAGCGCCCCGACCCATCCGGCGCCTCCTCCATAATTCCTTCGGCATGGTCAATGTACTCGACCACGACAATCCCCGCCACCGCGCACAAATGCAGATACCAAAGCTTATGGCACGCGGATAGCGACGCAACCAACAACTCCTCGGGATTCCAACGCGCCGCATCTCCCCGAAACGCCGGATCGGAAGAACCCGGTATCGGCGGTTTCGAGCCTTCGGCCAGAATCTCATGCCGCCGCTCGTAATTTTTGTAGCCGGACGTTCCCGTCCCGGTGTTGCCGGTCCATTTCACCGTCACGGCATAGTGATGGGTTTTCGCCATATCGCTCCTCCAATCAAGCAGGCAATCAAACCTAGCACAAGTCTCGGCGGCTCCAGGCTTACCGCGGGCCGCAGCGGCTCACAAAGCGCTGTCCAAATTGGCGCCTCCGAAACGTCATCAATATGGCGGAGGTTAATCGCCGCCGAAAACGCACCACGGAGAATTCACATGAGCTGGGAAACATTGCTGGCCATCGAAACCGTAGTCACGGCAGGCACAGTATGGCTAGGACATTACAGCTGCGTCTGCGAGGCAGCCGCGTTCGTCAGGCTCGCCGTCCTCGCATTGACGTTCATTGCCGGGTGCCGGTGATATGGCAAACTGGCCAAGGCCAAAAAATCTTGAGGCGCCTGTCCAAATGGCCGGATGCCAAGCGTCATTGTAGTAGCGGAACATGTTGCGACCTAAAATCCACGATGGAGACTTCAAATGAAATACATGCTGCTGGACTACGTTGGCGAAGCGGGCTGGCCTCAACTCACGAAAGAAGAGCAGGAACACTGGCTGGGAGCCTATCGCGCCTACATGGAAGCCATGTCCAAGGCGGGCGTGCTGAAGGATAGCAAGGGTCTGCACCCGACGTCGGCGGCCACCACCGTGCGCGTCGCAGACGGCAAACCGCAGGTGCTCGATGGCCCATACGCCGATTCGAAGGAGCAATTGGGCGGCTTCCACATCATCGAAGTGCCCGATCTCGATGCCGCCATCACCTGGGCCACCCGGTCCCCCACCGCGCTGCATGGAGTCGTCGAAGTGCGCCCCGTCCGCGAAGGCAATCTGCTGACCAACGACAACTCCGAATACGTAAAAAAGTGAACGTCCGCGCGCACGACAATCAGCGCGACGCGATCACGGCACGTTGAGTAAATACGAACACCAAAAAAGGGAGAAAAGACATGCGCAGACTAGGCGTTTTCAACAACGTGTCGCTGGACGGCTATTTTGTGGACGCGCACGGCGATATGCGCTGGGCCTACCGTGAAAAACCGGATTCCGAATGGAACGCATTCGTAGCCGGCAACGCCAGCAGTGACGGGCAATTATTATTCGGCAGAATCACCTACGAACTAATGGCCAGCTTCTGGCCCACGCCGCAAGCGATGCAAGGCATGCCCGCCGTCGCCGAAGGCATGAACAAAATGCCGAAAATCGTGTTTTCACGAACGCTCGACAAAGTGACTTGGAGCAACACGAAATTGCTCAAAGGCGACCTCGCCACGGAAGTACGTAAAATGAAAAGCGAACCAGGGCCTGACATGGTGATCCTGGGCAGCGGCAGCATCATCTCGCAATTGGCTCAGGAACGCCTGATCGACGAATTCCAGGTCGCGATTATTCCAGTCGTTCTCGGCAAAGGCCGCACCATGTTCGACGGCGTCAAAGAAAAGCTCTCGCTGAAACTGACCAAATCGCTCGCCTTCGGCAACGGAAATGCAGTGCTAAGTTACGAGCCGGCAGCTTGAGCGACCAACAAAATTTCGCAAAACCTCCGAACGCGGCAAACGTCAAAGGAATTGCGCTTGGAAGTTCGTGCCGCGCCAGGAGCCGAGCCACAAATGATTCGCCGCTGCGACGATCACGATTTCGAGCTGATTTGGGCCATCATCAACGATGGCGCCCAAGCGTATAAAGGAATCATCCCCGCGGATCGCTGGACCGAGCCCTACATGTCCCGCGACAAACTGCGGCATGAAATCGACGACGGCATCGTGTTCTGGGCCTACGACGATTCCGGAACGCTCGCCGGAGTGATGGGCATCCAAGACGTGCAGGACGTCACTCTCATCCGCCACGCTTACGTCCGCACCAGCAGCCAGAAACGCGGAATCGGCGGGCGCTTGCTTGCACATTTGCTCGGCCTTTCAAATCGTCCGGTCCTGATCGGCACCTGGGCAACTGCGGTGTGGGCCATCCAGTTCTACGAAGCGAATGGCTTCGAAATGGTCAGCCCACAGGAAAAAGACCGCCTGCTCAGAAAATATTGGACGATACCCGATCGTCAGATCGAAACTTCCGTGGTTCTAGCGGATGCCAAGTGGCGGAAAACTCAAACGTAGTTTCTCACGAAGCCCACGACCTAAACGCTCACGCGCGCAGCACGGCGGAGGCAGTCGCTCGCCGCAGCTATGGCAAGCTCATCGCTTTTCTTGCCGCGCGCACGCGCGATGTGGCCACAGCGGAAGACGCCCTCTCCGAAGCATTCACGTCGGCGCTCGCGGACTGGCCGCGCAACGGCTGTCCCGCGAATCCAGAGGCGTGGCTGCTCACCGTCGCGCGCCGAAAGGCGATTGACATGCATCGAGGATGGCACCGCCACGATCTTGCCACCGAAGATTTGCGCATACTGGCCGAAGGCCTGGACGCCGCCGCAAACTCCGCGGCAATTCCCGATCAGCGCCTCGCGTTGATGTTCGCTTGCGCGCACCCGGCAATAGATGCCGCCATCCGCGCGCCCCTAATCCTGCAAGTAATTCTCGGGCTCGATGCCAAAGCGATCGCTTCCGCGTTCCTCATGTCGCCCGCCGCCATGGGTAAGCGGCTCGTTCGCGCGAAAGAAAAGATCCGGCAGGCCGGCATTCCCTTCCACGTTCCCGAGCGCGAAGAGCTCCCCAGTCGCCTCGACACCGTCCTCGACGCAATTTACGCCGCCTTCGCAGAAGCCTGGACCGACCCCGGCGGCACCGATATCGTCCGCCGCGATCTCACCGAGGAAGCATTATTTCTAGCGCGCCTCGCCACCGAGCTTCTTCCCGAAGAACCCGAAGCGCTCGGCCTGCTCGCGTTGATGCTCCACGCGGAAGCCCGACGCGCCGCGCGCCGCAACACGTCGGGCGATTACGTTCCACTAGCCGAACAGGATTCGTCGCAATGGGATCCACAAATGATTTTCGAGGCGGAGGAATTCCTGCACCGCGCCAGTGCTCGTGCCTCCATCGGCCGCTATCAACTCGAAGCCGCGCTGCAATCAGCTCACGTCTATCGCTGCCGCACAGGCCAACCGAATTGGTCAGAAATACTGAAGCTGTACGACGCGCTACTCGCGCTCACCGCTTCGCCAGTGGTAGCAATCAATCGCGCACTAGCACTAGCCGAATTGCAAGGCCCCGGCGCCGGCCTGGCCGCCATGCCAGATCCCGCCGCCGATGCGCGCCTAGCAGAATACCAACCCTATTGGGCCGCTCGCGCCGAACTCCTAACCAAATCCGGCGCGCCACAAGAAGCCCGCGAAGCCTACGAAATCGCCATAGGCCTGGAGCGCGACCCAGCCGTCCGCCGCTTCCTGCAGCACCGCCAATCCGCCTTGGCTCAGTGACCACGCGACGCACGTTTGCAATTCTGTGATTTATAAGTTACAATCAGATTCCTGATCGAAGTCCGTCACTACGTCACCCGCTCCGGGAAGGACGTCTTCGCGATTGGCTGGCCCGATTGGCGGATTCCCGCGCGCAGGCAAAAATTGCGATTCAAATCGACCGGCTCGCCGCCGGAAATTTTGGCGACTGCAAGCCTCTGCGTCTGGGCCTGTGTGAATTGAGGATCGATTGGGGACCGGGCTATCGAGTCTATTACGCGATGATCGGACGGGACTGCGTGCTGCTTCTTTGCGGCGGCGACAAACGAAAACAAGTGTCAGACATCAATCGGGCTATTGAATATTTGAAGGACTACAAAAAGAGGACCTCCGTCCGATGAAGCGAAAAACGAGTGTATCGCACGACGATGCGATCGTTCGGCGTCTCCGTAAGGACCCGGACTTCGCCACCGAATACCTCAAGGGTGCCTTGGAAGATGAAGACGATCCCCGCGTCCTGCTAATCGCGCTGCGCCACCTGGCACAAGCCCGAGGCATCGCCAAAGTCGCCAAAGCTGCCGGCATCGAGCGCGAGAGCCTTTACCGCGCCCTATCCAAGCGCGGAAATCCCCGTCTGTCCACATTGGTAGCCGTCACCAAAGCCATCGGATTGGAACTTACCGTCCAAGCCGCGTCATGGTTCCCCTGTAGGGGGTCACCAACAGCTTGTCATCCGCAGCAAGAGGTGGGGCACTACCCTGATGGCCGGCCGGAAGGTTCGCGAGTATTTTAGGCATCGCCTCATGCGTGGATGGGCTCGTGACGCTTTAAGGTCGGAAGCGCCTTGATGGACTTGCCGGATTTTTCCTGGGCCAGCCGCAGCTCGTAGAGGCTCTGCAGGTTCAGCCAAAACTGCGCGCTGGTGCCGAAGAAATGTGCGAGACGCAGTGCGGTGTCCCCAGTGATGCTGCGCGTTCCGTTCAAGATTTGAGTAACACGATTGGTCGGCACGCGGATCTTGCGCGCAAGCTCGGCCGCGCTCATATCCAACGCTTCCAGCTCTTCGGCCAAATGTTCACCCGGATGAATAGCGGTCACCGCCATGGTGGTTCTCCTAGTGATAGTCGACGATCTCAACTTTCTTTCACGCGCCATCAAATCTTCGCCGCACGCTCGTTGGTGACTTCCTCCGCAATCCGTCGCCCCACCGCCGGCGCGATCATCCGCACCTCCGTCATCAGTTGCGCAAACTGATCGGGATAGAGCGACTGCGCGCCATCCGAAAGCGCTCGCTCCGGATCTTGATGCACCTCGATCAGCAATCCATCCGCCCCCGCCGCCACAGACGCGCGCGCCATCGCCGCCACTTTGTCTCGACGCCCCGTGCCATGCGAAGGATCAGCCACCACCGGCAAATGCGAAAGCTGCTTGATCACCGGAATCGCCGCGATGTCCATGGTGTTGCGCATGTACGTGTCAAACGTGCGGATGCCGCGCTCGCACAAGACCACGTTGTAATTCCCGCCCGCCATGATGTACTCCGCGCTCAACAGCAATTCCTCGATCGTCGCGGACATCCCGCGCTTCAGCAGCACCGGCTTCTGAATTTCTCCCAGCGCGCGCAGCAAAAAATAATTCTGCATGTTGCGCGCGCCCACTTGCAACACATCCACGTAAGGCAGCATCACCTCAATCTGCGAAGGGTCCATCACTTCGCTGATCACAAGCAGCCCGTTGCGGTCCGCCGCGGCTCGCAGCAGTTTCAACCCATCCTCGCCCATCCCCTGGAATGAATACGGCGACGATCGCGGCTTGAACGCTCCCCCCCGCAGCAGCTTCGCGCCCGCGCGCGCCACACGCTCGGCGATTTCGCCAATCTGCGCCGCTGACTCCACGGCACAAGGACCAGCCGCCGTAACAATCTCCGCTCCGCCGATTGTTACACCGTTGCCCAGTTCGATAACGGAACCCGCGGGACGAAAATTCCGCGACGCCAATTTGAACGGATGCGAGACGCGAATGATTTCCTCCACGCCAGCAGCGGCTTGCAGCGCTTCGAGTTCGCCTCGGTGCTTTTCGCTCTTGCCCACGACGCCGATCACGGTTCGCTCCTCTCCGCGGCTCAGATGCGCATTGAAGCCGCATTCCTCGATGCGTTTCACAACGTGGTCGATTTGCTCTTCCGTTGCGTCTACCGCCATGTTGATGATCATGAGTTCCCCTCGATGGATTGAACCGCTTCGGCGCGTGCGATTTCCGCCGATTTGTACGACCCCAGCACCTTCAACTCGACCACTACCTTTTCCAATTCGCCCAACGCTTCGATGAATTCCCGGTCTCCGGCCGCCGCCTGCAAGTCCAGATAAAATCGGTACTGCCACGGACGTCCGTGCACCGGCCGGCTTTCGATCTTCATCATGTTGATGTTGCGCCGCGCGAAAGGCTCAAGCGCGCGCAGCAGCGCCCCGGGAATATGCGCCAGTTGAAACACCAGCGAGATTTTGTCCGGCGCCGGTGCATCCTTCGCAGCGAGCCCCGCATCAGCCCCCGCCGCCAGCAGAAAAAATCGTGTGTAATTCTCGCGGTCGTCCTCAAGATGCTCCTGCAGAATCTCAGCTCCGTAAAGTTCCGCGGCTCGCTTGCTCGCAATCGCCGCCCGCGACTTGTCACCTGCGTGCATGATCTCGCGCACGCTTCCGGCCGTATCCTCCGCCGCGATCCGTTTCAGCGCCGGATGCGCCGTGAAAAATCGTTCGCACTGCGCCAGCGCCACCGGATGCGACGCCACGGACGCCAATTCCTCGAATCTCGCGCCCGGCAGCGCAATCAAATTGTGGACAATCGGAATGATCACCTCGCCCACGATATGCAGCCCGCTCTCCACGAGCAGATCGAACGAGCGATGCACTGAACCCGCCAGGCTGTTTTCCATCGGCGCCAGCACGTAATCCGCGCGCTCCTCGCGAATCGCCGCAAACGTCGCGTCAAAAGTTCCGCAAGGCACCAGCGCGACATCCGCGCCCAGCAGTTTCAGCGCAGCTTCTTCGCTGAACGCTCCGCGCTCCCCCTGAAACGCGATTCGCGCGTTGGACGCATCCCTCATGCCGCCGCCTTCGCTGCTCTACCAGTCTTCCGCCGCCTTGCAGCTACGCCCGCATCCGCTCGAGCTTTGCTGCTCTTGGGCAGCACTAGCTTCCCCAATCCATGCGCAACCTGTATCCGTATGGATTCGTGCAGTATCGAGCGGTAGATCTTCTCCACCGCCTCGGCATCCAGCGGCCCGGGATTCAAACTCTTCATCCGCGCAAGAATCTCCCGTTCGCGCGCCGGCACGCGCAAAGCAATCCCGTTCGCGCCCTTCAATCGGCCCACCTCCAGCGCGAAACCGGCCCGCACGTTCAGCAAATGCAGCAGCGTGGTATCAATCGCGTCAATTTTCGCCCGCCAGTCGCCGATCTTGATTTGGCTCATCCCGCCCTCCCGATTTGTCCCCAAAAACAAAAAAGGCCGCGTTCCCTTTGGAGGTTCGCGGCCGGCGTTTAAGACTTTGTGCGGTTTTTAGCTGCTATTTCTTGCGTGCTCCGCGCGCGTCTCGCCGGCCCGCCCCCTCCGTATAGGAGAAGCGGTAAGTAAAAGCGAAACGGTAATAAAACTTGCGAATCACGCGAATCCGAATCCTCACGTCGCTGCCACACTGCGCAGCGAAACGCTACTATAACGAAACCGCCGCCAGACCGTCAAGAAACTTCGCCGTCGCCCATCATAAGCGGTTTTTATGCTAAATCCAATAATTACAAATTTGACTTATCTTCGCCCAGAGCGCCTACTGGCCCTTACAGCGTCTCCCTTTACGCTGTCGAGGGTCCGGCCCTGATCGAGAGCAGCGCAGGCCAGGTAGCGGAGGAGTTCGGCGGCACGCGAGTCCATGAAAAAAATTCTCAATCCTCTGGTCGTAGTAATTATCGGGTGCGGGCCACCTGCCTAGCTCACTTCTAGGCACTGCGCCCCGCACCGAATCAACGGTGACGGGGCTTTTTTGATTTATACGCTCTAAGGGAGACCCAAGGTCATCATGCAGAGTGACGTCATAAAAAAAGGCTTCGAGCGCGCCCCCGCCAGGGCCATGCTCAAAGCCACCGGCCTCACCGACGACGATCTCGCCCGCCCGCTCGTCGCTGTCGCCAACACCTGGACCGAAGTCACTCCCTGCAATTTCCATTTGCGCCAGCTCGCCGAACGCGTCAAAGCCGGCATCCGCGCCGCCGGCGGCACTCCCATTGAGTTTGACACCATCACCATTTCCGACGGCATCACCATGGGCACCGAAGGCATGAAAGCTTCGCTCGTTTCCCGTGAAGTGATCGCCGATTCCATCGAACTCTTCGTCCGCGCCCACGCCTTCGACGCCGTCGTCGCCATCTGCGGCTGCGACAAAACCATCCCCGGCACTGTCATGGCTCTCGCGCGCCTGAATATCCCTTCCCTTTCGCTCTACGGCGGCTCGATTCTCGCCGGACATTACAACGGCCGCGACGTAACGATCCTGGACGTCTTTGAAGCCGTCGGCGCATGCGCTGCCGGAAAAATGACCGTCAAGCAGCTCGGCGAGCTCGAAGACAAAGCCTGTCCCGGTGCCGGCGCTTGCGGCGGCCA
Organism: Candidatus Acidiferrales bacterium; assembly: GCA_049287725.1. Taxonomy (GTDB): domain Bacteria; phylum Acidobacteriota; class Terriglobia; order Acidiferrales; family UBA7541; genus Palsa-295. The sequence goes on along the minus strand of JBAQGJ010000048.1, from coordinate 38,502 downwards.
ATTCACCGCCAACACCATGGCCACAGCCATCACCTTCCTGGGCATTTCTCCGATGGGCGTGAACGAAGTCCCCGCCACCGATCCGCGCAAAGGCAAAGTCGCCTTCGATTGCGGCAAGCTCGTCATGCGCCTGCTGAAAGAAGACATTCGCCCGAAACAAATCATCACGCGCGAATCGCTGCACAACGCAATCGCCAGTGTCGCCGCTTCCGGCGGTTCCACCAACGCCGTGCTGCATCTTCTCGCCATCGCGTCCGATGCAGGCGTCCCGCTCACGCTGAAAGAATTCGACGAAATTTCCGCGAAGACGCCGCTGCTCGCCGACCTCAAGCCCGGTGGCCGCTTCAACGCGCCCGATATGTTCCGCGCCGGTGGCATGCGCGTGCTGGGCCAACGCCTCATGGAAGACGGCCGCCTGCATGACGGCATCACTGCCTCCGGCCGCAATCTATTCGACGAGATTCGCGAAGCCAGCGAAACTTCCGGCCAGGAAGTAGTCCGCCCGCTGCTGAATCCACTCAAGCCCAATGGCGGCCTCGCGATTTTGTACGGCTCGCTCGCGCCCGAAGGCTGCGTCGTAAAGCTGGCCGGCCACGAACGAGTGCTGCACAGCGGCCCCGCGCGCGTTTTCGATTCCGAAGAAGCCGCATTCGAAGCAGTCCAAAGCCGCAAAATTCAACCAGGCGACGTCATCGTCATCCGTTACGAGGGCCCCAAAGGCGGCCCGGGCATGCGCGAAATGCTCGCCGTCACCGGCGCTCTCGTCGGTCAAGGCATCGACGAAGAAATTGCGCTCATCACCGACGGCCGCTTCAGCGGCGCAACGCACGGCTTGATGGTCGGCCACGTCGCTCCCGAAGCCGCAGCTGGCGGACCCATCGCGCTGCTCCGTGACGGTGACATCATTACGCTCGACGTGCGCGCTCGCCGCCTCGACGTCAAAGCCAATCTCGAAGAGCGCCGCGCGCAATGGAAGCCGCCCGCTCCCAATTACACCAGCGGCGTGATGGCGAAATACGCAAAGCTCGTTTCATCAGCATCGCAAGGCGCAGTTACCAGCGCCGTTTAGAGATTGCATAGAAATTGCAGCCACAAGGAGAATCTCATGGCGAAAATGTTTTGGGAAAACGACGCAAATCCCCGCGCTCTCGAAGGCAAGCGCATCGCCGTGCTCGGCTACGGCAGCCAGGGCCGCGCGCACGCGCTGAATCTGCGCGATAGCAAACTCGACGTGGTCGTTGGCCTCCGCCGCGGCGGCCCTTCCTGGAAGCAAGCCGAACAGGACGGCTGGGCGCTCACCGGCCCATCGGAAGCGGTCGAAGGCGCGGACGTAATCGTCATGCTCGCGCCGGACATGGCCCAACCGGCTCTCTACCAAAATGAAGTCGCGCCCAACCTGAAAGACGGCGCCATGATTCTTTTCTCGCACGGTTTCAATATCCACTACGGCCAAATTACTCCGCCGAAAAATGTCGACATAACGATGATCGCGCCGAAAGGCCCTGGCAACCTGGTGCGCCGCACGTACGAAGAAGGCCGCGGCGTCCCGTGCTTGCTCGCGATTCATCAGGACGCGTCCGGCCACGCCTTCGATCGCACTCTCGCCTACGCTCGCGCCATCGGTGGCACCCGCGCCGGAGTAATCCAAACCACTTTCGCGGAAGAGACCGAAACCGATCTATTCGGCGAGCAAGCCGTCCTCTGCGGCGGCGCCCGCGAACTCATTCAAGCCGGCTGGGAAACTCTGGTGCAAGCCGGATATCAGCCCGAAGCCGCCTACTTCGAATGCTTGCACGAACTAAAACTGATCGTGGACCTCATCTACGAAGGCGGCATCGCCAAAATGCATCAGTTCGTCAGCGAAACCGCCAAGTACGGCGACATCACGCGCGGCTCTCGCGTCATTGACTCGCACGTCCGCGAAAGCATGAAAAAAATTCTCGAAGAAATTCAGTCCGGCGCTTTCGCCAAGGAATGGATCCTGGAAAATCAAACCGGCCGTCCGCAATACACCAAGCTTCTCGAAAAAGACAAAAATCACCCCATCGAAGCAGTCGGCAAGGAACTTCGCGCTCAAATGTCCTGGCTGAAGCCGGAAACGGCCACGGCCGCAAGGGGTCTCAAATGAAAGGCGCACAATTTTTGGTGAAAGCCCTCGAACGCGAGGGCGTCGAAATCATCTTCGGTTACCCCGGCGGCGCCATCATGCCGGTGTACGACGCGCTGCTCGATTCCAAAATTCGCCACATTCTCGTGCGCCATGAACAGGCCGCCGCGCTCGCCGCCGATGGTTACGCGCGCGCCACAGGCAAAGTCGGCGTGTGCATGGCCACCTCCGGCCCGGGCGCCACCAATCTCGTCACCGGAATCGCCAATGCCTACATGGATTCCATCCCCATAGTCGCCATTACCGGGCAAGTCGCAACTTCCCTCATGGGCACCGACGCGTTTCAGGAAGTGGACATTTTCGGCATCACCCTGCCCGTTGTGAAGTACAGTTTCTTGGTCAATACTGCCGCGGAACTTCCGCGCATCGTGCACGAAGCGTTTCGTATCGCGCGCTCCGGCCGTCCCGGTCCTGTGCTGATTGACTTGCCGAAAGACATCGCCAACACCATCGCCGATTTCGAATTTCACGAAGAGAGCGACACCGTCGCCGCTCCCAATTTGCACGATCCGTCCATCGCGCGCGCCATCGAACTCATGCGCGAAAGCCGTTCCCCGGTCGTCTACGCCGGCGGCGGCATCGGCATGGCCGGCGCTCTCGCCGAATTCCGCGCCTTCATCAACGCGACTCGCATTCCCGTCGTCGCCACCCTGAAAGGTCTCGGCGCGATTCCCACGACGCACGAGCTAGCGCTCGGCATGATGGGCATGCACGGCACCAAAGCGGCCAATCACGCCGTACAATCTTGCGATCTTCTGATTTGCGTCGGCGCTCGCTTCGACGATCGCGCTACGGGCCGCCTCAATGCCTTCGCGCCGCATGCGAAAGTGATTCACATGGACGTGGACCCCGCGGAAGTCAGCAAACTGCGCCGAGCCGATGTTCCGCTCATCGGCGACCTGCGCCAGGCTCTTGCCGCGCTCTCTTGCCCGCTCGATATCGAGCCGTGGCGCCGCGAATGTCTTGCCGCGAAAGAAACTCACGCCTGGGATTACGACGCGCCCGGCTCCGAAGTCTATGCCCCCGGCTTTCTGAAGACTCTTTCCGATCGCGCCGGCAAACACTGCATCGTCGCCTGCGACGTGGGCCAGCACCAGATGTGGGTCGCCCAACACTTTCATTTCAGTCATCCCGCGCAACATCTCAGCAGCGGCGGCCTCGGCACCATGGGTTTCGGCCTGCCCGCGGCCATCGGCGCGCAATTCGCCTTTCCAGACGCTTGCGTGATCAACGTCTCCGGCGACGGCTCCATCATGATGAACTTGCAGGAACTCGCGACGCTCCGCCGCTACGACCTGCCCGTGAAGATCGTGCTCTTTGATAATCGCGCGCTCGGCATGGTCCGCCAGTGGCAGGAACTTTTTCACGACAAGCGCTACAGTGAAGTGGATCTTTCCGACAATCCCGATTTCGTGCGCGTCGCCGAATCCATGGGCATTCCGTCGTTTCGCGTCGAAGATCGCCGTGACGTGAGTTCCGCAATTGACCGCTTGCTCGCGGAACCCGGTCCGGTTCTCGCGCACGTGTTGATTCATCAGGAAGCGAATGTCTGGCCCATCGTCGGCCCCGGCAAATCCAATTCTGAAATGCTCGACGAGGTCGCGCGGTGACGACTTTCACCCTGCAATTGCGCGTGAAGCAAAGCGAGGGCGCGCTGGTGCGCGTCCTCGGCGTCACGCGGAGGCGCCGCTTCGATCTGCTGCACCTCACAGCCAATGCCACCGAGGACGGCAACTTCCTCGACGTTAAAATGACCGTGAAAGCCGATCGCGCCGAACACACCCTCGTCCGCCAAATCGAAAAGCTGGAAGACGTCTCGCAGGTAGAAATTCTAGGCCCGTCTAAATCGGAGCCCGCGCGAGCTATATAAAAAATCGCGCGCTTTTTCTCGTCACTAGCCACTCATCACTTGTCACTTCACTCTCTAAATCATCACTTTTGAATTAAACTATCGCCGTGCCAGACGCCACCGACGAAGTTCCCTTCCTCCGCGTAGCCATCCTCGGAACCGGCCTAATCGGCGGCTCCTTCGGCCTCGCCGTGCGCAGAGAATTCCCGCATATCGAAGTAATCGGGTTTGATCGTCCGGAAGTGCTGGCGGCGGCGTGCATGCGCGAGGCCGTCGAGGAAACTGCGAAGGATATTTCTAAAGCGATTCGCGGCGCCGATCTCGTCTACATCGCGCTGCCCATCGGCGCAACGATTGACGCCCTGCCCGCGATCGCAGCAGCGGCAAAATCCAACGCCCTCGTAACCGATTCCGGCAGCACCAAAGCCGCAATCTGCCGCGCCGCCGAGCGAGCCTTCAAGAAAGGCGCGCGCTTCCTGGGCGGCCACCCCATGTCTGGCAAGGAAACCAGCGGCATCGGACAAGCCAGCGCCGGTTTATTTCGCAACACGCGCTACGCGCTAATAGGCTCAGCCGACGATCCCGACCCACGCGTTCGAGGATTCGCGGCGCTCCTGCGTGCAATAGGCGCAGAGCCAGTCTGGTGCGACGCCGAAACCCACGATTGGGCAGTAAGCATCGTCTCGCACTTGCCGCAACTCGTGGCCGTCGCCCTGGCCAGCGTAGTACAAGACGAAACAGACGAAACCGGCATGCCTGCATCTCTCTCGGGCCCAGGCTTGCAAGATATGCTGCGCCTGGCCGGCAGCCCCTACGCCCTCTGGCGCGACATCGCCCTAACCAACACCGAAAACATCGCGCGCGCCCTAACCCGCCTAGAGCAAGCCATCGAGCACCTGCGCACCAACCTAACCTCAAAAGAACTCGAGCAGGAATTCAAGTCCGCCAACGATCTCTACAAACTTCTGAAAAAATAAAAATGGAAACGCATTTGTAGCGGCGGTCTTCAGACCGCTAGCCTTTGCAGTTGAATGTGAGCGACCTCGTATTGCGAGCTAGCAACTCTCCCTTACCTAACGAAAATCGCTCAATGTCGTCGCGCTCGTTAGCGTGCCGCCCAACCATCTGGGAGTGCGGGAGCTTGCTCCCGCCGTCCCAAATGAAAGTCCAACTCCCAAATGCTCCAGGCGAGGCTTGCCTCGCCTAAGTAAACTTAACCACCTACTCCTCCCGCGTCCCCGCAGCCACCAACCTCTTCTCCCGCACGTAAAACTCCTTGCCTCTCCAAAGAATCCGCTGCGGAAAAAAACTAACCACCCAAACCACAAACGCAAACAGATCGCGCAAAGGAAGCAACTCCATCTTCCCCCGCAACAATCCGTCGCCCATCCCCCAAACTCCGACAACCCACGCCGAAGCGCCGCGCAAAATCAAATATCCCAGCATCAAGACAACAGCCCAAGCCGCCGAAGGCGCAAACACCGCCGCCAGCAAAGCCAGAGCCAACCCCTGCGTAAAAATCAATCCCAAATGCCCCGCCGGCCGCGAATACCGAATACTCAAATTCCATCGCAATTGATGACGGAACGCATCACCCAAAGTCTGCGCCGGATAAACAATCCCCACAGGAAAAGTGCTCAGCTCCACGCGATAGCCGCGCGCCGCAATCCGGTTCCCCAATTCATAATCGTCCGAAAAATGATCCACCAAAGATTCAAACCCGCCAATTTCCGCCAGCCGAGTCTTGGTCGTAGCCATCGTCGCGCCCAAAGTAAAATTCACATCGCCCAAGAGCCACGCCACCAAAACTCCCGCCGTAAAATCCGTGCTATTCCCGATCGCCTCCAGGTTCGCCGCCAGCGATCCATCCGTAAGCCCGCGATAAAGGCAAGTCACCGCCCCAACCTTCGGATCGCGAAAAGGCGCGGCAATCGCGCGCAAGTAACCGGGGCCCACGCGCACATCGCTATCGCTCACCACCACAATCTCGTGCGCCGCCGCGCGCACCATGCGGCAAAGCTTGTTCACTTTGTCGCTCACGCCCAAAGGCTCCGAGCCCACAATCAGTTGGATGGACCGCTCCGGAAAATTGCGCGCCAGCTCCGCGATCACCGGAATGGCCGGATCCTGATCGTCGCTCACGCAAAATAAAATCTCGTAATCGGGATAATCCTGCCGGCAAAAACTCGCGTAGTTTTCGTACGTCTCGCGATCCAAGCCGTAAATCGGTTTCAGTATGCTAAGAGGAGGAGTGAAATCGGAAGGAACCGCATGCCGCACGCGCCGCGCGCCAAAAAATCGCAGCGCCGCGACAATCGCGACCACATAGTAAGCGAACGATGCGAGCGCCAAAACCACCAGGGCGTCGCGAATCACCGTCCACCACATCGCGCGTTAGCCTTTGCCCTGCCACACCAGAGCCACGCCCACGCACACCAGCAAAACGCCCACCCAACGCAGATGTGTAATCCGTTCGCCCAGAAATACGCGGCTGCCGTAAGCACCCGCCGCATAACTCAAGGCCGTCGCCGGCACCACGAAGCTCACGTTCGCCATCGAAAGCACCGCCAGCATCGCGAAGAAGCTCACCATCATCAGCATCAGCCCCGCCCACATCCAACCGATGCGCGCGGCGCGTCCAAAAATACGCAACAACTCCCGAGGATAAAAACTTTTCACTTCGCCCGCGGCCTTCATCGCGCGCGTAATGCACAGTTCGCCCGCGGTGCTGCAGCACACCACGAATAGCAGCAACACCGCGACGCGCAGCATCATACGCGCTCCGTCGTTCGCGGCGGCGTATTTCCCACCAGCAGCACTCCTGCGCAAATAATCAAAATCCCCGTCCAGCGCGTGGTGCTCACAATCTCACCCAGAAAAAAATGTCCGAGCAGCGCCACAAACACATACGAAATCGAAGAGGCCGGCTGCACAAAACTGAAATCCGCCCAGGAAAGCACCAAGGTGTAAGCGATGAAAAACGCGATCAGCAATCCGATCCCCAGCCACACGGTTCCGGAAGTAAACGCCCGCGCAAGAAAATGCAAGCTATCCGCCGGCGCCCACGCTCCCGCCGCTCCCACGGATTTCATGCCTTTGCCTAGAAACACGTCGCCCAACGGGCCGAACGTGACCATGATTAAAAGAAGAATGTAGGTTTTGACGTGCAGGCCTTCCGAAGACGTCATGCGCCCTGTGATTCGCCGGCCACTCCGACCGATGGCGGAACCTGCACCATCGCTTTTTTCTGGACGCCTTTCTTAGCCACTTTGCGGCGGTCGTGGCGCAGCTTCATGAAGGACACCGCTTCGTGGAACAGGCGTTTGCGCTCGTGCGAATCCCACAACGCATCGCGCACGATGCGCCAAGCCACGCGCGGACGGAAATAATATTCGTCGTAGAAGCGGTTCACGGACTCGACCATGTACTCGCGCGAAAGCTCCGGATATTCCAGGTGCGGCAGCTGGTGCCCCAGGTCGTCCGTAATCGCTTCACCCGCGAGGAACCCTTCCTTCATCCCCTGATCGTAAAGCGCCGTGCCGGGATAGGCATGCGCCATGGAAACCTGAATCGTCTCGCAATCCAGCTGTTTCGCGTACTCGATGGTCTTCTCGATGGTCTGCTTGGTTTCACCCGGCAGGCCGATGATGAAATCGCCGTGCACGTGAATTCCCACTTTCTTGCAATTCTGCACGAAAGTGCGCCCCATCTCGATCGTTTGGCCCTTCTTGATGTTCTTCAGAATTTGCGGGTCGCCCGATTCGAAGCCCACGATCAGCAAACGCGCCCCGGCGTCCGCCATCGCTTTCAGCGTTTCGTAATCGCTGTGCACGCGCGCCGTGCACGACCACTGGAATCCCACCGGCTTGAATTCCTTGCACAACGCCAGCACGCGGTCCTTGCGAATATTGAATGTATCGTCGTCGAAGAAAAATTCCTTCGCCTGCGGGAACATCTTGTGCGCCTGCTTGAATTCCCGCGCCACGTTTTCCACCGAGCGCACGCGCCACGCGTGCCCGGAAAGCGTCTGCGGCCACAAACAGAAAGTACAAAGCGCCGGACATCCGCGCGCGGTATAGAACGAAACATAAGGATTCAGCAGGAACGGCACATTGTATTTTTCGACGGTCAGGTTGTTCTGATACACATCCGTCGCAAAAGGCAGCGCATCCAGCTCCGCCGTCTGCAGCATCGGCCGCGGCGGATTGTGCACTACCTTCCCATCCTTGATATAACTCGCGCTCAAAATATCCGCGAGCGGCTTCCCCTGCGCGTATTCCACGACCGAATGGTCGAACTCGCCGCGCACCACGAAATCAATGTCCGGGCTAGCCAGCAAACTTTCAGCCGGCTTGATCTGCACTTGCGGCCCCACAAACGCAATCTTGATCCCGGGCTTTTTCTCTTTCATCGCCCGCGCCATGCGCAAATCGCTGAAAAAGCCCACAGTGGAAGTGAACAAAACGACGAACTCGTAGTCCTGCGCAATCTGAATAACTTCCTGGGGAGTGACGCCGTGCGGAGGCGCATCCAGCAAGCGGCTGCCTTCCAGCACTCCGGCGGGATACGTCAGCCAGACGGGGTACCAGTAGGACTCGATCTCGCGCGTCGCGGGCCAGCGGGACCCCGCGCCGCCATCAAACTTCTCAAAACTCGGCGGATTCAAAAACAAAGTCTTCATCACAGACGGCATGTACCATTACCCCCTCAGGACTGCCAATAAGACGTAAAAATCCCCTCAAAGACGCAGCATTTATTTTAACCGATTTCGCCAGTCAGCCCAAGCCATGCTTTCCGCCCGCCGTTGCTACTGGAACACCTTCGCCAGCTGGCCCGTTGCCTGCAATAGACTTAGCTGCCCCTGCTGCCGCGCAAAGTCCGCGTCCAGAAACGCCACCCATTTTTCGCTTTCATCCAGCCGAACCTGCTCCAGATCCCGCAAAGTCGCCCGCCCCTGGTCGAACTTCGCCTGCGTCATTTCCACGGTTTCCTGCGCCAATTTCAAATCCAGCCGCGCCACCTCGCGCGTCGCGTCCAACTCCCGCACGTTCCGCGCTTTCTGCTGCACGTCCAGCCGAACTTCCTGCCGTTTATTCCCCAACGATAGCTCGGAAGCCTGCAATTGGCTCTTCGCCAGTTGCACGGTAGCCCGCGTCTTCGCCGAGAAGATCGGGATGTTGATCTGCACGCCGAGGCTCACATTGTTGCGCACGAATTTTTGGTAAAACTCATCATAGTTATTGAACTTGCTCAAAATAGCGTATTGCCCCACCACGCTAAACGTCGGAAAGTAACTTAACTTCGCGCCGTGCAAAATATCTTGACGCGCCGCTCGGTCATTTTCCGCTTCCTGAATCCCGCGATCGCTCTGTATCGCTAGATTGGCCAGTTCGCTCTCCGGCAGGTCGGTCGAAAACGACGGCTCGCCCGTTTCCACTTCCACCGACTGGGTGTCCGGTATCCCGGTTAAATTGCGTATCTGCTGCGTCAGAATATCTTCGCGGCCTTCCAGCTTGATGATCCGCTCCTGTACCCTCGCCGCAGTCAATTCGCTGCGCGTCACTTCAATCGGCAACTCCTGGTTCGCCTGCACGCGCTCGCGTGTCACTTCCAGCACTTTCTCCGCGCTGGCCTGTTCGCTCCTCAGCAGGTCCAGCGAATGTCGCACCTTCGCCAATTCCAGGTACGACGTCGCTGTTCGCACGATCACATCGTCGCGCATGCGATCAACTTCCAGCTTCATCGTCTTCGCGTGTTCTTCCGCCGACTTCTGCTGCGCCTTCAATATCGGATCGAAGATCGCCTGGTTGTAATTCAACTGGAATACAGCAGGAGCCGAGCCGTTCAGCGACGGAAATCCGGAAGTGTAAGCCGCGCCGGAGCCGGTATAGAGGTTTGGCAAGAAGGCGGCGCGGTCTAGGCCTGTGGCATCCATCGCCACCTTGTACTGCACGCGCGCCAAAGCCAAGTCGCGACTATTCTGCAGCGCCAGCGCCACCGCTTCACGCATGCTCAACTTTCGTTCGTCCTGCGCGCGCGCCGCCGAAGCAACCAGCGCCATCACCAGCATCGCCGCCACAATTCCCAGCCCGCACTTCCCGATCGCCGTTCTATTCATAGCGCAAAGACTCCGTCGGATGCAGCCGCGCCGCCCGGTTCGCCGGCAAAAAGCCAAACAACAATCCCGTCGAACACGATACCAAAAACGCCAGCACCACCGAGATCCACGATACCGGAATGTGCACGCCCGTCACCTCCGGGAACAAGCTGATCAGGAAGTTCAGTACCGCCGGAATCGCCACCGCAATCCCAATCCCCAGCAGCGCCCCCGTCCCGCTGATCAAGAGAGCTTCCATCAGAAATTGATACAAAATCGCATCGCGCGGCGCTCCGATCGCCTTGCGAATACCGATCTCGCGCGTTCGCTCCGTCACCGTCACCAGCATGATATTCATGATGCCGATCCCGCTGATGGTCAGCGCGATCATCGCGATCACAATCAAAATCACTGTGAGCGCCATCGCGATTTTTCGCGCCGAATCCAGCAACGAGCCCAGATTCTCCACGCGGTACTGCGCCCCCGGCCGATGCCGGCTCTTCAAAAACTGCGCCACTCCCGTCGTTAGCTCCGGAACTTCTTCCGGACGGTCGGCCTGCACGTAAAAGGTCCGCAGGTAATCTTCTCCGGTGTAGTACTTGATCAATCCGATCGGCACGATCACCGAATCGCGCGTGATTTCCGTCTCGCCAAATGTCGCCGTGCGCTCCCGAAAAACTCCAATCACCGTGAAGTAAAGTTCTCCGACACGAATTTCCTTGCCCACCGGATCCGTGTCCGGAAAAACCGATTTCGCCAGGTCCTGCGTCAGCAAACACACTTTGCTGTGCGAAACCATGTCGTCTTGATCGAAATAGCGCCCGCGCGTCACCACCAGTTTGCGAATTTCCTCGAACCCATCCGTCACGCCCACCAGGCTCACCGGACGGCTCACCGCATTCACCACCACGGTCATCGGCATGTCGTGCGTCCCGGCCGCCTCGGCCACATGCGGCAACGCGGATTTCAGCGCTTGCATGTCCTCCAAAGTGACTTCGTCCGCTAGCGTGGTATGCGTATCGCCGCTATGTATCAGCTCGCCGTAAATTAAATTCGACCCCACTCCTTCGATCTGCTGGATGATGTAACGCTTCCCCGCCAGCGCCACCGTCACCACCAGCACGATGCACGCGCTCCCGATGATCACCCCCAGCATCGTCAACGTCGCGCGCACTTTATTCGCGCGCAGCGCCTGCAACGCGAGGCTCCACGTCTCGGTCCATAGAATGGGACTGCTCTTCGGAGCTGCTATCGGTGGTGGAGGCACAACAGAATCGGATGCGCGCCGCGGCTGAGGAGTTTCGAGCGTTTCTTTCACGGATTTCACAATTCGCCGGCCGAAAAAAGTGAAGCGAGTGTCATCCCGAGCGCAGCGAGGGATCTGCTTTTCGCTCAGACCCTAAGAAAAGCACATTCCGCGGGGCAAATTCACCCTTGGAATCGTAATTCGGCGCCTCTTTCCACAAGCTGCTCAGTGCGAGCCCTTCTCCAAATGTTCAAGCCGCGTCTTTGCGTCCTTATCCTCAGGATCCAACTGCAACGCCGCCCGGTATTGCTCCGCGGCATCGCTGCGCTTCCCTTGCGCTTCGTATAGACGCCCCAGCCACGCGCGCGCCGCCGCATGCGACGGCCAGTCGCTGCGGTCCGGCGTACTCGCAAGGTACGCTTTCAAATCCCGTTCCGCATCCGCGAGATTCGTATTCGAAAGCACCAGGGCCACGCCCCGCGCATATCCCAACCGGGGATCGTTCGGACTCACCAGCGCAGCCGCCTGAATCGCCGTCTGCATGTCCGCCGGCTTATTCTGCTTTTGAAAAAAAGCAATTACTTCGAAGTAAGGATCTATCTTCGCAGGCTTCGCGGCCAGCACCGCGCGATATTCCTGCTCCGCCAACTCCGGTTTCTTCTGCCCATCCAGGTCGTACACAGCGCGCGCCAGATGTCCCTCGATGGGATCTAGCGCCGCAATCGCTTCCACCTGCGTCTTCGCCTCGTCCTTGTTTCCCCCGACGACCCACGGCGCCTGCACGCAGTACTCCTCCAAATCGCGCCGCGCCGCGATATTCGAAGGATTCAATTCCACCGCCGCTTCGAATTCCTTCTTCACTTTTCGCGCGTAACTAAAGCTCCGGTCGCGGTCCGCTTTTCCGCCGTAAATCCGGCCCAGCCATTGGTGATAAACGGAATTTTTCGCGTCAATCGCCACGGACTTTTCCGCCGCCGCGATCGCGTTATCGTAATCGCGAATCTCGTAGTAGCTCCGCCCCAGCCAGTAATACGCCTCTCCGCTATTCGGATTTTGTTGCACCGCCGCTTGCAGTGTGGCTATGGCCCCGGAATAATTCCCCGCATTGAACTGCCTCTGCGCGTTTTGAATCTGCGCCGAAGCGTCCGCCGCCGCGCTCGATAATCCCCCGCTCGCCGCCACCAGCCTTGCGATGGGCTTGGCGTCTGTCCGCGCCGCGAGCGGCGCGCTCAAAATCAATCCCCCTCCCGCAAAACTCGCCAGCAAAATCCCTGCCGTGCGCAAACCCGGCATCCTCATTTCGCCTCCAGAACCCGTACTTTCATTCCATCCTTCAAATCCACGTCGGTCGGCAGCGCCACTTTGTCGCCTGACGTCAATCCCGACACCACCGCATAGTTGCTGTCGCTCGCGATGCCCACCTGAATGTTCCGCCGGTGAATTTCATCACCGCCATAGACGAAAACGTAATGTTGCCCCTTGTCGTCAGCCACCGCGGCGCGCGGCACCACGAGCGCTCCATGCTCCTCGTGCACCAGAATCCGCACTTCCACGTTCACGTTCGGCAGCAGCTCGAGCTTATCGTTGTCAATCGAACACAACACTTCGCCCACGCTACGCGCACCGCGCGGCACCACTTGCTTCGGCAGTTGCTCGATCTTTCCGGTCCAGGTGCGCGCGGCCATCGCGTCCCATTTCACTTGCACGTCCTGGTTCGGCTTCAGCGCCCCGAGGTCCGGCTCGTCCACGAAAGCTCGCACGCGAACGTGCCGCAGGTCGGCCATTTCCGCCAGCACGTCTCCCAATTTCACGAAATCGCCCGTACGCACCGGCAAAGAATAAAGCGTGCCATCCATCGGCGCGGTCACCGTCGCTGACCGCACCTTCTCTTCGAGCGACGCCACTTGGTCGCGCGCCTGTTGCGCCCGCAAACCCGCGCTCTGGGCGGTCACTGCAGCGCGTTGCGCCAGCGCCGCCTTTTTTTGCTGAAACGTCTGCAGGTTCGCGCGCGCCGTCGTCAACGCCGCCTGATTCTGCGCCACCTCGTCCTGCGTCGCGGCTTGCTTCGTCACCAATTGCTGCAGCGCCTGTTGCGTTCTCTCCAGATTCGCCACTTGCGTTTCGGCGTTCCGCAAATTTCCCTGCAACTGCGCCACTTCGTCCGGCGGCCCGCCCGCCTTCGCATTCCGCAAATCCGTTTCCGCCGCCAGCAAATCCGCGCGCGCCTGCGAAAGCTGCGCTCGTATGTCTGAGTCGTCCAGGCGCAAAATCAGTTGCCCGCGATGCACCGCCTGCCCTTCCGCGGCCTTCACTTCCGCCACAAACGTGGGAAACCCCGCGCGCGCCACGAACGGCATAATCGGTTCCACTTTTCCATTGCTGGTAATCGTCGAACTCAAATCCCCGCTCGTAATACTCACCACGCGCACCGCGGCCGCCGGCTCGCGCAAAGCCAACACCGCCACGACCACCACCGCCAAAATCGCGGCGATGCCCCAAATCACCCATTTTCGTTGACGATTTTCCGCCATGTCTTGCCGCGCGCGCCTTCGCCGCAGCATTCCCCCGAAGCCACAAAATTGTAGCACCCACCTCCGCAGCTTGCCTAAGCAAACGCCCCCAACCGCCCCCAACCTGCATCTTTCCCGATGCTATAATTTCGACGCGAGATGCCACTCGTCTTCATCATCGCGCGCGATTGGCAGTTACGCGCCGGCCTCCGCGCCGAACTTCGCGAGCGCGGCATTGACGCCCTAGGAATGGACTCCGCCGAAGACGCCGGCCGCTCCTTCGCCGAAGGTCAAATGCCAGCCTTAGTAGTCCTAGACGCCATCGCGGAATTCGCCGCCGACGCCGCAATCCAGTCACTAATAAAACGCGTCCCCACCATACTGATCGCCTCACGCACCGAAACCGTCCCGCTCCCGCCAGCCGCCACCGTCTTCTACCGCCCCGTGACCATCGGCGAAATCACAACCCGCGTCCTGGAACTCCTGAAAACCGGCCACCCCGCCTGATCCCCACGGCATGGTCAAATTGTGCTGACCATCAAATTCCGGACGGTAGGGGCACGGCATGTCGTGCCCGCTTCTTGCCCACCCTCTCAAACCTAAATCGTTCGGCACTCTTCATGCTAAAATCCGCCCATGACCGAACCGCAACAGGCCAGCCACTCCGCGCACGCCGCCGAAACCAAACCCGGCGCCAAACCGCCAGCCAAGATCCACCGCGTCTGCATCGGCTGCAACAACATGTTCGAAGTCACCATGGAAAATTACGAAGCCAAGCACTGCTCCGTCTGCCACAAGGGTTAGCTGTACTCCTGCGTCATCATCACAAAAGCCCGAACCGAAACCACTTCCGCAGCGTCTAAGCAGCGAGACGGAGGAAGCAGCAAAAAAGCCGCGCGTGCCAGCGCCTCACCTGCACGGCCACTCCGTAAATGCTAGAATTTATGCATCGATGAGCGCTGATTCCCTCATTCACGTTCACGAACTCTGCAAGTGCTTCCGCACTTTCAATCGCCGCGAAGGCGTTTGGGGCTCGATCCAAAATCTTTTTGTCCGGGATTACCGCACCGTCGCCGCCGTGGATCGCGTCGGCTTCTCGATCGAACGCGGCGAAATGGTCGGCTACATCGGCCCCAACGGCGCCGGAAAATCCACCACCATCAAGATGCTCACTGGCATCCTGGTCCCCACAAGCGGCGAAATCCGCATCAACGGTTACGTTCCGTATCGCCAGCGCCGCCAATACGTGAAAACGATCGGCGTCGTTTTCGGCCAACGCACCCAGCTCTGGTGGGACATCGCCGTCATCGAATCCTTCAAGCTCCTCCGCCGCATCTACGACGTCTCGCAGCGTGACTTCGACGCGCGCATGGAACACTTCGACGCCATTCTCAATATCCGCGACTACCTTCACACGCCAGTCCGCAAACTTTCTCTCGGCGAACGCATGCGCTGCGACCTCGCCGCCGCGCTCCTGCACAACCCCCCGCTTCTATTTCTCGACGAGCCCACCATCGGCCTCGACGTCGTCGCCAAAGATCACATCCGCCATTTTCTGCGAGCCATCAACCGCGAATTTCGCACTACGGTGCTGCTCACCACCCACGATCTCGACGACATCGAAGAACTCTGTCGCCGCATCATGATCATTGACCACGGCAAAGTCCTCTACGATGGCCATCTCGCCCAACTCAAACAGCAACTCCTCCGCACCAAGCAAATCAAATTCGTCCTGAAAGATCGCGCGCAAGCCGCCAGCCTCGATGCCTTCTCCCGCGACGGCCTCGAAGTAGATCAAGTAGACGAACTCACCTATCGCATCCGCTTCGATCGCGTGAAAGTCTCCACCTCCGACTTAATCCGCCAAGTCCTGGCCGCGATCGAAGTCCGCGACCTCCTAATCGAAGACGAACCCATAGAAGAAATCATCAAACGCATCTACGCAGGCGAAGCCCACCTCGAGGTCGCCGTATGAGCAGCTGGGTCCAGACCCTGGTCCCCTATGCCGAATTCTCCCGCGTCGGCTTCGTCAATATCCTCGCCTTCCGCCTGCGCTACTTCACCGGAATCATCACCTACTTCCTCAACGTCACGGTCTACTACTTCATCTGGAGCGCCGTTTACAGCGGCGGCCACTCCATCGCCGGCTACAACCTCGGCCAGATGATCACCTACGTCAGCGTCGGCTGGATGATCCGCTCGTTCTACTGGAACACGATTGACCAGGAAATGGCCTACGAAGTAATCGAAGGCAAAATCGCCATGGACCTGATCAAGCCGGTCTCCGTGCAATGGATGTGGATCTCCCGCGCCATCGGCGAATCCGCCTTCCGCCTCGGCCTGCTCACGCTACCCACTGCGGTAGTCGTCGCGCTCGTCTTCCCCGTACAACACCCGTCGTCGCGCGAAAATTTCGCGCTGTTTCTGGTCGCCGTCCTCGGCAGCTTCTTCCTGATGGCCGCCATCAATTTCATGATTGGCACCTGCGCCATACCCCTGAAATCCATCCTCGCGCTAATCCGCGCAAAATACTGGCTCATCGAACTCCTCTCCGGACTGCTGATCCCGATGTCGTTTTTCCCGGATAAAGTTCAACGAGCCCTGGCGTGGCTTCCCTTCGAGCACATCGCCTACACGCCGCTGCAAATCTATCTGGGCAAACTCGACCATCACGCCGCCCTCCGCGCGCTGGGCATTCAATGGCTCTGGGTAGTGGTTCTGTTGTACCTGGCGCACGCATGGTGGGAACGCGCCGCAAAAAAAATCACAATCCACGGCGGCTAACGTCAAAACCATTTAAATGTCCGCAAAACTCAAATCGAAAGTCATCCCGAGCGCAGCGAGGGATCTGCTTCTAGGAGCCCGCGCCACCCGCGACCACACTAATCGAGAACCTCGAGTAACGAAACCATGACCACATTTCCAACCAGCGCCCCAATCGAAGAAAAACGCGGCCTCGCAGGCCTCCCAGCTGCGATCCATCGCCACTTCCTCCTCTTCTTCGACTACTTCTCGCAATACGCCAAAGTCCGCGTCAGCTACCGCGGTGATTTCTTCATCAGCCTAGGGACCAGCTTCGCCGCCACCATCTTCGCGCTCTGCTTCGTAGTCGTCCTGTTCCAAAAAGTCCCGCAGCTCGCCGGCTGGCGCTTCGAAGAAGTCCTCTTTCTCTACGGTTTTTCGCTCATCCCCTACGGCATCTTCAACGTCGTCAGCCTCAACCTCTACGACTTCGGCAACAATTTCATCATCGAAGGAAAATTCGATCGCGTCCTGCTGCGCCCCATCTCCTCGCTCTTCCAAGTCCTCTTCGAAACCTTTCGCATCGAATCTTTCCAGGAAATCGCCACCGGCATCTTCTGCATGGTCTACGCCACCCGCCATCTCGGCTTGCACTGGACGCCCGCCAAATTCGCGATGCTCTTTTTCTTCGGCGCCTGCGCCGGCATCATCTATATATCCGTCTTCCTGATCCTCAGCACCGTCTCCTTCTGGTTCGAAGACCGCATCGGCGTCCACCCTCCCATCTGGAACGTAATCGCCTTCGGCCGCTACCCGCTCTCGATCTACAGCGGCGTAGTCCAATTCTTCCTCTGCTGGATCGTTCCCTTCGGCCTGGCCTCCTTCTACCCCAGCGTCCGCATGCTGGGCCGCACAGTGCATCCTGAATACGCTCCGCTAGTCCCAGTAGTGGCCGTAGTTTTCCTAATCGCCGCGATCAGCCTCTGGAATTTCGGCACCCGCCACTACTCCTCCACAGGCTCCTAAAGCATTTCAACCCGGCTCTGATTTTGAATTCGCTTTTGACTTTGTAGCGGCGCACTTCAGTGCGCCATCCTTGGACTTCGCAGCGCCATCTGGGAGTGCGAGAGCTTGCTCTCGCCTTTTCGTAGCGAAGCTTGCTTCGCGGTGCGAGGCCAAACCTCGCGCCAGTGCAACTCACGCCAAGACCAGGAAGCGATCCCGCAGCGGCGATCAGCCTCGGAAGAAAGTCTTCTCTCACATCTCGCATCAGCAACCCGCCCCCGAATCCTTGTGGGTCGTGGCTTCAGCCACGACATACACATACCCCGCATCAAGGCCGCGGCTTTAGCCGCTGAAGTTCCCGCACCCTGGTTTTGCATTACCTCGCGCCACCGCCACGTCCCACGATTTCGCCAATCACATCAAACGTCCCTGAAACACTTCCCCACCCAATCGCGTAACACTCACATAGACCCAAATGAAACGCCTCGCCTACATCACGATCATCATCCTCGCGCTCCTGTCCGCAGCGTCCGCCATCCTCGGCAACTCCATCGGCCCAGGCATCCTCCATCCCGCCAACCTAAATCCCCAGCGCCAAGCCGAAACAAACCAAATGCTAGCCCGCACCCAAGCGCACAAAATCGATTTCATCGTCCAAGCAAACGACCGCACCGAACTCCGCGGTTGGAAAATCGCGCCCCCATCGCCAAACAACGACTGGGTGCTCCTCTTCCACGGCGTCTCCGACAATCGCACCGGCGTCCTAGGCCACGCCGAATTCCTCCTACGCCACAACTACAGCGTAGTAATGATGGATTCCCGCGCCCATGGAGAAAGCGGCGGCGCAATGGCCACCTATGGCTGGAAAGAACGCCACGACACGGCAGCAATCACAGACGCACTCTACAAAACCGAAAATGTCCGCCACCTGTACGCATTAGGCGTCTCCATGGGCGCGGCAATCGCGCTCCAATCCGCGGCCATCGAACCCCGTATCACAGCAGTAGCAGCCGAAGACCCCTTCGCCAGCCTCCGCGAAGTCACCTACGACTACGCCGGCCTCGACCTAGTCCCTCTTCTCGGCAAGACGCTTTTTCGTCCCGCGACGATTTTCGCCCTCGACGCGATGAAAAAAGCCGGCGGCTTCGACCCCGACCAAGTCTCCCCGGAAATAGCCGTAACCCAACGCGAGTTCCCTATCCTTCTAATCTGCGGCACAAACGATCACCGCATCCCCTGCCGCCACGCCCAAGCAATCTACAACGCCGCAATCGGCCCGAAAGAATTGTGGATCGTGCCAGACGCAGGCCACGCGAACGCGCTAGGTCAAGCTCCCGCCGAATACGAAAACCGCGTGGTAAGTTTCTTTGGAAAATATCCAGGCAAGCCCTGAGGCAATTCAAGATCAAACCGAATGAGCTAGTTTGTGAGCAATGATCCGGTGATATCCTCAAACTCGTGATGCCTAAACACGCATCTTGCAGCGAATGCGAGGCCATCGCCCAGGAACTCGGCGAGGCCTTTGCTGAAACGTGGATTGCCGCCGATCAACCTTCCAGAGACGCTTGGCTGGCAATGCGTGCGCTGATTGGCGGCAGCGAGGATGACGCAGTGCGGGCGGAAGAGACTATTCGGGGAGCCCGATTTCGAGAGCCGCTAAGAATCAGCCAAGCGCTGCGAAAGAAGTTGAGCCATGAGGCTCGTACGGGACACAAAGTAGCCGGCGCGCGCACCTGTTACTGAAAGGGCGCCGCCGAAATTACACAACCTTTAAAACTAAAATCACGCGGTCATCCTCATGCGTCCCGCCGCGCGAAAACAGATCCACATCCGTCAACACCTTCTGCACAATCTCCTGCGCCGGCAATTCGCGCTCCCGCGCCACCAACTCCACCAACCGCTGCGAACCGTATTCCTCTTCCGACGAATTGTCCGCCTCGGTAATTCCGTCCGTGCAAAACACCACCACGTCCCCGCGATGCAGTTTCACATGCCCGCGCTCGTAGCGCACGCCCGCAAAAAGCCCCACCACCATGCCGCCTTCGGTCAAATATTCCACTTCCCCGTTCACTCGCACCACCGCCGGCTGCACGTGCCCCGCATTCACGTAATGCAAAGTCCGATGCGGCTGGTCCAGCAATCCCAAGAACATGGTCATGAACTTCTGCCCGCGCGTATCCGCCAGCATCATATCGTTCAACGATTCCACCAATCGCTCCAGCGAATGTAAATGCGCCAGCAGCGCGTGCAAAGTCGCCTGCAGGTTCGCCATCACCATCGCCGAACCCACGCCTTTGCCTTCCACGTCCGCTACCACCGTCAAAATCGTATCCGGCGCCAGCGGAATGAAATCGTAATAATCGCCGCCCACTTCCAGCGACGGCCGGTGCGAAACTCCAATATCGAATCCTTCGAGCGTTGGCGGACGCTCCGGCAGCAATCCCAGCTGAATGCTGCGCGCGAGCGCCAGATCGCGCTCCATGCGCTGCTTGTGCAATAAATCGCGGTGCAACTGCGCGTTTTCGAGGGCCAGCGCCACATGATCGGAAATCGCGCGCAACAAATTCTCGTCCGCGCTGTTAAATGCGCCGGTCTTCTTGTTCAATAATTGCAGCACGCCAATTGTCTCGCCGCTCTTGCTGCGAATCGGCAAACACAGCAGCGACTTCGTCCGGAATCCCAGCCGCAAATCCACTTCCGATTCAAATCGCGGGTCCGCGTAAGCATCCGCCAGATTCACGGTCTCGCCGTGCGCCGCCACCCACCCCGCAATCCCGCGGCTGATCGGCAAACGAATTTCATGCTGATCGAGCCCCAACCCTACCAGCGACCAGATCTCGTCCCGCTCGCTATCCACCAGAAAAACCGTCCCGCGCTCGGCTCCCGTGTGCCGCGTGGTTAGTTGCAAAATAATGTTCAGCAACTCGGCCAGATCCAGCGTCGAATTCAAGCGTTTCGTAGCCTCGACAATCGTCGAAAGCTCGATCACCGCGTGGCGCCGCTCGCTGCTCTCCAGAGCCACTTCCGCATAACGCCGGAAAAGCTCCAGCCACCCGCGCGTCTTCGAATCCAGCTCGCCCTTCGGACGCGCTTCCAGCACACCTACGGGATTCGATCCGCGCCCCAGCACCCAGGTCGCTTTTTCGCCGTTCTGATGTGGATTTTTTCCGTGCAGGATTCTTTCTATGTGTACTGGATCGGGCGCCGGCAGGTCGCCGCTTTCTTGCCACACGGTCGGCGCTCCGTTCACCACGCGCCACAGCCGCGCGCCTTCCAGCCGTCCCGGCGCCGCCAGCACGCACACCATCTGCGCCGCCAGTTCACCAGGTTCGGTTTCAGGATTGAGCGTCGCCACAACTTGCTCGAGTGTTTCCAGCGGCATCCCGGCGCCGGCGCGCGTACGCGATGCTGCCTTCCGCTTCATCCCTTGTTGCCCTTATATTCGATCGAAAGAATCGTGATGTCGTCGGACTGCGCTGCGCCTTCCGTGAACGCCCGCATCCCCTCGCGAATCGCATCGCCCAGCTGCGTCACCGTCTCTCCGCTGAAATCCTCGATAATCTTCCGCAGCCGCGCTTCCTCGAACAATTCATTCTGCGTGTTGCACGCTTCGGAAACTCCGTCCGTGTAGATCACCAGAAAATCGCCCGGCTCCAGTTGCACACGCGCGCTCTGATATTCCGCTTCTTGGAACATTCCCACCGGAAAATTCGCGGACCCCAGTCCTTCCAGTCCGCCCGATTTGCGCTTCAGCAGCGGTGGAACGTGCCCCGCGTTCACGTACTCAAACCGCCCCATCTTGTCCAGAATCCCGTAAAAGACCGTCGCGTAGCGATCTTCTCCGCTGCGCTCGCACAAATACTGGTTCACGCGCGAAAAAACTCCCGGCAGCGAAATATCCATCGCCGCCGTCGTGAAAAATACGCCCTGCAGCAAAGTAGCCAGCAGTGCCGCCGAAATTCCCTTCCCCGATACGTCGCCCACGAAAAATCCGTGCCGCCCGCCGCCCAGCCCAATCACGTCAAAGCAGTCGCCGCCCACCGAATGGCAGGACAAGGTCGAGCCGGCCACCGCCACGTCCGGCAGATTCGGCAGCGCTTTCGGCAAAAGCTGCTTCTGTATCTGGCTGGCAATCTCGATTTCATGATCCAACCGCTGTTTCGCGCGCGACGAAGCAAAAAGCCGCGCGTTTTCCACCACCGTCGCCGCCTCACGCGCGAGCGTGCGCAATACTTCGCGATCCAAATCCGAAAACGCGCTCGACGGCACGTGGCTGTCCAAGTACAGCACGCCGAGCAATTCGCCTTGCCGCGTCGAAATCGTCGCATCCAAAGTTTCGATCACTGGCAGTTTGTCCACCGGTATCGCAATCACCGTGTGCAATTCCAGCCGCGCGACGCTTTCCTGCTGGCTCATTCCCCCGTCTTCGCCCGTGTCGCTGACAATCAATTCCCGGCGCGTTTGCGCCACGCGCTTTACCACTGACTGCGATACCTGCAATTGGTCCGGACGCAACGTCCCGCGCTGCGCGTCGCGCGCCACAATCATCTGCAATTCCTGCTGCTCGTTTGACAGCAGCAGCACGCCGCGCTCAGTTCGCGTCACCTGAATCGCGGCATCCACCACCGCCGTCAGCACGTCCTCCAGCGAAAGCCCCGTGCCCAGCGTTCGCGCCACTTCCAGCAGCACGCCCAGGTGGTACAACTCGCGCGACCCCGCATGCTGCGGCGCGGGCGCCTCCACGCGCTCCACCAATTCCTCGATCGTCGCGCCTTCGCCCAAAAACAGCAGCTTGTAGGAATCCGCCATGCCGAAATCCACGCGGTCCTTCGGCTGCAATTCGTGCTTCAGCGTCTTCTCGCCGTTGACGTACGTCCCGTGCCGGCTGCCCATATCCTCCAGCACGTACGTGCCGTTCACCGCGAGGATCTGCGCCTGCTGCCGGCTGATGCGGCTGTCGCGTAACGTGAGTTCGTTTCCCGCCTGCCGCCCGATGCGGAAGGGGGTGCTGTTGATGGAGACTTCCCGGCGTACGCCGTTCGGTTCAATAACGACTAGTCGTGGAGCGCGTGGCATTGGTTATAGTTTTTGTCTCGAGAGACGGCGAAGCGCAATCTCGCCCAGGAGCGCTTCGCTGGCACCGCACATGGTAGGTAAACTCGCGCCCGAAGTAAATAGCGGTGCTGCTTTAACTCCTCGTTTCGCCGCCCCGCCGGTTGCCCTCGCCAATCCTCCCGTGTAAAATTCGCGAGGGCTGCTGAACGTCACTTTCTTGTACATCTCGTGGCGCGTTTTTCGCCGCGCACCCGGTTCCATCGGTCATCACCGCCCAAAAAACTCTAGGAGACTGAATGAACAGTTCGATTCATCGAGCTCTTATCGCCTTGGCACTGATTGCTTCGCTCGCCATACCGCTTCCCGCCGGCACCAAGGAGTGCGACCGCGTGGACAATGCCGGCTACGTAATGAAGGAAATCATGGATATTCCCGACGATATCCCGCAAACCGTCATTGATAAGGCTTACT
The DNA here is from genome assembly GCA_049287725.1 of Candidatus Acidiferrales bacterium. Classification (GTDB taxonomy): domain Bacteria; phylum Acidobacteriota; class Terriglobia; order Acidiferrales; family UBA7541; genus Palsa-295. Next base: position 15,360 of record JBAQGJ010000048.1, on the reverse strand, counting down.
GCGTCGTCGTTCTTCCCTCCGTCCTCAAACTCGCTTTCGTCTTCGGCGCCAGCTACGGCCGCGGCGTCATGACGTGCCGCAGCGGCCCCGACTTCCGCGGTCCCTGGGGAGCTCCCACCATGATGGCGCTCGAAGGCGGCAGCTTCGGCCTGCAACTCGGCGGTCAAGCCACCGATTTCGTCCTGCTGCTCATGAACGAACGCGCCGCGGACAGCATCCTAACCAGCAAAGTAAAATTGGGCGGCGACGCGTCCGCCGCCGCAGGCCCGGTTGGCCGCAACACCTCCGCCGAAACCGACATCACCCTGCGCGCTCAGGTCCTCTCTTATTCCCGCGCCCGCGGCCTTTTCGCCGGAATCTCGCTGGTAGGTTCCACTCTTCGCCCAGACAACACCGCCAACACCGGCCTCTATGGCAAAGACATTGACGCCAAAGACGTAGTCCTGCGCGGCAAAGTCTCGCCGCCCGACTGCGCCAAGCTCCTGATAGCCACGCTAAACGAACGCTCGCCGAAAAACCTCTCCGGCGATTAGCGGACAGCATCGCACGAAGGGCGCTCCGGGGATCGATGCACATGAAACACGCGAACCCAACACTACTGCTGTTAGCCGTGGTGGCGATCGCGCCCACGCCGCCCATTTCCACCCAAACCTCCCGCGCCCAATTCACCTCCGCCAATGTCACGTCCTATCAAATTGACGTTGACGCCGCCAAACAATGGCTCGACACCAAGATCGATTTACGCTCCGGCGAAAAGCTCCGCTTCACCGCCACCGGGACCATCACTTATCCCGCCGATAAAAAACATCCCGATGGCCGCACCTTCGGCCCCGACGGCCTCTCGCGCAGCTTCGGCGACCTGATCCACGAATACGCCGTGCCCGACGCCGGCCACGGCTCGCTCGTCGGCCGCCTCGGCGATAGCGACGCCGCGCAACCTTTCGCCATCGGCGCCACCGCCGATTACGAAGCTCCCGTAGCCGGCCGCCTCTACCTGGGAATCAATCAAAGTTTGAAAGACGCTGCCGGCGCCAAAGGCAACTTCCAGGTGAAAATCGCCGTAATAAATCCCGGTCTAAGCACCGCCGCAGCCATCGCGATCGGCGGCCCGCCCGAAACGCCGATTCCATCAATCACAGCCGCGCTTCTCAAGGAAATTCCCCGCCGCGTCTCCGACCCACAAGGCAATCCCGGCGACATGGTCAACATCCTCATCGTCGGCTCGAAAGATCAGGTCCTGAAAGCTTTCGCCGCCGCAGGCTGGGTCCACGTGGATAGTTCGGTGCAAGATACGGTCATAAACGCCATCACCGACTCGCTCGAAAAAAAAGACTACCTCACGATGCCGATGAGCACTCTCTTTCTATTCCATCGCGCGCAAGATTACGGCTTCGCGCACGCCGAACCGGTGCGCGTGGCAATGTCCCGCAATCACCTGCGCGTCTGGAAATCGCCCTACGAAGTCGAAGGCCGCCCGCTCTGGTGCGTCGCGGCTACCCACGATATCGGCTTCGAACACGATCAGCGCAACAAGAGCGTCACCAGCGTCACGCACAAAATTGATCCCGCGATTGACGGCGAACGCGAGTACGTCAACGACACACTCTCCAGCACCGGCCTGGTAATCGAGCGCACCCACGTCACTCCGCCCAACGCGTTAACCGAAGCCAAGACCGCCACAGGCGGCACTTTCCACTCCGACGGCCGCATCCTCATCCTGGTGCTCAAAGAAACGTCAGCCACTGCAAACAAGCAGTAACGTCCGCGCTGCCCCGCCGAATTGCAAATCAAGTACCTATTTTCAAATATAGACGTACCGGATAGGTAGCCAGTATCATTGTGTGCGACGCTTTCTGCAGGAGGGGCGAAGATGGGTGTGAAGTCGTTTGTTTCCGAATCGCTGCTGTCACATCCCAAACTCTGGTTCTTTGCCAAGAACGCCCTGCGCTCCGTGAAAGGGAATCGCGACGCGGAAGAGGCGCTCCTCCCCTTCCTCGTCCATACCAATGGCATTGCCCTCGACGTCGGCGCCAACCGCGGTATCTACACTCGAATCCTGCTGGCCCGCAACCGGCACGTAGTCTCCATCGAGCCCAACCCCGACTGCGCTCGCATCCTGGAGCGAGTTTTCAAGAATCACGTCCGCGTCATCGCCGGCGCGGCATCCAATACCAACGGCGAAGCCACTCTCCGCGTTCCAGCTCGCGGCGACGGCCTGGGGACAATTGAATCAGGGAATCAGTTCTCGGACGCGTTCAAAACGGTCACCGTGAAAACTTTTAGGATCGACGATTTGGGCCTTGAAAATGTCACCTTCATGAAAGTTGATGTCGAAGGACACGAAATGTCCGTACTGGAAGGCGCGATGGAAATTCTCAAACGCGACCGGCCAACCATCCTGCTGGAAGCCGAGGAGCGCCACCATCCCGGGGCCGTCCGCTCGGTGCGCGCGCTTCTCGAGCCTCTTAACTACGAGGGTTTTATGCTGGAGCATGGGACGCTTGGCTCCATCCGCCGCTTCGATGCTGCAGTACACCAAAGTGCTGAGACCGCCAAGGCCCGCAGCCTCGACGGCCATACTCCGAACGCTTACATAAATAACTTCTTCTTCATCCCAACCGCTTAATTCCCGGCGCACTTCGCGGTTAAGCAACGATTCAGAGTGCAAGTCCGTATCCCAAAATCCCACTCGTGCGTCAGTTCAAGCGGCTCACCCAGCCCGCCGCTTCCGCGCCACCGTTCCTCGCGATGCCTCGCGTATCAAAGCCTCGCAAGCCTCCAAGCAAACCCGCCGCAACTGCCGCGCCACATCCTCCTGCACTCCCTCCGCCAATAAAAGCAGCGACGTTCCATGCACCAAAGCCACCAAAGACAAAGTCAATTCCGTATGAGCTTCGGCCTCTCCCCCCAACTGCTCCGCCAGCCGCTGCTTCATCAACGCCACCGACGGCATCGGCTCCTTGCGCCCCAGCCGCGCCGCCCAACCATCCGTCAGCAACTTGTACTCGTTCCCGTGCCGCGCCGTAAACTCCAGCGCCCGCCGGCAAGCGTCCAGCGCCGATTCCGCCGGACGAATCGCCGCATACAAATTCTGCCGCGCGCGCACGCGCAGCAATTCCAGCAAATCGTGCTTGTCGCGGAAGCGCTCGTACAAAGTCGGCGTCGTCGTTCCCGCCGCCTTCGCCACCGCGCGCATCGTCAACGCGTGCTCTCCCCGCTCGCTCCACAATTTATACGCGGCATCCAATATCCGGCCTTCCAGTGCAGCTTCGGCTTTGCGCGGCATCGCTGCGTCCCTCCTGGGACATCTCCTGCCTTGCATAATAATCTTGACAGCGTTAAAGTAACAGCGTATAAATAATCTAGGCCCCCATTCTACCTGCTTGTCCTGCTGGATCAATCATTCAGTTCGGGATAGCGCTTTAGGAGTGGCTTCGAATCATGATCCATTTTCAGTACTCAGTCACCACGCGCGCCTGCAAGAACGTCGCCTGGGACGTTTTCGCCAATTGGAAACGCTGGAATCAGTTCGCCAACATCTACGGCCAGCTCCGCTGGCGCGAAGGCGCTCCCTGGGAGCCCGGCAGCTGCATGGAAATTGAAGTCCTCCGCCCCGTCAACACCGTCATCAACCATGTCATCACTCAGTGCGTCCCCGCGGAAAAAGTCGGCTGGATAGACCACTCCATGGGCATCGTCATCGGCCAATGGGTCACCTTCGAGCGCCAGAATGGCAACGGCACCCGCATCCACACCTGGGGCGAAATCGTGCGGCCCAGCCTCAAAATCGCCGGACGCACCGTCGAACACCTCGTCACCAGCTTCACCGAAACCTGGTACGAAAATTTTCGCCTCGCCTGCGACGAGCTGGCCAATTCCAACCCTTGCATGACGGAATCCCGCGAACAAATAATCTGAGACTCAATCCGTCTCGCGGCACAACTCAACGTCGGCGCAGCGCATCTCACACTTCGCGAATTGTCTTGCTTGCCGATTCCACCCGCGATCTGTCTGTGCCGGATCGCAGGCGCCATCGCTACCTGTTTACTTTTGGCGCCCACATTTAGATCAACTCTTAGCGCACAAATCATATTCTTCTCACGTCAGACTCAACCGGCGTGGTACTCTCGCACTTAATCAAACAGCTCCACCAATTTTTTTCGCCATGATAGGTGCTTTACGGAGTCATCGCCAGGCAACGCGGAAGCTCTGCGTGAATTCTGCCTCCGCCGCGGTCGATCTCGTTCGCACGTTCTTGGACGTTGTACAACAGGATCTGTGGATCGTGCGTGATCTTGGGGATCGAGAGGGACGATGCGGGCAGCGGCGGGCGACGAATTTCGCGACTTACTCACTCTAGTACGGAAAAGCGGCCTATTAGCCAAGCAACCGGCCTATTACCTCCGTAAAATGATTATTAACCTGATCCTTTTCGTCGGCGCATTCCTGCTGATCAAATGGTTTCAGAATCCCTGGCTCGAACTCTGCAACGCCGCCATCCTCGCCTTCGTCTTCGCCCAACTCGGCTTCATCGTCCACGACGCCGGCCACCAGGAAATTTTCAGCAAGCCCGCGGCCAACGAAGCCCTGGGCCTGCTGCATTCGAATCTCCTGCTGGGCTTCAGCAATAGCTGGTGGCTGCACAAACACAATAGCCATCATTGCTCGCCGAACCACGTCACCGCCGATCCCGACGTGGATATTCTTCCCTTCGCATTTTCCGAAGGACAGGCTGCCGCAAAAGAAGGCCTCGCGCGCCTCTCCGTCAAGTACCAGCATTTCTCGTTTTTTCCCTTGTCGCTGCTCGAGTCGTTTTTCTTGAAATACGATAGCGTCCGTTTCCTCGTGCGCCACAAAGTCGCGCACCCGGTCATCGAGGTCAGCTTCCTCGTCCTCCACACGATTTGGTTCCTCGGCCTGCTCACGTACCTTCTCGGTTTTTCTCATGCCGTATTGTTTGTCCTGGCGCAGCAGGCCTTCCTCGGCCTCTATCTCACGCTGATCTTCGCTCCCAATCATCAAGGCATGCCTCTCCAGGAAGGCAGCACCGCCGTCAACTTCCTCCGCGAACAAGTCCTCACCAGCCGCAACATCAAAAAACATCCCGGCGTGGACTACTGCATGGGCGGCCTCTCCTGCCAGATCGAACATCACCTCTTCCCCACCATGCCCAGCAACAAACTTCGCCAAGCCCAAAAAGTAGTCAGATCCTATTGCCGCCAACGCGGCGTCCCCTACCACGAAACCTCCCTGGTCCAGTCCTATCGCGAGATCTATCAAAATCTAAAAGACGTCAGCCTCCTGGTAGCCAAAGAAGCCGAACCCCACACCAGTAGCGCCGACTGAATGGCAAAAATGCAATTCCGAGGAGGCACCGTGCCGCTAACTCGCCGCGAATTGTGTTCAGTCTTTCCCGTCGCGCTGCTATCTGCATTGCACTCGCTGCAGGATGGTTCATCAGCGGCGCAAAACGCTCTCCCTTCCGCGATGTATCCGTTCGAGAATTTGCCCGTGCGAACGGCAAACAACGCGCAGTTCCGCGATGTGCTGAAAGGCAAACTCGCGACAGGCGAATCGCTCGAAGTGCACGAAACAACGCTGCCGCCAGGCGGCGCGCCGCATCCACCGCACCACCACCTGCACTCGGAAATGTGGCTGATCCGCGAAGGCACGGTAGAAATCACGGTGAACGAAAAGACGCATCGGCTGGGCCCCGGATCGGTGGGCTTCGTGCATTCCAACGACGAGCACGGCATCAAAAACGTTGGCGCAACGCCAGCCACCTATTTCGTCGTCGCCATCGGCCCCGGAGCAGCTTCTTGACCCAAGACCCTTCGTTGACTCCGCCGTAAATGATCTGCAAGCTGCAACATCACTACTGGAGCTGGGGGAGATTGGATTCGTCGCTAATGTTTCCTGCCTCTACCCCACGTATGTGCGCGGAGAGGCGTACCTGACCGCCGGACAAGGCAGCGCCGCCGCCACCGAGTTTCAGAAGATTGTCGACCACAGCGGAATCGTCTGGAATCGCTGGACCGGAGCGCTAGCGCGTCTAGGCGTCGCTCGCGCCAACGCGCTGCAAGCCCAGACCTTATCAAAGACCTCGCAAGGCGCAGATGCCGATGCCGCCCGCGTCCGCGCCCTAGCCGCCTACAAAGATTTCCTAACACTCTGGAAGGACGCCGACCCCAACATCCCCATCCTCATAGCAGCCAAATCCGAATACGCCAAGCTGCAATAATCCGGCGTTGTTGGATTACTTCTTCGGGCGCGATTCCGGCGGCACCATGCCTGCCACACGGTAATAGACCGACAGCTGGCCGTAGATTTCACCCGAATGTTCGATGAAGCCATACGCAAAATCGCTGATGCGCGTCTGCTCATTTCCGAAGGGATCCACTACCAAGTCGGACATGCCCTTATCGCCTTTCGCCTTGATCGCTGCGGCGCCATCCACAAATGATTTCTTCACAAATGCCACCACATCAGCTTTCGTTTTGAACTGGTCGCGCTCGGGATCAGCCATCGCAGGCATCTTGCGGCCCTCCACGGCATTAATGAAAAACTCGTTGGCGTGAGCAGCGTGGATCAGGCGCTGGGCGAAGCTGCCCACCGCGGGAGTCGGCTTGTAATCGTACTTGTCTTCTGGGAAATCTTCGGCCATCGCAATGAGTTTGCGTCCGATGTCATTCCACTGTTCGAGCACGGCTTGCGACGGGCCGGGCGCTGGCTTTGGCGCTGCGGTCGGTTTGGCCATGTCCTGCGCGTACGTTGGTGTAATCGAAACACAGGCGGCGAGGATCACAAGAGCAAGAATACCCGTGCAATTCATCTTGATGGGCTTCATCGGCGGTTCCTCCTGTCACGTTCAGTGGCGCATGTTACAGGAGTTTGGCCAGCGCGAAAACCGTCGTTTCGGTGTGGAGAGTCAGCGGAGCGCGTCCAAATTGTCAGGCCGCGATGAGTTCTCCAGCACAAGTGTCGTAGCGGAACGGGCGAGGTGAACGCGGTGCGCACACGCGCCGACTTATGACGTTGGTCCGTCTAGGAGCGTTCTTGAGGGCGGCGGCCCTCACCGTGCCCGCCCCTCAAACGTGCTCGGCCATTCGGTTCAAACGGATTCTACGCAAATACGGCGCGTTACCCGCGAACACAAAATAAACAACCGTTTTTTCGCCTGTGAGCGGTGTTCTCGATTTCGATGCACTCGATTGCATCCGTCGCTTCCTTTCCAACCGAATGAAAGCCCTTGACGATCCTCTTGTCACTGGCGGCAAGGAATTTTAGGGCAGGAACAGCTCTTTTTTCCGCCATCTCACCGAGCGCGTAGGCACACCAGAAGCGAACTTCCTTGCTGGGGTCACCTAGTCCCGTAAGTAATACATCATGTGACTTTTTTCGATGGGCATGCGCAAGCGCCTCTGCCGCTTCACCTCTGACACGAGGATACTCGGATTTGTTCTTGACCGTTCGCTCCAGCGCCGCAATGGTCCTTGGTGTGGTCATCATCTGCATTGCGTAGGCTGCGGCGGCGCGATTGAATGCTCTGCGACCCTTTTTCAGTGTTCGGATCAGTGGACGTTCCAGGCGCGCGTCGGAATCCTCCCAGATCAACTTGGCGACCTCAAACGCATCTGTTTGGTTCCGACCATTCAAGCGGAATAACACTTGGCGAATCTGCTCGTCAGTCATTCTTTTCGGGCTTGGCATTCTCGTAATCCCACGGCGGATATGGATGGCCGCAGTCGAATCCGAGTTCTTTGGCTCGCTCCCAACACTTCCGGCCTTCGCACCATTTTTGTTCAAGCTCGCGATGTTGCACAAAGTACAGCGTCCCGAGGTTATGCCACGCCAATGGGCTATTCTGCGCCGTGGCTTTCAGCAACCAGCGTTCGGCCTCAAGAACATCTCGTTGCACGCCCCACCCAGCCTCGTAGAGCAACGCAATTGTGCATTGGGCGTCGGCATTGCCCGCGAGTGCGTGAGGCATGGCGTTCTTTAGCACGAATTCGTAGTCAGCACGGCCGATGGCCTTGGAAACTTCGTCCCAGTTGTAGTCGGACGTCATGCTGGGAGCATATCACTCTGATGATTCTTGGGATTCAGGTCGCCGGGTGTTGCGCTTCTTCAACAGCACAACGCCACAGATGATTGCGACCGCGCCACCGATATAAAAGCTGACTTCCATCGCGGCGAGGCCGCTTTGCCCGTCGCCTGGCCGGGTGTGACTCGCCCAAACAACAGTAAGGGGCAATGAAAAAATGAATCCCGGAAAGAAAGATCCGATGCCGAGAAGTATTGGCCTCACCCAATTGCCTCCCGGGGCTCTTCGCCCAGACCACCCGAATCGTAGGAACCGTATGCCTATTCCCAAGGCAGCGAGCGCCATTGCACATAGGACTAGCTCGCCGATGGCGGCAAAACGGAATGGCACGGCGGGATTCCTGAAGTCCTCAAGTCCAAGGAATGCCTTGGCAAACGCAATAAGGCTTGCGATCACGGCGATTGCGCCCACCGCTGATGCGATTATGCGTTTCGACATTACTGACCGTCTTCGGCCGGACTTGCCTTTAACTGTTCTCCGACCCGTCTTGCGTCATCAAGCGCTCGCCGAGCATCTTCAAGCCGCGAAGCGGGAATTTGAATCTCCACATATCGCCCTTGACGCGCCAGATATCGCTCCACTAAGTGAACTGGAATACCCCTGCTGGCCAGAACACCTGGAATAATGGATTCATCGACGCCGAAGGGCAAAGTCATGAAAACGACGAGTTCTTCTTGCTCAGACATGTTGGCCTCAGGCGCCAAATTCAAGTATCGGCGCACAATTACTTCGTTCCGATGCTCTTTCCAACAGCCTCGGCATACTTGGGGTCGGATGGTTGCAACTGGTAGGCTCGTTGATATGCGGATAAGGCCGCTGGTTGATTGTTCGAACGCTCATAGGCAATCCCGAGATTGAACCAATACGAAGGGACACTTGGTTGGTATCTTACGGCGTCACGCAGCCATCGAAGCGCCTCCTCATTTCGGTTAGCAATAAGGTCGTCGTAAGCCCATTTTCCTTCCTCATATCCGCCGTGGCTGGAAAAGTTCACAAAAGGTCGCGCTGCAGTTGCTCCGACGAACCCCAATAGGGTCAGGACAACTGCTGCGCTCCCAGCGATCAGGCGGCGGTTCGGAAGCACGATGGCACAACCAACCAGCAGACCTAACGCGGCACCGGCAGCATGAGCGACGTTGGCGACATTCCACACGTGAGTGACTGTAGTCAGGACGCAAAGGAAGAACCAGCCAACGAAGAGATTGACGGTCCTTTCGTCAAGACACCCTTTGAATCGTTCGTCGTGCCGTGAAAGAACATAGAGCAGCCCGAATAATCCGTACCCGACGCCAGACAGACCCACTCCTCCCTGAGCGAACGCAAAATCAAACGAGTTCGACCCGGCTGCAAAAAACAGGATCAACAAGCCCGTCCTCAGATGGCCGTAAACGCTCTCGACGATCGTTCCAAATATCCAAAGCCAATAAAGATTAAACGCCAAGTGCAAAAAATTCACATGCGGGAAGATACTGGTTGCGAGACGCCACAACTGTCCGCGACGAATTTCGGCGTTCTCGAACAGAGGCGAAATATTCGTGCCGCTCCACCAAGCAATCGTCACCCCTATCGCCAGGAGCGCGATGCCAGAGATCACGGGATACTGTGGAATTTCCTTCCATCCGGGAACACTACGCATTCTTTGCTCCGCCCGCACAAATGAGGAATCGTGTAATGACGTTGTCCTTCCGTGCTTCCGTTTCCATCCGTTCCATCGCGTCTCGACGCCCTTCTGGTGAAGGGATCGCGAAGCGATTGCGGCTGGAAAATGTCATACCACCATGTTTGCCCCACAGGCGCATCCTGTCCGCGAGGACACTCATGCCGAAAAAGGTACTAAAAGATTGGGTTACTACCGCTTGTTTGCGGCTAGGACCGCAAATTGGGCTTTCTGCCGCTCGGAATCCACGGGCGACAATGAATTCGCAGTTCGCTACCCTCGCGGTAGCACTGAAAGGAGAGAATTGGCTGCCTGCCCGAACCTTGGGCTCGCTATGTCTGCCCTGTTTTTTTCCCTAAGGAAGGCCGACTAATCACACTGCGTCCGACGCTCCACGCCATGCAGAGAATTCGATGCGTGCAACATCCGGCGAATGCACCACATCCAGCCCTAAAGTCTGCCGTTCATCGGGTTCACAATACACATCACACGCGACCTACATCCAACCGCTTCTGCCACTTACCCGCTACACACACACCATAATTGCATCCTGTTAACTGATATGATATCATAACCGAGGCTGTAACTAAGCCCAACGGAGCCAGGCGACATGGCGAACGGTGAAAAAACGAGCACCAACCAAAACCGCCAACCCGTGTGCTCGGCCGCGTACCCAAACTCCTCAAATCTCAAAAACAAAGCCGCGGAACCGTCTTTCACCGATCACTACCCGCCAATCACCACTAACAGCCTCGCCTTTCACCAATCACCACTCACGAATCACCAATTACACGCTCTTCCGCCGCATGTAACATTGTTACATCCCCGGTCTAATCGTCACTCGACGTCAAGTCACCACTGACTCTCCCGCCAAAATCAATCGCAAACCCTGCCGATTAGAATTCGCTATATCTCCTACAAAACAAACACCCACGCACCAAATCAATCGCAAACTTTTTGGCACTCCCCAAATCGCGAATCGGGTCGCCTTGCATCCACAACGATCTTGCAGGAAACGCGTCTCAAATCACAGTTCGCGGGTCACGATTCACGAATCACAAGTCACCAATCACGCTCTCACAGGTCACCAATCACGCTCTTTCAATCAAACTCCGCCTGCGGCGCACTCTGTTCCGCCCCCACCCGGCCCACCGCAATATCTGCCTGTGCGTAATTCTCACCGCGCACCGGCGCCCCGGCCATCCCACGCAAGATCGCCAGTTGCCCCACGTGCGTCAATGAATCCGCAATCGCCCCCTGAAACATTTTTTGCGGCGTACATCCAATCGTCTCATTCGACGCCAGATAATCATCAAGCTCCTGCAACGCCGCAAAGAACCGCGCGCTCCCTTCCTCCCACGAAACCACCGCGGAATTGTGCCAAGCCGGCTTGCCCTTCGCCTGCGAGAGAGCCCAGTGCAGCAAATCCCCTACATGCGCAAGGATTTGTCCCGGCGTGCGCGTCTTCTCGCCCACGCGAAACTCCGCAAAACCCGGCGGCGCCCCGCGCAAAGTCTTGCCTCCGCGATAAGCCAGAGTAGCCAAGGTATGCCGCAACCACTGATGATCGGGACCAGCAACATTCTCTGTAATCTGAGGTCTCATAATGATGCGATTGTAAGCCGAATCATTCCGTCCGGCATAGCCGCTTCAACGCGCCCAAGACCGTTCGGAGATGGACCGCACCGCGCTCATGAACCTATACTGGCACCAATGCAATCGGCCACGGAACTTCTCGGCGCGCTCCGCCGCTACTGGGGTTACGACTCCTTTCGTCCCATGCAAGAACGCATCGTGCGCAGCCTGCTCGGCGGCCAGGATACCTGCGTCGTCATGCCCACGGGCGGCGGCAAATCGCTCTGCTACCAACTCCCCGCTGCGCTGCTAGCCGACCGCACCGTCATCGTAGTCTCGCCGCTGATCGCGCTCATGCAAGATCAAGTGGCGCAACTAACCCAGATGGGCATTCCTGCTGCGCTACTGAACAGCACGATTGCTGCAGCCGAGCAGTCCGCCATCGTAAGCCAAGCCATCAAAGGCCAGTACCGCCTGCTATATCTCTCGCCCGAACGCCTCGCCCGCGCCGACACCATCGAATGGCTCCAACGCGTACCGGCTTCTTTCTTCGCGATTGACGAAGCCCACTGCATCTCCGAATGGGGCCACGAATTTCGTCCCGAATACCGCCAGCTCAGCTCGCTTCGCAAACACTTCCCCGACCGCACCATCGCCGCCTTCACCGCCAGCGCCACCAAACAGGTGCGGCACGACATCGTCGAACAGCTAGCCTTACGTCAGCCGCACAAATATATCGCCAGCTTTCACCGCCCAAATCTGCGCTACGTCGTAAGGGAATGTGACGCCCGCGCTCAGGCGACTCTGCTCGTCAAGGCGCTGCAAAACTACGCCGGGGAAAACGTAATCGTCTACGCGCCCACCATCGCCCGCGTCGAAGAGACGGTCATCTTGCTCGCGGAAGCAGGAATCAAGGCCATCGCGTACCACGGCAAAATGGACAACGCCACCCGCCGCCGCAATCAGGAAAAATGGATGTCCGACGAAGTCCCCGTGCTGGTCGGAACCATCGCCTTTGGTCTGGGAATCAATAAAGCCGCAGTCCGCGCCGTGATCCACCTCTCGCTGCCGAAATCCATCGAGCAGTATTACCAGGAAGCAGGACGCGCAGGACGCGACGGCCTTCCCGCCGATTGCGTGCTGCTCTGGCGCAAGAAAGACGCGGGACTGCTCGCGCATTTCATCGAACAAGTCAGCGATCCAGCCGAGCGCGAACGCGGGTGGCAGCGTTACCGCATCATCCGCAGCTTCGTTGAATCCAAAGGCTGCCGCCACCGCCAGATCTGCGTGCATTTCGGTGAAAGCCCGAAGTGGCAATCCTGCGGCGCATGCGATGTGTGCGGCTGCGAGATCAAGTGGTTAGCAGAACCGGTTGCCACGCCGCGACCCAAGCGCCGCGAAAAACTCGCCGCCACGGCAAGAGCATCAGCAACGGCGGCCGCCGCGGCTGCGGCATCCATCACATTCACGCGCGGCCCGCGCTCCGCCGCCGAAAACGCAGCGGAATTCGCGCCGCCGCACAACGCCGGCGCGTCGAGTTCGGGCTGGTGGGGTGCAAAACGCAATGCCGATCAGCGCAACGCGCCAGAGCAAAGTAATAATGTCTCTCGCCCCAACGATATGGCTCGCCGGCAAACGCTGTTCAATGCCAACCAAGCCGCCGCGAACGGCGTTGACCCGGAACTACGCGCCTACATGCGCGAGTGGCGCCGCCGCACCTCAAAAGAAATGAATATCGCCGCGTTCATCATCATGCACGACACGTCGCTCGATTCCCTCTGCCACATCCATCCGCGCACACTAGCCCAACTCCGCACCGTCTCCGGCTTCGGCGAACGCAAAACCGAACTATACGGCCAGCAAATCCTCGAAGCGCTAACCCAATTCCGCAACGGCGCCCGCGCAACGGAGGAATGATGCAAAATTATAGATATGCTGTACGGGCGCTGCTTGCTGCGCCCCAACTTGGCAAGCTGTCCAGATCAACCGAGCAGCGATCGCTATAAATTCAATCGTGGGATTTATCAGGTGGGAAAAACGCAGCGGTCCGCCCCGCAAAAATCGCGGCATTTCTGGAATCCGTCGCAGCAGGCTTCAGGGATGCGCCCGCTTTCCCGAACGTAATCGCCTCGCGAGCCTTTGCCAGCGGCGCGGTGTCAACGAAAACAACTTTGTCGCCCCCTCGGTCGATTCCCAATTGCTGCCACAATGCCGGGAGGTCCACGTTGTAAGGCTGGTCCTTCATTTTGCCGTACAGGTTTTCAAGCACCGGAACGCCAGTCGCCTGGTCGCCGATCTTCAACGCCTTCTCAATCGGCCAGTCGTAACGTATGTCCCCGCCTGCATCGAGGATCCCGCGCAGCGCGTCCTCCAACCCTTTCTTGTTCGACGTTTCGCGATGAATCTCGACGTCGGCCAGCATACAGAACAGCGCCCCGCCCCAATACGTCCGGCCCCAGGTGTGCGTGTTGTCCAGCCCCTCATCTCCCGGCGCCGGCAAACCCTGGTGCATGTCGCGCACGACTTCAAACCACATCTGATTCGCGTCAAGGTGCTTCGCTCGCACTCGCGCAATCGGTTCGACGTACGTCGCAATTCCCTCTTCGATCCAGTGATGATTGTCCGCCATCGAAGGAAACGACAAATGCACCATCTCGTGCGTCAGCATCCAGTCATTCGCCAGATTCGCAAAGTCCGTCTGGCTGCCTACGTGAATCACCGTGTACCCGCCGTCTTTTCTGCCGAATGTCCGCCCTCCGCGCACACCCCTTCCATCCGTCGGAATAATCCGCAGCAGCAAGTGTGGAACAGGAAAGCGCCCGTAATACCCGGCGACCGATTCAGCGGCCCAATGCACCCACGTCATCAACTCTTCTTTGGAAACCTGCAGATCGCCTTTCTCCACAACCACATCAATTCGGGAATTGCCGATCAGGATGGTGGAGGTCATTTCGTCAGCCGCGTGGATACGAACGCCAACAAAAACTGCGAGGAGCATTGCCAGAGCAGCCCCACCGATCTTAGTCGTCAAAGAGAGCCTGCTCGGAATCGCGTGCATGGGACCCATTACTATGATGCCGGTGCCGGTCCTGCGTTGCCTTTCTCTGCGTACTCAGTGACCCGGCGTGTCCTTTCTAAGCCGGTGTCGCAGCAATGTATCCAGCGACCATTTGCCCGGACCAATGATCAGAATCAGCAAGGCCACGAACCAGAAAATGAACGGGTCAGCGCCCGCGAATTTATTGGGATTAGAGAAAAACGCGAGGAAAGACTCTCGATCCGACGTCCAGTACGCCGTGGTCATATCAATAAGAATTCCCAACGCGGCGATTCGCGACAGCAGTCCCACCGCCAGCAGAATCCCGGCAACAAATTCGAAACTGGAGACAAACGCCGCAGTGAAACCCGGCACGGGCAATCCGAGGCTCGCAAAGAATTCAGTCACGTGCGGCAAGTTGTGCAGCTTGCCCCAGCCGTTTTGCGAAAGCTGCCAGCCCCAATACACACGTACCACTAGCAGAAATGGCGATTGCAGGCTGTTTACGACTCGCAGGAATCCATCGTACAGACGCAAAATCGGATTTTGGGCAGTGCTCATGTGTTGCGGCGCTCTCTTGCCTTCGGCGCTTATCGCGCGGCGGCTTTTTTATTTTCGGGAGATTTTTCCAGGCCGCAGAACCATCCGAGCGTCGACCAGGTACGAAACCAGTTCTCGACGTTTGCAGCGCGCTCTTCCCCGGGCAGTGGGCTTCGGCGCAGAGCGGCGTCAATTGCGGTATTCAAAGATTTTCCAGCGTGTAGTTGTGACAGAATCTCGAACTCTTCGCGTGCCAGCCGCCGAAAATAAACATCTTCATCCAAACGATGCACCGCCAAAAATATCGGGCTCGGTTTTAGTTTTGCCACCGCCGCGACGCGCTTCCGCTTATGGCGCTCGCTAAATGCGTTGCTGGCCACATCCAGATTCTCGGCATCCTTGCGGACTTCCAAAAGCAGATCGTCCACCGGATAGCGCAGATCGAGC
>JBAQGJ010000047.1:0-13954 GCA_049287725.1 Candidatus Acidiferrales bacterium | reverse complement strand
TGGAACGAACCAGGACGAGCCCAATTGGAAAGACTTCCTTTAGCAGTGTGGGCCTCCCGACGTCGCAAGGATCTACTCGAGCTGCTGGACCGGATCGATCCTCCGATCGAAGAGTTAACGCGAGCCGCCGAGCAAGAAGCCAGGAAACGGCCGGAAGTGCAGCGGCTGATGACGGGGGGCCCGATACGTACCGAATAGACAATTCTTGAATATTCCGTTCCGCAGCGAGCTGATTCATTGCACCGTATGAGTTGCTTATGAGTGGCTTCGGGATTGCCGACTCGATCGGAGGGCACAGCTCATCGCTATGTTCCAGAATTCGTCGCTCGCGATGCCTATGCGCGTCGCCACTAGGCGGTATATATGAGTATGCCGATAGGCGATTGCCAGTGATCTGCGAACGTGGCCAGCATTCTCGGTTAGGCAAACCCCTCGATAAAAACTCTTTCAAAAAGCCGGGTGATTTCCCACAGCACCTTGCAGGAAAGTGTCAAACCCAACCACACCAACCAGGGGAACTGCCAGCCGGGAATAAGCTGACCGAACAACGCCCATGCGATCAACAGCGGCATCGCGGTTCCGGCGAACCAGATGAAAGGTATCTCGACGCGTTGAAGCAGGCGACCGGACGCCGCGCACGCAAAGGCAGCCAATGGCAGTGCCGCATGCTGCGGGATCAGCCAACCGAAAATGGCGGCGAGCCATAAACCCAAAGTGACGCTTGGCAACACGGCCCTCGCCAAAGAGATCGGGAAAAGGCGCTCCCCAGCATACATGCTGCAATAACCCGCCGTAATCGCAGCGAAGCCAAAGACCTCCCGATGGATACCCCGCAAGGTCGATGCGATTGAGTCGGCAGTAAAAATCGCAGAGATCGACTGCACAGTGCCAATCACAACAACCACCGCCATGGTGGACGCAGTCACTAGAAGGATCGACCGAAGAATGCGCTTCGCCCATCGTTCCGGCGCGTAAACAGAAGCGAATCCTGCGGCGATCTGCTGCGCCCCGCCGAACCGCATTCTGACGATCCGGGTCGCAGCCTCCTCATCATAGCCTTGGGATCGCACATCCTCTGCAAGATCCTCCAGGTGAGTTCGTAATTCCTCCGCCACTTCGGCCCGTCGCTTGTTGCCGGGAAGCTTGGCGAGCAAAATTACCCGAGAAACGATGCGATCCAGATGCGTCACACGTTGGCCTTTGCGAGTATGGCGTTTACCACTTTGGTGAAAGAAAGCCATTCTTGTTCACTGCGGCGGGCAGCCTTTCGGCCAGCGGCGGTCAAGCTGTAGTACTTTCGCTGCTTCCCGTTCGCCCCGGTGCGCCATTCCGAGCGAAGATAGCCGCGTTTGTGCAGTTGGTGGAGGGCCGGGTACAGCGTGCCCTCCTTGAATTCAAATGCAGCCTGGCTGCGCCGCACTGATTCCTGAATAATCTCGTATCCGTACATGTCGCGTTCCGACAGGAGCCTCAGTATTAAGAGCGCGATGCTTCCTTTCAGCAACTCTCGATCGAACGTCATTCCCGGCACCTTGGATAATCGGTTACATCGGCTACGGAGGTAGTGTACACCCGAAGTGGTGTGTAAAAAAGGCGTGAATTGATGCTTCTTTTCCCGGTGAATCCCTGACAAACGCATCGCCGGTTGACACCGGTTCTCGAAGGATGTAGTTTTATACATCGTGTAACGAGGTATGAGGAACCAATCATGAAAAGTGAGAAGATGCTGCGCGTAGTTCTCTTGCTAATTGTTGTGGGACAGCTATTGGGGACCCTCGCCGACAGTCTGAACCGGACGTTAGTGGAGATGCCGGCCTGGCGACATCTCGGAGCCGAAGCTTGGGCTGCGTTTAGCGTAAGGGCTGATCTTGGAAATGGCAAGACTCTCTATCCGCTGGCGGGCATCGGCGGAACCGTGTTGATTTTGGGAGCGGCGATCGTCTTTCGTCTGAATCCGAGAAGGCCATGGTCGGTGGGCATCCCACTTTATGGCGCAGCCCTGATGGCGATCTGCGTCATGCTGACCACTACGCAAGCTGCTCCCATCATGTTGAGTTTGCACCGAATCGGCAGCGATCCTGCGGCACTGCAGCAAGCGTTCGAACGTTTTTATCGATGGGATTCGATCCGAGCCGTGTTTGGAGCGCTAGAGGGCTGCGCAGAAATATGGGCGTTGGTAGCGCTTCTTTCCATACCGACTGGGAACCAAGTGCCAACGCGCCAAAAGATCCCCTCAGCGGAGAAGGCGTAAAACAACGCGGTGCTTCTCGATTACGGCCAAGGACGTACTGGGCAGCACCAGATCGCAAACTCTATTGCACGTCGACGGGATTGGAATGATGTTCGAATCGTCCGCTTTCTTCCCAATATTGGGAGCTCATATTCTTGCTGGACTGGTCTGTATCGTCACGGGAATCGTGACGATAGCCAGCGAGAAGCGACCAGGGCTGCATCCGATATGCGGGACGATTTACCATTGGGGTCTCGCTATCCTCGTCATCTCCGCGGGTTTTTTGGCGACGGCGCGCTGGACAGACGACCGCGTGCTCTTCGGCCTAGGAGTCATTTCCTTCGGTGCGTCATCCTTGGGACGCACGGCCCGAAGGCGACACTGGCAGGCGTGGGTCGGCACACACATCACATCCATGGGTTGCTCCTTCATTACTATGGTCACTGCCTTCTCGGTTGAGGAAGGAAAGAACTTACCCGGTCTGAGTAGGCTACCCCGCTTAGCTTATTGGTTCTTGCCCGCCCTGGTCGGAGCGCCCTTAATCATTCGCGCCCTCGTCCACCACCGGATGAGATATCAGGGTGCAGCGGCGAAGTTCTGAAAACCGTATATACCTCTGTAACCCCGATGTCATGGGGCACAAGCAGGATCAACTATGGCAACTGCCGAGGAGGGCTTTATGAAAAAGCTTGCTGTGTACGCAACGCTAGCAGTGCTTGCGCACGCGGTGACCGTCATTTGGCACCTGTTCGTGCTGGCGAAGATTCCGCCTGGACTCACCGGTCGACAGGTTCTGTCAGCGGCTATCGCAATCAATGTGGTCCCGCTTGTGGGAGTGGCCTCGCTCTGGGCGCGTCATCCGGAGCTTGCGAGTGTTCTGATTTTTGTTCCTTTGGCCGTAGGGTTCAGTGCCGGTGGTTTCGAGCATTTCCTTAGCAACGGACCCGACAACGTCTTTCGGATGGCTGCTACAGAGCGGACCGTTCCGTTCACGATTAGCGCCGTTCTCCTGGTCGTACTCGAACTCTGCGGATGTTGGCTCTGGTCAGTTTCAGAATTGGCAACAACTAGATTCATCAAAGGCCTATTCATGCAACCGATCCAGGCATCAGGGACGGTCGAGGACGCTGCCATACCTAGTCGCCTGGCACTGCTTCCCGACGGGGGCCACGGCTCGTTGGGACGTGAGTGGGGAGGTTCAGCCAAAAGTCTTGAGGCTTTCGCAATTCCGGATTGTCAATTCAGATGGTTGCGGGGTTTCGCGGAAGTTGCTGATAGAAAAAGATTTTTTAGTTGCGGGGGCCCGCAACCATCCGAATTGTTTAGTGCTGCCTTTTGGTTTGGAACTGATCCGGCTCGCCGCGTAGGCGGCACCGCGAAGGTCAAACCCGCTCAGCACACTAGCACGTGTATGAGCAGGATGGCGGCGATAGCGACAGCGGCGATCCGCACGCGATGTACCTTGTCCCAAGTCCGATGTATTCGCTGCCAATCGGCAACTCCTTCTAGCAGGCGGTTATACAGTGGAACCAGGACAAAGATCGATAGCAGCGAAATAAGGACCCAAATTGCATCTGCTGTGAACAGGAGTTCACGCCCCGGCGCGTGCCAATGGAGCCACGTCTGAATACCGAGCAGCACGGTGCAGAGTGAGTACCAGGTCGGCATCACTCTTCCACCGACGAAAGCGCTACTGCCAAGAAATTTCAAATGTGCTTCGGGTTCAAGTCGCCATGAGGCGGGGTTTACGAAGGCTGAGACAGAGAACTCGACGCCTAGCAGCGTGACAACGAAAAAGACGGTGACCGTGTTGAACAAGTGCATGAGCAGCTCCTATTGACTCCTTGCTTTCAGACGCAGTTCAATTGGTACTGGATGCGAAAAGGAGCACTGACAAATTTGTCGGTGGAAGTAAAGCTATGGGCGTCTCAAAGAAGGAGATCTCGCCATGCCCGATCGATGCCACGCTGAGCATTATCGACGGGAGATGGAAGGGCACCATCCTATGGCGATTGTTGGATGGCCCGATGAGAACGAGCGAACTGCGGAAGAGTATTCCCGAGATCACAGAGCGAATGCTCCTCCGTCACCTGCGGGAGATGACCGAGAGTGGCATTCTGAACCGGCACCAAGAACAAGGCTCGCCTCTGCGAGTGCGGTACTCGCTAACGCCGTACGGGATGACGTTGGTACCCGTGTTGGACGCTCTCTGCACATGGGGCAGAGAGCATCTCAAACGTGAGCGTTGCTCCTGAGCGTCTGCTCAAGATTGTGTGCTCATCCTTCCGCAAACCTAAGATGCTGTCGCCCATCCGTATCGGGAAGTCGGCTTGTGGGAAGTTGTCGATCGCATTGGACTGCGTCTACGCTCGCGACATCGAGATATTGCGCCGGGCGACTATCAATTCGGATGGTTGCAGGGTGTTCGGAACCTATTGCGACAGAATAGTTTCTGGTTGCAGAGGCCTGCAACCATCCGAATTGTTTAGTGCTTCCTTTTAGGTTGGAACTGATCCGACCAGCAGCGTAGTCAGCGCGCGAAGTCAAAGGTGCTAGGTTTGGGATTGCTTCCGTGTAGCCGACCATCCGGGAGCCACGTCACCCGCCTGTCGATTCGGATATATAGTGTCTCCGGTTTTCGAAGTCAAAGAGGAATTCCGGTTGAAAATGGATGGACCGAACATCGGCGGGGTTGTAGGCGTCGCATTCGGCTGCGCTTGGGGAGTTGCCGGAGCGACAGCGATGCCGCCTCCTTGGCAGGCATGGGGTATCGGTTCCAGTATCGGATTTCAGCTGTTCTCATTGTGGCACTCGCGTTGCCCCGCAAACAGCGTCACCTGGGTACCTTTCGCGGTCATATCTACGGAATTGCAGTCGCATTCGAGGTGGCTGCTATCTTCGGGACGATCTGGTTGCTAGGACAGTTCGCTCTCTCGCAGTTTTTATTGCCTGCGATCGCATTCATCGTCGGGTTACATTTCCTTGGGTTGTGGAAGGCGACAGATCTTCGGGTCTTTCTTCGACTTATTGCCTCCCGCGCCGTAGTGTCCTAATTTGAAGTCCGCTCCAATAGCTAGCAGAGGCCAGGAGAGGAAACCGGTGCCCAAGGTTAGCGGAGGGTGGAAGACCTGCTCAAGAGGTCACAAGTATCGCTCTTCGAGCAGGTGTCCGATTTGATGGAAAGGCAATCGGCCCGGCGGGCCGAAGAAACGACGCAACTCTGGTTCGCGTGCGAAACGATCAGGACACAACCTCCCGCTGCGGCGGCTCAGTTTCCGCATGGCCGACGATCCACTCACAACCCGATGTCGGTTCGCCGGTCGATTTTCCGCTCTTGTGTCTTTGCCATGTTGAAAAAAAACTCGGCTATCCTCCGGCCGCCAACACCTCTTCGCGCGCAGCTCGGTGACGATCAAACCACCACGCCCACGACAGCATGACGACCCCAGCAATCAGCCCCGGCCATGCGATCTCGCCGACCGAAGCCGGTGGCCCGCTGAAGCTGCTACTGACATAGGTCACGAGCAACAGCACGACATACGCAAGACATGCATACCGCCCTGCACGGTCCCGAGCACGCGTCGCGCACAGATAAAGCCAGACCCCAGCCCCGAACATCGTGATCTCCACTAACATCGTCCCAACGATCGAGTTCCAGAGTCCCAGGCCGAACCGCGGCCCCCCGTCATGCCCATCGCCGGCACATTCGATCTTTACGAGTCGGCAACCCATCACGGATTGATGAGCAGCGGATTCGTCACGCCGTTCCTCTTCATGATCGGGATGACATCGGGCCACACCAACAAACTCTGGCGCAGCAAATTGATCGACGCGATGCGCTCTCTCCTGCTGACTCCGGGCATCCACAAAAAATTCGAGCATGCAAATGGAGAAGCCGCAATCGCCGGTCTCAAGGTTCTGCTCAAGCTGCACCACGATCCTCACCCATGGGACGATCTCTGGCGAGCGATTGCTGCGGAACATCCATTTCGCGACGACTGGTGGGAAGACCGCAATCTGCTTCCGTTACTCGATCGCATCGAAGTGCCGGTCTATCTGGGATGCGACTGGCAGAACGTGCCTCTGCATCTTCCGCACACCTTCAAAGCCTACGAGCGATTGACGAACAGCAAGCATGTTCAGGTCGCAATGATGGGTGAACATGGCCTCGCCTGGCCATGGGAAAGTCTTCACATCGAGGCGCTCGCCTGGTTCGATAATTGGCTCAAGGGAGCGGACACTGGCATTCTCGACGGCCCGCGTTTTCGATACGTCGTGCCGGAAGCCGAGGGCTGGCGAACAAGCGATGTCTGGCCGATTCGCGAAGCGTCACATCATGCGTATGCACTTCGCGCCGACGCAGTTCTTGGCGTGGACGAAAGCGAACCGGGCTCCCGAACTTATATGAACCTTGGAGGTGGTCTCAATCGCCCGCGCGCAAGCGAGACGGACCCTCCCGGGTTTCTGCACTGGACAACCCCGCCCCTGCCCTCCGATCTTGATCTGACCGGCCCTATCGAGTTGCAATTGGACGCTGCCTGCGCCGCGCCGGACACGGCTTTCATCGCCGTCTTGCAGGACGTGGACGAAAACGACAGCGTCGTGAATGTCACGTCGGGATATCTCAGGGCGGGCTTGCGGACAGTGGACGAATCTGCGAGCAAGCCCGGCGCTCCAGTTCTGCCGTGCAGGACTTTTGAAGCTGTGCCTATCGGGGAGAAAGTAAGTTACCGAATTCCGCTTGTCCCGAATGCGCGCCGCTTCCGCGCTGGTCACAGGTTGCGCCTTTATCTCACTACCGACGACCAGGATGCAGACAAACCAGCGCCGCTCGGATTCCGGCATGCAGGCATCGGCACAACTTCCTTGAACACTGTCTTTTCGTCATCGCGGTTGCTTCTGCCAGCACTGCGGTGAATCGTTTTGTCGCTTGAATCCAGTCCCCGCCGTTAAACGGCGGCAGTCCCGCGATTTCTTTCGTGACCGACAGGTCCTCGGCTCTCATCCTTGTCAATTCGGATGGTTGCGGGGTATTTGCAACTCACAGGAGGAGAATAGTTTGTGGTTGCGGAGGCCTGCAACCATCCGAATTGGTTAACTCTGCTGTTCCGGTTCGAGTTAGGCTATCCGTCTGCCTAACGCCGGTTAGCCGTATCTTTATGAGATGGCTCTATTTCCCGCGAATAAGAACAGGCCGCCGGAATCTGAATTCCGAAAGGGATGCAGACAGTGTCCGCGAAACTGGTTCGGAAGAGCGAGTAACACTCCTGCATCTCTTGAGGCGATAGCCCACTCAAGCAACACCCGGTACTGGCTGAATTCAGTAATTCCACCGAGCACTGCGTTCCGCTCTCGTTGGAAATCGTGACGACGTTCGGGACGTCGCAAGGGCCCAAGCAACCGCTTATCGTGAGCTGAATCCGCTTCAATAAACCTCTGGCCCTCCATTCTTTCTCTAACCATTCAACTGGAACGGCAGGTCTGCCGTTCGCGGTGTTTCCACAGCAACAGCCTTGGCAAACACTCACGTGCCCAAGTACGAGTCGCTTTGTCGTCAGAGGAAACTTGTCCATATACCTAAGCTCTCTCGATCGACACGGTTTTCCCATTATTCGTTGCAGAAGGCGATTGCGAAAGAATCCCGCGAACCAATTGATTCGCCGATGAGACGGGCGGGAGTAATCGGGCTGAATTCAAGATAAAAGCCATCTCGGATGAGACATGGATAAAGGCGGCCAGCAAAGGATTGAGAAATCCGAATGCCGCTAGACCGACACCGATGCTGTCCACCACTAGCGTTCCGATGAAGTTCTGCATGATGGTGCGACGGCAGCGCCGCGCCGTTTGCAAGGTCTCGACGAGCTTCGATAGATCGTTGCCAATCAGTACCACATCGGCACTTTCACGTGCGACATCCGTGCCCGATCCCATCGCCACGCCGACCGACGCCTGCATCAATGCGGGCGCATCGTTAACGCCATCCCCAACCATGGCAGCTTTATGGCCCTTCTCAGTCAGCAGCTTTACATACTGCAATTTCCCTTCAGGGAGAAGGTCAGAGACGATTTCATCGACTCCCAGTTTGTGACCGACGTCTTCCGCGACAACCTTTGCATCACCTGTCAGTAGCACCGTCCGAAGCCGCATCGATTTGAGGGATTGAATTGCATCCTTTGCTTCGGGCCGAAGCGTGTCGGCGATTTGCAGAGTTCCCAAGAATCGGCCGCCACGTGCCACAAATATTTCCGAACCTGGTTCCGAGCCGTTCGCTTGATTCAGTTGGACCCCGCGTTCGAGCAAGAAATGCTGATTTCCAGCCATGATTTCTTCGCCATCACTACGAGCGACAATTCCTTTGCCAGGAGTGTATTCAAATGTCTCTGGATCTTCATAGGGAATGCCAAGTTGTGTGGCTTTCCTAAGGATTGCCTTAGCGATAGGGTGTTCGGAACGAGATTCAGCAATCGCCGCGCTTCCAAGCAACACCGTAGCTGAAGTCCCAGACGCCGCGTGTACATCCAGAAGTTCGGGAGTTCCATAGGTGAGAGTGCCGGTCTTGTCGAGAAGAACCGTGTCCACTTCCCCAAGTTTTTCGAGGTAAAGCCCACCTTTGATGATGGCACCCTGTTGGGCGGCCCGGCCTATGGACCCCAAGATCGCCAGCGGGGTTCCCGCAGCGATGCCGCAAGCTCCTGCCACTATGACCACCGAAATCGTCGACCGAATGTTGTGGCTGATCAGGAAAGTCAGGACCGCCGCACCCAAAGCAAAATAAACCAGATAACCCGCAAGTCGGTCCGCAATTCCTTGTATCGGCGCACGTGATTTCTCCGCTGTCTCGACGGCCTCGATGATCTTGCCAAAAGTTGTGTCAGGCCCCAGGTGCTCAACCCGAACTTCGAGGGCGCCGGATTGATTGATCGTCCCCGCGTAAACGCTGGTGCCGGGATGCTTTTCAACCGGCATGGACTCCCCCGTGATGGGCGCTTGATCGACGAAGGAATGACCTCCAACCACCTTCCCGTCAACCGGGACGCGTCCCCCAGGCCGAACGAGAACTTCGTCATTCGCCGACACTCCCCCAATCTCTATTTCTGTCCAGGCCCCATTTCGACGAACGGTCGCAACACTCGGCAGCAGGTCAACCAAGTGTTGAATTGCCTTGCGGCCTCGGCCTACGGTAAGTCCCTCCAGAATCTCTGCGACGAGAACAAAAAGTGTGATGACAAGAGCCGTAAAAGTCTCCCGAATCGCCAGAGCAGCTACGATGGCGATAGCCATCGAAAGCTCCATCGTCATTCGACGTTGTCTTATATTTTCGTAGGCTTCGTGGAAGATCGGAAAGCCGCCAACCATCGTGCATACCACACCGATGGCAGTTATGTAGGGATTCGACGCGCCGCGAAGAAACCAAATGGCCCCCGCTGCCGCAGCGACGAACAGGACGCGGTTGATCTCCCGCCAAGCCAGCGGATGCCCGTGGTCTTGATCGTCTTCGTGCTCGGCACGGTGGGGTGAGGCGTTTTCTGGATGTGCTGCAACAAGGTTCACTGCATGCGATTCTTTTGGATTCATCTGATTCATGACCTTCCTCTGAACAGCTTGGGCGTCTTAGCGTCGTTACTTCAAATAGGCTCGAACCACCTCGATCAATTCTTCGGCGGCTTGTGCTTGGGGGGAGTTCTTTCTACTTTCGGGGGAGAGGACATGAAATCGGACGTGCCCTTCCATGACTTCCGCCATCAAACCATTCAGCGCCCCGCGGCAAGCGGCCATAAGCTGAAGCACGCCGGCACATTCCTGCTCGGACTCGAGAGCACGTTCGATGGCGTCGACCTGCCCTCGAATGCGCCTGACCCTTGTTAGAAGTTTTTCTTTGTCTTTGGTTGTGTGAGCCATAGAGGCACTATACTATAGGGCAGTATAGTATGGCCAAAAAACGGTAGAGCTTCATACAGGAGCACCGACAATCGACATCCACATTACTGCTGTAATTCTAAGCGTGTTCGCGATGCTCTCAACCATCTGCGGAGGATTGGTCGCAGTCCGTGGACAAAAGCGACTTCATTTGCTTCTGGGGACGGGAGCCGGAATGCTCCTTGGAGCTACGTTCTTTGATCTTTTGCCGGAGTCCATTGAAGCAGCACAGTCGCAGGGCTGGAGCGTCAGAGCGATGTTGCTCGTGTTGGTGATCGGGTTCCTGGGCTTTTACGTAGCGGAGCGCGCTCTGGTTCTTCACTCGTGCCCGGAAGGCGATTGTGTCAACGAGGCGCATCGTCGCGTTGGCCGAATGAGTGCCTTCGGACTCATCGCGCACAGCACTCTCGACGGTGCCGCGATCGGAGCTGCGAGCCTGCTGAGCTTGCGCGTTGGGATCGTCGTAGCGCTTGCAATCATCGCGCATGACGTGAGTGACGGGCTCAACACAATGATGCTGGTTACTCGGGGAGAAAAGGCCGGACGGACCGATTTCGTGTTTCTCGGAACAGATGCAATTGCTCCGGTTATCGGGGCTCTCCTTGCCCTTCGATTCTTGCCATCGCCGAAGTGGCTGGCGATTTTCTTGGCATTAGCATCTGGGTTCTTTCTTTATACGGCGACGTCAGACTTACTGCCCGAGGCGCATAGGCGTTCGCCCAGTCCTTCGGTCATGATTCTGACGATTGTCGGAGTGTTGATAATGGCATTGGCAGTCGGCTTGACACGCCTTGACTTCGGCGCGCTTCAACGTTTCGTGTGGTCAATGTTCTAGAGCGAAAGACGGTCTGCGCTGCCTCCAGCCGCGCTGTAGTCGACCCTTGGCTGCATCTCTACTGAGGCGTACAAATTCGGATTGCTACAGGGCTTGCGGAAGTGATTGACACAGAACAAACTCTAGTTGCAGAGGCCTGCAACCATCCGAATTGTTTAGTCGTCCCCTTCAGCTTTGAACTGATACGTACAGCCGCCTAACTGCAAATTTTTCAATATGTTGAGTTAAACATCGAAAGCGTCGGCTCTAGATCAATGAATTCGGCCACCGTCCCTGCTGTCTGTGGCCATGGACAGAGCATTCGCGTCTACAGTATGTTCACCTATGCCACCTCCCCCCGTTGTCATCGTTGGCGCTGGTCCTAGTGGTCTAAATTTAGCTTTGGCTCTGGTCCACCGAAATGTGCAATGCCGTCTCATTTCTGAAGCCAGCGGCCCAGGCGAGGAATCTCGCGCCATGGTAGTGCAGGCGCGCACACTCGAATTCTACGGCCAATACGGCTTTGCCCAGGCAGTCATTGAGCAGGGGGTGGTCGCCGAAACGGCTCATGTGCGCGTGGGCGGGGATTCTGGCAGTCGAGAAGTTCTTTCCATCAGCTTCAAAGAAATGGGCGCTGGCCTCAGTCCGTATCCCTTCGCGCTCGCTTATCCGCAGGATGATCACGAGCGATTCTTGATCGAGAAACTCAAGGATGCGGGTTGTGAAGTCGAGTGGGGAGCGAAGCTCACCGGCTTCAGCGAGCGTGAAAATGGCGTCCGAGCTACCATCGAGCACGATACAGGCCGCGTTGAGGAGACGGAGAGCGCATACATCTGCGGCTGTGATGGCGCGCGTAGCTGTGTGCGCGAAACTCTTCAGGTTGGTTTTCCTGGCGGCACCTATGATCAACTGTTTTATGTCGCGGACGTGAAGATTGCGCGCGGCTTTTCCCGGGATCTGTACATCAACCTCGGCAAACACATTCTCACGTTGATGTTCCCGGTGCGCTCAAGTGGAATGCAGCGCTTGATCGGCCTCGTACCGTCTGAATTATCACATCGCGACAAACTCGGTTTTGAAGACATCCGCGCCCACGTCGAACCGCTTCTTGATGTCAAAGTGACGCAGGTGAATTGGTTTTCTACCTATCGCGTCCACCATCGCGTTGCCGACAAATTCCGGGTGGGGCGCGCTTTCCTTGTGGGCGATGCAGGCCACATCCATAGTCCCGCAGGCGGTCAGGGCATGAACACCGGAATCGGCGATGCCGTCAACCTCGGCTGGAAAATAGCACACGTGCTGCAGAACCGCGCCGATACATCGCTTCTCGACACCTACGAGCCCGAGCGAATCACTTTTGCACGTTCACTTGTATCTACCACAGATCGTGCCTTTACGGGCTTAGTGGGGGAAGGAGTGGCAGGCGAGTTTACGAGAAAGATTGTCGCGCCTCTCGTGTTCGGTGTCGTCACCCGCTTTAGTCTGGGCCGTCATGCGATCTTCCGCACGATTTCTCAAATGCGCATTCACTATCCAGACAGTCCACTCAGCCAAGGCGTCGCCGGCGATATCCACGGCGGCGACCGTCTCCCTTGGGCGGGAGTTCACTCACAGGATAATTTCGAACCTTTGCGTTCATTGGATTGGCAAGCGCATGTCTATGGCGGGGTAGACAAAGATCTCGAAACCGCCTGTCGCGAACTTCACCTGCCTCTCCACGCCTTCGCATTGAGCGACAGCACAAAAAATGCGGGAATCGAGGGAAACGCTCTGTATCTTGTCCGGCCAGACGGCTACGTCGCGCTAGCGTCATCCGATCAGAACATCGGTAAACTCAAGACCTTCGTTGAACAGTTTCACCTCCGCTTTCAGAATCCGTCTATTGCCGCGTAATTCTCTTCGATGCTAGCTCGTGATGATTGCCCCTTCACGCGCTGACCGCCCGATTCCGCCAAGAATAGCCAGCGGAGTCCTGGCTGCGATTCCACAAGCGCCAGCAATAATGACGACAGAGATGGTCGAGGTCAGATTGCGAGTCATGATGAAGGTGAGGACAGCGCAGCCGAGCGCAAACCACACGAGATACACCATACGATCGGGACTTATCAGCTGCGTCAGAGCGCTGCGCGTCTTGGCATACGCGAAGAACATCGCCGCTGGATATGGATCGTAAGAGAAGTTCGCTCACGCGTTTGGTATTCTCCCAAAAGGGACATCCATTATGGAATGTGAGGAATTTGCTGACCACCTGTGGGTCGTGGAAGGGCCGAACGTCCGCGACTTCGGAGCTATATTTACGACACGCATGGTCATCGCCAAGCTTTCCAATGGCTCCTTATGGGTCAATTCGCCAGTTTCTGTTACGTCCGATACGCTGAAACGTGTCACTGCCTTGGGCCCAGTTCGATACCTCGTAGCCGCAACTCCAAGACACATTTGGCGTCTAACAGCGTGGCACTCGCAATTCCCCGGAGCGCAGTTGTGGGCAGCGAAACCCTCGCCACTCACATTGAAAAAGGGGAACCTGAAGTTCACCGGGATCCTTTCAGACGCCACGCAGCAGGTCTGGGCAGAGGATCTCGATCAGATTCCATTCAAGGGAAATCCGCTCATTGAGGAAGTTATTTTCCTTCACCGGAAGTCTCGGACAGTCATCTTGGATGATTTGATTCAAAATCATCTGGCGCTGAAAGGCCATCCTCTTCGCAATGTTCTTTTCAGGCTTGGTGGCGTTGCCTATCCCAACGGCGGTGTGCCGCTGGACATCAGGCTATCCTTCATTCATCGAGACCTCGCGCGCCAGTCATTCGAGAAACTGCTTGCCTGGGATTTCGACAAGCTGATCATCGCTCACGGCGCGTGCATTGAGACAAACGCGAAGGCCTTCGTAGAGCGAGCGTTTCAATGGCTACTGTAAGCGACAGCAGGACGAAGCCGTCCAGGACGCTTCTGTTCGCTCCTTGCGGCTTCAACCTGGCAGAGACGAGCCGCAT
>JBAQGJ010000046.1:0-2410 GCA_049287725.1 Candidatus Acidiferrales bacterium | reverse complement strand
AGCGCCAAAAAGATACCGTCGAGCTGGTTCGCGCCGCCTACCGCACGTCGGGCACAGCCTTTCCCGAACCGCTGGTCGTGCCGGAGTTCGACGAGTACTCAGGAGAAGCGGTGCTCAAACACGGCCTAACCGAATTGCTCGAAACCAATCCACAAGTCCGCGATTTTCACTCCGCATTTGTGTCGTCCGCGAACGATACCGAACTGCACGCGAATTTTCAGAAGCTGTACGCAGCGATCATTGGCGGCTGGGTCCGTGGCGCTTTCACCGTGCCGGGCGTGGAAACCTGGCGCGAGTTTGCCGAGAGGGTGGATTCCGGCTTCACAAAGTATCTAAGCGCCGGTGCGCGCGGCGAACGCATCGCGATTTTCACATCCGGCGGCCCCGTAGCAATCGGTATGCAACGCGCGTTGCATCTGACGGCGGAAGATACGCTAGAGCTCACCTGGATGTCGCGAAATTCCGCTTGGAGCGAGTTTCTCTATAGCGCCAAGCGGTTCACGCTCAGCAGCTTCAATGTCCATGCTCACATCGAAGATCCCGCAATGCTCACCTATCGCTAGGGAGATTCTCTAATGAGCGATTTGCTAGATCATCCAGCCGCGATCCGAAGCGGCGAAGAACTCGATCTCGCCAAACTCGAACCCTATCTGCGCCGCCACTTCCCCGAGCAATCCGGCCCCCTCCAAGTGCGCCAGTTTCCCAGCGGCCACTCCAATCTCACGTATTCTCTCCACCTCGGCAGAAGGGAGTTGGTTCTGCGCCGCCCGCCCTTCGGCAGCAAGGTCAAGTCCGCACACGATATGAGCCGCGAATTCCGCGTCCTCTCCAAACTCCACTCCGTATACTCGCCCGCTCCCAAGGCCCTCCTTTATTGCGGTGAGCCTGAAATCATCGGCGCTCCGTTCTACGTGATGGAACCAATTCGCGGCATAATTCTGCGCAGAAGGTTGCCGGCAGGTTTGGATTTCTCAGCGGAAAAAGCGAGAACACTTAGCGAATCGTTCGTCGAAAATCTGATCTGCCTGCACCAAGTGGATTACGCCGCCGCGGGCCTCGCCGATCTAGGCAAGCCGAAAGGCTACCTCGAACGCCAAGTTCGCGGCTGGACCGAGCGCTATTACGGCTCAAAGACCCACGATTATCCGGAAGTCGAAAAGATTACTGCGTGGATGCAACAGCACATGCCGCACACAGCCGTCGTCTCGCTGATTCACAACGACTACAAATACGACAACGTAGTCCTCGATTCGAGTGACATCACAAAAATCATCGGCGTGCTCGACTGGGAAATGTGCACCATCGGCGACCCGCTCACCGATCTCGGCACAGCGTTAGCGTATTGGGTTGACGCCACGGATCCGAAAGAAGTGCAAGAAAATCGCTGGGGACCTACGACCGAGCCCGGCAGCGACACGCGCGCGGAAATCGTCCATCACTACGCCACAAAAACCGGCTGCGACGCGTCGCAAATCGCCTTCTATCTCACCTTCGCGCGCTTCAAACTCGCCGTCATCGTCCAGCAAATTTATTACCGCTATCACCAAGGCTTAACCAAAGACGAGCGCTTCGCATCCATGCCCGAAAAAGTCCAAATGCTCTTGCGCGCTTCGTTGCACACTGCTCAAACGGGGCACATCTAGCGCTGCCACAGCCTTCACCGGCCGCTGCGTGCCACGAACCAAGGCCGAAGCCGGTCACAAGTAATACCGAACGATCCATTCCGCAACGCAAGCTGGTTTATCCGACCCCTCACACTCCATCGTCACTCCGTAAGTCGCTTCCACCGCGTCCGGCAAGTCTTTCAGGTGCATCAGCGAAACATGCGCGCGAATATTCGAGCCCGCCCGCACCGCCGCTGGAAACCGCACGCGGTTCAATCCGTAATTCACCGCCAGCCGCACGCCGCCTTGAATTTGAATTGCCTCCTGCACAAAACGGCTGATCAAAGAAAGCGTAAGAAATCCGTGAGCGATGGTCGTCCCATACGGCGATTCCTTGCTCGCGCGCGCTCTATCCACATGAATCCACTGTCGGTCTTCCGTCGCCTCCGCGAACCGTTCAATCCGCTCCTGCGCCACCAGGAACCATTCCGTAGCGCCGATTTCCCGCCCAATCATCTCCCGCAATCTCTCCGGCCGATCAATCACAACTGGCGCCATCATTTTCTCCCGCACCGCGCTGTCAGATCCCGCATATCCTGCAAATGTCTTCGTTTCGTCGAAGCGCAGCCTAACCAAAATCAACCTGCGCCGCCGCCCTTAGCCAATTCCCACTTCGCAATGGACTCCACGTGCACTTCATCCGGCCCGTCAGCCAATCGCAACGCCCGCGTCATCGCCCACGCGCTAGCCAAAAAAGTATCCTGCGAAACTCCCGCCCCGCCGTGCGCCTGAATCGCGCGATCCAG
>JBAQGJ010000045.1:0-11859 GCA_049287725.1 Candidatus Acidiferrales bacterium | reverse complement strand
GGACATTGGCTTCTCGCCGCCCTTCTTCCAGACACGATCGTCAGCGGGAAGCTTTCCGAGGACGCGCGCCATTTCGCGGATGTGCGTCGCCACAGCGCCACAGCAAGCACCGATATAATTCACACCGAGATCGCGAGCTTGCGCCGCATATTCACCCATTTCCCGTCGCGTCAGCTGGTAAGGTTCGAGCTGATCCGGAAACGCGGGCAGGCTGGTGAAATCGCGATGCATATGGGTGGTTCGGTACGCCACCGGCTGGCACCCGATGTAGCTTTTCACAGCTTTGCGCATTTCCGTCATCAGCGGCAGGGTATGTTCCGGGCTTCGCAAGCAATTGATGCCAACCACATCGGCCCCAGCGTCGGCAAGCGCGCGCGCAGCGTTTGCGGCGGTGCTCCCGTCGGTGGTGACGTCTTCATTTTCAAAGCAGATGGTCACCATCACCGGCAACTTGGTTGATTTGGCGCGTTCCACCGCCAGCAGCGCTTCGCCTAGATACGAAAACGTCTCACCGATGATGAAATCCACGCCTTCGGCCACTTGCACATCGAGCTGCTCGTCGAAAGTCTTACGCACGCGGTCGGCCGCAGTCTTGTTGTTCGGCTCGTACATCCATGTGAGGCTCAAGTTTCCCGCGACCAGGCATTTGTCTCCCGCTGCTTGCTTTGCGATACGAACTGCAGCGCGATTCAGTTCTTCGACGCGTTCTTCCATACCGACGGTCGCGAGCTTATCGCGGCTCGCGTAGAACGTCAGAGCTTGCAGAACTTCCGCGCCCGCGTCGCGAAATTCGCGGTGCAACTCGAGCAGCGCATCGGGATTGTTCAGCGCTACTTCCGGAGTGAAAGGCCCTGCACGAACGCGCCCGCGCTTTTCCAGTTCGAGCAAATAGCCGCCATCGCCGAGCACAATTCCTTCAGATAGCCGTTCGAGAATCCCCTTCTTTTTGCTGTTTGCCATTTTGCTTCCTTTCGCACTGCATATCACGCGTGCGCCGTCTTGATTCTTCCTCGCTTGCAATCGCGGAGGACGCGATGCGCCGCGTTGTAGCCGGGCGCTCCGGTCACTCCTCCGCCGGGATGCGCGCCGGCTCCGCACAGGTACAGCCCTTCGATCGGCGTGCGATATTGCGACCAACCGGGCACCGGGCGCATGAAGAAAAGCTGCTCGAGCGAAAGATCGCCGTGAAAAATATTGCCCTCGGTGAGGCCGTAGGTGCGTTCCAGATCGAGGGGCGTGAGAATTTGTCGCGCCACGATTGAGTTCCGAACATTCGGAGCGTACTCTGCGATCTTTTTCACCACGCGATCGCCGAGCAATTCGCGGTTGTCGTCCCAGTCGCCCTGGCGCAACTTGTACGGCACGTATTGAATGAATGTGGTCATGATGTGCCGGCCTGCCGGCGCAAGGGTCGAGTCCACGTTTGACGCCACCACGCAATCAACCCACAGCTCTTCCGGGATTTCGCCGAATTTAGCGATGTCGTAGCAGCGTTCCGCAAATTCCAGCGAGGGGACCAGCGTAAAGAGGGAACGTTGCGGCGCACTAAACTCTCGGGGCATCCCGTTCACGCGTGGTTCTTCGCTCAAGACGAAATTCACTTTGGCACAAGGCCCGTCCATCTTGATGCCGGCAATAGCGTGGCGGAAATCCGCGGGAAGTTCGCGTTCATCCACCATGCCTAGAAAGGTGCGCTTGGGGTCCGCGTTCGAAAGAATGATGCGGCCCGCAATTTCCGAACCATCTTCGAGGATCACGCCTCCCGCCTGGCCATCGCGCACCGCAACCTTCGCGACGGGCGCGGACGTCAGAATTTCGCAGCCCGATTTGCGGCAGGCGGAGGCGAGCGCTTGCGTGATCGCCCCCATCCCGCCAATCACGTGGCCATAGAATCCTTGAGTTTCACCATCACCGCCGCTCAGCAAATGAAAAAGCAATCCCAACGCGCTGCCCGCGTCGTACGGTCCGCCGTGCTTGCCATACACATTGTTCGCCAGAAACATTGTCTTCATTTTCTCGGACTGGTAGTTCTTATCGAGAAAATCGCCGAGGCTTCCCGTGAGAAATGAAACCAATTGCGCGACTTCTTCGCCGCTTATTCCGCGAAATCTTTTTCCCACGCGCAAAAGTTCGAACCAACCTTCCGCTCCCTGTCGCGCCGGGTCGGGCGGCGGTTCCAGGAAAAAGGGTTGCAGATAACGAGCCAGCTTTTTCAGTTGGTCGTCCACGCGCACAAAAGTCTCCGCATCGCGCGGCGAAAGTTTGCGAAACTCCGCGACGGCACGCTCGCGGTCGGCCCACCACGGCACCACTTGTCCATCGGGAAAGGGAACCAACAAACCGGGATCGCAAGGCACCATGCGCAGCCCGTGCGCGCCGAGATCGAGGTCGCGAATAATCGTTGGACGTAACATGCTGGCGATGTAGGAAGTGGTGGAAGCGCAGCAGCCCGGCGCAATCTCTTCGGTGACGCAGCAACCGCCCACGAGTTCGCGGCGTTCCAGAACCAGCGTTGCAAATCCGGCGCGCGAAAGGTAAGCGGCGGCCGTCAGGCCGTTGTGACCCGCGCCAATGATAATCGCATCATAGGACTTGCGCTGAGGAGGCATGTAGGTTTAGCATGACCGCCAGTCACGAGGCAGACCTAGCCTCATTGACCCGCACTAGATAGCATAATTGGGAGAAATATTTCAATGAGAGCTTTCAGTCATGACCATCAGTCACACGGCCATACAAAGACGTTGCGCCTCGCGTCCCAAGCTTCGGCGAAGCGTCCGGCCGCAACTCCGCGCCTAGAGGCCAAGCGCGCGCGAATTGTAGACGCTGCGCTGCGCCATTTTGCCGAGCACGGCTATCACGCGGCGCGCATCGAAGATCTTTCCGCGCAACTGGGCGTGGCCAAGGGCTCGATCTTCCAATATTTCGGGAGCAAGGGCGGGCTGTTCGTAGAAGTCTACAAAAAAGCTGTGCGCTCATTTCCCGCTTATTTGGATTGCCCTTCCCAAATTCGCGAAAAAGGCTTCTTCGAAACTTTGCGTTACTGGCTGCTGCGCACCGAACGACTCGTCCGCGAGGATTGGATTCCGTATCGCGTGGCGCTATTGGGAAATTATGGCGTGGATCTCGCCCTGAAACGTGAAATCAACCGCTTCCTTCTCGCGGAAGATCCTTACGGCAGCACCGCGTTCGTGCGCCTGGGGATCGCTCGTGGCGAAGTGCGCTCGGACATTGATCCCGCGTTGATCGTCTCCATTCTCGATTGGACGATGGAGCGGTTTCAGGATGCATTGCTGACCGAAGAGCTTGATCCCGGCCTGTTTCCACATCCGGCGGACCCGGAGAAGAATAACGCTCGCATCAATCAATTTTTGCTGGTGCTGCGCGGCGCGATCGGGGTCTGAGCCCACTAGCCTTGATTTCAAATCTTCGGAATTGCACAAATGGATCAGGAGAGAGTTGCATGGAACAAACGCTGAAGGAGATTCTCGCTTCGTATAACGCGGCCGCGGCGCTGCCCGATGCACATACAATTCCCGCTTCGTGGTACACCGACGCGCGGATCGCGCAGCTCGAGTTGCAAAACGTCTTCTCGCGCGCGTGGCAGGTGGTTGGTCGGACGGGGCAGGTTGCAAAGCCGGGACAGTACGTCACAGCAAGCGTTGCCGGAGAACCCGTGGTCGCCGTGCGCGGCAGCGACGGAAAGCTGCGCGCGTTCTACAACGTTTGCAGGCATCACGCGATGACTGTCATGACCGATCCATGCGGACACGCGCAACACCTGCGTTGCCCGTATCACGGCTGGACTTACAACCTGGAAGGCGAGCTGCGCGGCATGACGGAATTCGAAGGCGTCTGCAATTTCGACCGCGCGCAAAACGGCCTCGTGCCGATTCGCGTGGACACCTGGGAGAACTTTGTCTTCGTCAATTTGGATGAGCATGCTGGATCACTGCAAGAGTTCCTCGGTGCTCTTATGGGGCTCGCCAAACCGCTCGGCTTCGGCGGCCTGCAATTTGTCGAGCGCCGCAGCTACACGTTGAGCTGCAACTGGAAAGTTTACGTGGATAATTTTCTCGACGGTGGTTATCACGTGCCGCACATGCACAAGGGGCTGAACAGCGTCCTCGATTACACGAATTACACGATCGAGAACGTAGACCGCTGCTGCGTGCAATCCAGCCCGGTCTCCGTGGATAAAAGTTCGGAAGCGAGCGCCGCAGCGACGCGCAAAGGCGATCGTGCCTATTATTTCTGGCAATATCCGAATTTCATGTTGAATTGGTACGAGGGCTATCTCGATACGAACCTGGTCCTTCCGCTCGGCGTGGACCGCTGCGAAGTAATTTTTGATTTTTACTTTGGCGATACCAGCGAATCGCAAATGCCTTATATCCGCGAGAGCATGGGCGTCAGCGAGCGTGTGCAGCAGGAGGATATCGTGATTTGCGACGGCGTGCAGCGCGGGCTAAGTTCGCGGGCCTATCAGGCCGGACGCCTCTCGGTGCGACGCGAAGCGGGCGAGCATTTGTTCCATCGCTTGCTGGCAGCGGATTTGCAGGATATGCGCGCGGCCATCGCTCGATAGCCGCACACCGCGGGCGATAGGCCACCCTGCCTGGACTGGCGCGGCGCGAAACGCTCAGTCGAAAATCACCGTTTTGTTGCCGTAGAGCAGGATGCGATTCTCGATGTGCCAGCGCACGGCGCGCGAGAGCACTACTTTTTCCAGGTCGCGCCCCTTCTGAATTAAATCCTCCAGAGGATCACGATGGGAGATCCGCACCACGTCCTGCTCGATGATCGGTCCGTCGTCCAGGACTTCGGTGACGTAATGGCTCGTCGCGCCGATCAACTTCACGCCGCGATCGAAAGCCTGCTGGTGCGGCTTGCCGCCGACAAACGCGGGCAGAAACGAGTGATGGATGTTGATGATGCGGTGCGGCGGGTACTGTCGAATGAAATCCGACGAAAGCACCTGCATGTACCGCGCGAGGACGATCAGGTCGATCCCTTCGGGACGCAGTAGCTCGAGTTGTTTGCGCTCGGCTTCTGCTTTATTTTCTTTGCTGACCGGAATCACGTGTAGCGGTATGTGGTAAAAGTCCGCCCAGCGTTGCACGTCCGCGTGATTGCTGATGATCAGACGTATTTCGCAAGCAAGCTCGCCCGTATGCTGGCGGTAGAGTAAGTCGACTAGGCAATGATCGTAGCGCGAGACGAAAATCGCAATTCTGGGCCGATAGCTGGAGAGCGCGACGCGCCACTGCATTCCGAAACGATCGGCGATGGGCTGGAAATGCTTTCCGAACTCGCGCATATCCACGGTGAAATCGGCGAGATCCCACTCCACCCGCATGAGAAACAGATTGCGTTCGGCGTCCTGGTGCTCGTCGGCATGAAGAGTGTTGCCATTCCCGCGGTAGATGAAATCGTGAATCGCGGCGTTCAAGCCTTTCTGGTCGGGACAGCTCACGAGCAGAGTGGCGGTGTTTTTCACGCGAAGCTCCGCTGAGAGCCGCGCGCTGAGGAGCAGCCGGCGTGAGCGCGCACCGCGACCAAGAGAGATCCCTCGCTGCGCTCGGGATGACAAACTGAATTTTGGACTTTATTGATGATCACGCGGGACTGTTGCCTCCCAACTTTTATCGCGCAGCGGCCTGCCATTTTCGGTTAGATGGCGCTCGAAGTGATAGTAGAAATTCTTTTCGTCGCTGCGCAAGTTGAGAACGACGCTCCAAACCAGCACGCGCCCCGCGACTTCCACGGTCGTCGAGCCTTCTCCGTGCACGGTGCTATCCGCAGGCTTGGCGTCCGAAACGACGTAGCTCATCTCCTCGTGGTCCTTCATCTTGCCCCACGGATACGTGCTGGAATCATTGCCGCTCCAGGCAACGCGCGTCGAACCGGCCAGCACATCGCGTGTCACGGTCCAATCTTGTGGAGGCCAGGTGTCGCCTTCAGAACCGACGCCGGCGAGCGGCGCTTCCTTTTCGGGTGCGCTGAAATTCGGGCGCGCGGACGGCTCCAGCGGAACGAGCGGAAGCTCCAGGCGCGAGGTATTCGGCCCGCCATACCAGAGCAATGTCGTCATCGGATACGGAGTCGGCCAAATCATCGGCCACAGCGCGTTCGAAATCGCCACGCGAATGCGGTGGCCGATCGGGAACCGCCAACTGGTCACATGCAGCTCGATGGGAATCACATACTTGCGATCAGGTTCCAAATCGCTGGGATTCGCCGCCGAGTCGCGTTGCGCGCCGCTTTGCCCCGCTCCAGTAATCATCGTCACCGTGCCATCGGGTGCCACGTCCGAAAGGCGCACGAACCAATCCGCCAGCGGCGCGCTCGCGGAAACTTGCAGAGTAACTTTGGGCCAGCCGAGCAGCGCCGTATCTTGCACAAGCGGCAAGGAATCGTAAACGAGGCTGTAGGCGTCAATCGGCCGCTGGTCCGAGGTTAAATCGCCCCACCAGAAACCGGCTTCCTCACCGATGGATGGCACGTATTGCAGTTTGTCGCTGCCGATGCTCAGACCCGGCGGCGGCGCGTTACCCAAAGTATGGTTTGATTCGAGGAAATACGTCTGCGTGTGCGCGCCCGCGGGCGGCCAAGTTTTTTCCGCGCGCCAGTCGCCGGGAATTTCCGCGATATTAGGATCAGGTGGATACCAGTGACGCATGTAAACCTCGAAACGCGGCTCGTCCATGATTCCGTTCTGCTCGCCTTTCAGCCAATAATCCCACCAGCGCGTGGCTTCCGCGCGCCATTCGATCGAAGGGCCCGGCTCGGCCTCATGCGGAAAGCTGTGATTCCACGGGCCAATCAGCGCTTTGATCGGAGCTTTGGAATATTCGAAGAAGCGCGGAATGCTATCGCGATAACCGTCCAGGAATCCGCCGATCATGAAGCTGGGCACGGTGTACTCAGCATAATGATTCGGCGCGACAGAGGCTCTGCGCCAGAATTCGCCGTCGCGTTGGTGTTTCAAATAAAGCAGGAACCACGGCGTCGCGTCAAAACGCAACGCGAGCGACTTTTCATCGATGGGAAAGTCCGGCGCGCGCGTCATCCCCAGTTGTAAGTCCATGCCTAGCTCGTACTCGTCGGCGTGCATCAGCCCGTCGATGTAATGAATGTCGTCGTGAAACAAGTCTTCCGTGGCGCACATGGCGATGATGGCCTTCAGCGCGGGAGGATGCAGGCGCGCGATCTGGATGGCGTTGAAGCCGCCCCAGGAAATCCCCATCATGCCCACGCTGCCGTTCGACCATGGCTGTTTCGAAAGCCAATCAATCACAGCAAGGCCATCCTGCTGCTCTTGATCTGAATATTCGCGATCCGGCGGAGCGCCTTCGCTCGCGCCAGTTCCGCGAATATCCACGCGTGCCGTGACGTATCCGCGACGCACGAAGTACGAGTGCAGGTCCCAATCGCGCGCAAGAGTCCAATCGTCCTTGCGGTAGGGCAAGTATTCGAGAATGGCAGGAAATTTATCGCCGGGCTTTGTGCCCGGCAAGGGGCCGTCCGGCATGTAAAGGTTTACGGCGAGGCGCACACCGTCCTTCATCGGAATCCACGTCCGCACAATTTTTACCGCGCTGTAAGCGGGTGGGGCAGGACCCTCTTTCGAATTTTGCGCGGAGGCGCGGCCGGCAACGCCGAGGGCGCACAATGCAATTCCAAAAATAGCCAAAGCGTGTTTCAACCTGTTTTCCATTTTGGCATTCGAGGCTATCACAAGCGTGCAAGTCAGCGACGTGCCCAGCGGTAATACCGTGGCGTCGTTCGTACCGAGGATTGACCCGGAGTCGCGCCCGTTCTCTTCGGCAGATCAAACAGGAGCGGAGATTACTTGCGGACGAGGGATTCCAGAAGCTTGGACCAGTGGGATAAATGATCGAGCGATTCGGTGTGAGTGTGATCGAGCTCGAGAGGCGTGATGGAAATTGCGCCGTCCCGCACAGCGGCCAAATCGGTATCCGGCTCGATGCCATCAACCAATTGCTGCTCATGCAGCCAAAAATACTTGCGGCCCCGCGGATCGGCGCCCGGCTGAAGTACATTGCGCGTGATCTTTGACGATTGCCTCGTGAAACGCACCGCGCCAGTCCACTTTTGCGGCACATTCACGTTCAACAAAATGCCGGGCGGCAAACCTTCGGAAAGAACCAGCGGAATCAGAGTCCGCGCGAATTGCGCTGCCGGCTTGAAATCGAAATCCTTGCTGCGATTCGCGACCGAAATCGCGATGGACGGAACGCGATTGATCGCGCCTTCCATGGCGGCGCCTACCGTGCCGGAATAATAGATGTTCTCGCCCATGTTTCCGCCGCGATTGATTCCGGAAACCACCAGGTCCGGCTTTTCCTTCAGAATCGCGTTGAACGCCAGAATTACGGCGTCGGCGGGAGTACCTTCAATCGAATATTCGTTGGGCGCCACCTGGTCCATGTAAATCGGCTGGCGCAGCGTAAGCGATTGCGCGCTGGCGCTGCGTTCGTGCGAAGGCGCAATGACGGTCAGATTGGCATCGTCCTTCAGCGCTTCTACGAGCGCGCGCAGGCCCGGAGCATTAATCCCGTCGTCGTTGGTAATCAGAATGTGCGGCATGAAATTTCAGCGCGGACGCAACAGCTTCCGATGAATCCCTTCAAGCAGAACTGCGGAGAGGACAATGGTCGGCCTTAGAGGACGATTTTAGAACTTTACTCGCCTCTGGGTTCGAGCCTCCTAAGCCGTAACTTGTTGAATTTTCGTAGCTGCGGCTCGTCGGTGCACGCCATCGCGGCGTCCCACGGCTTGGCAGCAAAGCCTACCCCTCCAGCATACAGCCAGGGCCAAAGGCTGTGACAGATTTTGTCAACAGCATTATATACGCGGGCGTTGAGGAAACGAAAATGCACCGAGATTCCAAGCGGGATATGACAATCCGGGAACTGATCGAACGTCAGCGCCGCTTCGCTCGCTCCGGCGATATTCTCGAGCGTGTCGTCGGCACGCTGTACCAAGCTAGCGTGCTGGGGAAGCGGCTGGCAGAGCTGAGTGACCGCCAAGTCGGGCAACTGCTTACCGATATCGTCGGCGACCGTTTGACCGTTTCTGGACCGGAGACGACGATCTGCCAGCAGGCCACGTTGCGGCTATTTCGGTCACCGGCTGGGCAACTTACCAGCGTCGCCTCCAAGCAGCCGATCGTGTGCCCGAGGTGCGGCAGCCACATGCTACAGGTATTTGGGATCCACGAACCCGACTATCAAGAGTGCACCCTGATAGCCTGTGGGCTCAGAATTCCTGTCTAGTCCTGCTTTACTCAAGCAAGAGTCCGCCATTACGCCGGGGACCGTCTCTGAAGATGAGTTGCCCAAGTCCATCGTCGCAGCGGCGCCAGCGAATTTGCGCGCGACGAAAGCCCCGAAGGCACGGAGACTGAGTATTACATATAAGAATCCGGTTCCTTCTGAGCCGGAAACCAGAGGGCGTTCTCCAAAGCGCCCCTACTAGGAGAAAACAGACATGAGCATTTTCAACGAAGCGAACGATCTAGCATCCCAGTTGGTCTATGGGCGCCACTACCAATCCAACGAGCCGTGCCCGAAGCCCGAGAGGCTGGTCTTCGTCAAGGGCGGCTCGACCGCGGTCGTCACGACCACGGAAGAGAGCCATCAGGAGTGGGTAGACGTCGCCAGTGCGATCCACAACCTGTTCAACCACGCCCACCGTCTAGGCTGCGACATGGACGTGTCGTGGAATGGTAGGTACGACACAAACGGCGACCCCCTGCCGGGAGGTCCGGGCAACTACCTGCCGTGCCGGAAGCCAGTAAGCGTCAGCCTCGACGGTCGCCATCTATGCGACGAGCACGACTACACCGACTACAAGGCGAACTGGCTTGCGGTGCAGCAACGCAGCGCGGGCGTGGAGGAACTCTGATGAGCATCGACCACCACTTCTACGTGCGCGCAGGGATGCGGAACTCCGAGACCCGTCGGTTCAGCGAGTTCAAGTACAACAGCCTCGGCGAA
This sequence comes from Candidatus Acidiferrales bacterium, assembly GCA_049287725.1. GTDB lineage: Bacteria > Acidobacteriota > Terriglobia > Acidiferrales > UBA7541 > Palsa-295. The sequence continues at coordinate 1,837 of JBAQGJ010000045.1, read as the reverse complement.
CTACGGGACGCACGTCACCCGCCCACCGACCACCAGGTTTTCCTGGCACACTCGGGCGCTGGCGACGTGGCCATTCTCATCGACGAGCAGTTCTATTTCGAGGACGCCGAGGATGCACGCTGGTTCTACCGCGAAGGATACAAACGGATGCTGTATGAGGATGAGGAGCGGCCCGACCGCATGAGCCTCTTCATCGACGGCCAGCAGACGGAGCAATGACTACGACAAGGACCAAACGCATTATCATCATCCCATGCGACATGTCTTCGATTCCCACCCGCGCCTCCATCAAATCCCCCAATGAAATAAGGGTTCGGAGCATCCGTAGTCTCCCCTGTACCCGCCGTGTACCTCGTGTCCCCGGTTTCCTGGGCTAGCGGATCGTTTTTCCACGCTTTCCGCAAGTCCGCTTCCAGCTGCTCCTGCCGCGACTTGGCCCACGGACTGTAATGTTTTTCCGTTATTCGCACCGACTGATGACCTAATAGAATTGATACTCTTTCAATCGGCACTCCAGCCAGAAGTAGCTCGACAGCAAACGTGTCGCGAAAGCGGTGGGCATGCCCGTTGGGAATCTTGGCAAGTTCAAAGAGCCTTTGCAGGCGGGCGCGCCAGTTCGTAGTGGCGGTCTCGAGCTCGCCTATACCAGACCAAAACCAATATCGCTTACTCGTCATGGGGCAGCGCTGGAGGGCTTCGCAAACCACGTCAGGCAGAATGAGATTTACCGGGACCCGGTCTTTTGCGTATATAAAAATAACCGACTGCCCGTGACCTGCTCAATGCTCAGATTAATGGCATCACTTATACGCAATCCACTGAATCGGAGCAGTAGAACCAGTGCGCGTATGCGCCTGGCATTCTCCTTCGCGTGGCTTGGCATCTCGTCTTCATATTCATGGGCCGCTGCGAGGATCCGTTTCATTTCATCCTGAGTGTATGGCATCGTCGGGCGGAGTGTTACCTTCGGCGCTTTTAGGTCCGCGGCGTGATTTTCCAGAACCCATTTCCTCTTTTGAGCGAATCGCAAGAAACTGCGAAGTCTTTCCAGTTTCTTCGCATTGGAGCGCGGGCCATCCTTCCATATCGCCCGAAACTGACCGAGCGCATGCAGATCCAGCTCATCCAGAAACTGAAAGCCGTGGGATTCGGCAAATGACTTCATTTGGCGATTAAGAAGCTTGTACTTTCGGGTTGTCGACGGATGCAAATGACGGCCATCGAGGTCTGCCAAGAAGTCCCGCCAGGCATCGTCAATTGTCTTTCGTTCGTTCGACGTGACGCGGTCCTCGACTTCCCATTCGCGGACCAAATCTTGAGCCCGTCGCCAGTTCCGCGTTTTGGTTGATCGGCGTAGTTCCTTAAGCTGGCAGCCACCGCGCCCTTTATCTTCTCTGTCGAGGGTGGTTGCGATGTGGGTGTAGACTCAGGATCCCCCGTCTCACCGGACTACGGGTCACGTGGAAACGAATTTAACGGAGTCGTTAAGGGCGTTCAGCTCGCCATCGCCGAGGATGCCGTCAGCCTCGATCACCTCGTCAACCCGGAGGATGCCGTCCGCATCGCCATGGCGCGGCAGTGAACCGCTCCGGACCGGCGGATTGACCGGGCCTCGTGAACGTTAGATGTAAAGCCCTGTACGAAAGCATCATCTCCCATTTCGGGATGAATTGTCGGCCACTCGAAGCCTTGTCGTTGGCTAAGTCCTGGTAAGTCGCGTAACCGGACATTGAGAATTTCGGATTGATGCGTTTCTCGCGCCTCAAAGGCAATCCAATTGTTTTCTCGTTGGATTTGAGTTTGGTTTCAGTCTGATTGACGTACTGCCCATCTGTCG
>JBAQGJ010000044.1:0-84336 GCA_049287725.1 Candidatus Acidiferrales bacterium | reverse complement strand
AAAGTGTCGAAAATAGATCGCGTTGAGAGGCTCTAGGAAGCGACCAATTTCCCGGCGAATCATTTTGCCTCACCCCAAAAGACCGCAATTTTGCCGCAAACCGACTTTTTCCGCAGCCTGTGAAGGTGGCCGCTACAACGTCAAAGGCGAAAGATTAACACAGAGGCCACAGAGAAAAGCAGAGAGGACACGGAGAGTACTGGGCGTCGCATCGGGCAGCGTGCAACGGCAACGGCAAAACATTAACGCAGAGGACGCAGAGGGCGCAGAGAAGACCGGAGACGATGGCTTCAGCGCGGCGGATCGCTCGACGAGCAGAGTACCCAGATACGCGCGGTGGGCGTGCGGTTGCGCGACCTAGTGGGGTTGGGCCCAGGCTAGGCCGTCTGGGCCTTCGCCTGTGGGGATGCGGCTTGCGATTTCCAGTTTGTGGAGATCGATTACGGCTACGGCGTTGTCGCCTGCTAGCGCGACGTACGCTATGTCGCCGTTGGGAGCGATCAGGATGCCGCCTGGGCCGCGGCCTACGTTGAGCTGCTTGACTACTTTTCTGGTGGCTGCGTCCACGATGATCAATTCATTGGTGCCGGGGTCGGAAATTAGGGCGAGCTTCCCATCATTCGTGAATTTGAGGCGATTGGAGTGCTTGGTGTGCACGTTGAAGGTGTGAATTACTTTGCTGGTAGCGACGTCAATTACGGAGGCAGTCCCGTCGCCGGAATTGGCGGCCCAGACTTCTTTGTCGTCGGGGGAGATGTCAATCCCTTCGGGGCCTTTGCCTACGGGGATGTTGGTTTCTTTCCAGCCGGAGGCATCGGAACTTTTCTCGATGGCGGTGACGGTGTCGGAATCCACGTTGGAGGTGAAAATCTCGTTGAGATATTTGGTGCGGATCAGCATGTGGGTGCGGTTTTGGCCGATGCCGAGGAGCCAATCAACATTATTGGTGCTGGGGTCGTAGCGGGCGATGAGCTTGTTGAGTTCGGCGGTGAAGTAGAGTTTGCCGTCGGCGAAGAGGACGCCGTGGGGACGGCCGAGCGGGCCGAGGTCCACGCGATGAATTTCTTTTTGCACGGCGAGGTCAATCACGGAGAGGGAGTGGCCGGGATCTTTGGCGCCGTAATTGGTGACGAAGGCTAGTTTGCCGTCGTCGGATGCGGCGACTTCGTGGGGACCTTCGCCGGTGTCTATGCGGGCGGTTACTTGTTTGGTGGTGGGGTCTACTATGGCGAGTTGGTTTGCGGATTTATTTAGAACCAGGAGGGCGGGGGAGGGAGTTGGGGTTTGCGTTTGCGCGGTGGTGGCGATTGCGGCAGCGATTAGGAATGCGGAGAAAAATAGGGCGACTGCCGATTTTGCGGCGAAGCGTTGTTGCGGGAAGAAATTCATTTGTTCCCCCGGGATGAATTGTTACGGCAGAGGATGATAGCACTGGCGGTTTCGGGTGGCCACGCGCGAGGATTTTGGGCTGGGCGATGAGGTATCGCAACAGGAATCGTTAGACCATCCGCGATTCGCCGCTACAGAGTCAAATGCGGAGCTGCGGCGTTCTTACACTAGTCGTTGGTGCCGCGGGTTTCTACGTAGACCAGTTGATAGAGGGTGCCGGTGGCTTGGGCTTGGATGCCTACGGCGTGTTCTTTGGATTTGGTGCCGGATTTCAGCGAGATTTCGCCTGGCTTGGGCTTTTCGTCTTCGCAGGTTAGGGCTTTCGACGATTTCTTTTTATTGTCTTCTGGGGCGGTCGCGTCGGAGGGTTGGGCATTGGTGCAATCGAGGACTGTGCCGTATTTGGCTAGCGCTTTGCGGTAGAAGGCCGCGACTTTTTCTGGCGCGTCGGACGTTTCCATTTTCAGGACGAAGAGTTTGAATCCGGAAGAGCCTCCCCAGAGACCCATATTGAGGGCGGAGCTGTCGTCGTCGTTATCTTTGTGGCGGCGCGAACCGGGATAAAGCGGGAGGCCGACGTCTTTGGCGCTGGTGTTTTGGCCTAGGTTGAAGCCGATGCCGTCTTTATCTTTATCGTTATCGGATTGCTGCGAGTCCTTTTGGTCTTGAGCGGCTGCGGGGAGTGCGGCGGCTAGAGACAGCGCCAGGAATGCTGCGCAGAACGCGAGCTTCGTGCGTAATGCGGAATGGCGTTTCGTGTGGCGGTCGCCGCAGTGGTGCGCGTTGCTAATTGGTGTCATGAAGCCCCCTGTTTCGTGTCTGGTAAGGATACGCGAGATTGCGGAGGAATGTTCCGCTGACTGCGGATGCGAACGTGCCGGTTGCGTAATGAGGAGTCACCGCGAAAGCGGCGAGGCGAGCCTCGCCTTGTAACAGGCGGAAGCAAGCTTCCGCACTCCCAGATTAGTCGCGGCGGTGTGGGTAACATAGCGGATCGCAAGCCGAGTTGTGGCGACTCGTTAAGGCAACGCGGGTCGAGAGCGGCGAATCACAGCGGATGAGATGCAGCGGATTGTGAAACTTGCGGGGCTGTGTGGGGCCGCGCTGACGGCTATTGGGATGTGCGCGTTCTTGCTCGATGCGCAGAATCCTGATCAGCCCACGCCAGGGTCGCAGCAGGCGCAGGGCGCGCAGAGTCTGCCGAGCGCTCAAAATAAAATCCGAGTACAGACGAATGAAGTAGTCGCGGCTGTCACCGTTTTGAATAAACGGGGAGAGTTGGTGCTGGATCTCGCGCAGAGTGATTTTCACGTGTTTGACAATGGCGTCGAGCAGACCATTGATCATTGGGATATGGGCGGCGATCCTTTGGCGGTTGCGTTGGTGCTCGAAACCAGTTCGCACGTAAAGATGATGGCGCCGGCGATTCATGGGATGGGGAGTATCTTTACGGAAACCGTGATGGCGCTGAATGGTCAAGCGGCAGTGATCACCTACGACAGCACAGTGGATGTGAGGCAACCCTTCACCGAGGATCATGACGACGTCGCGCGCACAATTGGCGGTGTGGATTTCGAAGCGTCCGAGATGCGTTTGTACGATGCGATGGCCGAAGCGGTGGAATTGTTGAAAACACGGCGGGTTCGCTACCGCCGGGTGATGTTGATTGTCGGAGAATCGCAGGATATCGGGAGCGACGCGAAACTGGGGCTGGTGCTGCGTGATGCGGAACTCGCGAACATCGCGATCTACGCCGTCGGCCCGAGCAGCACATCGGCCGACTTACGATTTGGGACGACGGGACTGAATAGTGGCGACAAGTTGCCGCCTATTGAACTTTCGAAGCACTTGCCGACAGTATCCAGCCACGGCCCAGGCGATGATCCCATGCATCGGCCCTATTTCGATCTAGTGACGCCCGCTATCTGGTTGATTACGCGGGGGACGAATGAAATAAAAAATCACCAACTTGAGCTGGCTGCGGCCGCAACGGGCGGGGTACACTATCGCGCGATTCGCGACAGCACAATACGGAGCGCGCTCGATCGCATCGGGAGCGAATTGCACGCGCAGTATGTTTTGAGCTATCGGCCGTCGTCCGAGCGGACGGCTGGGTTTCACGAGATCAAAGTGACCGTGGCTAGGCCGGAAGTCACGGTGCGCACGCGGCCTGGGTATTTTGTGGTTGCGCCTGGGGATGCGAACGCGCCGGTTGCGCAGTGAAGAGTCGTCGCGGAAGCGGCGAGGCAAGCCTCGCCTTGTAACAGGCGGCAGCAAGCTGCCGCACTCCCAGATGGTGCCGCTGACGGCGTGTTGCGAAGCGATCGATCTTCATTAGGCTGCGAACAGCAGCCTGCTCGCTGCGCGAGCGGCCGCTACATATTCAACTGCAAAGGCTTGCCGTCCCACAACTGCATGCTGAACGCGTGGCTCGGTACAACCTCAAAATCTGCGGTGCGGGTGCCACGCGTTCTTCGTTTGGCGGTTTTGCTGGGAAATACTGCGAAAAAAGTGGTTCGAAAATTGGTACGAACGTGCCATTTCCTTGGGCGTTTCGTTTCGGCACATTGGTGGTGGAGGGAATGCCATGAAAGCCGCCGCTGGGTTGTTTGCCGCAATCTTGATGACTTCGGGAGTCGCGATGGGACAGTCGCAGGACGCTAACGCGACGATGAAATGCCGCAATATGGCCGCCTCGGGGAACTTTATTTTCGCGAATGAGACGGTGGTGGATGGGCAGGCCTGCCATTTTGTCGCGCAGACCGATTCTTCCTCTGCCGAGCAGCCGCTTACGGCCGGGCACGTGCCTCCGGATGGAACCGCGGCGATGCAGCCTGTGAGCCGCGATGCGGTGAACGCGGTGCCGTCGGTGTTTATCGAGCCGATGGAAGGATTTGATGGGCTTTTGTCCGTTGCTATCGAGCGGAAACACGTTCCGCTGGCCGCGGAGATTTACGAATCGCGGGCTACGTACGTTCTGAAGATTAAGTGGCCGGGCGAGAGCGCGGACGTGGTGAAGGCGGATTACAAGCGTTCGCATCGCGCGAGTGAAGTGCCGACTTTGCAGCTGGTCGAGCGCAGGACTGGAACGATTGTGTTCGCTTATACGCTGAGCCGGTCGAATACGTGGCGCGGCGAGCAGGGGACTGCGGAAGTGGTCGCTAGCCTGCTGAAAGAACAAATCGCGAAGAGGTAGTTCTTTTGTGCGGCCACTCTTCCTCCGCCAGGGGAGAGTGGTTGAGGCCCCGGAAACGACGCAGGTTTTTTGGCGCTACGTCTGACGATTCCCGTTATTTACCCAGCGAGTTTTTCGCATCCCGCGCTACCCAATTCAAAGACAAAAGCAGATCCCTCGCTTCGCTCGGGATGACAGGTCGTTGTCTTTTTGCTTGCGTGGTATTTCGCGCGGTTAGTTGCGATTTATTTTGGTGGGCAGGCGAAGACGGGGCCCTCGTAGCCTTCTAGGGCTGAGGCGGCGTTGTGGTCGGAGCATTCGGCGTAGGGGCAGGATTGGTCGGCGAAGCCTTGGTCGTAGCGGCCAGATTTTATTTCTGCGACCACTTTGGCGCCCAAGGCTTGCGCGGTGTGGTCTTCGTCCGGCGTAAGTTTGGCAAGCGAGAAGTCTGTGCCGAAGGCGTGGGCTTCCATGGTGGCGGCTAGATCCCAGAAGGCGGTCAGGTGTGGGTCGGCTAGATGGAGAGCGTCGAAGCGGAGAGATTCTTCGTCGGGAAGCTCGAACATTTTTTGTTTCGTGCCGCAGCGGGCGACGATCGTTTGGCTGGCGGAGTCGTCGCTATCGGTGATTCCGCCGCCGGGGCGTTTTGCGGTGTTGATCATTCCTTCGACGACATCTTCTTCGAAGGAGCAGAGCGGGAATTTAACGGTGAGTTTTTTTATGGTGGTGTCGGTGAGGACGCGTTCGACCGCGCGGACGGTGACGTGATGGGGGCAAGCGGCGTCGAGCGGTGCGATGCGGATTTCGCGGACCAGGACGGCTTCGCCTTGCGGGTGGACGTCGAGAATGTGGTCCACCCATTTGGGGCCTTTGTGGAACGTGGCTTGGGTGATTACGTAGAAGGATTCGAGTGGGAGGGGCAGGATGTGTTTCGTGCCGGCGAATGAAGCGAGTACGGAGGCAGTCAGCGCGGATAGCGTGAGTGAGATGCGATGTGTGAGTGAGGCGCGGTACTGAGGCATGGCGCGAGTATAACGCGAACGGATGTGCGAGGAGTTGCGGAGGATCGCGGCGAAGGAGAAAACCGAAGGAGAGAGAGCTTTCGCTGCGCTCGCTTCGCCACGGCACTCAGGGCACGCAGGATGATCAACCTTGATGGGCGTTGGGTGGCGGCGGTTGTGCGGGGTGGGAGGGTTGTGAGCGGCGAGGCGAGCCTCTCCTGGCAAAAGGCGGCAGCAAGCTGCCGCACAGATTTGTGCTCGGCGCGCATTCAACTGCCGTGATGCGGATCGATTTTCTTGTGGCCGCGGAAGGCGCAAACCGAAGAGAGATCCTTCGCTTCGCTCAGGATGACGAACGCTCGATGCGGCATTTGGCGGCGTCGGGGGCACTGGATGCCGTGCCCCTGCCGTCGCTGGGGCGGAACTTGGTTCCGCCCTTGCGTCTTGCGTGTCGTGGAGGGTGTTTGTGCGTTTAGAGTGAGCGCAGGAAATTTAGTAGTTCTTGTTTTTCCTGCGGAGGCAATTGGTTGAAGAGCGAGATGACCTGGTTTGCTTCTGAGCCACGGCTGGCGTGGGCTTGGATCGCCGTGAGCAAGCCGCCGTTGGCTGGAGTGGCGCGGCCATCGTGGAGGAAGAAGACGCGCTGGCCTACACCCCACAGTGGAGCAGTACGGAATTCATCAGGTCCGGCACCGCCTTGCGCGACATTGTCCGCCAAGCCACTACCCATGTTATGAACGAGGAGGTCGGAGTAGAGGCCCGCAGGTTGATTGTTGAGCGCCGGCGTCATGTTGGACTGGCCGGTTTGCAGCGTCGGGGTGTGGCACATGTTGCAGTGGACGAGGTTGAAGACGGCTTGTCCGGCGTTGATGGACTGCGGAGAGGGATTGCCCGGAATGCCATTCACCGAGGGAGCGGGAGGAGCGAGGAAGCGCATAAAGTCGGCGAAGGCGACTGTATCACTGGGAATCTGGTAACTGGAGTAAGTGTAGTTGGTTTCGTCTTCGGGCGTGGGGTTGTAGAGGCACGCAGCTGGAGGTTTGCCGCGCTCGTTCTGGAAGAGTTCGTTGGTCACGCCCATTTCGACGTTGTAGGCTTCGCCGGCGAAGACTTCGAGCGATTTATTTTGCGCCTTCCAGCCGAAACGGGTGATGGAGCCATCGTTACCGCTGTAATTGGGATGGCCGGTGATCCCGAGTTGGCTCTTGAGCTGAGAGTTAGCGATCATGTTGGCGAGGATGGTGGCGTCGGGGATGTTCTCGATGAGGCCTTCGCCATAGACGGGAGTGGGGATGCGGAAGATGATGTTGTTCTCGCGCTGCATTTGCTCGAAATTGGGCTGCGCCATCGAGCAGTTGGGCGCGTCGGAACGACCGGCGATGGTGAAGAGATCATGAACCCCGCCGTCCGGAGTGGAAGTGACGCTGCCGTTGGCGTTGACCGCGAGTGGGAAACGAGCTTCACGGACGGGACCATCAGCGGAGATGAAGTAGGGAATTGAATTGTTGCCTCCGGAATCAGACGCCGCGGCAATCTGCGGATTCGGTCCGATGAACGGATAGGCGGTAGTGCTGGGGCTGCTGCCACCGACAGCGGGTTGCGCGTGGCAACTGGCGCAGCTATTGGAATTGAAACCAGGGCCAAGACCTATGCCGGGTTCCCCAGAGACATTGCCGCCAACGGAATCTACCTGCGAGAAGCGCGCCATCCCATCCGTGAAATACTGAAGTTGATCGGAACTGAGCGAGGCTAGAGGTGTGCCGACGACGACGGCGTCACTGCGGACACCGGGATCGCTTACGCCACCGTTGGAAGCGGTGGCGCCGGCTCCTCGTTGCGACTGCGCGCGAACGATGAGAGTGGAGACAATCGTCGAAGCAAGCAGGACTACACATGCAAGCGTACCGATCTTTAGCGGTTTCATGTGGCCCCCAAATGAACGTACTTACAGCAGCGGGAGAAAATAGACACACTCCCGGTAGGCGCGGTTCCAGAGTTAAAAGCTGGGGAGTTAACTCGTTGCAAAACTGTCGAGCTGTTTTCGTACGCTCAGAGACTGAGCACGAACTGTCGCGATGGGCGAGACAATATTGTGTGGGAGGAAGAACGTCAACCTAACGGAAGTACAGTTTTGGTACAGGCACCTAGCGATGGGCGAAAGTGTCGGACGGCCTACAACGCGATAAATTATTTTTTGCGCGTACGACTCGCGAATCTTAGCGTCGCTGCTGGGAGGGAACTAACGGAAAGAAGGAAAACGAAAACGGATTTTGCTGCTGCTGCCGTTGCTGTTGCTGGATTTTTTCGCGCTGCCGTTGCCGCGCACGAGACGGAGATTTCGCGCGGCCCAGTTGCCATCGCGCCCGGGAACGCGCGTGGGATCGGCGGCGTGCGGCGCGACATTGTTCTGCAAATGCTCGGGCAGGGGAGCGAGAAGGCGCACGATGTGGCCGAGGCGCTCTTGTTTATAGGGCTTGGCCATGCAGACGATGGCGCCGAGAGAATGCGCGTTGGAATAATCGCTGGGATAGGCGGAGCTGGTGGTGAGTACGACAGGTATTCGGCGCCACTGAGCGCTCGATTTCACGTAGCTGCACAGATCATAGCCCGGGGTGCCCTCGCCTTCGACTTCGGCGATGATGAGGGCGGGTGTGAAGATATTGAGAACTTCCCGGGCATCGGAGGCATTGTTGACGGCGATCACGTCGTAGCCTTCGTTCTGCAAGTACGATTTGAGCGCGTCGCGCAGCGATTCATCGGCATCCACGGCCAGCACCATGGGCTTTTTTGTTGCCGGCGCGGATGACGCGGGTGCGGGGACGACGGGCGAATCTTCAGAGGTGGCGGCGCTGAGCGCGATGGCCACGTCGTGAGTGCCATCGTCTAGATCGTTGATGCGAACCACGCGGCCGGTTTGTTCGATGTGCGTGGCAGCGGGCGACTGGCTGTAAGGAAATACGACGGCGACTTCCATGCCGCGGGTGTAGGTATTGCGCCGGGAATGGAAGAGGATTCCGGTGCGGGAGACATCCACCGTGGTGGCAATTTCATCGGCGCTGTTGGTTTCATTGTTTAGAAGGCGAATACGAATCGGTGCGGAGATCATGGCGCGGCGTTTGCGGCGACGGTCTCTTGGAGGTTCGTTGACTGCGGCGGGCACGGCGCTGGCGCAAGGAACGGCGGACGGCGTGCCGTTGTGGGCCGGCTGCACATGGTGAACTTGTTCAGCTACAAATTCCTCGGCGACCGCGCTGACTTCCGCGACGAGTTCTTCGATTGCGGCTTCGGAGGGGCTTGAGTTTTGTTCGTCCTCTACGCAGGCAACGGCTGAGCCAGATGAGCCGACCACTTCGCGCGCCGATGCGGCGATCGCTTCCAAGTCCATCGTCTCGGTAAGAAAAGTTCCCGGGACGCTCACTTCACAGTGGACTTTCGCGCCGATGATCGTGGCGTCGTCGAGTTCTGTGGAGGCCGAGACGGAGTCGAACGGGCGCGAAACCCAACGGAGGGTCTTAGTTTTACCGTTGGAACGCGAATGGGATCGGAACGACGGATCTATCGCTTGCTGAAGGATGGCTAGCGGGTCGGACATGTCTATGTCGTCAGATGCCGGTTGCGCTGAGACGTGATGAGAAGGAGTGGGAACGGCGGGAAGCCAAATTTCCGGGAGCGGGCTCGAGAGGCCGCGGTTGTCCGAAACTTCGGAGTTGGCGGATGGTTCGAGTGTTTCGGGTGCGACCGGCTGGCAGGCGGGTTCCGGGCGTTCCTCGACGATGGATTCGACCGATACTGGGGACGGAGCGATCGCCGGTAATAGCACGGAGAGTGTCGTCTCGCGATTTGCCCTGAAGCGGAATAGTCTGGACGCCTTGCTCACGTGTCCCCTTTTCCAAAGTTGTGCGAAGGGCTAATTTAGCGGACGCACGGGGGTGGCACACTAGGGTAAAAGTAACATTCTGACGGTACTGAGGTTAGGGTCGGGACTAGTACCGGCAGTCTAGGGTGCAAGCTCATGGAATCAAACGGTTTGCACGGTCCGTGCAGGGCACTTTTCGGCTGCCAAGCGGGTCCTGACAGAAGCCTTGTCGGAGTTGGATTTTTTGGGCGCTTTTCACGGGGTGGCGGGTCCAGCTCGGTCTCAGACTTGAGCGACGGCAGGGGCGGCGTCAGGGGGCGCGGTCACGGGAATGGGGAATCGCAGGTCAATGATCAAGCCACCTTCGGTAGAGTTCTCCGCTTTCGCAGTCCCACCGTGGAGATGGACGGCGCGTTCGGCGATGGAGAGGCCGAGACCGGTGCCGCCGGAGGAGCGCTCGCGCGCGTCTGCCACACGATAAAACGGAATGAAAATATCGGCGAGACGCTCGGCTGGTACGCCGCGACCGTGGTCGCGCACACGAACCGTGGCTTGCCGGCCGATGCCATTTTCGGAAGTGAAGAGACTGACTTCGACTTCCGTACCATCCTTGGTATAGGTGACGGCGTTGCGGACGACATTTTCGATAGCGCTACCTAGGACTTCGCGATTTCCGGTGATGGTGCAAGGTTCGGAGGCGATGATGCGCACGGAACGGTTGCGGCCGCGCGCTTCGAAATCCGCATCGGCGACGATGTGGCGCAGCAATGCGTCGAGTTCCACCGGGCTTTGTTCCATGAGCGCTTCGCCACTTTCCAGTCGAGCCAAGCGCAGGAGGCTGCCGATGAGGCCGTTCAAGCGTTCGGCTTCCAATTCGATGCGATTGAGCGCTGCAACGGATTGAGGATTGGCGTTGCGGCGAGCGAGGCCCAGGGCAACTCCGAGACGCGCGAGAGGGGAGCGCAGTTCGTGGGAAATGTCGCGGATCAGGCGGCGCTGGGACGACATGAGGGATTCGATTTGTTCCGCCATGTGGTTGAAGTCGCGGCCAAGATCGGCGACTTCGTCTTTGCGTTGGGTGGCGGAGCCGTCCACGCGTGCGCCGAGATTGCCGGCTGCGAGGCGATGGGTGGCGGCACTCAATTGACGGATGGGCGCGGTGATGTAACGGGCGAGCCAAAAGCAAACCAAGCCGGCCATGAACGCGACGACTAGAGCGCGGATGATCTGAATGGCGAGCGGAGCGCGGAGGAGACTGGTGACCGACGGAATTTCCTCACTCATGACGAAGACATAGCGGGTGCCGTCGGAGCCAGTCGTGCGTTTGGCCACGAATTTTCTTCCGTGCGATACCAGGAATCTGGTGTCGTTGGTTTGCAGCGCGGCCTGGGCAATGATGTTGGCTTCGGAGGGCGTGGGTTGGGAGAGGATCTCATTGCCTTCGTCGTCGAAGAGAAAAGCCTGCCAATGCAAGGTTGAATCGAGCGATTCGAGGTAATCCGCCAGCGCGCCCATGCCGTGGTCTTCGAGCATGTCTGCGGCTCGGGCGGCCACCAGGGACGTGAGAATCTTGTCGAACTGCTCGGTGCGGCTCGTGGTGAATTCGGTCTGCGTGGTGACGACGGAAAAAATGAGAGTGCCGCTGACGAGAACCATCGCCAGCCAGAACCACAAGAAAATTTTGAAGTATAGACTTTGCATGGCGAATCAGCGGCTCCTGGCCTTACTTGGGAGCACGTAGAGGTAGCCGACGCCGCGGATGGCGCGAATGCGATCACCTCCGTCCGGTGCGGGGCCGAGTTTTCTGCGCAGGTTGCTGACATGGACGTCAATGCTGCGGTCGAAGGAAACCAGTTCACGGCGCAGGACGGCCTTGACCATGTCGTCGCGAGAGACGACGTGCCCAGGAGTCTTCATAAAAAAAGCGAGTAGGTCGAATTCGACGGAGGTGAGTTCGATCTCGCGATTCTTGCGGTGGACCGTGCGGGCCCCTTTATTCAGCTCGATATCGCCGAGAACGATCGTTTCCGGGACGAGTGAGGAAGAATCGGGAACGGTGCTGCGTCGGAGAACCGCCTGAATGCGAGCCGCCAGCTCGCGAGGATTGAAGGGCTTCATCAAGTAGTCGTCCGCGCCGATTTCGAGGCCGTGGATGCGATCTACGTCGTCGCCGCGGGCAGTGAGCATAATCACGGGGAGGTGGGATTTCTGCCTGATCTGGCGGAGCGCTTCGAAGCCTTCGATCTGAGGAAGCATTACATCGAGGACAACCAAGGTGAAATCGCCGGAGATGGCGCGTGCCAAACCTTCTGCGCCGTCATAGGCGACGTCAATACGAAAGCCTTCAGGCTCGAGGTACTCGCGAAGAAGCTCGCAGAGCTCGACGTCATCGTCCACGACGAGAATGTGAGGCAGCGCAGCGTCCGAGTTTTCGCTCTTGTTCGCGTCCATTTACTAATACAGGCTTCCAAGAAAGCGCGGAGGAGAGCCTGCCGGCTGTAATTCTAGCGCAAGGATGGCCGCGGCAGAACTGCGGACACGAACTTTCGGGGTATTCACGCCGGATTCGGGGGTGCGAGAACTATACAGCGGCCCAGTATTGTAATTAACAGTGTAGGTACTGTCGCCCAGAATGCCGCAACGGAGAACTTTACGTTTGACGAGCACCGGTTCCATTAGAGACAGGGCGCGAAGGTGATGGGAGCAAGAGAGCGCGATTTTTGTGGTTGTACAGATTCGTACAAATCGGTATAATTGTACGAAAACGTACAATGAAGACAAATTGCTATGCGGTGCTGATTGCGGATGTGATTGGGTCGAGCGCGCGCGGGGATCTGCGCAGGGTGCTGGGCCGACGACTGGCGGCGGCGACGCGGGCGCATCGCGAGGCTAAGTTTATCCGGCTGCCGTATGCGGTTACCGCGGGCGACGAATTCCAGACCATTATCAGCGCGTATTCCCGGATACCGGAATTGATCATTGACCTGCGGACGAGATTGCGGCCGCTGCGGCTGCGCATGGGCATCGGGTTTGGAATGGTTCCGGGGCGCGTGCAGTCTCCGGTGAACCGGATGGGCGGGGAGGCTTTTCAATTCGCACGAAAGGCGCTGGAGAGGATTAAAGGGAACGCGGGGAGCAAGTTTGATGTGCTGACGGCGTTTGAGTCGCGGGACAAGGTGTTCGATTCGACCGCCAATTTGATTTATGCGCTGCACGATACGCTAGTGCTGAAGATTACGGAGAAGCAGTGGGAGACGATTGAGGTGTTTCGGGCCAAGCGCAGGCTGGAAGACGCGGCGAAGACGCTGGGACTGGATAATTCGACGGTGTCGCGCAATTTGAAGCGAGGTTATTTCTGGCAGATGGAAGAGACGATTGCGGGGATGAAAGCGGTGATTGAGGAGCGGTTTGGGTAGTTGTACAAAAACGTACAAGAAGTGAAAGTTGTATGAAGACGTACAAGCGGGAGAGGGGAGTGGGGCCATGGAAATAGCGATGAGGACGATCCTGGCGCTTTATCTAGCGCATCTGCTGACGGATTTTGTGCTGCAAAGCTCGCCCATGGTAAAGCAGAAAAGGAGCGGGGCAGCGACGGGGTATGCGAAACACGGCGGAATTTATTTCGCGTGCGGAGTGGCGGTGACGGGATTTTTTGTGCCGGGGATTTTCTTTTCGCTGCGTTTTCAGGCTGCGGTGCTGGGACTGACGCTAGTGCACCTGGGAATTGACTGGTGCAAAATCGCACTGGGCAGGAAGGCGGCGTGGGCGGAAGGCACGACGGCATTCGCGATCGATCAGTTGGCGCATTTTGTGACGATCGTGGCGGCCGGCTGCTGGATTGCGCGCGTGGCGCCGAGCGCTGTTTTGTTGAACTTTCTGGGGATCGTGCGCACGCCGTCCGATCGCGTGCTGCTGTTGATGGTGGTGTATGTGGGAGTAATTTTTGGCGGCGGGTACCTGATCCGCTCCCTGACCAGGCCGTTGCTGCGAGACTTGCAGGTGAGCGAGTCGCCTCTGCAATTGAGCAACGCGGGAATGTACATCGGATGGCTGGAGCGTTTTCTGGTGATGACGGCGTTGTTTCTGCGATCTCCCGCGACAGCGGGATTGATTCTGGCGGCGAAGTCCATTGCGCGATATCCGGAATTCAAGAAGGAGCAGTTTGCGGAGTATTTTCTGATCGGAACGCTTTTGAGCATCTCGGCCGCGATTGTGGGAGGGATGATCCTGCGGAAGGCGTTCTACGGAAGCTTCACATTGCTGCAGTAAGTCGACGTGCAGGCACTTGGCAAATACGCGCGGGAAGTTTGCTAATTGCATTGCGGGGCCGTCGCGGTAGAATGTGGGGCCTTTTAATCTTCTTATGCCCGTGGCATGAACAATTAGGGGCAACCGAACAGCGCGCCAATACCTCTAAGAATTGGAACTTTTTCATTCTCCGGGGGAATACAGGTATCCACGCGTGTGCCCCGGGACCATCTTGCGAGAGTGAGCCGACAGAGGGAAATGAATAGAGATCAGACGCGGAAGTGGGCTTGCGGCTACTTTAAACAGGACTTTCTTGAGAGCGTTCTGACACTGCGCCAAAGCACGGATTTGATAGGCGGAGCGGCGCGGAACGATCAAAAGGAAGGCCGGCGATGAGGAAACGGGTTTCAAGCTGGTTGGTTTTGGCGCTCACGATCGCGGGTCTGGCGAGCATTTCCGCGTGCGGTGGGGGCAGCGGCAACGTACAGGTTACAGCGGTGGCAATCACTCCGACGACGGCCAGCGTGCCGATCAATACGCAGACCGAATTCACCGCAGCGGTCACCCTTAACAATTCCACGAACAACACGACGACCACGACGGTCACCTGGTACGTGAACGGGACCGCGGGCGGCAGTGCAGCGCTGGGGCTGATCGGCGCATCCGCGCAGGACGCGCTGGTGGGAGTTTATACGGCGCCAGCGGTGGTGCCGACAACGACGAACGGTGAAGTGAATATCACCGCGACGACCCCGCAGACGCCGGGTTCGACGACGAACAGCACGTTGATAACATCGAATACAGCCGTGTTGACCGTCGGGGCCGGCACTGGCCTTTCAGTGAGCCCCTCAACGGCGCAGGTTCCGGCAGGAGGAACTCAACTTTTTTCGGCCATTCTGAACGACCTGAACGATACGGCAGTGACGTGGTCACTTTCATCCACTGGGACCGGCAATGTTGGCACGATTGATTCGACGGGGTTGTATACGGCGCCGCCAAATCCGCCGGCCGGGAACGTAATAACGGTGACGGCGACGAGCGGGAGCTTGACGGCAACTGCGACGCTTTCGGTGGTTTTTTCCGATCATTCTTTGACTGGGCCGTATGCCTTCTCCTATTCCGGAAACGATCAATCCGGGTTTGTTGCGGTGGCGGGCAGTTTTCAGGCCGACGGGGCCGGGCATATCGTGAGCGGCGTGGAGGACGTGGACAATTTTGGAACGGGCCCGTCCACTCAGGTTTCGATTTCGGGGACGTACGTAGTGGGACCGGACGGAAGGGGCACGGCGAAAATCAGCGTGGG
Organism: Candidatus Acidiferrales bacterium; assembly: GCA_049287725.1. Classification (GTDB taxonomy): domain Bacteria; phylum Acidobacteriota; class Terriglobia; order Acidiferrales; family UBA7541; genus Palsa-295. The sequence continues at coordinate 69,364 of JBAQGJ010000044.1, read as the reverse complement.
ATCAGGCTCAGGCGCCGGGCAAGGAACCGTAGATACATGGCAATTCGTGCTGACGAGTTTCCAGCACGCTCTGCTGACGCGGTTTGACGTGAAGACGACCGGCAGCGGAACAATTGACCAGCAAAATTTGAATGGTTTGACTACTTCACCCGCGGCGCTTTCCGGGCCATATGTGTTTGCGGTTTCCGGAGGAGATAAGACGTTCTATCCGCAGGGAATGGCCGGGAAATTTGTGGCGAATGGCGCCGGGACGATTTCAGGCAGCAATGCGATCCTGGATGTGAATGACAGCCTGAAGCCGGGCGGCGTAGTGACGACCGGAGACAGAACGCTTGCGGGCACATATGCGATGGATCCGACGTTTCCCGGCAGCGGACGCGGGACGATCACGCTGACGAGCACGACGACCGGTTCCGTCCAATATGCGTTCTACATCGTGAATACGACGACGGCGGAGCAGAGCACGCAGATGCACGTCGTCGAAATTGACGGCAACAATTATCTGGGCGGCGACATTTACGGCGGATTGACTGGGGCTTCGTTCACGCCTGCGAGCCTGATGGCCGGGAACTACGCGTTCACGGTAGGAGGTAATTCCTCCACGGGAGCGTACGCGGCAGGCGGAGTGTTCGCTTCGAGTGGAGCGGGGGCAACATCGAGCGGCGTTCTCGATAGCAACAATGCCGGGACTGTGACGGCCGACACGACGCTGGGAGCCTGCACGTACGCTGTCGATCCTACGACCGGACGAATTGATCTAAAGCTGAACTTATCGAGCGGGACGTGCTCGGGCGGGGCGAGTTCGACTACGCAGGAGTTCGCGGCGTATCAAACGGCGCAAGGGTCGGCGGTGATGGTGGAGCTGGATGACACAGCGCTTACGACGGGCGCTGCCTACCTGCAGACGGCGATGCTAACCATTGCGAGCACAGATCACTTCTCGTTCCGACTGGCGGGACAAGGGATCTTCCACAATGCGCCCGCTTCTTATCAGCAGAATGTCTCGGGGGAAGTGTCGTGGGGAACGGGTTGCGCCGCTTCGAGCGGCATCAGTTGCGGTGGAACGATTGATATCAGCTCATACAGCGCGGTAAACGCGGGGGACCCTGTGAATGCAGCCACGACAGTGGTGTCCACTACGCCGGACACGACGACGGGGCGAGGCGAGGTGGTTATCGCCGGAATGAATCCGAACGTTACATATAATGCGACGATTTACTTGATAGATGACAATAACGCACTGCTTTTTGATTCCGACACGGGAAGAATCCTTATTGGGAACGTTGGTTTGCAGTATTAATTTTGCCGTGGGGCTGTGCTGTGGTTCGCGGGCGTTTGGGGGAATTCGTCGGGGCAGCGCAGCAAACTTCGATTGGACCTGGCGTTGCGTGGACACAGCTACAGCTAAGACTTGACAGAGAAACCCGTCTCGAGGGGAAGGCGTTGCGAAGGCGGGGAAAATGTGGTAATCTTTGAGTGCGTTTGTTGCTCATAAGTTCCTTTTTTGGCACGATTCGTAAAGGCTGCCGGGCAACCGTCCGACGGCCTTTTTTTGTGACAGGGCAGGAATTTTGAGGGCAACAGATAGCTTTCGAGGTGGTTAAGCGCCACCGAATGAATAAAGTAGGAGCAGTTTCCAGTGAGCAGAGAGCAAGGTACCGTGAAGTGGTTTAATGCAGCTAAGGGCTATGGATTCATCCAGCGCCAGTCGGGTGAGGACGTTTTCGTGCACTTTTCGGCGATTCAGGCTGAAGGGTACAAGTCCCTCAACGAAGGGCAGGCGGTTGAATTCGAAGTGAAGCAGGGACCGAAGGGCCTTCAGGCCGAGAACGTCGTAGGTCTCTAACTCAGTTTGATTCGATCTGCTGAAACGTATTTGGGGCGGGCGGTAGCTAGGGTGGCGGCCGACTGATTCGGACTCCGGCGCGATCTGTTGCTGCCATACGTGCCGCAGACCTTGAGTCGGTGTTTTGGGCGCGAGCGATTGCGCTCGTTAGTTGTACCGATTTTGCGCGGTGGTGTTTCCCTGAAACGGCGTCGCTGCTGAGTCCCGGCACCGCAGCGGCCTCGCGCAATTGGCGGCGGATGCCCGACAGGGGCGGAACCAGCCCCCGCCCTTTCCGGGATGGAAAGCCAAGCTGTGATCCACGAATTTGCTTCGCGGGGCGGAAGCGCGCCGTGGGGCTGGCAATTTTTCCAAAGGCGCTTTGATAATCATCCAAGGAGGAGTCGGTGCAAATACTAGTCGAAGGGCAGTCTATTCGTCACGAGCAGTACGGTATGGGAATCGTTACGGAATCCAACACCGAACGCACCACGATTGATTTTGATGATCACGGCGTGAAGAAGTTCGTTACTTCGATTTGGTCGGCGGAGTTGGTCGGAGAGCCGCCTGCGACGCCTCCTACGAAGCGCCGAGGGCGAAGGAAGTCGGCGAAGAAGGTCTAAATATATTTCGAGGACATGATTTTGCGCCTCGGGGCGGTCGCGTCCCGGGGCGTTTTTTTTTAGGTAGAACAGCGAGTTACGAAAGCAGAGAAATGGCCAAAGTCAAGGGCTGCCCGGTTTGTCCCAAAATACGCTGACGAACCGGCCGCTACAATTTCACGCCTCACGCGAGCGGTGCGAGCTCCGCGCGAGCGGCGAGGCAAGCCTCGCCTTGCAACAGGCGGAAGCAAGCTTCCGCACTCCCAGATGGAGCGGCGGTGCGTTTCGAAGTGCGCTGGACGCAGCCTTTATAGCGCAAGGGGCGTTTTGCTGGCTGCAACTGGTGCTTCTTTTTGGTGGCGGATGCTGGCACACTGCAAGAAGAAATTCTGCTGGCTGACGGAGCCGATTCGGAATGTTTTTAGGGCGGAGTCAACAGGCTTGGATTGCAGCTGCGGCCTTCGTGGCGTTGGGAATGATCTGCGGTACGCCGGTGGCTGACGCGCAAACCGCGGACGGCGATGGTGCCAAGCACAGCGCGGAAAGCGGGATCGAACACGGGATTACGAACGGGGTTTCGATTTTGTTGCCGACGGCGTGGCAGGAGTTCGATCCAGGAGGTGTGGGACCGCCGGACGCGCTCGCGCCCTATGCGCCACCGTTTCATCTTGGGGGCGTGCTGGCGCTGGAAAACAAACGGCTGCCGGGGATTTTGCAGTTTGCGACCTCCACGAATCCGCTGGCCGGGCATGATCCGAACTGGCTGGACACACAAATGCACATGCCGGGCGGTTCGGGAATGAGCGTGCTGGATCTGCTCTTCTATTTCTTTTTTCCGCCCGATGGAGCCTGCGTTAATCAAGTATTGGGAACGAACGGAGGCGCGAGCTTCGCGCCGGCGCCGGGAAGTACTTCGAGCAGCGCGCCGCCGCAACTGCAAGTGTCCTATCACTGCCGGCACGACTCGACGCTGGAGGGTTTTTTTTCGGCGCAGGTGAGTTCCGGGATTACTTTCGTGCAGACCAATGATGGCCCGCGCGTGTATGGGATGATGTCGCAGTTTTATCTGGCGCCGATGGAGCGGGTGACGTCGGCGGGAATCACGTGGTACGTGTTCGAAGCGCTACGAACTTCGCCCGTGGGCCCGGGTGCAGCCACGCATTTCAATTTGCCGTCGTACTTGCAGGGCGAGGAGGCGGACTTTTTCTGGGCGATCGGAGCGGCGGGATCATTTCCGTGGGTGAACGACGCGGCGCATGCGAATCAGCCATTGATCCATGTGGCGTTTGCGACAGTCGGGGTTGGGGGGAGCAAACGCGCGGAGTTTTTGGCGCTGTTGCAGAAAGTGGAGGCGGGCGGCGGGAGTGGCGCGGCTACGCAATAGTAGATCGTCAATATTGCGCTGGCGCTATTCGCCGAGACAACTGAAGAGAGATCCCTCACTCCGTTCGGGATGACAACTCTTTTATGGATTGTGGAGGGTCGCAGCGGGAGCTCTCCGGGACCCTCATGACATCCCGCCCGTGATTTTCCGCATCTTTATTCGTTAGCTCGCCCGCTAGATATCCGGAAGAGACTCAAGTGGTAGATTAAGGCGAGCCAGAGGAAATATGTTGATTGGCGGGATCATAACACTGCGCGTAGCGAGGTTCCTCGCTGTGAGCGCGTTGTTTGGCGCCGGAATTATTGCGTTTCCGAATGTATCGCATGCACAAGCAGCTCCTGGGCCGATGCGGCCGCCCGACGAATCTTCGTCGCCGGACGCTGCGCAGCCTGCTTCCGGACCGACGATGCGGCCGGAGGAAGTGGCTGTGCCGCAACGGAAGCAGCTCTTCGGCTTCTGGAGATTGAATGTGGATGAAAGCGACGACGCGCACGAGAAGTTGAAGGAAGCGAGCAATGATGGAAACGTTGCGAGCCCACGCGGCGGTGGAGGAGGCGGGAACGGCGGCGGCCAACCCGGAGGCATTCACATGGGCGGAATGGGCTCACCCTTTCCGGGGGGTGGCGGCGGCGGAGGCGGTTCTTCAAGACGCAACGGCAACAATGGGACGGACAGTGAATTGGATCGCGCGCAGATGCAGGAATTGCTGAATCCCGCGGGCTCGTTGACTGTAGCGGTGAAAGATCCGGCGGCGGCCGCGGACACGAAGGGAACCGGCGACGAGAAGGGAACAAGCGACACGAAAGGTGCTGCTGATGCGAAGGGTGCTACGGATGCTCAGAGCGCGACGGCGCCCAAGGACTCAAACAGCCAAGAAATTGATGTGAAGGATGATTTGGGGCGCGAGCGCGTGTATTACACTGACGGCCGCAAGGTTCCGAAGTCCAAGGATGAGAAATATCAGGAGTTCGATGCTTACTGGGTGGAGAGTTACCGCCTGGTGGCGGAGTATGACGGATCGCACGGAGCGAGGGTGACGCGTTCGTATGAACCAGCGCCTGGTGGCAGGCAACTTTACGAAACCGTGCGGTTGGAACGCACACGTTCATATGGACCAGTGGAAATTCGATACGTGTATGATCTCGCGCCAGAGCACAGGGCTATCGGGACGAAATAGCAAAGCCCGAGCTCTCGATTTTTCCTTCGTTGATCTCGAAAGACGCGCTTCTTTGCTCCGTCGAAGCTGATTGCAGGCAGCCGGAGGCGTTCGGATTTTACGCGCCGCGCGATCCGGTCCTCAGAACCTTTCCTGCGGTAATGCACGACGCCGTTCTCCGTGTTAGCCTACCTGCGCCTGAAGTTAGCAATCCTACATAGGAAACTGGAGCTTTTTAGTTTTGCACACCCTGGAATTCAGCTTGGTGGTGGCCCTGGGGTCTTTCGTGGCGGGATTTTTAGGGTCGCTGACGGGACTGGGCGGCGGAGTGGTGATCGTGCCGCTGCTGACTTTGGTTTTTGGGGTAGATATGCGCTACGCAATTGGCGCATCGCTCGTGTCCGTGATTGCGACTTCCTCGGGGGCGGCGGCTGCTTACCTGCGCGAGGGATATTCGAATATGCGCGTAGGGATGTTTCTGGAAATTGCCACTACGGTGGGGGCGATTTGTGGTGCGGTGCTCGCGGGGCATTTGTCCACTTCCATAATCGCCATCGTATTCGGAGTCGTGCTGCTTTATTCGGCTTATAGCTCGACGCAGACGCATGAAGAGCTGCACAAGGGTTTGCCGCCGGACCGGATTGCCACGATGTTGCGAATGGATGGATCGTATCCAACAGCGAGCGGGCTCGAGTCGTACCACGTGAGGCAGGTTCCGTTGGGATTCGGACTGATGTATGTAGCGGGGGTGTTGTCCGGGCTGCTAGGGATTGGTTCAGGCGCGGTAAAGGTGTTGGCCATGGATCAGGCGATGAAGATCCCGTTCAAGGTTTCCACCACGACGAGCAATTTCATGATTGGCGTGACGGCGGCGGCGAGCGCCGGGATTTACTTGCGGAACGGATATATCGATCCGGGATTGGCAATGCCGGTGATGTTGGGAGTTTTGTTGGGAGCGTTGACCGGGGCGCGAGTTTTGCCTGGAGCGAAGGTGCGCACGCTGCGAGTGGTGTTTGGAGTGGTGATCGCTGCGCTGGCGGTGGAAATGATACTGCAGGGAGTGAAGGGGAGGTTGTAGATGACTACCGGCAGCGATGGAATGGCGGCGGGAGCGACGAGCGACAAAGCGATCGAGATGTGGCTCGGCAAGTTGCTGCGCAGCGGGGTGATTCTGGCGGCGTTGGTGGTGTTTGCTGGAGGCGTGTGGTATGTGGCTCGAGCGCGGGAGGCGGCGCCGAACTACAAGACGTTTCGTGGAGAGCCTGCGGAACTGAGGCATGTGACGCAGATTGTGCACGAGGCGATTTCATTGCAGCCTGCGGGATTGATTCAATTGGGACTGCTATTGTTGATTGCGACGCCGGTGGCGCGGGTGGTGTTTTCGGTGGTGGGATTTGCGATGGAGAAGGATTGGATGTACGTGGTGTTTACGCTGATCGTTTTGGCGACGCTTTTGTATAGCTTGACGAGTACGGCGTTGGCGGCGCGGCAGTAAGAAGCGAGTGCTCCATGTTGAATGGCGAGCGAACGAGGGGCGAAGCTCGTGCCGCACCTACGGCGCTCGGGTTTCATTTTTGCGTTTTTCCCGGCGCTTCCGGCGCGCCGCGCTAAGTTTTATGCCGTGCCTCCGGCGCTGCGGCGGTGGCACCTTGGATTGCAGCTGGATTCCGTGTGGATAGCTGGATTGTTGATGGGCTTCGTGAAGCTAAGTTCTGGCGAGGCGTCGGCGTGCGGTCTCCACTGAGTGGCGGATTGAATTGGGTGAAACGCGACGCCGAGGGTGGGCGTCTGAGTGGCTAGCGTTTGCTTCTGGGGTCGTGGGTCAATCCGTACAAAACTTGATTGCGGAGGATGATCGTGCGAAAGCTCGGAATCGTGCTGGGTGTGCTGCTGGCGTTTTCCGTGGCGCTGCCAATGGCGGGGCGCAGGCCGGTTCATTTTTTTAGCGTCGAGGGGAATGGTGCGCAAGCGACGAAATCGAACAAGAAGGCCAAGAGCGCGGAAGCTGGCGCGGCGGGTGCGGCGTCGGCTGTTGCTTCGCCTGCGAATGATGCCCCGGATTATGATGCGATCTACAAAATCAAGGACGAAGGGTTCAATCGTTCGCAGGTGATGGAAATCGAGAGCTATTTGACCGATGTGTACGGGCCGCGATTGACGAATTCCCCAAACGTGCGAGCCGCGGGCGAATGGACGATGGGGAAGATGAAGGAGTGGAAACTCGAGAACGTTCATGAGGAGACGTGGCCGTTCGGACGCGGATGGTCGAACGAGCATGCTTCGGCGGAGATGGTGGCGCCGCGATATTTTTATCTGATTGCGTATCCGAAGGCGTGGACGCCCGGGACAAACGGTCCGGTGACCGGCGATGCTGTGTTGGCGCCGATGGAGAAGGAAGAGGATTTTGCGAAATACAAAGGACAATTGAAAGGGAAGTTTGTGCTGACCGACGCGGCGGCTCCGAACCTGAAGCCGCATTTCGAGCCGGACGCGCACCGTTATACGGATGCCGAACTGGCCGATCTGGCAACCGAACCGGTTCCGGGGCCGCGCAACGAAGATCGGTACGCGAAATATCGGGCACAACGGGATTTCCAGAACAAGGTGCAGAAATTCCTGCTGGAGGAAGGCGCCGTGGCGTGGATTGAAAGCAATCGCGGAGACGACGGGACGGTGTTCGTGCAGCAAGGCGGATCGCGCGACCCGAAGGATCCTCCGGCGATTACGCGGGTGGCGCTGGCGACGGAGCACTATGGGCGGATCTATCGTTTGCTGCAAAAGAAAATTCCGGTGACGCTGAAGGTGGATGTAGATAACAAGTTCTATGACGAGGATTTGAATTCGTTCGACATTCTGGGAGAGATTCCCGGGACCGACAAGGCCGATGAGGTGGTGATGCTGGGCGGGCACTTTGACTCGTGGCAGGCCGGTACCGGTGCGACTGACAACGGGGCAGGCGCGGCGACGATGTTGGAAGCCATTCGCATTTTGAAGGCTACGGGAATGCCGATGCGGCGGACGGTGCGCGTCGGGCTGTGGACCGGCGAAGAAGAGGGCTTGCTGGGTTCGCGCGCGTATGTGAAGGCACATTTCGGCGATCCCGAGACGATGAAGCTTTTGCCCGAACATGCCAAGTTGGATGCGTACTACAACATTGATAACGGGACCGGGAAAATTCGTGGCGTTTATTTGCAAGGGAATGAGGCGGTGGCGCCGATTTTTGCGAAGTGGATGGAACCGTTCCGCGGATTGGGGATGACGACGCTCACTTTACGCAATACCGGTGGGACGGATCATTTGTCGTTCAACGCGGTGGGACTGCCGGGGTTTCAGTTTATTCAGGATCCGCTGGATTATGATTCGCGGACGCATCATTCCAACATGGATGTGTACGAGCGGATTCAAGAGCCGGATATGAAGCAGATCGCCGTGATTGTGGCGTCTTTTGTGTACATGACCGCGAATCGTCCGGAGATGCTGCCGCGGAAGCCTTTGCCGCCGCCTACGCCGCAGGTGAGATTTTGAAGATTGGACACGGAGACACAGAGGTAAGGCAGCGAAGAAACGAACGAAGCAGAGAAGCTGGGAAAGGGTAAGCAGGAAGTTTTCTTACGGGGGCGCGCGGTTCGCTGATGGCTGAAACTGAGGATGGGAAGCTGCCTGGGCGAATTGCGTTTACCTATCCGGCTTTCCGGCTGTATGAAGTGGCGCGGTTTTTCACCGTGGTTTCGATGGAGATGCTGTCGGTTGCGGTGGGATGGCAGATCTACGAGATCACGCATCGCGTGCTGGACCTTGGTTATGTGGGACTGGCGCAATTCCTTCCGGGCTTCCTGCTGTTTCTTGGTTCGGGACACGCGGCGGATCGTTTTGACCGTAGAAAACTTCTGGTGGTTTGCTACGTAGGTTTCGCTATCTGCGCGGGATTGCTTCTGCTGGTGTCGCTGCAACATTACCGCTCGATCAAACCGATTTACGCTGTTCTGGTATTGATTGGGGTGGTGCGCTCGCTGAATGGACCGGTGAGCCGGACGTTCTTGCCGCAGTTGGTGCCCGAGGAGCACTTTCCGAATGCAGTGGCATGGCATTCGACTATCTTCCAGATCGGCACGATCTTAGGGCCTTCGCTGGGCGGATTGATCTACGCATTCTTTCACGGAGCGGCGGCGGTTTACGCTCTCTCGCTTGCGTCCTACTTGCTGGCGATCTCCTGCACAACCCTCATCAAGGCAAAGACGAAGGTGCGAACGCGCGAACCCATCAGCCTGAAAACCGTACTCGCGGGAATTGTTTACATCTGGCGACAGAAGGTTGTGCTGGGATCGATCTCGCTGGATTTGTTCGCGATGTTCCTGGGCGGCGCGGTGGCGCTGCTTCCGGCATATGCGCGTGACATTTTGCACACCGGTCCGTGGGGACTCGGGATCCTGCGCAGCGCGAATGGCGTGGGAGCGGGGGCGATGGCGATTCTGTTGGCGTATCGGCCGCTCAGGCGGCGCGTGGGCGCGACGATGTTGTCATGTGTGGCAGCGTTCGGCGTCTTTACAATTGTGTTTGGGCTGTCGCGTAACCTGATCTTGTCTTTGCTTGCTCTGACACTGGTGGGGGCGTCAGACATGGTGAGCGTGGTGATTCGCGCGACGCTGGTGCAGCTGGCGACTCCGGACGAGATGCGCGGTCGCGTGAACGCGGTGGACATGATATTTATCGGCGCATCCAACGAGCTAGGATCGTTCGAATCCGGAATCACGGCAAGCTGGTTCGGCCTCGTACCGTCAGTGGTGCTCGGCGGAATCGGGACGTTGGTGGTGACGGCCCTGTGGGCGTGGTGGTTTCCCGCTTTGCGGCGCGCCGAAACTCTTACTTCGGATGAGCATGTCTTGCATTGACCGCACGACTTTCGTACGCGGGCATATTCCAGATTGCCGCGGCCGTCAGGATGCTGCCGATGACCACGAAAACGCTCCAGGCGCGACGACTGTAATGGTGGAGCATGGTTTCCTCCTACTCGGAGGGGCGGGGACCGAGGTGATTTTGTTTGCTGCTATGTGGGATGCCGTGAGAACGCGCGGCGTTCCGAGGATTTCGCTGTAGTGGGATGCGGTAGAAGTTCCTAAGGAAGGCGCACGGATACAGAGAAATTGGTACGGTGCTTCGCCACTTTTTATATGATGGCCTACTTCCTCGCGCCTTTATGATCCCGCCGTTTCACGGCTCAACGAGGTTGGTGCGGATTGCGAAGCGCATCAAGTCGCTGAAACTGGCGAAATTCATTTTCTTCATAATGTGATTGCGATGGCTTTCCACGGTACGGGTGGAAATTCCGATAGCGGCAGCGACTTCCTTGCTGATTTTGCCGGTGGCCAGGAGCTGCACGATTTCCAATTCGCGCGCGGTGAGAGGGCAACCGGGAATGGGATGCTCGGTGCGGTCAGAGTCGTCGCGCTGATCGTTGACGAAACTTTCGACCATGGTCATGGCCAGGCGGCCGGTAAAGAATGGTTTGTGCTGCTGGACATGGCGGACGGCAGCGACCAGTTCGGTGTCAGCATCGGACTTCAAAACGTAACCGCGCGCGCCGCATCGGAGGACTTCGCGAGCGACGTCCTCGGAGAAGTGCATGGTAAAGATCAAAACTTCGGTTTCCGGAGATTCGTCACGAATGACGCGGGCGACTTCGAGTCCATTCATTTCGGGCATCGTGAGATCAAGGAGGACGAGATCAGGCTTGGATTTTTTGACGTAATCAATTGCCTCCACTCCCGTGGAGGCCTCGCAACAAACTTCCAAACCAGGTTGAGATTCGAGCAGTGCACGAACGCCGCGGCGCACGACGGCATGGTCATCCGCTACCAGGATGCGATAAGGCTTGGGAAGTGCAGGTTCTTTGCTCATGGGGTTCCCCTTGGAAGGCAAGTATGAAGAGCGAGAATGGCGCCGGAGAGCCGGGAAGAGCGAGAGCGCGAGAAAATAGAGCCCTGGGGTGCGGGGCGAGCGATGGACATCGGAGCGGGGCCGTCATTTGTGGCCTTCCTTCTGACTCAACGGTAGCACAACTTGAATGGTCGTGCCTATTCCAACCGAGCTGGACACGAGGAATTCACCGTTGAGCTGTTTGACCCGCTCGCGCATTCCGGAAATGCCGATACCGAGGATGGGCTCGCCCTGGGGTGGGGGCGAAAAGATGGACATCCCAATCCCGTTATCAGTGATTTGAATGGTGACGCGCCGCGGTGTGCGTTCGATGCGAATGGCCGCGGAATTTGCTTTTGCATGGCGATGGACGTTGGCCAGGGCTTCCTGGATAACGCAGAAGACAGTGAGCTCGGCTTCCTTTGAAAGTCGGCCGAGATCTTCGGGAATGGATAAATCAACCGCGAGACCGCTGCGTTCAGCAAATAACTTGGCGTAGGTTCGCAAGCCGGCAGCGAGGCCGACTTCATCCATAAGGGGTGGATGAAGGATTGAAGAAATGGTGCGAACTTCGCGGATGGCGTCTGCGGTGAGGACGCCCGCCGACCTTACCAAATCTTGCCCGCGCGTTTCGGTCTCCGGGAGGAGATCGCCAATCTGGCGGAGGGTCATTTTAAGCGCTGCCAAGGTTTGGGAGGCGGTTTCGTGGAGTTCACGAGCGATGCGACGCTGCTCTTCACTGCGCAAAGTCAGCAACTGGCGAGAAAGACGGCGAAGATCGTCCTCGGTGCGGGTCTGTTCGGTGATGTCGTGATTGAAGCCGACGATTCGCGCGACGTGCCCGTATGCATCGGTGTAGGGGATACCGCGGGAGTGATACACGCGAATGCTTCCATCGGCCATGGTGCAGCGAGAGATGTGCTCGAAAGGGGTGTTCGTGGCGATGGTGTGGTTCAATGCGCGCCTGGCCGATTCGGGGTCTTCCAAATGCAGAATGGACCAGATTTTTTCGACGGGCACGGGCTCCGAAAACGGCTCCATATTGAACAGCCTGAAACACTCCCGAGAGCAAACAACAGTTCCGTCGGCAGTGTGGATCTCCCAGCTTCCCAGACCGGCAACGGCTTCGGCCTGTGCGAGCAAGCGCTCGCTTTCGCGCAGCTTACCTTCCGCGAGTTTCTGTTCGGTCACGTCCTGGGAAGTGCCCAGAATGCGGACGGGCCGGCCGGCGTCGTCTGCGACACAAACCGCGCGCGACTGAAAAATGCGAATGCGGCCGTCTGGAAGGACGAAACGAACCTCGTTTTCGAGGGGTACTTGGTTCTGAAGGAGAGTCTTCACTTCTTGCCAAACGCGGATGCGGTCGTCGGTATGAAATAAGGCGCAAGCACGGCCGAGTGGGACCGGCTGTTCGTCCGGGGAAATGCCCAGCATGCGAAACATCTGGGCGGACCAAATAAATCGTTGGTTGGCGACGTCATACTCCCAGCTCCCCAGGTTTGCTAGTTCTTCGGCTTGTAGGAGCAGGGATTCATTCTTCCTTTGCCGCTCGGCTGTTTGACGAGTTTCGGTCACGTCCTGAGCAACCGACACTAATTGGACAGTTTTTCCAGCCTCGTCCAAAAGCGGGAGCCCGCGCATAAAGATAATTCGAACGCGTCCATCGGGAAGCGTGTAGCGACCTTCGGATTGAAAAGCCGTGCCGTTCTTGATCGCCGACTCGAGAATGCTACGGACGCGCTCGCGATCCTCCGGATCGATCATGGCAAACATTGATTCCGCTGGCGGAACACCTTGCGAGGGATCCAAACCGTAAAGGCGAAACAGCTGCAGGGACCAATCGCGCCGGCCTGTCTTCACGTCCAATTCCCAGCACCCGGTCTGGGTTACCTGCTCGGCGTGAGCGAGGAGGGCTTCGCGCTTCGACAATCTAAAGTCGGCATTTTTTCGCTGGGTAATATCTCGGGCCATCAGACACATGGAGGAAGCGGCTTTGGCGGGGCCGCCTACGCTGTAAGCCAAAGCGTGGAACCAGCGGCAACCACCGGGAAGGTCGATGGGAAATTCGTAATCCGCGCGGACCTTGTGGCGAATGACCGATTGGACGATCTGGTCGAGGGCGCGAGAAATGTCGTAACCGAAAACCTCGCGAGGACGCTTGCCGAAAACGCCCGCACGGCGCGGCTGCAATAGATCGTTTCGAGAAGTCCAGGCAGTGACGAATTTTCCGCCGTGGTCGACTTCGAAAAGAAATTCACCGAATCTGCGAATAAGAATGCCGAAGAGCGGGTGCTGAATTGAGCCAGGAATTCCTTCATCGGATACGGGAATGGTGTGGATTGTGCGGCGCTCTTCTGAATCAACTTCGCCACGAACGGAACGCGCCTCTGGTGCGGGTTTCGCGTTGGAGCGAGCGGAACGCCGAGCGCGATTCGAACTTCTGTCAGCAAGCGTCATCTAGTAGAGCGAGCAAATTGGGTGTTGCGATCTCGCCATGGAACGGAAAGCGTTCACGGGCGGGGAATGGAACGCGAAGGCCACGTTACTGTGAGGGTATTGGCTTGTCAAGTATAAAGTTGAACGTAGCTGGGTTTCGTCCTGTGGTATCATGCGTAAACATTTACGCCAAAATCAGTAATGTTCCGAATTGTCACAGTTTAGATGTAGGCGTAGATTGCGAGACCTAGCTGGAAGGGGTAGTTGTAACTAACGTTCCGCACAAGATCTCCCGATAAGGACATTGGGATATGGCGGAACGGTTCACTTGCCCTGCTGGGTCGTTAACGGCCGCTGCCACACCGCACGCCCTGAAAAGCTCCGTGTGCGACCCCAGCTGGGCGAGTATTTCCTGCCTATGTCACCGAATCCCGGGAAAGAATTTGCTCCGCGGGAGTTCAACGAGGGTGGCCCTCTCTGTTGTTCTGAATTGTGCGACAAGTAGGAATCCAGCTGAAGCTGGAGCAATTGTCAGCGCACGTGGAGATTCCCCCCTTCCAAAGGTGGATTTATGTTTGCGACTCCGGTCCGAGTCCTCGTCGTTGGCCTAATAAACGCGAACACGCAAGCCATGCTGGAACGCTGGAGGCGGTCGGGTTGGGGCTCGCACGCGGTGGAGAGCGTGCAAGAGGCCGAGACGGTGCTCAAAACGATTCGCTTTAGGGTAATTCTGGCGGCCGAAAACGTGCGAGATGGCAGCGGGTATGAGTTGGCGCCGCTCGTGGCGCGCCAGGGCGGGAATTTGTTCATTTCCGTGGCGCTTTCGGAGACGTGTTTGTGGCTACCGGTAATTGAGCAGGGACTCAGGTCGTTGGGCAAACGTGCTGTGAATCCGTGGATACTTGAGACAGAAGTCGAAGGGGTGCTGCGTGGTTTTGACGCTGGTTGCAGGGCAGGAGAACGCGACAGTGTTTCGCGTGGCTTGTCCCCTGGTCCATTACTCGGGGCTGACGGACAGCCGAAGAGCGGAGGCACGCGAGTGGCCGAAAATCTGCTCAACCCAACGAGTCCGACCGATAGCGGATCCCGCGGTTTTAATGCGCCTGTTAAGCATGAAATGCCTCCGCGACGAAAAGCGTCAGGTGGCGATGGCGGAGATCGTGGAATTGGAGCGTCGGCGCTGCGGGAACTAGGTCGGGCATCGGGGACGCACGGAAAACGGCGGGTCGGGTAAGGGGCGCCCAATGGCGATGAAACAAATTTCGACTGCCGGAACTGAAAATCATGCCTCGCCGTCAGGTGAAACGCGAAATCCCCGACGGGAGCAAATTCCCTTACGCGATTTATCGGAGTGCCTGCTCGCTGCGTATGAGGGAGTGATGCAGCGAGCGTATCGGCTGCAAAAGGTGAGGGGAGCGGAGCCACGAGGCGAATTGAAGAACTGGAAAGAGGCCGAGCACGATTTATTAGGTGCGATGCCCGTGGATTTGGCTGAGTCCGAAGAGAATTATTACGCTCTGGCCAGTGTTCCAGGATATGAGGCGGCAGAGATTAGCGTCGCGGTAGAAGATCGCTGGCTGCTGATTTCAGGATACGGCCACTACTTTAAGCAAGCGGAACTTGCGACGGGCGACGCGGAGTGCATCGAGGCGGGCGCGACTATTAGCTGCTCGGATACTGGTGCGGCAGGCTTGCCTGATGAGCACGCATGTACGTTGTTGCGTGCGCAATTCGACGCGGCTGCCAATGAGAGATTCGAGGATTGCATCGTGCGCAGACCTTTCTGCGTGGTGGAATTGGGACGCAAAGTGGATGCGGCGCGGAGCGTAGCAGTGTTCGCTAACGGCTTGGTTGCGGTGCGTATGGCGAAAGCCGGCGTTGGAGAGACTACGCCAACTGACAAGGCCCAGGCGTAATCGTCGCATCCTGGATATCAGCCGATTCCTCGCTGACGTTACCTAGACGCAAAAAAATCAGAATACAGAGCCCTAGGTGCGTAGCTTCACGATTCCTTTTGGTAGTGCCTTCGAACAGACAGCCACAGAATCACTCCTGCGATCATCGAAAGAACGGCGGCGGTTTGCGCATTTGACATCCCAAGAAATGAGCGGGGATTGATGCGGATGAACTCGACGAGGAAACGCGCCGCGCCGGTGAGAATAAGATAAGCCGCAAAGACGTGGCCCGGTTTCGGTTGCCGATGAGAAGCGGGCGTTGGAGAACCCATGCGCCAGAGCCACCACGCGATTCCGCAGGCGACGATCAGTTCGTAGATTGGAGTGGGGTGGACGCGCTCGGTGGTGGGCACCAGACCATTGGGGAAACTCATGCCCCAGGGAAGCGAAGTGGGGATTCCATAATCGCCATCGCCCGAGAGAAAACATCCGATGCGGCCGACTCCATAGCCCAGCGCGGCGGCTGGAGAGCCTGCGTCGAAGATGGCGAGGACGGAGAGATTTTGGCCATTTGCGGTACTGCGCTTTGCCAGGCGCCATGCGACAAACGCGAAAGTAGCGAAACCGGCGAGCAGCCCTCCAAACCAGGCAAACCCGTAAGGACTGAGCAGCAGATGGATCGGATCGGCGAAGAATTCGGCCGGTGACTCGAGCAAGTGGTAGAGCTTGGCACCGACGAAGCCGGCGAGGCAGGGTGCGGCGATGAGGGTTTCGGCTTCGCCTGATTTTTTGCTGGCGATGCCGCGGCGAGCGAGGTCCGCACGCAGCACGAAATATGCCGACAACATGGCGCACGCCACCATGAGGCCGAAAGTTGGGATGGTGAGTGGGCCCAGGTGAAGAAAGGGGATCATCGGAAGCAGTATAGCGTTTTTTGTCTGACGGACGCGGCTGACCGGCAAAGGCCGGTGGCGCAAATGGATGCGTTGGTGGTACGGTGAAAGGATTGGGGAATTGGCCGGAAACTCGGTGAAACCAAAAGGTGCGTGGAGGCGTCGTATTAGTTAGAATTGAAGCAACGTGATAGCGGGTTGTAGAAGTGGAAGTAGCGGTAGGCGTAGAAGCACCCTTCAGTCGCCCAGTCGGGTGGAGGGCTACAACCATGACAACCGCCTCTCAGGATACGGGCACTTCAGGATCTCGATTCAGAGGAATTACTTCGGTAAGGCTTTCCGCAATTTTCAAGATTTCATCAACCTTGGTGTTTGCGATGGCGCTAGCCCTTGCGCCTGCACCGGCCTTTGCACAGCACGGTGGAGGCGGCGGTGGTGGTGGTTCACATGGTGGAGGTGGCGGTGGTTCGCACGGCGGTGGTGGCGGAGGCGGTGGCCACGCGAGCGGAGGTTCCGGAGGCGGTGGATCGCATGCCGGTGCTACGAGCGCATCCTCCGGTGGATCCCATGCGAGCGGCGGGAGCGCTAGCGCAAATGCGGGTAATAACGGAGGCGGGCATTGGTGGAATCCGTTTCATGGCGGTTCCTCTGAGAGCGGAAGGGGTACGAGCGCTGGCGTTGCCGGTAAGGGTGCTGCGTCGGGATCGAACGCGAGTTCCGAGCGCTTTGCGGGTGGAAATAATACTTGGCAGGACCCGCCTGCGCGCGCAGGGCATGCGTCTGGAAGCGTAAATCATTACGCTCCCTCGACCGGGGTGCGACCAGTTGTAGTTAACAAGCAGCCCGCGAATGCAGCGTTCCGTTCTACGCGTGGCGCGACTGTGGTGGCTGGGCCACCGCACGTTTTTCCACCGCACCGCGGTAGGAACCGCAATTATTTCTACTATCCTTACCCGTATTACGGATTCGGATGGGGCGGAGGTTTGGGGTGGGGCGGATTTTATCCTTGTGATCCGTTCTGGGGCTGCTACGGATACGGGTATAGCTACGGTGGGGGATACGGGTACTATGGCGGCAGCTTCGGCGGCGATTACAGCGCGGATTTGAGCTACGACTCGCCAGATGATGCGGCGGGCTCGCAGGAACCGAATCCAAGTTTGTTCGCGGCGCCGTCAGACGCGGAGCAATCAGGCGGCGAAACTTCTCCACAGCAACCGTACGTGATTTTGTATCTGAAGGATGGATCGAGCTACGCGGTGAGCGATTACTGGCTGGCTGGCGGGAAGTTGCACTATGTGACGTCTTACGGCGGCGAGAATGTGATTGACCAATCACAGCTCGACCTGCAGCGTACGGTGAACGAGAACGCGACGCGCGGGGTGGATTTTACTTTGCGGCCCGAACCCGCGGGCAAGGGCGAGACGGCTCCTGCGCCTACCAAGCCGGAGACGCAGCCACCGGCGCCGCAGCAGTGATTTGCGGCGTGATTTTTGCGAAGGATTCCGCCGTTTGCTGATTTCCCGGCTTGGATTCTTTTCGCGTACACACACAAGGAGTTGACAAAATTTCTAAGTGAGCGTATAAACTTATTCGTTAACCTCGAAAAGTGTAGAGCGCAGTGAACAGTTGGCGTCACGAATTGAGCATCCCCTTCCTTAGATTTAATTAGCACACACGAGACAAACGCAATTGCGATATTTGTGCCGAGTCGCGTTCTGATCGTTTTGCACGGGTTCTGAGTAGCGACCTTGTGCGAGCGATCGGGCTTTCCCGGCCGGCCTTCGTTTAGAAGCTCACATCATTTTGGAGACCTACACCAATGCCGAACTACAATGCGCAGAATCCGCCTTACTCGATTTTCCCTGGCGATGTGGCGTTAGCGTTTAACAATGAAGCTCCGGGCGCGGGGCAGGCGAGCCAGCAATTTGCGTTGCCGAGCTACGCCGGATTCCCGGAGAACGGGCGTGCAATTCGCTGGCAGATCAGTTTCGCAACCGCACCGACGGCGGTGGATATCCAGTTGCAGACAGCGATCAACGACATCGATGGGCAGTATGCGGTGCCGACCGGGGCCACGAACGTGGGCTCGACCTTGACCGCCGGCGATAACCTGGTGGCTACGGGTGTGCGCGCGAATTTTGTGCGCGCTAAAGTGGTTTCGATTACGGGCGGGTCGGGCGTGACGGTGCAGATATTGGGCTAGTTGAAGGTGGGTGATCGGGAATGCGATGATTCTTCCATCGAGAGTGCTTGCGATGGTACGGTTTAGGGACGGGTTGGTGCTTAAAGAATTTCGAAGCCCGGCGAATGGGAGAATGATCGTTTAATGGACCGTTCTCGAGGGTTTGCTGATTTCGTGGTTGCTATGGCGGTGCTGATGGCCGTGAGCGGCGCGCTTCATGGTTCAGCGTATAGGACTCTGTCCGGAACGGACGCTGGATTGGGCCGCGAGCAAGCAGAGCACACGGAACCGCAGACTTCCAAGAGCCAAGCGCAATCGCAGGCCCCTGCGCCCGCGCCAGAAGCTTCGGCGACGCACAGCATCACGCTGACCTTCGATTACGATTTCACGAAGACCCCGGCTTGTTCGCCGACCGTGAAAGCGCATTGTGTGGCGAAATTCAGCGTGTACGACATCTCGAGTCACAAGCCGTATTTCCTATTTTACGCTCCGGTACCCGAAGGGGCGCACGGCGTGACGAAGGGAATCACGGCAACGAGCCCTCGACTGCTGTTTGCGGTGGGCAAGCACCGGATTGCCGTCTCAGCCGTGGCGCCGGATGGGTTGGAATCGCCGCCGCACGAGTGCAAGACGATTATCGAGATCAAGGCCGCAGGCGCCGCGGATACTTCCGTGGCTCATTGAAGAGACTGCGGCCTGAAGATTCGCCTGTGATTGGCAGAAGCTCCTTGAAAGCGTAAGTACGCTCTCCTGTTGTCCTTTCGAAGTGTGGCTGCACTGACGTGCAGGTACACCCGATTTTCAGATGAAACATTGCGTCGGATTCGTACGTTCGCGATTTGCGAATGGCTGGAATCCGTGTGCGCGGACGGCGCTGGCGGGCGACATTTTGTGCTCTTGGCACCGAGATGCGTTCGATTCAGCGTTGCTGGGAATCATGGAATTCGACCACAGGCAGCAGGCTCAAGCGCAGATGAAGGCTCAAGTTGAACAGAGTTTCCCCGATGTGGGACATGCGAAACGTCGCGGCGGAAAAAACGACGCCCCTGCGGCTCGATCCGGACCCGACGCGCGCGTGTCCCGCTCCCATTCCAAGAAGGGCAATGCGATCACGGCGGTCGCGGATGCCGAAGCCGACCAACCGCGAGGCTGCGGAGCAGATGGTTTCGGAGTTCGTGGGCGAAGAGGCAGGGCTATCGTTGATGGCGACCACGGACGCGACGCAAAAGACGGCGGGAGGCCGGGGCCGGAAGAAGTCTGAGGCCGCCGATGATTTGCCGCCGCTCGTTCGGAACCCCGAAATGCGGCGGAGGCGGGTGACGCTGGCCGAAGCAATGCGGGAGGTTGGGCTCGACGAAGCGGCAGTGGCGGAAACGCTGATGGAGATTCTTACGCGTCGCCGAAAATCCCCGCCCAATAATTCGCCTGACATCGCGCCCGACAAATTTTTGCTGGATGTGGTGAAGGAGTCGGTTCGGATACTTGATGGAGCGAAGTCAGCGGCGAACGAAGCGGCGGAGGACGTACCGACGATTTTTCGATTGACGCACCACATTCCACGGCCGGTGCGCGACTAGTAAGGCGAGGCGAAGAAGCAGGGAAGCAGAGAAGCGGGGAGGTTGTGAGAGCCTGCCAGCTTGTCGAGTTTGACGAACACTCTTAGGAGATTCCATGAGCATAAGCAATAAGACGATTGGGTACATGGTGCAGCTAGGCGGCATCGGATCGTTGGTGGTGGGAGCGGTCTTGAGCGTTCATCACGCGGCGATTGCGACGGCATTCTTGGCTGGTGCAGCGGCCTTTTACATCGGAGAAAAAATCCGGACGATTGCGTAGGAGGTTCGCTGGTTCCCGGCTGCACCGATGCCCGACTTCGTAATCGACATCCCAAGCGCTGGGTTGCTGGCAAAGATTGGAGTTGCTAACGCTGCCTCGGAGGGACCGAGGGAACTAAGGGCGCGCATTGAGGCGCTGGGCCTGGACTATGAGCCGTTTGCGAAGCAAGCCGCCTTTCACTCGTCGCGGGCGAAGTACCGGCTGTTTGGTGGAGCCGCGGGCCCAGGAAAGACGAAAGCGCTTCTGATGGAAGCGGTGATCCAGGCGCTCGCGTACCCGGGCGCAAATACTTTGATTCTGCGACGGACGTTTCCGGAGCTGGAGGCATCGCTGCTGAATTACTTTCGGCGCGATATTCCGCGCAGGTTGTACACCAGCTTCAACGAGTCGAAACACGTGGTGGAGTGGGTTAACGGCTCGACGACGCGGTTCGGCTACTGCGCAGCGGAGAACGACGTTTACCAATATCAGGGCGCGGAGTATTTGTTCATCGGGATTGATGAGCTGACGCTTTTCACTTTGCGGCAATGGCAATTCCTGACGAGCCGGAACCGCTGCCCGCTGCCGGGAACCTCTCCGTCCATGGCAGGTGCCACGAACCCCGGAAATATCGGGCACGCGTGGGTGAAGGCGTTGTGGGTGGACAAGCAGCCTGCGCCGGGCATGGAGCGTCCCGACCAATATGATCCGGCCGATTATGATTTTGTTGCGGCACGCCTGGCAGATAATCCGATTTATGCGCTGGACAGAAACTATCGAAAAACGCTGGAAGCGCTCCCGACGCATTTGAAACGGGCGTTTCTGGACGGCGAGTGGGATGTGTTCGCGGGGCAGTATTTCGACAAGTTCGATGTGAGGCGACACCTCGCGCGAGCCGAGACTTTGGAGTGGCAGCCGTGGTGGCCGCGTTGGATTTCGATTGATTGGGGATTCGAGCATCCGGCAGCGACTTATTGGCATGCGCAAGCGCCGGCGCCCAAGCCGATGCCAGCTGTAGGCAGCGATGATGGCGCGCATAAAACTGCTGCGACGCGCGTGGTGACTTACCGGGAATATGTGACGCACCGGACGGCGCCTCGAGACCTGGCGCGGGAGATCATTGCGCGGAGTTTATCGCGTAGTGGAGAAATCCAAGCGGGCGGACTTTCCGGACACGAAAAGATTGACGCGATTTATCTTTCGCCGGACGCGTTTGCGCGACGGACCGATGAGGCTTCGATCGCCGAGCAGATGGGGGATGTATTCGCGGCGGAGGGTTTCCCGCGGCCGATTCCAGCGGATGACGATCGCATCGGCGGATGGATGTTGATGTATCAAATGCTGGACGCGGGCGAATGGCTTTTGACCGACAACTGCATCGAGCTGATTCGTACGATTCCGACGCTCGTGCGCGATTCCGCGCGCATTGAAGACGTGGAGAAGATGGATGGCGATGATGCGGCGGACGCGGCGCGCTATGGATTGAAGTCGCGGTATGCGGCGCAGCGGAATGGGCTAGTGAGACCGCCTTTGGAGCAGAGGCTGGCGGAGCGGGTTACGTCTGAGGATCCGACGATTCGAGCGATTCAGGCGCGCAAGGCGCAGTTCGAGGAGAAGAACCGGGCGCAGCCGGTGTCGTTTTTGCGCAGGCGGCGACCGTAGGTAGGCGTGATTTGGTGAACGGGTTTGGAGAGGCTTGAGCATGAAGCTGCTGCCGATTTGGCGTCGATTATTTGGCACGAAGTATTCCACGAGCTTGGAGGCGGAAGTCGCGCGATTGCGTGCGGAAAATCGAGCGCTTCTAAATTCGATCCTGGGGATTGCAGGTGTGCCGCCGATTACGATTGGTGCGGAAGGGCCGACGATGGCGTCTCAGGCGCCAGCTGCGGCATCCGCAACGGCAGGACAAAAGAGCGTGACGCCTGGCTCGGCGAACCCACGGGTGCGCGCGAAGGATGCAGTGAGCGTGGCGGCGCCAACGCGGCGGCGTTCGTGGCATCAGGTGTACCGGATGCTGGAAATTGACTCGGCACGGAAGAAAGAGGCGGGCTAGCGCCGGTGAGGGATTTCAGGGCCAGCGCGTGCCAGCATAGTTATCACGAAGATTGGAGGGAATATGCCGTTTATTCGAGGGCGCTACCACATTAACGCGATTGCTGGGGAAGCGCTGGAGGCCGCGCGGGAGGCCGAAGCGGCCTTGCTAGCTCTGGACCAAGACGCCGAGCAAGCCGGCAGCGACGCGGGTGCCGAAGGCGACGATGACGCCGGGACGGCGGAGCCGGGCAGGGAACCGATTCATCGCGTCGAGATTGAGGCCGCGGAGCTCGTGCCGGCGCATTCTGGGCGGGCGCAGCGCGGATTTGTGGCGCACGTTCACCGCGAGGGAACGACCGCGTCAGGCGGTCGATCATCTGGCGCAGGCAACGACGCCGGCGGTTCGGCGAATTCGAACAACGGACGCGGAATTGCGTCGCAGCAAGGGCAGGCCAATGGATTTGGCTCCCTGCGATCGCCGCGACCCGGACAATTGCCGAGCGGCGGTTATGCCGCGCGACCGGAAACACATGTGTTCGCGGATCACCGCGACCTGGTTAAGTTCTTGCGGGATGAGTTCGCGAAGCAGTGCGAGCGCTAGGGGCGGAGACAGGGCCTGGCCTGCGGCAGGCAGGATTTGTCGGCGCGGATAATTCGCGCGCTTCTGAGAATGACAGCCGAAATTTAGCGAGGCGCCCAGGACGCGCGGGGCTTTGCAGGACGACTTATTCGCACAGTCTGGTTTAGAATGATGGCCTAGTTGCGTCGACTGTGGAGCGAGAATGAGTTTCCGGATTTGGGAGACGCCGAGCGGACGGTTTCGCCGGTGGGGCAAGCGCGGAAGAGGTTATACGCGTGGGCCAATGTTTGCGCGCATGACGGTGGTGCTTCTGGCGGCGGTGTTGCTTGGGACACTCGCCTGGCACGGGACGCAGCGACTGCTCCGCCCTCCAGTTTCGGCGGGATCGGTGGCTGCGGCGGATCCGGTTAGCAGGCCGAGCGGCGGCACGGCCACTTGGGAATCGCAGGTGATGGATGCACTAGACGACGCGGCGACGCAAGGAGCCGCCGGAAACATCACCGCCGACGAAGTGGGGGTAGATCGCGCGGCGGCAATTGTGACAGCCACGCGTATCCAGGGACAGATTGCCACGCCAGATTTTTTCGAGGCAGGAATACGCGCCCTGAACCGCGCGCTGCAGTCCCATCCCGAGAACCAAAGATTGCTGGAGCATGTGACGCAGGCCAAAATTGAGCTGGCGCAATTGCGTTGCGCGCAGCCGGTGGCACCGGCCGCAGGCGAGCAGGATCCGTCAACCGGCGCCCCTCAGCATGTCGCGGACGGCGGGATCGCATCCGTGCCGGTTGGGCCGGGCTCCAAGGCGCCGGACGCCGTAGCAATTCCTGGGCACGTCGTGCTGGCGTCTCCGCGTGCGGTAGCGGCACAGAGCGTGTTGGACGCCACGAGCGCGAAGGGGTATTACATTGACGCGACGCTGATGCCGGAAACGTTGGAGATAATCTTGCCGCCGCCGACCCGGCTGTTTGTGGATAATGTGCGCGTCGAAGGGCTCACGTTTGAAGGAGCTTCGCAGACCCTTGATGGTATTCATTGGAAGAACGTGACGTTTATTGGGACGCGTTTGCGGTACGAGGGCGGCCAGGTGTCGCTGAATAATGTGCGGTTTGTGCGCTGCACATTTGGATTTTCTACCGACGAGCGCGGTGCGCGACTGGCGAGCGCGATTGCGCTGGGGCAAACGTCATTGGTGTTTGAGTAAGGCGTTGTTTTAGTTCGGCTGCAAAGGCTCGTTCCACCGAGTGTTCGTTTCCTTCCTAGTAGTGCGACAAACTTAGATCACAATCGCAGGGTCAACCGTGCGGCAGAATTGTGCCGCGACACTGATGGCGCACTAAAGTGGGCCGCTGCTCTTGGGTCCGACGCTGTCGGACCTCAGGATGAATCGCCCTGTGGAGCGATTCACAAAGTCAAATTCTAAGAGCCGGCGCTATGGGTCTGATGCAGCTCGCGAATTAGTCAAAGGATTGTGAATGACCACAAAGAAATCAATTTCTCCGGCGGACCCGGCTATTGTGCCGGTGGAGGGATCCGCTAGCGCGAACAGTATCGCGGGTATTGCGCCTGCGAGGAAGTTGCAGGCGGAAGGCAATTTCAGCACGGGCAGCTATGGGCCCAACAATGAGCAGTTGCCCGAACGGCTCGAGAGTGCGCTACGACGCCTGGTGCATCAGTTTTCGTTTGAGTCGGAGTCCACGCGGAGACAGGAAGTGCGCCGGATCAAACAGGCGCACCAATTTGGGCGGGGACTGCAATATTTGTGGTGGAACGAGCGCGACCAGAATTGGCATTTGCCGTTTGAGCAGAAGCTTTCGGACAACTCGTCGCTGGAGGATTTGCCGCGCTACGAGTTTGTGACGAATATTTATCAGGCCTTCGGGCTTTCGCTGGTCTCGGTGCTTTCGCAGGACGTTCCGCGGGTGAGGTTCTTTCCTTCATCGGCACAGGCGGAAGAGGATGTGGCGGCGGCCAAGGCCGCGACGGAAGTGGCGCAACTGGTGGAGCGGAACAATCGCATCGGGAATTTGATCGTGGAGGAAGCGTTCGACCTTTGGACCGACGGCAAGGTGGGCGCGTACGTACGGTTTGTGGTGGACGGGCAGAGGTTTGGGTTTCATCCGGAGACGGAGATCGGCGCGCGGGAAGTGAAGATTGGCGCGGATGTTTATGTTTGTCCGGAGTGCGGCGGCGAAAGCAAGGCGCGTGAACTTCCCATCACAAGTCCAGGAGAGATCCCTCGCTCCGCTCGGGATGACAACGAAAATCAAAAACCGGAAAACAACAATCCATCGCTGACGTGCGACGCTTGTGGCGCGCTATTGAGCGAAGAGGATTTCGTTGCCGCGGAAACTTTGACTGTGCCGACTGCGGAGACGCGGCAGCGGGTACCGAATGGGCAGGAAGTGGTGACGATCGTGGGCGGACTGGAGTTGAAGACACCGCCGTGGGCCAATGAGATGCATGAGTACCCGTACATCCAGTGGAACATGGAGGTGCACCAGGCGCGATTGCGGGCGGCGTATCCACATGCGGCGGACAAGATTGGGCCGCCGGTGGCAAGCGGTTCGCAGGAATACGAGCGGCTGGCGCGCCTCGCGCAATCGCAGGGTGGGCCCCTGACCGAAGGCGGCGATTTCAACATCAATTTGATTACGTTCCAGAGGACATGGCTCAGGCCTTGGGCATTCTTTGCGCTGGATGACAAGGCGTTGCGCGACGAACTGCTGGAAATGTTCCCGGATGGCGCGTACGTGGCGTTTGCGGGCGATGCTTACTGCGAATCCCGCAGCGAGAATATGGACGATCACTGGCGCGTGCTGCATGCGCTGCCGGGCGATGGATCGAGCGGGCGTCCAGCGCTGGGCGATGCGTTGATCAGCGTGCAGGAGCGTTTCAACACGCTCTCGAATTTGCAGATGGAGACTTACGAGTACGGGATTCCGCCGATTTATGCGGATAGCGAAGTGCTGGATTTTGACGCACTGCAGAATCAGACCGCGGAGCCGGGTGCGCACTACCCGGCGCGAGCGAAGCCGGGGCAGTCGCTGGCAGCGGGATTTTTTCAGCCTGACGCGGCGGAAGTGCCACCCGATTTGGCAGAGCACGCCGCGGGTTTGATGGGGCCGGTGGCGCAGTTCTTGACTGGGGCGTTTCCTGCACTATTTGGCGGGGCGATGTCGAACAATGACACTGCGTCGGGTTACGCCATGGCGCGCGACCAGGCGATGGGCCGGATCGGATTGGTGTGGCGCCGGATGAAGTTTTTCCATGCGGACATCATGTTGCTGGCGGTGGATTGCTTCCGCAAGAATCGGCCAAACGATGTGGAAGTAACTTTGCTTGGGGCGGGTGCGGCGTTCGAATCGAAGTGGATACGTTTGGCCGATTTGAAGGGAAATCTGTTCAGCTATCCGGAGACGGATGAGCAGTACCCGACCTTGTGGTCGCAACAGCGCGCGGTGTTGCTGCAACTGTTGGGGAATCCCGATCCGCAGATGCAGGCGGTGCTGGCGCATCCGGAAAACATGGCATTGGTGAAGAGGCTCATCGGATTGGAAGAGCTGGTGGTGCCGGATGAGGAGTCGCGGACAAAGCAATACCGAGAGATTGCGCAGTTGGTGAGCGAGATGCCGATGGTGCATCGCCAGGATGTGACGACGGCGGTTGGGCCGACGGCTGCGGCTGCTGCGGGAGGCGGAGTTGACGCGGAAGTGATATTGCCGAGCATCATGCCGGATGAGTTTGCGGACAATCACGCGGTGGAACTGGAGATTTGCATGCGGTGGTTTTCGTCGGATGCAGGGCAGGTGGCGAAGATCGAGGCGCCGCTCGGGTATGCGAATGTGCGGGCGCATGCTTTATTTCATCGAGATTTCTTGCGGAAGCAGCAGTTAGCGGCTACGTCAAATTCACCACAGATGAACACAGATAAACGCAGATAAAACCAAAGAACACGAGATAAAACCAAAGAACACATTTAGCTTTGGGCGTGTGCCGCTAAGTTGTTCCGCGGCGGCGGAGCGTGAGTGGCTCTGCATTGATGGCCGCACTGAAGTGCGCCGCTACAACGTCAACTGCTGAAAGCCGGCGGGACGCCGGCGCTACAGGGCACGTTCTACGTTGCCGCTGGTGTAGCGGGAGGCGCCGTAGGCGCTTTTTTGCGTTGGCGGCGGAGAGACCAGGCGCACTACGTGGAGCAGGCGTTCGGGTTTGAAAGGCTTGGCCATGCAGACGACGGCGCCTAGCTGGTGGCTGGCGGAGTAGTCCGCGGGCTGCGCAGATTTAGTGAGCAGAATAACCGGTACGCGTTGCAAGCGGTCGTTGCGTTTGATGATTAGGCAGAGGTCGTGGCCGGACATGTCCGTGCCTTCGACTTCGGCGAGGAAAACGGCAGGGACCGTGGTCCGCAAGATGTCCAGGGCTTGCTGTGCGGTTGGAACAATCACGACTGTGTAGCCGTCGGTGGCAAGAACGTTGCGCATAATGTCCGCGGTTTTCGGATCCGATTCCACGATCAAAACAACCGATTGCTGTTTACCGCCGCTGGCGTGAAGGGCAGCCCCGGCCATGGACGGATCCACTTTCGTTGCGCCGGCTGCTTCGGATTTCGCATTGATGAACTGCACGGCGATGGCGTAGTGACCATCCTGTTCGACGACGCGCACAATTTCGGCCGGTTGCGGAGTATTGAGCGCGGCGGCAGCAGTTGAATACGGGAAAGTAACTTCGAGACGCTGGCCTTTCCAATATCCAGTTCGCGCGGCCGTGAAGAGCAGGCCGTCGCGCGAGACGTCAATGCTTTTGCAAACTTCTTCAAAAGGCTCGGGGGAATTGATTCCTCGCACATGAACTTGCGCGGTGATCTTGGCGCGTTTGCGACGACGGCGTTCGATGGCAGTTTGGGAAGCAGATGATCGGGACGTTGCGTTGGCCTCTGCGGAGGCGCTTGGCGGAGTGCTCATCAGGTTACCTCAGTGTTCAAGCGAGGTCTGTCGCGTCCCCCTGGACGGCGGTACAGCTTCCCCGCTTACATATACATTTACAAGATGAAGGGTGCACGGGGGAATAGTACTCTCGTTTCATTTTGGAAAACTTTCCACCGGGGGCGCGGGCGTGCCGCGCAACTCCTTCCGGTACAGTTGGTTGCGGGAGCTTCGCTAAGTGTTCCCGTAGATCTCGGCAGGGGAATATTACGAAACATCAGGAGCTCTTGATTATGGGAACGGAGACGATCGCGCCGCCGGTTGTAAATAGCCGCTCGAGCGACGACGAAATTCTTGGATTGACGACTCATTTGCCGCGGAAGATCGCGCGCAGCGGTGCGGATGATTCTTCCGCGAACTTGACATCTGGAGACGACGAACAATTGGACCTGGATTTTGGAGCTGCCAACGGACCTCGCGAAGACCGCGCGGCGAAACGAAGATCGAGTAACTCGGTGGAACCCGCGCAGGGCGCCGCGGAGAATTTGACGGCGGAGGATGTTCCTGCGAATTTGCGAGAGGCGTTCGAGGCAAACCCTGAATTGCGGGATGCCTGGCGCGATGCCAACGAGTACCGGGAAACATTTGCTACGCCTGAGGAAGCGCGGGCCGCTACGGCTTTGCTTGGCGATCTGAACAGAATGGACGCGCTCTTTTATTCGCGGCGGCCGGAAGATCATGCAGAACTGGCGCGAGCGGTGGCGCAATTGGATCCAGCGGCGTTTGCCTCATTGGCGCGCGAGATGACTAACCTGGCGGCTGGCGCGACGCAGCGTCGCACCCCGGGGGCGCAACCAGCGAGAGAACCATCGCGCTTGGCCGAATCGCGACCGGCGCAACAAGAAGAAACTGCAAACCAAGCGGGCCGGCAGGATGAGCGGTCGGAGATTCACCAGGAAAATGCCGCACGAGGCGGGTTAACTCCAGCGCAGGCAGAGTTTCTTCACGCGACGAATGCCGCAGCGGTCCAGAGCGTTTTGGATACGATCGAAACGCAAGTGGAGCGATTGCTGCCAGAGGGCATCGCTAAATCCGCACGCAATCGCGTGGTGGGCGAGATATACCGCGAGATTGATGCGACGTTGCGTGGAAACCGCGCACTTGGGCAGCAGATGAGGGAAGCGTTCCGTTCGGGCGCGCTAGATGATGACCATCGCCGCGCGATCGTTTCGTTGGTGACGGGCCGGGCGCGCCAGGCATTGCCAGGAGTCGCGAAGCGGGTGCTGGATGAATGGACTACTACGGTTGTATCCGCCAATCATGTACGGCGCGCGCGACAGCGGACCGCGGAACGCCGAGTGGATATTGGAGGATCTGGAGGAGCTGGGAACGATGGGCGGCGCGCAGTGTCGTCGCGCGATGTTGATTACGCGAGAATGTCCGACGCGGATATCTTGAATTTGTGAGGACGATTCCTTACGCGAAGCAATGATCGCAAACGCGCTAGAGCGAGACGCGGTTGGTGGCGGTTTTGTAGTTGTAGATGATTTGGGCGAGAGCGCTGGCGAATGATTTGATTTGCACGGTGGTGAGCGCGGGCGTGAGATGCACGAGGCCCGAAGCGATGAAATTATCCACGAGCGTGGACAAACTCGAGTTGACCTGCGGCCAGTTCACCGTGCCATCCGAACCGGTGGCGGTGATCACATAGGAATCTATGATGCGCAGCGTGACTCCGGGCGTGAGTATCTGCAAAACCTGCTGATTGACATTCATGGCGGCCACCAGATCCTGGGTGAACCACTGTAGATCTTGCAGATCGGTTCCAGAAGGCGGCCACACAAATCCCGAGGTTGCCGCGGCGGCGACGATTTCGGCGATGGCCGCGCCTTGTGCCGCTTCGTTGTATGTGCCGTCGGCGTTTTTGGGCGGCAGAGCGTCTGCGATTGCACTCGAGAGGCCCACGAGGACGAGATAGGTCTGATCGGTTTGCAGTATTTTGGTGACGGCGACGCCGTAATCCTGGAACTGTGCGAGGGTCATTCCGTAGCGGGGTTGGGTGAGACCGGTACTGACGGCGTTTGCGACGAAACATTGGACGGCGGCGGACTGGCTGGCGGTGCAGTTGGGTGGCGGGGTGGACTGCGCCTGCGACGGCGATGCGAGCACTGCGCCGAGCGCAGCAGTGACGAGCAGAAGCGCAATGCTTCGAAGGTGGATTCTCATCCGATGGCCTCGCTGGAATTGTTCCGCCTCAACGCTGATGCTGGCAGAATTCCGCAGGCATCGTCGCGCGGCTGAGCGCGGAGTTCCACTGGTCTGAAGACGGGTTTATGGCCCGGGACAAGAGACACTGAAGGGACAGAGACGAACGTCTCGGCGAAAGAAAGGCGATAGACATCGCGAGCAGTTGCTCGAGCCAACCAGAGCGCAAGTTTGAGCCGGACGAAGGTAATCAGCTCAACGCTTTTCTTCCGGTCGCGACTTTATAGGAATAGATGACGTGGGCGATGGCGTTGGCGAAGGTCGTGATTTTAGCCGCAGTCATGCCCGCCGGGATCTTAATCAGTCCAGCCTTCACGAAGTTGTTCACGGCGTTGGTGAGGTTGGTCTGGACTTCAGCCCAATTGACCGTGCTGCCCGATGTGGCGGTTACGACGTAGGAATCGATCATCCGAAAGGCGACGCCGGGAGTCAGCAGTTGCAGAATACCGCCATTGTCGTTCATGGCGTCGGAGACATCGAGGGCAAACCACTCCATCTGGTGCAGCGTGGTGTTTGCGGGAATCGGGACGAGGCCGGCGGTAGAAGCTGCCGCTATGATTTCGCTTACGGCCTGCTGTTGCGCCAAGAGATTAGCGGAACCATTGGCGTTGGTGGGGGGCAAGGCGTCCGCCGCAGCGCTGGACACGCCGACCAGCACGAGATAGGTTTGCCGGGTTTGCAGGATCTCCGACACGGCAACACCATAGGATTCGAATTGAGCGAGGGACATTCCATAACGAGGCTTGGTGAGGTCCGTGGCGACTGCGTTGGCGACGAAGCATTCGACGGCGGCTTGCTGGCTGGACGTGCAACTGGTGGCGGCTTCGGTTGGAAGCGCTGAAATCGAACCGCTGACGAGACACACCAACACGATTAAATACTTCCGTAACGCCATGTGAAAACCCTCCATGTGTAATCCTGCGGCGTGCTGTCCTGCGTGAGGGGGGAACGCAGACAGCCCACGGCCCTGTGAATTTTTGAAAACGGTCTTCTGCTTCCTGAAGTTAGTGCGCCTTCCGATGAATAATGCGCGCTATCGTGAACGCACTCAACTGGCCGGCGGTGCAGATGTTGGCCCGCATGGTGAGACTGTCCGGGGACAGGCAGGGGGGACAGTTAAAGCTTAGGACACATGGAGAGGTATGACTGGGCAAGTCGAGCGGCTCAAAATAACGGATTCAGAATATCCCGATTTTTGAAAGGATCGTCCGAGGAGGACACCCACGCACCGAATCGCGCTGGCGCGGAGCTTCGCGTCGGCGCAGATGATTGCGAAATACGGCACGGCAAATTCACGCCGAGCCGCACGAAATTCAAACCAAGGGAGAAATCCACAACATGGCACAGATGCAGAACGCCCAATCGGTTGCGTTGCAACTGGAAAAAGTTCGAGACAAGCTTCCGCTGCTGTACGAGCGCGACGATATTTTACTGACGATGATTCAGCAGCGCGGGGATGTGGAACGCGTCAGCTCGCGAAACATGCGCTTGCCGCTGCAGATTCGTCCGGGGGGCAAGGCCGGCTTGGCAAACATGGACGGCGGGGATCTGGGGCGCGGGTCGGGAACGATTTACGACGTAGCGCAAGTGACGCCGGTATTTTTCCGTCACGCCGTGGAAATCACAAAGCTGGTGGAGTATGCGTCGAATGCGCCGGAGAAGGCGATCGAGAACACGGCGAAGCGCGAAGTGAAGAACGCGATGGCGCAATTTCGCTCGTTTCTCGACAAAGTGATGCAGACGAACGGGAACGGTGTACTGGGAACGATCAGTTCGATCACGACGAGCGGACTGCCGAGCGGAGTGGCGGCTCAATTCGGAATGGCCAAACCGCCGGGCGCGCAGCTTTTTTACTTCAACCAAACCGTGCAGGTTTACGATGCGACACTTACGACGAATCGTGGTTCAGCCAATGTGGTGCTGGTTGATCCGTTCAATTCGTTCATTCAGGTGGATTCATTGCCAGCCGGCACTTCGGCGAACGACGTGATCGTTCACGACGGGTTGACCGGCGCGCAGCCGACATCTTTGTTTGGAATTTTGTATCACCAAACGAACGCGACGACGGGAACCTGGCTGAATCTGAACCGCTCGACGTATCCAGTGGAATTGGCGACTCCGGTGGTAAACGGGAACAATTCGGCGATCACTCCTGGTGCAGTGCGACTGGCCATCAACAAGGTGCGAAAAGCTTTGGGATCGAATCAAGTCTCCAAGCTGATTGCCTACACTGCACTCGAACAGGAGCACCAGTGGGAGCAGCTGGGCGTGACGATTTCACAGATCATCAAGGAAGGAGCGGGCGGACGGGCCAGCGACCTGGATCTGCTCTTTACCGGCGAGAAATCCATGGCCGGGGTACCGATCAAGTCTTCCATCAATGCCAATCAGACGCGTGTGGATTTCCTGGATCTTTCGCACTGGGGACGCGCGGTGATGCAGGACATCGATTTCTACGATGTCGGCGGGCAAACTGTGTTTCCGATATACGGTGCGAGCGGCGGACTTTCGGCGGCTTACATTTTTTACTTCGTGACCGGATTCCAGGTGTGGAACGAATCGCCTCGCAGCGGCGCGTTCATCAACAATCTGGCGATACCGACGGGGTACTGATGCCCACGTAGGCGGCACACAGTCTCGAATTGGGCTAGAAAAGCAAAAGGGGCGGCATCGCTGCCGCCCCGAAATTCAGGTCGTACCGAACACGTTTGAGAAGCGCAGGGTTAGAATACTCCGAATCCCGTGCCTGTCAATAGGACGGTCGGCGTCGAGGGACGGAACGGAGAGTGGAAGACTCGAACTTCCGAGGCTGTCCCCAGCCCCCAACGCTTCTCAAACGTGTCCAGTACCCCCACTGGAAGCACTCTCCGAAACACGTCCGAGCGATTCAATGTCGCTCGCGGAATGCCTTGTCCACAAGAGTACAAACGTCTCTATCGCCGGCAATTCGCGTGACACGAGAAACCCACGACACTCCTCTCGAGGTCCAAGAGCGCGTGTGGCGGGCTGGCGGCGCGAATTGTTTTGGGGACCCGAATTTTCGCGTGGTTTGGGGTGGTTCACGGCTTACATGGATCGGCGGGCGTTGGACGGATCGCGATGCGAGCGGGAATTTGGTGCGCGAAAGCATCGAGATGCGGCGCGTGCCCAAATACTTGCCGACGGAACGATGGCATGTGGAGCGTTGGATGCCGGCGGAATCGTACGGTTCGCCGGAAGAATGGTACGAACGAACCACTGAGACAGAGGATGGGATACGTGTGGCGGCGCTGGGGCCATATCCTTCGCGCGGGGAGTACGAACATTGCTTTACGCTGGAAGGTGCGGGCGGAGAATTCATTCCGTTGACGTCAGCCGCTTGCGATTGGATTGTGCTGGCGATTGAGTGGTCACGACGCCAGGCACCGAGGGAACGACGCGGAGCGATTGCAGCACGAGAAGCGCGCAGAGCACGCGATTGGGATCGGGATGCCGATGATTTGCTGGATGATGCCGGACCCGCGTTTCACGGGGCGCCATTCGTGGCTAGCGCTGCGGGTTGAGTTGTGGGCGTTGCATTGGCGGGCGGAGGTAGACGGGACGCGGTCATCGGCGGGTAACGAATTGCGCTTTTGAGTTTATGGTTTTCAACAAATT
This sequence comes from Candidatus Acidiferrales bacterium, assembly GCA_049287725.1. Classification (GTDB taxonomy): domain Bacteria; phylum Acidobacteriota; class Terriglobia; order Acidiferrales; family UBA7541; genus Palsa-295. The sequence continues at coordinate 35,826 of JBAQGJ010000044.1, read as the reverse complement.
AATCCAGTGAAGGAAACTCAATTGAACACGACGAGCATGGTTACGCCCGGCACGCGCCGGGAGATATTGGTGGACACTCGCGCGAAGCATGACGGGGCTGCAACGGTTACGATCGCTTCCATATCTGACCAGGACTGGTATATTTCGCGCACGCACGGCGTCTACCACATACCGGCTTGTGCGACTGGCAAAGCATATGGGGTGGTGCTGATTACTTCGCGGGGCGACGCGCTCGATTTGGGCGACAACCGAAAATTCCCATTTACGATTTCGGCGAGAGAGATTGCGGAGGATCTGTTGCAGGAGTTGCGCGACCACGGCGTTTTCGTTTGCGCCGGCGCGCGTCCGACGGCGGACGAACTCAGCGCGGCGACGGCGCGGCGGGATCAGTTCTACCAGCGACTGGTGACGGATGGCGACACGATGTGGGCCCGCGGGCACTCCTTCCGGGAGATTTCCGACCTGCACCGAAGAGCTGCGATCGCTTTGGGAGCGGAGCGCGAGTGGGCATACGTTCCCGTGCGGATGAGCGATTGTCCTGCATGCGGAGAAAAAGTGAAGCCGGGTGTGGCGGTTTGCAGACACTGCGGAGCGATTTTGGACGAAGAAAAAGCAGCCAAGCATGGCCTGGGTGCCGGTGCCGTGGGAAAAGCCGAAAGGCAGATTGCTCCGGCGCGCAGCGAAAGGAAGAGCAGGGAATAGGACGAAACGAAGACGTGCGGGCCGCCCGGCGCATGCGAACAACTGCGCGAGCGGCCAGCCCGCAGAAGCGTCCGTTCGTGCCAGTTACTACGCCGTCGCGCGCGACGTCAACCGACGTCGCGACAATAAAACGATCGCGAGCAAGCCGACACCGAACAGAAGAACGGTGGAGTTTTCCGGGGTTGCGACGTATGTTCCGGTTCCGCCGGTTACCCAGTCGCTCCCGGCTCCGCTGCATGCGATGCAGTAGCCGGTGTTGAAGGTGAGCGCGGGAGGATAAGGACCGGCGAGGTTGATCCCGTTCCATTCAAGAAGGAACAAGTGGCTACCATCGAGAACTTGAAAGTAGTCCGGGCCAGAAGGCGCGTAGACGAGACACAGGTTGCCACCCGTCTGTCCGTTGCAGGAAAACGAAAGACCATCAACAGTCAGATTCGTGTTGATGAGGGTGGTAAGACCTGTGCTGGTGCTGTGATCGAGCTCGATCGTGCCCGAGTAGGTGCCGTTGGAGGCGAACGTTCCGCTGACCTGATAGGTAGCGGTGGAATCGGCGTGAGCCGTCGCTGGCAGCAATACCAATGCAGCTACCAAGACGAATGCAGCGAAGACCCGTAGCCGCCAATCGTTGCGATTCTGGTTATACGTTCCGGTTAACTGACTCATATGGTCACTCCCCCTAATTCTTGTTACCCTTAACCGCGTTGCGACGCTAATAGCTATGCACGGGACATGCCATTGGGACAGCAGGGCGGCCGGTTGGCCCCAGTCGGTTGAATCGGTGCCATATGGCAGCGAGCCGTAGCCTAATCTGCTGACAATAGAAGAGTTACTGTATTCTCAGGTGGTGCCATTGGACGCTAAGGGTCGGTGCCCGGATCCCGGCTGGGCTCTAGTCCGGCATGGCTGTGGAAATCCCTTTCTCCATTTGTCAACGATTTTGGTGTGGGAGAGACAGCGCGGCATAGCCGTTGGGGGAGCAATGCATTTAGAATTCAACCGGGCACTCGCGCAGAAGATGCCCAACGGAACGCGAATAATGAGCGAAAAGGATTACACGATGGCTAAGCTTATGATCCGGGCGACGACGCAGAGAAATTCTCGCGCACTGAGATGTTTGCCGATCGCCGCTGTGGTCTTAGCTTTTTTATCGCTCGGAGCATCGCCCGTCAACGCACAGGGCTCTCGTCGAGACGACATCGTCTTCGGGCCATCGGGGCATCCGATTTCGGGCGCGACGGTAACCGTCTGTCAGGCGACAGGGACGGGAACTCCTTGTACGCCTCTGGCTACTATCTACACTGACGCGACGCTCACGACGGCGTCGCCGAATCCCTTTCAGACCGATGGAATTGGCAATTATCACTTTTATGCGCCGGCTGGGCGGTACATGGTGCAGATCAGCGGGCCGCAAGTCGGCAGGACAATCACTTATCCGGATGTGATTCTACCGGCCGACGTTTCGTCGTCCGGAGCCGGAAACAATATTTCCGCGTTCGGATTGACGCTCGGAGGGAACCTGACTGTATCGGGGAATGCGACGATTTCCGGGACGCTGAGTTCAACGGGTTTCAATCCTGGCACGTTGACTCCCAATACGCTGAGCGTATTGGGGAACGAAACGGTTATTGGTCCGCGACCGCGAGTGGATGTGACGGCGTTTGGAGCAAAGGGCGACAACACGACCGACGACACCGCGGCGATTCAGGCGGCGATCACAGCAGCGTGTGCGTCGGGCACCACTGGCGGCGGAAGCCTCTACCTTCCAACGGCGGGAATCGGAGCAGCATACAAGGTTACACAAGCACAAGGAGGCGCCAGCAGCACGACTCCAACGTTCACCTCCTGCTCAGGTCTTATGGTTGAGGGGGCTGGAAACGCGACAACGATGCAGTTTATGGGAGGTCCGACGGCCAAAATCGTGGTCAACGCAGGTGCGAATCCTACTGCGGGGCCGCTCTTTTATGTTCCGGGCGGCGGCGCCGGGAATTCGGTGGCTTTCAAGAACTTGATATTGGCTTGCCAGAATCAATGCATCAACACGGCCGGTTCCAACGTGACGCTTTTGAATGTAGGCCTCTCCGTACAGAACATGGGCTCGAGCTATGCGGATAACGTGGCACTCGTCCAGGATGGTTTCTGGTTTACCTGGCGCGACGGCGCGATTAGTGGGGGCATCCTGATGCCGGTTTATAACAACGGCACGGGAGCCTATCACCAGATCATTGAGAATGTGACGTTCAACGGAGGGAATCCCGGCTCGATCGGAAGCGGCGCGATTACAGGCGCGCCCGTGATCGTGGACCTCCGCCAGAATACGGCGAGTTATGCAGGCGTCTGGTCGTTCCTCAACGACAGCGTCGAAGACGCCAATTCCGACTTCTTGCAGGTGGAAAACTCAACTGGAAACGCATGCGCCACGGCGCTGCCTGCCGGACTTGAGGACATCACCATCAATCACATCACTTATGCAGATGGAGCGGGCCAAACCGCGATGTATACGTCCGGTTTCGGCATGTCCGGCTGCGGTTCGTCTGGGATCGTCGTGCTGAATTCCAACGGAGATAATGGAAACGGCGGCGACGCGATTCGAATGACCAACGGAGGTCTTGCTGGCGCGTTTGTGACGGGCCCGCCGGGATATGCAACCGCGGTTGTGGATGGCAATGGCAACCCTGTCGCGGGTGCGGTGACGCAGTCGAACAGCGGTTTGGATTCCTATACGAATACAAACTCCAGCGATCATCTGCGGACCGACCTCTCTGTTGCGCACCAAACTATTCAACTTCGCCCTGGGGCATCAGGGTTTTCGGCGACCGCTTCGGGAAACGCTTTTCGGAGTGTGTCATTGGATCCGGTATTTGGGTTGCTGCTGTCGCCGGGCAATGTCTACGGCTATACGTCGAGCGTCGGCCAGACTGTGGCCGGGGACACCGACCTTTACTTTGCCAGCTTTATGCCGCCGAGCAGCGTTAGCGGGACGGCGACAACGGGCGGTACGCTTGCGGCTGGGTCCTATTGGTACGCGATACGCGCCGCGCTATCAAACAATTGCAACGCTGCCACGCAATCGGCGCCGGCGGTCTTTGGACCTGTGGCAGTTAGCGGGTCGAACAACGCGGTGCAGCTCAGTTGGACGCAATTGCAGGGCATATCTGCGGTAGGGAACTATTGCGTGCAGAGATTTTCTTCGGCGCCCGGCAACTCTCTACTTGCTTCCACGCCAAATGGGCAGATTTCTACTGCTAGCGCTTCGCCAAGTTGGCTGGATACGGGAACGACAGGCACCGGAAACACGAGCACGGCGATTATGACCGGTTCGCTTGTCGCAACGCATCGTTTCACGCCTACCTCGCTGGGAATTGACACCACCAACCCGCAATTCAATTTGGATGTGAACGGTACGGCTGCGGTGAATTCGTTGAATGGAGTGCAAAAGGCGGAGCGATTCACGGGGTCGGACGCGGCTGTGCAGATCAACGCGTGCTTGACGGCGGCGGCGGCGAATGCGAGCGTCTGCGACGCACGCGGGTTGACCGGGACGCTGACCGCGACGCATCACATTACGATTCCTGCCGGGACGACGCTGGAGTGGGGACAGGCGCAATTAGTGATTTCGGATTCTACGACCAATGACGCGATTGAACTCGCGGGCGACGGTGCGTCGCTGGTCGGCTATCAGGAGAGCGGTCTGGGCACTGTGGCATCTCCCGACACGTCTGGTTATATCGGTTGCGGGATCGCGGGCTGTACGGTGGTGAAGAAGCCAAGCCCGACAGCGTCGAAGATTAATTACGTGCATATTTTCGGGATGTACCTGCAGGCGAATGGGGCAAGTTCGAAAGTAATTGATATGACCTCGATCGGCCATTCGGACATTGAGAACAACAATTTGCAGCTGGGAACAGGCGGGAATTCCTACGGGGTGTATGGAAGCTCGTCGGTTGGCGGATTCGATGGTTCGAACACGCTATTCAAGCATAATAACTTCCAGCCCGAAACGACAGGCGACACGTGTTTTTACCTGGCGGGGACGTACAACGCCGTTGTGCTGGAGCAGAATGCTTGCGTACTGCCACCCGGAGCTTCCACTGGGTACACGTTCACGAAAGACTCGAGCGGCAATTATCCGAATAACGACGAAGTGTATGGCAATGATTGTGAGACGTCGTCGCAGGCCTTCAATCAGATATGTTTCAACATCGTGGGCGCTACGTCCATCACGTTCGGGCCGAACAATCGTTGCGAGAATGTCTATAACTGCTACCAATTTCCAAGTGACGGCTCGGCTGTGGGGATCCATGTGCTGGATCCTTATCTTTCGATCACCAATAACACGCAAATCAAACCCAATGAGCCGGCTACGGCAATGGTGGCGATTGATAACAATGGCCACAATTGGACGCCTTCGATGCACTACGGCATGAACGATTTGGCAGGCGATAACCTGCTGGGAAATGGCAGCTTCGAAGGCTGGCAGAACACCACGGCGCTTTACTACTGGGGAGGAGTGGCTGCGGGTGGGACGATCAACCAGGCGGGTAGCGGGATTTACTTGCAGAATGCCTCGTCGAGTGCGACTCCGGCCGTGGATGGAAATACGCAGGGCGCGTATAACGTACGGGTTGGCGATGGCGCGACTGCGGGGCTAGGCGTTAACTCGGGTTGCATCCAAGTGGATGCAACCAAGGAATACACGCTGATGATGCGCGTGGCGTCGAGCTCGACGGCGAATAATTTTCGGCCCGGACTCCGATTTTACTGGGACGCGAACTGCAGCACGGCCGATGTGATCTCCACCGTGGCCACCAATGCGCGGGTGCTTACGCCCGCGAATTACGATGGGAATTCCGTGGCGACGGGGAACTGGCAATCCACGAACGCGTCGCTGACATACAACAACGGGATCACATGCGGTTGCAACGTGACCGGGTTGGACTGGCAAGTGAGCACCGCCGGAGCTTGGACTCCGACGCGGAACTACGGCTTGATTTTCCGGGTGGCGAATGGGTACTCCGTGAGCACGACGGTGGCGCATTCGATGCGCGTCTTTTTGCTGGAGAACACGGCAGCGGCGGGGAATTACGTTTACTTCGACGATGTGGTTCTGTCGCAAGGGCCGGTGACACCCGACTTGCGGCTGGCGCCGCTGCGCGATTCGCAAAATCCTACCGTGTATGGTTCGTTGGGTGTTTCCCAACACTTGAATCAGGGGGCAGCGAACACGTTCGCGGGAACGGTGGCGCTTGTAGGCGGCACTGCGACCTTGACGTTTCCCACTGCTTACAATTCGGCTCCGGTTTGTACAGCGAACGACACTTCTGCTGTTGCAACCGTGCGTGTGCAGACTACGGCGACGACGCTGACACTTTCGCAAGCAAGCGGCACTGATACGATCATGTATATCTGCGTCGGGAATCCGAACTGAGTGGATAAGTCTAATAGTCGGCGCGCGAAGCGCAAAGAACGGTTTAGCGGCTGGAGCCGGATTGAATTCGCAGAGTTCGTGTCGAAGCTGAAGCTACGACCTGCAGAGATTTCTGAGTTGCGACGCAAACTCTAGAGCTCGGCGCCCTGAAAACCGAAGCTACAGCAGGCCCGGTTCGATGAAACTGAACCGGCCCCTACATAACCCAGACCTAAGTCGAGAGCAAGACGGACCGCATCGCGCTAGCTTTCCGCCGGCGCACAGGACATTCCGTGCACATACCTGAATCGGCGCATTACTGGGCTTTATTTATTGCTGGGCATGGACTGCATGTGGTGAAGCGCGCGAGTTTGTCGGCGCAGTCGTCGCTTTCTGGCACGAAAACTCGGATGGAGTGGGTACGGACGAACGGGCTGAACCTTACGATTCGTTTTTTCGTGAATGCCGCGGCATTTTCATACTGGATGGTGCACCCGAGCGCGGCGACGCACGTCTTCGGGGCTGTGGGGATCCCGGGAAACTTTACTTTGGAGCCGAGCCACGCTACGGCCGCGATGTTTGGGCTCTCGGGAGATAGCTTAGTGGATTGGGCGGCCGCGAAGGTGCCGTTCTTGCAGAAGGAGATACCGGCTGTAAGCAACGGGCACTGATTCAGTCGGCACCTTTGACCGCGATGGCTTGAACTTCGAAGCGCGCACCGAGGAGCAACGGACCGGAGCCGATGAAGGCGCGGGCAGGAAACGGCGGGCGGAAATAGGTGCGATAGATCTTGTTGAAGCCGTCGTAGAGAGACAAGTCGGGACAAAAGATCGTCAGGGAAACAATATCCTGCATTGAATAACCGGCGCGAGCTAGCGAGTCGCGCACGGAATCAAGTACATCGCGCGCTTCGCGCTCGGCATCGCTAGCCGGTTTTCGCGTAGCGGTGTCCAACCCGATGTGTCCGGCGAGGTAGAGAGTATTTCCAACTGCCACCGCACTGCTGAAGGGCAGATCACCAAGGCCTGCCGGCAATTGGATGTATTGACGTTTCTCAGTGGCCGCCACGAGCTCTCCTTTGGTTTCCAGCGATAAATCGCGCGCGGAATATGCTACCGCACCTTCGTGGCAGGACAAGGGTTTTGCGGCCTCGTCCATTGCGGGCCGAGGCGCGCGGCTCGAGAGAACCTGCACCACATCGCGGGCGCCGCAAAATGCGTAACGACCAAGCTTCTTCCGCTGCTGCTGTGATATTTGCGAGTTCCGACATCCTGAATTCGGAGGCATCATGCCTGTTCTACCGACAACGGCGTATTCGCAGGCGGCAGACGCACTGACGCTGGCGCGCGCGCTGGTGAACGATTCCGCGGGCGTAGTGTTCACGGACGCGCTGCTGATGCCTCTACTGAATTCGGCCTACCGCGGATTACAGCGGGAACTGGCGGAAAACGGAGTGAGCGTGCTGGTGGAGCAGCAAGATATCGAGTTGGACGTGAATGATTCGACGGGGAGCACGAACACCGAAATCAGCGACGTTTCCAGCCCGCAGCTTCCTACCGACTGCCTGATGCCGCACATGTTGTGGGAGCGCGCGACGGCGAATACCACCGACGTGTTCGTGCCGATGGAGAAATTCACCAGCGGCGGCAGCATGCTGAATTTGCAGCCGAGCACGTATTTGCGGCTCTGGGAGTGGCGCGAAGACAAAATCAATCTGATTGGGGCGACGCAGTCCATCACGGTGCGGGCGCGATATGAAAAAATTCTCCCGGAACTGACGCTGGGAACTGATCCGGTGCAGATTCGTTCGGCGACGGACGCGCTGGGGAACGCAACGGCGGCGTTGGCTGCGCGGTCGCGAGGAGCGCGCGCACTGGCAATAGATCTGCTTGGCGCGGCGCAAACCGCGATCGAGAACTTGATCAACCGCTACGTGCGGCCTGAACAGACTAAGGGTCGCCGGCGACGACCTTACGGCCACCGGGCGCGAGTGATCTATTTGTAAGCGTAGGGCGGTGCAGTTGGGCGTTAGCGCTCCAATCGAAGAGAGATCCCTGCCTGCGGCAAGCAGGTCTCCCTTCGGTCGGGATAACAAACGACTTACAAACACGGTTTCGCGAACTAGTCGACGACTAACGTTACCGTAAAGCCGCGCCCGGCGTTCTGCGCGGAGCCTTGCACGGTTAGATTGTACGTTCCCGTTGGCGTGAAAGGGATCGTAGCAGTTGAACTGGAATAATGGTGACAGCCAGTCATGAGGGGTGCCATTGCCAGGAGCGAAAGAAGCGCCAGGAGTCCAGCCACGCGTCTCGACGGGCGTCTGAGCTGCGGCGTTATCGGGATGACGCCGCCGAGCGAGATCAGAAAAACGATCGAAAGGACTGTGGCGGCTAGAACTGGCGCTGAGTCGGATGAGTTATTCGAATCGTCGTCGTGACCCGCCGGAACGAAGGCGACGGAGCGTCGAGTTCGCTGTGAGCTTGGCGACGTTGGTGTGGGGGGAAGCTGGGTGCCAGCGGTTGTGGTCGTCTGAAACGTAAGTGTGAACGGCGCCGCGGTGCCAGCGGTTACTGGCAACGCGAGGGTGTTCACCAGCGGCGTAGTCACCGTGGTGCCCGCAGCGAGGCCGCAAGTCGTTGGACTGCCGGTAGTGCCGGTGGGTCCGACGGGCAATCCGGTGGGGCAGATGAGCATCACCGTGCCGCTGAATGTGCTGTCCGGCACAACCTGCAGCTGAAAAGTGGCGGCCTGGCCTTGCGCGATGGTGATCTGATATGGCGCGCCATTCGAAGGCGGCGGACAAGTGAACGTGGAAGTGGTCATACATTCGACTTGGAAATCGTCGGCGACGCCGTTGACGAGCGTGGTTAGCGGAGCGGTGGCGCCATTGTAATTCACAGAGAAGGTTGCACAGCGGGTGTTGGATGCGCTGCCCGCCGCGCAAGCGGTGGTGGCGTTGGCAGTGGGCGCGAATGCCACGTTAAAATTGCAGCTCGCATTTTGTGCAAGCGAGGCCGCGCAGGAAGAATTCACGATTTTGAAGTCCGTGGTGTTGCCGGCCGTAAAGCTGGCTGCGACTCCGCTGATCGCGGCAGCGGTGTTGTTGGTGAGCTCGAAGGGTTGCGTGGGGCTGGTGCCACCGATCACCTGATCGCAGAAAACGGTAGCGGCACCGGTGCAGGAGGCTGGAGGAGTGAGAGTGACGCCCGTGGCCGGCACACCCATGCTCTTGAATTTTAGAACCTGGCGCAGACCTTGATTTGCGACGAAGAGATCGCCCTGGGCGTCGAAGGAAATGTCGCCGGGCTCACTTAAACCGCGGGCGGCCACCGTGAGTTGCGAGGAAATCGCGTCGAGACGGAGAATTTGATCGTAAGCGGCTCCCGAACTGCTATATGCAATAAACAAGTTCCCACCGCCATCCACCGCAAGACCCGTCGGAATGATGCGCGCATTGGCAGGATTTTGCAGGGCTGCGGCGAACAGAGGCGCGGGAGATGCGGCCGCGTTTCGAAGCGCGCGCGTCTGCGTGTTGATGGCGACAACTGCTCCGGAATCCGGCGACGAAGCAAAAACCGTGCGGCCATCGGGCGAAACAGCGACGCTAGCGGGCGAAACCATGTGGGCGAGCGTTTCGAGCTGGCCTGCTTTTGGTGATGCCGGACCATTCAGCACGAGAATCGCGTTCATCCCGTGATCTGCAATGTAGAGATTGCCCGCACGATCCAGCGCGATGCCGATCGGCTCGGCTAGTTCGACATTCTGACGCGGCGCCCAGCGCCCGACGAGGCTGCGGATGATGCCAGGTTCGCTGCTTGCGGGGCCTGCCACCGTGCGAATGGTGGCGTTGCCGGTGTCAGCAATGTAAAGAGTGCCGTCGGGGCCGGTAGCAACGGCGCTGCGCATGGTGAAGTCGCCCAGCTTGAGATCGAGTTCCGCGGAGGAGGCTGCGCCGCCATCACCAACGGAGCCGACGGCTCCCGTGCCAACCACCGGCGAAGCGAGAAAGCTCTTCGAGCTTGCGGGCTTAAGAGCGGAAGCGGTGGCGCGCACCACGAACGAAAATATGCGGTCAGTTTGATCTACCGAAGAAAAATAGAGCTCCGCGGGACTAGCGGCTGACAACGCTGACGCAGGGGATGGTTCGCCAAGCGGCTGAGCCACTGCCATCGTGCGTACGCCAAGGTTCGAGGCGACGACTGCGGGTGCGGAGCCGGCGGCGGATGCGGCAGCCACGGTGGATCGAGTGGGAACGGACTGAGTGTCACCTGCGGTTTGCAGTGCGACCTGGCTTTGGCCTTGCGCGCGCGACGCGGGGCTCTTCAGCGCGATGCCAAGAGCGATAACCGCCACCGCGAAGATCGCCATGACACAGAGAATTCTCAGTTGCCGCACCAGTCTTCCCCCATTGGGCCCAATTGGGCTTCTATTGCGAACCGGCTAGAACTTCGACGCTTAGGATTCAGCTGCAGGCATTCGGGTTGCGTCAAGAATTCAACATCATAACAGCGAAAAGCAATCGGTTGCCAGCCAGGATTGCGCGAGATTCTGTGGCTGGGGATTTGGCGCGAATGAACGATCTAAGACGTGATTAAAGCTTGGAGTCCGCGGTAAATGGGGCACGTCTGACGAAATCAGGAGGAAACATGGCACTGACTTTTTCAATTGTGGATACGTGGGATGACGGGAAGCGCATACATGTTAGCGGCACGGTGGCGGCGACGGGGAACTACACGACGAGCGGCGACACCCTAGACCTATCGCAAGTGCCGACTATTGCGTCGGCTCACCCGCCGATCCAGGGAACCGCGTGGATGGACGGTCTGGCCGGGTACGATTACATTTTTTTGCCGGGCGCGGCGATGAACTCGAACAAGGTGAAAATCTTTCAGCAGGGAGCTGCCGCGGGAGCGTTTCCGGAATTGGCGTCGGGCGCTTACCCGGGTGCGATTACGTCGGATACGGTCACGTTCTATGGAATCTTCAAGAAGCTTCAGTAGAGCAACTGCGTTAAGAACCTCATGTGACTCGCTCACGTTTAGGGTGTGAAGATCTCATGTCTATCGAATCATTTTCGCCATTGCCGCTAAACGTCTTCGGCACCTGGGTCACTTTGCTCGATCCGTCCGATGTGCCGGCGGGAATGTCGCCTGCGCTGGGCGATGTGGAGTTCTTCCCGGGCGGAGTGCGGACGCGGGCGGGGCTAGTGTCTCAATTCCCAGCGCTGGCCGGCGCCCCACAAATCAACGGCGTGAAAACCTATGCGACGACGAACTTGGTGCAGCGATTTCTGGTGCTCGATTCATTCGGGAACATCTACAAGGAAACTTCGCCCGGAGTGCTGTCGCTCGCTGCAGCAGGAATTATGCCAGGCATGTTCATGGCGTCTACCACGCAGTTTGGTCGCGAGTACATGGCGCTTTCCGACGGGTTGGTCGGGCAGGATATGCCGCGGCAGTATGACGATGTGAATCTCGATCGCGTAAGTCAGGTCGGCCCCGGCGAAGGCCCCTTGGTGGCTGATGCGACGACTGGAGGGAACATTTCGCCCGGCGTACATCAGTGTTCGGTGATTTTTGTCACGCGGCAGGGATACTGGACCGCGCCATCGCCGCCAAGTTCGTGGACGGCGGCCGGCGGGAAGATGGTAAACGTCACGAACATACCGACCGGACCATCGAACGTGGTGCAGCGCTTGCTGGCATTCACCGCGAGCGGCGGTGCGACATTCTATCAAGTGCCGGCGACGATGACGATCAACGACAACACGACCACGTCGCTGGAAGTGGATTTTACGGACACGATTTTGCTGAGCGGCGTGAGCATGGACTATCTCTTCAGCCAGATCGAATTGCCGAATCAATTGGGCGTGGTGGCGTACGCGGAGCGGCTTTTCTGGTGGGGCGAGCGCGCCAAGATGGACAATTGGCGCAATCTTTCGTTTGATGGCGGCTGGGATGCCTCGGGGAACGGACGCCCGCTCGGATGGACGCTGGATCCAGCATTTGGAGCTGGCGCGTCTCGCGAGCCGAACTTTGTGGTGTGGGGCGACGCTTATCGCATCGTTGGAGACGGGGTGACGGCGGCGCGCGGTTACATTTCGCAGAATGCGATTACGGACTCGGCAGGGAATCCGCTGCTGGTACAAAATACGGACTATTCGGTGCGTGCGCGCGTGGCGCGCAGCGCTAATTTGGATGCAGGAACTTTGCGCGTGAACGCCTTCAGTCCCACATTGGGACAAATCGGGCAGGGAATTGCGGTGACGGCGGCCCAAGCGGCGACAGGATTTTTCGAATTTACGGCGGATCTGTTTATACCGCAGACTTCCTTGCCTGCCGACCTCACGTTGCGGGTGTATGCGGATGGAGTGGCGGGGCCGAGCGGGGAGTCCTTCTACGTAGACAATATCGAAATATTCGCGACCAATGGTGCGCAGAACGCGTCGCTGGTGCGCGCATCATCGACGGAAACGCCCGAAGGATACGATGGAGTGACGGGGATCCAAAGCATCGCCGAAAATAACGGACAAGGAATTCGCGCGGCTTTCACTCTGCGGAACAACTTGTATTTCGTAAAGGAGCGGTCGTTATACGTGACCGCAACCGACGGCGTGAATGAACCGGCGCTCTGGCAAGTAGAAGAAGTCTCGAACCAAGTGGGGACGCCGTCCGCGCACGGCGTCGGAGTGGGCGAAGAATGGGTGGTGATTGCCGGGCGTTCGGGGCTTTATTACTTCGATGGCAGCGAGCCGGTGAAGCTGTCCCAGGAAATTCAGCCCACTTGGGACGCGATCAATTGGCAGTACGGGCAGCGATTGTGGGTGCAGGTGGATACGCAGCGCAAACGAATTCTGGTGGGCGTCCCCCTAGGTGCGGCGACGCAGCCGAATCAAGTGCTCGTGCTGGATTACACGGAGGGCTTGCAGGACCCACTGGTGGCGGTGCTTACGACTCCGGAGCGTGGGCGCAAATGGGCGCCATGGACGATTGCGGCGACCTGCTGCTCGTTGGTGGAGCGAGCGAACGGCTTGGCGCAAATTTTTCTGGGTACGAATGATTCGAGCGGAAAGATTTACTCGCCGGTGGAAGGGCAGTACTCCGACGATGGAGTGGCGATCAATTCGTTTTACTCCACGGCGTTTCTGGCTGCTACGGGGTTGAGCGGGCGAAATTTGTTCGGCTATTTGACCGGGTATGTGCAGGGCGCGGGGTCGCTGTTGCTGTCGGCTGTCACGCCCGGGAGTGTGGGAGCGTCGTCGTTGGGGGCGTGGACACTGAGCGCGCCGGCTACGCGCGACATGGAGCAATTTACGAACGTGTTGGCGGAGCGGGTGTCGTATCAGGTGGGTACGAATGCGCTAGGCGCGTGGTTTGCAGTGATGAAACTTGTGCCGTGGGCAAAGCCCGATCCGTTTGCAGTTGTGCGTGGGACAAACTAGGGCATGTTGAACGTTCCCCAAATTGAGGCGTTGCGAAAGAGCAATCCGCAGCTCTATGAGGCGCTTTCGCGTATTGCCGGGGCCGCCCTGGGGCCGAACCAAGGTTGGAGCCTGGACGAGCAAATCACTGACGGCACAAATTACGCGCGGGTGGTTACGGGCGCAATTACCGGCGGGAAGATTGATCCAACGAAGACCGGTGTTTTGATGAAGGGTTCAGTGCCGCCGACGTGGTCGGGGGCGTTCACGTATGTTTCGACGACAAGTTCGATCACGTGGACTTGGACGTCGCTGACGATTGCGCGAGCGGATGGAACTACGACAGCCGTGCCGAACGGATCTGTTCTTGTGAGCGGTCTGGCGGCCGGGACGGGGTATTATTTTTATCCTTACTGGGATGATGCGGGGCTTGCGCTGGCTTGGGTGGGCGGGCTTGCGGGCAGCGCGGGCGTTCCAGCAAATGCGTTTAGTGCAAAGACCAATCCGGCGGCGCAGCAGCAGGCGCTGCAGGGACGGATTCCGCTCTCGCAGGGTGCGATGATTGCCGCCACGACAACGTCTGGCACCGGCGGTGGGTCGGGCGGCGGCAGCGGGAGCTGTTTGCGCAGCGGTACAGTGGTGCTGACGCAAGAGCGCGGAACGGTGGCGATCGAATCATGCAGGCCGGGAGAGCATTTGCGGTGCCCGGGCTCGGCGACAAGCGAGGCTTGGACCCGCATCGCACGCCTGGAAGTGCGAGATGCTGACACGTTCATACGCCTGCATTTTTCGAATGAAGAGTCGCTGGATGTGACGCCGCACCACATTTTTACCTTGGCGGATGGCTCGCCGATGCGCGCGGAACGATTGTGTCTATCGGATATTTTGGTGGGACGGTTCGGGCGGATCACATTGCGGAAGATTGAAGCTGTGATGGAAGAATCGCAGAAGGTGACCGTCAGCTGCGAACCGACGCATCAGTTTTATGCGGGGCGGCATGCGGCGGCGATTTTGACGCACAATTACACTTTTAGTTCGTAGGTGCGGCGACACTTCTAGATTTTGCGTTTGCGCTGCTATCTTTCCGTGGGTTACCCACAGACTTGTCCATGACTGGAAAAGCTTATTACCTCACCACACTCGGCGCCTGGCGCAAGCATGCGGGGCGCTTGGCCAATTCGCACTGGCTGGCGTTACCTGCGACTCCGCGCGTCGGGCCTGAAGCAAACGCCCGGATCGTTGCGGTCGCTGCAACGACAGAAACAGAGACGGTTGCCGCGAAGGGCGAGCCGGGGGCCGGGGTGGGAGCGGAGGGCACGGTCCGTCCCAGCGGATCTACGACATGTGGTGCCGCTACCGACGATGTATGTATCGTGCCGGACGAAACAACGCTGATACTTGCGTTGATTGAGGCGGATGAGGGCGCACATTTGGCGCTGCAGGATGACGCCGAATTCGAGCTACTGCCGCATCCACTGGCCCAGCGCCCAATCTCAGAGGAGGCGCAGGCTGCGCTCGCGGTGCAGGGAGTCGGGGCTGGCGCGACGATGTTCGAAGCGGCCGAAATGGTCGCTCGCGTGCATCCGCTTTTACGGCATCGGGTGTTTTAAGGATTCGCCGAGCGGCAGTCAATTTGTCGTTTCAACTGGGAACAGTCATGCCCTTCATCAACGGCAAGTTTTATATGAATCCGTCTTACGGCCGGGCGGTCGAGCATGTCCGGCTCCGCGGAGCGACCCCCATTAAGGGCGCGGCCCAGCAAGCAGAAGCCCGTGAGGATGGAGATCCGGATGGGCACTGGGTTACGATTGATGGAAACCATGTGCTGATTCAGGATGCTCACGGACAAAGGGCAGGACCGCAAACTCGAAAGCACACCAAACAATCCGCGAAGCAAAGGAATCCCGCGGTTGAAAACAAAGCCGCGCGGATAATCTTCAACGAAACGTCGGGACTCCGAGCGTCAAACGGCAATGCGGACGATTTACACGATGCTCGGGTTGCGGTAGCTCATACGCTGCTTAATGCCAGCGGCATGTCACATCCGCCCTCGACGGTAACGGATATCTTGACCCATGCTGCGGCCCGGTCCATCCTTGCGGATGCTGCGGCCAAGGCCGCGTGGGCGGATTCGCTCGCCGCAGCGCGGGAGGCCGCCATATACCCTGACGGCACGGAAGGGGCTGTGCACTTTCTCCTGGATTATCCAAATGCTAGCCGCCCCAAATGGGCGACCGACGACCGGGAAACCGCGCACTACGGACCTTTCGTTAACGAAGCCGGCGGAGGCGACGTACCGCGACGCGCGCCAGTCACAATCAGAACGTACACGTTGCAGCGGCGGTATTGGTAGGTCGAGTGGGTCAATGAAAAGAGTGAGGCTTTTTGTTGTCTTTGCGTTGTGCGCTTTCCCGCTGGCGACCGCGTATGGTCAGCAGAGCAATCACCCTATCACCGCACAGGAGATAGGGGCCGTCAAGGTCGCCATCCTAGACGAGATTTACGATTACCAGTTCGAGGGAGCTTATGTGGATATCGCAGGGCTGACGTCGCGTGGTTACATGATTCGTTTATATATTCGTCCGAACCTAGATCAGGGGTCCGGCGAGGTGATCTACAAGTTACCTATCGGCGAGGTAGCCAGGATATTCGAAATCGCGGACGGCCTGGCAGTGCTGGCGCGCGAGCCGCGGGACAAATTCCCCCCGACCTCCAGCAGCACTTTGACGCTGTATCTCGATGATGCGGCGACGTGCGCAGATAAGAAGGATTGGCTCCACGAACGGCTGTGGATTTCGCCGCATCCTTCGAAAGCGGAAGTACGCGCGGCTGTTCTGCGCCAGCGGAGAAGGAAAGGAACCTCGCAACACGACGAATCACGGAAAAATGCTCAATGAGAAGCCCGTGCGAAGCGGCCAACTTCCACGCGCGCGAAATAGGTTCGCCAAGGCATTGGATATCTTGATAGCGAATCGAAGCAGATTCATACATGTGCATGTACTAATTACGCTGATTACGTTACTGGTATGGGGCGGAGCCGCCGCCGGGCCGCAGGTCTATCGGAACGAGGAGTTCGGGATTAGGCTTCCGATTCCGAAAGCTGTGCTGTATTGCGTTCCACCCGAAGACGAGCATGATCACGGCCCTGTTTTTTTGTTGCAAGGTACGAAGTCACAAGCCTGTGATGAACTTAGCTATAAAAGGTACATCGCGATATTCGCGGGCTATAACGCCGTGGATACCACCAAAAGGCTGGGTGATTATCTGACGTCGGAGTGCACGGGCATCGGGAGAGGGCCCTGCCGTCCGGCGCCCAGAGATTTGCAGATCGCTGGCATGAGGAGCAAGGCCGGGCGAGTGAATCGTGCGGACGGCTGGATTGATATTTTCGTCGTTACTCAGGCCGGCAAGCCCGATCCGCAGTTCGACGCCTCCGTACCGTCAGTAAATTATGACTTGTCGTTGCACACCACCCGGCGTCATTTAGACGAGGATTTGCGAACCTTTCGCGAGATGCTGGCAACCGTAAGATTGTCACCGCCAGAGTGAATGTAATGGAAACAACGGCGGAGGCGACATACCGCGACGCGCTCCAGTCACAATCAGAACGTATGCGGCGGTATTGATAGGCCGAATGAGTCAATGAAAGCACTGAGGCTTTTTGTTGTCTTTACATTGGGCTCTTTTCTGCCGGTGGCGGCACATAGTCAGCAGAGCAATCACCCCATCACCGCACAGGAGATAGCCGCCGTCAAGACCGCCATCCTAGACGAGATTTACGATTACCAGTTCGAGAGAGCCTACGTCGATATCGCAGGGCTGACATCGCGTGGGTACATGATTCGTCTATATATTCGTCCAAACCTAGATCAGGGGGCGGGCGAGGTGATCCCTATCGGGAACTATTAGCCGAAGATAAAGAGACTCTTTCAGAGAACGCGAGCGGAGTCGTCCTCATCAATTTGTCGCGGATCGCAGTGTTAGCTGATGACAGAAATGACGCGCGAGCAATCCTCAACGCGGCGCTTTCACGAGAGCGGAGCAAGGGAAGCGCGGCTGACCAGTAAACATTGGGACTCGTCAAGAAAGCACTGCAGGCCTTGGCCCCTACCACTCGATAGTCGTGCTTGTACGTCAATACACTGACGCCGACCTCGATGCGCTGTGCCGCGCGCACGCGAGTCAAGGATTCGACTATCCATTTCCGGATCTGCGAGACCCGATTTTTGTTTCGAAGCTGGTGCTGGAAGATGATGCCGGACGCGTGGCAATGGCGTCTCTGGCGCGATTGACGTGCGAGATGTATCTGCTCGTGGATCGAGGCGCTATTGAGAACGGGGAACGCATCGTGAAGTCTGCGGCGACGGGACATGCGGCAGCCAGCGGATTGGGCAGGAACGCTGCCGCGCGTGATGGCCGGGAACGCTATGCGCAGATGCTAGCGTTGCATGCCGCTTGCGAACAGGATCTGCTGGCGCGAGGGTTGGATGATGTGCATGCGTGGTTACCGCCGTCTATTGCAAGGCGATTTGGGCGAAGGTTGGAAACGCTCGGTTGGATTCGAGACGATGCTTGGACGCCTTATTGTTTTCGGCTGGGCGAAAAACGATGAAGGGCATCCGCTGGGCGTTACGCGATAGTTCGTTGGCGCGTCCGCAATGGCGCACTGAAGCGCCGCTACAAAGTGAAGGCTGCGATGCGAGTCACAGTTGAAGAAATCACTTCGACGCGAGTTCGTACGAAGGCATGTGCACGTGTACGCTTTGCCGGGCCCGGCCTAGCTGGAACGCATCACAAAACTGTTGAGTGGTAGTGCAGTTCCATCCCGAAACGTTTCATTGTTTCGCGAAATAAATTGGAGGAGGAGTTCCATGTCTCGAGGCGCACAGCGCACCACCCGGCAGCTCACTGACCAGCAATTGGCGCAGCAAAACGCTCAGATAGGACAGGAAAGCCAGTCGGATGCACAGGATCGTTCACTGCTGATGCCGACGATTCAGAGTCTGATCAATAGCCAGGGCTATACTCCGCAGCAACAATCGGCGATTACGCAACAGAGCCTGGGCGCTTCGAACACCGCATTCGACGCGTTGCGCGAGCGCGCTGCGAACCGCACGGCCGCGACGAATAATTCCGCCGGCTACGGCGATCTGACTGCGCAGCTCGGCAGGGAACAGGCGCAAACGGACGCATCGCAAGCGCAACAGAACCAGATTGCGTTCGCGAATCAACAGCTGAAGGAACAGATGGCGGGCCTCAGTGCCCTTGGCCAAACCTACGGGGTGGATACGAACCTGCTTGGTAAGGCGATGGGAGTCCCCGCGGAGTTGCTTGGGGTGCGGCAACGCTCGTCAACGGGATCGTCCACCGGGGGCTTGGGCAGTATGGTCGGGTTGGGGAGCAGCATTGCATCGTTGTTCGGATAGGGTTCGCGCGGGGAAGACAAGCGATCCGTTCACGTTCGCTTCGATATTCGAATAAGCAAAGGTTTGCACAAGCAATGCCGCTCTTGCCACGCCCGTCGCCGCAACCACCGAACATAATGCGCGAGCCAATTGATCCGTACTGGTGGACGTTCGCTTTGACCTCCTTAGTGCAATTCTTTTTGTTTCTGCGCTGGCTCTATCGACGCATCCGCAATGACGAAATGACTCGCGTGTTTGTCGAGGACATGGCCACGAACCACTTGCCGCACGTGTACGCATTGCTTGAAAAACTGTGCGCCGAGAAGGGAATTGCGACGGCACCGAGCCCGCCGATTCGCTGGATTGACTTGAATGGCCCCCGGCACTGAACTCGTTACGCTGGCGCGCAGCATCGCAGACAGTCACGGTCTGGACCAGTCCCTGGTGTGCGCGGTAGTGGAGCAGGAATCCGCGTGGGACACCCACGCCATGCGTTACGAACCAGGATTCCGCGCTCATTATGTGGCGCCGCTGCGTTTGCCGGCCACCGAAGAAATCGCGCGCTCGATCTCCTGGGGATTGATGCAAGTGATGGGCCAGGTCGCACGCGAACACGGATTCACTGGCAAGTTCCTGAGCGAACTAAACGAGCCGAGCATCGGCATCGCGATCGGTTGCGAAGTTCTAGGAGCCAAAATCTCCACTGCGGGCAACGATATCTGGCGCGCCCTGGAGCTGTGGAACGGCGGCGGTAATCCCGAGTACGCCGCCCAAGTGATCGCGCGCGTGGCACGTTACAAGTAGTTCAACCAAATGATCCGGACACTCACGGACTTGCGTCGATGGTGGACTTCTTCGGCTCGTTATACATGGCTGCGGACGATGCGCCTACGGCCTGCCCGCGACCTGACGAATTTCGGCGACTTGCGCTGAACTACGCCGCATGTTTCGGCTATTTTGCATCGAGACCTCGAGGAGAAATTTCAAATGAAAACGAAACGCGCATTTTCCGGAAGTTTTGGCGGCGTGGCCTTGCTGGGGCTGGCGATTTTGGCGCAGCTGCTGATCGCCGTGGTGGCGCACGCGGCATCCGTCACGCTGGCATGGTCGTTTGACTATGCGGTGGATCCCGCGTGCAGCACGACGGTGACGAAGAATTGTGTGACGGGATTCGAGTACGGGACCACAGTTGACGGAGGGAAAACGCTGGTGAAGATCGGGGTGGCGGCCAATCCAGCCACGACGGCGGCGAGCGGTCCCACTGGCGTCACAGCGCAATTCACGCAGGGCCCTCCGTACGGCGCCGTGGTGTATTACGCGCGAACGATGGGACTCGATGGAAACGGCAACGTCGTTTATTCCGCGGCCGACTTGGCTCCGACTGTTCAAATGGTTCCAGCTTCGCCGACCAATCTGGCAATCACCGTAAAGTGAGGAATTGGGGATTCCGACGTGCGCGCGGGGCTGAGTTGGCCTGACGCGGTCGTTATTATCGTTGCGTTGCTATTGGACAGTTACCGTCACTGTAGCGGTGGTGCGGCCAAATTCGTTCGTCGCGTTGAGTGTGTAGGTGGTCGTTTCGGATGGCGTAACCGTCACGCTGGCGCCTCGGATCGCTCCGACTTGTGGAGCCACGTCGTAGTAGGAAGCGCCGTTAGCGCTCCATGTGAGCGTCACCTGCACGCCAGTAGAGACTGTCTTCGGGCTCGCGCTGAAACTGGCGACCGCCGCGTCCGACCCCACCACCACTGAGGTCCGAGCGCCCGGCCCTGAATGAATCAAGAGACATCGTTGCCCACGCGTCAGAGCTGTCCCACCACTATGACATCCATTCGCCGCATCATAGAAATCTCCGGCACGCTGGTTGTGCTGCTGCTCGCCGCGATGGCGATTCATGCTTGGTTGGCGGAGCATGACGACCAATTGCGCATGCAAGCAACGATCGCCGCGCAAAAGCAATTGCTCGATGCCGCCGACGCGCGGGAGCGCGATCGCGATGGTGCGCTGAAAAGCACGCTCGCACAGATTGATTCCCTCAAGCGTTCCGTGCAAACTCCTGCCGAGATACTTCGCGATCTTCCGAATTACTTGCAGCTGCCGCAGCCGATAACAATGGCTCCTTCCGGAGGCCCGGCGACTGCAGGGCAGCGGGGCACTGGCGTCTCCGAGGAACCGGCGTGCTCCGGCAAGGACGGATGTTCTCCAGCTGGCGAGTTCGATCAAACACCCTCGTCAAAAGTCATGTCGCAAAGTTCCCAGCGCGGGAGATCCGCCGTTCAAAATCAAGATCTTCCGGATGCTCCGAGTCCCGCTGCTCAAATCCCCGCTGCCGACCTCAAGCCTCTTTACGATTACGTGCAAGATTGCCGCTCCTGCCAAGCTCAACTAGCCACAGCCAAGCTGAATGCCTCCGACAACGCCGTCAAGATTGCGGCCATCACACGGGAACGCGACGCCGCACTTACGGCAGCGAAAGATGGTACCGTCTGGCGTCGCCTCCGCCGCAACGTGCTATGGTTCGCGGTAGGTGCCGGCGCCGGAACTGCCGCACTTTGTGGCACGGGCCACTGTCGCTAATTCGTCGTGCTGACTCAGCTTGAGCGTTTGCCACCTTCGGCCGAACACTTCGAATCTGCCCCCCAATCTCCCGCTAGTCCCATTGCAACCGGCTCCCTGCAACCTCTCCGTTACGCCTCATCAAGCGACGATTGATTCGCAGCTGTGCCAACTGATATGAGTCGCAACCACAACAACTGGAAACGGCCTCGACTACCCTCGTGTCTTTCTAGACCCACGAACCTTCGCGATCTAACGTTAAGTGCACTTCGAGACGTTGCTCAAAACGACTCGCTTTAAGGTAATCCTGGCGACCGCAAATGTGCAAGATGGCAGCGGGCATGAATTGGCCCCGCTCGTGGGCGCGCCATGACGGTAATGACTAAGCCAGGCGTATAAACGGGCCAAGCTGTACAGGACGTGCAGTAATACTTGCTTTCCGGGAATAAGTATTATGTTTTCGGTAGGGTGGGCTGGTGACGTTGGGTTCGTCGGCGCCGCGGTGAGCATGCAGATGCGGTAGAACACGATTGCGGGATATTGCGATCACGGTTTATGGGTCGAAAGTTCGTACTTTATGTATTGCTCTAGGGTGGGCTTATCGCCGCCGAATATGGGCCGGCCGTTTACGAAGACTGTGGGGGTGCTATTGACGCTCAGAGCCTCGCCGTCGTGGTGGTTGGCTTCGACGGCTGCCCTGGCCTCCGGCGACGACATGCAGGCCTTGAACGCGTCGGCGTCGAGGTTGTCTTGGGCTGCGAATGATACGACCTTCTCCCATACGTTCTCGGCGGAGATGAGGTCCTGGTTGTCGAAGATCTGTGCTTGGAACGTCCAGAACACCTTAGGTTGTTGGATGAAGGCGCAGCGGGCGGCGATGGCAGCGGTTTCAGCCCAGGGGTGTATCTGGGTCAGGGGAAAGTCCTTGAAGACCACACGGACCTGCGGGTACTGAGGTTCGACGTCGCGTAGAATCTGCGAAAACTCGCGGCAGTGGGGACACTCGAAGTCGCTAAACTCGACGACCGTGACCTTGGCATCTGCCGGCCCTTGGGATGGATTGTCATCTTTGTGTAGCTTCCCAAGGTTATCGGCGAACGGATTGGCAGCCATGTCATACATGTCGCCGCGCAGGAAGGTCTTTCCATCCTTGCTGATGTAGACATTACCAGTGTCGGTCTGTCCGTTGACGGTTACGTGGATTGGCGCGAGGTAGAAATCTGGTGAGGCTGACGGAGCGAGCGGTCCGATGCTGACCTTGAACTCCGGTCCCCACGCGAAGAGGTCGCGGACGAAGGCCTCGGCGTGCTTGATGATTTCAGCCTGGTCCCCGGTCGGAGCCGGCGCTGGGACCGATTGAGCAAAAGTAGGGCCGAGCGTGACGAGGATGGCGAAAGAAATCAGTAAACATGAGAAGCGACTCATCGATCTACAGCTCCTTTTTGAATTGCGCACAGGTGTCAAGCGCATCCTGCGTTGGACGCTCCACATTCGATGCGAAACCCATCCGCGACATCACAATTCACCGAACCGACCGTCTCAGAAAGATCAGGCAGCGGCTCTCCGGGCGCTGAAAGCATCGTCAATTATTCAATAGAAAATTTCTGGGCGAGCGGGAAGCGGCGCCCTACGCTAAATGCTTTGGACGTGACTTTCAGGCCCGGTGGCGCTTGTTTGCGCTTGTATTCGTTTTGGTCCACGCGCAGCGCGACGGAGCGGACGAGGTCCAGCGGGTAGTTGAAATGGTCGGCGATCTCCTCGGGGCTACGCAGGTCCTCGACATAGGCTTTCAGGATGCGGTCAAGGATGGCGTAGTCCGGCAGGGTATCCTGATCCAGCTGGTTCGGCCGGAGCTCAGCGGACGGAGCCTTCAGCAGGGTTTCCCGGGGGATCAGTTCCCTATCGCGGTTCACAAATTTGGTCAGCTCGTAGACCATTGTCTTGGGTACGTCCGAGATCACCGCCAGCCCCCCAGCCATGTCGCCGTACAGCGTGCAATAGCCCACAGCCATCTCCGATTTGTTGCCGGTGCTTAACACCAGCGAGCCGAATTTATTGGACAGTGCCATGAGCAAATTGCCACGGATGCGAGCCTGGATATTTTCCTCGGAGGCGTCTTCGGCGCGGCCCGCGAAGGCTGGGGCGAGGGTTGTCAGGTAGGTCTTAAAGGTGTCAGTGATGGGAAGGGTGACAAATTCAATGCCGAGATTCTGGGCGAGTTGGCGAGCATCACGCAGGCTCCCCGCGGAAGAATACGGACCCGGCATGGCCACGCCAAGTACATTTTCGCGGCCCAGCGCAGCGACCGCAATGACTGCGACAAGTGCGGAATCTACGCCGCCACTAAGCCCTACAACGACCTTCTGGAAGCCACACTTACGTACGTAGTCTCGCGTACCGATCACGAGCGCTGCGTACGTGGCCTCATGCTCGTCTTCCACCAGCGGGCGAATGTCGCCCTGGCCAGTGCTGCTGTCAAACATCACCAAATCTTCCTCGAAGGACTTTGCACGCGCGGCGACGCGCCCATCGGGCATGAAAGCGACGCTCGAGCCATCGAAGATGAGGCTGTCGTTGCCGCCAACTTGATTGACGTAGACAACCGGTACGTGGTGTTCGCGCGCGATGGCCTGGAGCATGTCGTGGCGGAGCGAGCGCTTATCGAACGCATAAGGCGAGGACGAAATATTCAGCAGCAGGCTACTTCCCTTCCCAACGATTTCGGCAACCGGGTCGCGGTCGTAGAGCCGCTGGGGCCAAAAGCTCTTGTCGTTCCAACAGTCCTCGCAGATCGTGATCCCGAGATTCTCCGAGTTGAACGGAAACACGAACTGGGTGTTGGCGGGCTGGAAGTAGCGCGATTCGTCGAATACATCGTAAGTAGGAAGCAGCATCTTGCGCTGCTCGAAAAGGATTTTGCCGTTGGCGATCAGGGCCGCACAGTTGGCGACGGGCTTGCCGGTGTTGTCCATGGCATCGCCGACGAACCCCACCAGCGACGGGAGCGGGATCGCCTTGGCGAGCCGCACCAGTTCTTGCTGGTTGCGCTCGACGAACGCCGGGCGTTCAACTAAGTCTTGCGGCGGGTAGCCGCAGACGCACAGCTCGGAGAAGACGGCGATCTCGGCGCCTCGCTTGCGAGCCTCACAGGCTAGGTCGAGAATGCGCTTGGAGTTGCCCTGAAAATCTCCGACCGTGGGATTGAACTGGGCGAGCGCGATCTTCATGAGCGACGGCCGGAGCAGGTACGACAGTTAGCTGTTATGTTCATCGAAGATATGGCGAACCTTGCCGAGAAAATGTTCAAGTTACGGCGATAATGTTTGCGGGCGAAAAAAAACTCCCGAAGGAGGTTGCTCCTCCGGGAGTCTTGCGATCCCGCACATGGTGAAATTCACGTAGTCCTGAGCGAGCTTCTGGGCGCAGCGTTCGAGCTTAGACGCTGAAAGAACTGCCGCAGCCGCAGGTGCTCTTGACGTTCGGGTTATTGAACTTAAAGCCCGACCCCTCGATGGTTTCGATGTAATCAATCTGCACACCGTCGAGATACATCTCGCTCATCTGGTCCACGAGGACCTTGAGGCCGTCGAACTCGTAGACGTTGTCGCTGTTTTCGTTGACGGCGTTCTCAAAAGCCATGTGGTAGCTGAAACCCGAGCAGCCCCCGCCTACAACAGCGACGCGCAACCCCGTCGGAGACGGATTTTGCTGCGTCAGAATCTCTTTTACCTTGGTGACTGCTACCGGCGTTAGTTGAACCATTCTGTAATCCTCCACAAATTGCCCGTAAGACGCATGGACTCCAACTGCAAGATCATTATATCAGATTCGTGACCGCAACAAATGGGTGCAGCAGATTGTGTTGTTTTGGGGCAACCAGTGCGAGGCTCGAAGGGCCTCCAATTCCCCGCCCCCTGACCAAACAGTCTGGCGCCATTTGCAGCGTGGCAATAGCCATTGTGGCACCACAACACGGTGCACCGCACCCACGATCATCTGGGAGTGCGGGAGCTTGCTCCCGCCTTTTCTTGAGCGAGGCTTGCCTCGCCTGCCTTAATCGGGCCAAGCCCCAAACTGTAAAGGCGGAGTGCGCCGCCGACGTCGTGCCTTAGGATGATTGTCATTCCGCTTGTCCTGACGCAGGAAGGGAACGCCGTGAGGGATCTCTCTTCGCTTTCGCACGCTCCACCAAGGCTCGTGGATTGTGGTGATCCCAGCGAGTGAATCCGCTCCCCGGGAACGCCATTCTCCCGCTCGGCGCACTACGCAGCATCATCGCGGCCCAGCGCCGTAGGCGCGGCATAAGTTAGCCCCGGGCGTAAGCCCGGGGAAATGCGCAAAAAGAATTACAAGCGCCGTAGGTGCGACACTCCGCGCCTCTCTGTTAGCGTGCTTCGACGAGAAGTTGCGGGTGTAAGCCCACCGTCTCCGCATAGGCGATCAGCGTTTCCAAGCTGAACTTTGCGATCTTTCCCGTCATTAAATCGCTGACCCTTGGCTGGGCCTCACTCAAACGCTTTTGCAAGTCCGCTTGTGTGTATCCTCGCTTCTTGATGGCCTTGATGATCTGCGAATGCAGCTCCGACTTCATCTTTAGTGCGGCGGCCTCTTGCGGCGAGAAACCGATTTGCTCGAACACATTACCTTTCATGCTTGGCCCCTTTCTTCCGTTTTGCGATCTCCTGCCTTAAAAGTTGCAGTCGCTTTCCCGCGGTTTCAATCTCTTTTTGCGGCGTTTGGTTGGTCGTCTTCCGGAAGCAGTGCAACACATAAATCAGGCCCTCCACCGGAGTGTAGAGGACTCTGTACCGGTGTTCTGAATCGCGGTCCCGAAGCTCAAAGACGCCGGCAACACCGCGCCCATCGGAGCGAAATCCAAAGGCTCCTCGCCTTCGTCGAGACGCTGCAGATCGTTCCCGAGGTTCTAACGCGCCGCTTCCGAGAAACCGCGAATGACCTCTTGCGAGTCCCCGAGCCAACGAATCCGGGTTACCGATCCCGGGCTAGTCACGGCTAATCCTATATAAGAACTTATATAACTGTCAAGGGGGCTTACTGAGGAACGCCTGCCACTGTTTCCGCGGTATCATCGCGGTCCAGCGCCATGGGCGCGGCAGAATGTGCAGCCGCGAACATGTCTTACACTTTAGACCGGGCACATTCCTGACACTTTTCCTCCAATGTGCAAAAAGAAGTACGAGCGCCGTAGGCGCGACACTCCACAGCAACAAACTCCGAATGTTTCATGGCGTCGCCAACGCGCCGTTTGGCTGGATGCTAAAATGACAGGATTGTTGCCGGCACACGGCCAGCAACACCCGAATGCATTACGGTGTTGCCATTCAGAAACGAGGTCTTCAAGTGATCGCCACGCGCGTAGAAAAGCTGAAGTTTCTTGTAGACGAAATGCATATTGCACTTCGCTTGGCGACCCGAGCTCCCGATTCCTTTAGCGCTCGTACGATTGCCAGACACATCCTCGTGAGGGCGGAGAACTTCATCGCCCATGCGCGCGGCCTGCGTAAGCCCTTAAATCTCGCAAGATACGACACCAGCGACTTTCATAAGACAAAGGAAGCGTACGCCGCGGCTTTCGAAGAGTATTTCCGGCTATCGCGAGATCGATTGGGTGCGCACGTTCAGGATTTCGATTTCGGTAAACGCATCGAACTGTGGAACGAAATCGAAATCATCAAAATTGGCTATTTTGTTGACGGCGCAAGAGAGCTCTACTCAGGGCTTGCCACAATGAACCCGCCGGGTTTCGTTCCGTACACAGATCCACCGCAGCTCGCAGATGCTTCTTTCAATGAGATGCTCCGCCGTTTTCAAAGTCCGAACGACCATCGGCAGTGGGTCGAAATCGGCGCAGACCCTTTGGCCATCACGCGCGATAATACGTCGGCTATTTTGAATTTGACCCCCGTCCACCAGCGCGCGGGGCAGTTAGCGCTCATTCGCCGTTGGCTAGGTGCGCAGAACTCGCTCCTCAAAGAAGTGGAGCATCATCCCGCCACTTCACGGATACTGAAGGCCCGTATTCTGACCGACATTGTCAGCTTTTGCGATTGCCTCGTGACGCGGCCCGTTCTTTCCGGCGCACCTCAGGAAATGGACGGGCTGGACAGACTGATATCCGCAAACGGTCAGTCGGCGGCGCCGATAAGCGATTTCGTCGCGGCTTCGAATTTCAATTCAGAATTACAGTCGATCCGGGCGATTCGCGACGAGATCGGCGCACATCTGGAAATTGAAGAGGACCGCACTCTGAGTGCTCTGCTTGCTGACCTGAATGCCTTCGACCTTGAGAAAGCACTAGGATTTTACGGGCTCGTTGAAAATGCATTCACTAAAGTATGTCGTACCGTCCTCTACTTGCGGATGTACGCTGTGGACGGGCGGCGACTGTATGGCGTAACGAAAATTACGGGACGTTCCATCCCTTTTTCTGCTAGTTCCAGCACCGCTTCCGCGGCGCAACCTCAGCCACCCATCAATGACGAAGCGGCCTATCGGAATAGCCTTGCTGAGTGGCTTGACGGCGACGAGCCGCAAAAAGGTGACGCTCGGCAGTTCTTCTGGATTGCGTTCAGCGCCTCAGAGATCGTTGAACACATTCACGAACGAGAGACTTTCGGTACAGGCACCCGGATTGCGATTCATGACTTTCGTAAAGCACACCGGTTCGTCTTTTCATCGCTGACAGCTTCGGTATCGGAATCCGATTTTGGCGGGATTCTTGACCTGATTTTGACCTGCGCTCGGGGCTGGCCATATCCGCTCGCCGAGCTTCTCGTCCGGTCCGGTCGAGAAGTCTCTGATTACAGGCGGCAGTGGCTGATCTGCCGCTCACTCGGAGAGATCGCGAGTTGGCCGCATGCTTCTGCCAGCGCGTTTCTGGAAGAGCGCGCGAAAGCACTCCAATGGAGTATGAGGCTTGAGGCAACGCTCGCGCTGTTCAAGACCTTTCTCACAGCCGAAGGCCCTTACCGCTTCAACAACAAGGGCAGGACAAGGATCGATTATCGGGCATATGTAACTTCGCTTACGGCACCAATGACGCCGCGGGAGTTGTTTATTTGCTTGCTCGCCTTTGCAAGCATTCTCAGTGGACCAAGAATTGGCTCTCTCTCGCAACCATTTGCAGCCGACTACGCCCGGCTGCAGGCGGACATCGAGAAGCTTTGTGGCCCATATCTGATGGGCGAGGCCGGGCTTGCCATGGCGAAACCGTTGAAAGATTTAATCCAAACTCATGACTATGTAGGTGTTTGCGTTCTGCTGGCGATCAATTTCCAAGGCGATGCTCGCAAGCATCTTCGTGAAGCCCTGATCGACGCGTGCTGTAGCGGCTCTATCATGACAGGTGCGCACGATCAAGCGTCCCGTCACTTGGCAATGTGCTTTCTTCTCAGGGGGGACCATGGAACGGCGTTGCAAATCGCCCGCGAAATAGCCACCCGCAACCCAGATCTGATCGCAGCTCAGGTTCTGGTCGCGCGGATATTGGCTGAGAAACCCGGTTCGGAAGATGATGCGGTTCAGAAGATTGCCGAGATCCGACGTTTGTACAAGCTCGACACCAACAATGATGCCACCCTCGCTACCGCAGAACAGGTGGTGATGACCCACAAGATTTCTTCGGTGACATAGGAGCATCGGTAGCGCCCGGTGGCCGACCCTTGCAGCGCGGACAAGCGACGGCCTTAAGGTTGCCACACTGCCACGCACCCTTTGCGCTGTTCGCAAAGGGTGCGTGGTACAACTTTAGACCCTGCTCTCCGGGCCGCGAGGGCTCCGTCGTCTATAGCCATTGCGCCCGCGCCTACCACGCGAACGTTCAACGTTGCCCTGCTCACCCCTCACGCAACCCTCAGCCGATTTTTTGCTTGCCCGCACGTAACTACTATGTTATCATGCGTCGGGCTGTCATTGCGCCCAGGAGAGGAAACGACATGACGCACCACGGCGTGGCCAGCATCGCTTCTACGCCGCTCCTCGCGCACCTAAGCAACGCCGCACTTCTCGATACAAATGGACGGTTTTTCCAGAACAATAAATCGCGCAACTCATTCAAAATAAACGATCGCGTCAATTCTTATTCGATACAAATCGAATTGCTTCTCGATACAAAGCGCAAGCCAGTCCGCGCGTCCCTCAGCCGCCACGCGCGCATCCGCCCCAGTCAGCGCCTAATTTCTAACCGCAACACGACCTCATTCAAAATTCCCGCCAACCTCATGAAAATAAACCCCAAACCAAAATCTAACCGCAACAAGAACACCATTCCGCCACGTTCCGCGCATCGCGAATCGCAGTCCACCAACCTGCCTCGCCGGCAGGCGGGTCACTACTCACCAATCACTAATCACACGCCTCTCCGCCCGATGTTACATTGTTACATCCGCAATCTAATCGTCACACCCGACCGATCATCGCTCAAAATCAATCGCAAACCCTGCCGATTAGAAATCCGTATATCTCATAGAAAACAAACGTCAGCGGCCTCAATCAATCGCAAACAAAGTGCCACTTCCAGAATCACGAACCTGCCTCGCCGGCAGGCGGGTCGCGCCATTTGCGTCCTGTGGGACAGGCATTCTCGCCGGTCGTGTACATCGGGCCGGGATTCTCTTAAAATGTTGGGCCTACGATGAAACATACTATTACTTTGATTCCTGGCGACGGGATTGGTCCGGAAGTATCCAGCGCGGTCAAACACATATTGAGTGCGGCGGGCGTCGAGATTCTTTGGGAGGAGATGCCGGCGCGGGCGGAGGCGGAGCGGCGCGGGATCGATTTCATCCAGGCGGGCGTCCTGGAATCCATCCATAAGAACAAGGTAGCTCTGAAGGGGCCGATGGCTACGGCGGTGGCCGGGGGCGCGCCGAGCATCAACGTGGCTTTGCGCAAGGCGCTGGAACTTTATGCGAATGTGCGTCCGGTGAAAAATTTGGAGGGCGTGCAGGCGCGTTATTCGAATGTGGATTTGGTTTTGATCCGGGAGAATACCGAGGATCTTTATTCGGGGCTCGAGCATACGGTGATACCCGGAGTGGTGGAGAGCCTGAAAATCATCACGGAGAAAGCTTCTACGCGGGTGGCGAAGTTTGCGTTTGAGTTTGCGCGGAAATTCGGGCGCAAGAAAATTCACGCCATACATAAAGCGAACATCATGAAGCTTTCCGACGGGTTGTTTCTGACGTCGGTGCGCAAGGTGGCGGAAAATTATCCGGACATCGAATACAAGGAATTGATTGTGGATAACGCCTGCATGCAAATGGTGCTGAACCCGAACCAGTTTGACATGCTGCTCTTGACGAATCTTTACGGCGACATCATGAGCGACTTGGCAGCGGGACTGATTGGCGGATTGGGTTTTGCGCCGAGCGGGAATATGGGCGAGACGATTGCGGTGTTTGAGGCAGTCCACGGGACGGCGCCAGATATTGCGGGCAAGGGATTGGCGAACCCGACCGCGCTTTTGATGAGCGCGATTTTGATGTTGCGACATATTCAGGAGATGGCGGCGGCGAAGAAGGTGGAGGACGCGTTGCATAAGGTTTATCGCGAGGGGAAACATTTGACGCGCGATGTGGGTGGGACGGCTTCGACCGGCGAGTTTACGGAGGCGGTGATCCGGGCGTTTGCGTAGAGGAAGAGAAGCGTGGAGGCAAAGAGGCACGTAAGCGGAGAGACTGGACAGCGGCGAGGCAAGCCTCGCCTTGCATAGGCGGAAGCGAGCTTCCGCACTGCCAGAAACGGCGCGGCGCGCTTGGAAATGTCTGTGATGGTCCCGCTTCACTGTGTTCGTCATAAGAACCGACCGTTGACTTCCCTGCCCCTTGCGCAGAGAATGTGGGAAGTTCCGGCTATCGGGAGGGTGCATTGGCTGAACTTACCGTGGATGTGGCTAAGTTTGTGAACGGGCAAGTTGAGAAGTGCCATCCGATTTCCGAAGGGACTACTACCCGCCGCAAGCGCAAGCCGCATATCGTTGCCGTGATCAATGAGATGTGTACCGGTTGTTCGGGTTCGCCGGCTTGCGTGGAGTATTGTCCCGTGGCGGATTGCATGTTTTGGGTGCCGGACCAGGAGCATGCGCCTTTCGGCAAGATTCTTGTGGATCCTCTTCTGTGTATTGGCTGCAAATTGTGCACCAGCAAGGGTCCGGATGGGTCGTTTCTCGAGGGGTGTCCTTGGGATGCGATTGATATGGTGCCGTTGGTGGAGTTTGAGGTGAAGTATGGAGCGATGCCGTATTAGTGCGTCGTTGATAGTGCGTTGACGTCCGCGTTGCAACCCCGCTGAAGCTTCAAGCCTAAGAGAGATTCTTCGCTTCGCTCAGAATGACGGGCGTAATTTTGTGCGCGTTGCGGCGGGATTATTGTTTGCGGCAGTCGGCGCAGAGGCCGCCTACTTCTGTGCGGGAGACTGTGATTTCTATGCCGCAGTCGCGGGCGATTTGGCTTTTTAGTTCTTCGTATAGCTCGCTCTCGAATTCGCGGACTTTGCCGCAGCGCAGGCAGGCTACGTGGATGTGGTCGCGCGGACCGTGGCTTTCATAGAAGTGGCGATCGCCGCGGAGGTGGAGTAGATCGAGTTCGTCGATCAGGCCGTGGCGTTTTAGGAGATCGATGGTGCGATAGACGGTGACCTGGGTGACGCGCGAATCTAGTTTGCGGGCGCGTTCGAGGATTTCGCCTGCGTCCAGGTGGCGGCGGGCGGTTTCCATTACTTGGAGCAGGACGCGGCGTTGTCTGGTGAGGCGAATACCGCGGGCGCCTAGTTCGCGTTGCAGGCGGCCGGGGGCTTCGTGATTGATGCGTTCACCGGTGGAGACGCGATGTGCGGGGGTGGCGGACATGGTGTTCGGGATGATTATAGCAAAAGGTTGGGGGTTGATGAGTTGCCGATTCGTGGACGGCTGAAGCGCGGCTTGAGAAATTAAAAATCAACGGCGGGAGCGTGCCGGTGGCAGCAGTGAAGAGAGATCCCTCGCTGCGCTCGGGATGACAACGCAAAGCAGAGGGCGCTGCTCCCGCGAGTGGCTGTGCCACAAAAGCTAGTGGCTTTGGACTAGTTTGAAGATGTCGCTGTACATTACGAAGGCGAAGATTCCTAGCAGGAAAACCAAGCCCACTTGGACGAAGCGTTCTTTTACTGCCAGGCTTAGGTCGCGGCGGAGGACGCCTTCTATGGCTAGCATTAAAACGTGACCGCCGTCGAGGATCGGGATCGGCAGAAGATTTAGCAGGCCTAGATTCAGGCTGATGATGGCCATTAGCCAGATCAGATCTACCGGGCCGCGTTTGGCGGCGCGTCCGGATTCACGGGCGATGCCTACCACGCTGGTTAGCTGGCGGATTTTTACTTTGCCGGTGAAGAGGCCGCCGAGGACCATCCCGATTTGCTTGATGGCCGCGCCGGTCTGAACTGTGGCGACGTTGCCGGCAGTGGCAAGAGTCTGACGTTCGAATTTTTCCTGGACTTTTCTGGAGACGCCGATCTGCCAGACCATATTGCCGTCCGCGCCCATGGTCCGCATGGGCGCGATGTCGAACGATACATCGTGGCCATCGCGCCGCACGGTGAACTGAATGGGACGGCCGTCGGAGTGGACCACGCCATCAACCAGTTGTAACCAGGTGACGATGGGTTTGCCGTCAATCGCGACGATCACGTCACCCTCTTTCATGCCAGCGTGCTCGGCGGGAGAGCCAATGGCGATTTCGTCAGCGACCGGCGGCATGAGCGGGTAACCCAAAACGGAATCAACGGTGGCGGGCGGCACGGGCATTTTAGCGGTTAGTTTCTGCTGGGTGTTGTTGTGCTCGACCGTGAAGGTGAACGCCGCGTTTGGTTGCTCGTCTTTCAATTGATTGAATACGGATTCCCAAGTGGGCGTGGCGACTCCGTTGACGTCCACGATGCGGTCGCCGCTTTGCACGCCGGACGCGGGACCAGCGGCCTGCGAAACGGCCGCGACTTGCGCGGGCTGGCGGAGGTAGTCTTCGGATGGAATGCCGACGAGCCAGAAAATTCCCCAGAAAATCAGGAAGCCGAAGATGATGTTCATGGCCGGGCCGGCGCAGGCGATGACGACGCGCACCCAGCGAGGCTTGGAGAGGAATTCGTACGCGGCGCCGGTGCGTTCTTCGATCGGATTATCGCCGGCCATGCGCACGTAACCTCCGAATGGGAGGGCGCTGAGGCGGTAGTCGGTGTCGCCGCGTTTAACGCCGAAGAGGCGCGTGCCGAAGCCGAAGGAGAAGACTTCGACTTTGACGCCGGAAAGCTTGGCGGCGATGAAATGTCCCCATTCGTGGACGAAAATCATCACGCCGAGAACTACGGTGACGGATAGGATGGCGATTACTGCGCTTTGAAAATTTGCCATGAGGCCTCTAGCTTAGATTTTAATTCTTTCGGCGCTCGACTTCCAGGCGCGCGAGCCGGCGCGCTTCGGCGTCGGCATTCAGGACATCTGTGATGGCGCGCATGGGCGTGCGCGGCATCTTTTCTAGTACGCGTTCTATGACTGCGGCAATGCCGAGAAACGACAATTTCTTTTCCAGGAACGCCGCCACCGCGATTTCGTCGGCTGCGTTCAATGCGCAGGGCAACGGACCGCCCTGACGCAATGCTTCCTGAGCCAACAGCAAGCACGGGAACTTTTTCGCCGGGACGTCCTCAAAATCAAGCCGGCGCAGCGCGGACCAATCGAGGGCATATCCATTCGACGGAATCCGCTCTGGATAGGTTAGCGCATATTGGATGGGCATGCGCATGTCGGTTGGGCCGAGTTGTGCGAGGATTGAACCATCCACAAATTCGACCATGGAGTGGATGGTGGATTGGGGATGGATGACGACTTTGATTTGGTCGAGATCCATGCCGAAAAGCCATTTGGCTTCAATTACTTCGAAGCCTTTATTCATCAGCGTGGCGGAATCTATGGTGATGCGCTGGCCCATCTTCCAATTTGGATGCGCCAAGGCTTGTTTTGGTGTGATCTTTTTGAATTGCGAGGCTGGCGTTTTGCGGAATGGGCCGCCCGAGGCGGTTAAGACTAGGCGCTTTACTTCGCGATGTTCTCCGGCGCGGAGGCATTGATGGATGGCGTTGTGTTCGCTGTCTACTGGGAGAAGAGCTACGCCCGAGCGTTTTACGGCGGCGGTGACGACTTCGCCGGCGGCGACCATCACTTCTTTATTGGCTAGCGCGATGTGTTTGCCTTGCTCGATGGCTTTGTAGGTTGCCGGAAGTCCGACGACTCCTACTGCGGCGGAGACGACCATTTCCGCGTCGGGGTGAGTGGCTACGCGCTCCATGCCTTCCAGGCCGAAGACGATCTCTGGTTGCGGCTCGCCTTTGGCGGCGCTCTTGCGGAGCTGCTTTAGGGCGTCGCAGAGTTCGCGGGCTGCGGATTCCGTGCCGACGGAGACTACTTGCGGGTGGTGCTTTTTCGCTTGCTCGGCGGCTAGACCGACGTTCGAACCCGCGGCGATGGCGACTACTTGAAATTTTCCGGGGTGCGCGTCTACCACGTCGAGGCATTGGCGGCCGATGGAGCCGGTGCTGCCCAGGATCGAGATGCGTTTCATAGGGACTGGTTCCATTTTATAGGCGTTTTGTGGATTATGCGAACGAAGGTTGGGTGGGACGCAGATAAATAATCAGGTGGCTGAAATCATTGAGGAGAAGACGATGAGCGCGAATGTGGATAACGGAATTGTTAGCCGGCCTAGCATTCATTCTGTGGATGAGACTGTGGCGAAATTGAAGGCGATGCTGGAATCGAAGGGAGTGAAGATTTTTGCGGTGGTGGATCATAGTGGAGAGGCGGCGAATGCGGGGTTGAAGATGCCGCCTACTAAGCTGGTGATTTTCGGTAACCCTAAGGCTGGGACGCCTTTGATGCTGGCGGCGGCTAGTACCGCGATTGATTTGCCTTTGAAGATTTTGGTGGCGGAGGACGGTGCGGGCAAGGTGACGCTTTCTTATAATTCGGCGGAGTATTTGCAGCGGAGACACGGTTTCCCGGCGGATTTGATGGGGAGTGTGGCGGTGGTGGATGCGTTGGCTACGAATGCTGGGAAATGAGGGTGCGGCGCGAAAAGATTTAACACAGAGAGCACAGAGAACGGCAAGAATGAGAGCACGGAGACGCGTCGGAGGGGCGCGATGTGTCGCCTTGGCGAGTTTCACTGCGAAAAGCAGATCCCTGTAAGTTCACAAACCAAGTGCAACAGGCTGATAAGGTCGTGTTGCCATGGGACATTACGGACAACTATCACTGGAAGAGCGATGCACGATTGCCCGGCTTCAGGAAGCCG
>JBAQGJ010000043.1:0-5358 GCA_049287725.1 Candidatus Acidiferrales bacterium | reverse complement strand
CGGTGTGAATTATATCGGTGCTTGCTGTGGCGCTGTGGCGACGCACATCCGCGAAATGGCGCGCGTCCTCGGAAAGCTTCCCGCTGACGATCGTGTCTGGAAGAAGGGCGGCGAGAAGCCAATGTCCGCGTACGAATATTACAGCCACGACGAAAAAGCCAAAGTGCAGCAGTCATAGACATCGTTACTGCAGTGACGAAAGCCACTCGCTTTTGCGCCTGACTTCGGAGCATGATGTCGGCCTCATGGCGATGTTCTTCGGGGAATTCCGGCAATGAACGATACTCCAGGACCTAATCGCCCGCTCCGCGCGATGGGTTTTCGGGACCTGGTGATGTTCTATATCGTCACCGGCATCAGCCTGCGCTGGATCGCGACCGCCGCGACGGTCGGCGCGAGCGCCGTAGTTATCTGGCTGATTGCCTGGTGTGCGTTTTACCTGCCTCTTGCCCTCTCTGTGATGGAGCTTTCCTCGCGCTATCCGCAAGAGGGCGGAATGTATGTCTGGACCAAACGCGCGTTTGGCGAATTCCCCGGGTTCATGACCGGCTGGACATACTGGGCCAGCAATCTTCCTTACTTTCCCGCTGTGCTGTATTTCGCAGCGAGTAATGCGCTCTATGCCGGACCAGCACGCTGGCTCGCGCTTTCCAATAGCCGGACTTATTTCTTCTTGTTCGCGCTGCTTGGCCTTGCGCTTGCGACGCTTTTGAACGTGATCGGACTTTCCATCGGCAAATGGCTGCACAACCTCGGCGCAATTGGAACGTGGCTGCCGATCGCGCTTCTTTTCGTCATCGCAGCCGCGGCATGGCACCGCTTCGGTTCGGCCACTAGCTTTACTCCCGCTACGATGACTCCCCACATGCATTTTCGCGACGTGCTGTTCATGGCCACGATCGTTTTCGCGTTGGGCGGCTCGGAATCCGCCTCGTTTCTCGGCGATGAAGTAAAAGACGCCCGCAAGAATTTGCCGCGCGGACTGCTCGCCGGCGGCGCATTCGTCACCACTGGCTACATTTTGGGCACAGTCGCGGTGCTTATCGCTCTGCCCGCGCAGCAAGTGAGCGGCCTCGAAGGCATCATGCAGGCAATTTCGAAATCTGCGGAGCGCGTTGGCTTCGTAGGATTCGTGCCACTCGCTGCCTTGTTAATAACGATCAGCAATCTCGGTGCGCTCGGTGCGTGGCTGGCGGTATCGGCACGGCTGCCGTTCGTGGCCGGCCTCGACCGCTATTTACCGGAAGCCTTCGCGCGTGTACATACCAAGTGGGGTACGCCGCACGTGGCGCTTTTGGTGCAAGCGATCTGCGGCGCGATTTTCATTGTGATGAGCCAGGCGGGCACCAGCGTTTACGGAGCCTACGAAGTGCTCGTAAGCATGGGCATCATTACGTATTTCATTCCCTATCTTTTTGTTTTTGCTTCTCTCATTCGGTTGCAGCGCGAACCAGTCGCTCCGGAAACGATGCGAATTCCCGGCGGGCGGCCGGTGGCGACCGGGCTCGCGTCGCTGGGATTCGCGACGACGCTTGTTACGATCGTCTTTTCCGTGATACCTGCCGCGGACGAGCCGCACAAATTGCTCGCAGTCGCAAAGATTGTGGGCCTCACAGGTTTGCTGCTGGCAACTGGAATGCTTCTATTCGCGCTTGGCAAATCGCGAGCTAGAAAGCTAGCGGCGTGAGATTCGACCGCCAGAAAGCCATTGGCGGTTCCCAACTGGAGTCGCGCTTAGTCGTCGGAAGCCTTGCCGGCCGGGTCGTGCCATCCTCCGACGCATGCAGCGAGTTGCGCGGACTCGGGTGGTCCCCATGTTCCAGGCTGGTAAGGCAGAGCCGGCACAACGTTTCCAAGAATCGGATTTACGATCGCCCACGCCGCTTCCACCGCATCCTGCCGCACAAAAAGCAATGAATCACCCTTCATCGCGTCCGTCAGAAGCCGCTCGTACGCTTCCATTTCGTTCGATTCATCCGACGACACCGCCGAAAGCTCCGTCCCTATTGTTTGCAGCGTGGGACCTGCCTTCTTGACGCGCGCGCCCAAGCTCAAAGACAGATCGGGTCCCAACCGAAAACGCAGATAGTTCGAGCCAGGAGGCAATTTCGTCAACGGCGGCTGGCGCAGCTTCACCAGAACTTCGGTGGCAGTCACCGCCAGGCGCTTTCCGGCGCGGATGAGGAATGGAACACCCGCCCAGCGCCACGAATCGACTTCCAAACGCAGCGCCGCAAATGTCTCCACCTGCGAATTCGGCGCCACTCCGTTCTCCTGGTGATATCCGACGAACTGCCCGCGAACCAGATGCGATGGTGCGATCGGCGGTATCATCCGGAAAATTTTCACTTGCTCATCGCGTAGGGATTCTGGATACATGCTGGTCGGTGGTTCCATCGCCAGGAAACCGACAACCTGCAGCAGGTGGTTCTGAATGACGTCACGGATTGCGCCAGTTTCATCATAGAACTTGCCGCGCCCTTCGACGCCGAACGACTCGGCCATGGTGATCTGCACGCTATGAACGTAATTGCGGTTCCAGATGGGTTCCAGGAATGCATTCGCGAACCGGAATAAAAGCAAGTTCTCAACCGCTTCCTTGCCGAGATAATGATCGATGCGGAAGATTCCAGACTCGGGGAAAACGGATTGCAGAATCGCATTCAGGTGCTGCGCCGATACAAGATCGTGGCCAAAGGGTTTCTCAATAATGACCCGCGCACCGTCCGCGCTGCCCGATTTTCCCAGCGCCTCGACTACCGTGGCAAACAGGCTCGGCGGTATCGCCAGATAGTGAGTCGGATGCTCGGCTTTTCCGAGCAAGGCGCGCAATTTTTTGAACGTCTCAGGGTCCTGATAGTCGCCGTCAATGTATTTCAGCAATTGCACCAGCTTCGCAAACGCCGCTTCGTCCACGCCGCCGCCGAACGTGGCGATGCCGTCGCGAGCCCGCTGCTGCAATTGCTCGATCGTCCATCCCGCCTTGGCCACGCCGATCACCGGAACATTCAAGTTTCCGCGCTTGATCATGGCCTGTAAGGCCGGAAAGATTTTCTTGTGCGCCAGGTCTCCGGTGGCGCCGAAGAACACCAGGGCATCAGAAGGGATTTTCCCCGTCGGAATGGGCACTCCGGCCGGGTTCACGGTACTGGTATCGGCTGCTGCCGGATGTAGAGCAGTTGTATCCGCCATTGGTAATTTCTCCCTCAGAAAAATGCGCCGGGCTAAAGATTAGGATTTCTTCTCGTGGTGTCCGCCGAATTCGAAGCGCATGGCGGAAAGCAGCTTGTTGGCAAAATCGGATTCTCCACGCGAAGTGAATCGTTCATAGAGCGCTTCGGTGAGCACCGGCGCGGGCGTACCTTCTTCGATTGCTGCCTGAATCGTCCAGCGGCCTTCGCCCGAATCGGATACGCGTCCGGAGAAATTATCGAGCGCCGGAGATTTCACGAGGGCAATTGCAGTGAGATCCAGCAGCCACGAAGCGATCACGCTGCCGCGCCGCCACACTTCGGCCACGTCCGGAAGGTTCAAATCGTAAAGATAGTGCTCGGGATTACGCAGCGGCGTGGTCTCCGCATCGTCCGTCTGCTTGATTTTCCCCACGTTCGCGTGGTGCAGAATATTCAGGCCTTCCGCATAGGCGGCCATCACACCGTATTCGATCCCGTTGTGCACCATCTTCACGAAATGCCCCGCGCCGGAAGGCCCGCAATGCAAATAGCCTTCTTCGGACGTGCCACCCATTTTTTCGCGCCCCGGCGTGCGCGCAATGTCACCGCGGCCGGGCGCGAGCGCCTTGAAGATTGGATCGAGGCGCTGCACCGTTGCTTGCTCCCCGCCGATCATCATGCAATAACCGCGCTCGAGCCCCCAGACGCCGCCGCTGGTGCCCACGTCCACGTAATGCAGGCCCTTCTGCGCCAGCTCCTTCGCGCGGCGAATATCATCAATGTAATAGGAATTGCCGCCGTCAATCAGGATGTCCTCTTTCTGCAGCTTCGGCGCCAGTTGCGCGAGGGTGCTATCCACCACAGCGGCCGGTACCATCAGCCAAATCGCGCGAGGCTGCTTCAGCTTCGCGACAAAATCATCGAGCGAACTTCCGCCGTTGGCTCCCTCTTTCGCCAGCGCCTGCACGCTGGCCTGCGACATGTCAAATACCACGCACTCATGCCCCGCTTTCATCAAGCGGCGGACCATGTTGGCGCCCATCCGTCCCAGACCAATCATTCCCAATTGCATTTTGATGCTCCTCTCAATTAGCTATGAGTCCTACGGTGGATATTAGGTGATAAGAATGGCCACGATTGAGCTGATGGGAATTCGCTAGCCTTCCGATCCGCAGTCGGCGAATTCTCTGTATTATTAGGCCACATTTCCCGCCTACCGCATAATCTCAATCTTCGCGCTCTGCAGCGGCCCTCCATCCCTGTATCACATGGAAGTTACGCTTTCAACATATCGGCACGGTTGTGGCGCGAATGGGCGTTCCAATCGAAGTACACTTTCCGTTCAGACTTTCTTCCAAGGAATTACGTGCGTGGGCACCGATTTGTAAGTGCGGTGTGACGAACGATTCGAGGTTCTTGATTTGAGTATCCAGGCCGAAACGCTTCCCGCAACGCCATCGGCGCCTTCGTCGCCAGCGCAGACCGCACCGTCTGTGCCCGCCAGCCCGTGGATCTATCGTCCTTGGCTCGATCTGTTGGTGGGTTGCGGCGCATGGTCTGCGCCTCTGTTGGGCGTGGCGATGTGGATGAATCCCACGCACGCGCACGGTTGGACCGTGGCGTTTTATCTGTTGGCGATCGTCTTCAACTATCCGCATTTCATGGCCACGATTTACCGCGCGTATCACACGCGCGCCGATTTCGAAAAATACAAATTCGTCACGCTGCACGTCACGCTTCTGGTGGTGCTTACGGGAATTGTGTTGCACGCGTCGCCGCGTCTCTTTCCCTGGGTCTTTACGCTCTACATTTGTTGGAGCCCCTGGCACTACTCCGGGCAGAACTACGGGCTGCTGATGATGTTCTTGAGGCGCAGCGGCGCGGAGATTACCAGCAGCGAAAAGCGCTGGCTGCGCGGCGCATTTGTTGCTTCGTACCTGATGCTCCTCGCGAGCTTCGAAACGGGCGGTTCGAGCGATCCGCTAATCCTTTCGCTTGGACTGCCCGGAAAATTCACGCTGCCGATGCGGCTCACCTTCGGTGCGGCGTTTCTGGTGTTTACGTTGCTGGGCTTTCGACGATTAATCCGCGAAAAAGGCCCTCGCGCGTTGGTGGCGCCGCTCACGCTGGCCTTTACGCAGTTCCTCTGGTTCGTGCTGCCGACCCTGCTCGAATTGACCTCTGC
>JBAQGJ010000042.1:0-41708 GCA_049287725.1 Candidatus Acidiferrales bacterium | reverse complement strand
CAGCTACTTGAGGAATATTTCATCCCCAACCACACCTCCATCGTCATCGCCGGCACTCACGGAAAAACCACCACCACCGCGATGCTCGCCTGGATCTTCCACGTAGCAGGACGCAAGCCCGACTTCCTCATCGGCGGCGTAGCTCCGAATTTCGGCGAACGCAGCTACGGCCTCGGTGGCGGCGAGGAATTCATCATCGAAGGCGACGAATACGAAACCGCCTTCTTCGACCGCGGCCCGAAATTCCTCCACTACCATCCCGACGAATTGATCCTCACGTCGCTCGAATACGATCATGCGGACATTTATCCCGACCTCGCCTCCATCGCGCTGCAGTTCCGGCGTCTCGTGAATCTGGTGCCGCGCCGCGGAAAAGTCTTGATCTGGGGCGAAAGCCCGGACTTGAAGGAAGCGGTCGCGAAGGCGTTTTGCCCGGTCGAATCTTTCGGGCTTACCCCTGAATGCGATTGGTGTGCGGGCGATATTCAATGGCACGACGACGCCACCGAATTCCGCGTCGCCTTTCGCGGCAGGGAAGTCACGAAGATCCGCACGCCGGTTGCTGGCAAGCACAACGTGCTCAACGCGCTCGCCGCGATCGCGATCGCCTACGGCCGCGGCGTCGAGTGCGAAGCCATCGAACGCGCCATGGCCACTTTCATCAGCGTCCGCAAGCGCATGGAAATCAAGGGCGAAGAGCGCGGCGTGCTCGTCGTCGAAGACTTCGCGCACCATCCCACCGCCATCCGCATGACTCTCGAAGCCACCCGCACCCGGTGGCCGGGCCGCAAAATTTTTGCGGCCGTCGAGCCGCGCTCGAACACCATGCGCCGCAAAATCTTTCAGGATGTCCTGCCGGACGCCTTGGCCATCGCCGACGAAATCGTCATCGGCCCGGTCAGCCGCGCTCAATTACTGGAAGAAGGCGAGCGCCTCTCGCCTGAA
Organism: Candidatus Acidiferrales bacterium; assembly: GCA_049287725.1. Classification (GTDB taxonomy): domain Bacteria; phylum Acidobacteriota; class Terriglobia; order Acidiferrales; family UBA7541; genus Palsa-295. The sequence continues at coordinate 40,763 of JBAQGJ010000042.1, read as the reverse complement.
TCCATCGCCAGTTCGCTGCACGCGCGCAACCGGCCGGCTCAGGCCTTCGAGTCAGCCGCGGCCATCGCGGATTATCTCGCCTCCAAAGCGCGTTCCGGCGACATGGTCATGGTGATGTCCAACGGCAGCTTCGACGGCCTCAGCGGCAAGTTGCTGGAAAAATTGAAATCACTCGAGGGAGTTCGGAAATGAAAGCGGCCCGGCGATTCCTGATCACCGTCATCTTATTGTTTTTCGCACGTCCTGCAGCCGCAACGATCGCCTATCACATCTCGCTGAAGAATCCGGACCAGCACCGCTTCCAGGTTTCCATGCAGATCCCGAGAAGCGATTCAGACCACGATATTGTCGTCGCTATCCCGACGTGGAACGCCTTATATCAAGTGCGAGATTTTGCCTATCGCGTCCGCGACGTGCGCGCCAGCGAGCCCTCCGCGCCGGGAAAAGCTTTAGCCGTGGAAAAACTCGACAAACAAACCTGGGAAATTTCCGTGCCGCAGACCGCATCAAGCGCGACGGACATCAACTACACAATCGAATGGGACGATCCTGGCCCCTTCAATTCGCAACTCGACGATCATCACGCCTTCGTGAATTTCGCCGAAGTACTCATGTACGTGCCCACGCGCCGCGCCGAAGACACCACTGTCCAATTCGACGACGTGCCCGATGGCTGGCGAGCGATCGCCGAACTGCCGCAAGCCTCAGCGCCGAACTCATTCAAAGCCGCGAGCTATGACAAGCTGGTAGACGCCCCTGTCGAAATCGGCAAATTCGACGACTTTGCCTTCGACGAAGCCGGCGCGCATTTCCGTGTAGTCGTGGACGGCAACGGCTGGCGCCGCGACCGCCTGCAAACCAATTTGCAGCGCATCACGAAATACGAGACGCAAATGATGGGCGGCCCGCCCTTCACCGAGTACACCTTCTTCTTCCATTTCGGTCCGTATCCCGAAGTAGGCGGCGGAGGAATGGAGCACGCCAATTGCACCGCCATCGCAGCACCCACCATTGAGAGCGCCACTTCCATAGCCGCGCACGAATTTTTTCACGCCTGGAACGTCAAGCGCATCCGTCCGCAGACCCTTGAGCCCGTGGACTACACCAAAGAAATGTACACGCGCGCGCTTTGGTTCGCCGAAGGCGTCACCAGCACCTACGGCGCCTACACCCTCGAACGCACTGGACTGTGGACCAAGGATCAGTTCTACGGAGACCTCGCCGGCCAGATCAGCGAACTCGATTCGCGTCCCGCGCACACCTGGCAAAGCGTGGAAGAATCCAGCCTCGACGCCTGGCTCGAGAAATACGACGATTACCGCCAGCCTGATCGCAGCATTTCGTATTACAACAAGGGCCAGATCGACGGCGTCCTGCTCGACCTCGCCATCCGCGACGCCACCGACAATCACAAATCGCTCGACGATGTCCTGCGCCGCATGTACCAAATTTATCCCCAGCAAGGGCGCTTCTATGACGATTCCCAGGGCGTCGAAGCAGTCGCTGAAGAAGTGGCCGGCGTGAAGTTCGACGATTTTTTTCGCAATTATGTCGCAGGCACTGCGGATATCCCCTACCAGGATTTTTTCAACGCAGCGGGCCTCGAACTAAAAGTGGAAATGCAAAAAAGCGCCGATCTGGGATTTTGGACCGTCGGCCACGGCCCCGGCGCGCCGATCCAAGTTTCGCAAGTCGTTCCCGGCACTCCCGCGGAAGCCGCCGGACTAAAATCCGGAGACATCCTCCTCGCGCTCAATGGCCAGTCCGTTCCGCGCTATTTGCCCGGATGGCTGCACGATCAAACCCCCGGAGAAAAGATCACCTTGCGTGTGCATCGCAACGACAAGGAATTCGACATCAAATTCGCGCTCGGCTCTAACGACTCGAAAAGATTCTGGATCGCCGAAATGCCGACGGCCACCGAAAAGCAGCTTCGCATCCGCGAAGGCTGGATGAAGGGCACCACCAACTGAACAGGAGTACGCATCATAGGACCGACAAATTTGCCTAGAACGCCCCTCGACTCCACCGCGTCCGTGAATCCATGATCCGCACAATCGCCGTGTATGCCTTCGTTGTACCGGCTCTGATATTCGTACTCCCGTTGCTGATCCTCTGGACGCTCATCACCCAAGACGCGAACTTCATGTATTGGACGTTCATTGGCGCGCTGCGCGTCACCATGCGCATCGCGGGCATTCACATCCGCGCCGAAGGCGCCGAGAATATTCCCGCGGGCGTCTGCATTTTCGCTTCGAACCACGCGTCAAATATTGATCCGGTGGCGGTGGTGCCGCACATCCCGAGGCGCGTCGCCCTGCTCGCGAAAAAAGAAGTCTTCCGCGTCCCCATCCTTGCGAAAGCGCTGCACCTCGCGAAATTGGTCCCGGTAGACCGTGCGGACAAAGAAGCCGCGGCCGAAAGCGTGGACACCGCGATCAAATATTTGAAGGAAGGTCTTTCGTTCTTGGTCTATCCCGAAGGCACGCGCAGCCGCGACGGGCATCTGATGCCGTTCAAGAAGGGAACCTTCGTAATGGCCATTCGCGCCGGCGTCAGCGTCGTCCCGGTCTCGCTCGCCGGCACCCAGCGCCTGATGCGCAAAGGCGATTGGACCATCCACCCCGGTGATGTCGTAGTGCGTTTCGGCCCCGCAATTGACGCTGCAAAATATTCCGCCGATCAGCGCGACGAACTCCGCAAGCGCGTCCAGGATTTAGTCGCCGCCGGCTTGCCCGACGACCAAAAGCCGACCGCGGAGAAATAAGCCCGCACGCCACAAACTCAAGTCGCGCTCAATCGCGCCAACGCCTCGCGCAATTCCCGCACTTCCTTCTGCAATTCCGGCAAGCGACTAAACACCGCGACCGACTTGCGCCAAGCCAAATTATCCATCGCCGGATACCCCGAATAAATCGCCCCAGCCGGAACATCGCCAGGCACGCCGGTCTGCGCAGTCAGCATCGCCCCGTCGCCAATCGTCAAATGCCCCGCCGCTCCCACCTGCCCGGCGAGAATGCACCGATTGCCCACCTTAGTAGTCCCCGCCAAACCAACTTGCCCGCACAAAAGCGTATCCTCGCCAACTTTGCAAGCATGTCCCACCTGCACCAGGTTATCTACCTTGGTCCCATGCCCGATCCGAGTTTCGCCCACCGTAGCACGGTCAATCGCGCTGTGCGCCTGGATCTCCACGTCATCCTCAATCACCGCAATCCCCGATTGCCGGATCTTGTGCCACGAGCCGTCGCTCTGCCGCGCGAATCCAAAGCCGTCACTTCCGATCGTCACGCCATTCTGCAGCAGCACGCGATTGCCGATCCGGCAATTCTCGCGTACGGTCACCCGCGAATGCGCGAAAAAGTCATCGCCGATCTTCGCTCCGCTGTAAATCGTCACAAAGCTATGCAGCACCGCGTTGCGCCCGATCTCCACGCCTTCATCCACGAAGCAATACGGCCCCACATGCGCGCCCGGAGCAATCTTCGCAGTCTCGGCAACAATCGCAGTGGGATGAATCCCCATCGTAAAGCGCGGCGCCGGATGAAAAATCTCGATCGCCCGCGCGAAATCCAGATAGGGATTCGCTGACCGCAACGCCGCAATCTGCATCGGCCCAGCATCGTTCGCCACGAATACCGCCGACGCGCGCGTCATATCCAACGCGGCGCGATACTTGCGGTTCACAAAGAAAGTCAATTCCCCCGGCTGCGCCTCTTCGATCCCGGCCACGCCGCTGATCTCCAGCCCTGCGTCGCCATCCACCTCGCAACCAAGCTGCTTCGCGATCTCGCCCAGCTTCATCGGCACATCTCCTCACGCCGCAAATTGCACCCGGCCAATGTACATCAGAGGCACAACTGGATGATAACGCGCACAACTTGCGGATCGCTTGCCAGGAAAGCACAGCGAGGAAGGGAACAACGCAAGGAGGCTATTCGTTGAAGAGCTTGGTCTGCGATTCAGGCACAGCGCTCGAATCCCGCCGCGTCTGCCGCGAAGCGCCCACCACTCCAAGCACTTTCATCTCGGCAATAGCCGTCCGCGGAATAAAAAGCCTCAAATTATTGCCATGAATATCCGGCGGCGTCAGTTGCACACCGTTATCCAGCAACTCCACCAGATCGTTCGCCACAATCCCTTCCATCACGTCTTGATCGCGGAACCGCAAACGCACCCATAAGCCATCCAGCTTCGGGCGGCTAAGAAACACCTTTCGTTCGGGGTCAAACGTTTCGGGAAACTCGCGCACAAAATAGACCGATTTCACATTTTCAACGGCGACTTCCACGTGCTCCCCGTCCGGCGTCAGCAGATCAATCGTCTCGGCCTTTCCCAGGCTCGCCGCATTCAAGTACCCCCGCAGCGGTGTCCGGTCCATCAGCAACACCACCACCTTCTTTCGCGTGGAGGCTGTGGCTCGCTCTTTCACGAAATTTGGGCCTTTTTGCAGGGAGATTCTTGCCATGCTCTAAGGGGTTATGTTATTCTTGCGCTGGTTTTTGTCAAGTTATTGGTGCTTAAAGGGTTAGCATCGGAGCTGCCGCCGGTTGACCGAAAAGGGCAAGATCCTAAAATCTGCCTCCGTGGTAGCCCTAGCCACCGTTATCAGCCGCATTTGCGGATACTTACGCGATCAGCGGGTAGCCCTTTTGCTCGGCACCTCGCCAGCTGCCGACTCGTTCATCCTGGCATTTCGCATTCCCAACATGATACGGCGCATGACCGGGGAAGGCGCGTTGGGCGCCTCGTTCGTTCCGGTATTTGTCGGCTACCTGCGCGGGAAGCCGCCCAAGGAGACTTGGCAGTTCGCGCGCCGCGCATTTTGGGACGCTGCAGTGATTCTGGCAGTTGTAGCTGTTCTGGGGTCCATATTTTCCAGGCAAATCATCGGCATCTTTACGGCGCTCGGAATGCAGCACGTCCGATGGGACCTCGCGGTCTACCTGAACCGCATCATTTTCCCGTGCGTGTTCTTCCTGGGACTTGCTGCGCTGGCCTCGGCCATTCTGATCAGCTTTCATCAATTCGGACTTCCGGCCTCCACATCAATTTTCTTCAATCTGGTATTCATCGCCTTTTCTTTTGGCGTGGTCTACCGGCCGCTCATGAAATGGGCCCCGGAAGCTTACCGCACCCCGGCAGTCGCGCTCGCCGTTGGCATTTTTCTGGGCTCGGTCGTAAGTCTGGCGATGCAAGTTCCGGCCTTGGCCAAGCTGGGTATGCGCTTTCGTCCGGACGTGAACTTCGACGATCCTGGCGTCAGGAAAGTCGGCAAACTGATGCTTCCGGCGTTCTTCGGCATCGGAGTGTTTCAGGTCAATTTCTTCGTGGATACGCTTTTTGCCACGTCCTCGCGTATGCCCACGGGGAGTGTGATGTCCTTGTATGTAGCGGACCGCGTGATGGAGCTGGTGCTCGGCGTCTACGCGATTGCGATCTCCACAGTGATTCTGCCGACCATGTCGCACCAGGTGGCCGGCGGCAAGTACGACGAGATGAAGCAGACTTTCGGCTTCGCGTTGCGCGTCGTATCGTTCATCACGATTCCGGCCGCTGTGGGACTCGTCCTCCTGCGCGTGCCGATTACGCAGGTGCTTTTTCAGCACGGCGAGTTCATGGCGCGGTCCACGGCGCTAACGTCGCATGCGCTGCTCTTTTATTCGCTGGGGCTGCCGGCCTTCGCGGCCATTAAGTTGATTACGCCCATGTACTACTCGACGCAAGACACTCTGACGCCGGCGAAAGTAGCGGCGTATGCCGTCGGCCTGCACGTGTTCCTGAATATCGTGCTGCTCTTCGCCTTCGGACGGTTCCTGTGGAACGCCAGTCCGGCGCTCGCCAGCACCCTGGCCGCCTACTTCTATTTCGGCGTGCTCTTTTGGGTTTTTCGAGGACGCTACGGCAGACTCGGTACGCGAGCCATCGTCGGCTCGCTCTCCAAGACGGTCGCTTGCGCGCTGGCCATGGCCGCCGTTTGCTTTGTAGCGCTCAGATATTCGCACTTTGAGGCCGTGGAGCATCTTGTCGCCCGCGCAGCCTTGCTCTTCGCGGTGATCGCGGTGTCCACTGGCATTTATTTCGGCTTGGCGTGGCTGCTGCGCTGCGAGGAATTGCCTGAGTTATTTCTGCTGCTCAGAAGGGCCGAGCCGGAAGTGGCTAGCACTGGACTCGATGTCTAGCACTGCGTTGCGCAACATTCGATAAAGCCATGAACTGGGGGCGGTGACTTGGAAGCGCACATTCGATCATTCTTGAATTATCTGCGAGTGGAGAAGGGCCTCTCGCCCAATACTCTTAACGCCTATCGCCGCGACATGGCGAAATTTTCCGAATTTGCGGCGAAGCAGAAACTCGAGACCAGCCAGATCACGCGCAGTCACGTCGTGGACTTCCTGCGCACCCTCTATCTTCGCAAGCTGGACAGTCGTTCGGTAGCCCGCCACCTGGTCACCATTCGCCATTTTTTCCGTTTCGCTTTTACCGAAGGTTTCATTCCAGAAGACCCGGCCATCAATATCCAATCTCCGAAATTCCGCCAAGCCCTTCCCGAATTTCTCAGCGTGCAGGAAGTGGACCGCTTGCTCGCTCAGCCGGATGTCAACACCACCGCCGGTCTGCGCGATAAAGCCATGATCGAACTGTTGTACTCCACCGGCCTTCGCGTCTCCGAACTGTGCGGCCTGAAGATCGCGGACTTGCAGACAGAAATCGGCTGCCTGCGCTGCATCGGAAAGGGTAATAAAGAGCGCTTGGTTCCGGTCGGCCGCCGCGCGCTCGAAGTAGTCCAGGAATACCTGAAAAAATCGCGGCCGGAAATATTGGGCGACCGAACTTCGCCCTATCTTTTCACCAGCCGCACCGGCTCCGCCATGAACCGCATCATGTTCTGGAAAGTTCTCGGCGCCTATGGCCGAAAAGCGGGATTGCGCAAGACGCTGTCTCCACATATGCTGCGGCACAGCTTCGCCACGCACCTGCTGGACCGCGGCGCGGATCTTCGTTCGGTACAAATGATGTTGGGCCATGCGGACATCGCCACCACCCAGATTTATACCCATGTCGTGGAAGAGAGACTGAAGCAAGTTTATAAAGCGCATCATCCTCGCGCCTGAAGCGGTTTGCGAGGAATCTCGAGGAAGGCGGAAACTTCATGCCCGATTACATGTACCTTTTGGAAAGCCGGCTCTCTCCCGAGCAGCGCGCCGTGATGGAGCGCGTCCAGGAGCTTTCGCGCACGCAAGATGTGAACGTCTATCTCACCGGCGGCGCGGTGCGCGACCTGATTTCCGGCATGCCCATCCGCGATCTAGATTTCACGGTCGAAGGCAATCCCGTGAAAATGGTGCGCGAACTCGAAAAAGGCGGCGCGCGCGTGGTGTGGGAAAGCGAAAAGATCCGCCACCACGAAATGATTTTCGCCGGCGATGTGGACGGTTCCATCTCTGCCGCGCGCGAAGACTATTACGAGCGTCCCGGCACCAAGCCCGAATACCGTTTCTCCAGCGTCATGGAAGATCTTCGCCGCCGCGATTTCGGCATCAATGCCATCGCCATTTCATTGAACACACAATCGCGCGGCCTGCTCCTCGATCCCATGAACGGCCTCGCGGATCTCGAAAAGCAAGACGTCCGCGCTCTCTCGATCCATGCCTTCACCAATCAGCCCATCCGGCTGATGCGCATATTGCGTTACGTCGCTCGCATGGGCTTCAAAATGGAGTCTCGCACGCAGGAATGGTTTGACCTAGCCGTGGAGCGCAAGCTCACCGAGCGTATCGAAAGCTCAGACGTCGGCCACGAACTGCGCGCCCTCGCCCGGGAAGATATTCCAGTTGCCACGCTGAAGCTTTGGGAATCCCACGACTTGCTCGAGTTGATCCATCCATCGCTTCAGAAGCGCAAGCCTGACTATGACAGCCTGAACAAGCTAGCCCGCGTTCGCTCGAATCTCTATGGGGCGGGATTGCGCCCTCGACTTCATCTCGCTGTCATGTACTACACCTTGGGACGCCTGAAATCGCGCGAATCGGCCTCGGCGTTGCGAAACCTTGAATTCCGCGCGAGTGAAATCGAAGAGCTCGACGAATTGATTCCCGAAACCCAAAAAGTCGTGAAGATGCTCAAGAGCGCCAAAACCAATTCAGCGAAGGACGCCTACTATTACCTCGCTTCCTTGCCGGCGGAAGCTCTCGCATTCATCGAAGTCGAAATGCCCAACCCTCGCGCGCTCTCCAAGATTCGCAACTACCTGCAAAAGTGGCGGCCGCTGCGCATGGCCTCGCCCGCGGGCGAACTCGATGCTCTAGGCGTTGAGCGCGGACCGAAATTCGACAAGATCGTCGAACAATTCTTTGAACTGCAATTGCGCGGCAAAGGCAAGACGCCCGAAGACCGCACCAAGATCCTCAAGAATCTCGCCGGCATCAAAGACGAACCCAAAAAACCGGAAAAGAAGGAAAAAAAGCGCAAGGGTGAGAAAGACGCCGCTGCTCCCCCGGAAGCCAAAGGCCGCGAGAAGTCCAAAACTCCACAGCAAGATGCCAAAGCTGCGGCCCTCGCCCCCACGGCAGCAAAATCGGCGGCAGGGAAGTCCTCCGCCACCCCCGCAAACGCATCCAATTCAGCGGCCGCAGCCATCGGCGCCAAAGCGCAAGCCAAGCACGATAAAGCCGAGCACGACACCAAAGCCGCCAGCGCGGCCACCAAAAAGCACGCCGCCGCAGGCAAGAAGTCGCCTTCAGCCAAAAAATCGCGGCGCTAAAAGCAGCGCGTAAACGGTCGCGTTGTCATCCCGAGCGAAGGGAGGCCTGCCTGCCGCAGGCAGGGATCTCTCTTCAACTCAAATCTCGCCCGGGCGCAAAATCCGCGACTCCACCACGCTAAAATCTTCTCGCCCATCGCGAGAATGCCCGTACCCGAATCCATCAAGCTGGTTTAAAATAGCTTGCGCATGGATTCCTCGAACTTTGTCCACCTACATCTGCACACGGACTACTCTCTTCTGGATGGCGCTTGCGAAATCGGTGAACTGACCGCCGAGGCCGCGCGCCGCGGCATGCCCGCTGTCGCCGTCACCGACCACGGAAATCTCTTCGCCGCCGCGAATTTCTACCACCAGGCCACGACGCACGGAGTAAAGCCAATCATCGGCTGCGAAATGTACGTCGCGCCCGACAACCACAAAAATCGCGGCACCGGCGCGGAGCGCTCGAACCATCTCGTCCTGCTCTGCGAGAACGAAAAGGGCTACCAGAATCTGATCAAGCTGGTCTCCACCGGCTACCTCGACGGCTTCTACTACAAACCCCGCGTAGATCACGAACTCCTAGCCAAACACAGCGAAGGGTTGATCGCGCTTTCCGCCTGCCTGCGCGGGGAAGTCGCAGACGCGCTTCTCGCTGAAAAATACGATCAGGCCCAAACCAGCGCCTATCGCCTCCGCGATATTTTCGGCAAAGGTAATTTCTTCCTCGAAGTACAAGACCAGGGCCTCGAGCAAGACCCGCGCGTCAACCGTGGCCTCGTGCGCCTGTCCAAAGAGTCCGGCATCCCGCTCGTCGCCACCAACGATTGCCATTACCTCACCCAAGCCGATTCCCACGCCCAGGAAGTCCTCATGTGCATCCAGACCGGCAAGACCATGAGCGACAGCCAGCGCATGAAATTCGCCACCGACCAGTTCTATTTCAAGACCGCCGAGGAAATGGCCAAAGTCTTCCACGAATTGCCGGACTCGCTCACGCGCACCATGGCCATCGCCGAGCGCTGCAACGTAAAAATCCAGCGCGTCAGCAATCCTTTCCCTGAATTCAAAGTACCGGAAGGCCACACCACCGACTCCTATTTCGAAAAAGTAGTGCGCGAAGGTTTCGCATCGCGCATGCCGCAGATCGAGCGCCTGCAGAAAGAAGGAAAGCTGCGCCGTCCGCTCGCGGACTACGAAGCCCGCCTCACCTCCGAAATCGAAATGATCAAGACCATGCGCTTCGCCGGCTACTTCTTGATCGTCTGGGATTTCATTCATTACGCCCGCGCCCAGAATGTTCCGGTCGGTCCCGGCCGCGGCTCCGCTGCCGGAAGCCTCGTCAGCTACTCGCTGCGCATTACGGACGTGGACCCGATGCAGTACGACTTGATCTTCGAGCGCTTCCTGAATCCTGAGCGCGTCTCCATGCCCGATATTGATATTGATTTCTGCATGCGTCGCCGCGGCGAAGTGATCGAATACGTCCGCCAGAAATACGGCGCGGAAAGCGTCGCGCAAATCATCACCTTCGGAACGATGGCCGCAAAAGCCGTGCTGAAAGACGCAGGCCGGGCGCTCGACATGCCCTACGGTGACGTGGACCGCTTGGCCAAGATGATTCCGCTCACGCTCAATATTTCGCTCGAAGAAGCTCTTAAGCAATCGCCGCAGCTCGAAGCCGCCTGCAAGGAAGGTCCCGGCAAAGAATTAATCGAAGTCGCCATGCGCCTGGAGGGCCTCGCGCGCCACGCTTCCACTCACGCCGCCGGCGTCGTGATTTCTCCGCGCCCGCTCACCGAGATCGTTCCGCTCTACAAGTCAAACAAGGAAGAAATCACCACGCAGTACGACATGAATGCGCTCGGCCGCATCGGCCTGCTGAAAATGGATTTCCTCGGCTTGACGACGCTCACGATCCTGGAAGACTCCGTGCGCATGATCAAAGAAAATCGCGGGATCGACCTCGACCTCGTCAATCTCCCGCTCGATGACGCGCCCACCTACGCCCTCTTCGCACGAGGTGATACCACCGGCATCTTCCAGTTTGAATCGCACGGCATGCGCGATATCTTGAAGCGCTACCAGCCAACCCATATCGAAGACCTCACCGCGCTCAACGCGCTCTATCGCCCCGGTCCCATCCAGGGCGGCATGATTGACGAATTCATCGCGCGCAAGCAGGGCAAAAAGAAAGTCACCTACGACCTTCCGGAGCTGGAGGAAATTCTCTCGGAAACCTGGGGCGTAATCGTCTTCCAGGAACAAGTGATGAAGATCTCCAATCGTCTCGCCGGCTTCTCTCTGGGCGATGGAGACATCCTCCGCAGCGCCATGGGGAAAAAGAAAGTGGAAGTCATGGCCGCGCAGCGCGAAAAATTCCTGGCCGGCTGTGCCGCGCACAAAGTCCCAGCCAAGAAAGCCGAGAAAATATTCGACCTGATGGAGGAATTTGGCCGCTACGGATTCCCCAAGGCCCACGCCTGCGCCTACGCACTGCTCGCTTACCAAACGGCTTACCTGAAAGTTCACTATCCGGTTGAATTCGTGGCCGCCATGCTCAGCTCGGAAGCCGGCAACACCGAAAAGGTCGTGAAGTACATCAACGAAGCGCGCGGCATGGGCATTCGCGTCCTCGCGCCCGACGCGCATGAAAGCGGCCTGTACTTCACTCCCGTCGGCGACGACATTCGCTTCGGCCTGGCCGCCATCAAGAACGTCGGCGAAAACACCGCCAAAGCCATCTGCGAAACTCGCGCCACGGCCGGACGCTTCCACAGTCTCTTCGGTTTTTGCGAATCAATCGAGCCGAAATTCCTGAATAAACGCGTACTCGAAAGCCTGGTGAAAGCCGGCGCGCTCGATTGCGTCGGCGGCGGCTCGCGCGGACGCCTCTTTGCCGCGATTGACCAAGCCATCTCGCGCGGCCAGAAAAAACATCAGGAAAAAACAGTAGGACAGGGTGGCCTGTTCTTCGGGCGATCCGCCGAGCCTCGCGAGCAATCGTGGCAGGACGCCGAGCTCCCCGAAGCGGATGATTGGAGTGAAGAGCAGCGTCTCGCCGGAGAATATTCCGTGCTCGGTTTCTATATCTCCGGGCATCCTCTCGATAAATACGCCGGTCGCCTGAAGGATCTAAACGCAGCGGAACTCGCCAGCATGGAAGGCCGCAAAAATAACGAAGACATCGTCGTCGCCGGTATCATCGTGCAAATCCGCCCGATGCGTTCGCGCCGCGGAGCCCGCTGGGCCATTCTCACGCTACAAGATCGCACCGGAGTGATCGAAGCGCTGGCCTTTCCCGAAGCGTTCGCCAAACTCGAGCCGATCCTCAAAGCCAATACGCCGCTGCTGGTAAAAGGCCGCGTAGCGGTGGAAGATGTAGGCACGCGTTTGATGATTTCCGACGCTCGCCTGCTGGACCAGGTCGCCGATCGCGCTCCCAGCCAGTTGCGCGTACGTGTGGATCTCAGCACGGTGGACACCGGCGCTCTCGACCGCCTGCAAGAATTATTCTCGAGCCGGCCAGGCCGCTGCCGCGTCACCTTCAATCTGGTAAAAGACGACGGCACGGAAGCCACGCTCGAAGCCGGCAGCGCGGTCCTGGCCGATCGCGAACTAGTCGAACGCGTCCGCGAAATCTGTGGTACAGATTCCGTGGCGTTGGTTCAATAGCCAAGGCAGCCGTTCATCAGCCAATCGAAGGTAAATAGGTGACCAAGCAACAAATCCTCGCGGAAAAACTTCGCAAGCGCCAAGAACGCAAAGCGCGCATGAAGAAGTTCCGCGCCATCAAAGCCGCCCGCCGCACCGCGCGCGAGGCAGCCGCGAAGAAATCCGCGCCGGATCTCCACCCGAACGCCGGTACCTCCGCCAAGACGTCCGCAAAAGAAAAAAATAACTCGCAGGCCGCCGCAAAACCGCACGCCTCAAAGCTATCAACTTCCGTGAAGGTCCCGGCCCCGACGCGCGGCGAACAAGACAAGCAAAAGCAGCGTGTAATTGACGCGCTCGAACGAGACGTCGCCGAACTCAGCCTGCTCTCGGCTCCCACCGGCGATCAATCCGGCGAAATCGAACGCATTCGCAGGGAAGTGGACGAGTTGAAGCGCGATCTCTACACGCACCTCGGCGCATGGCAACGTCTCCTGCTCGCGCGCCATCCGCAACGCCCGTACACCGACGATTTCATCCGCCTGCTTTTCGACGATTTTTCCGAAATCCACGGCGACCGCAATGTCGCCGACGACCCCGCGCTCATCACCGGGATGGCCAAATTCCACGGCAAGCCCGTAATGATCGTCGGCAGCCAAAAGGGCCGCGACACCAAGCAGCGCCTGGCACGCAATTTCGGACAGGCCAAGCCGGAAGGCTATCGCAAAGCCCTCCGCGCGATGCAACTCGCCGCGAAATTCGGCCGCCCGGTGCTCGTCTTCGTAGATACGCCCGGCGCTTATCCTGGCGTCGACGCCGAAGAACGCGGCCAGGCCGAAGCCATCGCCTACAATCTGCGCGAAATGTCGCGCCTCCCCGTACCAATCTTGATCACCATCACCGGAGAAGGCGGCTCCGGCGGCGCTTTGGCCATCGCCGTCGGAGACCGCGTCTACATGCTCGAAAATTCCGTGTACTCCGTCATTTCACCCGAAGGCTGCGCCTCCATCATGTGGCGCGACGCCAGCAAAGCCGAAATCGCCGCGCAAGCACTAAAGATCACCGCGCCCGACCTGCTCGAATTGAATCTGATCGACGAAATCGTCCCGGAACCAGAAGGCGGAGCGCACTACGATCATCAATCAGCCGCCAAACTTCTCGAGCCGTTCCTCGTCCGTGCGCTGGAAGAGTTATCCGCACTGTCCCCTCGCCAGCTAATCGACCAACGCTACGAAAAATTCCGCCGCATGGGGCAATTCTTCGCTTAGCCGTTTCACCTTTTGCGGAAAAAAGGGAAGCGGCTGTCATCCCGAGCGCAGCGAGGGATCTGCTTTTCGCCGAAACGTAACCGTGCCGCCCGTCGCTCTCCCTAACTCCCTGTATTGCTTTTAGTTCTATTCGGTTATTGAATCACCCCACGAATCTCAAGGAGCCTCCAGAATGCGCAACTTCGGAATTCTCTGGGTCCTATACGGACTTCTGCGCCTCATCGGTGCCCTCGGCGTCTTCATGTACAGTGCTACGCTCACGCTCATGTGGGGCGCGCTGCTTTCCAGAGTCCCCAATCCATTCGCCCTCATGGATTTCTTCCACGTTTTCTTGATCTTCGTGATCATCCTGGGAATTGTGGCAGGAGTGGTCTGCATCATCGCCGGCCTAAATCTCATGTCCGGCGCGGCCTCGGCACGCAAGCTAGGCTACGTAGCAGCCTTCTTCGGCCTAACCAACGGCCCTCTTGGCATCGCTCTCGGCGCCTTCACGCTGGTCTTCCTGACGCACCCAGACGCCAAGACCGCCTAAGCCGCGTCTACCTTGCGTGACAGCAGCGTCACAGTAGAGCGACGCCCTCGGCCTGCGCAGCTCTGCGCAGTTCCAAATCTAACGTCGCCAGAGGCAACTGGCGGCGCTGCGCTAATTCCAGATGGGCAGCGTCGTAAACGGTGAGGCGATGCTTTTCGCTCAGTGCCAGCACCACTTTCGCTTGAACGGCTGTGAGCGCCGGCTCGGTCTCGATAGGTAAGCGCGCGAGTTCGTCCCAGAACAATGTGGGCTGCCCGGCTTTCAGACGGTTTCTTCGGAGAGCAACCAATAGTCCGTTGGAGATTTCGGTAGGCCAATGTGCGGGGACCACGAGCCGGTCGCCTTGCTGCAAGCGCTCCAGAAGGCTGTCGCCCCAACTGCTTGCCTCGTCCTCAAAACACCAAGCCAAAGCTGCCGAGGCGTCCACTACAAATACGGCCATCAGTATTGATGGCCTTCATGAATGAGATCTTTAATTTGCAAGCCTGCGAGCTTGTTCCCTTTGCGCAATTCGAGTATGCGCTCCACTGCGGCTCGGACCGACTTAAGACGCTCGCCATTGTTGGCATCGAGTGCCTGTCGCGCTAAGAGCTCCTGCACGTAAACTTCAACCGAGACGCCACGCGCCCGAGCCTCCGCGGCCAACTCGTCAGGAATTCTTATGGTGACTTCCATCAGCGCTCTCTTGCCGTAAAGGCGTCTTCTTCATCACTCGGCTGTAATGGTCCCGCCAGAACTAGTTGCCATTATACGCCCGAAGGCCTGCGGGCCAAGATTACGTCCTACCAGCGCCACCTGTCGTTTTCGCTTCGCAATTCCTTCCCCATTGGAGCATTGAACACCGTCCAATCGCGTTTTCGTTGCCCTCCCTTACGCGGTGCTTTAGCTTCCTTAGCAGGGGATTCATTCCAATGGCAGACACGAGCGCGCCACTTATGTCCGAACTCTTCCGTCCTTATGAAAAGCTGGTTGAAATCACCATCCTGGGAAAGACTTTCCTGGTTCCCGAACGCAATTCCTTATTGCGCGCGTTCCAGTTCATCAGCCCGGAAACCGTCCCGTACGGCCGTTTCTGCTGGAATCAGGAATGCCAATACTGCAAAGTGAGCTGTCAGCTCTCGGACGACGATCAGGCCCGCCCGATTCTCAGCTGCAAATTTCTGGTCTCCGAAGGCATGCAGATCTCCGAGATGGCGCCTGAATTGGTCGGCTGCCTGCGCGCCAAATTAGGCGCCGCCGCTCAGAACAACCCGAAACCAGCAGCCCCCAGCGCCACTGCGGCTCCGGCCACCAACACCGACAACGTCGAGCGCGACCACAAGTAAGCAGCGGTCAACGCGGAACAACTCCCGCGCAATCACCCGCACGTACGCGACCGCCCTTCGTGCCTCTCGCCTGAATTCCACGCGAATCCCGCGTCGTATGCTATTTTTACAGGTCGCAGGAGCCATCTAAACGAACCAAGGAGACACGGAATGCCCATTTGCGATGGATGTGGTGCTGAGGTAGACGAAGCCCACATCCGCCAACGCATCGAGCGTCTCGAACTCGCCACGCGTTTCCGCCCGATCCACATTCAAGCGTTGCTCCTGGACGCCGCGCCGCCAGCGAAACCCGGAGATTATTTCTATCGCCCCGCCGCAGACCTGAACGAACGCTCCGTGGCATCGCGCATGTTTTTCGACGAGCTGGCGAAATGTACGGGACACTCCCGCGCCACGCACGCCACGGAAGAATCCACCCTCGCCGAATTTCAGAAGCACGGGTTTTTCCTGGCCTACGCGGTCGAATGTCCAGTCGAGCCATCCAGCGAACTCGCTGCAGCGATTGACCGGATGGCCTCCACGGTGGTGCTCCGCGTGAATTCATCCTACAAGCCGAAATTCCTCGCGCCGATTTCGCGCGACCTCCAGCCGTTGCTCCCCCTGCTGCAGCTCAAGGGATGGAACGAAAAAATGATTCTGAATAATGGCGAGCCGTTCGACGATCCCTTCCTCGGCGATCCTCAAGGACAAGCCGAATTCGGCACGTCGCTTGGTGACCGCCTGTCGAAAGCCCTCGAGCGCCCAGTCTAAGAATTCCGCACCGCGATTCGCCGGCATCTTCCTCCGCGAAATTGCACCAACCTCCGGGCAGCTGCCGCAAGAAAAGTTCCAAAATCTTCAAACATTATTTACTGTGAGTGCCCCGGAATTGTGCAACCACCCCAGCGCCCCATCCATCCAACGCACCGTATCTCCTCAGTGTCTCAGGCAGTGGCGCGCTAACCGCCGGGCTTGAAACGCGCAAGTTGGACACTGTTGTAAAAAAACAAAAACGGATCCTTCGCGCATACCCACGAGTGTGCTCGTGCGTGTATGCAGACCGGTCCAAAAAATGGGAGGCATTTGGAAATGCGGATTAAAGTAAGTTTGGTATTGGCGGCGCTGGCTCTATTTTCCTTGCCCGCGCTCGCGCAGAACGGCAATTCCGAAGTGTCTGTAAACTTCACGGGGAACTTCCAGAAGTCCGCCGCCGGATTTGGAGTTTCGGACAGCCCCAGCTATTCCGGCGGCGTACTCGCAAACTATCGTTATCACTTCAACCGTTGGAGCGCGATTGAAGTGAACTACAGCCATACGCGATTTTCTCAGTTCTACAACAACGCCACAGCGACGCAAGCAAACGTCAACGAGGCCACGTTCGCGTATCTTTTCACTTTCGGCGTTCCACAAGAAGCGCGCCTTCATCCGTTCGTCGAAGCCGGCACCGGCGCGCTCTTCTTTTCACCGATTGCCGCCGGAACAAATAGCGGCTCCCTGTCGCAGGATCGCGCCACATTTCTCTACGGCGGAGGTGTCACCTACAAACTCATGCATGGTCTCAATCTCCAGGTAGGTTATCGCGGCCTCGTCTATCGCACTCCTGACTTCACAATTCCCACTCAGTTCACGAATGCTCCCACGCACATGGCCGAACCCTACGTTGGTGTCTCGTTCCGATTCTGATACTCGCTATATTTTTCCGGTAACCGATAGCCGCGACTGCACGGCGTCGAGTTCCTTCGTATCCTTACGGACGCCATGCGGCTCCTCGTCTCTGCGCGCTCTGCGCTTGTCTCGGCAGAGCGCGCGACGGGCGAGCCCCGCCGCTTCCTATTCGCCTGCCACCCGCGTCTGCGTAAGAGATCTGTTACGAATAGCCATTCTGGGTCATCCAAACGTTGTGCTAGAATCAGCCGTTCCACTGAATTGCAACCGGGAGTGCCGCGCATGAATGCCCGAAGGAAGTTCCTGGTCGGCTCGGCAATCATTCTGATTACCTTGATGGCGCTGGCCTACGTGGGTTTCACTCAAAGCAAGACCTACTACCACACCATCACGGAGCTTTCGTCGCTCCAGGGTTCAGCCCTGCACCAGCGCATGCGCGTTTCTGGCAACGTGCAGGCCGGAACCATCGAGCATCTGGGCGACCGCGTCAACTTCGTGCTCACCGAACAGGGCAAGAACCTTCCGGTCAGCTACATTGGCCGCGACCCGTTGCCTGACACTTTTAAAGATGGCGCGCAGGCCCTGGTTGAAGGCAAACTGATGCCGGACAATCGCTTCCAGGCCGAGCAAGTGCAAGCCAAGTGCGCCTCGAAATACGAGGTTTCACCCGTTGCGCCTACGGCCACTGCTCCGCAACCGGGGCAATCCTCGAATGGCTCCTACGCGCGGCCTTCGGGAAGTTAGCGCCTTACACGCTAGAGCAAATCAGCGCGGGGGAAATCCGTGGATATTCTTGGCTCGTTAGCACTGCTGCTCGCCTTCCTGGCAGCGGTGTACGCCGTCGTCGCCGGAATCGTCGGCATCGTCACGCGCCGCATTCTGTTGACGAAAAGCGCCCGCAATGCGGGCATGGCCGTCTTCGTTCTGGTCACCCTCGCTGTCGGGTGCCTCGAATATTTCTTCTTCACCAATAATTTTTCGCTGGCATACGTAGCCGAGCACAGCAACACCGCACTGCCTCCTTACTACAAGTTCGCAGCCCTCTGGGCCGGCCAGGAAGGTTCGCTGCTTCTCTGGACCTGGCTGCTCTCCGGCTATGCGTTCTTCGTCCTGTTCCTCAATCGCAAACGGCATCCCGAGCTGATGCCGTACACGGGAGTCGTCCTCGCTGGCGTGCAAACCTTTTTCCTCACGCTCAATAATTTCGTCGCCACGCCCTTTCAAGTAGTCGCTGGCGCGGACGGCGCGGGCATCATGCATCTCGCGCGAATCTCCGAAGGCCGCGGCCTGAATCCACTGCTGCAATATGCCGAAATGGTGATCCATCCGCCGATGCTCTATCTCGGGTACACCGGATTTACGGTCCCATTTGCTTTCGCGCTTGCCGCGCTCTTGGGCCGGTATCCCGGCGAAAAATGGATTCACATCACTCGCCGCTGGACCATGATCGCCTGGTGCTTCCAAAGCATCGGCATCCTACTCGGCGCGCACTGGGCGTACGCGGTGCTCGGTTGGGGCGGCTACTGGGCTTGGGACCCGGTCGAAAACGCATCGCTTCTCCCCTGGATTACCGGCACCGCCTTTCTTCACTCCGTGATGATGCAGGAAAAGCGCGGCATGATGAAAGTGTGGAACGTCTGGCTTGTGTTCGTGACTTTCATGCTCTGTATCCTGGGCACGACGCTCACACGCTCGGGAGCTGTGAGCTCCGTTCACGCCTTCGCGCAATCCTCGATTGGCGGCTGGTTCGTAGGGTTCCTGGCCGTCATCTTTGTAGTGTGCTTCGCGGCGTACTGGAAGAATCACGATTACCTGCGCAGCGACAACCAACTCGATTCTCTCGTCTCGCGCGAATCCAGCTTCCTCTTCAACAATCTGATCCTTCTAGCCGCCTGCTTCGCCGTCCTCTGGGGAACGCTCTTCCCAGTTCTCTCCGAATGGGTCCAGGGCAGCAAAATCAGCGTCGGCCCGCCATTCTTCAATAAAGTAATGATTCCCATCGCGCTCTTCCTTCTGATGCTCACCGGCGTGGGACCATTACTCGCCTGGCGCAAGACTTCCTTCGACGCGCTAAAGCGCAATTTTGCATGGCCGCTTGGTGGAGGCGTCCTTGCGGGACTCATTGCTCTCATTTTCGGTTTCCGTGACGTCTACGCGCTGATGTGCCTCATCCTGAGCGTTTTCGTCACTCTCACGATTGCCTCGGAGTTCTACCGCGGGGCCCGCGTAATCTCCGCGCGCGACGGCACAAACCTCCTCACCTCCATCGGCGAGCTCACCATGCGCAACACCCGTCGCTACGGCGGCTACGTCGTCCACTTCGGCATGGTTCTCGTTTTCATCGGAATCGCCGGCACTCCCTTCAATCGCGACATCCAGAAAGATCTCGGCATCGGCGATACCCTGAAAATCGGTCCTTACACCATCCTCTGCCAGAATTTCGATCAGGTCGCCAACAACAATTATCAATCGCAACGCGCCACCCTGGAAGTCTTCAAGAACGGCAAGTCGGACATGATGCTCTATCCCGAGCGCCGCTTCTTCCTGACGAGCCAAATCACCGAAACGATGGTCGCCGTGCAATCCTCGCCCCTGCGCGATCTCTACGTCGTGTACGCCGGACAAAGCCCGGAAAGCGGCCGTCCCTCAGTCCACGCGTATCTGCTCCCGCTCGTGAAATGGATCTGGTTCGGCGGCATCGTAGTCGTACTGGGAACAATCCTCGCGCTGATCCCGAATCGCCGCACCGCACTAGTCCTGCGCCCAGTAACCGAAAGATCGTGGGCCGACGCCATCGCCGACTCAACTCCAGCAATCGGTGCCGTAGCTCGTCGAGTAGAAGGCAATGACTAATCTTCTCTTCAGCGATCTCGGCTACCAACGCATTCGGAAGTCTCCGCGACCTCTGTGGCCTTTCTCTGTGTCCTCTGTGCTAAGTTTTTGCCTTCGTTCAACTGCACTCGCGCTCCTAATTGTGGCGATCGGTTCGAGCTCACTCGCAGCCCAACAATTGCCGCGCGCTAAAGACCTAGGCAAGCGCGTAATGTGCATGTGCGGCGGCTGCGAAGACTCCGCCGGCCTTTGCAGCCATCCCGGCGGCACATTCTCCGGCCCGTGCGACACCGCGCGCGGCATGCAAAAAGATCTCGACGCCCGCGTAGCCCGCAACGAATCCGACGACGCAATTCTGCGAGCCTACGTCGAACAATACGGCCCCACAGTCCTGGTCGAACCTCCGAAAAAAGGTTTCGATCTGCTAGCGTGGGTGATGCCGGTCCTGTTGCCGCTGATCGCCCTAGTTCTGGTCTGGCAAGTCGTCCGCCGCTGGAAACAAAAAGCCGCTCTCGCCCCCGCCGGTGGCCCCCCAATTGACGCCGCATTCCTCCAGCGAGTCCAGCGCGAAGCGGGAAGAGAACCGAGCAAGGACAACAATGAGTAGCGTAGACATCGCCGTAGCCTGCGCGCTCCTCTCCGCCGCGGCCATTTTTTTCATCTTCAACGTGAAGCTGGACGAGTCCGACTCCGCGCCCCATCGCACCAAACTCGATCAGTTAATGGAGCGCCGCGACGCCATATACGAAAATCTGCGCGACCTCCGCTTCGAATTTCGCACCGGAAAATTTTCCGAGCACGATTTCGAGGAGATCAAGCAATCGCTGGAAGTAGAAGCCGCGCGCGTCCTGGCCGAAATGGACCAACTGACCGGCGGCGCGCCCACACCCGCCACCCGGCAAGCTTCCATGCGTCAAACAACCGCGGAACTAGCAGCCACGGAGAAGGTACGAAATTCATGAACGCCAGGCCAGCAGGCCAAATATCGCAGCACGCAAAGCATAATTCGCGCGTAGGGGCACGGCATGCCGTGCCCGCAGTCGCCCACGCCACGACACTGTTACTGTTTCTGCTCGCGCTAGCTTTATTCGCACACACCGCCTTCGCCGGCACGCTAGACGGCACAGTAAAAAACGGCACGAATGGAAAACTAGCCACCGGCGCCGACGTAATCCTCATCCAACTCCAAGGCGGCATGCAGCCGGTAGCCAACACCAAGACCGACGCGCAAGGCCACTATCACTTCGATAATCCGCAACTCGGCTCCGGGCCCATGCTCCTGCGCGTAGTCTACAAAGGTGTCAACTACCACGAGCCCATCACTCCCGGCAAAACCACCGCCGACGTGGAAGTTTTCGAACCCACCGACAAGCCCGACGCCTTCAGCGTCGCCAATCACGCCATCATTCTGCAACCGAACGGCTCGGACCTCATGGTCGGCGAAGAATACATGATCGCCAACAAGACCCAGCCGCCCGTCGCCTACTACCGCCAGGATGGCTCGTTCGATTTCACGATTCCCGATGGCGCGGACTTCAATCAAGCCTCCGCCTGGGGAAGTTCCGGCATGCCTGTAGTGCAGGGAACGATCGACAAAGGCAAAAATAAACTCGCCATCGCCTTTCCGTTCCGCCCCGGTGAAAGCGGCGTGCGCCTCTCGTACAAAATGCCGTACGCGGGCAATCATCTGACGCTGCGGAACGTCTCGCCCTACTCCACCGAACGCTTGATCATCGCCGCTCCGCCCACCGTGCAAATTTCCGGTAGCGGAATTTCCCCCGCCGGCCAGGACCAGGGCTTCAACGTCTACATGCGCGACAGCGTCGCCGCCAATTCTCCAATTGACGTTTCCGTTTCCGGCACCGCCCCGCCCCCGCAGTCGAGTTCGAACGGTGCCGCAGGCCCCGGCGGTGGTCCCGATAATTCACAAAATCCTTCCGTGAATTCGCGCGCATCCGATGGCGCGGGCGGCGAAGCTCAATCCGTCAGCGCCACCACGATTCCCGCGCGCCTCGACGGCCTGAAATGGATCTTAACCGGAGGCTTCGCGTCCATCTTCGCCCTCGGCTTCGCATACCTCTGGCTCAAGCCGCGCCCTGTGGTCGCTTCGAATGGCTCGCAAGAAATCGCGGCCGAATTGCCCAGGCCTCGCAACGCAAAAAAATCAGCAGCATCTTCCCCCGCCGCCGCGGCCGTCGCCGAAACGCCCTCTCCTGCCGCCGCTCGCGCACAGTCGTCCGATGCCACCGCCGCAATTGACCGCGAAGTTCGCGGCGGCCTCGACGAACTGAAAGACAACATCTTCCGCCTCGAGCTCCGCCGCCAGGCCGGCACTATCAGCGAAGAAGACTACGCGCGCCAGCGTGAGAGCGTCGAGAAGATGCTGCGCGGCTTAGTGCGAGGCTAGGCGCAACCCGTTGGCCGCGCCAAGCGTGTCTTCGCAAAATGCCGGCACATCCCCGCTAGGCCTCTCCTTCCAATCCGTTGAAAAGCGCTTCGGAGCCTTCGCCGCCCTCCGCGATATAACGCTAGAAATTCTCCCGGGCGAATTTGTCGCGCTCCTCGGCCCAAACGGAGCAGGGAAGACCACTCTGTTGCGAATCGCCGCTCTCCTCTCGAATCCGACGCGCGGTGGCGTAACTTTCACGAACGGGCCAGCGACCATCAGCGGCCGTGTGCGCGCGCAGGCAGTTTTTCATAGGCCCAAGCACGCCATCGGCCTAGTCGGCCACAGCACGCTGCTCTACGACGATCTAACCGCCGCCGAAAATCTCACTTTCTTCGCCAAGCTCTACGGCCTGGAGGCGATCCCAGCCCGAGTCACCGGCGCGTTGGAAGATTGCGGCCTTGGCCCGCGCGCAGGAAGTCTCTTGCGAACTTTCTCCAGAGGAATGCGCCAGCGCCTCGCAATCGCTCGCGCCCTGCTTCACGGTCCCAGCCTGCTTCTGCTCGATGAGCCCGCAGCAGGACTCGACCGCCAAGGCCTCGAATGGTTCAGCGCAAGACTCGCGCGCCTGCAACAGGACGGCTGCACGGTGCTAATGAGCACGCACGCGCGCAACGAATCGTTAGACCTAGCCACGCGAGCCGTAGCACTGGCAGCCGGTCGCGTCCAACACGACAGCGGCTCCGGTGGCGACCCGGCCCCGCTGCTAGCGGCGTTACGAGCGGAGGCCTAAGTTGACGAGAATCGAAGTATCGTCGTCTTCAGCCAAACGCGAATTCACCCAGACCGATCACCGGGTTTATTCGTGCAGCGCGATCTATAACAACGCATTGTCATCCCGAGCGCAGCGAGGGATCTGCTTTTGACTACGCTAGAAACCGCCGCCGTCATCCTAGGCAAGGAACTCCGCCTAGAATTCCGCACGCGCGAACTCCTAACCGCCACCGTCGTATTCGCCCTGGTAGTAGTCGTCCTCTTCAGCTTCGCTTTCGATCCCACTCCAGCCGAATCCCGCCGCTATGGCCCAGGCCTGCTCTGGATAGCCTTCCTCTTCGCCGGTTCGCTGATGCTCAACCCATCCTTCTCGCGCGAACAGACCAACGAAACCCTCGACGCTCTCCGCATGGCGCCAGTCTCGAGCTTCGCAATCCTGCTGGGCAAAATCCTGGCCAATTTCATCTTCATGTCGCTAGCCGAACTCCTGCTGGTCCCAATATTCGCCGTCCTCTACAACGTATCGCTGTCAGGCATTGTCGGTCGCTTAGCGCTGGTCCTCGCGCTCGGCACCCTGGGACTCACAGTCACCGGCACGGTTTTCTCCGCCATCTCCGCTCACGCGCGCATGCGCGAACTCCTTCTCCCGCTACTGCTCCTCCCGATCCTCACGCCGCTACTCATCGCCGCCGTAGAATCCACCGCCGCACTCTTCGCCGAGCAGCCGATGATCGATCGCACCTGGGTCGCATTCCTCGCCGGATTTGATATTGTGTTCCTGACGGCGTCCTGGCTTCTGTGCGACTATCTGATGGAAGACTGATGGCAGCCCTGACGTAAGAGCGAGGTCCAGCAACGAATGAAGGCCCGTGTACCCCTGACAATCCTAACCGCCCTGCTGATCTTCGCAGCGGGCTATGCCGCTCTATTCATCGCGCCCGATGAAAAAACGATGCACGCCATCCAGCGCATCTTTTACTTCCATCTCCCCAGCTGGATCGCCATGTTCGCCGCATTGTCCGTAGCCTTCTACGCCAACGTCGCCTATCTCATCACGCGCAATCGCAAATGGGACGCCCTCGGCGTCTCCGGCGTCGAAGTCGGAGTCATCTGCTGCACCATCGGCCTGGTCACCGGCCCGCTGTGGGCGCGCCCGGTGTGGGGCATCTGGTGGACTTGGGACGCTCGCCTCACCTCCACCTTCATTCTCTGGCTGCTCTACATCGGCTATCTTCTTCTCCGCGGCCTTCTCGAAGATCCCGAAAAGAAAGCGTCGCTCTCCGCCATCTTCGGAATCTTCGCGTCGCTCGATATTCCTCTCGTTTACCTATCGAATCGCCTCTGGCGCACCCAGCATCCGCAACCCGTCATCCTCGGCGGCCCCAACTCCGGCCTCGCGCCCATGATCGCCAGGGTTTTGTTGCTTTGCGTTATTGCCGTCTTTTGCGTAATGATATTGGTGCTGGTGGATCGTTACCGGCTGGAAATGCTGCGCAACGAATGTGCTGAACTGCGCTTCACAATCGAATCCCGCGCTGCCGAAGATGGATCAAATGGATTGGCCGCGAATCAGCCCGCGCTGGGAAAGGTCGGACGATGAAAAACTTCGAATTTCTCTTTACTGCGTGGATGGTAGTCTGGGTGGTCTTCTTCGTTTATGAAGTCAGCGTTGCCCGGCGCATCTCGCAAGTGCGCCAGGAAATCGAGCGGCTCAAGCAGCAGCTGCAACAAGGGCAAGGCTGAGATTGCCAGAGGTGCGTCATGGCTGGGGCCAAGAGAATCGCGGTGGTGCTGTTCCAACTCGGCGGGCCGGATAGCCAAAGCGCTGTCGAACCCTTTCTCTACAATTTATTCTGCGATCCGGACATCATCAATTTCCCCGGCGCCTTCCTCGCGCGCAAAGCACTTGCTAAGCTGATCTCCACCACGCGTTCGAAAATCGTCCGCCAACATTACGCCGAAATCGGCGGAGGCTCGCCCATCCGTCGCCTTACCGAACAGCAATCCCGCTCCCTGGAAAAAGCCCTGAAGCTTCACATCCCGGCCCGCACGATCGTCGCCATGCGCTACTGGCATCCCAGCACCTCCGAAGCCATTGCCGCGCTCGATCGCGAAACCTACGACGAACTCGTCCTGCTGCCCCTCTATCCGCAGTATTCTTTTGCCACCACGCGCAGCAGCCTCAACGAATGGAATCGCCAATACCAGCCGCGCACGCCCGTAAAGATCATTGACCATTTCCACGACCATCCCGATTACATCGCCGGAATTGTCGAACGCATCAACGAAGTTCTCTCCACCCTCGATCGTCCTGACGACGTACATCTCGTCTTCAGCGCGCACGGCCTGCCGCTGGCCCTAGTCGAAAAGGGCGATCCTTATCCAAAGCAGATCGAGGAAACGGTCCAGCTCGTTCGCGAACTCGGCTCCTGGGAAAATCCCTACGTGCTCTGCTACCAAAGCAAAGTCGGCCCGCAGAAGTGGCTGCAACCTTCGCTCACCGGCACGATCGAACGCATGGCCAAGAGCGGCATCACGCGCATGCTGGTCGTCCCCATCGCCTTCCTCACCGAGCACATCGAAACTCTGCACGAAATCAATATCGAAGCCCGCGAGCACGCCGAATCGCTCGGCGTAACCGAATTTCACATGATGCCCGCGCTGAATGATTCGCCACTGTTAATCCGCGCCCTAGCGGACCTCGTCCTCCGTTCCGTAGGCATGCGCAGCGGCGTCGCCTCTCTCACAACTTAATAGCCTGCGTAGGGAGCCGAGAATCTTTGTAGGCCGCAGCTTTAGCTGCGGCATCAACATTGCAAAATCAAAGCGGCTTTTAGCCGCTGAAGTACAGGCTTTGCGGTTGCCACGCAAACTCGTGATCCGTGCCTGGGCGCGCACACTCCGCCAGTTTCATCCTCGCGCACTCCTTCGCCACGCATTCACCGCGCGAAATTTTCCTTCAGAATGTCTTGACACAGCCGCTCCCAAATCATATAACGCACTGTTCATTTCTTCGGACTGAGTCGGCCATCTTAAATTTATAGTTTTGGTTTGTGGGATAGCAATCTCAACGGGCCTATGGCAGAAATTTCCGAAGGGAAGCCGGGACAACCCGCATCGCCGCCAGTAGCGGCGGAAGCGAAACCGTCCCAAACGCCGGAAGCACAAGCCGCCGCCAAGGCGGTCAATACGGGCCGCCGCAGAATTGTCTGGGCCTGTATTTGGGGTTACCTCGGCGTCAACTTCCTCATGTTCCTCCGCTTCTTCTTCCCCCGCGCCCTGTACGAACCCAATACCACTTTCAATATCGGTTTTCCGTCCGATTTTGGCCTCGGCATTGACCAGCGCTTCCTGATGACCAATCGCGTCTGGGTCGTCCGCGAACCCGACCGCCTCTTCGTCATCTTCGCGCGCTGCACCCATCTCGGCTGCACTCCCGAATGGAAGCCCGCCGAAAATAAATTCAAGTGCCCGTGCCACGGCAGCGGTTACGACAGCGAGGGAGTAAATTTCGAGGGCCCAGCCCCTCGCCCCATGGATCGCGCCGACGTTACGCTCGATCCCACCGGTCAAATCACGGTGGATACCAGCCGGCTCTTCGTGGACGACCCACGCGCCGGCGTCAACCATTTCAATGATCCAGGAGCTTTCTTGAACGTTTAGCGCGCGAACACGCGCACCAGGCCAAGTAGATTTGGATTCGGAAGGGGTCAATACCGAATGCCCGAAGAAAACGGAGACGGCAAGCCGAAAACCGGCGTCCTGGACAAAGTTCAGGATAGCGCCGCCGCGCTCCGCGAGACGCTGGTCGCGAAGGCCAAAGAGCAAGCCGACGGGCTGAAAGAGCCTGAGAAAACTCAGCTCTACCGCTCGATTTTCCGCGTCAAGCACGACGAAGAGCCCCGCAACCGCGCTCTCAGCGTGCTCTCCAACGTTTTTTTTCACCTGCATCCCGCCAAAGTAAATCGCGACGCCACCAAATACAATTTCACCTGGGGCATGGGCGGCATCACCTTCTACCTCTTCATCGTCCTCACCTTCACCGGCGTCCTGCTGATGTTTTACTACCACCCCACCAAAGTTCAGGCCTTCCGCGACATCCTTTATCTTGAAAACGACGTTCCCTTCGGCAAGCTCCTGCGCAATATGCACCGCTGGGCCGCGCACTTGATGATCATCGCGGTTTGGCTGCACATGTTCCGAGTGTTCATGACGGGCTCCTACAAACGTCCGCGGGAATTCAATTGGTGCGTCGGCGTTCTGCTGATGGTGCTGACGATGCTCCTAAGCTTCACCGGATATCTTCTGCCCGATGACCAACTCGGCTTCTGGGCCGTCACTGTCGGCACCAACATGGCCCGCGCCACTCCACTCTTAGGACACGAGGGGCCGTTCGGCGCGCTCTTAGGCATGACGCCATATAACGATGTCCGCTTCGCGCTCTTAGGCGGCTCCATCGTGGATGCCAACGCGCTGCTGCGCGCGTACATCTGGCATTGCATCGCAATCCCGCTAATCGTCTCGATTTTCCTAGGCGTCCATTTCTGGCGCGTCCGGAAAGACGGCGGCATCTCGGGCCCAGCCCCTGTAATGCTAGAAAGCGAAATCAAAGAAGAACGCAACCCAAGACCAGTAGTGCTGCGGCCAAGCGGCATGGGCATGCACGACAAATGACGCACCAGGCACAGCACAACAAGGCCGTAGGGGCACGGCATGCCGTGCCCGCTGCAGCCAGCGCCCAAATCTCTAATCCGGGAATCTGTCACAAGCGACGAGCAGGAGCCTAACGGATGGATTGGCACCAAATCTGGGAAATCGCCTCGGCCCCCGACAACGTCCCCATCGTTGCGCTGCTCTTCTTCATTCCGTTCTATCTCTGGTACGCCCTCAAGCAGGGAATTGAAAACGATAAACTGATCGCCATCCTCGAATCCGACGCCCAGCAAGCCAAGACCAAATATCGCAAAACGCAGGAATGGGATCCGAAGTGGGATCGTGAAGTCCACACCTGGCCCTACTTGATGCGTATGGAATTTCTGGTAGCCATCATCATCACGGTCCTGCTGATGGTCTGGTCGCTCACCCTCAACGCGCCGCTCGAAGAGCCATCGAATCCGAACGTCACCATGAATCCTGCCAAGGCCCCATGGTATTTCCTCGGCCTGCAGGAAATGCTGGTCTACTTCGACCCGTGGATCGCCGGCGTAGTGATGCCCACCCTTGTGATCGTCGGCCTGATGGTGATTCCTTATATTGATGCGAACCCGCTCGGCAACGGCTATTACACTTACAAGCAGCGCCGCTTCGCCATCTGGACGTTCCTCTTCGGCTTCATCGGCCTCTGGATTCTGATGATCACCATCGGCACGTTCATCCGCGGCCCTGGATGGATGTGGTTCTGGCCCGGTAAAACTTGGGACGCCGAACGAGTGGACTACGCGGTGAACCGCAACCTCGACCAGGTTGTGGGCATTGATGGCTCGTGGTTCGCCTCGATTTTCCACACCACCAAAGATCAAGGCGCCATCTGGGCACGCGTCATCTTCGGCATCTTCCCGCTCGTCCTGTTCTTTATCGTTGCGGGATATCTGGTCCACTGGATCTGCATGCGCACCGAATTCAGCCGCAAGATTTACAAGCGCATGAGCTTGTTGCAGCTCGTCACCATGTACACGTTCCTGATTCTCATGTTCTCGCTGCCGGTGAAAATACTGCTGCGCCTGATTTTCACGATCAAATACATCTGGGTAACGCCGTGGTTCAGCATATGACGATCGGGCGAGCATCCTCGTCCCGAAGGAACGCAGTGATGAAGGGCTCCACTAGCGGTTTCGAGTGCACGCCAACCACATCGAAGGAGGTTCTTGGTGCCTGATCGTTCTCCCGAAACTGGACCTGACGATCCAATCAAGAGCAAATCCTTCGCGCTCCCGTTATTGATCGCCTCGTTCCTGCTGATCATCACCGTGGCGTGGTCGTTCTACGTCGAATTCTACGGCCTGCAACCGTGGCGCGAATATCAGAGCCGCTTCGCCAAGGCCTACTCCACGTATCTCGAGAAAGCCGTCAAGAGCCAGAAAAAGAACGAGGACGTCGTCTACTCCTCCGCCGAATACAAAGCCCTCCTCGCCAAAGTAGACGCCGCCGAAAAAGCCACCAAAGCCCAGGACGCAGACATCGCCAAACAAGTCGCACTCCTCGATGACCAGCGCGCCGCCATGGGTGACGCCTTTAAGGACGCGCGCAGCAAAATCGGCTCTCTCGTCTACCAATACGAGACCGTCCCCAACTCCGACAAGTCCGCGAAAGCCGCGCGCAAAAAAGATCTGGAAGACGCGGAAACCGGCAAAGGCACCATCTGGAAAGTGGACTGGCCCCTCGCCGACGGCTCCATTCAAAAAAACAAAACCTTCACCGGCGATCAGCTCAACGACACTTTCACCAGCATCATCGCCCAGCGCGCCACCCTCGTCGCCAAACGCGGCGAGATTGACAAGCCCGCCAAAGACGCCCGCGTCGAACTCGCGCAATACACCGCCGAGCATTTGCCGGGCCTCAGTTCCACGTCGCTCGAAAGTCTGCAGCACGCCATGGAAGATTTCGACGAGAACATCATTCAGATCAACGTCAATCCTCCCGGCGCGTCGCTCAATAATCTCGGCGGCGCAGGACTCGTGGACCGCTGCCAATCCTGCCACGTTGCCACCGATCAGAAATACGTTCCGGCGCAGCTCACGCTCACCAAAGCCGACCTCGGCATGGCCAAAAGCGATGACGCTCCGTTTACCAGCCATCCCGACCTGGATCTCATCCAGTGGCATCCGCTCGAAAAATTTGGCTGCTCGCCGTGCCATGGCGGCAATGGCCGCGCTATCAATTCGGTCCAACGCGGTCACGGCCGTTACGAACATTGGCTCTGGCCGCTCTACTATCCCGAAAATTACAATGCCGGTTGCCAGCAGTGCCACTCCGCGGACATGGTCACCGAACACGCGCCGGTCCTCAACGAAGGCAAGCAGCTCTACCGCCAGAAGGGCTGCATCGGCTGCCACCGCTTCAATGGCTTCGATAATCAGGACGAGCAGCTCGTCAACGCGCGCCAAACCATTTTGCAGTTAGCCAAAACCAAAGCCGACGACGAACTCGAAATCCCGCGCCTGCAGAAACAGGCTGACCAGGCTTCCGACAACGCCACCGCCGATCTGCTGAACGCGAAAGCCACGGACCTCACGGTCGAAATCAGCCGCATGGATGCGCAGAGCGAGTCGCTCGAAGTCCGCAGCCATGATTTGTTGCAAGAGATCAAGAAAGTCGGGCCGGACCTGAAAGAAGCCCGCCAGAAGCTCCGCAAGGAATGGATTCCATATTGGATCGGACATACCACTGAATTTCGCCCGACCACCAAGATGCCGCAGTTCAAACTCACGCAGGATCAGATCAACGCGATCGCCGCTTTCATCTGGCAGGACTCGCTAGCCGGTCCGCCGCTTGAAAAGCAACCAGCCGGGAACGCTGACCACGGAAAAGTCCTGCTCGAATCGCGGGGCTGCCTCGCCTGCCACGCCATCGGCGAAGGCGCGAACGCTGTCGGCGGCACTTTCGCGGCGAATCTCAGCCGCGTCGGCGAAAAGGAAAATTACGATTACCTCGTGCGCTGGGTGCACAACCCGCGCCAGCGCTCGGCGCCCTATTGCCCGTACGAAAAGAAAGACCTCGGTCCGCAAGACTACGCCAAGCACAATCTGCCGTACGTCTTCGATCTTGATCACTCGCGCTGCCCGAACGACGGCCACGAACTCGTCGTGCAGCAGCCGACGATCATGCCCAGCCTGCGCCTCTCCATCGAAGATTCGCGCGACATCGCCACCTACCTGATGACCCAGAAACACGCCGATGCCACCTACGCAGCGGCCAGCTACATGGACGATCCCAAACTCGCTGCCGAAGGTAAGGACCTCGTTCGCCACTTCGGTTGCGCCGGCTGCCACGAAATCAGCGGTCTCGAAGACGAAGGCCGCATCGGCACCGAGCTAACCAACGAAGGCAGCAAGCCCATCGAGCGTCTCGATTTCGCGCTCTGGACCGAAGACGCCAAGCGCGGCGTCCTCCCCGACGGCAAGCGCAATATCCGCCAAGGCAAGCAAATCGCCTGGTTCGATTCCAAGGGTTTCTTCGAAGAAAAAATGAAGAATCCCGCGGTGTACGACCAGGGGAAATATCACGCGAACCCCATGGACACGTTGCGCATGCCCAAGCCCAATCTGCAGTCCCAGGCCGAAGTCGAAGCGCTCGTCACCATGCTTCTTGGCAGCACCGATCCCACCCTGCCGCCCGAATACATGTACAAGCCCCAGGATCGCCGCCGCTACATTCAAGATGGCTGGTGGATCGTCACAAAATATAATTGCATCGGCTGCCACCAGATTGACGTCGGCCAGAAATCGGTGCTGATGACCCTGCCGATGTATCAAGGCGAGAACAAAGCCAATTTGCCTCCGGTGCTCACCACCGAAGGCGCGCGCGTAAATCCCGATTGGCTCCGCCAATTCCTGGCGAAT
Organism: Candidatus Acidiferrales bacterium; assembly: GCA_049287725.1. GTDB lineage: Bacteria > Acidobacteriota > Terriglobia > Acidiferrales > UBA7541 > Palsa-295. Next base: position 9,044 of record JBAQGJ010000042.1, on the reverse strand, counting down.
CCCTCGCTCAGCACCACGGACACCAACCGCAACGGCGTCCGCCAATATCTCCAAGTGCGCATGCCCACTTTCTATTTGTCCGACGACGAAATCCGCAAACTCACTCTATTCTTCGAAGCGATGTCGGCCCAGCCCGACCCCTTCATTCCGCCCAAGGTCGAACCGCTCACGGACGTCGAGCGCGCCGCGGCCCGTGGTTTGTTCACCAGCCCAGCCGCGCCATGCTTGAAGTGCCACATGACCGGCAACGAAGCACACGACAAGAACGCGTCCGCGCCCAATTTCCTGCTGGCTCGCGAACGTCTGCAGCCGGCCTGGACCGCCAGATGGATCACGGATCCAGCGAAAATTATTCCGGGCACAGCGATGCCCTCGGGCCTGTTCCATAAAGACGGCGATAACTGGGTATTCTCAGGCCCAGTCCCAGGCGCCATGGCGCAATACCACGGCGATCAAGCCGAACTCCTCGTGCGTTACATGTTCTCGCTAACGCCGCAAGAGCAAGCGGCGTTACTAGGCAGCACGCCCAAAGGAGGCGGCACCGGCGCAGCAAAATCATCAGGCGGCAACTAGCGCAGCGCCGGCCTGCCTGCCGGTAGGCAGGTCTCGCCGGTTTGGAATTTGTAGCGGCGGTCTTCAGACCACCAGCCTTTGACGTTGATTTTGTAGCTTTGAAGTCTCGCTGAATACGACATGCCCTTGGATGAAGTCGTCGCCGCTCTGAATGGAGAGGGACCGGTACGCAAGGAGCAAGTGCTGGGGTGGATGCACGAATCGTCGCTCGAAACTCATGGCGCCGTGTATCAACTTACGGACCGAGAATGGAACCGCATTCAGCCTGAGCTCTCGATGGAGGAACAATGCTGGTTTATGACCCACTATCTCATCGAGTGCATCGTGACCGACTCTTCGGACAGCGATTGGATCCTCGGGGGATTCGAGGCGAGTCATGAACTGGCTGCCTGGATTAAACATCTGTACGTTATCGCAGGGACGTCCAAAATAATTTCTGGCGCTGCGGCGCAACTGACGACCGCTTACCGCCGAGCGGACGACAGAACGCGCAAGCGAATTGAGACGGGTGCACTGGAGCACATCTTTGAGCAACCGGCCTTGCGCACTTACTTTGCGGGATGGCGCGATGATCCCGAGCTTCAAGAAGCGTATAAGTGGGCTGCCGCATGGGGAGACGACCACTTGGTTGGCTCGGGCCGGTCGATAGAGGAGATTGCGCAGAACCTTGGCGGATCGGAATGAGAAATCGCGCTCCGTCAACACCCGAAATTGTTAGAATACCCAGTCATGCACAAGGAGGCTTTTCCCGCAATGAGGAATAGATACTTCAATCTCGCGCTCGCAGCCGTCCTGGCCATCGCCATCACCGGCTGCGGCAAAAAAGAAAGCAGTGAAACCACCGAGCAGCCTGCCGCCACCAGCGCCCCTGCCGGAAAGACGGTAGACGCCTCGACCGCCGGCACCGTAACCGGCAAAGTCACCCTCGAGGGCAAGCCCGCCAAAGAAAAACCAATCAACATGAGCGCCGAGCCCTACTGCCAGAAAGCTCATTCCTCGCCGGTAATTCCGCCCACGGTGGAATCCAACGACCAAGGCGACCTCGGCGACGTCGTCGTTTTCGTGAAAGTCGGTCTCGGCGATTATGTCTTCGACACTCCAAAAGACTCCGTGCCGCTCGCGCAAAAGGGCTGCATGTACGATCCACACATCGTCGCGCTGATGACCGGCCAGACGTTCGAAGTGAAGAACGACGACCAGACCACCCACAACATCCATCCGATGCCGAAAGACAATCGCGAGTGGAACAAATCGCAAGCTCCCGGCACTTCGCCCATTGACGAGTCCTTCGCGCGTCCCGAACTCGCCATCCCGGTAAAGTGCAACGTGCACCCCTGGATGAAGAGCTACATCTTCGTCTTCAAGAATCCCTATTACGCCATCACCTCGAAGGACGGCACATTCGAACTAAAGAACCTGCCTCCCGGCACCTACACCATCGAGGCCTGGCAGGAAAAATACGGCGTAAAAGATCAAACCGTAACCATCGGCCCGAAGGATTCGAAGACGGTCGACTTCAAATTCGACGCCTCGGCTCCACCCGCGCCGCCCGCGGACTAGCAAAGTTAGGCCAAGAATGTAGGGGCGGGTCTCAGGCCCGCCCCTCGGTCGCTGCGGTTTCGCGAGATTTTGCCCAACGCAATGCGTTTGCGCCGATTCCGGCGCATGAATTACAGCTCGTAATGTGGTAGCTTACTTTTCTGGAAAACATGCCCGAACCAGCGAATAACCGGATGCCCATCTCCAACGTTTCAAACGGCATCCATCGCTTCGCCGTAGCCACCGCCTCCTGTACGGTCCTGCTACTGATGGCTGGCGCTCTCGTCACCAGCAACGACGCCGCCGACTCCGTCCCCGATTGGCCGCTAGCCTACGGAAAAATTATCCCGCCTCTCGTCGGAGGCATCCGCTACGAATACACGCACCGCCTGATGGCTGGCACCGTCGCGATCCTCACGGCGATTCTGGCGATCTGGCTAGCGCGCAAAGGCTCGCCCTTCCTCCGCAAACTGGGTTGGACGGCCCTCGGCCTAGTTATCGCCCAAGCCATTCTCGGCGGCATGCGCGTACTGTTCCACGACCCCGCGCTCACCGCCACAATTCACGCCATCCTGGCCCAAATTTTCTTCGTCACCGTCGTCAGTCTCGCGCTGTTCACGAGCGCGTGGTGGAATAGCAATCTCGCTGAACTCGATGATCCCGGCTCACCATCGGTGCGCACGCTTTCCCTGATCACCACCGCCTCAATCTTCGTGCAACTGATACTAGGCGCGGGCTTTCGCCACGGAGCCTTCGGCATCCTGCCGCACATGATTGGCGCGGTAGTCGTCCTGTTCCTGGTGATCTGGACGGGCCGCACCGTCCGCAAACGCTTCGGCTCCGTTCGCGACTTGCGCCGCTGGGGCATCCTGCTGCAAGCCTTCCTAGGGACACAGATTCTTCTCGGCATCGCCGCCTATTGGGCCGTAGTCCAGGAGATCAAAGCGGCCCAGCCGACGCAAACGTATGTCGTCCTCACCGTCGCGCACGTTCTGGTAGGCGCGCTCACGCTTGCCGCCAGCGTCTTGCTCACACTAGCGAGCATTCGCGTCATACACGGCGGCGCAGCGGCAGCCAGCGCCGACGCCAACGAGACTCAACATATCGCCAATTCCAACGCGGAGAGTTCCAGAGCATGAAAATGGCGGGCCACCACCAATGAGCAACGGACGCGTCGAAGCCATCCCCGCATACGAAAGGCCGTGGGCCTACGTAGTCCTCACCAAGCCCGACGTCACATTCCTGGTCGTCATCACCACCGTCGCGGGCTTCTACCTAGCGTCCAACGGCCCTCTCGACTGGCTGCGTCTTATAAACACGCTGTGCGGCACGCTGCTAGTCGCCGGCGGTACTGCAGCACTGAATCAATACATCGAGCGCCAAATGGACAGCGTGATGCGCCGCACCGCCTCGCGTCCGCTGCCCGCCGGCGTCCTGCAACCGAAGGAAGTCCTGATCTTCGGCGTGGCCACAATTATCGCCGGCACTGTCTGGCTCCTCGTTGCCGTCAACGCTCTCGCCGCGTTTCTCGCGCTCGCCACCAGCGTCTCGTACTTGGCGGCCTACACTCCGCTCAAGACCCGCACAACGCTCGCAACCGCCGTGGGCGCCATTCCTGGCGCGCTCCCCCCGCTGATCGGGTGGGCCGCAGCGCACGGTTCGCTCTCGCTCGGCGCATGGGTTCTCTTCGCCATCTTGTTCGTCTGGCAATTCCCGCATTTCATGGCCATCGCCTGGATGTACCGCGAAGATTACGGCCGCGCGGGAATCTTGATGCTCCCGGTAGTGGACCACCAAGGCGACAAGACGTTTCGCTTGATCGTAGCCACCTCCGCCATTCTGATCCCCGTCAGCCTGCTGCCCGCCGTGCTCGGCATGACCGGGATTCATTATTTTTACGGTGCTCTTATTCTTGGGCTTCTTCTGCTCCAGGTTTCTTCGTGGGCCAATCGCTCCCGCACCAACGTCCGCGCGAAGTGGTTGATGCACGCCACGGTCGCGCACATTCCGTTGCTTCTCGGATGGATGATCTTGGATAAGATCGCCCGATGACGGCGGCTGCGGCAGTGGGAAGGGAATCGGGGATGACGCCAAAATCGAACTGGATCGAGATGAGCGCTCTCTGTGTGCTCTTCATCATTCTCTCGATCTGGGGAATCGTTTGGGACTTCACCAGCGGCCTGCTCACCAGCGGCATTGACGGCATCATGCTCGTCGCCATCTGCCTGATGATGGGCGGCATCTTCAGCTTGATGCTCGTCGTAATGCTCTGGCAAGCCGGCCTGATTCCGATTTTCAAGCCCAAGGAAGCGAAAGCAGGAGCTTCCGCCAAGCCCGCGGCCGCTGCCAAGTCGGCCACTTCCGCAGCGACTGGGTCACCCGCTCCAGCTCCAACTCCCGCCGCCAGTCCGACCGCAGCGCCAACTCAAAAAGCGGCTTCGCCCGCGCAGACTACGTCGAGCACGCCCACCACGCCCACCACCAAATAATCCGGCTCTATGCCCGCCTCTTGCGCCACAACCGATCTGCTCGCTTCCTCCGATTGTGGCGTCCAATAACCAGCCGATGACTCCCGACGCGCAACCACAAAAATCTTTCGGCGGCCGCTGGGCTCTCGGAATCCTGATCCTCGCGTTCCTCTTCGTCCTGATGCCGTTTCTTTTTTGGAATGCCACCTGGTTCGGCCGTCCCATCACCGACGATCAAATCGCCCACGCTCTCGCCGACCGCAGCCATCCCCGAGAAATCCAGCACGTGCTCTCGCAATTCGAAACGCGCATCGAAAAAGGCGATCCGAGCGTCCGCCGTTGGTATCCGCAAATGGTCGTCCTGGCCAAAGATCCGATTGACGAAATCCGCGTCACCGACGCTTGGGTAATGGGGCAAGACAACACGTCGCCGGAATTTCACACCGCGCTGCTGGGAATGTTGAACGATCCAAACCCAATGGTCCAACGCAACGCCGCGCTCTCACTAGTCCGCTTCCACGACGATTCCGGCCACGCCCTGATCATCTCGATGCTCAGGCCATACGTAATGAATTCGCCGCAAGCAGGCGTCCTCTCCACGCGCCTGAAAAACGACGACATCGTAAATCCCGGCACGCTGCTGGCTCACATCGAATCAGGAGGGAAGAGCAACGAAGTCCGCGCCCAAGTCCCCGGCACGGTAGAACGCTGGCTGGTGCCAAACGGCGCCACAGTCACGGCCGGCCAGCCAATCCTCTCTCTAGCTCCAAATGAAAGCATGGCCTGGGAAGCTCTCCGCGCCCTATTCCTAACTGGCACCTCAGCCGACCTACCAGACGTCGAGCGCTTCGTCCGCGGCAACGACGGCATGTCCCCACAAGTAGGCGCTCAAGCCCAAGCCACAGCCCGCGAAATCCAAGCCCGCGCAAACCACGAGCAAGCTAAGTAGCGCCGGCGTCTCGCCGGCTCTTAGGGGTTGCCTTTGTATTCGACTTTGCGTTTGAATTTGAAGCGGCGCACTTCAGTGCGCCATCGGTGCTGCGGCAACGAACGATGGCCCAAGGAGCACCAAAACTAAGGCGGCTGTCATCCCGAGCGCAGCGAGGGATCTGCTTTTTCTCTGAACCCCATGGCGCCCTAATCACTGCTTGTACTGAATCACTGCCTGCCCATCCACAATCTTGATATCACTGATATCCGGCGGCAAACGCAATTTCTCCCGATTCTCCGGCGACGCCATCAATTTCTCCACCGCCTCATTCAACGTTGACTGCGGCAAAGGCAATGACCCCAGCTTCCCGCTAACCGGCTCGAACCTCATGTACCCGTTGTCCGCTGTCAGGTGCCCATCCAGCTCCAACGACAAATCCTTCCCGTGAAAATCGAAAATCACATAAGCCTTCACGATGTCGCCGTCCATATCAACTTTCACATCCTTCACCGACGACTGCACCTGGTCCAAAGTCGGCTGCTCGCCGCTAGCAATTCCCGTCGTAGGATCGCTCGCCGCGCCTCCAGTCGACGATGGCGCAACAGCACTCCCATCCGCCGCCACCGGCGCAGCTCCCGCACTTGCAGCCGGACTCTGCGGAGCAAGCTGCAAATTCTGCGCAAGATACGAATTCAACTCAGTCCGATCGAGCGCCACTTGCCCCGGCTGTCCCGCAGCCTTAGCCTCATCCGCAGCCTGAAATTTCTTCTCAGCCCGCGCAGCAGCATCAGGATCAAACGGCACGCGAGGCGCCGGCGAAGTCCGCAGCACCAACACAATCACAATGATCAAGCCCACCAAACTCGACCAATACAAAATTTTGTAAAGGGTCTTAAACGCCGGCGCAACAGGCATAAGCGCAACTCCTGAACCACACTCAAGTCTAGCAGCCGCCAGCGCCATGTCCGCCGCGCCGCCCCACCACAGTGCGTAATCGCCAATGCACCAAAGGACAGGCACACCCTCACACTTCGCTAAAATCATAAAATGGAAAGCGGATGTCATCCCGAGCGCAGCGAGGCCTGCCTGCCACAGGCAGGGATCTGCTTTTCGCCTTATGCGTCCTTGCGCAGGTCACTTCTTCAGAATAAACCTCGCATAATAAAGAATCCCCGCAACCGTCTTCCCATCATGAATCTTCCCGCTCCGTATCCAATCCAAAGCCTCGCGCAAACTAAAAATCCGAGCCGAAATCTTCTCATCCGCCTCCGGATTCGCCGGCCCTGCGCGCAACCCCTGCGCCAGAAATATCACCATCTTCTCGCGCAAAAATCCCGGACTAGGATAAACCCCAATCAACTTCCGCATGGTCCGCGCCGTGTAGCCGGTTTCTTCCTGCAACTCCCGATGCGCCCCGTGCACAAATGTCTCATCGCCATCGCGCCGTCCAGCCACCAATTCCCAAAGAAACTGCCCCGCGCTATGCCGGTACTGCCGGATCAAAAGAATGCGCCCGTCGGGAAACACGGGCAGCACCACCACCGACCCGGGATGCTCGATAAAATCCCGCACAGCCTTCACGCCGTGCGGCTCGGCTACCAATTCCCGCCGCACATCAAACACACGGCTGCTGAACGCAATCTTGCTGCTCAAAACCTTGCCAAGCGTCTTGGTCTTCGCACTCTTCTTCGTCGCCACGCAAGCCCCCTAGCTCAAATTAGATCGCCAATTTTAACGCACCTCGCCGCCTGCCTAAATCCTCTGTTTTCTTGCCGCCATCATCCCGGTTGCATATACTGGCTCTCGGCAAACCCATGCCCATCAATACCGTCATCGTTGACGACGAACGTCCCGCGCGCGACGAACTTCTCTACCTCCTAAAATCCTTTCCCGATGTGAACGTAATCGCCCTGGGCAAAAACGGCCTCGAAGCCCTCGCGCTAATCAAAGAACACGAACCCGATCTAGTTTTCCTCGACGTTCAAATGCCCGGCCTAGACGGCTTCGGCGTAATCAAAAAACTTTTCGAACGCAAGCAGCGCGTTCCGCAAATCGTTTTCGCCACCGCCTTCGATAATTACGCCATACAGGCCTTCGACGTAAACGCAGTGGATTACGTCCTGAAGCCTTTCGACAAGACTCGCATCGCCAAAGCCTTGCAGCGCGCGAAAAAAATGGTCGAAGCGCACACGTCGCCCGTTGACCGCCTCGAAACTCTGATGGGCCAGCTCGCCCTCCCCACCGCCGCCGCGCGCCCCGCGCAACCGGTAAAACTCCTGGTCAAATCGCAAGCTCGCATGCTACTCGTGGACGCCGACGACATGATCTACGCCTCCATCCAGGACGGCACCATCACCATCTTCACCCGCGAGCTCGAAGGCGTCTCCAATTACCGCACCATCGAAGAACTAGCCGCCGCCCTCGACGGCGACCGTTTCTGGCGCGCCCACCGCTCGTACCTGATCAATATCAACCACATAAAAGAAGTAGTGCCCTGGTTCAAGTCCAGCTACATGCTAAAGATGAACGACAAACGCGCCAGCGAAATTCCAGTCTCGCGAGCCCAAACCAAGCGCCTGCGCGAGCTGCTGAAGCTATAGGTGAGGAGAGCCTCACCGTTCTTCGCTGCGGGTCGTTGGTGATAGCACTAATCTGTCCGGAGCGCACCCGAAGGGCGCGGTTTTGCAGTTCGCGGAAAAATGGAAGGGCGTGGCCCTAGAGTTTGAAAAAAAGTGAAGCGAATGTCATCCCGAGCGCAGCGAGGGATCTGCTTCTCGCTAACGCTGGCCTCCCGGAAATGAAGGGGCCTGTGTAACAGCACAAGAGTCTTTGTAGGCCGTAGCTTTAGCTACGGCATAAATGCAGCAAAAAGCCAGCGGCTTTAGCCGCTGAAGTACCGGTTTTGCAGTAGACACTGAAGTGGCGGCGCAATCTTCGCGCGTTCCGCGCAATCAAAAGCTACATCCGGGGGAATATGCGTCACGCTAGATTCACGCGCAGTCTGCTCACCGCAATCGCCTTGCTCCTGCTTTCGCCCGCGATGGCCTTCGCGCAGAAAGACACCGGCACCATCATCGGGACCGTGAACGACGAACACGGCACCCCTCTAGCCGGCGCGAAGATCACGCTGGTCGCTGAAAACGCAAAAGCAGCCAAGAGCCAAACCATGGACGCTTCCACCGACGGCACCGGCGAATTCCGTTTCGAAAGCGTCAAGCCCGGACGCTATACGATCCGCATCGACGCCAAAGGCCTGATCTCGAAAACCGAAACAATCAACGTCAAGCCCGCGCACAAAACCAACGTAAACGTCCACCTCAAGTTACCAACCGAGCCGAAGCCAAAAAGCGACAATAACAACAACGACTAAGGAGTGCGCCCCGTGCGACAGAACCAGTGAACCAAGTGCGCAACGCACCAGAAACTTTGCAGCCGGTGTCCGTACTTTCTCCACCCGCGCTTGCGCGCGCTTATGGTGCGGTTTTCTCGTCGGCAGTTGCGTCGATGATTTTGCTCGTGAACGTGGCGCACCC
>JBAQGJ010000041.1:0-8887 GCA_049287725.1 Candidatus Acidiferrales bacterium | reverse complement strand
GAGGGTTTATATTTCGAAATGGCGAGCCTGGGCGAGCCCAACTCTTCCCAGCCCGGGTGCGAGTTCTTGTCGCTGTGAGCTCGCCATTCGAGGGAGCATAGTAGGCTTCGCGCCTTATTGAAACTGTTCACTTTTGCACACTCGCCTAATATTTTCTAGCAACCCACGACGCCTTAAAGCCGAAAGTTTATCGTGATCAGCAAGCAATGCCTGAGATCACAGCAGGCCGGGCCGTACCATACCGGCCATCCGAGCTCATCAAACCTTGCCATTCCGCACGCCTTGCAAGTGCCGATCATTCGACAAGGCGCCGCCTTCACTCATTCCCGGCCCAGGGATGCAGCTCGGATAAAAACTGAATCGTACATGTGTGCACAATTGAACAGAAATGAACTTGCGGGCCGCCTAATATCCGCGTGAGTGGAATCCCCGCCACTCCTACTTGGGAGAAACCATATGAAGTTCAGATCGAAGTTACTGCTTGGTGCAACTTTCCTGATTGCGGCGATGCCGGCTTTTGGCGACAACGTTACTTACCTGGGAAGCGTTGAAGAATTCCGGAACATCGCAAGCGCTGAGAAAGCGATCGATATCCAATGGCCGAACTCGAACGCGTCCGTGGATGCTGATTTCTCACCACGGGCGGCCTTGGAAATGCTCCCGTCCAGGAACTTTGATATCTCGACGTCAAAGTCTTTCTTGAAGTTAGACAGCTCCTTCACGACAGCGCCGGACACGGACACTCGCACTGCCGGTCTGAGTATTTTCGAGTTGTACGATCGCGCTTCCTGGTTTGCACGTGATGAAAAGGAATCGCACAAAGCGAGACACGACCACGACGGCGGTAAAGGCGGGAATAATAACCCTTCGCCCGTTTCGATGCCGGAACCGGGGTCTCTGGCGCTCTCACTGGTCGGATTGATAGGCATCGGATTCCTGGCTCGCCACGGCGGAGTTCTGCGCGACGCGTAGAAACCCAGACTTTCAGGAACCGACCTGATTCCCGCGGCCGAACGCCTTGATTTCGGTCGCGTAGTGGTACATGCCCCGTCCCCTTCATTTTCCATTACATCAGAACCGGCGGGCGAGTGTCGCGACAAGCGGAAACGCCGGGCCGCCGCAGTGGCGGCTATTTCTGTACATAGAAATCACGTCGCAGCTGAACGTGAAATTCAAACGCGAAAGTGTTCACAACGATACAGATCTCCAACTTCTCGGTGCCTAGTCTCATGCGGATGTTGGGACGCAGAGCGAGGGACGAGGCATCCACACCGTTCGGGATAGCAAGCTCATAGACTTTGTAGAGTTCCGCATCAAGGAGATAAAAACATGCTTGGGATTATCGCCGCAGTGCTGATTGTTCTTTGGTTGCTTGGATTTTTCGCATTCCACGTGACTTCCGCGTTCATACACGTCGCGCTCGTGCTGGGCCTCATCCTTCTGGTGGTTCACTTCATGCGCGGCAGCACCGCCAGCGTCTAAAAGGGATGCCCAACGGCGGCTTCGCTCGGACCTACGGAGTGGCTTGTCGGCCATTCGCGTGGTTCCGTTCCTATCAGGCAGTCCCACATTCCTGCATTTTGCCTGAATCAATCAAGGAGAAACCATGATTAGACGAAGCACGAAAGATAAACGCGAAGGTGCGTTTCGTGAACCGAAGGGCAAGCTTAGGCAAAAAGTGGGTCAGCTCACAAACGATCCCGCCTTGGAGGCCAAAGGTCTCGGCGAAAAGATATCGGGAAAAATACAAAAAAATTCGGCGACTTAGAAAGAATTGCCGAAAAAGCGTGAACCGGACCAACACCTAACAACCCAGCAGGATGAGTCGGAAATGCGAGTTCTTCGAAGATTTCGGCGAAAAACTGGAGGTAGGTCATGAACCTATCAGCGATCAGCACGACAGAAATGGTAATAGGCTTCGTAATCTTGGCGGTGCTTGTGATCGCAGGCATCGGCATTTGGCTGACTGCCCGCAAACGTCGCACGGAAAGACTGCGCACGAAGTTCGGTGGCGCTGAATATACGCGCGCGATCGAAGAAGGCGGGAGCCGGCGGCAAGCCGAAGCAGCGCTTGATGAGCGCGCAGAGCGAGTGGAGGGACTTCACATCCGGCCGCTCGCGGCAGGCGATCGTACGCGGTTCGTGGAGTCGTGGGGCAGAGTTCAGGCGTGGTTTGTTGATGGCCCGGGAAGCGCGGTGACGGACGCCGACCGGCTACTGGGCGACGTAATGTCCACTCGCGGCTATCCAGTTAGCGACTTTGAGCAGCGGGCGGCAGATATTTCTGTGGACCATCTGTTGGTTCTCGAAAATTATCGGGCGGCCCACCAAAGCGCGCTGCGTCAAGCCGAAGGACACGCCAGCACCGAGGATCTGCGCCAGGCGATGATTGATTACCGGACGCTTTTTGAGGAATTGATCGCCGAGCCACAGGCGGCACGTCCTTAGGTTGCAGGCAAGGAAACGAGCCGAGAGCCATATGGGGCCGCAGGAATGCGGTCCCAAATCGCAATGTGTTCGCTTCTGTACAGACGCAGATTTTTCGCATGACTACTATTTGATGCTTGGATTCGCCGTTCGGCATCCCAGGCCAGGAGAATTGAAATGACTACCGCGAAAGCCGAGAAGTGTGCGCATCCCGTCTGTTCGTGTATGACCACGTCTGGCAAGTATTGCAGCACTCAGTGCGAGGCCATGGAAAAAGCGCCGGACATTGATTGCACGTGCGCGCACGCAGGATGCAAAGGCAAGACCTCCTAAGCGCAGCTTCAGTCACAACCGGGATTTCATCTCGAATTCATAAAGGGAGAAACATGAAAAAGTTCAGATTGCCAGCAATTATGCTCGCGCTCTTCTCCGCCGGACTTCTGGCCGGTTGCGGGGGCACCGCCGCGAAGTCTCCGGACGTATCGGACGGCATTCGCACCGCGTTGGATCAGGCGGGATTAAAGGATGTGTCCGTCAGCCAGGATCGCGACAAAGGCGTGGTGACGCTTGGCGGGCATGTGACCAGCGACAACGACAAGTCACAAGCGGAGACAGTTGCAAAATCCCTCGCCGGCGCACAGGTGGTGGCGGATCAGATTGCGGTGATTCCCGTAGGCGAGGAGAAAGAAGCCAAGGCGGTGAACTCGGATCTGGACGACGGCATCGAAAAAAATCTGGACGCTGCGCTGATTCAAAGCAGATTGCAGGACAGCGTGAAATACGCAGTGAAGAGCGGCGTAGTCACTCTGAGTGGAGACGTGAACTCGGAGAACAAGCGCGCACGCGCCGAGAAGGTCGCGACGGGAGTACCCAACGTAGTGCAAGTCGTGAACGATCTGCAGGTAACAAATCAGAAAGCCAGTTCAGCAGAGTAGAACCTGTCGAGTGGATCCCTATCACAGGGCGGAGGGCGCTTGGCGGACTGTTCGTGCAATCTAACTCGTTTCTCGCTGAAAATTGCGCCGGTTGAGCCGAGAAGGAGTTCCAATGTCATTCGGTCTTTACGCAATCGGATTCACGATCTAGATCAGCGGCCTGATCTACGCCGCTTACTTGCTGCACATTCCCGCGCACTGGATTGTGGTTGGCCCGGTCGTACTTCTAGGCGTCGGGATACTGACCGGGGTAGAGGCTACGCGCCAGCGAGACCCTGCCCGCTAGCGGAACCCCGTTTCACTGCTTGGCTAAAGAAAAAAGTTCTCAAATGTTTGTTACGCGCTAAAGGAGATCTTCGATGCTGCTACTAATCATCCTTCTGGTACTGCTGTTCGGCGGAGGCGGGGGCTACTACGGCTATTCCAGGTGGGGAACCGGCGGAGGACTAGGAGTCGTCGGGACTGTCCTGCTAATTGTTCTAGTCGTGTATCTGCTTGGCGGCTTGCATTGAGTTTCAAGATCGGCTGTTGACGCAATGCCGCCCGCGGAGCTTCAAGAGCGAACCGTCGTCGCTCCATGCCTCCCATCGGCATTCCAAGAGTGAAAGTTGGTGGGTCTGATAGCGCCCCGCATTCCCGTTTCCCCTGAACTCTCGCCATCGGGCCCACAGGTGTTTGCAGGGAAGTCCCGAATGGGACTCATATTGAACAGCTTTCAAACAGCGACTCGGTCACCATTCGCAAGACAAGTAGCCCCTCCATCCGCGCAACCCGCAGCAGCAAAGTCAGACCGGGCAAACGAAGGATGATCAGGCAAGGTTCCGAAAAATGCGTACGCTCCGCTCGATTCGATATTTTTTGCTCGCGCTCGTAATTTTGGCCATTCCGGTGACGGCGCACGCGCAATTCGGTGCGTCGATCACGATCGCTCCGCCGGAATTGGTCGTTTATTCACAACCGATCTGCCCTCAGGAAGGCTATCTCTGGACGCCTGGTTACTGGGGCTACGGCGACGAGGGCTACTTCTGGGTGCCGGGCACATGGGTCGAACCACCTACCGTCGGCTACCTCTGGACTCCGGGCTATTGGGGCTGGGGCAATGAAGGGTACGCCTGGAATGGCGGCTATTGGGGCACGGAAGTCGGATTTTACGGCGGCGTGAACTATGGCTACGGCTACGGCGGATCCGGGTACGAGGGCGGCTACTGGCGCAACAATCAGTTCAGCTACAACACCTACGTGAACAATGTAGGTGGCGAACATTTTCGCAACACTTATAACAAGACTGTGGTTGTCAACACGACCAACTACGTCAGCTACAACGGCGGATCCGGTGGAATCACCGCGCGGCCAACCGCCGCAGAAGAAAGGTTTGATCGCGGACACCACACTTCGCCTACGGCAGCGCAATCGGGTCAACGAGAAGTGGCTAGTAAGAACCGTGAAATGCTCGCGTCCGTTAATCACGGGCGTCCGGCAATCGCGGCGACATCCAAGCCGGGAGAGTTTACGGGTAAGGGCGTGGTAGCCGCACGCGGCGCCCCCGCCGATACGAAGACAACAGAGCACAAGGCTGAAGAGAACAAGGCCGAAGCGAATAAGGCGGCTGAAACCAAGACAACGGAAAACAGAGCTGCGGAGAACCGGGCGGCCGAAACCAAGGCGACGGAAAACAAGGCTGCAGAGAACAAGGCGGAAGCGAATAGAGTGGCTGAAACCAAGACGACCGAACACAGGGCCGCAGAAAACCGGGCGGCCGAGACGAAGGCAGCTGAAAACAAGGCTGAAGCAAACAGGGAAGCTGCGAGTCGCGCATCGGAGAATAAGGCGGCTGAGAAAAAGCCAGCTGCAAGACCGGCAGCAAACACCGAGCATGCTCGCGCGACGCCAGCCGCACACAGCACGACGCGTCCGGCTCAGCCAGCCGCCAAATCGGAAGCTGCGCGTTCTGAGGTCAAGCCGGTAGCGGCAAAGCCGAGCGAAAGGCCGGAGCGTCAAGCCGCCCCTGCCCACACGGAAAGTGCACCTAGAGCTGCCGCGCCGCAACATCAGGCTGCGCCCAAACCGGCAGCTGCACCAAAGCCAAGCGGAGCATCAGAGTGAGGCCAAACCGAAGAAACCCGAATCCCGCTAAGGCGTCAAGGCGCCTGCGGACACGGCGGCCTCATAACCCGTGAGCGGTTCGAGCAAACAACGCGAACCGCTCACCTTTTTACCCAGGGTAGCGCTATATACGTCGGCTTGCGCGCGCCGTTACACAGGTGATGGCGCCACGCGCGAGCGGAAAAGAATCCAGGAGCGCAGTCGTAGTGCAATTACTCTGTGAAGTTCGATCTTCGCCTTACCGTGTCCTTAAGGCTTGGCCTCCCTTTTGCTTTCATGGCGCATCGCTCTGAACTTCCTACTTACTAACGCTAAGAAGTCATTCTACGGGCTGAAAGCGCGCGTGCGGCGCGGGTTGTGGCGCTCCAGAGATGGATGGAACCGCCTCACCGCCGGGATGGAAATCGATGAACTTTGGGTGCAATTCAAAACGGAGGCCACCGAAAGCTCCCGGCTGTACAAACAAGACGTCAGTGGGCGCGAAGGAAAGCGCGAGAAATCCTGGAAGCAATCGATCAAGATTTTACAAACTCTGGTTGGAAGCATTCTGAGAAAGCTCTCACCTGCTCGTCGTTTGTTTCTAGTTCTCACGATCGCTCTGGCGTTTCTCTCGGTGATCGGATTTCATTTTTTTGTCTTTACCCAGGAACTTGAATTCACAGTGGCCTTCCTCGGCCTGCTGATGCTGCTCGTCCTGGTGCTGGGAGATCACATAACGATGAAGCGGGATATCGAGATCGCGCGCGAAATCCAGCGCTGGCTCGTCCCCCGCAGAGCCCCCGACGTGCCCGGAGTAGACATCGCGTTCGCGACACGTCCCGCCAAGACCATCGGCGGAGATTATTACGACGCATTTCGCCGAGCCACGGATGGCCCGTTGCTAATCGCCGTCGCTGACGTTTGTGGAAAGAGCGTGCCGGCGGCGATGTTGATGGCCACGTTTCAGGCGAGCCTGCGAGCGCTCGCGAGTGCCAGCGGGTCGCTTTCTGATCTTGTAGGTGGTCTGAACCGACAGGTTTGTGCTAACAGTCAAAATGGCCGTTTCACCACCGCATTTCTCGCCGAACTGGATCCAGCCACTGGCGTACTCAGTTACCTTTGTGCCGGTCACAATCCGCCTATTCTTAAGCGTGAGGACGGGAAAATTGAGCGCTTGAAGTCGGAGAACATGCCTCTAGGAATCGAGTTGAAAGAAAACTACAAAACCGGGGTTACACGACTTGAGCCTCACGATTTGCTGGTGATTTACACAGATGGTGTGACGGAGGCTCTAAACGAGGATCAAGAGGATTTTGGAGAGGAGCGTCTCTTGACGCAGTTGCAAGTCGCCGGCGCCGAAAGATCCGCGCTAACACTTTCGAACATCATGCAGAATCTCGACGAATTTGTCGGCTCCGCACCGCAGCATGACGACATCACCTGTATGGTCGTTCGCCGGAACTAAGATGAGCGTTTCGTGGGAGCCTTCTTTCAGGACGCTTATTCACCACTTCACCGCTGGGGCCTGACGCAGCAAATTATCGAGTCGTTTTTTTCGACGTTGCTTCAGCCGGACCATTGCGGTAGTGCCTTCGCGTCGCTTAAAGTGCGTCTCTTCGCGGTTCGTCGAATTCCAGAAGGATTTTGAAACCGATAACATCGGCTCCAAAACGTATCTTGAGCTCCCTGATACCGAAGGCAAAAGTTTTCGGCGGTGATGCTACCGGCCCCAGTTGGGCGTCTTCGGGCAGCCTCCAAGAGAAATTGCAATGCGGACAAGCGGCGGGAATATCGCGGATGTCGTCAGGCGAAACCGTGAGCCGGGACTTGCATTGATGGCATTCAAACGAGATAGCGCGAATCTCTTCCAGACTCACAACGATTTTTCGTTCGAAGGTCACGTTGTCGAAGTGTACCACGCAGAAGCAGTCTGTGCGGCGCTACGCGTTCTCAGCCGCCGCAAGTCTGTGTGGGCGGGGCGAAAATCTCGGCCACGCGCCGCACAGAGGGTTTGTGAAGCAACTCAAGGGGCGCGCCGCGATCTAAGGAACACGTTTAGATCGTTGGTCGGCACGGACTGGAGCGTGGTTGTTGAGTTTTCCAGTAATTTGGGACACCTCTTGTCAAGGCCCCGGCGCGCTTGAAGCGGCAATAGGCGGCGCCAAATCATGACCGGAAAGCGAATAAATGCCCACAAACCGGATTGTCGCGATGGCGTCCACCGAAACGGGTATCCACATGCCGTTCACGTCCGCGAATTGGACGGTGATGTGGAGATCTTTGACCCAGAAAGAGGGAGTCTTGAGCGGGACTCCGATGATTTGCCTTATGCGGTATGTGTTGGCGTCCACCCAAATGTCGCCAAGGAGTAGTCCCTTTTCCTTGCGCTTGGGAACGATGTGCAGCACGTACTCTGGGACCACTCCAAAATCTTGCTCGCGCAAGAACACGAAGTCATAATTGGATCGGTTGACGTCTCCCCGGTGACCGTCCCTAGCAGAAGCTACTTCCTGCTCCAAAATGGCACTGACGATCTTCTTACCTCTCGGGCTGCCTTGCGCATCGGTAATCTTGAAAGTTTTGATGTCGGGAGGAGTAAAGTTGATTTGGGTCATTACATCCGAGATGGGCTTCGGATCGTCGCCCTGAAATACCTTATATTCCCGCGTCACCTTGTGGGGCCGAGAGAGGGCTGGGTTCTGTTCCTCGGTTCGCTCCAAAGAATCGAGAATCGAGGTCAGATTTGGCGGGGCCTCTTTTGTTTCCTGCGCGCGTACTGAATAAGGGAAAATCCAAATCGGCGCCACCAGAGAGAGAAGCAAGATCAGACTGTCTCTCTTGCTTACGACCCAAGAGATTACGCGCTCTCGCTCCGCAGCCCGTCTCACGCCTGATCCCCAATGTCCCCCTCAATTTCGATTCGTTTCCGGCCACATTATTCATAATACTGTCGAATCTAGTCTGCCTCAAGCCTAAGGGCATTCAGACGGACTGCTTTGTGTCGAGAGCCATTTGGGGACATCCACTTTCGGGTCAGCGCGGCGGCAAATCCGGGGCTCGTCAGGATGCGTTAGATGCGGCTCGCTTTCTTTCAGAGATTCGCATCCTTGGCGCGCCTTCAAATTCCTGAATTTCTTTGAAACCGTACACGCCCTCTTCATTGCAGACCCTACATCGGAGCGTGAATGCACGAGACTCGGCATCTTGGCCATCGCTCACTTCGCCGTGCTTTAACTCTTCATACAGTACCGCGGCCCTATTGGGAGCAGGAATTCGTTCCGTACAGCGAGAGCACAGGACACCCACATAATGGCGTTGCGTTATTTCCTGAATCATTGTCAGCCTCACTGGAAAACTGATGGGCTACCGCACAGCGCAGACCATATCGTTCAGCCAAAACTCGAATGCAGCCCGCGCGTTCTAGTTTCCACGTTCAAACCCAC
>JBAQGJ010000040.1:0-1998 GCA_049287725.1 Candidatus Acidiferrales bacterium | reverse complement strand
GGCTCAAGCGGTCCGCTGGTCTGCTACCCGTAACGCCTAGGCTGCAACCCTGTTTACACGGAATCCATCCACACAAGTGGATGCCCCTCTGTTGCCGCTGGTGTCTCATAGGAAATGAAGGTGCTGCTTTGCCAGCCGCCCGCGAAAGGCGACCAGAGGGGCATCAAGCTTGCTGTCACTCTTTAGGCCCTCCGTTTATGCGCGCCGCCTACGAGAGTGTCGCATAAATTGATTCACGAAACGATCGACACGAAGCTAAATAAGAATCAAAAATCGTCGACGCTCATCGATTCTACGGCGTTGTCCTTGCGCTTGAAACAACCGTGCGCAGGACTGACCAAACGGTCTAAAACACCGGCTGAGGTGCAGAGAGAATAAGCTCGACAGCATTTCACCGAGCGCCTAACAGCCTGTGCCTAAACCGACAGTTTTCCGTCTGGCGGAAAACATCTGACAGCGCGAGATCGATCGGCGAGAAATTCGAACCACGCAGCGGGGAGTTCGCGGATCGTGGTGTAAGAGGTCTTCTACGGCTTTTATGACAGCAAAAATCGCCAAAATGGTCTCGATAGCCCCGTCATGAGCAGCTCTGGGCTTGCCCGAGCCATACATCGATCGCATCAAGAGAGCGAGGTTGCATGCTGCAGCTTGAATCAGGAATTTCTTATGCACGTTCTCCAGGCCTCGCACATAGAGCCGGTCCAGTCCGCCGGTATCAAACTGATGCGCGAAGTTCCGTTCGATCCGCTCTCCCCGTTGCCGCTGCAACCGCTTGCCGCGTTCCCCCTGAATGCGCCGCCGATTGGCGTAGACCGCTGCCTTCTCCGCCGCTTTGCCTTCCCACTTGCGCTGGCCACGATCGGGCTCCGCGATATACGTTCGAACTTCCAACTCGGCAAGGCCAAGCGCCACGTCATTGCTGTGATAGCCCTTGTCCGCCACCACTTCCTCGACTCCGTCAGGATGCAC
The DNA here is from genome assembly GCA_049287725.1 of Candidatus Acidiferrales bacterium. Classification (GTDB taxonomy): domain Bacteria; phylum Acidobacteriota; class Terriglobia; order Acidiferrales; family UBA7541; genus Palsa-295. The sequence goes on along the minus strand of JBAQGJ010000040.1, from coordinate 1,029 downwards.
TGGGTACTCGCCTTCGGATGTCTTTTCGGCGATCAAGCCAGCCACTGCGATCGCGGCGTCCACCACGGTTTCCTGGACTGTCGCAGTGTCGGCGGCGGCTCCGCCGTGCGTGGTGACCGCGACGATGGCGCCGGTTTCCATGTCCACCGCGTTCTCGGCTTTATACGCCAAAGCCGTGCGTCCGTCTTTCAGTCTCGTGATCTCGGCCTCCTGGTCGATGGGGCTTTTCCAGTCTTCATTGGAAGTTCTCTTCTTGCGCTTGCGATCCATGCGGAGCAATGCTGCCGCGTTTCGGGCGTCGATTCCTTCGGCTTCGGCTAGGCGCTGCAAGTACGCCATGTAGCTCTCGCCCGTGTTGCGGCGCACAATCGATTTCATTGCCGCGTTGGCTTCCAATGTGGTCGAATCCACGCCGATCGTCTTCCCTCGGATGAGCCCGGCCTGCGCCAGCCGCTCCAGCACCCAGGTGAAGATTCGCTGATGGGTTTCGCCGTCGATCAGGCGTCTGGTGCGCGAGATGGTGACGTGATCCGGCGTGTTCTCATCCAGTCCGATCGACAGGAACTGCCGGAGTGTGAGTGAATCGGCCAGACGCCACGCGATGCCGCGTTCGCTATCTAGTCCTTCGAAGAAGCCGATCATCATGACCCGGAAATACTGGCCCGGAGGCAGCGACGGACGCCCCAATTTATTGTGATAGAAGCCGGCGCAGCCGCTCTCGCAGAAGACATCGAAGCCAGCGTTGTCCAGGACCTCATTGAGCCGCTTGTAGAACGGATGACCGGGTGCCGTCGGAAGCTCGCCGCCGTACCAGAGTTCCTCTTGTCTTTGTCGCTTCTTCCGCGTCCCCATCGCCATAGATCGATTGTAAGATCAAAACATTTTCAGTACTACATGTTTTTGGAGTTTAGACACGGGCTGTTAGGACAGACGCCGTATCGGGCCTTCGAGGCTCCCGGACCAAGTAAAGGAGCCGCTATTTTAGACGTGACTTAATGGCTTTCGTCGTACCAAACGTCAGAAGAGTAA
>JBAQGJ010000039.1:0-46284 GCA_049287725.1 Candidatus Acidiferrales bacterium | reverse complement strand
TAAAACGAGACCGGTCTGGGAAGCCATATGTCGTGATCTTTGAGAGAGTCTCGGCCGCGTCTAACGCAACAAACCGGCCCTCGCTGGCCAGCCTTGAAATGTCAAGACCGCGCTGGCTCAGCCGTTGCGCAAGCCCCTCTCGATGCGCAGGTGTTGCAATGACAATCGCGGCATCTCCCGCGCCGAGAGCAGTGCCGATGAAGCGACTTACCTCGTCCAAGAGCACTTCATCTTCGGAGTAAAATTGCACCGTGTGAGCTCTTTGCTCGTGAGTGGGGGATTGCGGCGTCGCGGTGTTGTCCGAACGTTCATTATCCATTGGTCTCTCCTGCACCTGTGATTTCGGGGCCTGTTCATCGGGACGAGGCAGGGAAATGCTCTCCGCTTTTCGCGATTCAAGACGAGGAATGTGCTTCTACTGCTACAGTTCGCGGGCGGTCAATACATCAAACCGTGTACGACGTATCACCGCCGAGGCGGAGCGGTCGGAACCCATTGTACAACGAACCGACGAGGACGGTAAATTCCCGGTCGACACCTTGAACAATCCATTAACCTCGGGCCGCAATTGCATCTTGGTAGGCGGCCTCGTTCGCTCCCAGCCCTCCTGGATCTGGCGGTCCAGAGCGAAATGGGGATTAGATTTGAGATCCGCATGCACGATGTAATACCTGCTAGCGTCAGCGCCCATTCTTCCAGTAATAGCGGTTGCCACGCCGAACCCAACGCCCAGATTCCCAACGGTGCCGTCCTCGTGGAATCCGTCCCATCGGCCTGGAATCCAAACGTAGTCATCGTTGCTCCCAGTCCAGTAGCGACTGATCCAAATGAATCCCGGTCCGGGAGCCCGACCATAAGTTTCCACTCGCACTGGAGGCGGAGTGACGCTCGCATATACTCCAACGAATCTGCCTGCGCATGCTCGTAAACGCTAGTCCCAATTTGCGACCTCAAATCATTCCCTCGTTAGGGTCAGTCCGAAAGGTGAAGCCGCCGAGGACTAATTGCGAAGGTCCTTTCTCCCAAGCAGTTACATTCGCCTTTCTATGCTCTTATCGGTGGCGTGTTTTGCAAGCAGATTGGCGCGCCCGGCTAGTGCCTCTGCCCAGCCGGCGAATCTAAACTGGTGTCGGTAAAAGCGAATGGGCCATGAATGAAACGGGAACCATCCTAGCTTTTTAGAGCGGAGCTGAACTCAGTGACGGGACTCTGAAATCAACAAGTGGGCCGACAAGGCGGATATGGAGTTGCCCTTTGTAACTCACAACGCTGCTTTGCTGGCGCACAGCTTGAGGCGGAGTTGACACAACAGCTCGCGCAGAAAAGTTTCAGCGAACAAGCAAAAGCTATTCTGAAGCAGCTAACGGCGGGTCAGCGCCCAGGGATACAGGATCTCGCAAGAGAGCTACACCTGAGCACTCGGACGTTGCAGCGGAGGCTCACCGAGCAGGGGATCACGTTTCAGCGTTTGCTGGAAGAAGAAGCGCGTCGTGAGTTGGCTCGGCATTACCTTCTGCACTCGTCCCGGGAGCTGAATGAAACTGCCTATCTCCTGGGCTACGAAGACGCCAATTCGTTCTTCCGAGCTTTCCACCACTGGGAAGCATCACCCGCGCAATGGCGCGTACTGCAAAGGAAGTCTCGGCCGACGACGCATGCGCAAGTCGGCGCGATGTGATGCTCTGCAACAGCCTTTCAGCCCAACTTCAGTCCAATTCAAGGGGTTGATTGCACCGCATGGACCTGCGTAAGCGACTCCAGACGCGGCACTTAGTTGATTGGCCCCGCTTCTTGCAAAGCAGGAGCTCTCTCGGCGAGTAAGCGCGGAACGCCTGCCGCTCGCCATTTGAATCTAAGAGTACGAGCGAGCGCGGCGAAGCTTAAGGTGAACTGCTCGTTTTGGTTCGGAGCAACGTTGGAGCAATCTAAGTATGCCCGAAGGTGATAAGCGCAACCAAAGCGACGACTTAGATTGAAATTACCCTAGCTTTGCAAGCAGGGGGCCGCGGGTTCGAGTCCCGCCACGTCCACCAACCGTATTTCTTTTCAATGAATTAGCGTCGACGCTTCCCACGCTTAACACCTGCTGCTTAAGCAGGGGGTAGCCGATTACTGCGCCGACGCGAAAAGTATCGGACCACTAGCGAGTTTTGATGTGAACGACAACTGGTGGAACACCCTTATCGCGATGGCGTGGTGCTGGTCGGCGATGCTGCGGCCACCAGAGACCCCACCTACGGCCAGGGGCTTTCTCTTGCTCTGCGTTGTGCGCGAGTGCTTCGCGACGAACTTACTGACAATTCCGATTGGGAAGCCGCAGGACACCGCTACGCCGAACAGCATCAGCGGAGTTTTCATGCATGCCACGTGGTGGAGAGATGGTTACTCACCCTTTTTCAGGATCCTTCACCGGAAGCAGCGGCATTGCGGGCAAGGGATACCCCGAATCGTAAGTAACAGAAACTAAAGGCACGGATCGCAACAATTAGAGCCGAAAAGAACGCTTTGGAAGTCTTATTGAACCCTTATCGAACCCTCACGCGAACAATTGTGGAATTACCTTGCGAGGTGTGGTCGGTCCCAAGAACTACAGAGTCTCACAGTCACTCACCTTTCTATGCGGCCGGGTTAAGAGTGCTCCTGTAATCAGCCACAAATTTCTGGATCCCTTGTGTGGTGAGCGGGTGTTGGATGTCGAACTGCTCCCATGGTTGATTGAGGTCGAGTTCCTCATATGGAAGGGAGCCTAATGCAGTGTCTCCGGCGGGGCGGAAAACATAATCGGGTGGAGGCAGGGGCATAGACTTTCTTGCCCACTCCAAAAGCACCCTCGCGGGTACTGTTGCGAGCTCCACTCCTAAAGCAAATGAGTAAAGGAGATGTTCGAGGCTACGAATGCTCGCTGCCAACACGTGAACATGGTGGTCGCTCTTCTCGTACATCCTTTCGATATGGCGAACGAGATCCATTCCATTTTCACCGCGGTCATCTAACCTGCCGACAAACGGGGATACGTACACAGGCTCTCTCGATCCCTTGCTCGCCGAATACACTGCGGCCGCTTGGCGCTGCGAAAAACATAATGTCACGTTGACTCTGATCCCTTCGCGAACGGATGCTTCTACCGCCCGGAGCCCCTCATGCGTGCAGGGATACTTGATGTAGGCATTTGGAATCCAGCCGAACATTTCGCGACCCTGTGCGAGCATTTCTTCAGCGCTGGTGTCGAGATCTGCGAAAACCTCGATAGACACACCGGCAGTCCCGACGAGGGGCGAGATCCGCCGGACAATTTTCCTGTATTCAGCTTTCTCTTCCTCCGGATCGAGTTTTCGGCCTGAGGCGATGCGCTGCTGTACCATCGGATTCTTGGCGATAAGGCTGGGGTTCGTTGTCTGTCCATCGACGAAGCCAAGTACGGCTTTGACCTGTGCCGTTTCCTCGGGATCGCCACCATCAACAAGGATTTTTGTTTTCGGTCTCTCCGTCGGCATTGTCCCTCCGGGTCTCTGGAAGACGACCTTCATCCCTACTAGAATCTTTACGTGCAGGTGTGCAACAAGGGCCGCTTCGAGAGTGCAAGCCGGCCTCTGTTTCAAACAGTTTTAAATTATGCCGCTCTCCAGCTACGCCTTTTGCAGTTGCAAACGCAATTCCAAACGCGACAGCGGAATTCGACGGTCGAGAGTACGTGCTCGGCAAAGGTGTGGCGTACGGAAGACCTTCCCCGTACTCCCGTTAAACAGCGCGATCCTTAAAGCAACGGAGGAGCGATAAAGGACAGTACTCCAGCGCATATGCGGGTCGGACGGCGTCGTCGATTCGATCAAGGGGCATCCGGGTGTCTTGTGTGCGCGGTGTTGTGATCCTTGAAATCTGCGCTACTTTGTGCTGGGAAGGTACGCACATAATTCACGAGGCCCAATATGCTCCGGTGTCTCGACCTTGTCGAACCCTGGCATTCCCGTGAATCGGATCCCGTTCTCGATGATCCAATTCAGTTCTTGATCGGAGTAATTCTGTACTGAACTACTGGTGAGATCCGTTGCCCGTGGAGACATCCACCGTCCTGATGCCGTTTGAGCGCGGCCGTCAACGCCATGACATATACCGCAATCCAAACCACAATGCGCACCTCCGACTTCACGGCTGGCTTTGATATCTGCGGGACGGGGCGGAATTCCCTTGCGGCTCGCTCGGCGAATGACAAGGTGCTTGGCCAGAGTCGCTGTCCGGGTTTTCAAGAGGACTCGGTTCCGGCTGTGCCGCAAACTGAAATCCACCACTCCGCTCACATTCAGTGCCGCGCCAACCGCAAGCAGTGCCCAACGAATTCGCAAACGCATTGTCTTCCTCCCTGGAGGACAGCAAAGGCGTCTTGCCCAGAGATCTTCTCTGCAACTCAGCGACCGGGCTTGCTTCTACAATTTCTTTCAAACTCCTCAGCGTTTCTGAAGGCTCGGGGCGAATTGTGTAGTCGGCGTTGACCCCCTGCCTGGAGTCACACCTTCTGAATCAACGATGTAACGTGCGGGAATTCGCAAGCGGTATTCCGATTCGTCACGAAACCTGTCGAGTGTGCTCACTGTAACCTTGAGTTTCCGCTTTTCTGTCATCCCTACGACGGACCGCTTGTCAAAATCGTGACGCTCTAGCGTCAGTTGGACGAACAATCTCAAGTACGCCCGCCGAGGATCGCAAAAGCAATCGAATCGAGTGTGATTCCACCCGGGTTCTAACTTTGGCAGAGCGCGTGCGCTAATGATGCCGCCATGGAATGAAGCGAGAGAACTGAGAACTCCAAATTGCACATTCAGACAAGTGAGCTCCCGAAAGAGCACCGCGCCGCCGCAACACGACGCCCCTTCCGTTTCTGGTTGTTCTGCGGTTGATACTCGCCACGCCAGCGTTGCGATCGCGAACGGAATCAAAAGTGCACGTAGGCAGATGGAAAGATAACTTACATTTCCAGCAAAGAGCCACATTACCGAGGAGAAAAAATTCCCATGAAACAGGCATGTCACGGCCATTCCGCATTTCACATCGCGGCGGGCGAGGCCAAGGTTTTGATCGATCCGTTTCTGTCCGATAAACCGTCCAGGGACAACGGATGGAGCGGCTGCCTTACGGGCAAGAACTCGACACAGGGAGGTGACCGATGAAGGCGATTGTGGTGACGGATCAGGCTGCGGGAACGGCCGGGGTGAAGCTGGTGGAGCGGCCCGAACCGCAGGCCGCGATAAACGACGTCGTTGTTCAGATTCATGCGTCGGGATTCACCGGGGATGAGCTGACGTGGCCCTCGACCTGGACCGATCGCGTCGGCCGTGACCGGACGCCTTCGATCCCCGGACACGAACTGGCCGGAGTGGTCACCGCTCTCGGCTATGGTACGACGGGGCTGTCGATTGGACAGCGGGTGTTCGGCCTCACGGACTGGTATCGCGACGGTACGCTGGCGGAGTATGTGGCCGTCGAGGCACACAACCTCGCACCGCTGCCGGGCGACGTCGACTTCACCGTGGGCGCGGCCCTCGTGATGCCCGGCCTGACCGCGTGGCAGGGGCTGTTCGAGCACGGCCGCCTTCGTGCCGGGCAGAGCGTCCTCGTGCACGGTGCGGCCGGCGTAGTCGGTTCGATGGCAAGCCAGCTCGCACGTGAAGCGGGCGCGTACGTCATCGGCACCGGGCGCGCTGCCGCCCGTCAGACGGCTCTCGACTTTGGCGCACAGGAGTTCGTCGACCTCGATAACGACGCCCTGGAAGACGTCGGCGAGGTCGATCTGGTTTTCGATGTCCTCGGCGGCGACATCGCGAAGCGGTCTGCGGGCGTAATTCGCGCCGGAGGAACGCTGGTGACCGTCACCGGCCCGACCGAGGCGCGGCCCTCTGGAGGCCTGACTGTCGACTTCGTCGTTATACCAGATTGCGCTCAATTGAGTGAGCTCGTCCAGCGGGTCCGGGTTGGTCGGGTGCGGACAAACATAGGCAACGTGGCTGCCCTCGACGATGCGGTTGCCGCCTTCAACCGGACCGAGCGGATCAAGGGAAAGACGATCATCTGCGGATCGCAGAAAGTGACAAGAAGATTAGCTGCTTAGAGCCTTAGCCTGCACCATGAGGACGCGGGGATTGCCTAACGCCCACGAAGGTTACAATTCACGCGCCTAAGAAGAGTTTAAGTGTCCAACACGATTCCGAATTTAGTGAAAAGGATAAAAGAGCATGACAACTAAAAAAGGAAAGTCTGTAATTGATTGGGAAAGCGCAGCAGATTCTAGTATTCAGACCGTTTTCTATCGCACGCTTAACGTAGACGGGCTAGAAATCTTCTATCGCGAAGCCGGTCCCTGGGATGCTCCCGCCGTTCTGCTCTTGCACGGCTTTCCGTCGTCTTCTCATATGTTCCGCAATCTGATTCCGATGCTTGCGGATAAATATCATGTCGTTGCCCCAGACTTCCCTGGATATGGCGAAAGCTCGGCACCGTCGGTCGACGATTTCGATTACACCGCTAGCCCACTATTTTCGTCTTCACCAAATTGACCGTCGTTGCTGATGGGGACCGGCCTTGATATTCCCAACTTCTTCATTTTTGCGATTAACGTAGTCCGCTTTAGTCCCAGCCTGGCCGCCGCGCCACCCGGGCCCGCGACGACCCAACGAGACGCCCGCAACGCCTGCAGGATTGAGGCCCGCGTCGAGTCAGTAAGTGTACCCTGCTTTGGGGACAGCGTCACCGGATTGCTTTCGACTGCTGGCAAAGGATTCGGAAGGACTCCGTCATTGGACCTGATGACCGCTCGCTCGATCAGGTTCTGCAGTTCCCGCACGTTGCCAGGCCACGAATACAAGATAAACGCCTCGAGCGTTTCCGGCGGTATCTGCCGAATCGGCTTGCCCATGCGCTGAGAAAAGGTCTTGGCGAAATGTGTAACCAACACCGGTATGTCTTGGCGGCGTTCTCGCAAAGGCGGCAGCAGGATCGGAAATACGTTGAGACGGTAGTACAGGTCACGGCGGAATTCGTTGCGCGCGACCATCTCATTCAGATCTCGGTGCGTCGCCGCCACCAAGCGAACATCAATGCGATGTGTTCGGCCGCTTCCCAGCCGCTCGAACTCCTTTTCTTGCAGAACCCGGAGAAGCTTTGGCTGTAACGCCAGAGGGATATCTCCGATTTCATCAAGAAACAGTGTTCCCTTATCCGCCATTTCGAAGCGGCCAATTTTTTGCGTGACGGCCCCCGTGAAGGCACCCTTCTCATGCCCAAACAACTCACTCTCCAAGAGATCGAAGGGAATGGCAGCGCAGTTAAGCTTGACGAAGGGGCGTCCGCAGCGCGCGCTCAGATTGTGAATGGCGTGGGCGATCAATTCCTTTCCCGTCCCGGTTTCTCCCAGAACCAACACAGTGGAATCGGTCGGTGCTACTTGTTCCACTTCCAGCAGTGCCGACTTCAAAGCAGGGCTGTGGCCGATGATCTGTTCAAACTGGCACTCGAGGCGATTCTGTTCATTTTGAGGAACTCTGTTGTATTCCAAAACTCACCCCACATTCCATAACTCATCTCACCGGGATCCCCCGTAAACAAGCGAAATCACTTGATGTGTACATCTGGGTGGATTCCTTGGTCGCTTAGTGTGGCTGCACGAATGATCTGGAGCAGGAGTTCGTCGCTGAACGGTTTGCCGAGGAATGCGACGGCCCCAGCTTGCAATGCTTGCTGACGCGATTCTTTATCGTCGTGAGCAGTGATGAAAATGATAGGAATTTTGTAGCCTGCGGCGGCAAGATGGCTTTGGAGTTGTAGCCCATTCATGCCCGGCATCTGAACATCAACGATGAGGCAGGATGTCTCGTGCAGCTGGCCAGACTTCAGGAAACTCTGGGCAGATTCGAAAGCCGTTGCGCGGAAGCCAAAAGACTCGATTAGTAACGTTGTGGTCCTGCGGATGGACTCGTCGTCGTCAACTAGCGATATGAGATTCTTTTTTACTCCCAATTGTCCCCGTAGGGCTGAATGAATGGTTTCAAGTAGCATCTCGTCAGTGAACGGCTTGCCGAGGAATGCGACAGCGCCAGCTTGCAAGGCGCGCTGACGGGACACAGTATCGTCGTAAGCGGTGATAAAAATGATGGGAATCTTGCAGCCTAGCCCAGCGAGATGGTTTTGAAGTTGTAGGCCACTCATGCCGGGCATTCGGACGTCAACGATCAGACAGGACGTCTCGTGCAGCTGACCAGACTTCAGGAAAAGTTCCGCAGATTGGAACCCTGCCGCTCGAAACCCAAGCGACTGGATCAGCAGCGTTGTGGTCCTGAGGACGGACGCATCGTCGTCAACAACCGAGATTAGATTCTTTGACATTCTCAACTCCAACTGAAGTGACACTATTCCCGGAGGGGAAAGAAATCTATTGGGTGTTGGTATTTCTAGATTGGCAGAAAGGAGGATGCTCGTAAGCTTTGGCTTACGAGGCTTTTTCCGAAGGAGCTTTGACCTTCTCGATCATTCTTATCAGTTCGGCGAGCGATGCAGCTTGCATCTTCTCCATCGCCCGGCTGCGCTGGACCTTTACGGTGCTTTCCGCGGTTCCAAGTTCAGCAGCGATTTGTTTGTTGAGCATTCCCGCAACGACCATGGAAACCACCTCCTGCTCGCGAGAAGTCAACGAGTCAAAGCGCTGCCGAAGATCCGCCACTTCCTTGTCGTGTTTGCGCCTGGCGCGGTCCCGATCAAGTGCCACGCGAACAGCATCCAAAAGCTCCTGGTCACGAAATGGCTTGGTAAGAAATTCAACCGCTCCGGCTTTCATAGCACGAACGCTCATGGGAATGTCGCCGTGGCCGGTAAGGAAAACTATCGGGATACGAACGTTTCGCGTCGCAAGCTCTCGTTGGAAATCGAGTCCGCTCAATCCCGGAAGCCGGACATCCAACACAAGACAACTAGGAATATCAGCAGGCTTTCTGCAAAGAAAGCTATCCGCTGACTCGAAGGTTTCAGCCTGCAGCCCCACCGTGCTCAACAGGAACTTCAGGGAGGAACGTACCGATGGATCATCGTCTACAACAAAAACTAAGGAAGCCGCGGTCATGAGGGACTCTCGCCAGCTGCTGGCAGCGTAAATGAAAACACAGCACCGTGAGGCGAGTTGGTTGTGGCCCAGAGTCGTCCGCCGTAACTTTCGATGAGTGAGCGGCTAATAGGCAACCCCATGCCCATGCCATTTGCCTTTGTCGTAAAGAAAGGAGTGAATAAACGATCTGCTTGTGAACCGAGGCCCGCGCCTGAGTCGCGGACCGCAACCAACACGCCGCCGGATTCATCGATCCGGGATTCCACAACGAGTACTCTGGGCTGATTATTGGCTCCAGTCATGGCTTCTATGCTATTCATGATCAAGTTCAACAAGACCTGTTGTACCTGAATACGATCAGTCCTCACGAGTGGCAAAGTATTTGACAACTGACACTCGACCAAGACTTGATTCTTGTGAAGCTCATGGCCGACTAGAGCCAGCACCTCCTGAATCACCTCGTTTAGGTCCAGTTCGGTCTTCTCGACCGGCGCTTTCTTGATGAATCCGCGGATCCGAGCTATAACAGCGCTGGCACGGGTGCCATCTGCAACAATTTCTTCCAAAGCCCGGCGCAAAACTTCAGGTTCGAGGCTACGATTCGCGAGCAGTCTCAGGCATGCACTGCCGTTGTTCGTAACGGCAGTTAAGGGTTGATTGACTTCATGGGCGATGGATGCTGCCAATTCGCCCATCGTCGTCAGCCTTGAAACACGCGCAAGTTCCGCCTGGGTCATCTGCAATGCTTGCTGAGCCTGTTTCCAGTCGTGCAGATCCACGACCGTTCCGAACCATTTCAGAATTCGACCACTTGGATCTCGCAGTGGCAGAGCCCTCGAAATGCACCAACGATATGTCTGGTCCGCTGCTCTCAGGCTGCGAAATTCTTGCTGAAACGGTTCGCCACTGCAAACTGCGGTCGTCCAAGCCCGAGACACACTTTTAATGTCGTCCTGGTGGACCGTCTTCATCCAGCCCGCCCCTCGCACCTGTTCCGCCGATAATCCCGTGTAGTCCAGTGCGCGCTGGTTGCAATAGTCAATTGCTCCGTCCGGTTCAGCGCTCCAAAGCATCTGGGGAATGGTCTCCGTGAGTTCTCGGAGACTGCGCTCGCTCGCCCGCAACCTCTCTTCCGCGTTTTTCCTCGCGCTGATATCGCGGATGAAACCGGTAAATACCTTATGACCGTCTCTGGTCAGTTCACCAAAGGAGACTTCCACCGGAAATTCCTCGCCATTTTTCCGCAACCCGGTGAGTTCTGTCCCTTGCCAGTTGATGTGCCGCTGGCCAGTAGCCAGGTAGCGCCTGAAACCACCATCATGCAACTTGCGCATCCACTCCGGCATTAACACAGTCAATGGCTTCCCGATCAGTTCCGTTGGATCGTAACCGAAGATTCTCATGGTGGCGGGATTCGCAAATCGAATTGCGCCATTCTCGCCCATGGTTAACACTGCGTCGCTTGAAGTTTCTAGCACCAGCCGATGGCTCTCTTCGATGTAGCGGCGCGCAGCCTCTTCCCGTTTACGTTCAGTAATGTCCGTGACAATTCCGCCGATCCCATAGATCTCACCGTCTGCGTTGAACAGGGGAAACTTCTGGGCAATACTCGTATGCTCCCCGTCGTTCTGCATTGTGACGTGCTCAAAGTCTATCGGTGCCCCCGCCTCCAGCACCTGCCGATCACTTGCTTGAAAAGTAGTAGCTTGTTCCGCTGGAAAAAGTTCATCGTCAGTCTTACCGTTGATGTGTTCTTCTGTGATGCCTCGGACCCGCTTGAACTCCCGGTTGGCATAAATATATCGGCCCTTCCGATCCTTCAAGAAAATCATGTTGGGGCTGTTTTCAAAAAACACCTGTAGCTGGATTTCGCTTTGTCGCTGTTTAGCCTCAGCCTGTTTGCGGTCGTTAATGTCCTCGCAAGCAATCAAAGTGCGCAATGACGAGTCACCGCCGCCATGGGGGGGAATAGCTAGAGCTTTCCGGACTAAGAACCAATGATATTGGCCATCGGCGCGCCGCATGCGCACTTCAGTCGCGAAGGGTTTTCCGGTTGACAGACTTGCGTTCCATTCTTCAGCGAACCCGCTAACATCGTCGGTGTGGATGACGGTCTGCCAGCCTGAACCTTTCAGTTGTTGCAATGAGCCGCCTGTATATTCTTGCCAAGCCCGGTTCGTAAACTCAACCGAGCCGTCGGGCAACGCGCACACCACCATTGCGGGAATTGTCTCAATCAACATCTGCAGGTCTAGCGGTTCGCTAGTCTGGCCGGGTGATTGTGTTTCAGCGGTCATGTTTTGCAGGCGCTACGCCGCTATGCTTTTGTTTTCTGTTGCGTAGCACGGGTTGTCCCGCAGAGCGCCACGGCAAACTGCGAGAGGGTGAGCTCCAAATCCGCCGTCTAGCACAAGACGTCCAGAAGCTGTGTTGATGTCGTACATACAAACGATCACACACGGATACCGAGCGGCCAACGTAGTTGCCCCACTTTCGACGTCGACGACTTCGTCTGCACCCCTGCCGGGTAAGGGAGCCTGCCCCATGCCGAGGTTGCCTGGATACCTGATCGCTATTGCTCCTTTGCCGACGGCTTTCGAAAACGCCGCGTCGATGCTGGCCAGGGCCGCGGCTGCAGAAGACTCCCGCCGCAGAATGACCAAACGCCCGTCTCGAATAACGCGATCGAGGTCGCGGCCTGCCTTCCGCAGAGTCTGCAAGACTCGCTCATACGCTTCGTCGTGTCCGAATAGAACGGAGTACTGAGATTCGTCATCGATCCCCAACTCGAGAAAGCGAACTCCGCGCTCGAATTCGCCGTCAGTATGCCAGAAGTGGATGAGGTGGCTTCCGAGGGGGACTTCATCATCGGTAATGCCGAGTGCGATTTTGTCGAGCGAGATTTTCATCAAAGTTCACCAAGGGCCAACACCTTCGTCTCGGCGAGCAGGACATTGCGAGTTGACTCTTGACTTTCGGGCAGAGTAAGACTTGAGCTTATACCAGGAACCTCGGCAGGTCTCTACGGTGTTTCTTGTATAAGGTACACAGGGACAAGCTCCTGAATGCTTTCGGCAATTGAAGTGTGTCTCCGGAAGGTCGCGAGGAGTTATCGATAAACGATACTGGAAGCTACAACCCCAAGTCGCTTAGTCCTTGATGGTTGTCCGGACGGCGGCCGAGGGGCCAGTGATATTTGCGATCTGATCCCGAGATCGGAAGATCATTGATGGAGGCAAGGCTCGTCGCCATTAACCCGTCCTCATTGAATTTCCAGGCCTCGTTGCCGTAGGAGCGATACCAGTGACCTGAGTCGTCACGCCACTCGTAGGCGAAGCGTACGCCAACACGATTGTCGGTGAACGCCCACAATTCCTTGATGAGCCTGTAGTCCAACTCTCTTGCCCATTTGCGAGAGAGGAACGCAATGATTTCCGTTCGTCCACGGATAAATTCCGAACGGTTCCTCCATCGTGAATCGATCGCGTAAGCCAGCGCTACTTTTTCGGGATCGCGAGTGTTCCAGCCATCTTCAGCCATGCGCACCTTTTGAGTCGCACTTTCACGAGTGAACGGAGGCAAGGGTGGGCGGGTTGTGATCGTCGCAGTTGCCATAATTTTATTCTCCTTCATCTAAGCAGCGTGGCTTCCCCCGACAGAATACCCAGCCATTCTGGATCGAAACATATTCAATTGGCCTCCTCGGACCGCGATGTGTCAAGGCGCAAATAGGTCATGCCACGGACATCGAGAAACATATGCTCGCGAACATTCACAAGACGAAGGAGTACGTGCTCGCAAGCGGGGCATCGCGCCACAAGACCAGGGCCATGCATGTATAAGTGTGCTTCAGCCAGGCATTTCGTGGTGCCACATTCACCGCACCGTCCCTCTGCAGTCGTGATATCGACGGCAAATACTTTGCTCAATTCACCGGCGGCAGCATTGCCGTCGAGGTAATCGTAGTTAGTGGAACTCATTGCGACCTCCTGTCGGGCCAAAGCGCTCGGTCCTGATCTTGTCAGGGCGGTTGCCGTAAGTGACAAGCAGGGCAGCAGTACTTTCTACGAACGATGTGGGACCGCACACGTAACAAGTCGGGATTAGCTTGGAAGACCAGTTCGTCTCGGCGATAAGAGATGCGTCGATGCGGCCAGGCGGTCTCGGCCAGTCCTTCGGAGTGGCCCGTGTATATGCGTACGTAAGCGTTACAGAACCGCCCCGACTCGATATGGCGTGCAGTTCATCACGGTAGAAGACGGCTCCGGGTTCCCGCACCGAATACAGCAATCGAAAGGGTACAGTGCTACCTGCTGATGCACGAGAGCGAATCATTGCCATAAGCGGAACGATGCCCGAACCGCCTGCAATTAATTGGATCGGTTCCGTTTGCTGCGATCGCCACACGAACCAACCGCCGATCGGCCCTCTTAATTCCACACGATCCCCGACTGCAAGTTCTTGCGTGAGATAGGGTGAGACCTCGCCGTCGGGCAGTCGCTCGACGGTCAGTTCAACTCGCCCTTCCGCGTTCGGAGCCGAAGCAATCGAGTACGATCGAACCGCGGAGTATCCATCCGAGGCCATCAACCTCACGTCGGCGTGCTGGCCTGCGACATGGCGAGGCCAATCCGCTACTTGGAGCGTAATCGTCCTTGCTGTCGGCGTCTCGTCGTGAAGAGCAACCACTGTTCCCACACGCCACATCACTCGTCGCCCGAGTAACGCTGTTCGCGCCACGGATCTCCATAGTCGTGGTAGCCGAGGCTTTCCCAGAAACCAGGCTGATCCTCGTGCATGAGTCTGATGCACCGTACCCATTTGGCGCTCTTCCATAAATAGAGATGCGGGACAAGAAGTCGTGCAGGGCCACCGTGTTCAGGGGCAAGATCTTCGTGGTCAAATCGGAACGCGATCCATGCCTGGTTGTTTCTGAGATCCGCAAGAGGCAGATTTGTTGTGTAGTCACCATAGGAACGCACCATCGCATACTCGGCGTCGGTTTCTATCTCGCTAAGGATGGTGTCGAGAGACACGCCCTCCCAATGCGTGCCGAGCTTCGACCATCGCGTCACGCAGTGCAGATCAACTGTAATGTTCTCCGTGGGCAGCTCCCTAAACGATTTCCAATTCCATCGTCGCAAAACGTTCGTTCCATCGTCGATCGTAAACTCCCATTTTTCGAGTGCAATGTGGGGAGTCGGCCCGGCTGAGAGGACCGGGAAATCAGTCGTTAGGTATTGGCCTGGCGGTAGCTTCACATCGGTCACAGTTCGTCTGCCGAAAAAACCTCGTGAGATGGTACCCATTAGAACTTCTCCTATGCGTGAAAGAGCGAACTGGCTCAAGTCACAGTCGCTGATGGGAAAAACGAAATCCTTCGCTTCTTAAACGTCACATCACCATTTCTGCAGTGAGCACGCCAGCTGCCACGAACCAGACGGCGATCCTAGAAGGTCGTGGTTTCCAGATTGCAGACACCTCTTTGTTGCAGCGAATGCCGAGCTCGGGACCCATGCCAAAGAGGACCAAAACAGCTCATATTGCCTATAAATGTTCTTTGCTCGTGCGGCTAGGCCGTAGTGATCGATTCTGTATCCCGTCGGCACAGGAAAATGCGGGATTCGGTGAGGAGCATGTCATCCGTTGACACTCACTCTGTCCAAATCGCGACAGGCTATGATCGTCGTGTTTGCCCATATGGCTTGGTCATCTGAACGCGAGACTGTTAGTGAGCCACTGAAAGCGGTTCGAGAAGTAAACAGAATCAGCGATGAGTGGAGCGCAAAGTGCACCATCCCTTGAAAACCGATAGAGGATTTACAGCACGCATGAAAGCAATACGAGTCTGCGAGTACGATGGCGCCACACACGACGAAGTCAAATGGCATCAGTCAAGCGAAGGATTAACGTATGACGTTCACGAAAACAGTTCTGGTGCTGGCATTTCTCATGCCCACCACGTTGGTAGCACAGGAGGTTAAGGTAGCGCCGCTTATGTCCAAAGACCTGGCAGAGTGTCCCGGCAAAGAAGGCGTGATGATCACGCTGGAATATCCGCCGGGCCATTCGGACGAAATACATCGGCACAAAGCCTACGCGTTTGTTTATGTGCTGGAAGGCTCGGTCGTGATGCAGGCCAGAGGCGGAAAGGAAGTGACTCTGACGCCTGGTCAGACCTTCTACGAAGGCCCGGATGATATCCACCTCGTTGGGCGGAATGCAAGTAAAACCAAACCGGCGAAATTTGCCGCGTTTTTCGTGAAAGATAAAGGCGCTCCGATAACGGTGCCCGCCAAGTAAGCGAGCAATGAAGAACACACGATTGACGGGATTGGCAACGGTCAGCTCGGTATTTCTACGGCTCGCTCTCGGGATCTCGTTTTTGTCTGCGGTCGCAGACCGGTTTGGTCTCTGGGGCGTTCACGGACAGCCCAATGTGGCATGGGGCAATTATGCTCGGTTTGTGGCCTATACGGCTAAGCTGAATTGGTTCTTGCCTGCGGCAACGATCCCGGCGTTAGCGATTATAGCCACGGCTGCTGAAATTCTCTTCGGGCTTCTCCTCATTCTCGGCTGGAAAACTCGAACCATTGCTTTGTTAAGTGGAGTTCTTCTGACCACCTTTGCACTGACGATGACGATGGCTTTGGGAGTGAAAGCGCCCCTCGATTTGTCGGTCTTTTCAGCTGCCGGTGGCGCGCTGCTGCTGGCAACATCTGCAAATTTCCCGTTCAGCCTCGACGCATTGGTTCGGCGGAATAAACAGGCCGAGTCATCTGCTCGTGGCGGAATCAAGTTGGGAGTCTGAATGGAAACGCGAGCTCACCGTGGAAGGTTCCTTATTATCGCTGTCATTCTCGCATGCATCCCTTCGGCTCTTTGGGCGCACGGTACTGTCGGCAAGAGAGAGTTCATCGAGCCGCTGTTCACAGAGGATGCGAATATCAAGAACGAATTGCATTTGCCACGCGCCGAGTTCCTTATGTTGCCAGATGGGAGTTCCCGTATTTTCAGTGTTTCCTTCGAGAAAGCTCTTTACCCAAATCGTTGGTCGGTCGTGATCGAACAATCGCGCGTTTACCGTCGTGTTGCAGGATCAACCATCGCCGGGTTCGATGATCTTGAGGTCGGAACCAAAGTCGTACTTTATCGCAGTGCAGAGCATGAATTTGTGGTAACCCCCGCGCTATTCTTGACCGCTCCCACTGGGTCCCACAGCGTGGCAGAACATCACACCAAGTTACAACCAGCCCTCGTATTTGCCAAAGGATTTGGCGACCTAAAATGGGGTGGGCTGCGTCCTTTGGCGTTGCAGGGAGACATTGGTTACGAAGCGGCAGTAACAGGTGAACGCGATCGACATGCGACATACGACATGGTATTGGAGTACAGCGTACCGTACCTGAACCGCTTCATTCGAAATTCTGATACCGGGTTTGACCCGGAGCATAACCTGCGGCTGGGTCACTCCCTACGAACAGTTCTCAGAAACATGTACCCATTCGTCGAATTCAACGGTTCGACCCCGGTTGGGGGTACTTCGGGTTCGAGCGCGACCTTTCTCCGACCGGGGGCTGCTTGCGTCGGGAAGTACTTCCAGATCAGTGCGGCGGCGGATGTTCCACTCCGTGGTTATCTGCCGAGTCGAAGAGTAGGCGCTGTGGTCCTTTTTGATCTGTTTCTCAACGAAGTCGTGCCTGCTTTTGGCTGGACCCCGTTCGGCAAACATCATCACCACGATGATGAACACTAGAGACCTCAGAAATATGTTGCGAGCCGTTGGCAGCCGAATGACGCGCGACGACGACACGAAATATTGGGGCTGAATCAGACAAACGCAGTGTCGATGAACTAATCCACCGACGCCCTGGCCTTCCTCAAGGATCCCCGCGAGTCATCGCAGGTCCAAACGTGCGCTACGACGGAGCAAAAGTCGCCGAGAAAACATTGCTTCCCGGCAATAGCGCACGACTCGGCGAGACCCGCCTCGAACGACTAAACGAGCAGCCGCCGCGCCGCCTGAAACAGAGCAGGGCGGCTCCACACTGGAGTTTGCCCGACTTCCAAAGACACTCGTGTGGCCCGACGCCTAAATCGGGCGTGAAAAAATGAGATGCAGAATGCCAGGGACCGGGAATGCCGGTCCAAAAAGGACTGAGTACCGCGTACTGAGAGCTGAAGAGATTGGCCGGTTTAAGCCCGTGAGCCGGAGTGACTGCAATAGTTCAGATTCACTGCTGGCCACAACCCATCCGGCTCACATCTGGCATGAAATATTGCCTGTAGCAAAATCGGCTATCAGCCGGCAGTATCGTTTCGGCTTGTGCCGACGTAAGCAGCAATCCACGCGCGATGAATGCGGCGAAGCATTGCTGGATACAGAACGCGGCGAAATGGTTCGATCGCAACGAGGTACGGTCGCGTAAGCCACGACGCGCGGCGGACGTAGACCCCCCAATACAAAATGTACCCGTTTGGGCTGCTCACCAGGGCGGTGCAGATGAAACCGTGGACGGTCTTGTTGCGGGTTTCACGAAGCGCTTCTCCCGGAAAGAGTCTTCCAGCTGCATCGGTTCTCGATCCCAACCGAATACCCGCCCCAAGAGATAGCGGAGGCCGTAAAGTAAAGTCGCGATGTGGCTCGGAGGGGTCGCGGATTCGAGCGTACGAATGTCCGCGATGGTCCGTCCGCTGCCGCCTCCAGGAAGATCCACAGACGACACGTCATAAAGCGGAACGTCATGAAGAAGTTCGTGCGCACGAAGATGCAAACTCCGATACTCGGCTGCAGATGCACGCATCATGAGTGTTGACAGCCAGTTCTTCACGCCGCCTCGAATCCGTCCAAGCTTTGACTCCCTCCCGGCCCACTCGAATGGGCGCTGCTTTCGGTCGCGAAAAAAGGTCACTGCTGGTATCCGGCGCTCTGCCATTGCGCGAATAATGCGAGCTGGTCCGCTGTCCAATAGGGCCCCCCTGGAGGCATGGTGGGGGGCTCGCCATCGTGCGGGGAGAGAGTCGCAAGCACTTTGTTTGCGTTGTCCGGATTCGACATGTAGGTGTAACTGTCGAGTTCTACGCCGAATCGTTTCATGTGCGAAATGTCAACGGCGCGAAACAACGGTTTGATATCCGGTAAGAAGGAAACTTGCGGCATGCGTTCTCCTTCGGCTTTGGACCAACCTTCGGTCGGAGACCGCCCATGCGAGTTGTGCACGGCGGACCGGATCCTGTGATGAAGAGAATGCCGGCCAGCCGCGCGGGCGTCGTTTGCTTTCAGGCGCCACTTGAGCGCCAGTGCTTAAGCGAGCTGCTATGCGGCAATCTTTGCGGCTGCCGCTGCTTCGGTGCTTGAGATGATTGTGCCGTTGAGGCCAGTCGGGAAGAAGCCGCCTTGTTTGGCCCTCGCCTTCCCTCCAAACGCAAGATAGAGCACCTCACTAGCTGTCCTGGTCGCGATCAACCCATCGCTCACTTTGATCGAGAGGACCTGCCTTGCATCGCCGGTTGGCGGAGGACACAGGTCTACACCATCCATCGCTGTCGTCGCTATCTTCAGCCGAGCAATGTGTGTCCGTATCGCCGCCGCGTGTTCGGCTTCTGCCCCTAGAAGCCCTGCCGCCGCCGTAATGATCTCGGGAGTCTTGAGCATACCGGCGGCTCCTGAGTATGCGGTCACGCCGATGTCCTCGAGAATGCGTGCTGCTCGGAGGAAATCGTTCTGGTTTCCGAAGCCGAAACCAAGCGCACTCAGGTCGATGTTGGGCATTGCAACCGCTGATGAGCCGAGTGCACCGCGCAGCAGCACTACGTGGGCGCGTTCATCGGCACCGATTTGCGTCGCCATATCGTGAAGAATGGACTCCTCTTTGGAGAAGCTGACCTTGGCGCCTCCATTCGTGGTGCCTCCGCCTGCTGGATTCCCGCCGCTTGCACTGCCTTTGGTCCCAATGCCGAAGCTCGTAATCGACTTGCCGGTGGTCGCGTACGTGTAAAACTCAGCCTCAAGATATTCCAGGTTAAGAGCAAAGTTCAAAACATCTACTTCCTCAATTTTGTTTTCAGGCATGTAGATCCTCCAATTTAAGTTAATAGTTAAGGTGGCTGATCTTGTGGCGCGATACGCTCGCCGCCATGTGCAGATCAACAGAAAGTTCCGTTGCAATGCGATTGCCAAGGTCTGAATATCGCCAGATCGTGTTGGCCCGATATACGGGCTATGCTTTCGCAACGGCACGCGGCAACGCGCCCGTGACGTCATAACGACAGGAAGACAAACAGGTGACACAGAGGTCGACAGCAGGAGATCCGAAGTAGTCCGTTGTAAATGTTCGAGGCGGTCAAGACAGCGAAGAGCGGTCTCGAAGTTCATACCAAGCTTTCGCTACTTCGTTGAATCACATTTTTGTGAATCACCCGGCAGAGTCCGCACATAATTCACAAGATCCCAAACATGATCTGGGGTCTCGACGTTACCGAAAGCCGGCATTCCGGTGAAGCGGATTCCATTCTGGATGATCCAAAACAGCTCCTGGTCAGAGTAGCCCTGCACCTGCTTGCTTGTGAGATCGGATGCGCGTGGGTACATCCACTGCCCCAGCGGTCGTTGTGCCCGGCCATCGTCGGCATGACATACGCCGCAATCGAGTCCATAGTGCGAACCGCCTCTTTCAATGCTTGCTTTGGTGTCCTGGGGCCGCGGAGGAATTCCGTGCCGGCTAGCGCGGTAAATCAAATAGCGCTTGGACAAATTGGCCACGCGGGTTTCAGCCGGCCCCGGCTCTTGCAGCGACGTCAGGTTAAAACGCATCAGCGCAACCACAATCAGCACCACGACGAGCACAAAGATCGCCCACGCCATTCGTGATCGCATACTCGATTTCGTTGCTCCCTTCGCTGGGCGCCTCAGCCACGGAGATAACAACTCTCGGCACTTACTTTGGATCTTTATCACGAAGCATCGGGTAGAACTGAATCCAAGTCATGTCTGTGTCCGCGACATTGGCGACATGACATCCGGCGCACTCGGCCACAGGCCTTTCCGCGGAGGTCTTCTCGTATGGCAATGGATGATGCCCATAGGTGAAGAAACCCCATCCGTTCGTCTTTGCGAAGCGCTTGCTGTCTTTTATGGACATGTCGATGCCGTTGTACGCACCGTTAAAATACCCGCGTCCGGAGGGTTCCTTACGAGAGCCGTCTGGGAACGTTGGGTTAAGAACCCGGGTCAGTTCTTTTACTATGACCGTTCCTTCTGGAAACTCGCCTGTTTTCAGATATGCATCAACGTTTTTCTGCTCGATGTATACGTGATGATATTCGGGGAAGTTCGATCTGGTACAACCTCCGGGCTGGTCGCAGTTGAACTTCCCACTATTGAGGCCCTCGGGAGTTAGGGGAGCGCCTACGAAGACCCACCTGCGGAAAACGTGGGTGTCTGGTTGATTCACTGTGCCATCAGCGTTAAACACCACGCTCGACTGTTCATTCTGGGCAGCGACCGGCCTAGCGACCAGGAGGTGCCCGCCTAAGGCGGTCAGTCCAAGTCCAAGGACGACTGTCAACAGATACTTGTGCATTGCAATTCTCCTCGTGAAGCGGTTTCAGAAGCGAGTCTCTGTAGAGTCCTCTGCTTACTTCGATTTGAGGACTGGGTAGCCTTGTACGTATAACCAGTCGGTTGACTGAGCTGGAATATGACAGCTGAGGCAGTCCTTTTTGAAGTTGGTTGCGACTTGCTTATCGGGCGCATCGGCTTTGAAAAGTGCCCATCCCCATCCATTACCCCACAGCGGGTTATTGGGGAACCGATTGTTGGTGTCCTTGATCATCACGAACCACACTATGGTTTTATTCGTAGCCCAACGTGCGTCGCCTGTCGTCATTTGGGCGTGATCGGTCGTGAACGTTTCTTTAACGAGTACGGTTCCATCCGCAAACTTGCCGTTTTTTCGGTAATACTGAGCCGCACCCGGCGAAGCATAGGTGACGTGCATTTCGGTGTCACCATTGGAACCGGTGGGAGTGTAAGTTCCGAGAAACTGGTAAAGGTCTCGAACGTCAGTTGGCTTGCGAATATTCCCTGTCTTGTCGACCAGGTCGTAGCCGTTGAACGCCTTCTTGCTTTGCGAATGCAGAGAGGTGTAGGGGGTTAAGATCGCAAGCGCAAGGATTATCTGTGGTATGCAACGAGTCATATATTCTTCCTCCTGATTGAACGATTTGTACCGGCATGTGCGGCTTCGGTCAAAGTGAGTCTCTCCGCCGGTCGCTTTGATTACTGAGGGAGTGCACGAATCTGGCCATACACGAATTTCGAGCTGAACCCAGCGCCAGCGAGAGGACAGAGTAGTTGAGCTGCTCACATGTGCAGATTGTCGAGAACTTGAGGAGTTAGCCGCAGTCAATGCAAAGTCAGTTCGTGACGTTATATTGACTGACACTTCAGCAGCTGGATCCAGGAATTCGGTCGCGCCATTCTGTAATGGTCTCGACTGAACAGACTGAATCCCCGACCGCGCGAGAGCAGCCCCGGTGAATACAGGGCTTACCCCGTCCTGGTTGAGGATCGAGATTGGTCTGCCTATTCCGAAGACGGGCACTCAAATTCATATTCGATCGACGAGAAAGGGTCCCAATCGTGCAGTCTCGCTTATACGCCGTGAGCGAGTCACAGAATGAAGGTCGCGCGGCAGGGAAGAAGAAACATGACGAAGCGTGATCGAAAAAAACGCATGGAAACGGGGCCTGACTCCGCTGGACAAGGGGGAGCGACTCAACAGATTTCGGACACCCGATTGCCGACTCCGAAAGTGTGGAGGAGTTGGCAGAAGAAGGCAATGCGTTCGAAGCGAATGCCATATACGGTGTCGAGAATGCGAGAGATCCAGATGTGGCAGAGGTGATCACACACGAGATTCCTGAAGACGATGTGCCAAGCGAATACCTGGACAACGACGAGCATCTAGCGTAAGACAAGAAATTCTTGATATCTGGCTGCCACGAACGATGTTCATGACGAGGTTCTACTTCACGCATCTAGCGCCACATACCCTCGTCCTTTCGAGCAACATCATCGGGCCGCCATGCGCACAAAAAGTTTCTAGGCCACAACGTCCGCAAATCGCCTCACGTCTTTTGTGCCGTTTGATCTTCCGCCTCCGTTAGCATCGTCTCCTGCGTCGGCTCCAGGACGCCGTTCTCTCGCCCGCAAGATTCGCGAACCGCTATAAGAGGCCAATGGCGAGTACGGTGCAGGAGTGGAACTTGGCGTGCCCTTCATTTGACTGATCGAAGGAGCTTCTCGATGGGAACAGCTGTTGCAGATTTCGATGGTGCACCGGAGGCGTTAGCACAGCATCATCAAAGTGGAGTCCAAGAATTAACCAATATTTTCGTCGACCGCTGGCAATCCCTGTATCGGATAGCGATGCGGCAGCTTGAAAACCGTGCGGACGCCGAGGACGCAGTTCAGGACGCCTTCTTGTCTGCTTATACCCATTTGGACCAGTTCAAGGGGCAAGCTCGAATGTCCACCTGGGTGACGACAATTGTGATTAATTCGGCGCGGATGAAGTTGCGTCGGCGTCCACGACAGGTACATGTCGCTTTAAGCGATCAATCTCAGGATCACAACAGCGAGCAGGTCCTCGAGATGCTTCGCGATCATCGGCCCAACCCAGAAGAGGTATCTCAAAGGAACGAGCGTACAGAGCGGGCGGTGCGATTTACGATCCTGATTTCGCCGACGCTGCGCAGGACCTTTCAACTGCGCGATGTGTATGGATTGAGTATTCGGGACACGGCTACAATTCTGGGGACACCAAACGGTACTGTGAAAGCTCAGACTGCAAGGGCTCGCGCGAAGCTTAAGCTGCTGATGCAGAACAGCGTTGGCAGGAAAAGAAAGCGGATCTAGGATTCCCGTCAAAGCGGCGACAAGGATCCCGGACTCTCATCCTGGCCAAGTTTGTCGTGGGACCGGACGCGTCAGCGCCTCCCCTCGCTGGCTTGTTGGGCACGAGCAAATTCCGCTTTCTGGCTTTTGATGCCGTTGGAGCCGTCCTCTGGGCCGGCGCGTATGCGGGTTCGAGCGCTTTGTCTATGTCATGTCGGTGCTTGAACACTACTCTGACCACGATTGCTCGCTTCTCCTGCGTTGCGCCCAGCGTGAGGTTGTGGCAGGGCGGGCGGGTGCGCGCCATGATTGGCAAGCTGGAGAGAGGATACTTGCCCGTAGCCACTGCCAAGTCGAGAAAATTGAGAGATGCGCCCCGCAGGCGGACTAGAACTTCCCCATAGGCGGGAACGGGATCGGGATACGCGGCTGGGCGGAAGGCGTCGAAACGCGGAGCGGTGAGTTCTATAACTTTCATCGGGGCAACTCCCTGTGCCTTTCTTAGATGATCGATCTAGTGTTCAGTGTCCAGGAATCGACCTCTTGTCTCAGTCCAACGCTTCCTCCGCTGTGATGCTAAGGGCAACCGACCTCCCTACAGAATGGATCAGTCCCCATAAGTCGGCTTGTAGGAACTGATCCCTGCGCTTGAATGGAATGACCCCTTGAACTGGCACACCTGCGATGGGCACACTTTCCGGGAGAGGAAAGGACGTGCCGAAGAAACGGTATTCCCGGAAGTTCCAGCGCCTAGCTGTAGAGCGCATGGAAACCTGCGAGGACGTTGCCGAGTTGGCCAAGGAGCTCGGGGTGACTCGGCGATGCCTCTATAAGTGGCGGCGCAAGCTGGAGGCAGTTGAAGTACTCGACGAAGCATCGCGCCCACACACACGCGCAGCTGCCCATCGAAAAGAAATCCTTCAGCTAAAGCGCCTGCTTGCCGAGAAGGCGCTGGAGGTGGATTTTTTGAAAGGTGCCTTGCAAAAAATCGAGGCTCGACGTCAGCGCAGCAGCGGCTCTGGCGAGATGGCATCTACGAACAGATCCGAGAAGTGATGTCGTCGCAAGGCAGCCTGAGCATCGAGCGCATGTGTCGGTTGGTAGCGGTGAGTCGCAGGGGCTGTTACCGATCGTTGAAGGAACGAGAACCTGCAGAAGAAGAAATGGAAGTGCGGTCGTTGATTCAACAGATTGCGCTGGAACATCGTCGGCGTTACGGCTACCGACGGATCACGGCGGAGCTCCGCCGCCGAGGCATGCTGGTGAACCGCAAGAGGGTGGCACGAATGATGCGGGACGATAACTTACTGGCGATTCAGCCGAGACGGTTCGTGGTCACGACGAACTCGAACCACAAGCTTGAAGTCTACCTGAACTTAGCTAGCCGCATGAAGCTCACGGACATCAACCAGCTCTGGGTGGCAGACTTCACCTACGTTCGCTTGAAGTCTTGGCGGTTCTGCGATTCACTCGCCGTGGTAATATCTTGCGCCTAAGCGGAGGAGATGAATCGATGCTAATGATAGGCGAACGTCTGCGCACCATCCGGGAATCAAAGAGTCTTTCACAAGGGGACATCGAAAAGCGCACAGGCATGCTGCGCTGCTACACCTCTCGCGTCGAGAACGGCCACACTGTTCCGAGCATAGAGACGCTCGCGAAGTACGCACAGGCGCTCGACATACCGCTCTATCAAATTTTTTACGATGGCAACGCCGAGCCAAAGAAGATCAAAGGGCTGAATCTTGACGGGGAGAAATTGTCCAACAGCGAGCGGCGCGAGATCGAGAGTCTGGGCCGGAAGTTCACGAAGTTGAAAGCATGGGACAAAGGCCTTGTACGGCTCCTCGTCGCTAAGCTCGCGCAGGCCACCTCGTAAAACGCCACTGAATCCTTATCGTCTATCGCTGGCGGGTGCAGATCGTTCTGGCCTGAACGATTGCCACTCGCGGATTTGTTCGGACACCTCGTTCTTCTCGCGCTCGTCTGTCGCATTTTCCCACCGACGCCGAAGCTCTTCGAGTCGGGCATCTACAAATCCGGCTCGGCCTGATTGGCGCGCTGGTTTGTCGCGGCTACCGTATCGCATGTTCAGATCGCTCCTTTTTGTTTTGAGGATCGCTATTCATCTCAGAATACTACATGCCTTCCGCAAAGTAAGGGCAGCACGTCATTCGGTAGTCCTAGAGGGGAATTTAAGGATGTGGCAGCAACTCAGCTACAGCGTATTCATACTCCCGAATCCTACGCTGTAGATTTTCAACCAACGTGCATCGGCGAACAGGGTCACGGATGCGCGCTATCAATATCAGCGCGCAGCTCATTCTCCGCTTCGTTCATTCTGTCGTGGGCCTCGACAACTATGGAAACACCGCAGACTGCGCGGAAATCCCTAGAATCCGAGCAAATCATCAGGAACACCGAGTACGAGCAATTTGCGGTGTTTCGGCAGTTCCTTGCATATTTGACCGTATTTCGAGCCAAACACCGTAGGATGCTCGGCACGCAGGAGGGTAGGCGTCCTAGAAGGGGTCGCGGTAGGGGATTCTTCAAATGCGGTAATTATGAACGCAAAGAGATTTGGCGTTGGAGTTCATCCCTAGTTAGTACGAATTTTCGTGATGCGTACTAGGGGGAAACGCAAGAGCATTCAGATTTCGTCCGATGACTTACGCCCGCATAGAATCTGCCCATGTGGACCAAACAAACAGAGAATACGGTTTTGGCAAGGCGCGGGTCATAGTGTCGGCAAAATAACCAATCGTAAAATTAACGAATCGGCTACGTTTTCGTCGCAGATGAGATGAAAGACTCGGCACGCTAACACCAATCCAAGGAGCACGCTCTCTCACCTTGGACAGGCCGGATCCTCCCGCACTTCGGATGAAATCTCCGAGTTCGGCGCGGTTCACATCAATGGTGCGATCCACTTTATTCCAGCACTATTTCAGATAGGTACGCATGATGCCAGTCAGGTCATCAGCAGTTTCTCGGATGACTTGGTGTTTCGCGGCATATGGTTGCGAATGTGGTCTTCCATGAGTTCAGCAGAGCCCCTGATAAGCAGTCTCTGTTGAGGGGTACCTCTGGTAAATTCTGCCTGCCTGGCGTAGATAGCGAACGAATCTCCTAGGATCCTAGCGCGCGCTTGGTCAATGAGCATCTCTATCTCTGTTTCACTTGCCCTTGACCGCCGCAGTTTTAGATGCCCCCCGACATTTCCGGCGCGGCGCAAGCATGCTGACAACAATTGCACCGCCGAGCGCGCTTATTGTTATCGCGGTCTGGTATGCATGAAAATTTATGAACATAATGACGTGTTTTAGGAACATAGGGTTTTGCTAAGAGCCGCAATTCATGAGCGGCTTACTTTGACGAGAAAACAAACGCGGGGTGCACGAGATTTTAGTTTCCGTACAACCCCACTCATTCTTCGCCAGTGAATTACCCTTATGCCCTGCGTCAGGGTGTTCTGGCGTTCAATGCAGTAACTCGGCCACGGGAGGTGTCGGCCTCTCTATGGGGCTGTCCGGCCGCGTAATAGATGCGCGACCAAAGTGATCACAAAAATCACGAGGAAAATGAAGAAGAGGATCTTGGCTACTCCCGCCGCCGCGAAAGCGACGCCGCCAAATCCCAAGAACCCAGCGATCAAAGCGATCACCAGAAACACCAGAGCGTAGTAAAGCATTGCTCCTCCTGTTCTTCTGTCTTGGCTAACTCGGGCGAACAGCCTGCCCTCAGCGTTCCCGCCTATGCTACGCGTCAATGCGATATCAGCGAATCGGCCAAAGACCCTAAAGGCTGGGGTATCACTAGGTAGGGATTTTTTCGAGGCGCATTTAAGGGCTCGTTTGAGAAGATGCTTCGAGCCCGGACCGTTGAAATAACTGCCGAAGATAACCATGGGTCATAAGTCGTGATGCAGTTTGATAGGCGGAACCCAATTCTTGTAGACAATCCTGCGATATTGATGTTCACGCGAAGTAAGTCGGTATGGCAGAGAATACAGACATGCTGGCTCGTGAGCAGGACGGCTCTAGAGTTGGCCACGAGAAATCTTAACTAAGCTATCGAACGATACCCATCTCTAGCGGTCTCTTCGCAAATGTAAATTCGTTCGACAGAAGACCGACCCAGACATTTCTATTCTGAAGGAAGCCAAAGCGGAATACGCCAAGCTGCAATAAATCGTTAGAAATTGAGCCTATGCAAAATCAAGCGGGATAAAGTGGGGATAAGCCTGTTCGCAACACCCGTCGCCTCCCATGCCCAGGGGCGCCTTCTCTTCGTGATGTTCGTCTCCCACATCCAGGTGCTTTCGGCCGCATTCTGATAGGATTGGCAAGATTTCCGTTGAGGATTACGCCGACGCTATGATCGAAGGGGTCCAGACGATTCCCCGATAGCACGCACAATTCCTCCCAGCATCCCGGCAAAAACAAATCGGTGCATCGGATATAAGAGGTACCAGTAGGTCTGCCCCAGTACTCCCACCGGATCAAAGATAGCCGTCTGACGAACGACCGATCCCGACCCATTCGCTTCTATCTCAAATTGCAGCCATGCCCTCCCAGGCAAACGCATTTCTGCTGCCAATCGGAGCACGTGGTCGCGTCGGATTTCTTCGACACGCCAGAAGTCGACAGTATCACCTGCGAAGAGCCGATCAGGATCACGTCGGCTGCGACGCATACCCGCACCGCCGAATAGCAAGTCCAACAGCCCACGAATTCGCCAGAGCCAATCTCCAAAGTACCAGCCAGTCTTACCCCCTAGCCGCTCGATCGGCCGAAAGGCGATGGCTGGAGGAAAGGGCACGCGCACCGACCGCGAATTCACAATGCGGGGACCAAAGTTGATGCCACCCGACCGCGGTGAAATGCGGAGGGAGGAGAATGCGTCCGACCAGCGCGTTTCGGCAAACTCCCGATCCTCATTGGCAAGTGCTCGTTTGAGAGCCTCCCGGTAACCACGCGGGCGAATCGCGAACACATCGCCCGCTGATGGGTCCCTTACAATCGTCTCGTTGCGTAAGCTGTCCACTAACTCGCGGCCGACGCGCGCGTAGACCGGTGTAACCAGACCCAACCAGAGGCTCGACAGTCGCGGAGATAGCACCGGCACGGGTATCATCCAACGTTTCAACCCACGCTGATGCGAGTACTCCTTCATAAGATCCAAGTAGCTCACTTGGTCATATCCGCCGATCTCAAAAATCCTGCTGCCGTTGATTTCGAGGTCGAGTGCTTCAATTAGATAAGCAATCACATCCTCGATTGCGATTGGCTGTGTGCGCGTCTTGACCCAGCGTGGAGTAGTCATCACCGGCAGTTTCTCGACGAGGGCCCGCATCATCTCAAAGGAGGCGCTGCCCGACCCAATGACGATCGAAGCTCTGAACTCGATAGTTGGCAGCCCTGATTCCCTGAGGATACGGCCGACTTCTTGGCGGCTTCTCAGATGTGCTGACAGGCCAGTGCCGCTGCCGAGTCCACCGAGGTAGATGATGCGCTTTACTCCCGCGTCGACGGCCGCGTCTGCGAAAGCACTGGCTCCTTGCGCATCTTCCTTTTCGAAAGAATTCGGCGAAGCCATCGAATGCACAAGGTAATATGCTGTATGAACGCCAACCATGCCGACCGGGAGAGACGGCGCCTCGAGAACATCACCCTTCAGAATTTCCGTTTTCTTTGCTACCCGTTGACTGAGGGCCTTTGGGTGGCGTGTGATGCAACGGACTCGGTAGCCGGCGGTTTCGAGAGCGTAAAGCAATCGTCCGCCCACATAACCGGTCGCGCCCGTCAACAGAATCAAGTTGGAATCATTTGGCATTTTTCAAGCGGCTCGACTCTGAGCAAGGAACAAGCCCCGTTCCGACTACGAATAGTTCCCCGTAAAGCCCCTACCTTGCCCGCTTCGCATTTATTGGTTTAACAACCACAGTGTGTTCAGGCTTCCGAAACGAGAAATTCGAATCGACCGCGCCCGACCGTTGGCAGGGAATTGGAACAATCAGCGATTTCGATCCCGGGCGCCCCCTCTTGCGCCCGCAAACAACTGAGGGCCCATCGGCAGTTGTAAAGCAATCCTTAGCGGTCTTGCAAAGATACAAAACCAAGACAATTAAGCCTTCAATGCTAGACCTCGCCTACGAGCCGTAATATCGACGACGCCGCCCAACGGGAGAAATCACAATGATCATGACCTAAGCATCGGACGATGATTGGGCATTCCGCTCCCGCCAAAATGGGAGAGGTAATCATGACCCGAAGTTAGGATCGAAGAGGTGTCGATATTGGCTCGATTCAAGCCCTTCTAACCAGCCAAACTACCAAGCAAATGATCAGAATTGTACCGACTATTCCGTATCCAAACACGAGTACCACCCCCTTGATTTCGTGCGATCCTCATTCCATTGCAAAGTTGACGCCTTATGGCACCTAAAAGGCTCTGCTTAATCTCAGCTCAGACTGAAGACGTCCCGAAAACCGTTTCGGCTACTTTCAAACGCCATTCTTCTACGGCCATTTCTTGTGCCTCAGCTCGTCCTGATAAAGATCGAAAGTCGATTCCTCTAAGCCGCCGATCGGTCGCAGCAATTATCGCAAGCACACTCCATAGGGCCGCTTTTCCGTGAATCCCGAGTCGAAGAAATTCCAATGCCTCAAACGTTCCGACGCTGTCACGGTCAAGATCCCGCAGCTTCAACCGACTTATTTTTTCTTCTACCCAAGCTCCCATCTCTTTCAGATTGCTGGAGCCCACACCGACCGAATCTGCGAGTTTTCGGAGTGTGTCGCCATCGGCTTCTATTTCGCGCAATAAGTAGTCTGCAAAATGTCCTAATGGCTTGCTAGTCTGTTGGTCTCGAATCGCTTTCAGGAGATCGGCGGCATGGGCGCAACCAGCGAGATGATCATGCAAATAGGTTGCGAGCGGATCGTCCATCATTTCCCCCATGAGTCGGGCAGGCCTCTACGTTCGCGTGACGCATTCGGCTACACAGGCTGATCTGACTGAGGCGCTTCACCCGGCCGTCGAGCTTTATCGTATTCTTTGCTGAAGCCAGGTAGGAATGAGTCCAAAATAGTTCCAAATTTCGCTCCCGCCACCCCGGCCAATGCAACCTTGATATCCCGCCAACCGTCTGACGTTTGGTGCTTGATTTGAGCACGCCGAGCACCGTTTTGAGTATCGGGAAACTGAATATCGTTCGGTGGTGCCGTCCTGCCCTCATCCGAGATCTGTCGCCAGTGCTTGGAATGGGACCGGCGCCCAAAAAGGGACGACAGCAACACGCCTCCGCCGAGCGCAATCCCAATCATGGTCATGGGCCGCTGCTCGAATTGAACCCGCCAATCGAAAGTACCCTTAACTTTTCTTTGTAGCTGAGCGATGTTGTCGCCCAGCTCAGCGCGTTGCTCTTGGATGTGCTGTTCTATCTGATCTGATTTCTCGCCCATTGCATATTCTCCTTCAAACTGTCAGCAGTTTTTTCTAATAGGACATTTATTCTCTTCAGCTTCCTCACTCCTGAACTGATTAAAGCGATGCTTGCCATGGCCAGCGTTGCGCCCACGAACAGAGCTGCCAGCCAAGCCGCCATCACGATCGAAAGGGCATAGACGGCCGCCAGCAGGAGAAAACCGAGGGCGAAAAAGGAAATGACAAGCCCCACACCGAGAGTCGCGGCGGGTGTGCTTGTTTTAGAGATCCCGTCCTTTATCTCAGTCTTTGCCAACTGAAATTCAGAACCGATGATCTCTTGGATGTTACCGGCAATATGGTTTATGACTTCAGGCAGAGTGCGTTCGCTGTTTACGGTCATGCGAGTCTCAGGCATTGCTGGTCTAGTCCGTGCTACGGAACAGCCGGCCGAGGAGGAAGCCAACCACAGCCGCCGCGGCAAGAGACTGCCCGGGATAGCGTTTTGCCAAGTCTTGGACGTCACCCATCATCGCCTTTAAATCGTTCCCGCGCACGTAGTCAGCGGCAACCTGTAGCTTATCTGCGGTCGTGTGCGCGGCATTGGCAGCGCTATCTCCCTGCTGATGCAAAGTGGATGCCGTGCGATTGAGGGTATCTGCAATCGGCTGACGCTGCGAATCGATCCGATCGGCTGCTTTGCGACCAAAATCTGCTACCTTTTGTTTCACTTCCGAGGCCCTGTCTTCCACTTCCTCCTGCATTCGTGCAGCAGTACCTGCGCCTTCGCCGTACCCGCCAACCGCGTTGTCATTGAATTGATCATTCATTTGGATAGCTCCTTTGTGACATTTACCGAAGTTCGTCAACTATTCATTAGTCGCGAATAGATACGATAGGCTCGCGACTCGCGAATAGACATGCCCTAGGGACTGTATATCGCGGCAAGACTCGCGGTAACGCGCCGCTTTACCTCCGTACCGGTCACTCAAGATCATATTTTCGCCGCCTACACGATTCAAGTTCCAGGGCTACACCCTTAGTCCGATTGGTTGGATCGCTGCGAAAAACTAAACTGTCTAAAGCAAAAGAGGGCGTGAAACGGAGGAACTAATAATGTCAGAGTTGAAAAATCTTCTCGTTGAGGGATTGCAGGATTTGCTGAACGCAGAGAGCCAAATCGTGGCAGCGCTGCCTAAGATGGTTGAGGCTGCTCATGATGCCAAGCTGAAAGAAGCATTCCAGAAGCATTTGGCGCAAACCCAAGGTCAAGTGGAGCGCGTCAAATCCGCGCTCAGTCTGCTCGGCGGAGACGTGGACTCAAAGCCTTGCAAGGGAATGAAGGGCTTACTCGAAGAAGGTGCGGAAATAATCGGGGACGGTCGGAATCAAGGCGACCTCGCCACTGACGTCGCCTTAATCGGCGCAGCACAAAAAGTGGAACACTACGAAATCTCGGGGTACGGCACAGCCAAATGCCTCGCTCGACAGCTAGGCGAACTTGAGGTTGCCGGACTTCTTTCGCAGACCTTGGGCGAAGAAGAATCCGCCGATTTTCTCCTCACCACAATCACCAAACCTTTGCTGCAGCAATTGACCTCCGTTGAATTCGGTAATGGCACAAAGATGCCGTGGGGCGAGCCCGGAGAGACATCGTCGTCCTCGTCCAAGTCGTCGGATCCGGTTATGGGCGAAAGCAAAACCCGAGCCGCTTCAGCAAGCGGCGAGTCCGTATTGAAAACTTCCACATTGAAAGCCAAAAAGGCGAAGGCCTAGGGAGAATACATGTACCACCACATTAAAGAACTAATGTACAGGGTGGAAGTAGGTACGCCAGATCCGGCCTTCGGAAATATGCTTCTCGAACAATTCGGCGGAGCGAATGGCGAACTCGCCGCGGCCATGCAGTATTCCGTTCAGGGCATGAACTGTGACGATCCTGAGCGGAAAGACATGCTTATGGACATCGGTACCGAAGAACTAAGCCACCTCGAAGTCGTTGGCGCGCTCGCACGTTTTCACCTACGCCCGCTCAAGAACAATCGTAAAGCCGCCGAAGTAGATCCTCTCATGGCCATTGCGGGAGGTGGCGGAGTCGCACTTCATAACTCTATGGGAGATGCTTGGACGGCAGACTATCTCAAAATTACCGGCGAACTCGATGTCGACCTTCGCAGTAACATCGCCGCCGAAGCCCGCGCCAAAATCGTCTACGAGCGCCTCATCAACTTCACGAAGGATGTTGGGACAATCCGTGCGCTGCAGTTCCTGATGACTCGCGAAATCACACACATGAAGGCCTTCACTGCGGCGCTGGAGAGCCTAGGAAAGGACCGCTTCTCAATCGGCAGTATTCCTCCTACGCCCGCGCTCGTGAATCAGTACTTCGATGATTCCACGGGCACCGGTGACCGAGGTGAACCCAACGCACGTGGACCGTGGAATAGCGGCGGCGATTGGCAAATCGTGGAGGCCCCCGCTTTCAAGGAGCTCGATTCAGAACCGAGGGGAACGCGACGACAATCGAACGACGAATCAGCGCTCAGGGTGAAGGCCGGATCTAGCAAGTAGTCGTGCGACCGCGGCTGTACTAGAGACTCGCATCGGAACTCGCGTGGCGGTCTAAGAGCGTGCCTCACGCTGATCATCTCATCTTCGTCGTCCTGCCGTCTTGGTGGACGCGAAAGCACATCGTCGAAGCTTGCGTCAATCGGAAGGTCGAATCGTGAATTTATCAAATGCAAGCACAACAGAGATCACGATTGTTGTTGCTGTGGCGGTTACAGTGGTCGTTGGGATTCTGGCATGGTTCTTATATCGCCCCACCGAACGATTACGAAATTACTTTGGGAGTGCTGATACCCGAGATTGAATGTCACGCACGAATTCACGGTAGGTAATAGAGGCGCATGACCGTAGTCGGGGTCTTTAGCGGCCTGTGTTTACCCTTGGAAGAATGAGCTATGAGCGTTGAACATCCGACTTGCCCGCACTGTGGACGACCACTGGATAGGATGGTGGACAATGGCGTTGGCTTCGCCGAATTGAGGCCGTGTACTAACCCAGAATGTCCGGGAAAACGGCCTGGCGCCGAAGATCCCGAACTGGACCAACCTGCGATGGGCAGCGATGATAGCGTAGAAGAAAAAACAGTCCCTCGTGAAGGTCACTCATTCCACCGATCCAGTAACTCTTAAAAAGGCAAGCGATGCCAACGCTGAGATCAACTCTGAGGCTGGTACGAACTTCCTGATCCCAACGTACCTGCTACTGTGTATGGCACTTCCTCAAGACGAGGCGTCTTATTAGTGAAGGCAGTATTTCCCCGCTTCTCATAAATTGTTGGGATTTGATCTCGATTAATACAGCCCGCGGCTGAGGCAATTTATTCAGACGCTATCGATCCAAGTTACAGAGTTCCGGAAGCCAGAAATCGCTAAAGGAGAACGACGATGAGAAAGACGCTTTTAGTTTTTGGTGCTTTATTGTTAATGGCCGGTCCTGTGTTTTCCCTGTCCGCACAACAAGAAAAGCAACCCGCCCCCGATAATACCAAGACCAACCAAGGTGACGCCAACAAGAATGCAACGACAGCGGATCAGCAGAAGATGAATGCTGCCGACCGCGAAACAACAAAGAAGATTCGGAGCGCTTTAATGGACGATAAGT
This sequence comes from Candidatus Acidiferrales bacterium, assembly GCA_049287725.1. Classification (GTDB taxonomy): domain Bacteria; phylum Acidobacteriota; class Terriglobia; order Acidiferrales; family UBA7541; genus Palsa-295. The sequence continues at coordinate 12,205 of JBAQGJ010000039.1, read as the reverse complement.
CGCTCTCAACCTACGCGCACAACATCAAGATCATTACCACGGACAGAATGGTGACACTCAAGGGTCCAGTACGTTCCGAAGACGAGAAATCAGCAATCGAAGCGAAGGCGAGACAAATTGCCGGCGATTCGAACGTCACGAACAATTTAACCGTTGCGCCACCGAAACAGTAGTCACTACGCTCTCAATATAAAAAAATGAACAGGAGATTCAAACATGGAAAACAAGAAGAAAGCGGTATTCGGCATCTACATAACGGTGGCAGCTGCGGATGTAGCCACCGATAGCTTGGTGAAATCAGGGTTCTCAGCCGCAGACGTGTCAGCGCTACTTCCCGAGAATCTCGGTTCCAAGCCAATCGCAACAGAGAAAAACTCCAAGGCTCCTGAGGGAGCGGCAACCGGAGCGGGATCGGGCGCGGTTCTTGGCGGTACGCTAGGTTTATTGGCCGGGATTGGTGCATTGGCCATTCCGGGCGTCGGCCCCCTTATCGCAGCTGGGCCCATCATGGCTGCTTTGGCCGGCATGGGAGTAGGCGGCGCAGTCGGAGGACTTACGGGCGCGCTAATCGGAATGGGGATTCCCGAGTACGAAGCAAAGCGCTACGAAGGACGCTTGAAGAAGGGAGGAATTCTCCTTTCAGTCCACTGCGATACTTCCGAGGAAATCGCTCGAGCCAAGGAAATCATGAAGAATACGAACGCAGAAGATATTTCCTCCACGGGAGAATCCTCCGCCGGTACCGAGACCGATCGCGATGTCGCTTCGAAAACAGCAGGAACCACGCGTTAATCACTCTAATTGTTAATCACTCTAACTAATGGGGGAAGGGCCTCTCGTCGAGGCTCTCTCCCGATTTATTCTGGCAACCAATGTTTCGGAAGAGCGAGAAAGGAGCTCTCATGGCGAAAGATCATAAGGCGGGAACGATTTTGGCTTTTCTTGTTGGAATCGGAATTGGCGCAGCTGCCGTTCTTGTTTTGGCTCCCCAAGCCGGTGACGAATTGCGCGACAACATCACAGATGCGATCGGCGACTCCGTCGACCAGTTAAGGGACGGAGCGAAAGACTTCACCCAGCGTTCACAGAAGGTTGTTGAGACGGCAAAAGAACAGGTGCAAGACGTCGTTGACCAAGGTACCGATGCATTCAAACAAGCCAAGAAAGCCGGGGCGTAGGAAGGCACAACCACCACTTGGAGAGCAAATGAAAAGAGCGAGCTTCCTTGACAAAGAAAAGCAGGTTTTGGTCACAGTTGCAGAGAAGATCGGTTCGACGCTCGGGCAAGTAGCAGCCCTAGGCCAAGTGGCAAAGAAAGCTACTAGAGCGAGTATAAAACCTGTGCGCCGTAGACTCAAACGCACCGTGCGAACGAAATCTGCTAAAGGCAAGCGGACTGTCCGCCGTGGCGCAAAAAGCAAGACGCGTTCGGCGCGGCGCAGAAGGTAAAGAATTCTACGTAAACAGACTGTGGGACGCCCAGCTGCGACCGTAAAACCACCCTTTCGGAATTGACAATCGCGAGTACCGAAAGACCCCACGGCATAAATCTTCACAGCTTCCACCCTGGGATAAATCGACCAGGTGTTGGCGCCTTTCATGTCTTCAGGATTTAGAAATCCACGTCCGCTTCGGTGAGCCAATGAGGCAACGATGCGGGATTCGCCAAGCGCGATAGAAAGCCGCCTCGGCGCGGCACCATATCGATTTCGCGGCCGTCCCTTGCAGCGTCATCCCGGCCTTCCCCTGAAGCCGAGTAGAGGAAGCTGCGAATGCTCAAACGGACATCGCGCTCGAGCTCCGCCTCGGCGATGCCTGGGGATTGGAAGTACAGCTGAAAGAACTGCGCGTCCTCAGATTGGGGCATGACGCTGGTGGGACGAACGCGTGGTCGCGGTCTGAACGGCACGCTCAAACCGATTACGCCGCGAAAGCGATCGGGCCGCAAAAGCGCGGCGGACCACGCGACGGGAGCGCCCCAATCGTGTCCGACGATCACCGCTGTCTCTGTGCCTAAAGCATCGAGCAGGCCGACCACGTCGCCAATAGAATGGAGCAGCGTGTACCGATCGACTTCTTCTGGGCGATCGGTCTGCCCGTAGCCTCGCATATCTGGCGCGATCGCATGGAATCCCGCTTCGGCGAGCGCATGCAACTGATGGCGCCACGAATACCATGATTCGGGAAAACCGTGACACAGCACCACCGGAGGCCCTGCTCCGCTCTCGGCGATGTGCATATGGATGCCGTTCGTTTCCACCATGCGATGGTTTACTTCGCTCACCGTACTTCCTCGCAATGAATTGGATGGCGGAGCCAGGCATTGGTTTCGCTTTCGGAGCATGCTTTGTTAACCTGGCGTCGATGCCTCATAAGCATCGGAGCTTCTACTAGCTAACTAGGTGATCCGCATTTCGCGGCGATTCTGGTCGGATTACGGGCAAATCCGATGTAATGCCTCCGCATTGGCAGATTGCCCCCCGATAAACGCTAGCGCTTGTCAGTGAATGATCGCTGGCGATAAGCCGACTTCCCATTACTAATCTTGATGTGGCTCGGCCACATTACTTCCGTGTAGCCGACGACACCTCCAGAATCCTTCCCTTCTTGCCGGACACGATCCAGTTCTCCGCTGGCCCGCGGACGCCTTTGAGCTGGCCAATCCTTGCGTCAATTGCCGAGCATGGAAGATTCGGGCCTTGTGCTGGACGCCACTTGCGGCATGCCGGCGCCCCCACGAAAAAGAAGTAGGCGTAAACAACGGCCAGCACGAGGTCGAATGCCAAGACGGTTCGTCCAACGGGTGCTTTGAACACACCGGCCATCAATGCCAGGTACGCGACCACGCTCTTAAGCACAAACCATGTGAACAGAACGGGAATCACTACAGCGCGGAGGACTTTCAACTCTTGACGCGTGCCGAACCAAGCCAAGGTGCCGAGCGCAAAGATCGCCGCGCCCGCGGTACGAGCACCGTTCGTTCCAGAGAGTGTTTCTTCCGTTCCATATAAATGGGCCATCAAGTGACTGGCAAACGTAAGACCGCTCCCGAGAACTATCAGCACAACAGCAGTAAGCAGCAAAGTTAACCTGAGCTTCCAGGATACATCCGACCCATTCCTCATTGAGCCGTCTCGCGAGGGCTGTCGTCGGCTCGGGTGTATTCACTCGACCTTTTTAGGAGGAGGAGAAAAATCAGATAGTGCAGCACCAAGCCCAGCGGCACATACCAAACGGGGATATACCAAAAGGCTCCCAGACTGCCTCCGGTGCCGGTTAAGCTGCCGCGAAGCACCGAGTGAATAAACTCGAGCGATCCGAATACGTTGAAGACCCAGACAATGGCAAGCGCCCCTGGATGCCCTGACCGCACAAGAACAAAGGCAGCAAGCGCCAGGAGAAAGGCGAGAAAATCACCATAGGCCTGATAAAACGCAAAGGTAGACTGCGCCACCGCGGGATCGACCACACCGGGCACCAGGGACATCAGTCCCAAGTACCGCGGCAAAAAGGGAACGAGGAGCAGCAGGAGCGCTTGTGTGAAGGGCCACGCTCGCAGGAACGGCCAGACATACCATCTGCCAAGCAGGCTGAACACTAAAAGGCTCAACCCGAATTCAACGCCGAAATTCACGAATGGAGGCATAAGAACCATTTATTGCTCCTCTTCAGCGTGACACCCCTCAACCACTCCCTCACGACAAGCCCTGAGAATTTCTTCCGAAAAGCGACGGTCCTTGACGGCACGCGCGAGCATGAGACCGCCGACGCTGAGCGCGATGGCGGAAATGGCCCGATCACGATCGGGAGCGGTGGGGTTGCACTGTTGCGCCACGGTGTCGACCACGTCTCGCAGGTGCTGCTCATATACAGCGCGCGAAGCTCCGCCGCTGCGCGAGACTTCCGCAGTCAGTGCGGGCATGGGGCATCCGAGGTCCGGCGCATCGCGGTGGCCTCCGCTCAAATAGAAGGCGGCGAACTCGCGGACCCATTGACGGCCCCGCAAGGCTCTGAGCTTTAGCTGCCAATCTGCGCGAGACTGGCGAAAAGCGGAATCCAGGGCCTTGGCAAGCAGGGCCTGTTTCGAACGAAAGTGAGAATAGAACGCACCGGCGGTCAGGTGCGCTGACGCCATGACGGCATCGACGCCGGTCGCCGCATATCCGTGACGGCGGAACAGAGCTGCCGCGGCTCCAAGAATTCGTTCGCGGGAGCCCCGCTTGTGATTTTTTGGGTAGCGCATCAAGCAGATTATATTACGACCGTAATACTATATCAAGCGGAAGTGAGACCGCCGCGGCCCAGACTTGGCACAAACAATCTCAGTTATTGGATGACGGGCAACCCGGAAGTTATCGTTCGCCCGTTGTGTTAGTACCGGGAAACGCGCTTGTGGCTATCTTGAGGACTGGCCCCCCAGATGTCTGGCTAAACGAAACCACGCGTGCGGTTCGCGTAGTTTCTGAGACCTACGCGGCGGAGTGGATCAGTTCGACCTGGAGAAGCGCCGCGGTAAAGCTTAGGTGAACTGCTTGTTGCGGTTTGGAGCAACGTTGGAGCAATCTAAGTATGCCCGAAGGTGATAAGCGCAACCAAAGCGACGACTTAGATTGAAATTACCCTAGCTTTGCAAGCAGGGGGTCACCGGTTCGATCCCGGTCACGTCCACCACCTGTCTGCCCACAAATCAGTCTGTTGCTAATTCGGCATTGCACGAACTCCTGCAATTTGGATCCATTTGGGTCCAATAAGAAGTTTCTCCACACCATCCAGCGCTTGGCGTTGCTCCGCAGGGATGGCGTGCAAATATTTGCCGCGTGAGCTCAGACGAAGCGTGGCCTAGGAATCCTTGCACGGTTCCCAGCGGAGCACCGACAGCGTCAAGCAACGTTTCATGGCAGTGACGCAGAGAATGCCAAGTGATTTTCGGCAAACAAGTCTTGCGCACTTAGGTTGCGAGTGACGGTGCAAGAGGTTCCTGCGCAATGGTTGGCCCGAACACGTTGCAAACACCAAGCTGTGGGGTTCGCCTGTCTGACCGAGCAGAGCGGAAAGGATAGAGATAGATTCAGACCCAATCGGAGACAGGCTGTCTCACTCCTGACCGAATCCCTGAACGCGGTTGGCGGCTCGTCAGCCGTTGCCGCGGTGAAAGATATTACGGGCACCACGAGACCGTTATTTGAAGGACGCAAGGGCCAGAAAGTCGGGGCCGAGCATAATGTGACCAGACGACAAGACCCAAAACGAGCGCGAGGCTCGATAGTAGAGGCCCGACAACAGGTCGTGATACACGTTTCGTTGCTTCATTGCCGGAACGCGCATCATTTCGTCCACGCGGAATCCAGCTTTGGCGAGCAAGAACGTCAACGACGCGACGTTGTAGTAAAAGAGATGCCCGCTTCTCAGCAGCGAGCGGGGCTTGGCCATCACCAGCCGCGAAAGCTTTGGCGAGTTGCGCCACAGTTGCGGTTCTGCGAACGGCCCTGAGGTCCAGCACCGGAATATCGATCTTGTCAGGCGCGGGATGCACAACTTGCACGGCCGTTCCATCCTCGATAGAAGTTCGCCACACCTCGTGACGCCGCACGATCTCCGTGAACGCTCGCTCAAGCACGGTTAAGTCCAGCGGCCCGTTTCCATGGATCGTGATGTTTTCGTTGTAGAAGGCTTGACCTTCGGCCGCCCGCAACGAACGCAGCCAAATCTGCTCTTGCGCAAGACTCATCGCCATGCGCGATTCGAACGCGAACGACCGTTTCGGGATCGAGCGAAGCGTCGGCCAATAACAGTCCATTCACGTTCTTCGCTGGGAACAGACCATCCTGCGCAAGCCGCACAATCCTTCGAGGCGAATCGTCGCCCCGACCCGCCCAACTCTCGCCAGCCACAATCAGTCCGGCGCCGGCATCGTCCAACTGAAAATCCACTCGTCCTTTGAGTTCGCCAGGCCGTACCGGGATGTACGCCGCCCCAGCCTTTATTATTCCCAGCGCGCCAATCACGTACGCAATGGACCGGCACGTAAAAGTCCCACGACCGACCCGCGCCCAGCTCCCAGGGAACGCAGCTCCACAGCGAGATCTGTAGAGCGGGCGTCCATCTCCGCATAACTGACGCTCTGACTCCCACAAACCACCGCTTCGGCCGCTGGCACTGTTGCTGTGTGCTCCGCGATCAGAGAGACTATCGACGGCTTTGCGCCAAGCGAATCGGTGCCCATTCCTGAACTCGACGGCCCACTATCCGCCCCGAGCGCCGGCACTGCAGCGCGCGCAGCCGACACCTGACTTCCTAAAGTCCTGCGATCATCCACAGAGAGGCTCCGCCGGGGTTTCGTCGGTATGTCCACAACCTTAATCTTCGACGTAGCGAACTAGAAGAACGCACTGTTTCAGCTTCGTTAACAGTTCATTCCGGTTGGAAGGAACGCATTTCCGTACCAAGGAAGATCGCCGCATTCTACGAGGATCTGAAGCGCGCCGAGGAAAGCGAGGATCAAGACACCCTGTCTAGTGCATTCACTCTCCAATGCAAAGCCTGCCATGGAGAGAGCGTGTACCGCATTGATGAGATTCAAGAATTTGAGGGAGCGCTAAGGATCGGGAACTTGAAGCACATAGCCGTCAGTCACCCCCCACATCTACAGGGATTCGCCTACTGCCTGTCATCCGTAAGGTCTGTTACGCTCGCCAAGCTTCGGAAGGCCGATCTGCGCCCTTGGACTGATCAACCTTGACTGAGAAGAAGCATCGCCGCAAGTTGGAGCACTCCGGAGGTTCATGGCGTCATTGGCTATTCCTAACTCTGACGGTTGTTCTTCTGGGGTTAGTCGTCACGTTTGTCGATCTGAAACCGCATGTTGACGAAAACTTCTTCTTTTCTTCCAACGATCCTCGTGCTCAGGAATCAGACAAAATTGACCGCATCTTCGGTGGAGACAGCCAGCTGATCCTCGCCGTGGCAGCGCCTGATATTTCCTCGCCGACCTACCTGGAACGTCTCGGACATTTGACGCAGCAGCTCAGCTCTGTGCCGTCCGTGGACAGCGTCCAGAGCCTCGCCGATGGTCCCAAAAACTTTAAGGATGCGGAAATGAGTCCCTTTTGGACGCGCCTTCTGATCGCCGAAAACGGCCGCTCCAGTAACGTCGTGATGTTTGTATCGAATCGCGATCCACAGGAGTTAACGAACAGGATGGAAGCCATCGTGGCGAAGTTCGACGCGAAAGACTTCCGGATTGAGATCGCCGGGGCTCCCTACGTATCTGAAATGATTCGCCGGAATCTGCTGCATGATTTTCGTGTCTTCAGCCTTACAGCATTTCTGCTGTTCGGCGGGGTCATGTTGGCGCTGTTTCGATCGTTAAAGCTCACCCTCGGAATGTTGGTCACGTGCACGAACGCGGTGCTGGTGACTTTGCTGATCCAAGCCGCGTTTGGCCAGAAGATCGGCGTCCTCACCGCGAACCTCGGCACCATTGTATTTGTGATTGCACTGTCTCACCTGGTTTATATGACGTTTAATTGGCGGACATTGGGTCGCGGCCAGACGGACTCCAGCCATCTCGGATCGCAGGCACGGCACATGACGCTGCCGGCATCGTTTTGGTCAATGGTGTGTGCTTCGCTCGGATTCGCAAGCCTGTTGATCGTACCGGCGAAGCCTCTAAAGGAACTCGGCATCGGAGGAACTTTAGGAGCCGTCGTCGCATTCGCTTGTGCGTATCTCATGTATCCAGCTTTTCTAGACTGGGCCAGCGCGGCGCAGAAGGGAGCGCACCGCAGAGGCACGGATCGCCAGTTCTGGCAGCGCAGGTTCGTGTGGGTGTGCGTGCTCGCGATTTTGGCCAGCGCTGGTTTGAGTCTGGGATTGCGGAGACTAAATACAGACCCAAGCCTTCTGGATTATTTCAAAAAGGGCAAGGAACCGCGCGAAGGGCTTTCGTACGTGGACCGCAACGGCGGCTCCAACCCTCTCACCATCGTCGTAGCGGCCGCCGACGGTGGCAGGCTCGACAACAAGGACGAATACGAAAAGATGTGGGATTTGCAGGATGCGCTGGAGGAACACAAGGGCGTCGGAACGGTAATTTCGCTGCCGGTCCTGATGGCCGAAGGCCATCGCCGCCCTCTCGCGTTCCTCCTCAGCTGGAACCATCTTCTGAACATCATGAACGAACCCAAGTACAACCGCGTGGCCAGCACGTTCGTTACCAAGGACCGCTCCATGGCAGCGTTCTACCTTCGCATGGACGAACACGGCAGAGACCAGCCACGCGTAGATGTGGTGAATGAACTGAGATCTGTCGTGCGCCAGAATGGCTTCCGGCCCGTGCTCGTTGGCGGCGTGTATGAACTCCAGGGAGAATTGGCCCAACTGGTGGCGTCGAGCCTAGTGAAAGGGCTGCTAGGCCTGATGATTTTTTTCTCCGTCGTGGCGTGGATCGTCGGCCGAAGCGTAAGGACCGGAGCAGCCATGATCTTCAGCTTGAGCTTGGTTCCGGTATGCATGCTGGGTGGGATCGGGCTGCTGAAGATTCCCGTGGATATTATTTCCGCGCCCGCAACAAACGTCTGCATCGGCATGGCGATTGATTCGATGGTTCATTTGGTTTTTTCAGTGAGGCGCGCGCAAGCTGCGGGCCAGCACGGGTGGGCGGCGTGGGTCAAAGGTCGTCAGGAGCAATGGCGAGGGATCGTTTTCTCGGATGTCGTCATCGGCGCCGGTTTTGCGATTTTCGCGCTCTCTAGTTTCCCTCCCACCCAACGGTTCGGTCTCGTCGTCTTGGCCGGTACGGTCGTCGATATCCTGGCAAATCTTTTTGTTCTCCCCGTCCTGGCTGGGGCCGAATTCGGGAAGCCATTGGCGGTCGCAAAGTGAGCATGCCAAGTTGTCCTAGACTTTAATCAGGACGCAATTCTCTTAAGTTCGGCTTAATCGAAGTGGACCGCGCTCGTGTCGAAAGTGTCCTACGGTCTGGAATTCCTTTCGCTTCGCGAATTTCGTCAAAGTAGCTTCAATGCCGATCTATTTTCTCGTTCCACTTGCCTGATGGAGCACTCGGCCGGATCTTTGTCGGGCCGCCAGCGGAGAAACTTCGTACCATGCCGGAAGCGGCCGCCTGTGAAGTGATCGAATTCGACTTCGACGACCAGTTTCGGGCTGAGCGGCTGCCACTCCGCCGAGTGCTTAGTACTCCAGCGGCTCGGTCCGCCGGGCGCTTTGCCGGTAAAACCAGGCGGCCTGATCAATCGTTCGAGTCTCCTGGTCAAGGCGAGCCGTTCATCATCGTGGATCGAAGAAGTGAAGCCGACGTGATTTAGCTTTCGCTGCTCATCATAAAGGCCGAGCAATAGCGAACCAACTAAGCGCTTCTTTTCGAGGTACCTAAATCCACCGACGACACAGTCCGCCGTGCGTTCTTTCTTAATCTTCTGCATTCCTGTGCGCTTTCCACTTTGATAAGGCAGGTCGATTCTCTTTGCCACAATACCGTCGAGGCCGACGCTCATTTGGAACCACTTGCGTGCCACCGCAATATCCTTGGCGATCGGCGAAAGTTGTATATTGCGGTTCCCATGGATGAGTTTCCGGGAAAAATCTTCCAGAGCCTTTCGCCGTACATGCAACGGCAGCTGAGTTAGACGGCTTCCCGTCGCGTCCACGAGCAGGTCGAAAACTATGAACATGCACGGTGTCTCCTCGCTAAGCTTTTTTACGCGACTGGCGGCGGGATGGATCCGCATCAACAACGCATCAAACGAGAGATCTCCGCCCACGGGAATCACGATTTCGCCATCCAAAACAAATCGGTTCGCTCGAAGCGCAGCCAGAGCGCGGACCAATTCCGGGAAATAGCGCATCAATGGCTTTGCTGATTTAGACAGCAGGTCGATGCGCTGGCCATCCCGGAAGGCTAGGCAGCGAAAGCCATCCCATTTCGGCTCGTACTGCCATTGCCTGCCCACGGGCAACTCCCGGGCAGGCTGTGCTTCCATTGGGGCGTGTGTCTTCGGGAGCGGGAGACTCATAGGAATCTCGCAAGGTCAGTGCGGCCACGGCTTGCCAACAGTGGTTTCCATAGATCACCAACCTTGGCTAGGCGCGCTGGCACGGTTTTGATGGTGAAGTCATCGATGGCAATCCCACGTTCAATTTCTTCCCAAGTCAGTGGAGTTGAGACGGCTGCCGAAGGAGTTGGCCTAACCGAATACACCGACGCGAGTGTTCGGTTCCAGGCATTCTGGTTGTAGTCCACTAGCACGTAGCCGCGGGGACGCTTCGCCACGCGATACTCGGCGGTGATCAACTTCGGATGTCTTTTCGCCAGTTCGATAGCGAACGCTTTCGCGAATGCCCAGACCTGTTTCTGCATGGGACCGCGAACGATCGGAACGTATACGTGAATGCCGCGGGATCCCGTGGTCTTGGCGTAGCTTGTAATTTTCAGCTCCGCCAACGCATCTCTGACGATCAGCGCAGTCTGACGTATTAGACGAAACGAACCGCCTGGCACGGGATCGAGATCGAAGAGCAAATAATCGGGGCGGTCAACATCTTCGCAACGCGCGTACCAAGGGTTCAGATCAATGCATCCCAGATTTACTACCCACAGAAGCGAGGCGACGTTTTCTACGACTGGGAAATCAATGACGTTGCCCGAATGGTGCTCGATGGAACAGGTCTGAACCCAGTCCGGCCTTGGCGTCGGCGCTCGCTTCATGAAAAAGAAGTCGCCCGCGATCCCGTTCGGGTAACGCTTCATTACCATGGCCCGGTCGCGAAGATGCGGCAGAAGCCAAGGCGAAACTTCAAGATAGTATTGAAGCAAATCTCGCTTCGTAATCCTCAAGCCCGGCCAGAATATCTTTGTAAGATGCGTCAACAACACTTTATTTCCATCGAGGACGATGTTGGCTTGATCGGCGTCTTTAGAGATGATCCGAAGTCGCCCTGCCGAGTCCGGGTCGACGCGCTGTTTGTTGCGTCCCCTCGGAATTTTAGGTTTGTGCCGCTTCGCACGACTCACACTCAGCTCTTTCATGCAGCCTCGTTTTCAAGCTGATAGCCCACTCATATTGCCTTCGGATCCGGCGAGGTGAAATACCCACAAATGCTGAGGCGGCTTTTCATGGCTCAGCGACTGGAGGACCCGAGCGGCTTCGTCGTGGATGATATATTAGACGATGATGAACGCTCGACCGGATATTCTCAGGCGACGACTTATGAGACGAGTTTTTCTGCTCTCGCCCGCCAGTTTAGCGGGCCGGCGTGCGGAGCTTCTCCTGCGCGAGACGGCCACATTTGAGCTGGCAAACCGGCTGCGGGTCGAGAGCGCATCTCTCGGAGAGGTATTCAGCTTTATCAGCGGGCTTTATTTTCGAGGAAAACTCAGCTATGCGAGCGCGTTCTGCGAGCCGACTTCGCCCGATTCAATATTTGTGATCACAGCAGCGCACGGACTTCTTCCGCCAGACGTCCTGATTGGTCGCAGTCGATTGTGCGAAATGGCGCAGGTGCCCATCAGCGCCTCCGAACCTCGATACAGGATTCCTCTGGACCGGGATTTGGCGCGTCTGGCAACTCAACTCGGAAAGGCCGATGAAATCGTGCTGTTGGGAAGCATTGCAACGCGCAATTATCTGGAGCAGCTCCTCGGCATATTGGGAGACCGCATCATGATTCCGGCTGAATTCGTGGGACGCGGGGACATGAGCCGCGGATCGTTGATGCTCCGTGCAGTTCGCGACAGAACCCCACTGGCATACATGTCTGCCAAGCATCTCGATCATGCCTAATAGTCGAGTTGTGCAGCTTCGTCGCGCGCGAAACTTCCGCATCACCCCTTTCGATCGTCGCCAGGACTCGCGCGTCGTGACCTTGCCCGCCTTCCCTTACGCGCCTTCGATCGACACGGTCTTGATGTTCATGAACTCGCGAATTCCAAAAACAGCGAGTTCGCGTCCGTGCCCAGAGCGTTTCACACCACCGAAAGGCAGCCGAGGATCCGATGCCACCATACGATTGATAAACACCATACCGGATTCCAGACCATTGATAAATTTCTCGCGCTCCGCGCTGTCGTTGGTCCACGCGCTGGCGCCCAGGCCAAATGGGCTGGCATTCGCAATGCGGATCGCGTCTTCCGCATTCTTCGCGCGAAATAGCGAGGCCACGGGGCCGAACAGTTCGCCGCAAGCGG
>JBAQGJ010000038.1:0-2296 GCA_049287725.1 Candidatus Acidiferrales bacterium | reverse complement strand
GTCTAAGCAAAGGCACGCGCTCTCGCCTGCAGCCACAAAAATGCAAGTGGGCGCCCCACCCTGTCGCCTCTAAAAGGTGGGGCTTTTGCAAACCTGGAGCGCCAATCTCCTGATTGGCGCCTTTGCCGCGCAGCCACTCCTCACTCTGCTCTCCGCCTCTCGCACTCCGGCACTTCGCCCGATCGTCCTCGCATAAAGACGTCACGCCTCCGCACGCACCAGCCCCGGCTTGTCCTGAGATTCCGCCTGCCGCGGGGTCGAAGGAAGGCGCGAAATAAGTTAGCCCGGTGCGTAAGCGCCGTAGGCGCGACACATCCCGCCTCTCCGCCCCGCAACTCTGACGCCGATCCTATCCGCTACCGGAAAACTTGCTTGCCGCCCAATCTGGCTTAAAATCCCGTCAATCACATTACCCCCACGTTTTGCCCCTGAAGGACCAAAAATTCTCAAGCGCAAGGAGCCTAACAAACCATGGGATCTCTAGCGTTAAGGATGTTGAGCTGCGCCCTGTTGGTTCTCGTCTTCACTCAAGCGCAAACAAGCAAACACGAATTTGACAAGAATAAGCAGTACGTCCAGCCGCCCGTAAAGGCGGGAGACAACGGGCATCTGTTAGACTACGATTGCATCGGAAGCCCCTGCGGCTGGGTCCATCCTTGCGACGCCGCGCAATGCAACGGCCACGACATTCCCGTAGAACTAAAAGGCAATGACGCCATCTGGTGGGGCTGGTCCAACAGCGGCGACAACTGCGTCCTCGTCTTCACCGTCCACTACCAATAACGTCCAGTAGAAGCCGGTTAAGCGACCGTGGTTCCGGTATCGGACTGATGTTGCTCTCGTGCTAGCATCACGCTCGGATCATCGAGATCCAGAAGTCGGGAATCACCAGCTAACGGGAAATTCGGCGAAAGTTGTTGCTTATTCGTGCAGGACAACGCTCAGCAGTGACTTGTTGATTTGCAACCCGCCGTTATATTTGATGAGGCCAAGTTTTCGGAATTTGTTCATGAAGAAGTTCACGCGCGAGCGCGTCGTGCCAATCATTTCCGCCAGCATCTCTTGTGATACCTTGGGCAGCATCTCTTGCGGCGTGTCGTCCCCGCCATAGCGCGCCAGCAATGGCAGCGTGCGCGCCAGCCGCTTCTCGCTTGAGTTGAACAGTTGATCCACCAGATCTTCGTCGATTCGGATGTTCCTTGCCAGCATGAAAGTGATGAAACGATCGGAAAACTCGTGCTCCGCGTGGAGCACTCGAATCATTTCCTTCTTCTCGATCACCAGCGCGGTCGTCGGGGTGATTGCCGTGGCGGTGCCGATCCGCAGCGGCTGGCCGGCCAGACAGCCCTCGCCGAAAAAATCTCCTGGGCCCAGCACCGCCACCACCGCTTCTTTTCCGGATTCATTCACAACCGAAAGCCTCACCCCGCCTTGTTGGATGTACAACACATTCTTGGCGGGATCGCCCTGCGAGAATACCGTTTCCTTTTTCTTGAACTCCGCGACTTTCCGGGACACACCCGCCGAATCGAGAAAACCTTGGGTATCGAAAGCCTGTTTTTTGGTGGACGTACTCTTGGATTTCTTGTTGTTGTTGGGATTCACGCGGCTCAACGCTAACAAGCCGCCGGCTATACGGGTCATATCTTTTAAAAACCGCACTGTGGCGTTCCAATACTTTTGCGACTCGCGTATTTAATTGTACGACTTGCTACGCTCAGAAAACGGAACATCAGCCGGGCCCTGCATGGCTGTCGGTACAACTTGGCCATGACCGCCGCGAACCCCACCGTTAAGGTCGGAACCGAAACGTGAGTTCGCTTCGCTGGTAGGTGGACGTGATCTTGCAATTGGGACACTCGCGTTCCAGACCATCCGGCGGGAATTCGGGTCGAATGGGAAGATAGTAGTCGGCCAGCGTGTTGGGTATCTGCGAATGCGTGAAAACAGCGTGGCAATTCTTGCAGGCCAAACCCCAGCTCGCCATCGGCTCAAATCCTCTACTGGCAGTATGTAGGGCTTCGAACAAAGCGCCATTGGTGTTTCAGTGTATTTCGAGGCGATGGCCGACATTAGCACCGCTCTGTCTGTGAGCTTAACAATGAAGCGAATGATCCGTGGCCGGCGGTTCGAATGCCCGGCGCTGCACTCGAATCCTAAATCGCCAATTATGTCGCCTCAAAGCGCTCAGCGGCCACAAACTTCCGATCTACATGTGGCTCGCAGCGCGGGCCGCCTGAGTGCAACACACAGCGTTCTCCAGCGGGGACACCACATGTCGGACAAGCGACGGACG
>JBAQGJ010000037.1:0-1729 GCA_049287725.1 Candidatus Acidiferrales bacterium | reverse complement strand
GGGTAGCCACGCACCGCATTCACCACAAATATTCCGACCAGGATGGCGATCCGCATTCTCCCGTGGACGGCACCTGGTGGTCGCACATGGGCTGGATTCTCACGGGCAAGTCCATGCATCACGACACGACCACGCTCTCTCGTTACGTCCCTGATCTTGCCAAAGACAGGTTTTATGTCTGGATCACCAAATATCATTACGTACCAATGGTTGTGCTGGGCCTGATTCTCCTCGCGGTGGGCGGCATTCCGTTCGTTCTGTGGGGCATCTTCCTGCGCACTGTAGTGGGCCTGCACTTTACCTGGCTGGTCAATTCCGCCACACACTCGATCGGCACACGCCGATTCAAGACTCGCGACCTCTCGACGAATAGCTGGTGGGTGGCGCTGGTCACCTGGGGTGAAGGCTGGCACAACAACCATCACGCGCATCCGGTTTCCGCTCGCCATGGCCTCGCCTGGTATGAGGTTGATTTCAATTGGTATGCAATCTGGCTGCTGGAAAAAATCGGCATCGCCCGGAAAGTTCACACCGCCAAAATCTCCGAGGGTCGGCGCACGAACGAATCCATCGTGGGCAGGACGCTTACGCCAGACGTTCAACGCGAGCTAGCCTCCGTCGAACTCTAGAGTCTTTCTTCACACCTCAAAGGAACGCGGGCGTCATCCCGAGCGCAGCGAGGGATCTGCTTTTCGCTGAAGCCCACTCCCTCAGATGCCGATTCGCCACCTTAGGCCTTACCTCACGACGGTCCCCATCCGCGCCACAGCCAAGCTCTAACTCACCTCGCTTCGCGGTACAATCTCCCTAGATACCGTGCAAATCGCGAGCCGCAGAAAAACGATCGCCTTTTTCGTCGTGCTGGGCAGCTCACTGGTGGCTCTGGCCATCGCCCTGAACGTCGGGTGGATCATCCTCAACCGGCGCGAAGTCGTCCTGCTCTTCTTCGGCGTGATATTTTTCTTCGCCATCATCGCCGGCATGATCCTCAACACCATTTTCCTGGTGCGCGAAATCCGCCGCAACGAACAGCACGGCAGCTTCATCAATGCAGTCACGCACGAATTGAAAACTCCCATCACTTCGATTCGGCTATACCTTGAAACCATGCAACGCCGCGAAGTAGACGAAGCCCAACGCCAGCAATTTTATAGTTTGATGTTGTCGGACACTGACCGCTTGCTCGGAACCGTCGAGCAGGTGTTGAAAGCCGGCGAAGTAGGCTACAAGCGCGGCAAACGCCATCACATCGAAGTGGATTTCACCGAGCTCGTGCGTGAATCCATCGAACTCGCCCGCGTGCGCCACCACCTGGCGCCCGGCGTTCTGCATTTAGATTCCGCAAAGTCCGGCGCTGGACGTTCGCGCAAAAACGGCGAACCTATCCTGCTGCACGGCGACCCCGCCGAGCTGCGCACGGCGGTATCCAACTTGCTCGATAACGCAGTGAAATATTCCGGTAACAATGTGGACGTTTCAGTACGCATCGAAACTCCGGACGATCATGTGGTGCTGAGCGTCACCGACCGTGGCATCGGAATAGCTGAGCCGGAATTGAAACGCATCTTCAAACGCTTTTATCGAGTGCCCGGGCGCGCGAGCTTCCAATTGAAGGGAACGGGCCTCGGCCTCTTCATCGTGCGCGCCATCGCGCGCGCACACGGCGGCAAGGTTTACGCCGCGAGCGAAGGCGAAGGCCACGGCACCACCATCACCATGGAATTGCCGA
>JBAQGJ010000036.1:0-5903 GCA_049287725.1 Candidatus Acidiferrales bacterium | reverse complement strand
GACTCATCCCGTCCCTCGCGCTGGAATTCTCGAAGGTGATCGCATCGCAGAAATTCAGGACGAACTCTGGGGAAACCGAGAGCGCACCGGGAAATCCTGGCAGCTCAACGCGGTGAAGCTTCTGCCTCCCTCCACGCCCAGCAAAATCGTCTGTGTCGGCCGCAATTACGCAGAACATGCCAAAGAGCTAGGCAACGAGGCTCCCAAACAGCCGCTGATATTCTTCAAGCCACCATCTTCGGTAATTGCTCCAGAAGAACCCATCGTCCTCCCGCAGCTTTCCCAACGCGTGGATTTCGAAGGCGAACTCGCCGTCATCATCGGCCGCCGCTGCTACCAAGTGACCGCCGACGAGAACACCGCCGATTACATTCTCGGCTACACGTGCTTGAACGACGTCACCGCGCGCGACCTGCAGAAACTCGACGTCCAATTCACGCGCGCAAAAGGCTTTGACACCTTCTGTCCCTTCGGCCCCATCCTCGAAACCCAACTCTCCCCGCGAGCCGTAACCCTCGAAACTTTCGTGAATGGAATCAGGAAACAGTCTGGACACACGTCGGAAATGATCTTTTCCGTTGATGCTATAATTCGCTTCATTGCGCAGGTGATGACGCTCGAACCAGGCGACGTGATCGCCACCGGCACGCCCGCGGGGGTAGCGCCGCTGGCCGCAGGCGACGTCGTCGAAGTCAGCATCAGCGGCATCGGCACGCTAAGAAATCCCGTCATCGCGCAATCGTAGCGTTGCGGCCTCGCCGGCTCTCGCATTTGATTTTGTAGCGGCCGCCTTTACAGTTTGCGGAAAAAGTGGGGTGGCGAGCGGAATCGCTGCTGCAATTGGTTCGAAGTCTGATATGTAAGCAGCATGCGAGGACAAGACGAGCGGCAAGAAGGGATGTTCAGTTATGTTTCGGCAGAGAAGAGAGTGCCGGTGGATCATCCGCTGCGGCGGGTGCGCGAGATGATGGAGGCGGCGCTAGCGGAAATGTCGCCGGAACTGGCGCAGATGTATTCGCGCTACGGGCGGCCCTCGATCGCGCCGGAACGTTTGCTGCGGGCGCTGCTGTTGCAATGTTTCTACAGCGTGCGCAGCGAGCGGCTGCTGATGGAGCAGTTGCAATACAACCTGCTGTTCCGGTGGTTCGTGGGGCTGACGA
This sequence comes from Candidatus Acidiferrales bacterium, assembly GCA_049287725.1. GTDB lineage: Bacteria > Acidobacteriota > Terriglobia > Acidiferrales > UBA7541 > Palsa-295. Next base: position 4,743 of record JBAQGJ010000036.1, on the reverse strand, counting down.
TGGACGAAGAGGTGTGGGACGTGACGGTGTTCACCAAGAATCGCGAGCGGCTGCTGGAGGGCGAGGTGGCTGGGAAATTTTTCGAGCGTGTGCTGGAACTGGCGCGAGCGAAGGGGCTGTTGTCGGATGAACACTTCTCCGTGGATGGGACATTGATCGAAGCGTGGGCGAACCGGCGGAGTTTCCAGGAGAAGAAGGATCCGCCGGCGCGCGGGAGCGGTAAGCATGGGAAGAAGTTGCTGCGCGACACGCACGAGAGCAGCACCGACAGCGAATCGCGGCTGTACAAGAAGAGCACGGCGGGGGAATCGCGGCCCAGTTATTTGGGGCACGTGGTGACGGAAAACCGCAACGGGTTGATCGTGATGCCTTGTGTGACGCAATCGGGGGCGAGCGAGGAACGGGAAGCGGGGTTGACGATGTTGCAGCAAATCGTTGGGAAGATTCGAGCGCGACGTGACGAGAAGCCAGAGATCACGGTGGGTGCGGACAGGGCGTATCAGGAACAACGGTTCATCTCCGGATTGCGAGAGCTGGGAGTGATTCCGCATGTGGCCGAGCATGAGAAGCCGTTCGGAGGAGCCAGTTTGAACTGGCTCACGGCGGACGAGAGAGAACATCGGGGATTTGCAGTGAGTCGAGAAAAGCGGAAACTGGTGGAACAAGCCTTCGCCTGGATCAAATTCGTGGCCGGGCTGCGAAAAACAAAATTCCGAGGGAGACGCCGAGTGGAGTGGTCCTTCCAGTTGGCGGCCTCGGCCATGAACCTGATCCGAATGACGAAATTACTTCCGGCGACCAGCTGAAGCGCACGCCGGTCGGCGCTCGCGGCTGAAGCGCGGCGCCAAAGACATCCGTAGCAGATGCGGAAAACCTCCGCCGCAACCTTCCGCGCGGAGAAATCACCCTTTTTTCCGCAAACTGTTTAGGCGGGCGCCTTTTTCTCAAGCAGGCAAAATGTTTCCACGATCCGCCCTAGAACGTGTCCAGCACGGCGGACGCAAAGGCACGAGTTGAAAGAACTCCTCAGCGATTGGCACGAATGGCTTCCGCTAGCCGGAATTGCGGTGCTGGCTCTGGTCGGCATCGTCCTGTGGCTCCGCCGCAAGCCTGAAACCGAAAACGACATCGAACGCCAGCGCCGCGCGTACCTGAATCGCGTTGGCCGCATCGTCGAAGGCCAGGTCCTCGAAATCGTTGATCATCGCCCTGGCGACACTCAAGTTCCCGGTGCGAAACAATCCGGCATCCTGCCGAAACGCACGCCAGCCCCGCCTTCTTCAAACGGCACGCAAAAACTTCTCTACTACACTTACTCCATTTCTGGCGTCACCTACGAAACCGCGCAGGACATCACCGGCCTCGAAGAACTGGCGCACCTGGGACGCGTCGCCGCGGGCCAAACCGCCAGCGTAAAATATGACCCCTCCAATCCCAGCAACTCCATCCTCCTAGCCGATGATTGGTCAGGTTTACACTGAGGCCAAGGCCGAAGCGCTTGCATCAAGCGATTTCTGCACGGCCTGCGGCCAAGACCGGGCCCGAAAAACTCCAGGTCGCTTACTGACTGCCAGATTGTGACGCTGCAGCCACCGCCACAGGGTTAGTAAAGAGAACGGCATTCGGTATCACGACTTGCCGTCCGTCTTTTGTCGTCACCACGGTCGCGCGGGCTTGAATATCTTCCACGTTCCCCTCGATGCCCGTAACGCTGATCAGGTCGCCCAGCTGAAACGGCTCGCTGATCAATATCAGAATGCCCGCGAGAAAGTTCTGCAGAATATTCTGGAATGCGAAACCGACCGCCACGCTGCCGATTCCCAGCATCTTGATCAAGTCCGCTGCCTGGAACGACGGCGCCACCACCGAAAGCGCAATCAAGAATCCCAGGACGACGATGGACGTTTGCACCAGCCGGCTGATTAGCAACGCCACTCCCCGGTGCGTCCGGCGTCGCATCGTAAACCGGCGGGTCAAGGATTTGCTCGCTGACGCCAAAATCAAAAAAAGCGCGAAAACCACAATCGCCAGGACGAAATTCGGCAGCAGCGCAATGCCTCCGTTGATGATCCTGGCTCCGGACTTCCAAGCGTTTGATAAGTCGATGGGCGGCATGAGGCCCTCCTGTGAGAATCACTGCGAGGGCCGGTCCCAGTTCCAAGAATAGCGGTTTCAAACCCCGCTTGCCACATCCGCAAATAGAACCACGACGGCGAGGAGTGGTACACTTTTTAGTTTCCCGGAGGAACAAATTGTCTCGACTTCAGCGCCTGCCACTCGCCGCTCTCCTTACCCTCGCGGCAGCAGCAACCGCAGTCACCGCAACAGTCGCCGTCGCGCCGCTCTCCGCGCGACCCACAACTCAGCCGCCAGCGCAGCAAAATTCCGCGCCACCCGCGCCCACGATTGACCCCAGCCTCTACTCCGCCATGCGCTGGCGCCTAATCGGCCCTTACCGCGCCGGACGCGTCTCCGCCGTCGCCGGCATCCCCGGCGACCCCACTACGTATTACATGGGCACGCCCGGCGGCGGCGTCTGGAAGACCACCAGCGGCGGCACAGTCTGGAAGCCCATCTTCGACGACGAACACGTCGCCTCCATCGGCGACCTCGCCATCGCGCCATCAAATCCCAACATCATCATCGTCGGCACCGGCGAACAAACCGATGGCGATGGCGTTTACAAATCCACCGACGCCGGCGCCACCTGGACCAACATCGGCCTGAAAGATTCGCGCTACATCAGCACCGTCATCATCAATCCGCGCAATCCGGACATCATCATCGTCGGCGTTCTCGGCCATCCCATCCTCGGCGTCTCCAAGCCCAGCGAAAATCGTGGCGTCTACAAAACCACCGACGGCGGCAAGACCTGGACGAAAACTCTCTACAAAGACGACATGGCCGGCGTTTCCAATATGACCGCCGACCCCAACAATCCCCGCATCCTCTATGCCGCGCTCTGGAAACCTTTCGATTTCCGCACGGGTCCGCCCGACGCCAAAACTCAGTCCTCGTGGATTTACAAATCCACCGACGAAGGTTCCACCTGGAAGCCCGTCTCGGATTCCGGCCTGCCCACCGAGCCGCGCGGCCGCGTCGGCTTGGCCGTCGCACCCGGCACAAAGGGCCAGCGCGTTTTCGCCATCATGGATCCCGGACTATATCGCTCGGACGATGGCGGCGCCAACTGGCGCCAAATCACGAAAGATCCGCGCATCACCGGCAATCTCTATATCTGCCGCGTCTACGTGGATCCCAAGAATCCCGATGTCGTGTACGTGATGCAGACCACCATGTATCGCTCCACCGACGGCGGCCAAAATTTCATCGCTTATAAAGGCGCGCCCGGCGGCGACGATTACCACGTCCTATGGATTGATCCGCAAAATTCCGATCGCATGTTTCTCGGCGTCGATCAGGGCGCCACCATCAGCCTCGACGGCGGTCACACCTGGAGCAGTTGGTACAATCAGCCGACCGGCCAGTTCTATCACGTCATCACCGACAACCAGTTTCCCTACATTTCATACGCGCCGCAGCAGGATAGCGGCACCGTCGCGGTTCCCAATCGCAGCGATTACGGCGAAATCAGTTTCCGCGACTGGTTTTCCATCGGCGGCTTCGAATTCTGTTACATCGCGCCCGATCCCACGAATCCCAATATCGTCTATTCCGGCGGCTGGTACGGCGCCGTCGTTCGCTTCGATCGGACCACCGGGCAAATCGTGCATGTTTTCGTGCGCGGGGCAAACGACCGCATGTCGCAGATGCCTCCGCTCGTTTTCTCTCCCCAGGATCCGCACACGCTTTATCTAGGCGCGCAGTACGTAATGAAAACCACCAACGGCGGAGTCAACTGGAGCCAGATCAGTCCCGATCTCACCACTTCCGCGACCGAGCAACCGGCCGCTCAGCCACATTCGCAGAACACGCCGTCGGCTACCGCCAGCGGTGCACCGCACTCCGCAAACGGCCACGCTCCATTGGCGGACGATGAGAATGCGGCGGAACTCGAAGACCGCGACGCCGGCGGCAAGGATGACTTCGAGGAAAACGCGCAGCGCCCGCGCCGCACTTCGCTAACCGTGGTCACTCCCTCTCCGGTTAGCGCCGATGTCATGTGGGCCGGCACGAGCAATGGCCTGATCCAAATCACTCGCGACGCCTCCCACACCTGGACCAACGTCACGCCGCCCGGCCTGCCGCAAAATAGCGATATCGAAGCCATCGAAGCGTCGCACTATGATGCAAGCACCGCTTACGCCGTGCTCTCCGCGCGCCAGGACCCGCATCCTTACATTTACCGCACGCACGACGGCGGGAAATCCTGGCAGCCGATCACCGCTGGACTCGATCCCGGCTGGATCGCGCGCATTATTCGGGAAGATCCCGTACGCAAAGGCCTGCTCTATGCCGGTACTGAAAACGCTCTCTACGTTTCATTCGACGATGGCGATCACTGGCAATCCCTGCAGCTCAATTTCCCGGCGTCGGACGTTCGCGATCTCGCGGTGCACGGCGATGACCTCATCGCCGCCACCTACGGCCGTGGCCTCTGGATTCTCGACGACCTTTCGCCCCTTCGGCAGGCTGGTCCGCAAGTCTTGAGCGCCGGCGCTTATCTCCTCAAGCCCGCGCCAACCGTCCGCGTCCGTTACGACAACGACCAGGAAACTCCGCTGCCGCCTGAAGAACCCACGGCGAAAAATCCTCCCGATGGCGCCATCTTTTACTATTACT
>JBAQGJ010000035.1:0-62376 GCA_049287725.1 Candidatus Acidiferrales bacterium | reverse complement strand
AGTCGGCGGACAAGGCGGTAGCGGCGGAGGCGGTGGCGCGGGCACCCTGCCGAGAGGTGGTGGCACGGGGCTACACTAGGCCAACCGTTGAGCCAGTACTTTCCGTTGAGAACTGCCGGAGATCGCTGAAATAGAAGTTCCCTCCTTCAGGACCAAACTACAATACGCAAATGACCTCATTGCTCTCTCGCCAGTAAGCAGGTCAGGAAAATTTTCCTAGCGCCCGCCGCAGCAGACAGAGAACAGCAAGGAATATGCCGCAACGGAAACGGAATTTACTCGAAACTATCCAGAGAGGGATCGAACGCGCCACCTGCTCGGTGTACGCGCTCGGTTGGTTGCGGGGGTCGGATTTGAACCGACGACCTCCGGGTTATGAGCCCGACGAGCTACCAGGCTGCTCCACCCCGCGCTAAAGATATTACGCGACTCGACGCTCTTCTGCAACCGCACCCGCGTCCGGTGCCCGATAAGTGCCCAGCGTAGGCCGAAAATTTCGCTTAAAGAGGAAGTCCGATCCGCCGCTGCAGATCCTGGAATCTTGGGTTCACGCGCAAAGGGTCGAGCTCCGGATCAACCTTTAGGAAAATCAGTGGGTTCGAGCGATCCTGATACGCTTTGTCCAGCCAATCGAGGGCCTTGTCGTTCTCCCGAAGGCCGGTAAAGATCAGCGCGACGTAAAAGGGCGAGACATACTGCTCGCTCGAGCGCCGGATCAGGTCGTCCCGCACTTTCTCCGCTTCCACTCGATTGCCCGCCGCCGCGTATGCGTGACCCAACGCGCCCAGCATCAGGGGACTGTTCGGCGAAAGGGAGGTCGTCTTTTTCAGCTCCGTGATCGCCTGTTCGAACTGGCCCTTTTGTTCATAGGCTTGCCCGAGCACCAGGTGCGCGAGAACGAAATTCGGATCGAGGTCAATTGTGCTGCGAGACTGCTGGATGGCTTCGTCGTATTTGCGCGCCAAATACAGGCGCCAGCCAAGACTGAAATTTATGCTCAATGAGAGCGGGTCCAGGTCGTGCGCACGTTTTATTTCGGCCAGGCTTTCCGCCGAGCGGCCCATCGCGCTCAGATACAGCGAATAGCGCTGGTGCGCAGTCGCTTGGTCGGGATTCAATTCGATCGTGTGTTTGAAACCGTTTTCGGCGGCCTGCCAATCCCAATCGTAGTTCAGCCGTATGCTCGCGAGCGTGATCTCCGCGTCGACCAGGCTCGGGTCAATAGCCAGAGCCTTCAGCGCCGCGGCTCTCGCCTTCGGAGCTGCTTCCGTGGCCGGCATTGCGCCGATGATCGTCGTGCCCAGAAGGTCGTAACAGTCAGCCAATCCCGCATATGCCAGCGCGTACTGAGGGTCTTTCTGGGCCGCGAGTTGATAATAGTCCACCGCCTTGATTAGTCCCTCTTCCGAGCGCTTATTCCAGTAGTAGCGGCCCTTCAAGTAGTCCTCATACGCCTGCGCGTTAACCACGCGGGGCGTCGCCAGACGCTTCTGCTCTTCGGGCGTGAGGTTGATTCGTATCTCGTTGACGATGGCGGTGGCTACGTGGCTTTGCAGCGTCAATATATTTCCCAGTTCGCTCTCGTACGTTTCCGCCCAAAGATGACGATCCGTGGAAACCTGCACCAGTTCAGCCGTAATGCGAACGCGGTTCCCGGCGCGCAGCACGGTTCCTTCCACCACGGCGTCCACGTGGAGCTCACGCGCGATTTCCGACAGCGGTTTCCGCGTGCCTTTGTAGGCCATGGCCGAAGTGCGCGAGGTAACCCGCAGCTGGCGGATTTTCGCCAGGCTGGCGATCAACTCATCCGTCATCCCATCGGCGAAGTAGTCCTGGTCTTTCTCACCCGAAAGATCTTCCAGCGGCAGCACTACCAACGATTTGATCTGCTCGGAATTTGCGCTGCTGATAGAAGGTCTTTTCACGTAGTGAAAGATCAGAAGCGAGATCAAGCCCACGGCAGCAATCAGGCCGATTCCTTCCAGTGCACGCGTGGAAATCTTCAGATACAAATAATGTGGCGCCCGGCTCGCTTGCGAGCCCGGTTGCGCCATCCGCGTGAGCTCAACTGCGACGCCTCCTCCCCCAACGGCGGGCGTGGTCGCGTTCTGCGCAATTAAGGCTCTTTCGCTTGGGCCGCTTTGTCCCGTTAACTCCTCGACGGGAGCGATGAACCGGTACCCGCGGCGTGACAGCGTTTCTATAAAAATCGGGTTTTCCGAGGAATCACCGAGGACTTCGCGCAGCCGCATAATGGCGGTATTCAGGCTGTGGTCAAAATCAACAAACGTGTCGCGCTGCCACAACCGGTTGCGAAGCTCTTCGCGGCTGACGATCTCGCCCGGGTGTTCAAGCAGCACCGCTAGGATTTGGCAGGGCTGGTCTTGCAGTTTTACCTTTACACCCTTCTTGCGAAGTTCGCACGCGCGCAGGTCTAACTCATAAACTCCAAAGCGCATGAGTGGATGCGCGGCAGTGGCATCTTTAATGGCCATAATTGCTTGCGTAAAGGCGTCGCGGGAGTATAACTCCGCAATTCAGAAGGGTCAAAGCCTTCTCGTGTACTGGTCCTGTTATCGCTTACTGTAAGTTACTAATTCCATTGAGCTAACTCAGTTATCTATAAATGTTTTCGATGTGATGCATAAAGCATTGTGTCAACTCGTGGCGTGAGCGCAGAGTCCCCTGCAGAATCGGGCGTGTGGGGATTCGTGTGGGGGGGAGCCTATGAATTTCAAGAAGATTTTCACTGCCGCAGCGGTCCTGTTCGTATTTTCCCTTTGGAGCAGCCTCGGAGCCGTCCCGACGCTGGCGCAGGTCTCCGGTGCCACGCTGTCCGGCGTGGTCACTGATACTTCTGGGGCCGCCGTGCCAAACGCGAACGTCGCCATCAAAAACGTGGCGACCGGTGTCGTTCGCTCCGTCACGTCCAACCAGGACGGATTCTACACGGCGCCGAACCTCCTGCCGAGCTCCTACGAAGTCACCGCTTCGGCGCAAGGATTCACTACCATCGTCGAAAAAGGAATCACGCTGACCGTCGGCCAGCAACAGGAGTTGAACATCAGCCTGAAGGTCGGGCAGGTGCAGCAGAGCATCGAAGTCACAGCAGCACCGCCGGCGGTGGAAACCACCACGTCGGCGGTCAGTGCAACCGTGAACTCCGCGACCGTTAGAGAAATGCCGCTGAATGGGCGCGATTGGGCGTCGCTCGCAACCCTGGAACCCGGCGTCTCCACCATAAATACTCAGGTGGGCACCAGCTTCAACGCCAACAAAGGAAACCGTGGGTTCGGCAACCAGTTGAGCGATTCCGGCCATCGCGCGAACGAGAACAATTACCGCGTGAACGGCTTGACCATCAACGACTACTCGAACGCAGCTCCAGGCGGCCCCACGGGGCTGAATTTGGGGGTTGACGGCATTCAGGAATTTTCCGTCATCACCACGGGATACACGGCGGAGTATGGCCGCACTTCCGGCGCCGTGATCAACGCCATCACAAAATCCGGCACCGATCAGTTTCATGGCACGGGCTACTTCTTTGATCGCGATAGCGTTTTTGACGCCCGCAACTTTTTCGATGGGTCCAACATCCCGACGTTTCACCGCACGCAGTTTGGAGTATCTGCCGGAGGGCCGATCATCAAGGACAAAACGTTCATCTTCGGCAACTATGAAGGGTTTCGACAGAAGCAAACCGGTTCCACGGTGATCAATGTTCCGTCGGCGGAAGCGCGCGGCGGACAACTGTGCGTTCCGAACGGCACAAATCCGTGCGCATCGTTGCAGGCGATCACCGTCAGTCCCGCAGTCGTGCCTTACTTGGCCCTGTGGCCTTGCCCGGCGTCTTGCCAAAACGCCACAAATACGGATACCGTATCGCAAAACGTCAACATCCCGACGATTGCCAACGAGAACTACGCCATATTTCGCGTGGATCACAAAATATCCGACAGCGACAGCGTGGACGGAAGTTATTTCCATGATTCCGGTCCGCAATCTCAGGGCGATCCGCTCGGAAACACCATTCACGAAGTTGTGTCTAGTAGAGAAGCAGGCAGCATCGAAGAGACTCACATATTCGGCGCGGAACTCCTTAATACGTTTCGGTTCGGCGTGAGCCGCGTCCAAGGTGACATCAATAGCCCCGTTTCGGGCGATGCGGTGGCCACCGATCCGACGCTGGCAATCGCTCCCGGCGCAAAAGCTACACCTCAGATTCCGATATCTGGAATCACCACGGCCTATGGCTTGGGTGGCTTTAATCGCTTCACTCACGCGTTCAACTCCCTGCAGGCGGACGATGACGCGTTCATCACCCGCGGAACCCATTCGATTAAAGTGGGCTTCGCATTTGAGCGGATGCAGTACAACATCCTGGAGCAGTTGAGCCCCAATGGCCGAATGAATTCGTACTCCCTTATCGGCTTCCTGGAGAACGACCCAAAACAACTGAACGCTCTGGCACCCGGCGGTTCCACGGAAGTCGGACTGCGCGAAAGCCTTTTCGCCGGATACATCCAGGACGACTGGCGGGCAAAGTCGAACCTGACCCTGAATCTCGGCCTGCGGTATGAAATGACGACGCGCCCTACCGATGCAAATACGGTTCCGGGATATACGGTCAACGGATACACGGTAGCCGCCGCGGGATTTCAGCAAATTCAAACGCTCAACGGCTGTACGCCGGGCACCACGCTGTGTGGTCCTGTCGGCACGAACAGTCCGATTCGATCGAATCCGACGGTTTACAATTTCGAGCCGCGCATTGGTCTGGCCTGGGATCCGTTCAAGGACAATAAAACAGCAGTGCGCGCAGGATTCGGCATGTTCGATGTCCTGCCGCTACCCTACGAATTCGGCTTAAACACCGCGGCCACGGCGCCGTTCCAGATCATCGGTGCCGACCCGAACGCTACCTTAGGAACCGGTGCAGCGGATCCGAATGTGAATTTCAATCGCCAAAGCATTCGCAACCGCTTCGTGGATCCGAATCCGCATCGCGCTCTGGTGATGAATTACAACCTGAATATCCAGCGAGACCTCGGCTACGGTTTTACCGGCACCGCCGGTTACGTCGGCTCCCGCTCGGTTCATCTTTCCGTAGCCTCGGACGACATCAATCTGGTCCAGCCGACGGCAGTGTCGGGAGCCGGACTCGTATTTCCTTGCGATCCGAGCCAGATCGTACCGTATCAAGTGACCCCAACATTAAATACTTGCGCCAATAATCAGACGGGAACGAGGATTGATTCCAACTGGGGCGGCGGTGCGGGTATTCGCCCGGTATTGTTCGACGGCGAGTCGTCCTACAATTCGTTCCAGGCTCAACTGAAAAAAACGGCAAGCCACGGCATTCAAGGGCAGCTTTCCTACACGTTCGGTAAGTGCCGCGACACGAGCTCCGCTCCCGTCACAGGCGACACCTATTTGACTTCCATCGCCGTGCCCTTGCTTCTGGATAAATCCGCCCGAGTGGGTCCTTGCGATTTCGACATCCGCCACGTGCTGGTTGGCAACTTTATCTGGAATCTGCCTTCGCCACAGACCTCGTCCGCGCTGCTTTCAAACCTGGCGGGCGGATGGCAGCTCGGCAGTATCATCACCCATACCACCGGCTCGCCGTTCACGGCTACGGTTGGAGACGGCAATGACCCGTTGGGTTCCGGCTTCAACGGCGATTTCACTACGGATTTCGCAAGCCTCATTCCCGGCTGCAAACCAATTCATGGCGGCGTGAACTATCTAAACACGGCTTGCTTCACGCCTCCTACCGCGCCGGCGTCTCTCCCACTCGCGACGACGGCCAATCCGTACGGCTGCGCGCCCCTTTCGTTTCCCAATTACCAAGGGGCGCCGCCGTCCGGGGAGCAGTTCTGCTCGAACGTTCTGGGAAACACGCGCCGCAACCAATTCTATGGTCCGGGCCTCACCACCGTGGACTTCTCGATTTTCAAGAACACGGCCGTGCCGAAGATTTCGGAAACGTTCAACGTGCAGTTCCGCGCCGAGTTCTTCAACATCCTGAATCACACGAACTTCATCGGACCCAATTTCCTGAACGGCTCGCAGAACAATTCGGTCTTCGACTTCAACGGCGCCGCCCTGCCGACCGCGCTGAATCAGACGTCCACTTCTTCACGCCAGATTCAGCTAGGATTGAAGCTCATCTGGTAATCGGCGGATTTGCTTGAGGAAGGCCAAGCCGCGGCGGCTCGGCCTTTCTTCTCACTCTCGCAGATTTCGAATGCACGACGACGAACCACTAGTCTCATCACGGGGCCAAAGAATCTCTTGAGCAATTCAAGCACTCTTCCTCCGCAAGCCGTGCAGGCCCCAGGCGCGTCTGCTGGCGCCGCTCCCACCTGGGTTCGCTGGCGGATCATGCTGATCGTGATGTTGATCATGGCGGTGACCACGTTGTGCCGCCTGAATTTGAGCATCGCCGGAAAATATATTTCCGAGGAATTTTCGTACGACACGATCACGATGGGGCGCATTTTCAGCGCCTTCCTGTGGGGCTATGGCCTGTTTCAGATTCCTTGGGGATACATCGGCGACCGCTTCGGCCCGCGCCGCACGTTGACGATCTCGATGCTGCTGTTCTGCGTGGGTACCGCGGCCATGGGATTGGCGCCGAGGTTCGCGGTAACCAGCGGAATCAGCGTCCTGCTCGCGTTTCAGTTGATTCGGTTTTTCACTGGCGTAGGCGAGGCGGCCAGTTCCGCGAATGTCACCCGCGTAATCGCGTCCTGGACAGCGGCGCGCGAGCGTGGTTTCGCCAGCGGTTTGCAAACGGCCGGACTGGGGCTTGGCGGAACCCTGACGCCGATTTTCATTTCATGGACGATGATCCATTGGGGCTGGCGGATCTCGTTCTATCTCTGTGCTGCGATCTCATTCGTAGTGCTCTTGCTGTGGTGGGTGTACTGCACCGACTGGCCGGAGCAACACCCGGGTGTGAACGCGGCGGAACTTGCGGCGATTTACCCTGACGCGGAGGGTTTGGCGCGCCGAAAACGCGAAACATCGTCGCCGCGCAAGCCGATTCCCTGGGGTAGATTGCTTTCCAGCCGTTCGATCTGGGGATTGATCCTCGGCTATGGCTGCCAGGGCTATGCTTTTTACGTCTATTACAATTGGTTCTACTTTTATGCGGTGAAAGTGCGCGGCCTGGGAGTGATGCAAGCGGCGGTGTGGACTTCATTTCCATTTCTGGCAATGACGTTGATTTCGCCGCTCGGCGGATTATTTTCTGACCGGGTTGCCAGAAATTTTGGACGCACTCGTGGGCGCCAGTCTGCGGTGTGGGTGGGTATGGGATTGTCGGCTCTTTTGCTCTACTCCGGCAGTCACACGGCCAATACTTCCTTCGCGCTCCCCATGATGGCCCTCGCCGCGGGATTCCTGATGTTCGGGGCCGCGAATTTCTGGGCTGCGTGTATTGATCTGGTCCCGGACCATTCCGCCACCCTTTCGGCGCTGATGAACACGTTAGGAAGCGTGGGCGGCGCGATTTCGTCCACGGTTACGGCGTACGTTGCGACGCGCTACAGCTGGATGCAAGCTCTCGATCTTGCTGCCGCAGTCACCGTAATTTCGGGGCTGCTGTGGTTCTTCGTTGACGCGGGAAAGAGTCTTGAAGAAACACGATCGTAGGGTCGCGGAATGCGGGGTACGAATGACGAAAACATTTGCCATCGGTTTAGTAACAATACTGGCGTTCTCCGCTGCCATTTCCGCAATGTGTGCGCAGCAAGAGACGAATCTGCCGTTACGCCTCGTTGCAACCATCCCGATGCCGGGAGTGAAGGGACGTCTTGACCACTTGGACGTGGATGTAAAGGGTCAGCGTCTGTTCGTATCGGGACTTGAAAACGGCTCGGTGGAAGTTGTGGACCTGCAAGCCGGCAAATGGCTGCGCCGGATTCTCGGATTCCAAAAACCGCAAGGCATTGCTTACGTCGCGGCGCTCAACAAACTTTTTGTCGCCAGTGGCGATGACGGAATGGTCCGCGTCTTTCGGGGCGATTCGCTCGCGCTTTCTGATTCAATCCACCTCGAGGCCGGACCCAACCGCGTCGCCTACGATCCAGACAGAAAATTGCTTTACGTCGGCTATGGCGGCAAAGATGCCGGCAAAGACTACGGCGAGGTCGCCATCATTGATGCTGTTGACGACAAGAAAATCGCGGACGTTCAGGTGGCTGCCCATCCCGCCGAACTTTTGCTGAATAATTCGGGAACCACGCTCTTCGCCTTAATCCCCGTAAACAGCCAGGTCCAGGTGATTGATACCCACAACCGCCATCTCATTTCTACCTGGCCGGTCAGCAGCCAGCGTCCGGGCGATGCTGCGCTCGATGCGCCAGCGAAGCGGCTGTTCCTGGGCACGCATATTCCTCCCCAAATGGTGGTAATGGATTCGACTACAGGAAGAGAAGTCGAAACTCTCCCCACCATGGAAGGAATGGACGGCGTTTATTTTGATGACGAGCGCCGCCGCATTTACGTTTCCGGCGGCCGGGGTTTCGACGTTGGCTTCGTCTACGTTTACCAGCAGCTTGATTCCAGCCATTACTCGCAAATCGCAACGATTCCCACACGGCCCGGAGCCGGCACTTCTTTCTGGTCCCGCGAGCTCAACCGTTATTACGTCGCGGCCCCGGCGAACGATAAAGACGCTGCTGCGATTTTGGTCTACGCGCCGTTTCGGTAGAACGGATTCACAGTTGTGCCGTGCCAACGAAACTCATTCAGGAGAGAAAAGATGAACAAGATGCGGGCAGTGTACGCGGCAGCTTTCGCCGCATTCATTTTGGTGGCGGTGAGCAGCCCGCGGTCGGCGGCGACGACGCAGCAGACTCGCGAGCTTGCCGCCCTCCAACTGGAGGAGGAAATTCCGGTGCCGAACGTGGCCGGGCGCCTCGACCATTTCACCGCGGACGCAAAACGTAAACGCCTGTTCGTTTCCGCGTTGGGGAACAACACACTGGAAGTGATTGACGTGTTCTCCGGCAGGGTCATTCACAGCATTCAGGGGCTCAGCGAACCGCAAGGCCCTCTCTACGTACCTGATTTTGACAAGCTTTACGTTGCGAATGCGGGCGACGGCAAAGTGAATGTCTATGACGGAGCAACCTATACTCTTCGCAAATCGATCGAACTCGGCGAAGACCCCGACAATATGCGCTATGACGCGCGTTCCAAAAAGGTGTTTGTGGGATTTGGCGAAGAGGACGGAGGCATCGCCACAATTGATCCCGCAACCGACGAAAGAGTCGGCGAAATTTTCAAGACGGGCGGCCACCCTGAGTCATTCCAGCTGGAAGCTTCCGGCGAACATATTTATGTGAACGTGCCGGACGCGGACAATGTGATCGAGTCCATTGACCGCAAAACCGGTTCCGTCACGAAATGGCCGCTGAAGGGCTTGCGCGGAAACTATGCGATGGCGCTGGACGAAGAAGACCACCGATTATTCACGATTACGCGCAAGACTCCCATGATGGTTGTCTTGGACACGGAAACCGGCAAGGAGATCGCAAGATTGAGAGCCGCGGGTGAGTGCGACGATGTTTTCTTCGACGCATCGCGAAAGCGCATCTACGTGATCGGCGGCGAGGGATTCATTAGCGTGTTCCAGCAATCCGATCCTGAACATTACTCGCTCATTCAGAACGTTCCTTCGGCCATCGGCGTGCGCACGGGATATTGGTTTGCGAAGCGCGATCGGTTCTACGTGGGCGTTCCAGCGAAGGGAAACGAGCCCGCACAAATCTGGACGTATGAGGCGGAGGATTAGCGCAAGTCGTGCCAAAATCCGCCGTGAAGTGCTGGTTAAAAACCGCTGTGGCGTGAGCTCACGCCTCAACTCGCAAGGATGATGGCCGCATTCCAGGCAAGCTGAGTTAAGCGTTCCGATACGCGAGGCGCACACACATACCGAACACTGCGGCAGTCTCCGAGTGTGCGCCGCGGAAGGACCGCACGCCAGGCGCTGCAATTCTAAAAGTGGCTCGGGTTCGTCCGCAACGTCACGCGGACTCCGCGTTCAGCGTTCAGGTCCGTGGTGCGCTGCCAATCAATGCTGCTCAGGTCCGCAGACGCCTCGCTCCCGTCAGGGAGCACGTAGAAAAGCAGCCTGCCGGCCACCCAGTAATCCCTCGCTGGATAGATCATCTCCGATTTCAACGCTACCAGCGTAAGGTCGCGGCTCGGCAGCTCCGCTCGCGCTGAGCCCAGCGAAGCGGGCGGGTCCGTCGCAGGAGTGCTAGGCGCCACGTAATACACTCGGGACGAAGATTGCGACGCGAGCGGGCCGCCACCGGATGGCTGCGTGTAAGATTGTACGCGCGGCGCCGCGTTCCCGCCTCCGTAGTAGTGCGATGGCAATGGCGACGGCGACGGGGATAAATATGCCGAGAGCTGCGGCAGCTCCACGTCCTGCATCACCTTCAGAGTGATCAACTGCTCGTTCTTCAGCTTCGGTTGCGGCCCGCGCGCCGGCAGCGAGACCACCTTCCAGGGCCACAGTGGCGGAATCATCCACTCAATCACATCGCGTTTCGCATGCCCGTGCCCCACGATGTCGCCCTGCTTATCCACGTGCTGGCCCTGCGCCGCCACGATTCTCGCGTTCAAATCGCTGTCTGTATTCGGCAGGCCTATGTGATCGAACACTATATTCAGGTACCCCTTGCCAATAAAGTGCCCCGGTTGTTTGGACGCCTCCAAATGTCCCGCTAAGTAAGAGCCGCGAGGGAACGCCGCGCGGCCGAACTCCGTGAACTGGCTGAGGTGGCAAAGCACCGGATCGCCCACTTCGGCGGTTTTCGGTGAAATGGTTGGATCGTCTATCGTGCAATGGAGCAGCGTTCCCGCGGGTATCAGTGTGGCCTGCGCCTTTGCCGCTGGCGGTAGACACACCACGAACAGCACGAAAAACAGTAGTTTTCGCATAGACCTTCTCCTAGGGTCGGGGGCGCAGGCAGCGGGAGAGAGGACACACCGGAAAAATGGGAGGGGCTGTCTGCTTCCCCACATTCCGTCGGCGCGAGTGTACCCCGGTCCTTCTCCTAGGTCCACAATTTCTCTATCAGCAGACTAAAAGGGAGGGCCGTCAGCTCGCGTTATCGGAGCGTGATAAAAGTCTTGCGGGGGGAGGCATTTCTAATAACGCGCGGAAGCTCTACCAGGAGCTGTATGCGGTATTGTCGAACGGCGAGACTTTGTCCGACGCCGACTTCACGTCCGTAACTCCGTAACAGCTTTGCTCGGGACTATAGCCGACGTCGTCTGACGCCGTGACCCAGTCAGAGGTGCCGGTCATCGGATCATCGGGTATTCTGCTCAGGTAGTTGTTGCTGACCAGATCCTGCAACGACGACGGGCCGCATTCCTTGTCCATCGTGTAATCCTGAATGGCTTTTCTCATAACCTGCAGTTCTGACCGTAACTTGGTCTCTTTCGCCTTCAGCACGGTCTTTTGATACTGTCCCGCGGCGATCGTCGCAAGAATCAGAATGATGGTAATCACCACCATCAGTTCGATCAGGGTGAACCCGTCCTGCGCCGCTCCGCCCTGTCCGAGCCTGCTTTTCGCCCGATTTATTCTAGAGATCATTTTTCAATCACACGCTGCGGCATTCACTGAAAACTACCAATCCGAATATTTCGTCCCGTCCAGCGCCGTTCCAGACGATTTCGTAAACACGTCGAACACGTCCTGTCCACCCCATGCCGTCGTATCCGGGTCATCCTGCACCGAACGCATGCCCCAATCCTTGTTCCCAGTCATCGGGTCCGCCGGAATCTTGCGCAAAAAACGGATGCGCTTGTCGGTGGCGCCGGTGAGCTGGGTCGGCGTCGTCAATGTTTCCAAATCCACCGGATAGCCTTCCGTTCCAGCCTTCACTTGAATCTGGCCCTTGTCGGACGCGTCCTTGTACCGGTCAATCGCGTCCCGCATTTCGCGCAGGTCGCGGCGCAGTTCCTGTTCCTTCGTGCGTTTCACCGCGTTGCGCGCCAGCGGCACCGAAACGGACGCCAAAATGATCAGAATCGCGCAGGCGATAATCAGTTCAAGCAGCGTCACTCCGGCGCAGCCGGGAAGCCGGCGCACCGCGCGCGATACGCCGCCGCGCGAAAACAAAATTCTCGAGGGCCGCTGTCGTTCGGGAAGGGAATTCACGTCGCTGCGAGTCCAACTCATGGTTCCTTAATGCACCTGAATGGTGGCTTCTCCAGACACGATGGGAATGGCTTGCTGCTGCGAATTGCGAGCGTTCGCTTGAAGGATTTGCAGATTCGCGACTCCGGGACCAACCGCGCGTATCACCAGTCCCAAGACTGTTCCAGTCCCGCTCACGCCGGGAGTATTCGGCTGTCGCGTCGCCGACACCACCACTTCGCCCTTCTGCTGGTCAATCCGCTGCACCACGGCGATTTCCTGCGTTCCGCCGGAAAGGAATCCTCCGTTGCGAACTTCCTCCACCTGAATCACCGCCGGGTTGTAATGGATCATCAGTGGAATGGAAAACAGATCGTTCACGTTGGATATCGCCAGTCCCAGCGTCGTCGTGTCGCCGGGCTTCAGGACTGTCGTCGAGGGCTCAAAATGCAGCTGCACCGCGGCTCCCGGCTGCCCGGCTGCCGTTGCGTCCTGTGGCTGGGGCTGCCCCATCGAAGTCGGAGCGACGCCCGGCGCTACCGCTGCGCCATTTGGCCGCGCCGGCGGAGCCACTGCTTGAGCGGTTGGTTGCGCTGTCGCCGGACTCTCCACGGTCGCATCGTTGCGATATACCCGCACATTCGAATCCGTTCCAGCGGCTATCGATTGCAGATTCTCGGCCGTGAGCGAAGGCAGGCGAAGAACGTGTGGCGTCAGAACGATCAGCGTCTCATCTTCCGCAATCTGATGATTGTTATCCGAGAACAAATAACCCAGTCCGGGGACTTCGCCGATGCCCGGGATCCCATTAATGTTATTGGTGACGGAGCGTTCGATAAGGCCGCCCAATATGTTGACTTCGCCTTCCTTCAGCCGAATATCGTGTTCCACCTTTTTTTGGCCGATGACCGGTTGATTGATCCCGCCGATATTGCTGGTCGAGGTGATCTGCGATATGTCCACCGTAAGCTTCATGCTCACTTCGCCATCCGGGTGCACGCGTGGCGTCACTTCGATGTTCACACCCACGTCGATGTACTGGAACTGGGTGTTGACCAACGGGTTCACTACGCCAGAGCTGCCCGTCACTCCGACTCCGACGCCAGCCTGAAAGCTTCCGGTTGCCACCGGCACGCGCGACCCAATTTTCAGCGTGGCCTTCTGTCCATCCGTCACCCGCAATTCTGGATCCTGAATAATCCTGGTGCGATCGTCCGTCAGAATGGCGTTGGCTTGTGCCCCGGGAAGTGTAATCGCCCAATCTTGCGTCGCCAGCCTCTTCAAATTATTCAGCGACACTTGATTGTTGGTCGTCGTCGTCGAACCGCCGCTGGTGCCCGAACTGGTGCTGCCGTTCGGATTCAGCGCCGAGCGCGGCTGGAACGCCACCGAGACGGTTTGCCCCGGCAAGATTCCCAAATCGCGCATGCGCGTCACGCTCGCCGTTAACACCTGCACGTGAATCAAGACTTCCGGCTTGGCCTTGTCAATATCCTTAATGATTCTCGACGCCAGTAATAGCTTGTCCGGGGTGTCCCGGATCACAATCGCATTCTGCGCATTTACCTGTGACAAGCGATGCAGGTCCAACAATTGCCGCAGCCCATTCACGACTTCTGTCAGGTCTTGGGGCGTCAGCGTATTAGAAAGATAAAACGTCTGCACCACCTCATCTTCCAGATCCTTGCGCTTCTGCGGCTGGTCGGGCGCGACGAAGATCACTGTGGGCGTGACGGGCTTCCAGAACGCTTTGCTCTCGAGCGAGACGGCATCCAAGGCTTGTTCCAAAGTAACGTTCGGCAATTCCGCGGTGATCCGTCGCGAAGTAAAATCGGGATCAAAAATCACGCTCAGGCCCGCCAATTTCGCGATCGTCTCGTAAACCACGCGCGCGTCATTCGTCATCTTCAGGTTGATCGGCTCGCGCGAGAGTGGTTTTAGCTCCGGAGGTTCCGAAAGAATCTGCTCGTTCGCAATCGGCGCTGGGGTTTTGGGCGCCGGGTTCATCAATTCCATGGTGCGCTTTACTTCCTGGTCGGCCGCAACATTAGAGGGATCAATAAGCTGGGCTTTTTGAAACTCGGCCAGGGCCAGCTGTAGATCGCCAAGTTTCACCGCTTGCTGGCCTTGATGGATATGAAATTCGCCCGCGTCGTAGCGCGCCTGGGAGGCGCGCAACTTGTATTCGGCGTTGGTGGGGTCGCTGCGGAGCGCTCGTTCGTAGTGAACTAGAGCCGTGTCATAGTCTTGTAGCGCGTTGGCCTTTTGCGCAGCCGAAAAATCTTCGTTGCCTTTGGGGCAACCGGCTAGCAAAAGAGCAGCCGCCACCAAAAGCGGCAGGTATCTTGTACGACGCAAAAGTGAGCCTCCGCTGGGTTTGCTAATTCTCATCGAGTTTAGCATCCGCAGTGTGATGCGGCAACAAATCCGCAAAGTTGTGTTAGACGTATGAATAACTGAATTCCCGGGCGCATTTGAATGAATGTTTCGTAAAATGTAACGCAATTCGCCGGAAATGCATCCAAATCTGCGACTTGCGGCAGCTTGCGCGTCGCAGCTATGATAGTTTGACGTGAACACAAACTCCCAGAAATCTCAACACCAGGGCGTGAGGATTGTTTCGCAGAATCGCGCCGCTTCCTACAATTACCACCTGCTGGATAGTCTGGAAGCTGGCCTGGTACTCGTAGGTACTGAGGTCAAATCCCTGCGCGAAGGCAAAGGCACCCTCCGCGAGGCCTACGCCGAGATTCGCGTTGGCGAGGCTTGGCTGGTAAACTGCCATATTCCCGAGTATCTGCCCGGGGGTTTCAGGAACCACGATCCCCTCCGGAAACGGAAGCTCCTGCTCAACCGGCGCGAACTGGACCGCCTGCTCGTCCAGACCCAGCAGAAGGGTATGACTATCGTTCCGACTAAGATTTACTTCCGCGACGGCATCGCGAAGTGCGAGCTGGCCGTCGCCAAAGGCAAAAAATTCCACGACCGGCGCGAAGCCGAGAAGCAAAAAGAGGCCAAACGGGAAGCCAATGAAGCGATCTATCGCTCCCGCCGCCGCTGAAATTCCATGAAAAAGTGAAAGGGAGACATGCAGATCCAACTCGATAGCCAGCCGTATTCTTCGATCCACGCCGATGCACTCGTAACCTACGTTTTCGACCAGGACAACAAAATCGAGGGAGTCCTCGCCGACATTGACGAAAAAATGGACGGCCGCCTGGCCGCTCTCGCCACAAGCGGCGAACTCACGGGCAAAGCGCTCGAACTCGTTCTAGTACATTTCCCCGAAGGTCTCGACGCCAAGCGCCTGCTGCTGGTGGGAGCAGGGAAGCCCGGAAAATTCTCGGTCTCGGATCTGCGCAAAATTTCAGGCGCAGCCTTGCGCCATCTGAAATCGCGCGGCGTGAAAAAGTTTATTTTCCTCGCCCGCGAAGGCGAGCGCGGCGCCGCTGCCGCCCAAGCAGTCACCGAAGGCCTGATCGTCGCCGATTTCGAATCCGACAAATACCGCACCGAAAAGAAGCCCAATCGCGAAATCCAATCCATCTCGCTCGCCGGCCTCGATTCCGCCGCGCAAAATGGAAATCTCGCGGAAGCCGTCGAACACGGCCGCGTCATCGCCGAATCCCAGAATTTCGCCCGCGATCTGATCAACGAGCCATCCAATCGCCTCACCCCGCGCATGCTGGCCGCTCGCGCCGAAGCCATGGCCAAGGAAGTTGGCCTCGGCATCGAAATTCTCGACGAGCGCAAAATCTCCGAACTGAAAATGGGCGCGCTGATTGGCGTCGCGCAAGGCAGCGTCGAACCGCCGCGCGTCATCGTGGTCCGTTACACGCCCGATAACGCCCGCGCGGATTCGCCGGTTCTCGGCCTGGTCGGTAAAGGCGTCACCTTCGACACCGGTGGCATCTCCATCAAGCCCGCCGACAACATGGAAAAAATGAAGTACGACATGGGCGGCGCCGCCACCATGCTCGGCGCCATGCGCGCTCTCGCATACCTCAAGCCCGCCGTTCCCGTAATCGCCGTAATCCCTGCCACCGAAAATATGCCCGGAGGCCGCGCGCAAAAACCCGGCGACGTGCAAGTCGCCATGTCCGGCAAAACCATCGAAGTGATTAACACCGACGCCGAAGGCCGCATGATCCTAGCCGACGGCGTTTTCTACGCGCGCAAATTAGGCTGCACGCACTTGATTGACGCCGCCACCCTAACCGGCGCGATCCAGGTCGCCCTCGCCAGCGTCCACGTCGGCGCGTTCGGCACGCCGCGCGAATATCTCGATCAATTTCTCGAAAGCGCCAAAGCCGCCGGCGAAAAAATGTGGCCCATGCCCATGGACGACGAGTACGAGGAAATGATCAAAAGCAATATCGCGGACATCCGCAACACCGGCAGCGGCAAAGGCGGCGGCGCCATCACCGGCGCCTGGTTCATAAAGGAATTCGCCGAAGACACCCCCTGGATCCACTTAGATATAGCAGCCACCTGCTGGGTGGACGAAGGCAAACCCTGGCTAGCCAAAGGCCCCACAGGCGTAGCCATCCGCTCGATCGTAGACTTCGCAATGAAACTCTAACGCCGCGAGTAGCGCCGGCGTCTCGCCGGCTCCATCTTTTGACGTCATCCTGAGCGAAGCGAAGGTGTGGATTCACATTTCAAGTGCAACAGCATCGACGAGAAGATCTCGGCGGGAGTTTGAAAGCCCAGGCATTTTCTGGGAGTGTGATTGTGGCGCTGGGTGAGCGCATCGAGGCTGCTCTGCGTGAGCCGGCTCGGATGAACTTTTCTGGGCAGCAGACGACGCAGCCGGCCGATGGCGTTTTCGATGCCGCCTTTCTGCCACGGTGCCTGCGTGTCGCAGAAGTAGGTTTGCATTTGCAGTTGGGTGTGCAACTGCTGATGGTGCGAGAACTCCGCGCCGTTATCGAAGGTGACCGTTTGGCGCAGCGCTGGCGGCAGCAGCGCGAAGTTGCGCTCTAATTCCTGGACGATCGGGGTGGCCGCTTTGCTGTGCTGGCGGCGGATGAACAGCAAGCGCGAAGCGCGTTCCTGCGCCACCAGCAGCACTCCGCCGGGATCGCTGAACAGCATCAAGTCGGCCTCCCAATGGCCACCGGCATCGCGCTGCGAAACTTCTAGCGGCCGCTCGGCCAGCGAGATCCGCTGCGGAATGAGCCGCAGCGGAGAGCGGTCTCGCGCCGGACGGCGATAGCCGCGTTTGCATTTGCGTCGCGGCAGATAGTTGCGCCAGTCGGTATCGCCGTTGCGCCGAATCTGCGCATAAATGAAACGGTAGATGGATTCGGCGCACAGCACGGCCCGTCCCCGTTCCAGTTGCAAGCGGCCGGCGACTTGTTCGGGCGAATGCCCTTGGGCCAAGCGCTGCAAGACCACTTCGCGCAAGTCCGCTTGCCGGGCCAGGCGCGAACCACGCCAACGCCGGGCCCAAGCCTGATTCGCGGCCCAGCTCGGCCGATAGCCGACCTGGGCGCCGCTGTTGCGCTTCAGCTCCCGGCAGATGGTCGATGCCGAGCGATCCAAAGCTGCAGCGATTTGCCGGCACGATTGCCCGGCTTCCTGAAGCCGGGCAATCGTGCATCGCTCTTCCAGTGATAGTTGTCCGTAATGTCCCATGGCAACACGACCTTATCAGCCTGTTGCACTTGGTTTGTGAACTTACAGGGACCTCTCTTCGCTTTCCGCTAACGTGCGCGCGATCGTCACATCTTCTCCGGCGCCGTAATCCCCAACAATCCCAAAGCAATCACCAACTGCCCCCGCACCAACGCCGTAACCAAAAGCAAGAACGCCCGCTTCTCAGCATCCTCTTCCGAAAGAATATGATGCTTGTGATAAAACACATTAAAAGCCTGCGCCAATTCAAACGCAAACCGCGCCAAAAAAACCGGCTCCTGCGCTGCCACAGCCGTATCCAAACGCGCATCAAACGACCCAGCCAAAACCACAAGATCCCAAATATCATCGAAACCAGGCGCCACAAGAAACCGCCCCGCATCAATCTCGCCACTCTTCAATCGAGCAGTATTAGCAGCATCCTCCACCGCCACCCGCGGATCCAATTCCGCGCCCTTGCGCAAAATCCCATTCACGCGCACGACGGCATACTGCACGTAAGGCCCAGTCTCCCCCTCAAAGCTCAAAGCATCCTTGAAATCAAAAGCAATCACAGTAGAACGCGTAAAGCGCAAAAGAAAATATCGCAAAGCCCCAATCGCCACCGCATGTGCAATCGCCGCCCGCTCCCCCTCCGGCGCATCCGGATGACGTGCATCCACTTCCTTCCGCGCCCCCGCTTCCAGCTGATCAATCAAATCATCAGCCTTCACGCCCTGGCCTTTCCGCCCGCTCACTTCGATGTAAGCCCGCTTCGCGTCCTCCGGCGGAATCTCATAACCCATTTCCAGCGCGCAGCGCGGCGTAAGCGCCACGACGTTGTACGCAAAATGCTTCAAGTGATCCGCTTCGTCGCCGTAACCCAAAGCCCGCAAAGCCGCCACCACCACCTGCTGCGGATAAGCCTGCCGCGAATCAATCACATTGAAAAGTTCGCGCGCGTGCCCAAATTCCGGCGCGCCCGGATCGTCGCCATCGCTAGCCGTAACCCACGCCTGGTGCCCATCCGGATGCTTGTAAAACCGCCGGTAATGAAAATCGCGATTGAGCAAGCCAAATTTCCAAAGATGCAGCGCGATATCCTTGCCCACGTAAGTGACGGTCCCGGTAGACCGCACGATAATCTTCGCCTCAGCCTCTTCCGCGGGTTCTTCCGCCGGTTCACAAGCCACCGTCGCAGCCGCGTCTCCCGCGGATTCCTTCGCAGGCTCGCGGTCCGACGGCAACTCCATCACCCAGCACCCGGCATTTTTCCCCGAAGTCGCCAGTTGCACCGCGCCGCGCTCCTTCAACATCGCAAACGCCGCATCCCAGAATTTCAAATGCAAAATGTCGCTCTCTTGCGTCAGCAAATCGAAATCAATTCCCAGCCGGTCCAAAGTATGCAAATGGCAATAGTTGATCGCCGTCGAAACAACTTCGCCCATGCGCGCCGCGTCGCCGTGCCCCTCTTCGATTTCCTTCAAAGTCTGATTCCGCAATTCCAGCCGCGACTTATCTTCCGCCAGAAATTGCGTCACCCGCGTGTACAAATCCCAGCACAAATAATCAAATTTCGGCGCGGCCGCAAGCGCTCGCACCTCATCCAGCGACTTCTTCTCGAGGTGCAGAAACCCCAGCACGACGTCCGCCACCTGCACGCCGGTGTTGTCAATGTAATTCTGGATCTCGACGCGCCGCCCGGTGTGCCGCAACAACCGCCCAAACGTGTCGCCCAGCACTGCATTCCGCAAATGCCCGATGTGCGCAGCCTTGTTTGGATTAATGCTGGTGTGTTCGACAACAGTCTTGGTCGCATTCGCCCCGGGCGAAGCGCCAGCCTGCCCGGCTTCCTCGGAAGCTCCCCGAAAAAATTCAGCCCGGTCGAAAAACGCATTTAGGTAACCACCTCCGGCCACCTCCACTCGCGCGATGCCCTTAATTGGCTTAAGCGAATTCGCGATTTCCTGCGCCAGCGCCCGCGGCGGCTTCTTCAGCCGCTTGGCCAGCTCAAAACACACAGGCGAAGCCGCCTCGCCCATAGCGAGCCGTGGTGGCCGCTCCGTAACGATCGGCACATCCGTCTTGTACCGCTCATGAATGTGGTGCCGCAAAGCCTTGCGAAACCGCTCCTCCACCGCTTTATACACACGCCTCCTCAAGCACAATGAATCCGGCGATTATAAAGAAACCCAGACAGTGGGTCAAAAACCGACGTCATCCTAAGCGAAGCAAGGACGGTTGCATTTCCGGCGCATCACGCAGCCATCGGGTTTTGACGTCATCCTGAGCGAAGCGAAGCCTGCCTGCCGCAGGCAGGGATCTCTCTTCGATCTCAACCCCGCCCCGCTCACAGCCGGTGTACCGCCAGCTTTTTCCCACGATTCATGCTACCGTTCTCTGTGCAAAATTTGAGACCAACCCGCCGCACTTCACGCCCACGCAGTGAACTCGCAGCGATTCTTACGCCGGTCACACGTCGTCGGCTATCGCCAGCGCCACCATCCTTATTCGATACAAATGAGTGCCTACCAAATAACATATCTCGCTCAAAACAAAACCACATAACAATTCTTATTCGATACAAATTGACGACTTTGCCGCAACAAACATTCCGCACGCGCAGCGCGACCATCATTCTCTTTCCCGCCAAAATCAATCGCAAACCAGCGCGATTAGAAATCATTGTAAATCATAGAAAACAAAAGCCCGAGCCTTCAATCAATCGCAAACTTTCTGCCACTTCCCGTAATCGGTTTCGCACTAGCGCGCATTTGACACGATTTCCCGCGCAGACTAGTATCGTTTTTTCGCATCCGTCCGCGGAAAGCCCAACAGACCGATGAAAACCCTGCGCCACGCCTATTTCGATTGTTTCTCCGGCATCAGCGGCGACATGGTTCTGGGCGCCCTGGTAGACGCGGGCGCCGACCTGCGCGCCATCGAATCGGAGCTGCGGAAACTCGGCCTCGAAGGCTGGACGATCTCCGCCGAGAAAGTTCAGCGCGACCAAATCTTCGCGACGCACGTGAAAGTCGCATCGAGCGAAGGCCATCACCACCGCGGACTTTCGATCATCCTCGGCCGCATTGATAAAGCCCAACTCGCGCCCCGCGCCGCCGAACGCGCGCGCCAAATCTTCACGCGGCTAGCCGAAGCGGAAGCCAAAGTTCACCAAATGCCGATCGAGCAGGTCCACTTCCACGAAGTGGGCGCAGTAGATTCCATCGTGGACATCGTCGGCGCCGCCATCGGCTTCGAACTTCTGAGCATTGACGAGTTTTCCTGCTCGCCTCTCGACGTGGGCGCCGGACAAGTCAAAACGGCTCACGGGTTGCTGCCAGTCCCCGCGCCCGCCACGGCCGAACTTCTAAAAGGCGCGCCGATGTACACCAGCGGCATCGCGAAAGAACTAGTGACGCCGACCGGCGCGGCAATTGCCACGACGCTCGCCACGCGCTACGCCGAAATTCCGGAAATGAAGCTCAGCGCCATCGGCTACGGCGCCGGCTCCGCAAACTTAACTGAAAAAGCGAACGTCCTCCGCCTGCTGATCGGCGAAATCGCGGTGAGCGAACCCGGCGAACACTGGGACGCGCCCATCACCGTGATCGAAACGAACGTGGACGACATGAGCCCGCAAATTTACGGCTATTTCGTCGAACGCGCTCTAGCCGCCGGCGCCCTGGACGTCTTTTCCACGCCCGTGCAAATGAAAAAAAATCGCCCGGGCCTGCTGGTGACGATTCTGGCCGAGCCTGCGAAAGCAGCCGCGCTGATTGATCTGGTGTTTCGCGAAACCACCACGCTCGGCGTGCGCACTCACGAAGTCCGTCGCAAGATTCTCGACCGCGAATTCGTGCCGGTGCTGACTCCCTTCGGCGAAGTGCAAATGAAGGTCTCGCGCATGAACGGCACAGTGCTCAACGCCACGCCCGAATACGAAGACTGCCAGCGCATCGCCGCGCAAAAAGGCATCCCGCTAAAACAAGTAATCGCCGCCGCCACTTTCGAATTTCAGCGGCAGGCCGAGAAACGGAGCGCGGGCGGCAACCAGTAAAACTCCATGGACAATCCCAAACCCAAGTACTACCTCACCACGCCCATCTATTACGCGAACTCGCGCCCGCACGTTGGCTCCGCCTATACCACCATCGTCTGCGACGTGATCGCCCGCTACAAGCGCATGTGCGGCTACGACGTCGCCTACCTCACCGGCACCGACGAGCACGGCGTCAACATCGAACGCGCCGCGGAAGCCAAAGGCGTCACGCCGCAGAAACTCGTCGATCAGAACGAAAAGATCTTCCGCGATTTGTGGAAGCTGCTCGGAATTTCGATCACGGATTTTATTCGGACCACTTCGGAAGACCACGCGCGCGCCGTCCAGACTCTCGTGCGGCGCACGCTGGAGAAGTCTCCGGACGCGATCTACAAAAAGCGCTACGAGGGCCGCTACTGCATCTACGACAACGCCTACGTGAGCGATACGCCCGAACCGGCGAAGTGCCAGATCTGCGGGCGCGACGCCGAACTGATCTCCGAGGAAAATTATTTCTTCCGTCTCTCGGCCTACGGCGACCGCCTGCTTCAGCTTTACCAGGATCATCCGCAATTCGTTCAGCCGGATTTCCGCATGAACGAAGTGCGCGCCTTCGTGGAAGCTGGCCTGAAAGACCTTTCGATCAGCCGCCAGTCGATCAAGTGGGGAATTCCGTGGCCGGGCGATCCCGACCACGTCTTTTACGTTTGGTATGACGCGCTGACGAGCTACATGACCGGCATCGGCTACGGCTCGCCCGATGCTTCGGCGAGCGCGAAGTTCGCGAAATTCTGGCCCGCCGACCTGCACATGATCGGGAAGGAAATCATCCGCTTTCACGCGATTTACTGGCCGGCGTTCCTGATGGCGGCCGAGCTGCCGCTGCCGGAGCAGATTTTCGCGCACGGCTGGCTGCTGTTTGAGCAGGAAAAGATGAGCAAGTCGAAAGGAAACGTCGCGTACCCGGAGCCGATCGTAAAGGCTTTGGGCAATGACGCGCTGCGCTACTACCTGATGCGCGAAGTTGTGTTCGGGCAGGACGGCAATTTTTCGCGCGACGCGCTGATCACGCGCTACAACGCGGATCTCGCGAACGGCTTGGGAAATTTGTGCAGCCGCACGCTTACCATGATCTCGAATTATTTCGGTGGCGTGATTCCGGCCGCGACGCCTGCGCCACAACGCCTGTTTGAGGTCACCTCGGGCGCATTCCACGCCATGATTCGCAAGGCCTACGAGCACAACGAATTTTCCGAAGCGCTCACCATGATTTGGGGTCTTGTGGCGCTGGCGGACAAATTTCTCGCGAGCGAAAAGCCCTGGACGATGGCCGACGACCCGGCGCAGCGTGCGCGACTCGAGCAGGTTCTTTATAGCGTGGCGGAGTCGGTGCGCCTCCTGGCCGTGCTCGCGCATCCGGTGATTCCGGAATCCACGCAGAAAATCTGGGAGCAGCTCGGGCAGGCGGGCAAGATCGAGGATGAACGGATCGATCGCGTCGAATGGGGCGCGTTGAAGGGCGAGACCCGCATCGGAACGATTGAGGCTGTGTTCCCGCGCGCGGACAAAAAAGTAGTATTGGAGAAAATTGAAGCCATGGAAAACGAAATTAGGAATCCTGGAAGTGCGGACACGGCTGCCAAGGGCGCGACCGAGGCCGATGTGCCGAAGCCGTCGGGGGCACCCGCAGCCCCAGTTGTCACAGCAACCGCCGCTGGTGCAGCGGCTGCAGGAGCCGCGCCAGCATCCGCTGGCCCCGCAAAGATTGGGATCGAAGACTTCGCCAAAGTGGAATTGCGCGTCGGCGTCGTAAAATCCGCAGAACGCATTCAGGGCGCGGACAAGCTGCTGAAGCTACTGGTGGATATTGGCGACGAAGTACGGCAAGTCCTCGCCGGAATCGCGCTGGGCTATGCACCGGAGGAACTCGTCGGCCGCAAAGTAGTGATCGTCGCAAATCTCGCCCCGCGCAAAATGCGCGGCCTGGAGTCAAACGGAATGCTGCTAGCCGCATCAGTCGGACCGGACGGCAAGCCAGTACTCTGCACCTTCGCCGAGGACGTTCCGGCGGGCGCCAAAGTGAAATGACCGTCCAACGTACTGGTGCACCGGCTTTACAGTTTGCGCAAAAAAGTGAAGTGAAAGTCATCCCGAGCGCAGCGAGGGATCTGCTTTTCGCAGTAGCCTTAGCCGATTGGGAGGATTGGAAGGGCGAGGCTTCAGCCCCGCCGTACGCCACGCCTCGATCATCAGGGGTTTTAACCCCTGAGGCGCGCCAAGAGAAGTCAGGGCGGTCGCATGAAACCTTTTGGCAAGTCGAGTCGTATACTAACTGTGAGGGTCGAAGTCCGAGCGCGACCCGCGGGAGGGAACTGTGAATTGCCCGAAATGCCATCGCGACATCGCTGAATATTCGAATTATTGCTACTACTGTGGCGCGCAGCAGCACGTGACGCCCGCCGGGCCGCCGCCGATTCACAAGCGCCTGATGCGGTCTTCGACCGACTGCAAGATCGCTGGGGTTTGCGGCGGCATCGCCGAATATCTGGAAGTTGATTCCACGATCGTGCGCCTGGTGTGGGTACTCCTGGTGATTTTCCCGGTGCCGCTGGTGCCCGCGATTCTGGGCTACTTCATCGCATGGCTGGTGATGCCACAAGCGCCAGCGCCGATACCGGTGGATTTGTCAACGCAGCCAATGCCACCCAGCACCCCCGATCACGGCTCAACCCAAACCGCGTAACCAAATTTGGAAAAGCCGGAGCGGCGTGCGCGAACGCCGCTCCGGTGGCGTTGCCTCAGAGTTGAGCGCAAAAAGGTCGCGGCAACTTAGCCGCGATCTTTGTTTTTGAATTTGCGGACCGGACCTCTCGCGCCTCCGCCGAATACAGCCTGATCCAGCGAAACCAATCCCGCACCGAATGTCGCCAGCGCAAAAGCGCCCACAGCCATCGCCAAAGGAAACTGATAAGCATCCACTTTCATCGGCGTAGTAAGTAATCCGTGAACTTTCACCAGCGCCACCGCCATTTCTCCCGCCAGCAGCAAGCCCGCCACGCGCGTAAACAATCCGACGATCAATAAGCAACCACCGAAGAACTCGACAACTCCCGCGATGTACACGAAATATGACGGAAAACCCATGTGTCCAAACGCCTGCATCGCTTCCTGCGTATGAGTGAAGAGCTTCGGATACCCGTGAAACGCAAAGATCACTCCCAACGCGAGCCTCAGCAGCAACAGCGCTAAGGGTTTCAGCTTTTCCATGCTCTGCATGCAATTCCTCCGGAGAAGGTAAGCCATCAATGATGAACGCGCGGAGGGAATTGTATCAGAACCGAAATATCGCGCTTGCGAGTGCATGGAAACTCGCGGCGCAACGCGCGCGCGGATGCGCGCGGCGGTTAGTGTAGAATGCTGGGTTACTTTGCTAGCAACCCAGACCATGAGAGAGCCCACACAAGCGAGCAGCGCCATCAGTACAGCTACGCCCGGAGAACGCCGGTGATCCGGAAGATGCTACTGGGCTTCGCGGTGGTGCTCGTAGTGGTCGTCGGACTCTACGTCGGCGAGCGTCACGCGACAGCCCCACCAGAAATAGCCTACTCGGGAAATCGTTCGGTCGCGGTGTACAGCACGTCCGCGCAGGTGCGCGAGCAAGTCAGCACCGTCAATTTCGGAGAGCGCCTGGACGTCTTGCAGCGTTTTCAGGATCAAGTGAAGGTCCGCACGCACGATGGCGTCGTCGGCTGGGTCGCCGAACGCGATTTGCTGTCCGCGGACTCTTGGCAGCGGATGAAAGACATGGAAAAGAAGGCCGAGGGAATGACGGTGGAAGCGCGCGGGCACACGCGAGTCCTCAGCAATCTCCATTTCGGGCCGGGGCGCGACACGCCGCGGATTCGCCAGTTGAACAAGGATGTTTCCCTTGACCTGTTGACGCGCCAAACCGCCGAAATCAAGCCCGCGATCGTAGAGAACGCCGACCAGGAATCTTCGGCGCCCGCTCCCGAAGGCAAGAAAGAGGATTGGTGGTTCGTTCGCGCGCACAGCGCAGATCAGGGCGCACTCGCCGGATGGGTGCTAGGGCGATTTATTGACCTCGACGTCCCACAGCCGCTGCCCGATTACGCAAGCTCGGCCGGAATGCGAATTGTGGCGTGGACGCAGCTCAGCCGCGTGACTGACGCCTCCGGGAAGCCGATGCCGCAGTATTTGCTCGTCGGGACTCACGGCCCCGAGGGCCAGCCGTGCGACTTCACGATGATGCGCGTGTACACCTGGGGAAAGCAGAGGGAACGCTACGAAACCGCGTATGTCGAAAGCGACGTGTGCGGCAAACTGCCGATCGAGCGCACACAAACAGCCGGAGCGGCAGGCGACGTCACGTTTTGGTTTCAGGATCTGAGCGGCGGCACAGCTGAAAAGCGCACGTACGAGATGCACCAGACCATCGTTCGCCGCGTCAGAGAAAAAGGGGCGCAGGAACCGCACAAGCGCCGGCGTTAATCACCGCGTTCCATCGCCGCGCAATTCATCTCACGTGCCTACGCGGATGGGATAAATTGATTTATATGGGCAAGCGCGGTTCCATCGCTGGGTGCATTTCTCTTCTGCTTTGCTCGGTCATTACAGGTGGATGTTCGCAAGAATCCTCGGTGGTGATGGCCGAGAGACCTGTGGTTGCCTCGCCATCCATTGCGTACATCGGCGAATGGGGTGTGAAGGGCGACGGACCCGGGCAGCTGCAAGATCCTTCGGGAATTGCCACAAACTTTCTCGGTGACATATTTATCGCCGATGCAGGCAGCGCATTTATTTCCAAATTCGCTGCGGGCGGCAAGCCGCTTCTTTCCTTTCAGGAAGATGGTCTGAATCATCCCCAATTCATCGCACTCGACCAGAGCGGAGCCATCTATGTAACCGATCCCGTTCGCGATAGCGTCTTCATCTTTCTGCCAAGTGGCGACCGCTACCGCGAGCTGCGACTCAGGACGCGGGCCGTGCCTGGAAATGAGCTTAGCGTGGCGGTCGGCGATGACGGCCTGATCCACGTACTGGATTCGAACGCGGGAAAGGTGTTCACCTACACGTCGCGACTGCGCCTGGTGCAAACCTGGCAGCCGCGTGAGACCTTTCCGGGCTCAAAACGCTTCGGAGCGCTAGTAACGGGACCGGATGGCTACCTCTATCTGGCGACACCTTCTGGCGGGATCATGAAGCTGACGCGCGACGGTCACTTGGTCACCGAAATCGTACCCAGCACGAAGGATGTTAGCTGGAATCCCAACGCGGGCTTCGCGATCTGGAGCAATTGCGTGTTCCTGATGGACTCGAATGGTCTGATGCTGCACGTCGTCACCACGGACGGCGCGCCCAAGCTGGACATGGATCTCGCGCCGCAATTGGGGCAAGCGTCGCGTAAAGCACCGCCGCTGGCCGTGAATTCTAAAGGCGAATTACTTGTTCTCGATGCGCCTGAAGCGCGCGTGCTGCGTTACCACGTCAGCTTCTGATATCTTCCCGCCTCGCGTTATCATTGCCTCGCCCATTTCCACAGGAGGCACGTCGTGGCGCTACTGCTATCCGAAGCAGACGTGAAGACCATTCTGACCATGCCGCTGGCGCTCGAAGCGGTGGAGGATTCCTTTCGCCGGCTCGCGGACGGTAGCGCGCAGGTCCACTCTCGCCGGCGTTTACATATTCCGGGGAAGAGTTATCTCCATTACATGGCTGCCGCCGACGCGGTAAGTGGTTACATGGGCCTGAAAATGTACACGAGCGCGCGGGAAGGGTTGCGATTTCTGGTGCCTTTGTTTGACGCGCAATCGGGCGATCTTGTGGCGATGATGGAAGCGGATTACCTGGGACAAATGCGCACGGGCGCGGCCAGTGGCATCGCGACCCGGCTGATGGCTCGAGCGGAGGCGAGCACGATTGGAATCATCGGCACGGGCTTGCAGGCGCGCGCGCAACTGGAGGCGATCACGTCGGTGCGAAAAATCGAAAGCGTGCGCGCGTTCAGCCGCAATGCGGAACATCGCGAGCAGTTCGCGAAAGAGATGAGCGAACGGCTAGGGCTGTCGGTAGAGGCTGCTGCCTCGGCCGAGGAAGCGGTGCGCGACGCCGCGATCGTGGTGACGTCCACTAATTCCACAGATCCGGTGCTGGAAGGTCGCTGGCTAAAACCCGGGATGCACATCAACGCCATCGGCGCGAATTTCCCACAGAAGCATGAACTGGATGGGGCAGCGGTGCGCCGCTGCGACATTATTGCGGTGGATTCGCGCGAGCAGTCGAAAATCGAGGCGGGCGATCTGATTCAAATGTACGGTGACGATAAAAGGCGCTGGGACAGCGTCAATGAGTTAGCGGAAATTGTCGCCGGAAAAATTACCGGCCGCGCGAACCCCGCGCAGATTACGCTTTTCAAGTCTAATGGAATTGCCACGGAGGACGTGGTGGTGGCGGGGCGCGTTTATGAATTGGCGCGGCAGCGGGCCGTCGGGCGGCAGGTATCTTTGTGGGAAAAGGATGCTCGTTCCGCGGAGGCGCGCGGCGTCTAGGGCTTCTCAGAACGGATGTGGCTAAGTTGCTTGAAAACCGCGTCGCGCAAGCGTTGACGGGTATCCTCCGGCAGCGGAGCGGGTTCGGAATTGCAGAAAATTTGGACGGTCTTTTTTGTCGTGTCCACTACAATGCGGCAATCTTCGCAATTTTCCAGATGCTTTTCGATGGACGATTTTAGCGACGGTTCCAGCGCTTCTTCCAGGTAGTTCGAAATCTCCTTGACGATGCTCTTGCAGTTCACGAATTCTCACCCTGGCGAAAATACCGGTTCAATTTCTGGCGCAGCTTCAGCCGCGCTCTAAGCAACCGCGATTTCACGGCCGGGATCGACAAACCAAGCGCTTCGGCCGTTTCCTCGGTCGATAATTCTTCGATGTCGCGAAGTTGAAAAACGATTCTAAAAGGTGGATCGAGTTCCGCGATGGTAGTGGAAAGTATCTGTCCGAGTTCGGACTGCTCATAGCGATCCTCGGGTGACGGCCCCCAGTCTTCCACTTCGCGCGGCATGGTATCTTCGCCAGTGTCTATCTCTTCGTCAAGCGATACCTGATTGGGGCGGCGCTTGCGCAGCTTCATCAAGGCCTGATTGACGGCGATGCGCACCAGCCAGGTGTAAAACCTGGAATTGCCCTGGAACTCGGCGAGATGCTGGTAGGACTTCAGGAAGGATTCCTGCATGACGTCTTCAGCGTCTTCGCGGTTCTGGGTGATATTTTGCGCCAGGCGGAAAATCTTGCGTTCGTAGCGGCCGACCAAGGTTTCAAACGCAGAAATATCGCCGCCCTTAGCGGCGGCGACGAGCAAGCCTTCGTCGTCCTTCACGACCTGCGACGGCAGCGGCGTACGGGGCTGCAACGGATTCAATTTAGAAGCGCTCATGGATATAGGCGAACTAGCGTAGCACAAATCGAGCGTTGGGCGCTTCCTCGGTATTGAGCCTGAGTGGCAAATACTCATATTTCAGCGACTTAGACGGGCTAAATTTCGCTTTCGACGGGCGCACGAAGAGCCGGGCGCGATGTTAGCAACACGCGGCGCGTCGACCTTGCGGACCGGGCAAGTGGTGAAGGATAATCGCACCGCCGCTGTGGTAGCGGATGGCGCGAGAAGTGGCGAGAAGCGAAAAGGACTGAATGCGCACACTGCCTGACTATCTTCGCAAGGGAATGAAAATGATTATGGTCGGTGCCAATCCCGGCGACCGATCCGCGCGCGTTGGCCACTATTACGCGGGGCGCGGAAATCAATTCTGGCCGATCATGTATGAATCAGGCGTCATTCCTGAGCCGCTTAGCTACGAGGACGACCGGCGAATTCTGGAGTTCGGCATCGGAATGACGGACCTGGTGAAGCGACCAACACGCGGCATAGATGAAATCGAGCGGCAGGAATTTGCGGAAGGCCGCGTGCTGCTCGCGCAGAAGCTGGAAGACTTGCGCCCGCGCGTCGTAGCTTTCAATGGCAAGATGGTTTATGAGAAATTCGCGGGCAGGCAGTGCAAGTTGGGATTGCAGAAGGAAGAATTGTACGGCGCGAAGGTTTTTGTGCTGCCGTCAACGAGCGGTGTGAATGGCGGAACAGAACGCGCGGTGAAAACGCGTTATTTCAAGAAACTTGCGGCGCTGTTGAAGAGTCTGAAGGACTAGGGAAGGGAGGCGAAGAATTCATGGGGGCCACACAGCCAACCGCCAGTCCAGTAGTGACGGAAGAACGCTCGGGCACGGTCGTAACCATTCGTCTGAACCGGCCGGAGAAACTGAACGCGCTGAACATCCAGATGGGTCAGG
The DNA here is from genome assembly GCA_049287725.1 of Candidatus Acidiferrales bacterium. Lineage (GTDB taxonomy): Bacteria > Acidobacteriota > Terriglobia > Acidiferrales > UBA7541 > Palsa-295. The sequence goes on along the minus strand of JBAQGJ010000035.1, from coordinate 32,183 downwards.
AATTGGTGCATGCACTATTGCGCGCTCAAGGAGATAGGGGCATCCACTGCGTAGTGCTTACAGGCGCGGGGCGTGCGTTCTGTGCCGGGGGCGATCTGGAATTGTTGCGCGACGCGCGCCAACGCAAAGCGGTGAGAGAATTGGAATCGCTCGTCGAGGCCGGAAAAGAGATAGCGTTGGCGATCGCGACGATGCCGAAGGTAGTGATTGCAGCAGTGAATGGACCGGCGGCGGGAGGCGGGATGAACCTGGCGCTGGCCGCGGACATTCGAATCGCCTCTGACCAGGCGCGTTTTGCGGAATCTTTCGTGCAGATCGGTTTGTTCCCCGATTTCGGCGGGACATATTTTCTGCCGCGGATCGTCGGCCCGACGCGCGCGGCCGAATTGTTTTATACAGCGCAAATGCTCTCGGCCGAAGACGCGCTGCGCATGGGGATCGTCTCCCGCGTAGTGCCGACGGAGCAATTCGAAGCCGAAACGAAAAAACTTGCAGAAAGCATTGCCAACGGAGCCGGGCTCGCGCAACGCGACGTGAAGCACCGCATGAGCGGCGAGCAGCGCAAAGAGCTGGAGGCCGCGTTGGACGAAGAAATTCGCCTGCAGGTTCACTGCTTTGAATCGCAGGATTGCCTCGAAGGCCTGAACGCCTTTATCGAGAAACGCAAACCGAATTTCCAGGGGTACTAGGCCACTGGCGTGACCCTGGACTGATTCGCGCAGACATGTCCTTGCGGAAAGTGAATCCCAGACAGTTATGACCGCACGATCGGAAGCCAATCTCGCGGCTCGCGGTTATACCTTCAGCGAATTGATGGTAGCGGCCGCGGCGCGCGAAATTGCCGACGGCGAACTTGTTTTCGTGGGAATGCGCCTGCCGATGCTCGCATTTCTGGTGGCGCGGAGGACGCATGCGCCGGGCGCGGTGGGACTTTTCGAAAACGGCGTGGTTCGCGATACCCCTGCCGCCGAACTGCTTTATACCATGGGCGATCCGCCCAACCTTCGTGGCGCCACGCAATGCGGCGAAATGACCGGCGTGATGGGTTTGCTTCAGCAGGGACGCGTGGACGCGGGGTTTTTGGGCGCGGCGGAAGTGGACCGGTTCGGCAATCTCAATACAACCTGTGGCTATCGCCATAAGGAAATGCAGCGCTTGCCGGGGTCGGGAGGCGCGTGCGACATCGCGTGCCTGGCGCGGCGGACCGTGGTGATGCTTGCGCACGAACGCGGCAGGCTTTGCGACCGCGTCGGACATATTACTTCGCCGGGATATGGTACTGGAAATAGTTGGCGGCGCTCGCAGGGATTGCCGCAGGCTTCGGGTCCAGCGGCGATCATTACGACTCTGGGCGTGCTGCGCTTTGGACACGACGGCGAGGCTTATCTGGCTTCCGTCCATCCCGGAGTGAGCGTGGAGGAAGTTTTGGCGAATACCGGTTGGACTTTGCGCGTGGCGGACGAATTGATGGAAACTCCGCCGCCAACGGATACGGAACTCCGCATCACGCGCGAGCTCGATCCCAATCATTTTTGGACCCGATGACATGCCTGCTGAATCCAAGTTAATGAGCATGCGCGACGCGGTGGCGCGGCTCGTGCCGTCTGGCTGCATGGTGTTGCTCGGCGCGCAGCTCGAGCAGATGATTCCGTTTGCCGCTGGGCATGAACTGATTCGGCAGAGCCGGCGCGACCTGACGCTCGTGGGGCCGATTTCGGACATTCTCTTCGATCAGATGATCGGGGCAGGGTGCGTTTCGCGGGTGATGGCGGCGTGGATTGGAAATGTTTCGGCCGGCGTGGGATATTGTTTTCGGCGAGCCGTGGAGCGAAGCATCCCACGGCGGCTGGAAGTGGTGGATTATTCGAATTTCACGATGGCCATGGCGCTGCATGCCGGGGCGCTGGGCGTACCGTTTCTGCCGACGTACGCGACGTTGGGAAGCGATCTGCTGAAGAAGAACGGAAATTTGCGCGAGTTTTCTTCGCCAGTGAGCGAGGAAAAATTGGTGGCGGTGCGCGCGCTGCGCCCGGATGTGGCAATTTTGCATGCGCAACGCGCGGACGCTCAAGGGAATGCGCACATCTGGGGCAGCCTGGGAGTTGCCGTAGATGGCGCGCGGGCAGCACGGAAAATAATTGTGGTGGCGGAGGAGATCGTGGAGCCGCAAGTGATCGCCTCCGATCCAAACCGCACTTTGGTGCCTGGGTTTCTGGTGGCGGCCGTGGTGCATGAACCCGGTGGCGCGCATCCCTCGCCCGTGCAGGGTTATTATGGCCGCGACCATGCGTTCTTTTCGCAGTACCACGAACAGACGCGGCGCTTGGAAGATTTTGAGGATTGGCTGACGCAGTGGGTCGTTCAGGTAAGCGACCGTCAGGGATACTGGAAGCAATTGGGCGCAGATCGTGTGGAGAGGTTGGCAGTGAAAGAGCACGCATTTTCCGCGCCTGCGGATTTCGGATATTGACGATGGATGAATTGCTTTCGAACATCGAGATAGCTCCGCGTGAAGCAAAGGAACTGTTGGCGCGCGACGACAAGGTCCTTTTCGTGGACGTTCGCGAGCAATGGGAATACGATGCGGCGCACATTGAGGGATCGGTGCTAATCCCGCTCGGCGAGATTCCATCGAATCTGGCGCGTCTGGAAAGGGCCGAAGAGTTGGTGCTCTTCTGCCATCATGGGATACGCAGCCTGGATGCGGCTGCTTGGTTGCGTTCGCAGGGCGTGGAAGGCGCGCGATCCATGGCTGGGGGAATCGAGCGCTGGTCGGCGGAGATTGATCCGAACGTACCGCGATATTGAGGGGAACTAACGCATGGCAACCAAGAAGGCCGGGAAAAAAGTAGCGGTGAGAAAGGCGTCTGTGAGGCGGGCGGCGAGCAAGCCTCGCAGAATCGCAGCGAAAAGGCGGAAGAAGGCTGAGTTTATACAGAAACCTTCGTGCACGACGTGCCGCAAGGCGCGCAAGTACATGGAGCGGCGCGGATTCGAACTTCACTTCCGAAATTTGGACAAAGAGCGTTTGACTGCGGCGGAACTCGAAAGATTGATTGGTCGGCGCGACCACGAGGATTTCTTGAATCCCCGCAACGAGCTTTACCGGCGGAAACACATGGGAGAAGATCCGCCTTCGCGCCGCGAAGCGATTCGCATGATGGCGCGCGAGCCGAATCTGATCCGGCGACCGGTGATCGTGGCCGGCGGCCGAGTGGTCGTGGGCTTCGACGAAAACGGGATTGCCCACCTGTAGAGGCGATCATAGCGCTGCATTGTTGTTCTTTGCCGGAGCTTGCAAGTTTGCCTCCCATCATCGACATACACATTCACATTAATCCTCACGAGATGGTCCATCCGGCCGCGCTCGAACTGATACGACGCGGACGTCGCGACTATGACGACGTCACGAAGTATGCCGCGAGTCCGAAAGAATTCTTGCGATTCATGGATGAGGCGGAGATCGAACGCGCAGGATTGATCAACTATGTAAGCCCGGATGTGATCGGATTTACGCGGGAAGTGAACGATTGGGTCGCCAGCTATTGCGCTGCTGATCGCGAGAGGCTGCTGGCGTTTGGGTCGGTGCACCCTAAGTATGTTTCCGACGCCGGAGCGGAAGTGGAGCGGCTGAAAAAGATTGGCATTCGCGGGTTGAAGGTTCATCCCTCGCATCAATTATTCGCGCCCAACGAATATCGCAATGGGCTGGGGCCTTTGCGCGCGATGTACGAGCGAGCGGAAGCCGTGGGAATGCCGGTGATGATTCATACGGGGACTTCGATTTTTCCAGGTGCACGCAATGCGTATGCGCAGCCCATTCTGGCGGACGACATTGGCGTGGATTTTCCCAACCTCGTGGTGATTCTTGCGCACGGCGGCAGACCCTTATGGATGAATGAAGCGTTTTTTCTGGTGCGGCGCCATCCGAACATGTACATGGACATTTCAGGGATTCCACCGCAGAGATTGATGGAATATTTTCCGCGGATCGAAGAAATCGCGGATAAGGCGCTGTTCGGGACCGATTGGCCGGGTCCGGGCGTTCCGGACATACGCGGCAACATAGCAAAGTTTCGTGCGCTGCCGATTTCGCCGGAGGCGCAGCAGAAAATACTATATGAAAACGCGGCGCGGCTTTTCCCGCGCAAGGCTTAGGAGTGGTATAGCGCGATGGAAGTAAAGACGATCGGCGTGATCGGAGCCGGCACGATGGGCCGCGGAATTGCGTATGCCGCGGCTTACGGCGGCTACCGCACGATCCTGGAAGATGTGTCACCGGAAATGCTTGAGGAGGGCATTGCCTATATTCGGGAGGCTCTGGCGGAGGGAGTGTCGCGCGGGAAAGTGACGGAGGAACAACAAAAGATCGCGCTCGCCAATCTCACTACTTCGCGGTCGGTGGAAGATGTCTGCCGCGAAACTGATCTGCTGATTGAGGCAGTTCCCGAAGAAATGGAAGTGAAGCTCGAGATTTTTACAATCTTCGATAAATTCGCGCGGCCTGGGGCCATCCTGGCCAGCAACACTTCGTCGCTTTCGATCACGGAACTCGCGGCGATCACGTTCCGCGCCGAGAATTGCATCGGGATGCATTTTTTTAATCCAGTGCCGAAGATGAAGCTGCTGGAAATCGTCCGTGCGCTCGAAACGTCTGAAGCGACGGTGCAAGCCTGCGCGGAAGTGGGCCGGCGCATAGGCAAGGAAGTGGTTGTAATTCGCGAATCGCCCGGATTCATCACCAGCCGCATCAATGCGATGATCGGCAACGAAGCGTTCTACATGTTGCAAGAGGGAATTGCTTCGGCGGAGGACATAGACAAAGCGCTGAAATTGGGGCTCAACCATCCGATGGGGCCATTCGAGTTGGTGGACTTGGTTGGCCTGGATGTGCGGCTGAACATTCTGGAATATCTGCATAAGACGCTGGGCGAAAAATATCGGCCGTCGCCGCTGCTCGCGCAATATGTGAAGGCAGGACGCTTGGGACGAAAATCCGGGCGGGGCGTGTATGATTACGGCGGCGATGGGGTCAAGAAGTAGCTTGTCGCAAGTCCCGGGCGAGGGCGAGTTCGCATTTTATTGTTATGTCATCAAAGACGATTTTTGGCGGTCACGTGGAGATTCTGCAGGGCGACCTGACGGAAATGGACACCGATGCGATCGTCAACGCCGCGAATAATGATTTGCAGCTTGGTGGAGGAGTCGCCGGAGCGATCCGCCGCAAGGGTGGACCGCAGATTCAAGCCGAGTGCGACGAGATTGGCCCGGTGCCCGTGGGCGGAGCGGCGATTACATCCGGTGGAAATCTGAAAGCTCGCTACGTGATTCATGCGGCGAGCATGCAATTGGGCGGCATGACTTCCGCGCAATCTCTGCGGAGTTCAACAGCTCATTCGCTGCGCATCGCGGCGCAGAAGGGATTGAAGACCATCGCGTTTCCAGCCGTCGGTACGGGCATCGCGGGGTTTCCCATGCGGGAGTGCGCGGAAATCATGTTGCGCGAAACGGCGAAGCATTTCGCTGGAGCGACGCCGCTCGAAAAAGTTTACTTTGTGCTTTTCGATCAAGAAGCACTGGCCGCGTTCAACAGCGCTCGCGCCGAATTGCAGTCGAAGGCTTAGGCCCACCGATGAGCGAAGAGATGGTCGAAAAAGTTCGGCGCGAACTGGCGCGCTACGAGCATCCCCTCTTCGATTTTTCGGCGCGCCCGGCGACCGAGGGCGTGGAGGTGGAGATCCGCTACAAGCCTTCCATCGCGGAAGTCCACAATTACATTTTTCAGCTGCGGCCGCGCGAGATCGAACATGCGCAATTTCCCTGGACGTTCCAGAAGCAACTCTACGATTGCCTGCACGACTACATCATTGAAATGTTCACGCGCAACCCGCAACGGGTGAATTGATGCTCGCTTCGCGCGCGCTAGGCATCGTTTCTCCTCTCGCAGCAACCATTGCAGAGCGCATCCGGACGTACGGTCCCATTACATTCGCTGAGTATATGGACGCCTGCCTGTATCATCCCGAACTTGGCTACTACACGAAGCCGGAGCAGCAACCGCGGCGCGATTATTTCACGAGCGTGGATGCTGGCCCGCTCTTTGGCAAGCTGCTAGCGCGGCAATTTCATGAAATGTGGACGCTGCTCGGCCGGCCGGCTGAATTTCTGCTAATCGAGGCTGGCGCAGGCGGTGGAGCGCTGACGGCACAGATCCTGGATTTCGTTGCGCGTGAGTTTCCGCAATTTTATGGGGCGCTGCGCTATATCGCTGTGGAGCGGTCTGCCGCCCGCCGGCGGCTGATTGCTGAAGTGCAATCCTTGCGAAGCCAAGTGGGTGGCGGGAAGTTCGAGATAGCTTCGGAAATCCCTGCCGAGATCGCCTGCGGATGTATTTTCTCGAATGAATTGTTTGACGCTATGCCTGTGCATCGAGTCGTGCGTGAAGGAACGGAATTGCGTGAACTATATGTGACTCTCGGGCCGAATGGTGTGGGCGAATGTGTCGGCCCTCTTTCTTCGGTCGCGCTTCGCGAATATTTCAGCGACCAGGCGATCACGCTTGAGGACGGACAGCAAGCCGAAGCAAACCTGAGCGCCTGCGAATGGATTCAAGATGCCGGCACAAGATTGCAGCGCGGCTTTGTGCTGACCATCGATTACGGCCATGAGGCCGGCGAACTGTACGACCACCGCCACATGCGCGGAACGCTACTTGCTTACCAGCGGCACCGCGCGGGAGAGGATTTCTTTCGTGCGCCGGGCGAGCAGGATTTGACGGCGCACGTGAACTTTACGGCTCTCGATCATTGGGGAAAACGTGCAGGCCTAGCGCGCACCGGGCTCGCGTCGCAATCCACGTTCTTGATGGCGCTCGCGCGGCAGAGCGATTTCGCGGAGCTGCAATCGGAGGGAATGAGCGAGGGCGATCGAACTCGCGCGCGCCTGTTGTTCAAGACATTGATCTATCCCGAAGGAATGGGCGAGACGTTTCAGGTCTTCGTGCAGCACAAGAACGTGGAATCGCCGAGGCTCACAGGGTTGGAACCGCTATAGAGAACGTGTGAGAACTGCAAAGCTTGTACTTCAGCGGCTAAGCCGCTCTGATCTTGCGATGTTTATGCCGCAGCTAAAGTTACGGCCTACAAAGATTCTCATGTGCTCACGCGGCCTCTATAGTGATACCAGCAAGCTGTGAACGACGCGGGCCGGATCCGAGATCTGCGCCTACTGATGTCCCACGAACGCCAAATTAATGGCCGGGTGACGGACGCTTCAGCGTCGGCTTGTTGCTATCCTCCGCCGGCGCAGAGGCTGCGGGTGGAGTCGAAGGCGCAGGAGCCGTCCCGGCGGTAGCGGGCGCAGTCTCGTCTCCCGTGTAGGCTTTCTGAATGTACCGGTTGGCTTCCTGTTGCGCGCCAGCCGTGTCGTCGCCGAGATGCTGCGCCAGACTGTACTCGTTCACGGCACGTTCGCGCTGCCCGAGAATGTCATAAATCTTTCCGATGTAAATGTGGCTCCAGACTTCCGTCCATTTCGGATCGTCGTCCCCGCCTAGCGCTGCCCGGAAAGCATTGGCGGCAGCCTGGAAATTCTTCTGGTAGAACATGGCTTCGCCCATGCGGAAATGCGCGAGTGAATTCGTAGGCTGGGTGTCGAGCGCCTTCTGATACTCCTGGATTGCCTCGTAGTATTTGCCCACTTCAGCAAGACTCTCGCCGCGAGCGATCATGGCGCGCACGCGCAGGCGCGGGCTGGATTTCAGCAGATTATTATTGGGGTCAATCAGTATGCCGTTGGGCTTGGGGCGTCCAAAGGTATCCACTTCAAAGGGCTGAGTCGTTCCAGTAACCAGAATCTTTTTCGTTTCAGGATTGCCTTCGGTATCTATGCGAATTTCGACGGGCATGCGGAAGGTATCGAGATCCTGATGAATCTTGCCTACCACCTTGAAGCCCTTCTTGGTGCGGTAAACGATGTACTCGAGCTTGAACTCAGGGACGCCGGTGGAATTGAGCCATTGAGAAAAGAACGAGACTAAATTGACCGGAGGCTGGCCTTTGACGGGAGGCGGGATTTTCGTCATCGCTATTTTCTCGAAGTCGTTGAGGTTGGCGTTCTTGCCCTCGTATTTCTTGTAAAACTCGCGCAGCAACGCGGTAAACCCGTCGTCGCCAAGTTCAGTGCGCAACATGTGGAAGACCAGCGCGCCTTTATCCGCGACGACCGAGCGATACTCGTTTGAAAAAGTTTGCAAGCGAGCGGCTTGCGAAATGGGCGCGGTGTCTTCATACATAAGCGCGCCGACGGCAAAATCTTCGAGCGCTTTGTGCAGGCCGGCAGTTCCGTCCGCTTGCTCGGCGTACATCGCCTCGGCGTAGCGCGAAAGGCCGTCGGTGAGCCAGACGTCGGAAGCGTTGTCAGGCAGCACGCGACTCCCCCACCACTGTTCGGCGGCCAATTGCGAGAGCAAACGATCATTGGCCTTGAGGCCCCATTGGCGCGCGCTGATGAGCATCAATCCGGGCGCGGCGAATCCAGGCAGGGTTCCATCCGGCATTTGCGCGATCGTCAGCGGCGGATCGTCCTCTTTCATCTCGAGTGGGCCGAAAGCGTCGGAAAAATAGCTGTAAATATGGGCGACCGAAGTGGCGTACGAATTTGCGGTATTGGCTTGGGCCGGCGGTGTAAAGACGGATACGTTGAAGCCTTCGGACTGCACTGGCGAAAGCTGCAAGGTGCCCGCGACAAACGTCCCAACCGGCGCCGCGTGAGGGCAGTGAAATACGTACGACGCCTGGCCGGGCGCGCCCTTACCGATGCCCGGCATCAAATTCGGCGGGTCAGCTTTACCGGTGCCCACGACCGCGAAATTATCAGGCACGGTTATCTTGAAAGTGCCGGTGTAGCGGTTGGAGGGAAAATTGGTAAGAGGGAACCAACGCGCCGGAAGGAGCAAGTACGCACCGGTCTTGTCCACGGACGCGAAGCGCACACCTCTTGTGGGGCTGTCATCTTCATTGGAAAGCGGCCCGGTGTAGTCGAATGCCAGGGTGACCGTCTTGCCGGGAGAGACCACATCGGGCAGGCCGACGGTTAGGATCAGCGGGTTATTGTTGTCGCGTTCAAATGGCAGAGGCTTTCCGCCGGGCCCGGTGATGGAATTAACTCGCAAATCTTGGTGAAGTTCCACGACGACGGTGCGCGAAGGCTGTTGCGCGATCAATTCAACCTTGGCGAGGCCTGAGATCGTCTGATCGTCGGTATGCAACAGAACTTCTACCTGGTAATCCGCCGCGCGGAAGGGAAATGTGCGGGGAGCCTGCGCGCGTGCGGCGCTGGCGAGCAGAAAGAAAGCGGCCACGAGGGCCAGGCCCGCAATGAGCTTTTTGGGAACGTAATGGGACATGTACAAGAATGTGAACAAGGGAAACTACCTCTCTCGCGACGGGTTATCGCCCTATTACATCAGATACCCGTTGCCCGCGCGAAGTTGCCCCGAGGTAGAAGGTTACAACATCCGCGCGAAAATGTCCGCAGCACGCTCGATGGCGCCACCGGGACCCAGTTTGGCGCGGACTTCAGCGAGGCCTGCTTTCATCTCGTCGCGAGCGGCGGACGATTCAATCAGGGGGCGCGCTTCCTTTTCAACCGCTTCCGGTGTGAAATCGTCCTGGATCAGTTCCGGGCAAACTCGCTTGCCCCCGATCAGGTTCACCATGCCGATAAAGGGAGTGCGAATCATGTGCCGCAGAATCGAAGCCGTGAGAGGCGCCACCCGATAGACGACCACCATAGGCGTTCCCAGCAGCGCGGCTTCCACTGTGGCGGTGCCGCTGGCTACGATCGCGCAATCGGCGGCGGCGAGCGCGTTGTAAGTGGCATCCTCCACACGGGTGATCTTTACTTTCGGTTGGGCATAACGCGATAAGAATTCGGGGCTGAGGCCGTGAGCCACGGCGTGTACGAATTGCACGCCGTCTGGCTGCGCCAGTCGTTCGCAGGCTGCGATTACGCGCGCGTAGTTTTGGGCGATCTCGTTGGGGCGGCTGCCGGGAAGAATCGTGACGATCGGACGGCTCGCATCCAGACCGTATTGCGTGGCAAATTCTGCGCGCGACATCGTGGCGTGGACTGTATCCACCAGCGGATGGCCGACAAAGTCTACCGGCACGCCCGCGTCGCGGTAGATTTGCTCTTCGAACGGAAATATCACAACCATGCGCTGCACGAGACGCTTCACCACTCGCACGCGGCCGGCGCGCCAGGCCCATACTTGCGGGCCGATGAAATAGCCGACTGGAATGTTGACGCGCTTCAGGCGACGGGCGACTCCCAGATGCGTTCCCGGCGAATCCACCAGGATCGCGAGCGCGGCGCTGCGGTTGGCGGCTTCGCGGGCGAGCCGGTTTTGCACGCCGATCACGGTGGGAATTTTATGCAGGACTTCGGTGATGCCGACGACTGCAACTTCGTGGTAATTCGCCACTAATTCGACGCCAGCTTCTTGCATGCGTGGGCCGCCCATTCCAAAAAACTTCGCGGGCACACGCGCGCGAAGCGCTTTCGCCAGGCGCGCTGCATACATGTCACTCGAAGCTTCGCCGGCGGAAATGAGGATCTGCGGCTCACTCATCGAACGGACTCAGTGCTGTTTGCGGCAGCAAAGCTACCCGGCTGATCGGCGGAGAGAATTTTGATGCGCGTTGGCGCCGCCATACGGCGAGCGGCGTTTCAGTCATTGGCAGACAGAGGCTGCGAAAATCCCGGAATTGCGGTGGTGGGCAAAGATGCGACCAGTTCCTGCTCTTTGTACTGGAGCTGGTAGAGGCGGTAATAGATTCCGCGCAGCGCGAGGAGTTCCTGATGCGAGCCTTGTTCGCGCAGGCGTCCTTTGTGGAAGACGAGAATGCGGTCCGCGTGCTGAATCGTGCTGAGGCGATGGGCGATCACCACTGCGGTGCGGTTCTTGAGCAGCCGGTCGAGCGCTTCGCGGATCATTAGCTCGGTTTTGGTGTCCACGCTCGAGGTAGCTTCATCGAGAATCAGGAACTTGGGATCGTGCGCCAGGGCCCGCGCGAAGCTGACGAGTTGGCGTTGGCCGACGGAAAGCGTGGAGCCGCGCTCGGTGACCGGCGTTTCCACACCTTGCGGGAGCGATTCGAGAAAAGCTCCCAGGCCGACTTCGCGGAGAGCATTCGCCGTCGCGGCGCGATCAATCGTTGGCGTGGCTAATTTCACGTTCGATTCCAGCGTGCCGGTGAAAAGGAACGGGTCCTGCAAGACAATGCCGAACATGCGGCGAAGTTCTTGCAGATCAAGTTCGCGAATGTCCACGCCGTCGAGAAGGATCTCGCCGCGCTGAATGTCGTAGAAACGCAGCAGCAGCTGGATGATGGTGGTCTTGCCGGCGCCGGTGTGGCCGACGATGGCGAGAGTCTGACCGGGCTCGACGCGGAAGGAAACGTCGCGCAACACCCATTCGTCTTCTTTCGGAGCGGCTCCGCCGTGATAGGCGAACCAGACGTTGCGGAATTCGATCTCGCCGCGCGGCGCGGGAAGCGTGTGAATCGTCGGCGGAGAAACGATCGTGACCGGCTCGTCCAGCAACTTGAAGATGCGCTCGGAGGCGGCCATGGCGCTTTGCAGGATGTTGAACTTTTCGCTCAAGTCCTGAATGGGACGGAAGAAGCGCTGCGCGTACATCATGAACGCCACGAGCACGCCGATTTCGAGGGTTCCGGCGATCACGCGCACGCCTCCCACCCACGCCAGGAGCGCAATGCCGGCCATGCTGAGAAATTCAACGCCGGGGTAGAAAAATGCGAAGGCGTCAATCGCGTCTTTGTACGCAATCATGTGGGTGCGGTTCAATTCCTCGAACTTCTTGCGCGATTTCTTTTCGCGATTGAAGAGCTGAACGACAGCCATGCCGCTCACGTGCTCCTGCAAGAAAGCGTTGATGCGCGCGATGGCGGTGCGAATGCGGCGGTTGGCGTCGCGGACGCGATTCCGGAAAAAATACGTGAGCAGGATCATGAACGGCAGCGGCGAAAGGGTTGCCACCGCGAGAAAGCGATGCCATTTGAATAACACGGCAGCCATGGCGAAGAGCAGAACGAAGTCGTTCAGCATAGCCACGACGCCCGAAGCGAAGAGATCGTTGAGCGCGTCCACGTCGGTGGTGGAGCGGGTTACCAACCGGCCGATGGGGCTGTGGTCGAAGAAGCTCATGGACAACCGTTGCAAATGCTCGAAAATTTCCTTGCGAAGGTCGTACATCGTTTCTTGACCGACCCATTGCATGATCCGCACCTGCACGTATTGCAGCCCAAAACTAGCGAGGATGGATCCGGCGTACGCAAAGACCACCCAAAGCAAACCGACGAGAGCGACCCTTCTTGCCATGGTGCCCTGATATCCAGGCACGATGTAATTGTCTATACCCACGTGGAAGAGATACGGGCCTGCGATTTCGAGCGCGGTGATACCCAAGGTGAACGAAACGGCCAGTATAACCTGGAGGCGATAGGGACGCAGATATTGCATCAGCCGCCGGGTAAGCTGCGAATCGTAGAGCTTGCCTAATTTTTCTTCTTCGCGGAAGTCGCTCATTCGCGTGCCAACTCTTCTTCGAGCATTTGTTTTTGGTTCAGATCGGCATAGTAGCCGCCGAGTGCCAGCAGTTCGTCGTGCGTGCCGCGCTCGATGATGCGTCCATCACGCAGGACCACAATTTGATCGGCATGTTTCACCGTGGAAACGCGGTGGGAGATGACAATGGAGGTGCGCTGGCTCATCACGTCGCGCAAGCGGCGCAGGATGCGCTCCTCAGTGTCAGTATCCACGCTGGAAAGCGCGTCATCCAGAATCAAAATTTTGGGTTGGCGAAGAACCGCACGAGCGATGGAAGTGCGCTGCTTCTGGCCGCCGGAAAGCGTGATGCCACGCTCGCCTACCATCGTGTCGTAGCGTTGTGGAAAGCTCTGAATCTCTCCTGAAACGCTGGCGATTTCTGCTGCTTCGTAAATGTGTTCTTCGAGCGCGGTGTTAACGCCAAAGGCGATGTTCTCGCGCAGGGTGTCGCTGAAAAGAAATGTGTCCTGCGGGACGTAGCCGATGGCGCGCCGCAGTTCGGCCACGGGATAGTCGCGAATCGAGCGGCCGTCTATGAACAGCATTCCGGGAGGAGCGTCCCACAGGCGGGCAATCAGTGAAGCGAGCGTCGATTTTCCGCTGCCGGTAGGTCCAACGATAGCCAGCGAAGAGCCGGCGGGGATTTGCAGGTTGATGTCCTGAAGCACGGGCCCGCCACCCGTACCGTCTTCACTTCGCGAAGTCGGGTAAGTAAAGGTGAGGTGTCGAAATTCGATTTCACCAAGAATGGGCGATTCCGATGCCGTGGACGCGGCAATGGCGGAATCACCGTTGCTGCCAATCGCCGATGCGTCCTCGAAGTTTTCGAGGCTCGTGGCCGAAGTTCCGATTCTTGGCTTGGCGTTCAGGATGTAATTCAGCCGGCCCATGGAGGCGGCGCCACGTTGAAAGATATTGGTGACCCAGCCCAGCGCGATCATGGGGAATACCAATTGGCCCAGGAACCAGTAAAACGCCCACATCGTGCCGACGGTGAACTTGTGATCAACCAAGTCCCTTCCACCCTTGCCCAGCAAGATTACGAAGGTGATGCCGATCAGAGCAGTCAAAAACGGGAAGAACAAACTCCAGGTGGCGATCAATTTGATATTGCGGTCCACGTATTCGCGATTCGCTTGATCGAATGCCGCGATCTCAGCCTTTTCTTGCGCATATGCCCGGACGACGCGAATTCCGGTGAGATTCTCCTGCGCTCGAGTGGAGAGAATTCCGAGTGAGGCCTGGATTTGTTCTGAAAGCCGATGGATCGTTTCGCCGAAATAGCGGACGGCGAATGCGACAACCGGGACCGGCAAGAGAACCCAAAAAGTGAGGCTCGCTGACAGCTGCACCATGAAGAAAATTGCCACGATCATCGTCACGATCGTAGTGGCGCTGTACATAATTCCGGGGCCCAGAACCATGCGCACCGCGTTCAGGTCGTTGGTCGCGCGGGACATCAGGTCGCCGGTGCGATTCCGCACGTAGAATTCAGGCTCGAGTTCCACCAGCCGCGCGAGCATATCGTTACGCAGGTCGTACTCGATCTCACGCGAAACGCCGATCAATATCCAGCGAGTCCAGAACGAAAAGAATCCTTTGGCCAGCATGACGCCAACAAGCACCAGGCAGAGCAGGCCCAGCGAGTGGCGACTCATCGGCGTGTAAAGTGCGAGAACCGGATGGACGATCGCTTTCGCCGTACCCGCGAGCGTAGAAAGAGTTTGCGACGAGCCGCCGACGCAATCTGTTATGGCGCCGATTATCAACTGCGGGTAAGCGCCGATCAGGCCCATCAGCGTATTGGTCACCAGCCCTAATACAACCATGCCGCGATAGCGCCAGACGTAAGGAAGCAGCGACTTCAAATGATCCCAGCCCGACGCTTGTTTCACTTTGCGAGCGGCGGGCACTGCGACGGGTTGGGCGATCGCGCTCACAGGTGGATTTGTGACTCCGGAGTTTCCAGTGAAGGCAACTCGCCGAGAAAATTTTCGAAATTGCGGTCGAGCGATTGGTAGCGCTTCACTTTAAAGTTCCAGCGGACTTCGATGGGCAAGGCGCGGGCGCCTTTGGGATCGGCGACCGGGGTGAAATAAAGCTGCAAGCCCTTTTGCGCGTCCTGCTCGTATTGCAAGCGCCAGCCGTTCACCGGCGCGAGCGGAATATTGCCGAGATAGCCCTTGGGATTTTCCAAATGTTCGTCGCAGCGCAGAATTTCCTTCCACGCGCCGGCGTCTTTTTGCAGGATAACCGCGCGCGTAATAACCGTGCCGGGCGCGCCTCCCTTGGGATTCTGCTTCATGCGATTAATGGCCAAAGCCTCTTGCGCGCCATTTTTGGCAAGGTCACCGTACAAGAGAACCTCCGTCTCAGAGCCCAGCGCTTTTTCCGCGGCCTTCTGAACATCGTCCGGAACCGGTGGAGTGGATGGGGCGGCTGGCGTAGCGGCGCTGGCCGCTGGCTTGGACGGCTCCGGCGCAGAGGTTCCGCACGAGGTAACGCCCACAGTCGCAGCAGCTACGATTACGAGAAACGCAAGTTTCTTCATGAAATCCCGGTGAAGGCTGGACGCGCTCGACAGCTTAGATACCCGCGAATACAATTCTAACTTGCCGGACGCATTCACGGAAGGGCTCTTGGGCTCTGGTATTCCGCGTGTTTCGATTGCGGAACGGACTGGCTCGCCGTTTGGACTGCGAATGCCGTCAACGCCAGCAGGCTAACGAGCAGCCAAAATCTCTTCGAGGCGCGCCTCAAAATTTTCCTCTCCTTCAGACCATAGCCGCAGCCGGGCTATCGGCAGCGAATCCTCGATCCGGCGAACCCACTCGAAAAGGCTCTTGATATTTTCACGAGTTTTTTCCTGATACATCTGTAGATTCGCGGGTTTAGACATGGATTCGAGAAAATCGGCCTCCTCAGGGCTTTGCGGCGCGGGGCGCGCAATCTGGCGAATGCCCAGCAAGCCCCCGTGACCGGTGAATAGATGTTCGAAGCCGAAATTCACCTCGAAATGGCCATTTTCTCTCCAGAAGCCATCGTCGTAGCCTTCTCCATTGCAGCGCAGCTCGATAGGTTGCGGCAATTGCTGCCACCGCGGCGGCTCACCTTCGAAGACCCATAGATCCCAATCGGCGCGGACCGCATAGCTCGAATCGCTATGAAGATATTCTTTGGCAAGTTCGATGATGCTGGACGCGTCAAGCGGAAGCGAGCGAAGATCCTGCTCGAATACGGGAGTCTCGGTGGCATCTACTGCCTGAATTTCCAGGTACGTGAATCCCGGCCGCTTGGCGGAGAAGGGAACCGTGGCTAGAAAATCTCCAAAGCGCTCGAGCATCACGTCTTCGGGAAAATCCTTTAGCCAGATGCTGAGGTAAGCCTGATTAGACATGGCGGCTATTATACCGGAGCGGCCGGTTGGAAATTGGAAAAGGGAAACCGGAAAATAGAAAAGAGAAAAAGCGCCGCGATTGGCGACGGTGCTTTGCAGCCTATTTTATCTTCGGAGGGAACTCGTCGTCTTCCTGGGGGCCGAAATCAGTGGAAAGCCCCAGCAGGCGCGATTTAAGAGTGTCGCCCATGGTGCCGAGGACTTCGGAGCAGGTTTCGCGGAGGCGTTTCTCTGCGGCTTTGGCGATTGTATCCAGCACCGCTTGAGAGTGCTGACCCAGCGTGGTGGCGGAAGCAAGCAGCCAGGAATTAGAGGCATTTTCCAGGCGCGCCTTGTAAGCTTCGATGGACTCGTCGTTGGTTTTCTTCAGGTGCTCCATCCATTCTTTCTTTTCCGCCTCGCGCCGCGCTTCCCATTCTTCGATTAATGGAATGAGCTGCGATTGCAGGTGGACGCCAGCTTGTTCGACTCCCTCCATCATGCGATCGTCGAGCATCTTTTGATATTCCGCGAGCGAACCTTCGCGAGTGAATTCCATGTCGGAGCGTGTTTTTTCCACCGCTTCTCGTGAAGCTTGTTCGAAGCGCCGCAGCGATTCGGTTGTGACGCGATGTACTTGATCGGTAAAGCCGGCCGTCGTCATTTGCGACGTTTCGTTCATCTTGTCGCGCTGGCGGGTGACGATCTCCTTCGCGGAATCCTCAATCTGCGCGGTGCTGTGTTCGACGTAAGTGCGGCGGTAATGGTCGAGCTCCGACGCCAGCAGGCTGGAGACTTCAGCGGCGCGGTCGCGCAGAGCGGTGGACGATTGCTCGACGGCCTTCTCGAGCGAAACCTGCATCGTGCTGTGCGCTTTCTTCTGATACCAATCGGCGGCTTTCTGCAGCGCCTCGTACGTTTGGTGTTGCGCTTCGGTGCTGCGCTGCTGAACTTCCTCTTCCACCTTCGATGCGACTTCACGGCAGGATTGCTCGATTTCAGCGGGAACGTTGCCAATCTCGCTGCGCAGGCGCTTCAGCGCATCCTGGATGGCCTGCTCGGACGCCTGCACGGTTTGTTCCCGGATGGTGTCCTGTAGTTGGTCCGCGCGAACGGTCGCCATCTGCATTTGCGCGCTGACTTCATCCTGCAACTGCGCTACTTGCTGAGCGGTTTGTTGGACCTGATCCCGGACAACTTCTTGCAGATGCGTCACCTGCTCGGCGGCCTGTTGCACCTGGCTGTGCACGGCGTGCTGCAGGTGCGTGACTTCCTCGGCTGAGTGGCGAATCTGTTCCTGGACGTGATGTTTCGTTTGTTCTGCACGGTGCTCGGCTTGCTCAAGTTCCGCGGCTGTTCGGCGAACCTGATCCAGATGCGGCGCCAGTTTCTCTTCGAGCTCGATCGAAACTCGCTCGAGAATTTTCTGCGCGGAGGCTTGGAGAGCTGGCTCAATCTGCTGTGCGCGGTCGGCGATGACCTGGTCAGCCTTCCGAGACATCTCCTGCTGCTGAGCGGTGAGCAGTTCATCGAGTTGCTGGCGCGATTGACGCAGCGAATGCTGGACCGCTTCCTGGAGCTGGGCCTTGGTCTCCTCGGCGCGATGGCGTTCCTGTTGCAGCCCGGCGCCGAGCGTTTCGATGGTGGAGGCGGCACCCGCGATGGCTTCGTCCAATGAAGAACGCAAGACCTGCGCGCGTGCGACGGCATCTTGCTCCGCCTGAATCGATGCGGCTTGCGATGCTTCTGTGAGCGAAGCCTGCAGGGCTTGGACACGCGCAGCTGCGTCTTGTTCGGCCTGTGTGAGAGCGACCTGCGAGACTTCGGTAAGTTTATCGCCGAGTTTCTGCGATGCGTTGGTCAGCGCGGTTTCAAATTCGGCGTTCCATTGCTGTGTGGCAGTGCCAGCGTCAGCTTGCGCTCGTTCAATCGACTTGTTGCGAACGGACTGGGCGGTTTCCTCGAGGTTCTTGCGCCATTGTTCGAGATGGTTTTGAGCGGCTTCCGGCGAGGAGAGGATTTCGAGAGACGGCGTGGAAGCTTCGCGGTCGCGGAGAGCGCGCTCGACAGCCTCTTCAACGGATTGCTTCAAATTGATTGTCGCCGTTTGCTGGGCTGCCTGGAGCGCCGCTTGTTCTGCGGCGTGGCTTACGGCCTGCTGGACGGCGTTACGGACTTTCTCATCGAGCTGCGAGGTTGACGTTTCCGTCGCCTTGCGTGCCTCTTCCACAATCGCGGCAGTGCGATCGGTCGCCTGTTGAACGACCTTCTTCACCGCTGACTCGGAGACGCGGTCCATCGAGACCTTGATGGCTTTCTCGACTGTGTCGTGCAGCTGGGCGTCCAGTTGTTGGCGCGCGACCGTCATCTCTTCCGTGATCGCTTGTTCAGCGCCGCGCCGCAAAGTCTTGTCCAAATTTTCCTTGGCTGCGGCGACCATCTGAGAGACTTGCCGCGCGAGTGCCGCTTGTGCGTCTGGCGCCGGGGGAACCGGAGCTGCAGCGGGTGGCGCCGGCGGCACCACATGTATCTTGTTGCCGGCCGGCGCGGCTGGAGTGGCGGCCGCGGGCGGTGCAGCTGCGGCTGCAGGAGCCGAAGGCGGCGTAGTGACTTTCGGCGGTGCGGCGGCCGGCGGTGCGACTGAAGCGGCCGGTGGCGCTGGAATCTTGAACGGCGGCGCAGGAGATTCGACGCGCTTTTCAGGGATGGACGGAATTGGAGGTGGCGGGATGGGCGGCAACGGCTGTGGGGATACGGAGGCAACCGGCTCGGCCGCACTCGTTACTTCAGATGGCAGCGAGAATTCGCTGATTAATTCGGAAGTGTCGTTCGCACCAGTCGCCCAATCTTCAGGCGGAAAGGCAATGCCCCACACGTTACCCGGCGCTTCAAATTCGAGACCGATTTGGAATAACTCGCGTACGGTTCGGGGACGTTGCACCCACACGACGCGGCCCTGCGTCGAGAATGGTCCGCCTTCGGGGCGAGGAATATCGAGCTTAACGATCGAGTTCTTCGGAACGTAGTGCTTCGATTGGTACTTACACCCGTGACAATTCACCATCACGGTGGTGGTGCGCTCCTTGAACGGCTGGCCGAGCGCATCGGTCCCTGTCACCGTGATCGGCACGGCTTGCACAATGCGCGTGCTACGGCGCTTCTGTGTGCCGGGATCAGCCGACTGTGCGGAATCGTTCAACTGCTCCTCCGAAGGGCGATTTCTAAGGGTAGCATTGTAGGAGCCACGCGGCAGCCAAGGAACGGGAATTGTGCGAAAAGGTAACTTGGAAGTACGGCGCTTACCGGTACCGCCGGTACACAGTGGCTAAAGACAATTCTTTTCGTGAGTTGCGGATTGCTGTGATGAGCTGAATCTTATCGGACGCGCCCTAGCGGACCGTCGTGGTCCTTTCGGAAGCGCCGAAGATGGCGTCTTTAATTTCCTTCGCGACCCAAATCGGGCCTACCAGGAAATAAATCAGTCCCTGAAAGAACGCGGGCTTATTGCCCTCGATGCGATGGCCCGCTAAGAGCAGAATCCATCCGCCGACGAACAGCGCCAGACCGATCCGCCAGAAGGTAAGTATCGCCAGGATGATTCCCACTAGGATAATCGGGATGCCAATCCCGTGGAGCACTTTGTTCCAGACGTTCGTGTGCTCGTGATCGTATTGGTTCATATACTTTCTAAGTTCGCCATTATTTAAACCTCGCGGTTAGCTCCTATATACGCCCGGCACTGACCGCACGCAACGATTGTCTGCGTGAAGACCCTGCGGCAACAGGCGAAAGAAGGAGGCATGGCTGCCCAACACTTGCCCACGCGAAATTACAGTCAGCGACGGCACCACGCAGTGGCTCGCTGGTCAATACGTGATCACCTTCGGTAAGATGGAAATGTCTCTCGCGGGGCATTCGTACTCATGAGCGGGTCCTCATATGATGCGGCGATGGTTGATTGTAGGTGCAGCAGTTGTAGTTGTCTTTGTGGCGACGCTTTACGCCTTCACTCCGGCGATAAAGAACGCAATGCGCAAGCGCACCGAAGCGTATTTGCAGGCGCGTTTTCAAAGCGATATCGAATTCTCGCACTTTGATGTGTTCCTGTTCCCACACGTCCGTGTGACGATTGACGGACTCGCGTTGCGCTTGCAAGGACGCACGGACGTTCCGCCGCTGATCCAGATAGCACATGTGGAATTCTCGGCCGGCATTTCCGGCATGTTGCGCAAGCGCTTCACGATCCGCAGCGTTGAATTAGACGGGTTGCAGATTCATATGCCTCCGAAGGGAAGCGGCGCGCGTCCTAAGATTCATGGCACGGAAACGGACCTGGCGGAGAAGTATCCCGTCCTGATTCACGAAATTGATGCCAATAATGCCTTGATCTCGATCCTGCGCGGCGATCCCGGAAAGCCGCCCCGCGAATTTCCGATTCACGAGCTGGTGATCAAGGATTTCAGTTTCGATAACCCAGCATCATTCCACGCCCGGCTCACCAATCCGGTCCCCAAGGGCGAGATTGACTGCGCAGGCCAATTCGGCCCTTGGAACGCGGAGGATCCGCGGCACACTCCTGTAGAAGCGGAATACGTTTTCAGTCACGCGGATATGGGGACGATCAAAGGGCTTGCGGGGACCCTGCGTTCGACCGGAAAATTCAGCGGGCCGCTCGATTATTTGAACGTGGAAGGCATGACCGACACTCCCGACTTCGCTCTGCGCATGAGCGCACATCCGGTGAACTTGCACACCGACTACACCGCAATCGTGGACGGCACGAACGGCGACGTGATCTTGAAACCGGTGATCGCGCATTTTTTGCACACAACGCTCGTCGTCAATGGCCAAGTTGTTGACCTCACCCCCGAGAAAGGCCGCACCATCCAACTGGATGCCGTCTCGCGCGAGACGGCCATCGAAGACTTGCTCTATTTGACCGTGAAGAACGATCCGCCCATCATGACCGGCCCCGCCAAGCTCACTGCCAAGATCGACATACGGGAAGGCAACGCCGATATTCTGCAGCGCACGACGATTGCCGGCCAATTCAGCGTCGCGGATGCGCGATTCACCAGCAACGTCCAGGAAAAGGTGGACACGCTCAGCCGTAAGGCGCAAGGCCATCCGAAGGATCAAGATATTGGCGACGTCGTTTCAAACCTAAATTCGACATTCCGTGTGGATGAAGGCGTGGCGAGTTTTTCAAAATTAGGCTTCGGTGTGCCGGGCGCGAACATCGCCCTGACGGGCACCTACGGTCTCGATAGCGGCGAGATGGACTTCCGCGGAAAGTTATTGATGCAGGCAAAGCTGTCGCAGACCACCACCGGCGCGAAATCATTTTTCTTGAAGGCGGTCGATCCGTTCTTTAAAGGCAAGAACGGGGGTAGCGACTTGCCGATCAAGATTACGGGAACGAAGGACCATCCATCATTCGGATTGGATTTACACCATGGCGACGACAAGAAGGATAGCGGTGGGACCGTGCGCCATTCAGAACACTAAGGGCTACTGGGAATCTTCTCGCAACGACGCTACAGGTCGCGACGGCCTTCCATGGCTTTGCTCATCGTCACTTCGTCGGCATATTCCAGGTCGGAGCCGACCGGGATGCCCATGGCGATGCGCGTGACGTGCACGCCGAGCGGTTTGATCAACTTGGACAGATAGACCGCCGTGGCTTCGCCTTCTGCTGTAGGGCTCGTGGCGACAATGATCTCTTCCACTGTGCCGCCCTTCAGCCGCTCGATCAGGCTTTTTATTTTTAGCTGATCGGGTCCGATGCCTTGCAGCGGCGAAAGAGCGCCGCCCAGCACGTGATACAAGCCATCGAATTGCCGCGTCTTCTCTACCGCCTGAATGTTCGTCGCTTCTTCCACCACGCAAATTATTTTTTTGCTGCGCGCCGCGCCGGTGCAGAAAAGGCAGGGGTCTGCGTCGGTGATGTTGTTGCAGATCGAGCATTCGCGCACTTTTTCCTTGGCGTCGCGGATGGCGTCTGAAAGCGCGAAAGCTTGTTCGGGATCCACTCGGAGCAGATAAAACGCAAGGCGTTGCGCGGTCTTCTGGCCGATGCCAGGCAGCCGCTTCAACTCGTCAATTAGCCTTGTCACCGAAGGGGCAAAATCGGGCATGGGACTCCGTTCATGGAAATCGTTTTAAAATGAGAAGGGAATCGTACCAGCAATTGCAAGCGATTGGGAGAACCCGACCGGCGCGATCTAATCCCGGGTAAAGTAACCGCTCAAAAGAGGCCGGGAATTTTCAGGCCCGCGACTCCGGGCAGTCCGCCGGAGATTTCTTTCACTTGCTTGGAGAGCTCTTCATCCACGCGGCGTGTGGCTTCGTTTACAGCGCCCTGAATCAGGTCCTGCAGCATCTCTTGGTCTTTGCTCTTGAAAACGTCCGGCTCGATGCGCACCTCGGTCAGTTGCTTCTGGCCGTTCATCTTCACCGTCACCATGCCGCCGCCCGCCGAGGCTTCGACGGAGAGCTCGTCAATCTGCTTCTCGAGCTTTTCCTGCACCTGGCGGAACTGCGAGAGCATCTGCTGCAGAGCTTTGACTTCCATCAGTTATTCCTCGCCCGGGCGCTTGACGTTTGAAATCTGGCCGCCAAACTTTTCAAGCATAGCCCTAACGATCGGATCCTCTTCGAAACGCGCACGCAATTCCGAACCGCGACCGGCTGGCGCTGCTGCCCGGCTGGAATCCAGTTTAACACAGACGCGCAGCGGCTGGCCGATGACTTGGTTTACGGTTGTGCGCAAACGTTCCATCGCCTCGCGCGGCAGCATGTCCACCAGGGTGCGGCTTTCGCTGGTGAAGAAAAGTTGAAACTCACCGGCTTCGATTTGATAGCGCGTGGCTTGATCGAGAAAGGACGACAATAGCTTGGAGCCCTGCAGTGCCGCTTTGATCGCGTCCATTTGCGCTGAGGCGAGACCGTTTGTGGAATCTTCCGCGACGCGCGCGACGATGCGCGGCGGCGAAGCCGGCACCGGAGCCGCAAGACGCGCGACTTCCGAGATTTTTGGCTCTGGCATCTTTGGCGCCGGCGGCTGAATTGTTTCCGCGTTCGCAGCTTTCGATAACGTGGCGCTGGCGGCTGCGGGCACCGCGGAAGCCGAAGCGCTCGCTTCCGGCGCCATGCGCACTGCCGCGCCAGTGACGGCCGAGACAGAACGTGTACCAGAAGATGCCGGCGTGGAGCGCGATGGCGGACCACCCGCAGAACTGCTGGTTCGCACTTCGCCGCGAAGTTCCGCAATTACTTCTTCGAGCGGCGCGAGCCGGCGCGCGTTGATCAATTTCAAAAGCCCCAACTCCAGATGCAAGCGTGGATCGGGCGCTCGGCGCAGTTCTGCGTCGGTGGCGAGCAGGGTATTGAAGAAGCGCGTGAGATCCTCTTCGCTGAATCGCGCCGCTTGCTCGGCGAGACGAGGGCGCTCGTCTTGCGGCGCTGCCACCAAATCCGATTCCGCGCCGCAGACGCGCGCGACCAGCAGATTGCGGAAATGGCGAATGGCTTCACGGCAGAAGTGCTGCAGATTTTGGCCGTCGCCAATCAGGCGGTGGACGAGTCCGAGCGCAAGTTCTGCCGATTGCTGCGAGATGGCGTCCACCAAATTGTCCAGCACGCTTTCGGCGACCACGCCGAGAAGCTCGCGCACCTGCGCATCGGTGATGGCGTCGCCGCTGTAGGAAATTGCTTGTTCGAGAAGCGAGAGGCCGTCGCGCAAGCTGCCTTCGGCGGCACGCGCGAGAACGGCCACAGCGCCCGGCTCGATGGTTAACTTTTCTTCGCGCGCGATGCGTTCAATTTCTTCGCTGATTTCTTTGAACGTCAAGGCGCGGAACTGAAATAGCTGCGCGCGCGACTTAATTGTTTCCACGAGATCTTCCGCACGCGTCGTTGCCAGAATGAAGACCACGCGCTCGGGCGGCTCTTCCAGAGTCTTCAGCAGCGCGTTCGAGGCTTCGTCCGTGAGTTGGTGGGCCTCGTCGAGGATTACAACTTTGTAGCGGCTCGAAGCTGGCGCATAACGCACCATCTCGCGCAACTCGCGGATCTGATCAATACCGCGGTTCGACGCCGCGTCAATTTCCAGCACGTCCAGCGAAGTGCCGGCGGAAATTTCGCGGCAGGAATCGCAAGTCCCGTCCGGCTCGGCAGTAGGCCCCTTCACGCAATTGAGCGCTTTGGCGAGGATGCGCGCAGTAGTCGTCTTACCCACGCCGCGGACTCCGGAAAAAATATAGGCGTGAGCTACGCGGTTGGAATTGATGGCATTGGCGAGAGTCTTGGTGACGTGCTGTTGCCCGACAATTTCACGAAAGGTTTGCGGGCGGTATTTTCGGGCGATAACTTTATATGTCATTTAGCTCGCTGTGGCTCGGCCGCGACTAGAGGAACTTCGGGTACTCCGCGGCACACGAGACTGACCCGCTACCGTTGCTCCCTTCCGGGCCTGGCGGGGTTTGCGGGGAATCGTTGCACAGAGCCCGAAGTTCCACCCATCGGCAGTCCGCGCAGAAATTTTCTGCGTGCAAAACTGCTCCGCGAAGTCTAGCACAGCGGTTCATCGCACGAAAGCTGCCTGCGGTCGGTGTCCTAATCTGTGATCGCGCATGCCTCCGGAGCGAGAGTCGCGATAACGATTAAGGCGGCGTTATCGCGAAAGATATCCGGTCACGAAAACAATGAGGAACAACACTAGAATCATTGCAACTGTGCCTAACACGCACAAACCCGCGCGGGCGGCCCAGTGGTCGGTTAACTGAGGCAGAACTGCCGGACTGGTGATCGAGCTTGACGGAACCGTCTTCACTCGCTTCCTGAATGGCAAGAGTGAAAATGAGATTGCCACGACCTCGAGCATAAGTGCAGCGATGCCCCAGTGGCGGGATTGATTTTGGACGCGCTGCATCGTCACCGCAAATTGGGGAAGCCCGATCCACCCGCTCGTAGTCAATCCAAGGATGAACGAGCGTACGACCGCAAATGCGGAAGCAGCGATTGTCAGTGTGACAATCGAGAGCCTAAGGTTGATTGTTGCCATGCGAGGTCAAAAAGCAGAGCACGAGAAAGCATGCCCCACCGCAGAAGGTAACACATCACCGCGAGTTAGTGCGCGCCGCCTTGAGCGGTTTGGACTGTGTCGTTCTTCAGCGCGGCGCGAGCCGGTGGCATTGCGAAGGCGGTTTCCACGCGCTCGTCGCTGATGGCTGCCAGAGTCGCAAGGGTTTTGTGCGCGTCGGCGGACTGGCCCGCTTTCGTCTGTGCCTCCGCCAACAATTGCAGCGAGAGGGGATTCTGCGCATCCTCTTGCAGTTCCGTAATCGCGCCGGCGTAGTCGCCTTGCGCCAGAAGCACTGCTCCGTTGGCGGAGTGATACGAATTTTGTACCGGAATGCTGCGGCTGGTCTGCGCCATTTCAGCCAGCAGCTTGAGCGCGGCTTGCGCCACGTCGGTCTTTCCTGCATTTACGGCGATGAACGCGCGGGTTTGCAAGATCGACGCCAATTCCGCGTCGCGGTCTCCGGACATTAGCTTAGCCTTGCGTGTCTCTGAAAGATCCTCCCTCGCATCGTCCAATTGCTTCAAGGCAACGGCGGGATTAGGATTGAAAAGCGCCATGGCGCGATGAATTTCCGCTTCCTGGATGGGCAGGCCCGCCAAGTGCGCTTCCGAATCAACCTGTAGAAATGCCTGATGGGCCAAGACCGGTTTGTTTTCGCGGAAGTACGTCATCGCCCAGAGGATTCGGTAATTCACCTGAGTCGGCCGCTCTTTCGTTCCCTTGATCGCCACCAAATATTGCGCGCGCGCTTTCTTTTGATCGCCCATTAGCGCGTAGGTCGTAGCAAGACCCACCTGCGATGCATTGAAATGGGGATTGATTTCCAAAGCCTTCCCGTAATGATCCAGCGCCGCCGGATAGTCGCCCAGCATGCGCATGATCTCTCCGAAGGAATCCTGCGGGTTTGGTTCGTTGGGCAAGGCCGCGACGTACTGAATCATCAGCGGCGGCGCCAGAGCCGCTTGGCCGCTCATCGCGTAGCAGTACGCCAGATTATTCATTGCCGGAAAATATCGCGGATCATTTTTTAAGAGACGCACCAGAATTGCCTCACCGTGCTCGAATGCTCCCTGATTCGAGCAGAGCCATTCGGCCGCCAGGTTGCCAAGCCGCTTGTCGTTCGGATATTTCGCGAGCAGATCATTCATCGCCGAAATGGCGGGCACCAGATCGCCGTTCTTCGTGCCGTTCATCCAGCGAATCAGCAACTGCTCATCGGGAGACGCGCTTCCGATAAACTTCTCCGCCAGCGCGCTTTCCTCCTTCTCCTCTTTTGGATCAGCCGTAAAGTAACCCAAAGTGGCATGGCCGAGGGCAAACTGCGGGTCGGCCTTTACCGCTTCGCGAAAGAAGGCCAGACCTTCGTCGACGAACAGCCGGTCTTCGCGCTGCACCATCCCCATTTCGTAGGCGCGTTGCGCCGTAAGCGAGTGCGTCGTCACCGGAATGGTTTCTGAAGTACTTGCGACGTGGTCGCTTGTCTGCGAGGCTTCGGCGGCAGGAGGCGTTGCGTCCTGCGCCCGCACTACAGTACCGGCCAGCAAAATGGCGATGACGATCCAAGGAGAAGAGTTTCGGATTTTCACGGTTCCTCGCATCAAAGTCTCGGTTTGTGAATTAGTGGCCCTTCAGGACGTAACCGGGATCAAAAGGCTGCTTCTCATCAATCTTGATGACTTTCACGCCGCCGGTGATGTTGTACACATCAATCACGCCGATCGCGGCGGCATTGCCTCCGACAATCTTCAGTACTTCGTCGTCGCTCTCGGCAAACACAACCGGCACCGTAGATTTCCGGCCGGGATCAGCGAGCGCAGCCTTGCCTTCCTCGAAAGTGCCGCCGAACACTTTTTCGACGACGAATTTCATTCCAGGGGAAGTAGGCTCGCGAAGGACGATCGTGATGTTTCGCCCGTTGCCCCAGGTCGTAGTCTTGGCACGGAAAATTTTGCCGAGCTCGACCAACGTCAGCTCTTTGATGGGATTGGCAGGATTGACGACCACCGCGAAATCGGTCGCGAAGGCGGCCCACGATAGTCCCAGGAACAAGAAGCAGAAGATCAGCAAACGATTTCGCATCGGATTTCTACCTAACCTTGAATTCCCGAATTTCGCGGAATCTGAGATGCTCGGGCTACAGGGAAGGCTAGCATCCCGCGCCGGAAGCGGAGCGCCGGATGAGCCCCTCAGTGTCGTACTAGTACCCTGTCCAGCGCGTGGGCTTGCCGCTTAGGAACACTCGCAGCGGATAGGGACGCAACCTTAGTTGGGGATGGAGTATCTTAGCGCCCGAGTGCACCTCCGCACTCGCCGCAGCGCCAGCGGTAACCCCACGAAACGGGGACAGCTCGGCTATGGCCAGAGCAGTCCTCGGCGGAATGAAGTTTTGTTCACGCCGAGGATCACGGAGGATCCCATGAAGCGTTTCATCCCGGTTTTTGCTTTGCTGTCAGCACTGCTTTGGCTGACCCCCGCAGTACGCGCTCAGTCCAACTCAATTCAAACCGGAACCCAGGTCCGTCTCACTCTGAGTGCCGGACTTTCCACCAGTGTCGCGCACGATGGCGATCCCTTTACGGCAATCGTCGCCGAGCCGGTATTCGTCGGGAACCAACTGCTCCTGCCTGCAGGCGCGAAGATCCATGGCACGGTGACCAGCGTCACGCGGCCGAAGTGGTTTGCCATGGTTCGCGGCGGCGCTTCCATGAACCTCGTGTTTAATTCGATCGAAGTGCAGAGCCGCATTTTCCCGGTGCAAATGAGCATTCTCTCGCTCTATAGCGGCAGTACGGACGACACGAAAAAACGCAAGGACCTGAAGACCACGGAAGGTGTCGTGATCGAGGAAAAGCGCGACATCAAGAACGATGTGATGACCGGGGGGCTCGGCACAGGCGCCGGCGCTTTGGTGGGTGTGCTCTTCAGCAACGTCGCGCGTGGAACCGTCATCGGACTAGTGGGAACGTCAGCGTACATCATGACCAAGAAAGGCAAAGACGTTGAGCTTCCGGCGCAGACGGGAATGCTCGTGCGGATGGATTCGTCAGTGACGTTGCCTGCATCTCTGTTGCACAACGCGTCGTACTCGACTGAGTCAGGCGGAAAGTAAAGTTTGATCCGTGAGACTTGGCGAACGAGCTCGTGCAGGTTCGCCGAGTCTCGCCAGAGAAACGGCAGGGTAGCCGCAAATAACCGCCGTTTACGCTGCTTGGCGGTGGCCTCAAGACGCGACGCACATGCTGCGCAAATTTTGTCGGCGCTCTGCGCGCGCTTAACGGTTCAAACGCTTGCAGTGAGTGCGGAAGGGTTCTGCCATAAGAATTGTTGGGGAACTGCTTCGCAGTGCGCTCTTGCGACTAACCAAGCTTCCGAGATTCCTGCGAGCCGAAGTCGGCGGTTAACCAGAGTTGATCGGATTGCAATTTCAGGGCGCCTACGACCCACTGGTTCGATTCTCGCTCAACGCGAACAACCTGGAAGAGCACGGGCGAGATGTCCTGGCCGCGACCTTTGTGTCGGTTCACAACTCGCAAAGCCACGATCGCATCGGGCGCGATTTGCGTACGCAGGCAGAATTTGCATCCGCCGTCGCTCACGTTTGAAGTTTCGGACCGCTCGGTGAAAAAGCGACCGCGCAGATTGAAGCCGCAGACCTCGATCGAAACCTGCAAGCAGTAGCGATCTTCGCGCACCGGCTCCAATCCCGGGATGGGGCCAAACCGTTTCCAGCGGTGTGAAATTTGCAGACTCATGATTGTGCCTCTCAAGCGTTCACGCGGTTCGTCCACCGCGGTGTGAGTTCATCGACTCGCAGAGCTTTTGTACCTGCGCTCAAGCGGCGCCTTTAGCCGCGGAGACTTTCTGCTTCTCAGATCGCTTTAAGAACCGATACAAGCTCGTACGCCCGATTCCTAGAACCTGAGCAGTCCGGACGCGATTGCCGTGGCACATTTCCAGGACGCGCTGAATGTGGACGCTGCGAACTTCATCAAGCGGCAAAGGACTCCAACTTCCGTTCGCCGAAGAGGCGCGGCGCGGCGGCCGTTGCACATGTTCCGGCAGGTCGCCCACGTCAATGAATTCGGAATTGGCGGTGATGGCCGCACTGGCAATCACATTTTCCAGTTCGCGAACGTTTCCCGGCCACTCGTGCTGCAGCAGGACGATGTGCGCCCTGCGCGTGAGGCCCTGAAAAGGCTTGCCATACGATTGGCCGTATTTCTTGACGAAATGTTGCACCAGGATCGGAATGTCTTCCGGGCGTTCGGCAAGCCCTGGAACGCGAAGCTCGATGCTGCTGAGCCGGTAGAAGAGATCCTCGCGGAAGCGTCCGGCGAGTACTTCGGCGCGCAAATCTCGATTGGTCGCCGCGATCATGCGGACGTCCACGTGCTTTACTTCGGGCCAGCCGACACGCTGGATTTCGCGGTTTTGGATGACGCGCAGGAGCTTCGCCTGCATTTGCAGGGAGGTCTCGCCGATTTCGTCCAGGAAGACGGTGCCGCCGTTGGCGTACTCGAAAAGACCGGGACGCGTATCTGTGGCGCCGGTAAAAGCGCCGCGAACGTGTCCGAAGAGCTGGCTTTCCAGCAGCGTGTCCACCAGTGCCGAACAATTGCACACGGCGAAGCGCTCTTGCGCCACCGGACTCATCTGATGCAGAGCATGGGCAATCAGTTCTTTGCCCGAGCCGGTAGGGCCCGTGATGAGCGCGTTGGTGTAATGACGCGATATTTTTTTCGCCAGATCGAACACTTCCAGCATCGCAGGGCTTCGTCCCACGATGCCGTGGAACAAGAGGTTATCGAGCAGTTTCTCTTCGAGGTCGTGTATCTGGCGAGTTCGCGTATAGGAATCGGTGAGGTCGTCCAGAGTCTTCGTGAGTCGCGTGAAGTCAATCGGCTTGCAGAGGTAGTCGTAGGCTCCGTGCTTGATGGCCTCGATGGCGGAATCCACGGAATAGAATCCCGTCGCGAGAATCACGTACATTCCGGGATCGCACTGCAGCGCTTTCTCCAGGAATACCAGGCCGTCCATTGTGGGCATCTTGAAATCAGCGATCACTACACGGCAGCCCCCCAGTCGCACGTGTTTTAGCGCGACCTGAGGGTCGGTAGTCCCCACCACGCTAAAGCCTGCGCGGTCGAGGCGGGTTTTGGTCAATTCCACCTGGTCTGGTTCGTCGTCCAACACGCAGACCGTAAGAAATTTTCGCGCTTGTTCAACAACAGGTCGTTCTTGCACGGCTATCATGACGAATACATAGGCAAGGAAATGGCCAGAAGGGCGCCCGCACTCTCGGGCTTCGCTCTTTCCACAAGCCGAACTGAGGCGAAGCATAACGCTCACAAACTGTTCGTCTTGCCGAACGGCGTGCCCGAAAAGCGTTGTCAGGCGGATTGCGAACGGCCGGGAGGCTAACTCAAAAAGCCTCGACGCGTTCCAATGTGGAATTGTAATTTTCGAAATGGAACAGAGCCAATACGCCCACTTGCCGACACCTGTCGGAAACCGGTGGATTGTCTCCGTTCTTCGCCTTCCGGCTACGCAACTTGCGCGTCGGATCCCACCAGGGAATCGGCCGTTTCTCGGAATGCCATACGCGGTTGGAGCTGCTCCACCTTGACCGTGAGACGTTCGTTCAGATAGTTCGCTGAAATCTTGACCGCGCGATACGGAACGGGAAAACCGGTGCCTCCGCCCAGGGGCTGGATCAGTCGCACGAACAAAACACTCTCGAGTCGCACGGGCGACCGTAGCCCAATGGTTTTCCCTCCGGTTTCGCTCCAGTCCAGCGTGGTCTTTTCCACGAAGAAGCTTTCCGCATCGTCCCATCCGGAAACTTCGACGCGATAGCTGCTTGAACTGCCCGTCGCACCAATGAGTGAGGAATCGTTCATCGAGGAATTCATTGTTCTGCCTCCGCAGATTGTTTTGCAGGATTGGTGCCAACGTCGGACGGCTTCGTCGCCTGATTAGAAAGCGTTTAGCGGTGCGATTCGCAATGGACGCGACGCGCTGCATGTGCCATGCGCGAAAGATGTGCGCCGCTGGAACACATTGCCGCTCGGAGGGAGCATGAATGCAGCGATATTAGCCTGCGGAACCCCAGTGCGAGCCCGGATAGAGGACCACGAGAGCAAAACGAAAGATGTACGGGAACATTTTGTCGAATGCGTACCAGGCGACCAGTAAGCCAAGAAGCCCGAATCCCTGACTGTGCGACCAATCCAGAAATCGCAGCCCAGCCTCTTCACTCATCAGGAGTGTGATGCCGGTGTTGCCGTCCAGCGGCGGCACCGGCAGCAAATTGAACGTGCCCAGCAGCAAGTTCAGCAGGAAGAAAATACTGAGAAAGGTGGCTGCGAAGTTCGCGAGGCCGGGCACCAGCGGTTCGGTAATGTGCGTGAAGCTGACCGAATCGGGCATTCCGAAGTAACCGAAATGCATTCCAAGGCGGATCCCGATGGCGGAAAGGAGAACCAGCGTGAAATTCGCCGCCGGGCCGCCCAGAGCCATCCACGCCGCGCGCCGCGGATGACGCTGCTGCCAAGCGGGATCGTATGGCGCGCTGGCCCAACCGATCATCCAGTGCGCGACGAAGTACGAAAGGATCGGTACCACAACCAGTCCGAAGGGCTCGCGTTTGATATGGGGCAGGGGATTGAGCGAAACCTGCCCGCCGTGAAACGCGGTGGGATCGCCTCCCAGCCTGGCGATTAGCGCATGCGCCCCTTCATGGCACGTAGTGGAGAATAGAAAAACGATATACCAGATGAAACCAAGGGTTAGGAAATCGGGCGGCATGGCGGGCATAAGACTAAAGTGCCTGGCGCTGGGGCGCAAGCATTCCTTGCGTAGAACTAGTTTCCCGCCGTGATGGGGGCTGGCTGCGCGCGATGGATTCTTTTTTCGCCGACCAAAGATTCGTAGACTTCGACGTCAACCGACCCACCCTATCGCAGGGCGGAAAATTCTTGACACATCACAATTCGAGGTCTACCCTTCCGTGCACATTAGCTTCCGGAAGGGTGGCACTCGCGTGTGGGCGCCCGGAAGGAGAAATCATGACTTCAAATCTGAAAACGT
>JBAQGJ010000034.1:0-4359 GCA_049287725.1 Candidatus Acidiferrales bacterium | reverse complement strand
CGTCCGTGAGCGGGCCTTCGGTGGGCATGACTGCCTTAAAGCGCGTATAGCGATCCCGGCTGGATGCTTCGTCATTCTCAAATTCCGTTCCGAAGTTGGCCTGGCCGGCGGAGTTGGAGCGAGAGCTACCGACATCGGACACGATGCGGCGCGTGTAATAGTGAAAGCCAATCCAATCGAGCGACGCGCGGATGAGATGGCCGTCGCCGGGGCGGAAGCCCATGGCCTCATACGGTGGCTCGCCGACAAAGGCCTTGGGATATTCGCCGTGCATCGCAGCGTACAGGAAAAAATCGTTGTTCATCGCGTGGTAGCGTTCCGCGGCGGCGCGATCGGCTTCGCTATCGGTTTTTGGATACGCAGGAGCCATGCCGTAAGCGCTGCCGACGGTGGCTTTGGAGGATGCAGCTTTGATCGAACGAAAGGCCTGGCCTTGCGCGAGGCTTACGGTGTGCGCGGCCCTGAGAAACAAATAGTAGTCGGCTTTTCCGGGAGCATGTACGCCCACGCCGTAACCAAGCCAAGTGAACGACCACGGCATATTAAACGGAGCCCAAACCGTGACCCGGTCGCCGAGGTTTTTCGCTAGGATCGCGGCGTAGTCCGCGAAGTAGCCGGCCAGGTCGCGATTGGGCCAGCCGCCGCGGTCTTCCAGCGCTTGCGGCAGATCCCAGTGATACATGGTGCAAAAAGGACGTATCCCGGATTCAAGCAAGGCGTCTACGAGGCGGCTGTAATGGTCGAGCCCCTTCTGGTTGAC
Organism: Candidatus Acidiferrales bacterium; assembly: GCA_049287725.1. GTDB lineage: Bacteria > Acidobacteriota > Terriglobia > Acidiferrales > UBA7541 > Palsa-295. The sequence continues at coordinate 3,599 of JBAQGJ010000034.1, read as the reverse complement.
GGATCCAGTTCCGGTGGGCTGGATGCGCGGCCAGGAAATTGAAAAACGGTAGCCTTTCAGATTGAGGCTCTTGAGGAGGGCGATGTCCTGTGGATATAGATGATACTGGTCGCAGGCGACGTCGGCGGTGTCGCCGCCCCTTATCTTACCAACCGTGTGCGAGTAGCGATCCCAGATGGACTCACCCTTGCCATCCTCATTCCACGCGCCTTCTACCTGGTACGCAGCCGTGGCACTGCCCCAAAGAAATCCCTCGGGGAAGCGGCTCTCGGCAACTTCTGCGGACGGAACGGCGCCGGGCGTATTTTGCTGGCTGGAGGACGGCAAGGACCGCAGGCCGCGTCGCGCAATGGTTGCGCCTCCCGCAGTCGCGAGCAAATTCAGAAAATGGCGGCGGTCCATATTGATTAGCCGGGTAAAATCGCGAAGCCTAGTGATTGTAGATCACGACGAAGCTGCTCTACGGAATCGAAGCGGATGGTGCGAATTCCGGCGGCCCGCGCTTCTTGCAGGTTTACGTCGCGATCGTCGATGAACAGCGCTTCCGACGGCTGAACTGCGAGGGCATCAAGGCAATGCTGGTAGATCGCCGGCTCCGGCTTAATGCTGCGCACTTCGGCGGAAAATATATGGTGGTCGAAATGGTTGACCCAGGCGAAGTTCTTTCGGATGTGCGACACCATATCGGACGGCATGTTGGATAGTATGGCGGTCTTGAATCCTGCCGCGTGAATTTGCTGCAGCCAGCGAATCATTCCTTCATTTATCTGGCTCCACAGGTCGATGTCTATCTGGCGAGCTCGTTCAATTGCATGCGCATCGAGCTTCACACCGTGCTGCGCGGCAAATTGTTGCCAGTATTCAGCGGGAAGCAGGTCTCCGCGATCGTAGGGGCCGCGGCTTTCAAGATATATAGGAAAGAAGGTTGGCGAATCCATTTGGAACATACTCGCTAGGCGAGCTACGACTTCCGGAGCGGGAAGATGGCAGAGGACTTCGCCAAAATCCAGTATCACGGCGCGGATTTCCGGCGGATCATTCGCGGTGGGAATTTCGACTGTCATCCGTGCGCTCCAATTCTAGCCTGAAACTACGAAATATACTTATCAGATGACGTGGTGCCGTTTTAGGTGCGGAGGGCCACCTCCGAAAATCGCGGCGCGCTTGCAAAATGGGTGAAATTGCTGGCTCAGGTTCCGTTCAGGTTGCCGGTGGGGAATCGAGGGCCAGATCTTCACCGGTAAGCTGCAGATAATCCTGGAGGACGGCTACCACCAGATTGTGGTCATCGCGCTGCGGCAGGCCGGACGCGGTGATCGTGCCCACGCATCCGGTTCCTGAGAGAATAATCGGAAAGCAGCCGCCGTGCGGGGCGTAATCTTTCAGGTCGAGGCCGGCCTTGTCTTGCAGATTGGTCTGATTGCGCAGATGGGTGAGGCCGATGGCGAAGGAACTGCGATGATAACGCTGGACGACGTTGCGTTTGCGGCGAATCCAATCCCAATTGTCGGGCGTGATTCCGGGCATCGAGTAAGAAAACATGGGCTGGCCATTGAGTTGGATATCGATGGCCACTGAAACCCCGCGCTTTTCGGCGGTCGTTTTGAGCGCGGTGCCCAGCGCCCAGGCTACCGCGGAATCAAAATACTTAAACTGCAGCCGCTTTTCCTGCAGCGCGATTTTTTCGAGATCTTGATCGATGGTCATGATATTTCCATACAGAAAAAGTGAATGAAAGCGGATGCTCTTGGCGAGCCTCCTACGCAAGTGAGCACCGGCAACAAATCATAGCAGATTCAGCGGCGCCCAAACTTGGATTGGAAAACGCTTGCCGTAACGGCAGCCATTATCTATTCTCTAGCCGCGCCGGATCACCGAAGTGAATGCGACTTCATAATGAGGTGGCGTAAAACTTGTCCAGGCTTACAAGGTGTTTTTACCGCGCAGTATTCGTAGCCCTCTTTATTTTCGTAGTTCCCAGCAAAGTGAACGCACAAGCGACTTCGCGGATTCTCGAAGCCAAGTGGGAATTTCGCGCAGTGAGCAATACCGATAACGCACAGCTAAAGGAGTGGCATCCGGCGGAGGTGCCGGGCGTGGTGCAAACCGATCTGCTGCACGATGGCTTGATTCCCGATCCGTTCTACCAGGATAACGATACACGGCTGCAGTGGATTGGCCTGACGGACTGGGAATACCGGACGACGTTTGACGCAGATGCCGCGACGCTCGGGCACGATCATGTGGATCTGGTTTTCGACGGGCTCGATACGTACGCGGACGTTTATGTGAACGAGCAGCCCGTGCTGCATAGCGACAATATGTTCCGGCGCTGGCGCGTGCCGGCGAAAACCTTACTGAAAGTTGGCCCGAACACGCTGCGAATCGTCTTTCACTCTCCCATCGAATCCATGATTCCGAAAGTGAAGGCTCTGCCCTACATATTGCCTTCGGTGACTTCGCACATGACCGGGAACGAAGAAGACATCGCGACAGCGCCGTACACGCGCAAGGCTCCTTATCAGTACGGCTGGGATTGGGGGCCGCGCTACGTGACCGAGGGTATCTGGAAACCGATTCGGCTAGAGACCTGGGACGCGCTGCGCATCGAGAATTTTCATATCCAGCAGCAAAGCGTGACCAAGGATTTTGCGGCGCTCAGTGCTGAAGTTGAAATCGAAGCGAGCCACAGCGCGGCAGCGAGCATCGAGATCAATTACGCAGAGTTGTCCGGCGCTCCGTCCGCGCCTATCCGGCAAAGCGTGCAGCTGGAGCCGGGCGTCAATCGGATCAGCGTTGCGGTTCACATCGCGAATCCCAAGTTGTGGTATCCGCTCGGCGTTGGAGCGCAGGACCGCTATCGTTTTTCGGCGCAGGTGCGGATCGGGCGCAACGTGGCAGCGGATGCGTCACTCAAAACCGGCTTGCGCTCGATTGAGCTACGCCGCGAGGTGACCGGAAACGATACGAGCTTCGCTTTCGTGGTGAACGGCATTCCTATCTTCGCCAAAGGCGCGGACGTGATCCCGTTCGATAGTTTTCCAAACCGGGTGACTCCTGAAATTCACCGCAAGATTCTGGAGGCGGCGCGCGACGCGCATATGAACATGGTGCGCGAGTGGGGCGGCGGCTACTACGAATCGGATGATTTTTACGATATCTGCGACGAACTGGGAATCATGGTGTGGCAGGAATTCATATTCGGCGGCGACATGGTTCCCGGCGGCCGGGATTTTCAGGACAACGTGAAGCAGGAAGCGATCGAGCAAGTCGAGCGCCTGCGCGATCACCCCAGCATCGTGCTGTGGTGCGGCAATAACGAAATCGAAACGGGTTGGGTGCACTGGGACGACCGAAAACTTTTCAAGGAGTCGGTTTCGCCGGCCGATCGCGAGAAGGTCTGGCAGGATTACGTCGTCCTGTTCCACGGCATTCTCGCGGGAGTCGTGGCGCGCTACGCAAATCCCGTGCCTTACTGGGCCAGTTCACCGAGCGCCAATTTCGAGGCCCCTCCGGACAGTCAAAATAATGGGGACATGCATTACTGGCAGGTATGGCATCAGCTCGCGCCGATCGAAATGTACACGCAACAATTCCCG
>JBAQGJ010000033.1:0-68059 GCA_049287725.1 Candidatus Acidiferrales bacterium | reverse complement strand
GAGAGGGGGCGGCGGAAGCAGTGCATCCACCTTTTGTGCCTCGAGCACGCATAGAAGTGTAGCCGCATCGTTCGCAAAACCGTCGCCACTGGACACGGCCCGGCGTTTTCATAGAAGTGCGGCGGCGCGCCCCCGCCGTCCCAAGTAATCTTCAGCGCAGAACGATCCAGGCGAGGCGTGCCTCGCCCGAGATAATGCTCAGCGTCGCTCCCGATTTATCGAACTCCGCCAGCAGCCAAAAGCTGTTCGCCAGTAAGATATGCCGAGTCGTCCGACGCCAAAAACACCGCGATCGGCGCAATGTCTCCAACCTTCCCGATACGCCCGAGTGGCGCCATCGCAACAAAAGCCTTGTCGAAGTCGGATCCTATAAACCCGCCGGTCTGTGTGCCTTCCGTCTCGATGATCCCGGGATTGATCGTGTTCACGCGAATCTTCTTCGGCCCCAGTTCCCGCGACAGCACGCCGGTAACCGCATCCAGCGCCCCTTTGCTCGCCGTGTAGACCGTCGAATTAGGAGGCGTCAAGCGGCTCACTGCAGACCCAATATTGATAATGCTTCCGCCGTTGCTCATGTGCTTCACAGCCGCCTGCGTCGTCAGGATCGTCCCCAGCACATTAATATTGAAAGTCTTGTGAAAATTTTCCTCGGTCACAGCTTCGAGCGGAGCAAATTCGTACACCCCCGAATTGTTCACCAGAATATCGAGGCGTCCGTAATTCTTGATCGCGGCATCAATGATCCCCTTTGCATCCGCCGCCTTCGATACATCGCCGCCGACTGCCACGGCCTTCCCGCCAGCAGCCGTAATCGCGGCCACCACGCTATCCGCGCCAGCCTTGCTCGAAGCATAATTCACCACCACAGAAGCCCCTTCCGCTGCCAGCGACTTAGCGATGCCTGCTCCAATGCCTTTTGACGCTCCCGTAACCACTGCGACTTTTCCCGTAAGCTTACCCATTTCGTTTCTCCTAATTTCTTCGTTGTAAGTAGTTTGAAAAGAGCCGATCCGATGCGATCCGAGTCAGACCAAGACAAGAAGTAAACCCAGACCTGACGTTGGATGCTCGCAACTAACTTTCGATTCGGCGACCCTCGACCAGCCTCAACAAGGACGCGGCTATCGTTGCGCGGACTTGCCCAGGTGCACTTCGTAGAACATCAAAGTTTTTTTGGTAGGAATCACCACCACATCCGGCACATACAGCACCGACGTATCCGCCAGCGAAGGATCGTGGCTCACATCAAAATAAAGAAATCCGTGCAGCGATCCCATCGGAGCCACCGTATCGGAATCCAAAGTCAGCGGCCGCAAGATCTCCGCAAACTTCTCCGCTTTTTTGTCGCCGTTCGGCAACGGAATTCCCGCAATTCGCCGCGGCTGGGAAGGCGCCGCGCCGCCGGGATGCGCGATCAACGCAGCCACATCGTCGGCGGAGAGCCAATCAATGTCCTGATGGCTCCCGTTTCGCAAATGCACTTCCAGCTGAACCGTATTGAGGTTCAACTGAATCGGATGATCCGTAGCGTTTCGCAAAAAAACTTCGACCGGCAAGACTCCCACGTCCAACGGATTCGCTTTCCCGAATTTTTCCTTGCAACGCGCTTTTTCCACATAGGGGTCGGCGGAGATAGTCAATCCGTCATGATTATCGTGCGGCAGCGACGCCGTCGGATCCGGTGCAGCCTGCTGCACCTTGCTCGCGGCAGCCTTATTCTGCGCGCGCAAGCCAGCCACACCCGTGCTAACGCAGATTAGAAACGCCAGCGCTGTAACGAAATAGAGATCATTAGGGGGTCGGAGCTTCAGCTCCGACATGAACCGCGCTCTATCCCTCGGGGCTTTAGCCCCTGAGGACAGTTTTCGCCGCGAGGGCCACATATTGGTGAGGCGAACTTTTCTCATCTCCCTTTGCGATGCCTCGGCGCTGCTGGAAGTTGTGCGCGTTTCATGCAGGGTGCCACTATAATACTGGGCTTGCGCGAGGCAAAGCTCCTTTCGGAGCGCGCGCGAACCTACCGCATGTATTTCTTTTATCGCATTCTGACGGCAGCGGGAATGTTCATCCTCGCGCCATATTTCGCGCTGCGTGGCTGGCGCGCTGGAGAGCCCGCGCGCGCGCTTCGTGAACGTCTCGGCAGCCTGCCACCGGAAATCGCAGCGCGCGCCGCGACCGCCGCAGGTGCGAAAGATTCCAGCGCAGGCCCGATCTGGATTCACGCTGTTTCGGTCGGCGAAGTCCTCGCCGCGAAACCCCTCATAGAAGGCATCCGACGCCGCTTTCCGGGCCGCGCCATCTTCGTCTCCACCACCACCGAAACCGGCCAGCGCCTCGCGCGCGAGCGCCTGCAATCCGCCGATGGCATTTTTTACTTTCCGCTCGATTGGGTCGTGCCAGTCCGTCGCGCGTTGCGCACCATCCGTCCCACGCTCGTCATCATCATGGAAACCGAAATCTGGCCGAATTTTCTGCGCGAAGCCAATCGCGCAGGCGTCGCGGTAGTCTTCGCCAATGCGCGCATCTCCGAAAAATCCTTCGCGCGTTTTCAGCGCTGGGAATTTCTCGTCGGCGCATTCTTCGCGCGCACCATGCGCGACGCGCATCTCTTCCTCGCGCAAACTCCCGAAGACTCTGCCCGCCTCCTCGCCATGGGCGCCGATGAAGACCGCATCGAAGTCACCGGCAACCTGAAATATGACGCCGAGCCGCCTGCCATCGGCCGTTTCGGCACATGGCTTGACGAACAGATTCGCCGCCAGGAACGCTGGCCGGTTCTAGTCGCGGGCAGCGTCGTCGCCGGTGAAGAAGACGCTGTTCTCGCGGCCTACGATCTCGTACAGCGCCAATGGCGCCACACGCTGCTGATTCTCGCGCCGCGCAAGCCCGCGCAATTCGATGCCGCCGCCGAAATTGTCGCGGCCGGAGGCTGGAAAGTTGTGCGGCGCAGCCACCTCGATTCAGCCGCGACCCTCGATGACGATACCGACGTCCTGCTTCTCGATTCCATCGGCGAACTAGCCGGCCTCTATTCGCTCGCCGACGCCACGTTTGTCGGTGGCTCGCTCGCTCCCGCCGGCGGCCACAATATTCTCGAGCCAGCATGGTTCGCGCGTCCGCCGGTCTTCGGCGCTTCTATGGAAAATTTCAGCGAAATGGCGGACCAATTTCTCGATGCGCACGCCGGCGTCCAAGTCAGCTCGGGCCAGGGCCTCGGCAAAGTTTGGATCCAGCTCATTCAGGACGACAAGATGCGCGACCGTATGGGCAAATCCGCCCGCGCCATCTCCGAACGCAATCGCGGAGCCACCGAACGCTCTCTAGATCGCATCGCCGGCATCCTGAACGAATCCGCGAAGGGAAACGCCGCGTGACGTTCCCTGAATTCGTCCTCGCGCCGTTCTCGCTCATCTACCGCGCGGTCACGCACCTTCGCGCCCGAGCGTATAGGAAGGGAATTCTCAAGCCGCGCCGTCTCGATGCCACAGTAATCAGCGTCGGAAACCTCACAGTCGGCGGCACCGGTAAAACTCCCATGGTGTTGTGGATCGCCGAGCGTCTGGCAAGCGAAGGCAAAAACGTCGGCATCCTCACCCGCGGATATCGCGGCCGCCCGACCGGATCACGCGAAAGCGCAGACGCAGCGTCGAGCGTCTCCACCAGCGACGAAGTCCGCATGTTGCAATCGCGTCTAGCCGACCGCGTAGCCTTCGGCGTCGGCGCCGATCGCTACACCAATGGCACGCGGCTCGCCAAGCGCGGCGTGAATTGGTTCGTCCTCGACGACGGTTTCCAGCATCTGCAACTGGCGCGCGACGTGGACATCGTCCTGATTGACGCGACCAACCCGTTCGGCGGCGGCCGCCTCCTGCCCGCAGGACGCCTTCGAGAGCCACGCTCCGCGCTAGCCCGCGCAGACATCGTGGTCATCACGCGCAGCAATCACGCCCCTGCAGTCGAAGCCGCGGTGCGCCGCGAAACTGACGCCTCAATTTATTACGCTCGCCCCAAGCTAGAAGCCATTCACAGCTTCACCGAGGGCCAACTCGGAGGAAACGTAGCCCCGAGCGCGCTTGGCCCGCTTTTCGCCTTCTGCGCCATCGGGAACCCGTCTGCGTTTCTGGCCGATCTACGCGAATGGGGGCTGCAAATCGCCGGCCACAAGTTCTTCCCAGATCATCACCGTTTCACCGATGCGGACGACGAAGAAATCCTGCGCGAAGCGGCAGCCGCCGGCGCTACCGGGCTAATCTGCACAGAAAAGGATCTCTACAACTTGCACGCCATCCATTACGCCAGAATGCCGATCTTCTTCTGCGCGATCTCGATGCACGTAGACCGCGAAGACGAATTCTGGAACGAAGTCCTGGCAAAAGCCAAATCGCGCGCCGACGCATCTCAGTTAAAATTGCAAATGAGGAAATGAGTGCGGCAGCACGGGGTCCAATTGCCGATGCGATAACCGTATGATACTTTTCGCGGCGGCAATCTGGGAGTGCGGGAGCTTGCTCCCGCCGTGAAAAGTACAGTCCAAGCTTGATCGCCCGACGCGAGGCTTGCCTCGCGCGCAAGCTCGTAGCCACAGCAATCGAACTCGAACATCAATTCGCAGGAGACTGATTGAAAGCAGCAAAACGCAAGATCGCCAAACCAATCAACGACCGCCGTTCCTCGCCGGCGACCGCCGACTCCACCGTCGATCTCACCCGCCTCCTCGACCTGGTCGCCATCTTCCCCCGCCAAACCATCGGCGTAGTAGGCGATTTCGTCCTCGACGAATTCGTCTCCGGCGAAATCTCCCGCGTCTCGCGCGAAGCCCCCGTCCTAATCCTCCGCCATCGCAAAAGCGAAAGCTATCCCGGCGGTGCAGCCAACGCCGTAAATAATCTCGCCGAACTGGGCGCGCGCGTCCTCCCAGTAGGCGTGGTCGGCGATGACGAAGGCGGCCGCAAACTCCTCGATCACTTCCGCCGCAAACGCATCAACGTCTCCGGCATCCTCCGCGCGCGCGACTGGTTCACCACCACAAAAACGCGCTATCTCGCCGGCTGGACGCACACCACCGAACAACAAGTCCTCCGCGTAGATCGCGAGCCGCACGCCAACCTTTCCCCAAAAATCGCCGCAGCCATCGCCCAGAAAGCCCGCCAGATTGCCACGCGCGCCGACGCCATCTTAGTCTCCGACTACGGTTTTGGCGCCGCCTCGCCCGCGCTGGTAAAAACTCTAAGGGCCAAACGCCTGATGCTCGATTCACGTTACCGCCTGCTCGAATATCGCGACGCAGGCGTCGCCGCCGCCACGCCGAACGAGCCGGAAGTCGAAGCAGCCTACCAAGCCCGCGTCGGCACGGACACAGCAAAGCTGGATGAACTAGGCCAGCGCGCCCTGCGCGACCTAAGCCTGGAAGCGCTGCTAGTCACACGGGGCAAAGACGGCATGGCCGTGTTCGAACAGAATCGCCCGCCGCGTCACATTCCCATCTACGGCTCGGACGCGCCCGTGGACGTCACCGGCGCCGGCGACACCGTAATCGCGGTTTTCACACTAGCGCTCGCCGCCGGTGCCACGTATCTCGAAGCCGCGCATCTCGCAAACTACGCCGGCGGCATCGTCGTGATGAAGCGCCGCACCGCCACCGTCACCCGCGCCGAGCTCGAAGGCGCCCTGCGCCAGGACGCCACGGCCCCGCGCTAACACGCATGGACACTCGCGAAAAAATTGTTTCCCGCGAAGGACTGCACGCGATCCTCGAAGAGCACCGCCGCTCCAGCCGCAAGATCGTCTTTGCCAATGGCGTGTTCGATCTGCTGCACGTGGGCCACGTCCGCTATCTGCAAGCCGCGCGCGCCGAAGGCGATTTGCTCGTAGTAGGTATCAATTCCGATTCCAGCACGCGCAAGCTCAAGGGCGAGGGCCGCCCCATCCTCACCGAACGCGCCCGCGCCGCGCTGGTAGCCGCGCTACGCGCCGTGGATTACGTCGTCATCTTCGACGAACTCGACGTAAATTCCTTGCTCCGCGAGCTGCAACCCGACGTCCACGCCAAAGGCACGGACTACACCGCCGACACGGTGCCCGAACGCGAGCTCGCGAAAATGCTCGGCATCCGCGTGGCCATCGTCGGCGATCCCAAACAACATTCCACGCGCGATCTTCTCGCTCGCCTGCGCCAAGAAAAAAATGCCTGACCAAGCGCCCAACCAAATCACTGACCAGCGCTTCCTGCTGGTCCGTCTCGGCTCGCTAGGCGATGTGATCCACGCCCTTCCCGCCGCCTCCGCTCTGCGCGACACGTTCCGCGAAGCGCACATTGACTGGGCCATTGACCCCAAGTGGCAGCGGATCCTGGAAGGCAATCCCGATCTCAACGAAATAATTCCAGTAGACCGCAAAAGCGCCGCCGGAATTGCCAGCACAGTGACGAAATTCCGAGCCGCGCAATACACCTGCGCAATAGATTTTCAGGCGCTCTATAAATCCGCGCTTCTAGCATTCTTTTCCGGCGCCCCGCGACGTATCGGATTCCAAAGCAGCTATGCCCGCGAAGCCCTCGCCTCGCTCCTTTACACCGATCAGTTGAATCCGCGCGGCCCGCACAAAGTGGACCACAATCTCACTCTCGCCGAAGCCGCCGGTGCGCGCCTTACGACTCCACGGTTTCCGTTGCAGGTGCGTCCCGAAGACGAAGCCCGCGTCACTGAGGAACTCGCACGCCACAACATCAGCGATTTTTATGTGTTGAATCCCGGCGGAGGCTGGCGCTCGAAGTGTTGGCCTCCGGAGCGCTACGGGGAATTGCATCGCAAGCTCGCGGAACAGCACGGCTGGCGAGGCATCGTCAGCTTTGGGCCAGGAGAGGAAAAGTTGGCGCAAGACGTCGCCTGCACCGGCGGCATCCCGCCCGCAATCGCAATCCCGCTCGAACTCGGCCCACTTATGGCGCTGATGCGCCGCGCGAAATTTGTGGTCTCCGCGGATACCGGCCCGTTGCATCTCGCCGCCGCGCTGGGGACGCCAACGGTAGGCCTCTTCGGCCCCACGGATCCCGCCCGCAACGGGCCCTACGGCGACGCCAGCATCAGCATCCGGAACCCGCGCAATAGCGAAACGACTTATCGCCGCGGAACGTCATATTCTTTTGCCATGCTTTCGATTACAGTCGAGCAGGTTATAGACGCAATCGGGGGCCTGAAAGGGATTCGCGTTTGAACGAAGCCGTCGCGGTACAACCTCGAAAATTCTGGATGCGCTGGCGAGTCCGCACCGGCTATCCGGTGGCCCTCCTCTACCTACTGCTTGCCAGGCCGACACAACACTGGATGGCCATCGGTGCTGCCGTCGCCGCCCTCGGCTTGCTGGTCCGCGCCATCGCCTCCGGGCATCTGCGCAAAGATAGGGCGCTCGCCACCACAGGTCCCTACGCGCGAACGCGCAACCCTCTTTATCTCGGCAGCGCGTTCCTCGCCATCGGATTTGCCATCGCTGGACATTCCTGGTGGGCCGGCAGCCTGGTGCTCGTTTATTTCGCGGTTTTTTATTACGCGGTAATGCGCAACGAAGAACGCGACCTCCGCGCCCGTTTCGGCGTCATCTACGATCAGTACGCCACGCGCGTTCCGCTGTTCCTCCCTAATTTCTTCGATGGAGGCCACGTGCCAACCACCGAAGGCGGCCCGGACGAAGCCTTCTCCTGGGCCCAATATCGCCGCAATCGCGAATACAAAGCCCTGATCGGCACCATAGCGGGCCTGGCGGTAGTCTGGCTGCGCATGTGGCTGCAACGCCACTACGGCTACTGACGGGGGTTTTGCGGGGTACGTTTTACTGCAACCGGTAGACCGCGTGCATCACGCGCTGAAATTGCGGCCGGTAAATCAAATCGAACGCGCGTTCCTTGCCGGGAAACATTTCCAGCGCAACTTTCCGCGTTTCCGCTATCATTTGCGCGGCGTCTTCGGGAGGTAAATCCCCGGTTGAAATCGTCTCCAGCGTAATGTGGACCAAAATGCGCAGCCGCCGAATCCGGCGGCTTTCTTCATCGATTTCGTCCTGCGTGGGCCGAGCCAATGAGAAATCGCTCATAGATGGCTGTGCGTTACCGCAAAACAAGTATGGACTGGCGCGCCGATGCGCGCAATAGTACCTGCGAACAGCCGGGAGGGACCCGTCCATGACTGACGATTATTCCGACGACCGCGTCGTAGTCGCTCACACCGCCGAAAGTTCCACTGAAGCCATGGTAATCCGCAGCCTGCTCGAAAGCGCCGGCATCGAGACGGCAGACTCGCAGTCCGCCGACCCCTTTCCCATCCCGGAAAATCCCGAGGAGCCGCACAACCTCGAAATTCGCGTGCTCGAATCCCAAGCCGATGAAGCCCGCAAAGTAATCGCCGAATATCTGGCAGGCAACACCTCTGTCACTGAAGACAACGAAGACTCCGACGATTCCACCAATTAAACTTCCGCAGTTGACTCTGTAGCCGCGGACTTCAGTCCGCCATCGAAGTTATGCCGCGGAACGACGTCGGCGCGGCGAACGATCTAGTAGCACGGACTCTACCGTTAGCGCGGATGTTCTTCCGCAAACGTGCGCACTACCAATTCATGCCCGTCCGTAATCGCGGTCACCGCCCCATCACGATCCGTCCGCAAAAATCGCACTCCAGCGTCAGCGTAACGCTCCACCACGCTCTCCGCGGGGAACCCGAACTGATTGCCTTCGCCGAGCGAGGCCACTGCCACTCGCGGCGCGACCGCCGTCACAAACGGCTCTGTCGAAGACGTCTTACTGCCGTGATGCGGCACCTTCAGAAAATCCGCCGCGAGCGCCGCGTGTTCGTCCACCAATTCATTTTCGACGTGCTTCTCAATATCGCCAGACAACAGAAAACTCTGCGCGCCATCCTGAATCCGCATCACCAGCGAATCGTCATTCGATGCCTTCGACACCGCCGAAATATCCGCCGGCCAAAGCACTTTGCCCTTCACGCCATCCCAATCGAATTCACGTCCCTGTGTTTCCTCAACGATCGGAATCCCGCGCGCCCTCGCCTCCGCCAGCAGTTGCAGCAATTCCTTAGTCTCTTCGTCGCGCCCTATCCACAATTGCCCTGCTTTGAAATTCGCTAGCACGCTGTGCAGCCCGTCCAGATGATCGTGGTGCGCGTGCGTGAGCGCCACCACGTCCAACCGCTTGATCCCGCGCGACCATAAATATGGCGACACGACTTCCTCGCCAATATCCGGTCCCGAACGCGAACCGTTAAACCACTCCGACCCGGTCAGCCCACCGCCGTCCACCAGCATCGTTCGCCCATCCGGGAAGGCCACAAAAATCGAATCGCCTTGACCCACATCGAGCACGGTAACTTCGAAGTCTCCGCGCGCGAGCCGCGGCGCAAAAGGATAAGTCGCTACCAGTACTGCAAGCGTCAGCAGCGCGGCCGCCGCGATCCATTCCGAATAATGGCGGGGCGCAACGGGCTGCAAACGCACCGCCCGCTCCCGTCGCTGCTCGGCAATCATGCGCGCCGCAACAGCCAGCCCAACAAACGCCGCGAAGAACGCAATCACCAGCCACACCGGCGGCCCAGGAATCCGGTAACTAAGCCGCGGCCATCCTGCAAACCAGTCCACAGTCGTAAGCAGCAATCCCGTACAAAAACTCAGCGCCTTAGCGAGCAGCAACGCCAAGCGTGTCCACATAAATGTCGCAAGCAACGTCACGAATCCCAGCGGCACAATAATTCCAGTCAGCAAAACCGCCGGAATGTTGCTCATCGGGCCCGCCAAACTCACGCGATGAAAATCCTCCGCGAGCAAAGGAAGCATGCCCCACTGAATCACGACGGAAAGCAGCACAATTTCCCACAACCGCAACCCTGCGCGAATCGGCAGCACCAGCACCGCGCCGCATCGCGAAGCCAGCCGCGCCGGCGCGCGAACCGCGACCCATTGAATCGCTCCGCGCAGCTCAATACGAAACTGCGCGATCTTCGGCGCGTGCGCCACGTCCCGCGTCACATCGCCTAGATGGTCGAGCCCCGCCCGGTAAGGCGCGCTGGTTCTTTCCATCCAGGGCAACGCCAGCCCCGCAATCACTCCCGCCGCCAGGAACGAAAGCTGAAAACTCGAATCCACGAGCGATGACGGCTTCCAAATCAAAAGTGCTAGAGCCGCCACCGCGATCGTCTGCAGCAAATCCACGCGCCGGAAGAGCGGCCGCGCGCACAAATAAAGCGCCGCCATCAACGCCGCGCGCAGTATCGGCGGCCGGTCCTGCACGATTCCCACGTAGCCAATCAACGCCAGCAGCGTGAGCAAACCAATCGCGCTCGCCGGCAATCGCAAGCGCCGTCCAATCCAAAGCAAAAAAATCACCAGCGCGCCCACGTGCAGCCCTGCCACAACCAGCACGTGATACGCCGCCGTTTTCTGAAACGCCAGCACCACGCCCGAATCGACGAAGCTGCGATCGCCCAGCAGCATCGCGCGCAAAATCGCGCCGCGTTCGGAGTGTTCCGCGAAGAGGGAATCAATGCGCGCCAAAAGCGTTCCGCGCGCCCGTGCCAGCCGTTGGGAAAAAGTCGGAGCCGGCCGATCCACCAGCTGCAGCAGCGCGCCGCTGCGCAGCGATCCGATCAAATCTATTTTCTGCCGCGCCAGAAACCCGCGTACGTCAAACGCGCCCGGATCCAGAAAATCCCGCGGTGGCCGCGCTTTCACCAATGCTTCCACGCGATCTCCCGCCCGCAATCCCTCCGGCGGCCGCGCCGCGCGCTCGTTCGAATAAAAATTCACGCGCAAACCGCCGCTGACCGGCATCTCGATGCCGCCGGACTCCACCTGCTCCAGATCAATTTGATATCGCTCGCCCCAAGGCAGCGCCAAAGGGTCTTCGCGCAGACGTCCACGCCAGCGCAACGCCACGGAAGTGTCAATCTTGTCCGCAGAGATCAGTCGTGTGATGTGATTGGAAGGAATCCCGGCCAGTTCAACACTGCGGGCCAAGCCACCGAGCGCAAGCCAGGCAGCCAGCGCGCAAACCCAAGCGAAAGTAACAAAGTGCCGCCGTGCGAATCCCGCGCCGAAGAAAATCGTCAGCGCCACGCCCAACAGCATCGCGATCAACGCGGCGGCCAGCCACAACCTAAGCGACCCAGGCCATCGCTCGGCAATCCCGATGCCCGCCGCAAACGCCGCCAGCATCCACAACGCAGGTAATTTCATACATCCTGCTATCGAGCCATTGTCTACGTCTTGAATGGAGCGTCAGGCTCGCGCGATAGGCAAGGAGTCAACCGCGCCGCCAGACTAATCTGGGAGTGCGGAAGCTTGCTTCCGCCGCCGCTCAGCGAGGCTTGCCTCGCGCAACTCACCCAGACCGCAGAAGGAACCTCCGCCGCATTACGACAAGCGCCAAAACCCTAACGCCGCCGCAGCCGCATAACCGTTTCCATATGAAAAGTCTGAGGGAACAAATCAAATAAGTGTATTTCTGTGCAATCGTACCCGCCTTTGACCAACAAGGCAAGGTCGCGCGCCAAGGTAGGAGGCTCGCACGAAACGTAAGTAATCCGCGCCGGACCAATCTTAGCAATCCGCTGGATCGCCTCAGGCGTCACGCCCGCCCGCGGCGGATCGAGCACCACCAATTCAGGCCGCTCCTTGGTGCGCTCGACAAACCGCTCGACTTCCGCCGTGCGCACTTCAATCGTCCCGCGCCCGCGCATATTCGTCTCCAAATCGCGTGCCGCCGCTGGATTCGATTCCACCGAAATCACGCGCTCGAATCGCGCCGCCAAAGGCACAGAAAATAATCCCACCCCCGCAAAAAGATCGAGCGCCAGCCGCCCACCCTCTTCGCGCTCCACAACTTCCCGCGCGAGTTCCTCCACCAGAAACCGGTTCACCTGAAAAAATGAAAAATGTCCGACGCGATAGGCAATGCCGCCCGCCTCATAATCCAAAAATCCCGGACCAAACAACTCCATCCGATCGTGACTCGGATCGTGAAACAGCAAGCTCGCAATCTCCGGCGCCACGCGCCGAAAAGTCTCCGCGTGTTCCGCTGCCCGGGAAGGGAATCCCGCAAAAGTAGCGGTAAGCAGCAGTTTGCTGTCTGCCGCATCCACGAACGCCTCAATCTCGCGCAATCCTCGTGGCAACGCTCCCGCCGCCAGCGCCTCCCGCAACGCCAGCAAAGTCTTCAGCAGCAGAGGCGAAATAATCGAACAATCTTCCACCGCGCAAAGCGCCGTCGAATTCGCCCGAAAATATCCAATCCCAAGCTTGTCTGAACCAGCCGCCACGCCGTCGCCAGCCTCACCCGCCGCGCCCTCCAGCGGACGCACCTTCCACTGTGCCCGATTGCGATATCCCCAAGCAGACGAAGACGCATGCGTAACAATCTCCCCGCTCCACTCGATCTTCCCCAGCCGCCGCAAAGTTTCGCGCAAAATCTCGCTCTTGTAACGCAGTTGCGCGTCATAAGAACTGTGCTGGTAGTCGCAGCCTCCGCAAACGCCAAAATGAGGACACCGCGCCGAAATGCGCTCCGCCGAAGCCTGCAAGATCTGCTCGACACGCCCGCGCACAAACTTCTTCTTCTGTTCCACTGGCGCAACCGCGACCCGCTCCCCCGGCAGCACGAAGGGCACAAAAACAGTAGCCCCCTCGTGATGCGCGAGCCCCTCGCCCCCGTAAATCAATTTTTCGATCGTGACGTCCATAGTTTGTGAGAGCCCTGCTCCGTGTGTGCGAGTCAAGAATCTTTGTGGGTCGTGGCTTTAGCGCCCGAAAAGGTAGACTCCGTTCGCGCACCACGCGCGCGAACCTTTGACCTTGCCACGTCCCCGCTCATCCAACCCCGATGTATTCCCATTATGGCACTGGTAAGCATGCAGTAAATATGATAAGATAGACGCGGGCCTCTGTACCAGCCCAACGAGGACGCCACATGCACTCCGCCACAACGGCGACGGGCAGACCACTCCCACCCCCAGGGAAAACTCTACCCAAAAACCGCCTCGCGCCCCTCAGTTGTCGCGCCACTCACCAACTGGCCGCCCCAAAACCTCATGTAACATCCGAACTACAATGTTACATCCCCACTCCCGCCTCCAAGCGTCACTCATCACCAGCCAGGAGTCACGACAAAATCAATCGCAAACCCGGCCGATTAGAATCCAGCGTATCTCACACAAAACAAACACCCGCACCCCAAATCAATCGCAAACAAATGCGCACTCTGCATCCCGCGCTCCATGCGGGATTAGCCGTTTCCCGAATCACGAATCACGTTTCAAAAGTCGCGAATCGCGCTTCACTACTCGATACAAATGGACGCTTTTACCGGAACAGTAATTCGCGTAACTCATTCAAAACAAACGATCGCGCCAATTCTTATTCGATACAAACGGAAACTCTTCTCGGCACGAAGTACATCGCGAATCGCGCCCCAGGTGCCACGAATCACGATTCACAAGTCACGAATCACGGTCTCGCCTTCGGGCCAACTCAGCTCCTCAACCCTGTGCTCAAGTTCCCGAGCAATCTCGCTCGCATCCATGTTCGACGGAAACTGCATCGGCGCTCCAATGGAAACACGAACTCTCCCTGGCCAATGGATAATCCGGTTTTCGATTTTCATGTCGAAGAGGCCGTCGAGACGCACCGGCACCACCGGCAACTTGAGCTGCTTCGCCAGCAAACCAATTCCCGCGCGGAATGGATGCAGTCGTCCATCGGGCGTGGTAATGCCTTCGGGAAAGATCAAAGTATTCCAGCCCCGGTCCGCCAAGTCCCCGATAAAAGAAAAGCTGCGCCGGAAGCCCGCTTCCCTCGGCAGCGGAAACACATTGAAAAGCGCGAAAACCAGAAAATAGCTCAGCCGCTCGCTCAGGCGTTCCAGCAAGCCCATTTCCGCAGGTGGCCGCTGCATCGTCGCGATCCGTTCACCTCTCATCGCTGTCGCGAGCTTGTGCCGGAATCTTGCAGGCAGGGCTGCCAGAATCCACCCGATGTCCACGTAAGTCACATGGTTGGAAACGACAAGCACCGGACCCACCACCCCGCGCAGATTGTCGCGTCCGCGAATCCGCGGCGCCGCGAGCAAATAAGTCGCAGGCCAGACCAACAAGTAATAAACAGCGATGCGAATAGCAGTGATGAGCCAATTCTGCGGCCAGCGCGGATATTCGATTTCCACCGCGGCTTTCGGTGGATTGCGGATGAGTTCTTCCACCTGGCCGATGGTTGTCGCGTCGGAAAATTTCACGTCGCTCAAGTCCACCTGATAACGCTCTTCGAGTTCGCCCATCAGTTCCACACGGTCCAGCGAATTCAAATTCAATTCCTGGTCAAGCACGGATGCCGCCGAAGCCCCGCTCGCCGCGCGACCAGTGACGCGTGCCACCAGGCTCGCCACGGAATTCGCGTCACGCGGTGCCTCGTGACCGCCAACTTGCCCTTCGACGGCCGTGCGGATTCGCTGCAAAGCCGGCTTCTGCGTCGGTGTCCGGGGAAAATCCGGCTCCGGCCAGATGAACCAGCGCCGCATTCGCTGAAAATCCGCCAGCGATTTATTCGCCGCCGCCACGATCGGCGCCGGATCCATCGCCGGATCATCCAGAAGCAGAACCGCGCAGGGCTCGGTATTTCCATCGCGTTCCATTCCCAGGACCACGCAATCCTTCACGCCGGCCTGCTCCCGCAGCGCCCGTTCCAGGTCTTCCGGATAAATATTCATCCCCGCCGGCGTGACGATTACGTTTTTCTGACGGCCTTTGAAATACAGCTGGCCGCTTCCGTCCACTTGCGCCAGATCGCCGGTGTGAAACCAGCCATCCTCCTCCACCACAGGTTGCAGCTCTTTGTTGCGCCAATAACCGGCAGCAATATTCTCGCCGCGCACCAGAATTTCGCCGCCCGCACCGACTTTCATTTCGAGACCGGGAAACAGCTTGCCAATCGACCCCTTTCCCAGCCGGAAAGGATGATTCAAGCTGATCAGCGCCGTAGTTTCGGTCATTCCGTAACCCTGAATCACCGCGTAACCGAGGCGATGCCAGAACGATTCCACCGCGCCAGGCAATGCCGCCCCTCCGGAGATGAACGCCCAGAATTTCCATCCCAAAAGCCCGTGAATTCGCCGAAACCGCCACCAGCGCAGCAGAAAATGTTCGCCGTCGCCCGCGGCGAAGTCCCTTCGAAATTTTTCGCTGCGGCCTTCCAACTCAATCCTTCGCTCGACTTCATGTTGGAGCGACTCGATCAACCGCGGCACCGCGACCAACACCGAAACGCGCTCACGCCGAATCGTTTCAAGCAAATTGGCGGGACTAAATGTCTCGAGAAAGACGGTCGTCGCACCCAAAATCGGCGGAATAAAAATCGCAAGCAATTGCCCGAAGACGTGGCTCAGGGGCAGCAGATTCAGAAATCGCAGCGGATGGAAGATTCTCTCGTATCGCAGATACCTTTGAATTTCAGGTTCCAACGGCTCAATATTCGCAAGCACGTTCCCGTGCGTGATCACCACTCCGCGCGGTTCAGCCGTCGTCCCAGAAGTGAAAACAATTTCCACGGCATCTTTGCGGGTAAGCGGCGGAGAAGCGTAAGGCGCGGGCGAACGCGCAGTGATCGTTTCGCAAAGCGATTCGATCGCCAGAGACGAAACACCGACGCCATCGACAGCGGCGCCCTGCGAAAAGATCAGCAGCTTGGCACTGACCTGCTGCGCCACCCGCGAGCCGAACTCCGCCGTAGAAATTTTGTCAATCGGAACCACAACAGCACCGCGCAATACGCATCCCCAAAACGCGACCAGCCACTCCGGACAGTTCTCCGCCCACAGCAACACTGCGTCACCGGAACCGATGCCGCGTGATTCAAGTTCTCGCGCAAAGCGGCAAGCGTCGTCCGCAATGCGGCCATAGGTCCAGCGTTCGATGCGGTAGCCCTTGAAGAACGCAACCGCTATCTCCTGTTTTTGGCGTGAATATTCAGAGAAGAATTCGACGAGAGATGCGCGCCCCATAGTCCCTCAAAGTGTGCCTGAACCGAATGGAGATTGAAAAGGGCCCGATGCCTCTGAACGGAAGCTCTGGAAGAAGGTTCTCCTCAGCGACCATCGCAAGTCGCGCGCATCGAAGTATTGAGTGCGTCGAGGCACAGATACGCGCCGCTATGCATCGAATGGATCAGGGCAATCCCTTATATCGGCGCCCAAGATGCGGCAGTAAGCTTGCAGCAACCCTTCGAGATTCCCTCGCAGGAGTAGCATTCTTAGCTATGAGCGTGACGCGGCGTGTAATCGTAATCGGAGCGGGAATCACAGGTCTGGCTTGCGCACTGCGCCTGCACAGATCAGGGATCCGCGTGCTGGTCCTTGAAGCCTCCGATGTGCCTGGCGGAATGATCGCCACTTCCCAGAAGAATGGCTTCCTATTTGAGGCCGGACCCCAGTGTCCACGTTTCGCCCGACCCCTCTGGGACATCGTCCGCGACGTCGAACTCGAGGATGAATTTGTGCCAAGCCCTCCGGGAGCGCGCCGCTTCATTCTGAAGGCCGGCGAGCTACACGAAGCGCCGTTTTCAGTGCGTCGCTTTGTCTCCACCCGTTTGGTCGGTGCCACTTCAAAGTATCGTCTTCTCACCGAGGCGCTCCGCCGCGCGCATCCCCCAGCCGCCGAAGAGTCCTTGGCTGAATTTGTGCGCCGCAAATTCGACGACGATGTACTCGCCTACTTGGTGGACCCGTTCATCTCGGCGATCTACGCCGGTGACACTGAACAAATGGGCGTCGAGAGCGCATTTCCGTTTCTCGCCAAGTGGGAACGGGAAGGCGGCAGCGTCTTGCGCGGCGCGATCCGCTCGAGAAAGCCCAGTGTGTCGGGCAGCCCGCAGGCCACGTCCTCGCCAGCCGGCCGCAAGACCTTGGATTTAACGGAGTCGCTGCCGCGAATGGGATCGTTTCGCACGGGGTTAGCCGCACTTCCAAAAGCAATTGCCGCAAAGCTTGGTGATTCCATGTCTTTCCGCGTCAAGGCGGAAAGCATCGAGCCGATTGCAGTGGACGGAGGCTCACGACCCGGATGGCGACTCCGCTTGGTCGGTGGGGAAGAATTAACCGCCTCGGTTGTGGTGGTGACTGCCCCTGCTTACGAAGCGGCCCACCTGCTACAGAGCACCGCGCCGAAACTCAGCACCATGCTGGCGGAGATTTCTTACGCACCGATGGCGGTTGTCTCTTCCGGCTACGACCGCGCGCAGGTGCGCAATCCGCTCCGCGGCTTCGGCGTCCTGGTCCCGCGACGCGAAAAGCTCAACACGTTCTTCAACGTCTGGAATTCGTCGCTGTTCGCAGGGCGCGCTCCTGAAGGCAAAGTCTTGCTGACGAGCTTTACCGGCGGCTCCACAAATCCCGCGATCCTCGAACGCGACGACGCAGCAATTGCCGAGATCATTGAGGGCGAAATGGGAGGCGTCTTGCGAATTGACGGGCCCCCGGCGGAACGCTGCGTATGGAAATACCCTCGAGCGCTGCCACAGTTCAACCTGGGCCACGCCCGTCGAATCACTTCCATCCGCGAAGCATTGGCAGAGCTTCCGGGGATATACCTTGCTGCAAACTATTTGCAGGGCCGTTCGCTGGGGGACTGCGCGGAGCTGGGATCGCGTGCCGCTGATTTGGTGAAGCGTCATTTTTGAGGCTCGTGCATCTAAGTCAGCAGCGGAATCGGCATGCGCTGAAGGCCACTCTCACTGATAAAGGAGAGGCAGTTGCAGTCCGTAATCTTCATTGTTGTCGTCATCACTGGTTTGGTGATTCTGGCCGGTTGGGTTTACCAGCAAGCAGGAACGCTCCGCGACCGCAAACGCTACCCAGCACCGGGCGAGCTTGTAGATCTGAACGGCCATAATTTGCACTGGCTCTCCCGAGGCGAAGGCAGCCCGACTGTTGTTTTTGAATCCGGTCTGATGTCAACCGTTCTGAGCTGGACGGACATTCGGTCGGAAATCGCCAAAGCCACTAGAGCCGTGTGTTACGACCGCGCCGGGCTCGGCTGGAGCGATCCCGGACCAGCGCCGCGAGATGCCGATCAGATCGTTAAAGAACTCCACCAACTGCTCGATCAAGCCCAGGTTTCTCCACCATTCATACTCGTCGGACATTCGTTCGGAGGCCTTACAACGCGCCTCTTCGCCGCGCGCTACCCGAAAGAAGTCGCGGGACTCGTGCTCATCGACCCGGTCGTCCCAGGCGAATGGAATCCGCCGAACGGCCACAACCAAAAGCGGATTCGAACGGGAGCGAAAATTTTGCGGCGGGCCACTGTGCTTGCACGGTTCGGTTTGATCCGATTTGTCTCCTTCCTATTGCGGGCGGGCATAAAACCAATCGCGGAGCCGCTGGTCCGGCTGATGAGTAAGGGCGCACCGAAAGGTGACGGCACGAGCAGCAGCCCGCTTTTTTGGAATTTACCTCCCAGCGAACGAGCGATGGCTGCCGTCTTTTGGGTTCAACCGAAATTTACGGAAACGATCGCCGACCAGCTTGAGAATTTTCCAAAAAGCGCCGCTCAGGTGGATGCGGCTGAAGACTTAAAATTTGTACCTGTAACGATCATTTCCGCGGCGAACACTCCCGCGGAACGAAAGAAGGAACACATCCGCACAACCCAGCTTTCCGAGTGTGGAACGCATCTCACCGCAACGCGGAGCGGTCACTGGATAATGACGGACGAGCCGGAGATCGTCCTCCAAGCGATTCACAAAATGATCGAGCGAGCGCGCAAGCCGAGCGTCATGAGTGCCGGTGTCTGACGATCGGCGGGCAAAACAGCTCAAAATTTGGGGATGTCGGTGAGAAACAAAATGACGATACGAAAGCGATTCACAACGAGCGTTCTTATAGGCGCCGTGTTCGCCGCCGTCGCATGGACGGCATGCTGAAGGAATTCTGGCCGGATCTTCGCCGCAAGTACCACAAGAACAGCGCCGACAATCGAGAGGGCACAAACTGAAAACTTGCGTGAAAACCTCTGAACCCAAGCGCCTGCAATGTCCTAGTGTGAAGGCTCTTCGAGGCCACGGTCCTTCATCATCGGCTCGACGCTCGGTGCTTTCCCGCGCCAAGCTGCATAGAGGCTAGCCAGATCTTCGGTGTTTCCGCGCGATAGGATCATCTGGCGGAAGCGATCTCCATTCGCGCGCGTCAATCCGCCGTTGTCTTCAAACCACTGATACGCGTCGTCATCCAGCATCTCGGTCCACAAATAGGCGTAGTAACCTGCGGAGTAGCCTCCGCCCCATATGTGGCTGAAGTAGCTTGAGCGATAGCGTGGCGGAACGGCGTTCAGCAAAAGATGAGTTTTCTCAAGCGCCTGCTTCTCGAATTCGTCCGGTTGCTGCAGCGGCGCGCTGGCCGGAAGCGTATGCCACTGCAGATCCAGCTCCGCGGCCGCGAGCAGCTCTGTCAGCATGTAACCCTGATTGAAGGTCCGCGCCTTCCTTACCTTGGCCACCAACTCCGCCGGCATCGGCGCACCTGTCTTGTAGTGCTTGGCGTAGTGTTCAAACACGGAAGGATACAACGCCCAATGCTCGTTGAATTGCGAAGGGAACTCAACGAAGTCGCGTGCCGTGGAAGTGCCTGAAAGGCTCGGATATTCGGTATTCGCGAACATGCCGTGCAGCGCGTGTCCAAACTCGTGGAACATGGTTGTGACGTCGCTGAAGCTGATGAGCGCCGGCTCGCCGGGTGCGGGCTTCGCGAAATTCGCGACGTTGTAGACCACGGGAAGATCGCCCAATAGCTTTGATTGATCCACGAAGTTGCTCATCCACGCGCCGCCGTTCTTGTTGTCACGCTTGAAATAATCGCAATAGAAAAGCGCGAGCGGCTTGCCATCGGCGTCGGAGACTTCGAAGACGCGCACATCCGCTTGGTACACGGGGATATCTTTACGTTCTTTGAAAGTGATCCCGTAAAGCTGATTGGCTGCGTAGAAGACGCCGTTTTCCAGCACGTTGTTCAGCTCGAAGTACGGCTTCACTTCAGCGTCGTTCAAGTCGTACTTCGCTTTGCGCACTTGGTCGGAATAAAAATTCCAGTCCCAAGGCTCGAGAGTGAAGCCGCCTTTCTGCGCGTCAATCAGATCCTGTATGTCTTTGCCTTCACTCGCGGCCTTGGCGGTGGCGCCTGGCACCAAGGCATCCAGGAATTTCAACGCAGCTTCGGGCGTTTTCGCCATCTGGTCCTGCAGTTTCCACGCCGCGTGGTTGGGGAAGCCGAGCAATTGCGCGCGCCGCGCGCGTAGCTGCGCAAGATGCGCGATGGTGTCGCGCGTGTCATTGGCATTACTCAGTTCTGCGCGGTTCCACGATTTCTCGAAAAGCGCCTTGCGCGTCGTCCGGTCGTTGAGTTGAGCGAGGTCCGGCTGCTGCGTCGTATTCTGCAACAGCAGCACGTAGCCGTCCTGCTTGCGCGCGCCCGCAGCCTGCTGCGCAGCCGCAACCTGCGCGTCACTCAATCCAGCCAGCGCGCTCTTGTCGGTGGTGACGTACGCTCCATCCTTGGTGGCCGCGAGCAGTTTGGTCGAAAAAGTATTCGAGAGCGTTGAGATTTCCTCGTTCAGCTTCTTCAGTTCGGTCTTGTCCGCATCCGAAAGATTCGCGCCAGAATGGACGAACTCGTCGTAGGTGATTTTGAGCAGCCGCTGCGATTCCGGACCGAGCTTCAGCGTCTCGCGTTCGTTGTACACGGCGCTCACGCGCGCAAAAAGCTTTGCATTCAGATAAATCGCGTCGTGGTGTGCCGCAAGCTTTGGTGCCTCCTCCGCGCGGACTTTCAGCAGCACGGGATCTGTGTTCGCTTCGCTGGCCGCGCCGAATGCAGCTGATGCGCGCTTCAGAAGCTGCCCGGTCTTCTCCATCGCCACGAGCGTGTTTTCGAAAGTCGGCGGGGCCGAATTGTCGGCGATCGCCTGGATTTCGACGATCTCCTGCGCCATGCCCGCTTCGATGGCCGGCTGATAATCCTCGTCTTTTATTTTGTCAAACGGAGGAGCGTGAAAGGGCAGCGTGCTCGGCTGATAAAAGGGGTTCGACGGCCCGAACTTCGTATCTGTGGCGTTCGCTGGGCTGAGGCTGCTACCCACTGCGACGGCACCCGTAGTAAATAGGATAGTCATGTGTTTGAGCAAAACCTTCCGAAGATGTGATGGCATAGGCTGGATTGGCACCAATTGTCTCAGCGATTGATTGTACGGGAAACCCTGCGCCCCTCACAAGAACTCGCGCGCGGTCACTCGTTCGGCGAAGCCGCATCTGTCTCGGATGATGTCTCAAGAAGGGCGCTATTTGCGCTTGCGCCTCTGCCCACGTTCCACGGCAGCAGGAACCTGGGACCCGCGCCGACTAAATATTTGCTGCAACGTAACCGCCATCAGCAGCAGCACAATCGGATCAATCGGCAAACGATAGCGCGGCAACGACAACGTCAGGTAATAAGCCCACGGATAAACGACAGGGAACACCGCGACAGGGAACCAGAAAACACTATGATTGCGAAGAAGAATGAAAATGCCGCAAAGCGCGCCCAGCGACGCAAGCAAATTGAACGCCAGAATGAACCGGAAACCGAGCGACGGCGTCTCGATGAAATCCTTCAGCGGATACGGCGTGCCGCCCGACCAGATCGAAATGAATCGGTAAGCGATCAGCCGAACTTCACGTGCCGGATGCGACAGCATGTATTGCACAGCTTCCTGCCGTTTCTTGTGCATGTAGGCAATTTCGCCCATCGCAATGTATTTCTCGCGCTCGCCAGCATTGTAGATGGGATGCAGATCGCCGCGGAAAATGTCCTGCGTTTGATCGTTGTTCCCCAGCCATAATTGCAATCCGAGCACGGAACGTAGCGGAACCAAGCGGTGGAAGACCTTGTAGTTTCGGATTGTCCACGGGACGCAGCAAAGAACGACAATCGCAATCGCAGCTGCTGCTCGTCCAATCCACTCGCGGCGTAGCAGGTGCTGCCGGTAAGCCACCCACGCAAGTAGCAACGGCAGCAGCGCCGCCAGCGTGGCATTCACCATCAGCGTCACGCCCCACAATAGCCCATAGGCCAACCAATCGCGCATTCGTTCTGACTCAGCCAGCGCCAGCGTGGCCCACAAAATTGTTGCCACCAGCAGCGCGGAAATGGACGCGTCCCACATGCTTTCCACCGGGAGCAGGATCGCGTTTGGAAAAATCGCCCATAGCCACGCGGCGACCGCCGCCAAGCCGACCCCGCCGATTCGCTTCGCCGCATAAAAAATAGGCACGCAAGCAAGCGTGCAGCACAAAATATTGAACACCACTATTGCTTCCCATGCATGCAGCGTGTAAGCGCCGAACACGCGAAAGATTCCCGCGAGCAGCAACGGGAACGCGGGAGTCATCCACGCCGTGGGCCCCGTATCCACACGAAAAGGCGAGCTGAATCCGTGACCCGTGGCGAGAGAGTGCGCAATGTTGCCCGACTCAAAAAGGAAGGGAATCACGCTCACCGCTTGTTTCGGATGGACCGACTCGTACTGCCACATAAATCCAAGCCGCAGCGCCAAGGCGACGAGAACAATTAACCAGATAAACGCATCCGCGGACCGCAGAGCCTTGTTCATGCTTTGGAAGCCTTGCATTCCTTGGCCTTGGACGCAAGGCGCTCCCGCTGGGATTCGTGCGCACAGAACGCACGCCGCGCGTGCAAATCGCGGAACCGTGGTAGGTTCATAGCGTCAATTATGGCTAAGAAGAAAAAAGATCGGTTGCGTGCGCACAAAGAGGCGCGGCGGCTCGCGCGTCTGGGTGTTGGCATGCCTCCCGGCGGACGCGTCATTCCCGACAAACGCAAAAAGCCTCCGAAGCACAAGAAGAAATTGTTAGATCCCGACGCGAGCTAACCCGCGGCATCCCGCCGAATTCCGATTCGGAACCAATTCAGCGCGAACCGATTCAACTTGGAACGCCCTCGCGGCCAGCCTCAGATTCCCCGAAACCCTAAGTCGAATCTCTGCAATCGGACCAGTATTCACTCGACGATTCTGATTGTGCACCGCCCCGGCACATCGCTTGCACTACGTCTTGCATGAAAACTACACGCTGCTTTTGCCGGTTTCGAAAAATGATCGGCGGCACTCTTAGTGCGATCCTTAT
This sequence comes from Candidatus Acidiferrales bacterium, assembly GCA_049287725.1. GTDB lineage: Bacteria > Acidobacteriota > Terriglobia > Acidiferrales > UBA7541 > Palsa-295. The sequence goes on along the minus strand of JBAQGJ010000033.1, from coordinate 44,851 downwards.
GGCGCTGACGCTCGTCCTCGGCGCCGCATTCGCCGTGGCTCCCGCGGCCCATGCGCAGATCGTGCCCGTGAGCCTCACGCACGAAGCCTTGCCTGATTCCAAAATTCCGGCGCGGCCCGCGGTGTTGCCGCTTCCTCGCTTCGAACCGCGGAAGCCCGTCCGGGACGAGCACAAACGCCTATTTTGGATGATGAGCGTGGGCGTTTACACCGCCGCGGCATTCGACATGCAAAAAACGGAGTCTCTTCGTCCCCATTTTCGCGAATACGATCCGCTCGCCAAGCCGATTGTAGGACTGCCGGCTCCGGCGTATTACGCAGCCGGAGTTCTGCTTGCGACGGGCGTGAACTGGCTAGGCTGGAAAATGGCGCGCTCACCGCGTTGGCATAAAATCTGGTGGGTTCCGCAAGCAACCTCGATCGCAGGGAACTTGGCTGGATACTCCTACACCCGCACGCACTAAACGCCGAATCAAGGGAACCCCCGGTCCCGACCGCGCGCCGGCACAAGCCCACAAATAAAAAGCGCTCCGATTTCTCGGAGCGCCTTTCAAACTCAATTTTTCCAAACGCTCTGGCTATGCCTTCTTCTTCGCCTTCAGCGCATTTAACGCCAACGTCAGCCGCGACTTATAACGATTCGCGGTGTTTTCAGACAGCGTCCTCTTGCGAATAGCCTTGTCCAGGTCGGAAAATGTCGCCGAAGCGAGGCTTTGCGCCGTCGCCGCATCGCCCGCCGTCAGGGCTGCGCGCATCCGGCGAATGGAAGTCCGCACGCGTGTGCGGTTCATGCGGTTCACCGCCGCGCGGTGCGCCGACTGCCGGATATTCTTCAAAACTGATTTCGTTTTCTTCTTATGCTTTACAGCCGCACCCTGAGCCATTCAGTACTCCTCCATGGTCTATTTCGAATCACCAAGAATATCCGACGCGTAACTTCCTGTCAATTTTGCGCGAGCGGTCAGTGGGCGCTTTGCAAAGCGATCGAGTCGAGGTTGTGCACCCAGCGGGCTGGGCGCTTGTCTTCCGTAACTATCAACTGGAACGGCCCATTCTTCCCAAGCGGCTGGCCATCGCGCACATCCGCCACTAAAATCTGGCCGTCATGAAAGTTTGGGTCGGCTTCGGCGAGTGAGAGAACCACGGAATATCCATCCGTGCCCGTTGCAACCAAATACCTGGCGAGTGATTCTCCGTGCAGCTCCTTGCCGATAGGCGCGCTAATCATGGCCAGCAGCGTCGAGAGGGCGACGCCGCTGTAGGTTTTGTCTTTATCGGCGTGACCATTGTGCACCGTCACAGAAACGTGCGGGAGCGCGCGAAATTCTGCGGCCGAAAGGACTACTGGAGCATGGTAGTGGTCGGCCGTCAGCACCAGCGAGTCCCTTCGGATGCGCCAGACCGGGCGAGGACTGTTGTGACCAAACAGGTGAAACACCAGTCGAAATGGCGAACAAAATGAGGAACACGAGTCGCAGGCGCATGGCGGAAGCATAGCGCAGAAGAACAACAGTGTCAGCGTTACCGACGTCCTTTCGTGCCTCTTCGATTTCTCTGAAACTTTTCATTCTCAACCGCGTACTGTAAATAAGAGGTACACCCAGCATGGCTCAAGGTGATTGCTCTCGACGAGGCTCGTTCACCGGCGCTCTAGTCGTCATCGCCATCGGTGTTTTCTTCCTCTTCGTCAACCTGCACCCTGGGCCGGATGTGTGGTGGTACGCCCTCTCGCACTATTGGCCCGTGTTCCTGATTATCATCGGCCTGGGAAAAATGTTCGACGCCTGGATGGATCGTGCGCGTCCCAATGGAGACACCCGGCGCGATCACTTTGGCGCTCCAATCGCGGTTCTGATCATCGCGCTTTTGCTGGGGCTAGCTGTGTGGCGCGGCAGAACAGTGCATGGCAATCTTCACGACTCGCAAAATATCGCCTTGCAGGGCGCGCAATCCGTCACCGCGAATCTCGAAATTCCTGCCGGTAAATTGGACCTGAGTGGCGGTGCCACTCAGTTGGTTGATGCTGATTTCAACTACCTCGCCGAGGACGGCAAGCCCACTGTGGATTATTCCGTCGCCAATGGCCGTGGTGATCTGAACATCACTCAGGCGAATAAACGCCACATCCAATTCGCCACGAGGCCCAACGATTGGGTCCTGCGTTTTTCCGACGCAGTACCACTGGAACTGAACGTCCAGATGGGCGCGGGAGAAAGCAACCTGCGCTTGCAGGGATTAAATGTGTCGAGCCTCGACGTCAATATCGGCGCCGGCCACCTGCGTCTGGATCTAACTGGTCCGCGCAAAACCAATCTCAACGTGGTAATTCACGGCGGCGTCGGTGCCGCCTCGATTCGCCTGCCCAAAGATATAGGTGTGCGAGTACACGCGTCCGGCGGCATCGGCGCGGTGACGTCTGGCGGCCTCACGCGCGAAGGCGACGATTACGTCAACGCTGTCGTAGGCAAAACTCCCGCCAACATTGATGTCAGCATCGAGGGTGGCATCGGTGCCATCAACTTGCAGCTCGAATAGCGCCTGCGGATTTTTGGGTTCTCCGCGAGTCACGAAGCCCCACTCACCAATCGCGGCTCACCAATCACTGCGCCATTGACACTTTTCGCCTTCGCCTTTAGGCTACCGCCACTGGCCGTTTGCTCCCGCTGCTCGGAAGCGTGCCAGACAGGTTGCCATGCAACGCGACGAAATTCTCAAACTCCTCGAACAGGTAGGCGCCATCCGCACCGGGCACTTTGAGCTCTCCAGCGGACGCCACAGCGCCACCTACATCCAGTGCGCGCTCGTTCTCCAGCATCCGAAGTGCGCCGAACAGCTCGGCCACGCCCTCGCTGAACGCTTCAAAGAGCACACGGTCGCCTGCGTCGTATCGCCCGCTCTCGGCGGGGTCGTCATTGGTCACGAAGTCGCGCGCGCCCTGGGTGTCCGCGCCCTATTCGTTGAACGCGACCGCTCCGGCCAAATGGCTCTGCGCCGCGGATTCGAACTTAAGCCTGGTGAGCGCGTTCTGGTAATCGAAGACGTGTGGACAACCGGCGGCTCCACTCGCGAAGCCATCGGCGTCGTCGAGCAGGAAGGCGGCCTCGCGGTGGCCGCCGGGGCGATCATTGACCGCAGCGGCGGCCAGATCGAACTTAACGTTTCCGCCCGCGCACTTCTTGAGTTGGACGTCCCCAGCTACGAGCCCGATGATTGCCCGCTCTGCCGCGCCGGCGGCTTGCCCACTCGCCCCGGCTCGCGTTTCTCCCGCGCCCAGATGTAGTTTGCTCGTTCGGTTCCTCGGGATGTAAAGTCCGCTCCTCTGCACGCGATTACGCCGTAATTTCCGTCTGCTTTTATCTGTGTTGATCTGCGTTCATCTGTGGTGCCTTCTCGCGTGCATGAGATAATCTCAGCCAGCCGATGCAGAACATCAAACTCACTATTGCCTACGACGGCGCGGACTTCCACGGCTGGCAATTCCAGCCCGGCATTCCGACAATCCAGGGCGCCCTGCACGACGCGCTGCAGCAGATCACGCAGGAGAAGCTCACGGTGCACGGCGCCAGCCGCACCGACGCCGGCGTCCACGCAATGGGCCAAGTCGCACATTTCAAGACGCACTCGACTCTCGCCGCCGAAGAAATTCAGCGCGCCATGAACGCGTTGCTGCCGCCGTCTGTCCGCATCATGGCCGCCGAAGAAGTGGGCCAGGATTTTCATTCCCGCTGGATGGCGCAAGGAAAGACGTATCGTTACCGCATCTATCGCGGCTCCGTTCTGCCGCCCTTCGACCACCGCCGCGCGCTCCACTATCCCTGGCCGCTTGATGAATCCGCGATGGAGGCCGCCGCGCGCCTTTTCGAAGGCGAGCATGATTTCACGTCTTTTGCCGCATCGTCGGGCTCCGAAGAGGACGACAAAGACCGCGACATGCGGCGGTTGATCCATTCCTCGGAAATTATCCGCGAAGCGGACCACGACGAAATCGCCTACGTCGTGCGCGGCCGTTCGTTCCTGCGCTACATGGTCCGCAAAATCGTGGGCACACTCATCGAAGTCGGTAAAGGTCGTCTCAGCCCAGCTGATGTCCCGCAAATCTTCGAAGCCCGAGACCGCTCGCGCTCCGGCCCCACAGTTCCGCCTGAAGGCTTGTGCCTGGTGGTGCTCGAATATCCCGATCCGACCGATTCACTCGCGTCCTTCGCCACGCACCGCCGCCAACGAACGCGATAGCTCCGGTTTCCTGGCACAGCCGCAATTGCGCGCCGCCGAAGAGCTAAAGCGCAGTCTTCATTGCCCAATTCAGTTACAATCACGAAGAAATGGCAGTCCCCTCACAGCTCGCCTCACCGCCGGTGCGCGCCGTAGCCACCATCGAATCCATCAATCCGGCGACGCAAGAAGTAAATGCTCGATTCGCAATCACGCAACCAAGCGAAGTCCCCGCGATCTTCGAACGCGCCCGCGCGGCGCAAAAAGAATGGTCCGCCCGCCCATTGCGTGAACGCTGTGCTAAGTTGCGCGACCTGCGCGATGTGATTTTCGCGCGTCGCGACGAGATCGCAGACGTAATCACGCGCGAAGCGGGGAAGCCGCGCGTCGAAGCCATTTTCGCCGAAGTGCTGCTGGCGCTCGACACGGCCGATTTTCTCGCGCGCCAGGCCCCGCTCTGGCTGCGGGCCGAGCGGGTTCCACATCACAACATTGCCATGAAGGCGAAATCCGGATGGATGGAATTCAGTCCGCTGGGCGTCGTGGCGATTATCTCGCCGTGGAATTATCCGTTCTCGATTCCGATGGCGCAGGTGATCCCGGCGCTCGTAACGGGAAACGCGGTGTTACTGAAGCCTTCCGAACTGACGCCGTGGAGCGGTCAACTGGTGGGCGAGCTAATTGAACAGGCAAAATTTCCACTCGGACTTGTCCAAGTGCTGCAAGGTGGCGGCGAAATCGGCACGGCGCTGATCGAAGTTGGCCCCGACAAGATTTTCTTCACCGGCAGTGTCGCTACCGGCCAACGTATCGCCGAGGCCTGTGCGAAGAAACTCATTCCGTCGGTTCTCGAACTGGGTGGCAAGGACGCCATGATCGTCCTCGCAGACGCCGACCTAGAAGTCGCATCGAGCGCCGCCGTCTGGGGCGGCTTCATGAATTGTGGCGAGACGTGCATTTCCGTCGAGCGCATCTATGTCGAGCAACCCATCGCTGAGCGCTTCACGGAACTGTGCGTCGCCAAGACCAAAAGACTTCGCATCGGTTCCGCGACGGATCCCGACATCGAAATAGGGCCCATGATCCGCCTCCGCCAGCTCGAAAAAGTCGAGGCGCAATTGCGCGATGCTACAGTGCGCGGCGCCCAAATTCTGACGGGCGGAAATCGCCGCCCCGACCTCGGCCAGAATTTTCTAGAACCCGCCGTCGTCACGCACGTGGACCACTCGATGCAGCTCATGCGCGAAGAGACGTTCGGGCCGGTGGTCGCGATTCAATCCGTCGCAAACACTGAAGAAGCCATCGCGCTCGCGAACGACTCGCCATTCGCGCTGAGCGCCAGCGTCTGGACCAGCGACACGAGCCGCGGCAAGGAAATCGCCTCGCGCATTCGCGCCGGCTCCGTGATGATCAACGATGTCGCCAGCTACTACGGCATCACCGAAGCACCCCACGGCGGCCCCGGCGCAAGCGGTTGGGGCCACACTCATTCGCGCCTTGGACTGCGCGAAATGGTTCAAGTAAAATACGTAGATGTTGACCGGTTGCCGCGAATCCCGAAATCCTGGTGGTTCGGCTACACGAAAGAATTGGCCACAGCGGCAGGCCACTTCGTCGAAGCGCTGTTCGCGCCAAGTTGGAGAGAGCGTCTGGCGGCGGCAACGGGAAAACGCGGCGCACGCGGCGTAATTTTTCGCCGCGACCGAATTTAGAGCAGAAGCGGGAAAGCGAGTACGTTTTGCAGTAGTGATGCGTCACATGGAGCAACCCGAATGACTGAAGCCACTCCAGAAACTCCAGCCGTCGCAGCCGCACCCGAAGCCCCAGCTGCTCCGAAGATCAAGCCTAAGAAGCCAACGCAGCGCGCCTGCGACGAAAAAGACGCCAAAGGCAAGCTCTGCTGCGGCCACCTGAAGCGCTGGTACGATTATCCGAAAGAAGTCGAAGCGCTCATCGGCAAAAAGGCCGAAATCTATCGCTGCGAGTTCTGCAGGACGCTCTTCAAGCCCAGCTTCTCGAAAGCGCCTCACAGCTACACGATCCGCTACTGATGCAACACGAACTCATCCACGACTGGAACACTTTCACGGGCGCTGAAATTCCCGCCGGCCGGCGCGTCATGCTCAATGACGAAACTCTTCGCGACGGCCTGCAAAATCCTTCGGTTCACGACCCCAGCATCGGCGAAAAAATCGAGATCTTGCACCTGATGGAATCACTCGGCATAGACACCGTGAATATCGGCTTGCCCGGCGCCGGCCCGCGCGCTTACGCAGACACCGAAGCGCTTGCGCGGGAAATCGTGAACGCACGCATGAAAATCCGCCCGAATTGCGCCGCGCGCACGCACAAGAACGACATCAAGCCGATTATCGAAATTTCCGAAAAAATCGGCAGGCCGCTCGAAGCCGCCACGTTTCTCGGCTCCAGCCCGATTCGCCGCTTGGTCGAAGATTGGACTGTGGATCATCTCCAACGTACTACTGAAGAGGCTGTCCACTTTGCCGCCTCCGCCGGCCTTCCCGTCATGTACGTCACCGAGGACACCATCCGCACCGACCCGTCCACAGTGATCACTCTCTATTCCACCGCAATTCGCGCCGGAGCGCGCGCCATCGTCCTGTGCGATACGGTTGGACACGCTACCCCGCGTGGCGCCTACAATCTCGTCAAATATGTCGAAGACGAAGTCGTGAAACCTTCGGGCGAAAAAATTCGCGTGGATTGGCACGGCCACAATGACCGCGGCCTGGCCATCGCCAATTCGCTCGCTGCGATTTCCGCCGGCGCCGATCAAGTCCACGCCGCCGCGCTCGCTCTCGGCGAGCGTGTTGGCAACACGCCGATGGAACTGATGCTGGTAAATCTGAAACTGCTCGGCCTGATTGACCACGACCTCTCCAAGCTGAAGCAATATTCCGAAGCAGTTTCCAAGTCTACGCATACGCCGATTCCTCCAAATTATCCCGTCGTCGGCCGCGATGCCTTTCGCACCGCAACCGGCGTCCACGCCGCCGCGATCGTCAAGGCCTACAAAAAAGATGATCCCGAGCTCGCCAATTCGATCTATAGCGGCGTGCCTTCGCACCTTTTCGGTCTCGAGCAAATCATAGAAATCGGCCCGCTCAGCGGCCGTTCCAACGTAATTTACTGGCTCGAAAAGCGTAAAATTCCCGTCACGGATGAGCTTGTGGACCGCATCTTCGGAGCCGCAAAGCAGGCCGAGCGCGTCATGACCGAAGACGAAATCTTTGCCCTGGTGAATACTGCAATGGCGAGCTCGAAATCCCGCTCGCATTAATCCGAGCCTCGTCCACGTGAACGGCTTCCCAAATCCCCAGCCGCGACAGCAACCGGCACCGACAGTTACAATCGAGCGGGACTATTAATATTCGATGAACGGCGCCAAAATCCGTCCCACGAATCTGATGAAACTCCCGCTCATCTGCTGTATCTTTCTTACGATGGCTACCCTCTACGCGCGCGCCGCCGGCGATTCGATCGAGAAGCTTGCGGACGATCCCGCCTGCGCTCGCGGCCTCGCGTGGATTGATAAGAGCGGCTCCTGGGTCACTGACCAGCAAGTGCGCCTCACCGAGATCCCCGCGCCTGAAACGAAGGAAGCGGAGCGGGCCGAATATTTCAAGAACCTTCTGGAATCCGCGGGCCTGAAAGTTCACCTGGATAAGACCGGCAATGTAATTGCCGAGCGTCCGGGCGCTGACGCCAAGAGCGTCATTCTGCTGGCGGCTCATCTCGATACCGTTTTTCCAGCCGACACCGACGTGCGCGTCAAACGCAACGCCAGCCGCCTCGCCGCCCCCGGCATCGCTGATAACGGCGCAGGTCTGGCGGCCCTCGCGGGTTTGGCGCGCGCTCTATCCGAATCGCGCGTTCAAACCACGAAAACCATCGTCATCGCTGGAGATGTGGGCGAGGAAGGCGAAGGCAACTTGCGCGGCATCCGCGCCCTGGTGGAAGAGTACGGTTCGCGCCTCGCTGCTGTGATCGCCGTGGACGGCGCTTCGACGGAGCACATCACCACGCAAGGAATCGCGTCCCACCGATTTGAAATCTCTATCACTGGTCCGGGCGGACACAGTTGGTCCGATTTTGGCGCTCCCAATCCGATCACCGCGATTTCGCGCGGCATCGTGAAATTTTCTGCTTTGCCGATACCAGACGAACCGCGCAGCTCCTATAATTTTGCAGTCATCGAAGGCGGTACATCGGTGAATTCGATTCCAGCACGCGCCGCGGTAAAGGTGGACCTGCGTTCCGAGGACGAATCTCAAGTTGACAAGATGGAGCGCGCCTTGCGCGATGCCATGCAAGCCGGCGCGAAAGAGGAAATGGCCGACGCTCGCGGCAGCAATGATTCCTTGCAAGTGGAATTTCGCTCGCTAGGTTCGCGCCCCGCGGGAAAACTTCCGGACAACTCGCCGTTGCTCGAGACGCTGCGTAGCGTGGACCGCTTTCTCGGCAATCGTTCGCGCCTCGAACGCAGTTCCACTGACGCGAACATCCCGCTCTCGCTTGGCATTCCCGCCGTTTCGCTCGGTGGCGGAGGGCGTGGGGGCGGCTCCCACACACTCACGGAGTGGTACGATCCCACCGGGCGCGAGTTGGGTTTGAAGCGGCTTTTCCTCGCTACTGTCGCGCTCGCCGGAGTCCAACCCTAGAATGATTCGCCGTTTTTTCCCCGGCCTGCTGGCGATCGTCACGGTTGTCGCCATTTCTGTTGCGCCCCGCGCTGCTGTATCGTCCGCGCACTCTTCAAATGCGCTGGCAATAAATCAATCGACAGCGTCTCCCGCGCAAGCCGCTGCCGATCTCATCCTCACGAATGCGCGGATCGAGACAATGGACTCCGCCCACGAATGGGCCAGCGCTGTAGCCATCCGCGGCGAAGAGATCGCCGCCGTCTCTTACGTCGAAGCGCCCTCTCGGGCTCTCGACGATCCTGGCATAAAGTCCTTGGTCGGCCCGCAAACTCGCATCCTCGATTTGCACCAACAATTCGTCATGCCCGGATTCAACGACGCGCACGTTCACATCGGGCAATCCGCTCTAGCCGACCTTACCGTCAGTTTTGCGGGCGTCCGCTCGCTCGCGCAATTCCAGCAACGCATCCGGGAGAGTCTGCGTGATCACAAACCCGGCGAATGGATTAGCGGATTCGGATGGGACCAAACGCTGTGGCCGGATAAACGTGACCCGACGAAAGAAGACCTGGACGCCGTCTCGAATCAAAATCCGATGATCTTCACGCGAGTGGATGGCCACGTAGCCGTCGCCAATTCGCTCGCGCTGAAAGCGGCCGGCATCACCAAGCAAACCGCCGATCCCTTCGGCGGCCGGATTCGCCGCGATCCGCACACAGGCGAGCCGACCGGCTTCCTCGAAGAAGACGCGGCCACGAGCCTGGTGTACTCGAAAATTCCCGCGCCAACGCTGGAACAGCGGCGCCACGGAATCGAATTGGTGCTCGCGAACGCCGCGCGCAGCGGCGTCACCTCGATGCAGGATTGTTCCGTCCTCAAACTCAGTACGGACTCCTCGTTCAGCCCTGATAATTTTCTGGTCTACCAGCAACTTCGCAAGGAAGCGAAGCTGACTGCGCGCATCACCGAGTGGCTGGACTTCACTCTGCCGCTCGACAAACTCGAGGAACTCCGCAGCGAATGGGGCTCGACCGATCCTTGGCTCAAGACTGGCGCGCTCAAGGCCTTCATGGACGGCTCGCTCGGTTCGCGCACGGCGGCGATGCTCGCACCATATTCCGACGCTCCCGCCACGTCTGGAATTCTTCGGATGGATCCGGAAAAGCTCAAGACCATGGCCATCGAGCGCGATCGCGCCGGATTCCAGCTCGCATTTCACGCCATCGGAGATCGCGCGAATCGCGTCGCTCTCGATACGTTCGCAGCCGTCGCCGCGGCCAACGGCCCGCGTGATCGACGCGATCGCGTTGAGCACGCGCAGGTCGTCGCGCCTGCAGATTTCGCGCGCTTCGGCAAGCTCGATGTCGTTGCTTCGATGCAGCCGTCGCATCTGCTGGATGACGAGCGTTGGGCCGGAGATCGCCTCGGTCCGGAACGCTCGCGCGGCGCCTACGCCTGGCGCACCATGGAGCAGGACGGCGTGCACCTCGCATTCGGCACGGACCATCCTGTCGAGCCGCTCAATCCGCTGCGCGGCATCTATGCTTGTGTCACGCGGCAATTGCCGCAAGGCAGTCCGAGCTGGGAACCTCAGGAAGCGCTTCCCATCAATGATTGTCTTCGCGCCTATACAGTGGGTTCGGCCTACGCGGAATTCGAGGAGAAGATCAAAGGCACAATCGCGCCGGGAATGTTGGCCGACCTCGTGGTGTATCCGGTGGACCTCAACAAAGTCCCCGCGCGAGAACTGCTGGCGATCGCGGTGAAAATGACCATCGTAGGCGGCCACATCGTTTATCAACAGCCTCCGCCTCGCCCGGACTACTGAAGTCGTCGCGCGGAGCCCCGCAGCCTGGTTTCAAATGTCCTATTTCAAAACTTCCACCGACTGAATTTCCCCGTCATAGGCCTTGCCATCCGCCACGACGAATGTGATTTTCGCGCTATGCCCCTGCAGTTGCGAACATATCTGAAAATCGCCGGCATCAAACGCCACATCCTGCTCGACTGGCACTCTTGATGCGTCCCGCGCGTGCAATGAAAACGACGACTCGCCCGCGTTGAGCTTCAGCAACATCTCATTTCCGGTACAGCTCACTTGCTCCACCGTACCCTCGGCTGAGTTGGTCACTGTCTCGCGGTCTGACGCGCTAGCGCCCAACCGCCGCGCGCCCGGAAGTTTTGGCTCGGCTCCCGCTTCGCCATCCTCCGCTCCCAGCACCGTCACTGATTGCAACGACCCTGTTTTCACACTGGCATCGTTGGATTCATATTCCACAGTCACGCGCTGGCCTTTGAGTGCGGTGCATGGATTGAAGGGGCCCGCGGGTTTCGACATGAGGCGAAACTGCAGCTGCGCTCCCGCAGTCAATTGCAGCGTAAGAGGCCCCGCAGCCGTCTCGATCCTGATCTTTAAGCCGTTCATGCAGCTCAAATCCGTCACCCGCCCCGTGGCCTCGCGCAGATTTCCCGCGCCGTGTGTCGCCGGCGGGGCTGTCTCCTGCGCCTCCTCGGCCCCCGACGGGCCAGAATTGCCACTTGCATCGTCACCATTCGCAGCCCCGAGATTGTTTCCCACGTTGCGCTGTGCCGCCTGCAAGAATGCGAAGAATTGTTGCACTGCTTCTCTCTGCTGAGGACTTCTGGCAGTCTCCCGCGCCTGCTCCGCAGCAACTCGCGCGTCGGCGTAACGATTCATCCGCGCGTACACCTGCGCCCGATCGAGCCGGTAAGTCGAGTTGCCGGGTTCGAGGGTCACTGCCTTATTTGCAAGAGCCAGCGCTTCGGGCAGCTTTTCACCTTGCACGGCGAGATATACCCCCAGCACTCCATACGGCGGCGCGAAATTCGGGCTAGCCGCAATCGCCGCGCGCAAGTCCTCTTCGAGCTGCTGATCGTTGCCAATCGTCCCGGCTTGCGTGGACGCCAGATACGCTCGCAAGTAACGCGTCAGCGCATTCTTGGGATCGAGCTCAATCGCGCGCGTGAAATCGGCCAGCGCTTCGGATTTTTGCCCGTCTTGATACTCGGCGAAGCCAAGGTACTGATAACCTAGCGCCAGCTTCGGATCGAGTTTCACCGCGTCCTCAAGCAGAGGCTTTGCCGCTTGCGTCTTGCCAGCCACTGCGCAGAATCCGCCGCGATAAGCGTCCGCTTCCGCGTCGGAAAGTTCGCGCACTTGTAGCTCGCTCGCGGGAATTTCCGGCGGCGGTGGTGATTTTAAATAGTAGAAAGACTGATTCCTAACGTATCCGCTGAGCGCATTCTGCAGCTTCTGCAAATCTCCAAAGGCTTTGGCAGCGGCTTGGTCCTGGCTCGCTCCATGAGAAAGTGCATCGAGATATGCTTGCAGCACCGGGCGGTGCGTGCCCTTGTCTCCGACCATCAGATAGTGGATCAGCGCCCAGGATTCCGCGTAAAAAATCGAAGTCTTGTGGTCCTCGTTGTAATATGGCGAGGTTTGATCCACCTTGAAGAGAACGTCGAGCGGTATCAAGCTGCTCTGCTTTAGTTCGTCAATCAGGTCCGGGTCCGGCCGCCCCAGCTGCGTCTCCGAATCGCGTATTGCAGTATTTCCCCAGAATTCCGCCAGACCCTCCGCCACCCAGAGCGGCAAATTGGGAAAGTAGGGCAGTGTGAGCGAATGGTAGTACTCGTGGTAAATCGTGTTGTAGGGATTGGAGCCCGGCGCATCGAGTTGCACCAACGCGAAATATTGGTTCAGGTTCTCGACGAAAATTCCGGCAGGATGCGCGTGCCCCGTCGCCCAGTATTCAGGTAGCAGCGCCCGCATGGAGTCCTCATCCTTCACCGCCAGAATGGTGATGGCCGGGCTGGGATGCGCGCCGGCCACCGCAATGGACTGGCGAAATACCGCGCGAATCTGCTCGAAGCGAATCGCCGTTTTCCTCGCCTGCTTTTCGCCCGCGTTGCTCACCACGATGAAATTCGCGCTGCGCACCTCGACCCAGCTCTCTTGTTTCGCTCCTGAAACGGGAAAGGCGAATAAAACAGCAACACTGAGGACAATCACCGTGAGCAGGCGGGTCATGGGTAACTCTTTTCGTACTATAGGCGAAATCGCCAGTCAATGGCCTTGACGTGCTGCCAGCGACTCTAAGACACCATCGTTCACTGTCCCTGCGAACAGGTGATTCCCTCGCGGCACAACCTATCAAACGTATGGACATGGCCTTCCGCTATCGGTCACAGTTACGTCAGCAGGCGGGTGAGCATTCCTTCGTCTGGGGGAAATAGACGATGAAATATATCTCTGCTTTGGCGGGCGCCGTGTTGTTGCTGGCGTTGACCGCAGGGGCGCAGACAAATTTTGGCAACTACGTTACTTTGGCAGCACCGTCGTTCATGACGGCTTCACCCTCGCCAGCCACTCCAACCTCCAGCAGCGCAACAACGTTTAGCTCGCCTTCGTTCCCTACAGCATCGCCCTCTTTCGCAGTGGCATCTCCTGCGTTTGCACTTCCGACTCCGGTGCCGCCTCCGCAACCTCCGCCGCAGGGCGTCCAAGGCGTTTTTGAAAAGTACAGCTACGACCTATCTCTTGGTTACACGTTCTTTCGATTTTATGAAGTCCCCGGCATCCGCTCCAACATGAACGGAGGAAATGTCTCGATCGTCTATTGGTATCGCGACTGGCTGGGAGCGGACGGGGAAGTTTTTGCCGTCTATGGCAGTCAACCGGGACAAAACTCCTGGCAGGTGTTCTTCGGGGGCGGGCCCCGGATTCGTTATGTCGGCCCCAAAGGGATGGACTTTTGGGCGCACGCGCTTATCGGAGGCCTGTTCATTACTCCACAGACGCCCTACGGCAGCCAAAGCGCTGTCGCCGGAGTCGTCGGAGCCGGCGTTGATCTGAATGGCCACGCGCGGCACATGGCCCTGCGCTTTGGAGTCGACGCCGTCGCCAGCAATTATTTTGGCACATATCAGATCAGCCCCAAGGCTTCTGCCGGGGTCGTTTTCAAATTCTAAGCTGCGAGTGCCGAGCGGCACCTCCGGCTAGGCGCTTTTCCAAGTTCGGCAAGCCGAGCCGCGACGCCTCCGTCCTGCCACTCTTCTTGACAGCACTCAACTCGTGAGGGTGACTTCCGCGAAACTTGCGGTAATGGAATTTTACGTGCACGCCGATACTTAGTAGGTTGTGCAGCATCTAACGAGCATCGCGACGCAACGCGGCGGCGATTGGCCAGCCGAATCGAGACGCCAAAGTGTTGATTAAGTCCATACAACAGGCGAAGCGCTTCCTGAAGATTCTCTTCGGGTTCACTCTGCTTGCTCTGGGCGTCCTTATGATCGTTACTCCTGGCCCCGGTTGGATAACGATTATGCTGGCCTTGGGCGTCTTGGCCGCGGAATTCGTCTGGGCTCGGCGCCTCCTCGACCGGATGAAAGAGCAGGGCATACGCCTGCGCGACTCCATCCTTCCGCGCGCCAAACCTGACAGCGTCTAAGCCAAACGTCAGTCCGCCACCAATTGTCGGTCCGTCACCAATCGTCCGTCCTTCGCCCTTTCGATTCATCACCCTCCGGCACTCCGTCGGCGCTACTATTGTCCGGCCTCGAGCTCGACGAATCCGCTCGCAGGTAACCGGAGGGTTTCGTGGCGGAGCGTTGGAAACAGGAGTGGCGCGGTAAATGGGCGCTGATTACCGGCGCAAGCGCCGGCATCGGCATGGAACTGGCCAGATTGCTGGCCGTCGGGGGCGCCAATCTAGTCCTGACGGCTCGCCGCGTAGACCGTCTGCAGCAGTTGGCAGCCGATCTCGCCGCGAAGCACGGTATCAAAGTGGAAGTCTTCTCGGCGGACCTCACCCAACACGAAGCGCCGGAACAGATCTACGCCTTCACCACAGGTCAGCGGATCGAGATCGAACTCCTCATCAATAACGCCGGGTTCGGCGCTTTCGGCAATGCCCACGAGATCCCCGTGGACAAAATGCTCGAGATGATTCAGGTAAATTGTTCCGCTGTTGTGTACCTTACGCGCCTGTATCTTCCCGAAATGGTCGCGCGCCGCCACGGTGACGTGATGATCGTCGCATCGCTCGCGGCTTTTCAGCCGGTCCCTTACAATTCCGCATACGCCGCCACCAAGGCCTTCGATCTGCTATTCGCGGAGGGAGTCGCGGAGGAAGTTCGCCCCTTTGGCGTGCGCGTCTGCGCTTTATGTCCTGGCTCAACGAACACCGAATTCCAAACGGTGGCTCACCAGCCCGACCGGACGTTTCGCTCGGCTGAAACGGCGGAAAAAGTGGCCCGCGTCGGACTGGAAGCGTTAGCGGAAGGGAAGAGCTACGTAATTTCCGGCACCATGAATAAGCTGATGAAAGAAGCGCAACGTCTGGCGCCCCGAAGCTTAGTTGCAAAAATGGCGGCCAACATGATGCGCGGCGACAAAGCCTAGCAGGGCGCCATCTGGGAGTGCGGGAGCTTGCTCCCGCCTGTTGCAAGGCGAGGCTTGCCTCGCCACAGTCAACCACGGCGAGTCGTCAGCGCTGAGCGAGATCCTGCGAATAAGTGAGCCGCAGCTCTTCGCCGCCACAACGGGAACGGCTATTGAACCACATCCGCATCAAACACTCCCGTCTCGACCTGTCCACCGCGCTTCATCTGCACAAAAATCCGGTACTCGCCAGCCTTCGGAAATCCATATGGAAAAGATACCTCAGTCGCTGCCGGCTCCATGCGCATGTCCATGTTCATGCCTAGATCCATCGCCGGACTAGCACTCGAAGCCGAAGCCTTCGTCTGAGTCAGTTCCAACGCAGCCATTGCCACCGAACCGTCCGGATGAATATGAGCGAAAACCGAGCGGTCCGAACGCACGATTTCCGCATGCCCGGCCATTCCCATATACGGCTCCATATCCATCGCTGGCTTGCCGCTGGGCGTTTCCAGCCGGAAACGAAGCCAGACAAAATGATTTGCCACCAAGCGCGCAGTGCCGCGCTCCCAAACCATCCGATATTTGTCCGGAAGCACCGTCACTGGTCCGTCGGAGCCGCCCGTGCCGGTGCTGCTCGATCCTGCCGAGTCCGTTTGCCCTGCGAGCGGCGGCGCAGTGGCTTCCGAGTTGTCACCGCTAAGTTGAACTCCCGGAACGTTTGGCAATTCGATTTCGGCCGTCATGGTGTCTGGAAATCCAGACTCGCGCACCACGTCCGCAAAAACTTGGTAGCGTCCCGCAGGCATCGCAGGCAAATCAAGCGCAAAGGAATTTGTGCCGACGGGCTGCACGCCGGCCTGCAGCTCCGGGTGGAGGTGGTAGAAGCGATCCAAACCAGGCTCACGAATCAAAAACAGGTGCATCAAGTGGCCGTGATCCGGAATTAAGTTGGTCATCACTGTTTCCGGCCGCGTCCGGTGCCAAGCGGAATCGCCCATCTTCAGGATTAGTTTGCCGCCCGGGTCGAGTGAAACATTCAGCGGCGGCGCCGTGTAAATCATTTGCCGCGCTTTGGCGAAAGCCTCGGAATTCCACCACCAGTTGCCAAATAACAGCAGCGCCAAAACAACCACGGCCGCGCCCACCATCACCCAGCGGCCTCGCCGCACATGCTCAGGTCCGGGCGCCTGTCCTGGATCGAGCATGCCTTCGCGCCGCGCCGCTCCCGCAATCGCAATAATTGCCAAGACTAGAAGCACCATCAGCGCGAAGATCAGCACACCCAGCGATTTTTGCATCGGAAGTGTGCGTCGCGCCGCAGCCGGGACCGGCAGCGAGAGTTCGCCCGTGCCTTGCGAACCATCCACTTGCACGCGAATTTGCCACGAGCCGGACTCCATCAGCCACACTTTGCCGGAGAAGGATTGCGGATCGTCTTTCGATTGGATTAATGCATCGCCGATCGGAGGATATTTCGCTCCCGGACCCACGATGTAGGTCGGCACGACGGTGATCTTCGAAATCCCCGGCGTCGCGCTCAAAATCTCGACGTCCGCAATTCCAGGGATCATCTGTGGTGTGCGTACGGTGATGATCAGGTGATACGGACCGGCCGCACCTTGGAAGTAAACGTCCGGACTTCCCACGTGCGCCCAAATCGGCGCAGCCAGCAACGCGACGATCGCAAAAAGCCCGGTCAAGCGCCGCAACGAACGTGCCGTGGATGGTTCTCGCATCGCGATTTACCGGCGCAGGCGGCGCATCGCGTCACCTGCCCCCAATCCGATGCGCGAGCCAAGGATCGCCGTGGCGAGCGCGATTGCCATGCCGCGCATGAAAAGTACCGTTGTCGGAGCACGATCGACGAACTCCCACTGGTAGTGATAGTCAGAAGGGGACTGCATGTAGGGAAAATAATTCTGGCCGAACACCCAATTGCGCGCGGCGGGCGAAATCATGAAATCGCCAAACGGCCAATGCACCGCCAGCATGATTGCCAGGTAAGCCGTGCCGAGCATGAACGCCAGCAGCCATTTGGTCTTCCCGCCAAAATGATTCAGGAGCCAATCGAGCGCAATCGCTGGAACAACTACCAGCGTCGGAAATTCGAGCGGCACCATGTGCGTGATGTTGGTGAAAACCGGCCCCAGCTTCGGCGTCGCTGGAAAGAGCGGCATGATCCACAACTGGCCCAGCACCCACGCCGTATAAATCGCCGTGATCACCGTCGCGCCCCAGCGATAGCCACTGGCGCGCGCCAGTGAAACCAGAATCAGCGGCACTCCCAGGCAAAGCGCGCGGTAAAATTCCGGGCTGTGCATCTGGTCGCCGCCGGCATACTCGGAAAGCAACACCCAATGCAACGCCAGAATTACGCCGCCGAGATAGAGATACAACCTACGGAGTTTTATGTGCGCGTCACCCTCGGCGCGATTCATCCAACTCACCAACAGCAGCAGCGCCCCGATAGCCACGGCCATAATTCCGAGGCCCAGCACCATGTGCGGCGGGCTGACGATCTCCACGTCTAATCCAAACGAATTGTGCCACCAGTTATCAAACGGAGCGGACGTCACCATCACCACGCCGCCCCAGCACGCGAGGAACGCGCCGAGCGGCCCGCGAAATCCCCAAACTTTCACCGACGCAGCCTTCGCCGCCGCGTCGCTGCCCCACGTCGTTGAAAAGATTAAATAGGCGCTGGTGGCCGCAACCAAGATGCCGCCCAGCTGAATGGCCATGTGCGCCGGAGTCCAAAATGTGTCGCGCCCGATGCTCATGTGCCAGGAAATATCCCAGTAAAGCCCGAACACGATGGACGAAACGCCAATCACTCCGCACCAGATGTACCAGGGCGCCGCCGTGCGTTCGCGACCGCGAGCCACACTATACGGAATAGCGGGATGTACGCCCTGCGCCATGCCTGCGCCTCGCAACGTGCAAAGGGAATTGCCCGAGAATAGCAGGTTGTCGTCCGGTCTCACAACTTCCGATCTGCCACAGCGCAGGGCGATTTTTGGCGGGACGGTTACTTCTTGCGAAGGCGACGCGGAACTCGCCGCGCGAGTTTCGTCGACGGATTGAGCTTCCCATAGTGTCGGGCGAAAACGCGGTTGCGCGCTTCCGGCAACGTCGCGCGAAGCGCCTGTGGCGATTTGCCATGACCGGTAAGGACTGACCTGGGCTTGCCGGTAAGTTCTTCCAATCGGTCCAGCGTGTCGGGATAGTTTCGGACTAACAAGACAAGGGCCGCAGCTTGGCGATTTGGCTTGGCGCGACCCTGTTCCCATTTCTCGAGTGTCCTCTCGTTAATATGTAGCTTCCTGGCGAAAACGGACCGCGAACAGCGCAGCTGTTGCCGCGTGCTGCGGATGAGCTTCGAGTCCACAGTCGGGAGAGGGGTTGGTTCGATCTTGTAACTTCGCAACGTCAGCTTGCCCTCCCTGTGGGCGCTTATCTCCGAAATACCTTCCATCAACTCGTCGAAAATCTTTCTCTTTCCCATCACTTACCTCCGCGATCGTCTTTGTCTCGCGAGCCTTGCCGTCTGACGAGCTCGCAGCTCGTTTTCCAGAACACTCTTCAAGGTCTGTTTCTCCTTCGGCGTAAGGTCGGAAGCTTCGTTCTTGCTGTAAAGTGTCATCAACCAAATTTGTTGTTCATCGGCGAAGTAAAAATAGATAACTCGCAGGCCGCCCCGGCGGCCCTTGCCGCGTTTTGGGTCGCTCCATCGAACCTTCCTGAATCCTCCAGTCCGCGGCATAACGTCGCCAATTTCCGGCTCGCTGGCGAGATGGTTCTGCAATTCGCGATAGTCGTCGTCAGTCTGACACTTTGAATAGTTACGAGTGAATGTTGTGGCTTCGACAAATTCCATGTAGTTTGCGTCTACGCCATCAGCG
Source organism: Candidatus Acidiferrales bacterium (assembly GCA_049287725.1). Classification (GTDB taxonomy): domain Bacteria; phylum Acidobacteriota; class Terriglobia; order Acidiferrales; family UBA7541; genus Palsa-295. The sequence continues at coordinate 25,668 of JBAQGJ010000033.1, read as the reverse complement.
TACAGTTTCAACTATACGCTATTAGCGTACAAACTCCAGCGGACGTTCTTAGGGTCATTCTTCGTCGTCGGCCTGAGCCTTCAACAAGCGCTCGATCACAGCCATATCTTCGAGCGTAGTGGTATCGCCCGAAACCGCGCCTTTCGTCGCCAGCTCTCGCAGCAGACGCCGCATAATCTTGCCGCTGCGCGTTTTGGGTAATAGCGGCGTAAAACGCACGTCCGCCGGCCGAGCAATGGAGCCGATCGTATTCGCCACGTAGTCGATCAATTCGCTGCGCAACTCTTTCGAAGGCTCGTGCCCAGTCCGCAGCGCCACAAAACAAACAATGGCCTCGCCTTTGATTTCGTCCGGTCTCGCGACAACCGCCGCTTCCGCCACCGCCGGGTGGCTCACCAGCACACTCTCGATTTCCATCGAACTCAGCCGATGTCCAGCGACCTTGATGACGTCATCTACCCGTCCCAGCACCCAGATGTATCCATCCTTGTCGCACTGCGCCGCATCTCCCGCGAAATACACACCGGGAATCCGCTGCCAGTATTCGCGCGCATAACGTTCATCGTCGCCGTAAATCGTGCGCAGCATCGAAGGCCACGGCTTCTGTATCGTCAAATACCCGGTTTCTCCCGGACCAACAGGCTCGCCTTTCATGTTCACGACCTTTGCGATGACTCCAGGAAGCGGCAAAGTAGCCGAGCCTGGCTTGGTCGGCGTTGCACCCGGCAACGGGGAAATCAAAATGGACCCAGTTTCGGTCTGCCACCAGGTATCCACGATCGGGCAGCGGTTTTTTCCAATCGCCTCGAAATACCATTTCCAAGCCGCGGGGTTAATCGGTTCGCCGACAGTCCCAAGCAGCCGCAGGCTTGCCAGGCTGTGCGGTTTGAGCCAGTCCATGCCCCAGGCCATGAATGCGCGCACCGCCGTCGCCGAGCTATAAAAAATCGTCACCTTGTAACGGTCGATGATTTCCCAGAAGCGGTCCTTCTTCGGAAAATCCGGCGCGCCCTCATACATCACGATGCTTGCGCCGTTCGACAAGGGTCCATACACGACGTAACTATGCCCTGTCACCCAGCCGATATCCGCTGTGCACCAATAAATGTCGTCATCATTCAAATCAAACACAAGGCGCGTGCTCCAAGTACATTGCAGCAAATAACCGCCCGAAGTGTGCAGCACTCCTTTCGGCTTCCCGGTAGTGCCGCTGGTGTAAAGAATGTACAGAGGATGCTCGGAATCAAAAGGCAGCGCTTCGTGTTCTTTGGACGCCTTCTCCTCCAGGTCGTGCCACCAAAGGTCGCGGTCCTCTTGCCACGCCACGTCTTCCTTGGTGCGCTTCACCACCACACATTTCTCAATCGTCGGACAATTTTTCATCGCCGCGTCCGCGGTTTCCTTCAGCGGAACGATTTTCCCGCGGCGATACCCGCCGTCTGCCGTGATCAATATTTTCGCTTTCGCATCCGCGATACGGTCGGCAAGCGCCGTCGCGCTGAAGCCTCCAAACACGACGGAATGCACTGCGCCGATACGCGCCGACGCCAGCATGGCAATCGCTGCCTCCGGCACCATTGGCATGTAAATCGCGACGCAGTCTCCCGGTTTCACGCGCAACGCTTCTAAGGCGTTCGCAAACTTGCAGACGCGCTCGTGCAATTCCGCAAACGTGTACTGAATCGTGGATCCGTCTTCCGCTTCCCACATCAGCGCGGGCTTATTGGCGTTTTTCTCGAGGTGGCGATCCAGGCAGTTATAGGCGACGTTCAGCTTTCCGCCCACGAACCACTTCGCGTGAGGCGGATTCCATTCCAAAGTCTTCGTCGGGGCCTCGAACCAGTTCAGGAGTTTGGCCTGCTCTCCCCAAAACGCCTCCGGATCGGCCTGCGCCGCGGCATACATCTCGCGATACTCTTCGAGCGACCCGACACGGGCCTCCTTGCTGAATTCCTCAGGTGGCGGGATCGGCTTCTCGTCCAGGACGTGCGGATCGAATTCCTGCATGACTCCTCCATGATTGCGTGTGGCGAAGCGTTCAAGGCGCTCTTCAGCGGCAAGTGGCAGGCGGCAGGTTCCATCGTCAGCGACCGACCTCGTGCGCCCCTACGTTATTGAACTAGGATGATTTGGTCAAGAACCGCGCCCGGCCTCGGAGCCCCGCCACGTATAGCACTTGCGCCAAGGTGTGATAGATTCGCGCCATGTCGGTCGCGCCGGACCTGTGAATTGCCGTCCAGAAACCGTGCTCGCGGCGCTCCGCCGGCTCCCGTGAGGCGGCTCGCAATTGCGGGAACTTTTTGAACCCGTTCCCGGAATATGTAACGAGAGTTGCACCGGGCCGTCCAATCGCTTGACATGACCAGGGGCACAGAGTTGATAGACGACGGTCTGCTGCTTCGGCGGATGATTGCCGGGGACGAGGATGCATTCACCTTGCTCTACCGTCGAAAGCACCCTGCGATCTACCGCTTCGCCTTGCATATGAGCGGGAACTGCGCCGTGGCGGAAGACGTCACCCAAGAGGTTTTCATGACTTTGATTCGCGACGCCAAACGCTTCGACCCGGCCCGCGGTACGCTGGGCGGGTTCCTCTTCGGCATCGCGCGAAATCACCTTCGCCGGCGCTGGGAACTGGAACGAAACTCCGTGCCGCTGCCTGAAACCGCGGACGAGCTGGACGCCATGTTGTCCCGCTACAGTTCAGGCCGCTCGAACGGCAACCACCACGCTGCCGCAAACGGGAATGGCAACGGCAATGGGCATGGCTCTGGCGTCAGCGCGTTCCCCATGCACCGCGACGAATTTGTGTTGCAGGAAAATGTCAGCCGCGTGCGCCACGCCATCTCCACGCTGCCGGAAAATTATCGCGAAGTGGTGGTTCTCTGCGAGTTGGACGAAATGAGCTACGAAGATGCGGCAGCTGCGCTTGATTGCCCGGTGGGAACCGTGCGTTCCCGTCTGCATCGTGCGCGAGCGCTATTGCTCGAAAAATTGCGTGACGCTCAGCCCGTGCGGCGCGCCTCGGCGGTGGGTGAATGAAAAAAGACCCTGCGAACGAAAATATTGCCCGCGATAAAATGCCGCGTATGGATTGCTCGCAGTTCGCGGAAGCGCTGCACGAACTCGATCGCCCCGGGACGCCGGGCGCGGTGGTTCGTGAGGAGGCGTTGGCTCACGCCGAAATGTGCTGCGATTGCGGCGCATTAGTCACCGAAGCCGAATCGCTCGATTTTGCTCTCGGTCAGATCGCGCAACAGGCGTCCGACTTGCAGGCTCCTCTCAAGGTAGAAACCGCTTTGCTTCGGGAATTTCGCCGCGAAAAAGCTGCGGCAGCATCGCGCCGGCTAAAATTCCAGCTAGCCGCGCTTGGGATTGCAGCCGCTATACTTTTGGCATTGGGCCTCACTTTCCATCGCCCGCAAATCGTGACTCCGAGTAAGGCGCCGGCAATAACTGCGTCAGCTGCCACGCCGGAAACTTCAACACAAAGTTCGCGCGAGCACCCGGCGTCAGCATCGGCCACCACTCAAAGCGTCGAACCTAAAACCATTCGCACTCACGCCGCTGCTGAGAAAACCGCCGCAGCGGATACAGGCGCCACCGAATACGCTACGGCCTATGTTCCGCTGCCGTACGCCTATGATCCTTCTGATCTCGAAGGCGGCACTGTCGTCCGCGTGGTCCTGCCACGTGCTGCGCTAGTTGCCTACGGCTTGCCAATCGAAGGAATGGGAGTGTCCGACCAGGTGACCGCGGACATGGTCGTTAGCCAAGACGGCACTCCGCAGGCGATCCGCTTTGTCGCGCAAGAAAACCCGGCAACGGATGATTAGTTTGACGAATTTCTTGGAGGAGCGCATGAAAACGAACCCAGCGTTTCTAGCTTTGGCAGGCAGCGTCATGTTGTTCTTGACCATGAGCCCGGGCGTTCGCGCTCAAGATACAGCGGAGCCTCCGCCTCCTCCACCGAATGCGGTTTGGGTACAAGAGGGCGGTGTCGCCGGTCCAGGACACGTACCAGAAGTGCGCGCGGGTATCGGGTTTCTCGGATTCGAAGCGGGCCTCGACGAAAAGACCATCACGGGGGCGCCTTTCAGCGCCACATTTTCGACGGAGTCAACCCAGACCCTCGCCGACGGCAATCAGATCCAGCATAGTTCCACCGGCTCGATCGCTCGAGATAGCCAGGGACGCACGCGTCGCGAAATGACGCTGCCTGCGATCGGCGCCTTTGCGGTGATCAATGGCCAATCATTGTCACACGCCGTTTTCCTGAAAGATCCTGTGGCCGGTACGCGCTACGTGCTGGAAGAGGACAAGAAGATCGCCCAGCAGTTACCCGAACCGTCCATCAGGGGCGAGTTCAGGACCAAGCAGTTTCGCGACCCTGAAGGCGAAACAGAGAAGAGTCAAGTAGTCACGACTTCGCTGGGAACGCAAACCATCGGTGGCGTGTCAGCCGAGGGCACCCGCACCACGCGCACGATTCCTGCCGGCGAAATTGGCAATACCAAGCCGATCGTCGTCGTTACCGAACGCTGGTATTCCGCGGATCTGCAAATGGTAGTGATGACCAAGCGCAGCGATCCGCGTTCCGGTGACTCGACCTTTCAGATGACCAACGTTCAGCGCGGGGAACCCTCGGCCTCGCTTTTCCAGGTTCCGTCGGACTACACCATCGCTCAAGCACGCGAGCACGGGGTGCGTACTTTCCGCGCCGACGGTCCGCTGCCTCCTCCTGAGCAATAAGCGCGAGACAATCGCACAGCATCCGACTTTGTAGCGGCGGTCTTCAGGCCGCCATCGGTTTCAAGTGCGCCGAGTTCTGCCGCGTGCGCTAGCGACTCACAAGCACGCCGCCGAACCATCTTCAGCTTTAAGCCAGCGCTCTATCCAGCAATTCCACTACGTGCAAGACTTCCTGCCCCGTCTTGTGCATCGCCGCGCCGGCGCGCAACTGCAAGATGCACCCAGGATTTGCAGTCGCGATAACCTTCGCCTTCGTTTGCGCGACACATTCCATTTTGCGGTCGAGAATCTCGAGCGACGCTTCTGTCTCAGTGACGTTGTAAACTCCCGCCGATCCGCAGCACTGCTCCGATAGCGGCATTTCCACAAATTCGACGCCAGGAATCGCCCGCAGCAGCTCCCGCGGAGCTTCCCGGATCTTTTGCCCGTGCACCAGATGGCAGGAATCCTGATAAGTGACGCGCAAAGGCAACGTCCGCAATGGCGCCGTCATTCCGAGGTCCGCGAGAAATTCCGTCACGTCCCGCATCTTCGCGGTGAATTGCCGCGCTCGCGCCTGTGCGGCATCATCTGCACTGAATAGATCTGTGTATTCCTTCAGAGTGGACCCGCACCCCGCCGCATTCGTAATAATCGCGTCGAACTCCTCGCCCAGGAACGCATCAAAATTTTGCCGAGCCAGTTCGCGCGCCACGTCGCGCACGCCGGCATGTGCCGCCAGCGCGCCGCAGCAAACTTGTCCCGTCGGCACCACCACTTCGCAGCCGTTGGCCCGCAGCACGCGAATCGTCGCGCGATTCAATTCGCTGAACGTGACTTGTGCCACGCACCCCGCGAAAAACGCCACGCGCGCGCGGCGCTCGCCTCGCGCCGGAAACGTCTTGCCCAATGCGCTAAAGAAAAAATCGGAATCAATCGCGGGGAGCAGCTTCTCGCGGTCCTGCAATCCCAGCAGCCGCAAGATTCCTGTTCCACGCGCCAGCGCAGCCAGCCCCGAGCGCTGATAAACCTTCAACCCGCGCGCTGCGGCAGCAATTCTGCCGGGGTAGGGAAGCAATCGCCGGTAAACCAGATCGCGCAGCACGCGCGAAACGAACGGCCGCTTGTATTTCTGCTCGATCTGCGCCCGCGCCAGCTCCAAAATCTTCCCATACTCGACGCCCGATGGACACACCGTCTCGCAATTTCGGCAATTCAAGCAGCGGTCTATGTGCGTGACGAACGCCTCGCCCAGTTCCAGCCGGCCCTGGTCCACCAGCGCCACCTGCCGTATTCGTCCGCGCGGCGAATCGGCCTCCTGCCCCCACAGTCGATACGTCGGGCAATTATTCGCGCACAGACCGCAGTGAACGCAACGCGAATAATCGGCATACTCGGGCTTGTCCACGGCGCTGAAGCCGCTAAGCGTCAACTGAAATTCGCGCTGCGCATCATCGTGCGATAACGGCGCCCTCGCCCGTTCATTATGCGATTGCTGCGTTTCAGCAGCCATCCTTCAGATGCCTCCCACAAATCGCCCCGGACTCAAGACGCCATGAGGATCAAACACGCTCTTCAATTTTTGCATTTGCGCGAAATCCGCTCGAGGCGGCCCCCAAATTTTCAGCGTGCGCTTCCATTCCGCCGGACACCACGGAATTGTCGAATGCCCACCCATCTCCACGCACGCCGCAAGAATCGCATCCGTCGCCGCCGCGCAGCGCGCCCGCGCATCTTCGCTGCGTTCCGCAGGCAGGAGCGCGAAATAAATCACGCCCAATCCCCGCGCCATCGCTGCCCAAGGCAGCACGTTGCTTTCCGCCGCTTTTTGCGCCCGCGCAAATGCATCGGCCATCCGCGCAGGTAGCACACTCATCTTCACAATCGTGGTTGCAGGCGACGAAGCCAGCGCAATGGGAATAAATTCGCGCTTGCGGTTGAACGCCGGCCGCAAATTCTCGGCCAGTACGGTAACGCCCGTCGCACCAGCTTCCTCGGCCATCCGCTGCAAATCAGAGCCGCATCGCCGCAGCACATCCTCATTTCCAGCATATCCCGTAGTCAACGCCCACTCGTTGCGGGAAATCACACCGGCAGGCATCGGTGTCGGTTCATAACGGAAGGCCGCTTCGCTTTCGAATAAATCGGTCACGCGCGGGCTTAGAATTTCCATGGTCAAAGGCGTTAGCACGGAGCGCGCCACTCGATCGCGCATGTCGAATGCGCGTTCGGCTGTAGCAAATCGCGCGACGAATCCACGCGATCGCATCGGCATAGGAAAAGTCTTGAAATTCACGCGCGTAATCACACCAAGAGTCCCCAGCGAACCGATCATCAATTTATGAATGTCGTAACCGGTGACATTTTTTACCACGCGCCCGCCGCTCTTCGCCGCCACGCCCTCGCCCGTCACAAATTCCATCCCCAGCAAAAAATCGCGAGCGGTGCCATAAAATTGCCGCAGCGGTGAATCCACTCCCGACGCAACCGACCCGCCAATCGTCGTCTGAGCCAAAAACGGCAACGCCAGCGGCAAAAACTGCCGATGTTCCGCCAACGTCTGTCCCAGCGACTGCAACCGCACTCCTACCTCGACGCTCAGAGTCAAATCACCCGGATCGTAAGCAATCACGCGATCCATGCGCGTCATGTCGAGCGCCAGATCATAGCGGCTCGGCGAGAAACCGATATCGAGCTTCGTCCGCGCGCCGCACGCAACGATCGCCAAGTTCTCTGCCACGGCAAATTTCGTGATTTCGGCGACTTCCGCTGCGGAGTCGGGCCGCACCACTGCACCGGGCGTCTTGCCGCCAATTGCGTAATCCGCAAGTTGTGTGGGATCGCTGACAACGTTCGCGTTTCCGACGATATCGCCGAGCCGCGAACCGGCGCTGGTGCCTACGGGATTCATGCGACGGGCGCGCCCGCCAAGGGCAGCGGACGCACGTGAATTTCGCCGCAGCCTTTGGACGCGGGAAAAATCTTGTCGGGGTTCAGCAGGCCGCCCGGATTGAACGCATCACGCACGCGCCGCATCAGATCGAGTTCTGCTTCGCTGAATAGCAGCGGCATCAGGCGATCTTTCTCCATTCCCACGCCGTGCTCGCCGGTAATCGAGCCGCCCATTTCAATGCAGAATTGAATGATTTCGTCGGATGCCGCGATCACGCGGCGGAATTGCGCTTCATCGCGCGCGTCGAAAAGAATCAGCGGATGGAGATTCCCGTCCCCCGCATGAAAAATGTTGCCAATCTGAAAGCCGTACTTCCGTCCGATGGCATCGATGTGCCGCAAAGTGGCCGTAAGTTTAGTGCGCGGAATCACGCCATCCTGGACGTAATAAGTGGAGGACAACCGCCCCACCGCGCCAAACGCATTCTTGCGGCCCTTCCACAACAAATCGCGCTCTCGCGCATCCCGCGCCACGCGCACTTCTCGTGCGTGATGCAAGCGGCAAACGTCCGCAATCTCTTCGGCGTGTTGCTCCACCGCTTCGCGCAGGCCGTCCGCTTCCAGCAGCAGCACCGCCGCGCAATCCAGTGGAAATCCAGCGTGAACATACGCTTCCACTGCGCGCAAAGTCCACCCGTCCAGCATCTCGCAAGCAGCCGGCGTGATCCCGCGCGACGTAATCTCCACCACCGTCTCCGTCGCGTCATCCAGCGTCTCGAAAATCGCCAGTAGTGTCTTCACCGCTTCCGGCAATCGCGTCAATTTCACGGTAATTTCCGTGATCAACGCGAGCGTGCCCTCCGACCCCACGAAAAGTCCCATCAAATCGTAACCGGGCGCATCGAGAGCCGAACTCCCGATCCGCACCAGTTCGCCGGTAGGCAGAATTACTTCCATCGAAAGAACGTGATTCGTCGTCACTCCGTAAGCCAGCGTGTGTGGGCCGCCGGAATTTTCAGAAACGTTGCCGCCAATCGTGCAAGCTTTCTGGCTGGATGGGTCGGGAGCAAAATGCAAACCGGCATGCGCCACCGCCACGCTCAGATCCGCGTTCACCACGCCCGGCTGCACGGTCGCACGCTGGTTTTCGATATCAATCTCGAGAATCCGGTTCATCCGCGAAAAAACCGTCAGGATCCCGCCCTTCCGCGAAAGCGCCCCGCCCGAAAGGCCCGTTCCCGCGCCGCGCCCGACCAAGGGAATCTGGTACTGGTTTGCCAGCTTCACGATGCCCAGCACATCGGCAGTCGTCCGCGGAAACACCACGCAATTCGGCCGGGCAACTTCCACCGATCCGTCGTATTCGTACAAAAGCAGTTCCTCCGGCCGGTGCAGAACGCCTTCGGAACCAAGCAGCGATTTCAAATCGTGAAGGAGTCGTGAATCCATGGACGTGGCTCGCTGCGTGCGCAAATAAAAGCAGCGATAGCGCTTCACCAGCCACTATAGTCGCGTGTAACGATAGCCGTCAACGAGGTGTAATCCGGACTTCGCAGGCACGAGCACTGCGATTTGGGCAGCGATCTCTAGCCAAGCCCGCGCAACCTGCGTATCCGCTTGATAATTTCCTTCGCGGTAGCATTGGCGGCCTGATCATTTGTCGCACGCCCGTTGCGCGAAAACTCAAAAACTTCTGCACCCGAGGGGTCGAAAACTTTCGTCACCGAGGCGCTTCCGCCCGTAGGCCCGTACGGCGTCATCACCGCGCCGCCCGCGGTACCATACGCAACGCGATAATTGAAATCCCGGTCCACGAGTACGAAATGCATGTGGTGGTCCGCGCCATGGTCATTCAGCTTCTGGAACAGCAAGCTGCGGTCGAGCGACGACGCTTGAATCTTTATCCGGATCGTCGTCTGGCCCATTGCGAGGTGAGCGAAACAGAAACTGAAAATCAACATCAGAGCAGTTCGTCGCAGAATTTTCATAAATTTTCTCCCCAATCGTTCTTGCGCGTCATGGCGTCGTGAGGGCTTCACACACCCGCGCTCGTCCACGGCTAGGCCATTTCGAGTCGTTTCCTAATGCGGCAGTATATGCTACAAATTCTGAGTAACGACTTTTTGCGAGGGTGCGTTGACCAAACCGAAAATACTCTCCACGCGGCCGCTTTTTCCCGCCGCACGCACAATCCTGGACCAGCACTGCGAAGTGGAGTACTGGACGCGGCCCGAGAGCATCTCGCGCGAAGAGCTCTTGAAGCGCGTTGCGGACAAGGACGGCCTGATTTGCCTGCTCACGGAAAGGGTTAACGAGGAACTGCTCGCCGCTGCGCCCAAGTTGCGAATTGCTGCGACAGTTTCAGTCGGTCACGATCATATTGACGTCGCCGCGTGCACGCGCCACAAAGTAGTCGCGACGCACACCCCCGGCGTCCTCGACGACACCACCGCTGACTTCGCGTGGACGCTACTAATGGCCATCGCTCGCCGCTTGCTCGAAGGCGATGCCTGGATGCGCAGCGGCACATGGCCCGGCTGGGACCTCGATCAACTCGTCGGTGGCGACGTGTGGGGCAAGACGCTCGGCATTCTCGGTTTCGGACGCATTGGCCGCGGCGTCGCGCGCCGTGCGCTCGGTTTTCAAATGCGCGTCCTTTATAACGACGCCGTCCGCGCGCCGGCTGAGGCCGAAAAAGAATTAAACGCTGAATTCGTGGATCGCGACACTCTTTTCCGCGAGTCCGACTTCATCAGCCTGCACGTGCCGCTGCTTCCCGACACGCGCCACCTGATCTCCACGGAAAATCTCGAAAAAATGAAGCGCACCGCGTTCCTCGTCAATACTTCTCGCGGTCCGGTAGTGGACGAAGCCGCCCTCGCCGACGCGCTCGAAAGCAAAAAAATCGCAGGTGCCGCGCTCGACGTTTACGAGCACGAGCCGCAAGTTCACCCGCAGCTCGTTTCGCGCCGCGACGTGATCCTGACCCCGCACATCGCCAGCGCTTCGATCGATACACGCACAAAAATGTCGGTTATGGCAGCCAATAACGTAGTAGGGCTGTTCGCAGGCCAACGCCCGCCCAACGCGCTAAATGCCGACGCACTAGGACTAAAATGACGCCGAAGCGGAATACGCCGCAGACTCACAGAGAAACACAGAACATCGAGTCAAAAACCGTTGTTGCCATGACTTTGCTCTGTGCCTCTGTGTCTCCGTGGCCAATCGGTTGTTCGGTGTCCAAGCAATGAAGCAAACCGCCGAACACGTTTTTCGCCACACCCTCGAGGCGATCGATGTCCCGTCGGCGCTCGCGCGCAAGCTGCAGCGCGATAATTCCCACATCTGCGCCGGCCCCACTGAAATAGATCTCAGCGCGTTCAACGAAATCGTAGCCATCGCATTCGGCAAAGCCGCGTTCGCCATGGCCGAGGGACTAACTTCAATCCTCGCGCCCGAATTTGTGCCGGACGGCATCCTTGTCGTGCCCGCCACACCTCCGCGTTTGCTCGACGGATGGAAAACATTCGTCGGCGGTCACCCGATACCAACGGCAGAAAGTTTCGCGGCCGGCCGCGCCATTCTGGACCGGCTCGCGCGGTGCGATGAGCGCACCCTGATTTTCTTCCTGATCTCGGGCGGCGGCTCCGCCCTGGTCGAACAGCCGCTCGATCCCGGCGTCACGCTGCAAGCTTTTCAGCAACTTCATTCCGCGCTGGTCACTTGCGGCGCGCCCATCGAAGAAATTAACGTGGTGCGCAAACACCTTTCCGCCACAAAAGGTGGTCGCCTCGCCGCCGCTGCTCCTGATGCAATGAAGTTGACGTTCGCGATCAGCGACGTGCCGGAAGGCCAGGAAACAGCACTTGCGTCGGGCCCCACCGTGCCTGACCCAACCACGCTGCTCAACATGCAGGAAATCATCCGCGGCTACGGTTTGTTGCGCAAATTGCCTGCATCGCTGCGCGAATTGATCGAGCAAGGAAAGTTGCCGGAGACTCCAAAAGATGCAGACCCGGCATTCGCGCGCGCGCGCTTCGAAATTCTTCTCGGCGAACACGAGTTGCTGCACGCCGCGCATCATTGCTGCGAAGCCGAAGGATTCATCTGCATGGTGGACGCCGAAACCGACGGGTGGCCGCTGGAAAAAGCCGCGGATCACCTGCTCCGCGAACTCGAAAATCTGAAAGATCAATATCCCGGGAAGCGCGTCGCCATCTTTTCCGGCGGAGAACTAAGCTCCCCGGTAACGGGCGAGGGAACCGGCGGTCGCAATTCGGCATTCGTGCTCGCGTGCGTACCGAAAATCGCCGGGAAGGGAATTGCAGTCCTAAGCGCCGGAACGGACGGAATTGACGGCAACAGCCCCGCCGCAGGCGCAGCAGCGGATGGCGAAACTCTGAAACGAGCCATCGCAGCGAACCTGGATCCCGCCGATTTCGGAGCCCGCAGTGACGCTCACAATTTCTTCGCGCGCCTGAACGACGCAGTCATCACGGGCCCCACGGGCAACAATCTCCGCGACCTCCGGATATTGTTAGCCTACTGACACGCTCGCCTACTTCTTCGTATCGCTCAGCTGCGTTTCAATCTTCCCCAATCGCGTGTTGATCTCGTCCATCTGCTTCTGCAATTGCTTCAACGCATCCAGAGTCATTTCCTGCCCATTGCCCGAAGCCGAAGGCGTTGCGCCGTCCGCAGCCGAACCGCCGCTCGAGCCGTTCCCAGCGCTCTTGCCGCCACCCGCCCCACGCTTCTCCGCAGCTTTCTGTTTCAAGGCCTGAATCTGCATCTCCACATACGGCGCATCGCCCAAATTCAAATCTCCCGACTTGACCAGCTCCTCGAGCGGCGCAATCGCATCGGTATCGCCGCGATGTCCCAACGCAAACAGCGCCCTGAATTTCACGTCGGTGTACGGCTCTCGCAAATACGAAATCAACGCGCGGGTAATCGCTTTATTCTTGAGATCCAGCCCCGCTAGCGCCTCGATCGCCGCACCGCGTGATTCAAAACTCTTGCCGGGCGCCGACCACTCCAGCAGTGCCGGAACTGCGCGGTCATCTCCCAGCGAGCCAAGACCTTCCAGCGCGCCGTTGCGAATCGTGTCATCGGGCGAATCCGTCTTCAACTCGGCTGTCAGCAATTCATACGCGTTCGGCGCCTTGATTTCTCCGATCGCATTCAACGCAGCCGCGCGCACGCCGTAAGCCGTGTCCTTCGACGCAATCTCAGTCAATTTCGGCGCAAGCGATGGATCGTCCGTGAAATTGCCAAGCTGTTGGACGGCCACCTTGCGCACCCAAGGTTCCTCGTTGCTCAGCGCGGCCAATATTTGCTTCTCTGCACTGCCGCCGCCAATCTTGCCTAACGCCTTCAAAGACTCCACCCGAACGCCCCAATACCGATCGTGCACCGCCGCGTAACCAAGAGCCGCGACCGCTTCGGGATTGTCGCGCAGCTCACCCAACGCCACGGCCGCGTCCGCGCGATCCGGCACGGTCTCGGCATTTTTCAGCTGATAGATCAGCTCGGCGGCGCGCTTCTTGAATTCCACCGACTTCAAGACGTTGTCGCCCTTATCAAATATCACCATCAAGGGCGCGCTATCCGCCGGCAAGCTAAACGTCTCTTCCTCTTTGCTCACCATGATCGGATAAGTTTTGTGGCCGCTCGCTGTCGCAATTTCGATATCCACCGGCATGTCGAACAAATCCACCATGCCCTCGACCTTCTGCGTCTGCTTCACGTTTAGCTTCACCTGGTGCGTCGCGTCGTCGTACGTGTAACTCACCTCATATCTCGGCGCACCCGCTCGCCAGATCCACTGATGGAAAAAATGGTCCACGTTCGTGGACGTGGATTGGTCAATCGCTTTCTCCAAATCGCCCGTGACCACATTCTGATTGCGATTCACTTCCAGATAATGATGGAGGCCGCGGAAGAATTCCTCGTCGCCCAATTTTGTCCGCAACATCTTCAGCACCCAGCCGCCCTTGGTGTAAACATTCCCCGCGTACTCGATGCTGTCCGTGAAATTGCGCGTCACAATCGGCACGGGATACAGCCGCTTCTGCCGGAACCAATTCGATTGGTCGCGCCAGAATTCATAGGCAGCTTCATCCGCGCCATAATGCTGCTCCGCCCAATAGTGTTCGAAATACGTTGCGAATCCCTCGTTCAACCAGATATTCGCCCAATCCCTGCAAGTAATCAGGTCGCCGAACCACTGGTGCGACAGCTCATGCGAGTCCAGATCATCCGAACCGCGGCGCTCTTCCGGCGCGAGTTTCGGATTTACCAGGCCCTGCGTCGTCAGCGTCGTTGCGCTGGTGTTTTCCATTCCGCCTTCGACGAAGTCGTTCACCGAAGTTTGCGCGTACTGCGCCCAGGGATATTTCACGCCGAGCTTGTCCGAAAAAAGATCGAGCATCAGCGTGGTCCGTGCGAACGTCGGATCAATCGTGGCTTCGTCGCCGCGGGGCACCACGAAACGCACCGGTATCCCGTGCCAAATGTCCTTTTTCTCGACGAATTCTCCCGCCACCGCGCTAATCAGGTATGTCGAAAGTGGCTCGGATTGCTTCCAGTCCCACGTCTTTTCCCCGTTCGCCTCGTCTTTCACGTTCACCAGTTGGCCGTTGGAAACGGTGATCCATGTCGCCGGAACGGTCAGCAGCATTTCCGAAGTCGTGCGGTCGTTCGGATAATCGTAAATCGGAATGTAGTAGCGCGTATCTTCCGCCTCGCCTTGCGTCCACACTTCCTTAGGGCGATTCGGATAATTTTTGTCCGGCAGCACGAAATACAGCCCCTTTTTCGGATGGCCTTCGTAACGGATGAAAATCTCGTGGCGTTCGCCGCGCTTTGAGGGATGTACCAGCGGCACAATCAAATCGGTATCCGTGGTGGTGAATTTCGCCGCTTTGCCGTCCAGTGTTACCGCCTCAATCTTCAGCTCCACGGAATCGAACTTCACTTGCGGCACATCGTCGCGCAGCATGGCGATAGTGTGCGTCACCTCGCCGCGCACCTCGCGCTGCTCGGTATCGAACCAAAGATGCGTCTTCACGTTCTGCAAATCGTAGTCGCGGCTGCGCGCGTAAGGCTCGTCCGCGCGCCCGGGCGCGGAAACCAGCAGCGCCGCGGACAACACCACGGCGCACAATATCTTCGGTACGTGCGGGCGAAACCGCCCCAAAATCTTAATCATCCTCTTCTCCTCAGTCGAATAAACGCCAGCGGCCAAACAAACAATTATAGTATGGAGCGGGTGAATTGCGAATTTCGCATTGGCCCTGGAAATTGGCGTGCTTGGGGTTAGACGCCTTCAATCACGGCTAGGTAGCGGGAGCCCGGCGGCAGTGAGGCGCACGATCAGCGGGTCCGGAAGACAGGGGAAGCTCGGCGCGATGCACGAAACCTTGGATTGTCAGTCGAGGCTTTTCTTCAAATCAGGGCCGATGCGCTCGATAATCGGCACATCTGGATCATCGCCCACATATTGATTCACCACCGCGCCGTCCTTGCCAATCAAAACGTAGGTCGGCAAAGCGCTTGCCCCATACTGCCGCATCATTTGGTGACCGCTGTCTAGGCGTTGCGTCCAGTTCATGTCGTTTTGCGCGACGAAGTTGTGCCACGCGTCTTCATCGTCGTCTTCGCTCACGCTGATAATCTCCAGTTGGTCGCCGCCGTACACCGACTCTATCTGCTTCAAGCCCGGCAGCGCGTGGCGGCACGGCCCGCACCAGGTCGCCCAGAAATCCAGCAAGGTCAGTTTCCCAGAACTGGATGGCCCTTGATCCCCGAATCCCGGCGCTTTCTCTCCCGTGCTGATCGGCGCTCGCGGCATATTTTCATCGTCAAATATTTTCACCGCCTTCGGCTGGCTGCTCTTCCGCACCCGCTCGCGCCGCGCCATTTCGCCCAGCGTCATGGGCTGTTCCGGCTCCATGAATTCAGTACTTGTCGCGCCCGCGGCGGCTGGCCGCGCCGAGGAAGGTGGTGCTGGCGACGCAGAAGTGGAAGCCGACGAACCTGACGAAGGAGGTGACGCCGGCGAATTCTTGGCAACCGTCTGGGCTTCCTGCGGCGATGATGTTTGCGCGCCAACCGGTCCCGCCAGAACCAGCAAAGCCATTCCTGCAGCCAGGAAGGCGATTCCATTCCTCGTGAATGCCACTGGGGAGACCTCCCGATCCAACTTTTCCGCTTCTTGAAAGTATGCGCGCAGCCGTATAGGAGGGCCGGATTATCGCTCAGGAGAGTAGCCGACTGAGAAACTGTACGGAGGAACAGGGGCCGCCGCGCGCCGTTGATCGACGCAGGCGGTCTTCTTTCGTGGATTTTTACAGGAGGCCCTTAGCCATGCCTCCGTCAATTGCAATCGTCGTGCCGTTGATGGAACTTGCGCGCTCAGAAGCCAGAAACGTAACGAGCGCCGCAAACTCATCGGGCCGCGCAAAGCGTCCAATCGGAACGCTCGCGGCCGCCTGCTTCAAAAGATCTTCGTACTTCGCGCCCGAATCTTTCGCGCGTTTCTCGAAGAGTTCTCCCAGCCGGTCGGTCAAAGTGAATCCAGGGCACACATTGTTCACGGTAATGCCGTCCGCGCCGAATTCATTCGCCAGCGTCTTCGCCATTCCCGTCACGCCCGCGCGCAGGGAATTGGAAAGCAAGAGTCCGTCAATCGGCTGCTTCACGGAGATCGAAGTGATCGTTATGAGTCGCCCCCAATGGCGCCGCTGCATGCGCGGCAGCACTTCCCGCGCAAAATACACCGCACTAAGCAAAGTGAGATTCACCGCCGTGCGCCATTCATCGAGTGTGATTTCCAAGAATTTCTTCGACGGCGGACCACCCGCATTCGTAACGCAAATATCAATCCGTCCGAATTTCTGCTCTGCCGCGTCAACAAAATCGCGCACGGCGTCCGCATTAGTCACATCCAGCGCGCGCCAGAAAACTTCCCGCCCCGACGCCGCGCCGATTTCTTTGGCCGTCTGCTCGACGTCAGCAGCAGTGCGCGAACAAATCGCAACCTGGCAACCTTCCTTCGCGAACTCCTCCGCCACGGCGCGGCCCAGCCCTTTGCTCGCCGCCGCCACTATCGCCACTCGTCCCTTCAGCCCGAAGTCCATGCGTTCATTCCTTTCCCGCACCGCCGCGCAGATACGCGTCATTCTTCGAAATCCAGTCTTCCCGCCGCGGCGCAAAGAAATCAATATCTACTGTATCTTCCAACGCCTCCGCCTTGTGCGGAACGTTCGCCGGAATCAAGATAATTTCGCCTGCGCCGACCACCGTTTCCCCATCATCGAAATAAAACTTCAGCGCGCCAGAAATGATCCACGAAAACTGCTCGCTGCGATGCGAATGCCGGGGGACAATCCCGCCCTTCGCGATAAAAATCCGCGCAAGCGTGGCATCTTCCCCGCTCAACATCTCGCGAGTGATGTGCGCGTTCAAAATTTCCTTCTCCACTTTCTCGAATGATGTGGCTGCCGGCATGGTGACCTCCAAAAGCAAACGAATCGCCCAAGAATCGTCCATCGAAACCCCGAAATCGTCAATGCCCGCGCGGAGCAGTAGCTGAAATCCGGCTAAGGCGCCGGTCCTCGCGACGGCGGTAACGGCGTCAATGCGGCTTCATCGTTTCGAATTCCTCCGTGTCTCTGTGCCTCCGTGGCCAATCGGTCTGCATGACCGGCGCTACGAAAATATTGTCGCCCGCCCTGCGATTCGACTAATATGCCGCCGTGACGCCTCTCGGCTGGCTCGCGGCTATCGTTCTTTTCGCGCAATTGCCGATTCCGCTCTACTGGTTCGTCATCCATCCGCAAATTGAGTTTTGGCGCAGCCATCGCAGCGCCGGCTACGCCACTGGGCTTCTGCTCGCGTGGTTGCCGGTCACCGTATTCCTCGTAGTATTTCGCCACGACCTTTTCCTTCAAAGCTGGCCGGCGTTGTGGAGAGCGCTCGTTGGCCTCGCGCTTCTGGCGTTCGAGTTCCGGATTTTCTGGCGCGTGAAACGCGATCTCGGCACTGCCCGGTTCGTAGGCCAGACGGAATTAACCGGCGGTGGGGAAGTCGCGCGTCAAGGGATCTACGCCCGCATCCGCCATCCGCGCTACGTAGGATCTCTTCTCGCGATTCTTGGCGCATGTTTTCTTGCTGGTACGCGCCTGATGTGGACAGTCGCAGCCGCCTGGACCGTGCTCACATTGCTCGCAATCACCTTAGAAGAACGCGAACTCCGCACCCGTTTCGGCGCGGCATACGAAGAATATTGCCGCCAAGTCCCGCGCTTCGTCCCCATAGGCACGAAGCCGCGCGAAGGCTAACGGTCCAAAAAGGAATGTGCGGGCTGGCTCGCCCGAACAGATCGCGGCGCAGTGGCGGGTTTAGCACGATCAATATGGAGTGCGGCGGCGCGCCGCCGCTTTTCTTCCGCGAGGCGAGCCTCGCGGGCATTTGAGTTTGCAAGTGCAAGCGTCCTAGATCGCGCGCAGAAAAAGACACTCGTTCCAAGACTGTACGGGAGGTGAAACATGTATCGTCTAACCGGTTCGTTCCTCATGTTCCTGGCGCTCACCATCACGACACAGGCCCAATTCGGAAAGAGCGTCTCCGTCGCAGCCGGCACGCCCGAAGATAAAGCGCTCGCCGACATCTACGCCGCGCCAGACGGCCCGGACAAAATTGCCCTGCTCGACAAATTTATGACCGACTACGGCAAAGGCGATCTCGAATTGCTAGGCGACCAACTCTACGTCCAGTCCTACCTCGCGCAAAAAAATTACGCCAAAGTCTACGAATACGGCGAGAAAGCCCTAGCGCTCGATCCCGATAATTTCTCCACGGCGGTCAGCATGGTCCACGCGGCCGACGAGCAGGGCGATGCCAGCAAAGTATTCGACGAAGGCGAAAAAGTCACCGCGATCGTCACGCGCTACAAAGCTGCACCTCCGCCAGAAGGTGTCTCCGCCGATCGTTGGGCCGCGCAGAAAGAACAAACGCTGAAAAACGCGGAAGGCGACATCGGTTACGTGCAATACGCCATGGTAAACGCCTCGTACAAGACAGCCGACCCCACCGCTCGCGCAGCCCTCTTCGAGCGCTTCGTTACCATGTTCCCGGACTCCAGTTACATCGCCACCGTGCGCGAGCAAACCGCCATCGCCTATCAACAGGCGCACAACCAGGCGAAAATGCTCGCCACGGCGCAAAGCCTTCTCACCTCCGATCCCAACGATATCTCGATGCTCCTCTTGCTCGCGGACACCTGGTGCAACGATCCTCATCAAGTAGATAAGGCCGCCGCCGACGCTCAGAAAGCTCTCGATCTACTCGCTCAAGCGAAAAAGCCCGATAACGTCGCGGACGATCAGTGGCAGAAGCAAATTTCGCTGCAGAAGGGACTAGCCTATTCCTCATTGGGCGAAGCGAATGTGAACAAGGGTCGCAATCCGCAGGCAATCGACAACTTCAAGCAAGCAGCCCCGCTGCTGAAATCAGATAATTTCAGCTACGCGCAAAATCAATACCGCCTCGGCTTCACGCTCGCCAAGATGCAGCGCATCCCGGAAGCCCGCACGGTGCTCACCGAAGTGATTTCCTTCAACACGCCATACAAACCGCTAGCGCTCGACACGTTAAATAAAATCGGCGGCCCGGTTTCAAACAAGCCGCCACGCAAGAAGTCTTAAGCCCAAGGAATCCCGATCGTTTTGACTTTGTGGCACAGCCACTCTTGCGCGCCCAACTCGCGCCCTACGGCCTAGTCGAACTGCTAGATGCAGGCACTGGCGCCGTCTGTGGCTCACCGGGCGAAGTGAATGCCTTCAGCTCGGCCACCTCGCGCATCACATCCGACCATCGCTTCTTATTCTTCTTCGTCGTGATGGGCGCCTGAGGATCACGATAGAAATCCAGAATCGTTGCGCGCAGCTCGGGAGTCATTTCCTTGAAGTGGTCCTTGGCATGGCGGTCTAGTAGGTCAGCGTAGGTCTTGTCCGCGAGCGGATACTCACCCGGCTTCGTAACAGTCCCAGTATCGAAATTGTCGTTCACCAGCACGATCGCGCCCGTGGCCCTCCTCTCGTTCAGAAAATGCTCGTATTCTGTGACCGAGCCATTGAAGCTCGCCATGAACAGTTTCTCGGCCTCCGGCGTCGGTATCTTGAAAGAAAAAACGCCGAACGGCCCGACCTTTGGAATCAGCCGGAACAGGAACGCCAGGAATGTCGTGCCGAACCCCGGTTTCTGGTAATGTCCACGCCAACGCTTCTCGTAACTTGCGCGCGATATGTGATAAAGAAATTTCTTCTTCGTGATTCCCGGAATGTCCTTCTGAATTTCGTCTTTTTTCGCCTGCCACGCCACTTGGGTCATTTTCGGGATCACTTCGCTAACGCCATAGCGATACGTACCCAATGCAAGGTCGTAGTCCGTGAAAACGGATTTCAAATCCAGTGAATACGTCTCCATAAACGCTCGATCCAGCAAGTCCTTTGACACCTGAAACCCGATGTAGTCCTGATAAGCATCGGAACCGTAATGCCCCCGCGCCACTTGCACCACATCGAATCCAAACTCCGTCTTCAAATGCGCCGGCGGCGATTGATCGTAAGTCACCACGTCTCCATACTTCCTCCGAAGTCGTGGGTACAGCATCGGGACCGACTTATTCACCGCGAGCCGGTGCCCCTCATTGTCCGCGGCATAATGTGCTAGAGCTCCCAGCGCGAAAGCATATTCATCCAGGTTCGATGAATCGCGCAGCAGGGCCTGAACGAAATCTCCCGTGCGCACGTAGTGCACCAGATCGCTGAAAAAATGGCTGCCAAACGGATAATAGCCCAGATCCTGAATCACCGATCCGCCGTAGGCGTACGAGTGCGCCTCCTTCAGTTGCTCATGCGTGGCATCCGGAAAGCGCTGCAAAAGGAGAGGTTTAATCGCATCGTCCCACGCGGAATCCACAATGGCCTCGTGCGTAAGCACTGAATACCCATTGCACACCCCGACGGGCCCAAGCAGGAGAACCAAAATCAGGCCAATTGCTTCGAACCGGATCCTTGCCGATGTATTTCCAGTTCCAAATAGAGCCATAAGGCAATTAAGTTAAGTACGCTTGCTCAAATCCACGCGTAGGTCGTTCCTCAGCACAAGTAGAGTGTTGCCTAGATTCATTTGGCGGAGCCAACTACCTCCAGTCTAATCAAGACTTCTTTTTCCGGCGTCTGCCTCTGCCGAGCCTCCGAGTACCTGCATCACCATCGAGGTTCGCATTTCTAGAATAATGCAGCATGGCACTTCTCAGAAGCCAATTGGCTTTCGTCTGATAGCCGCGGCCACCAGCCTTGAGCCATTCGATCACATCCAAATCCAACCGCATCGTTACGGGCTTCTTCGCGGGCCGGTAGAACTTCCCCATTTCCGCCGCGTTCCAATCGGGAACCGGCGCAATATCCGAAAAATCAATGTCCGCGTCTCTCTTTGCGGCGATTGCGGCGATGTCTCGTTTTTGTTCCTTCGTGAGCTTCCTCATAAGCCCTCCTCTCATGGGACTCGGCTGCTCGTGCAGAGATGATTCGAATGTTCTCCTCGCCGTCTGTTTCATGGAATGTATGCACAACCAAAAGGACGGTACCGGGACCGATCGATCCGATCGTGACCCAACGTTCCTCTTGCTCAGACGCTGAGTCCCGCTGCGTCAGCGCGTACGGATCATCGAATACGAGCACTGCCGTTTCAAAACGTACGTCATGCTTGCGGAGATTCCGGAGGTTCTTGGTTTCGTCCCATTCAAATCTCATGAAACCCAACGCCAAGCATACGATAACGCAGCGAGGGTGCGCTGTCAATACAAGTGTACATACAGAAGGTCGCTGTCAGATTGGAACGGGACTATTAGGATGGCGGAGAGGGTGGGATTTGAACCCACGAGCCCGGTTTTGCCAGGCTACCCGCTTTCGAGGCGGGCTCTTTCAACCGCTCAGACACCTCTCCGCGGTCGCAGCCTCAATAGCTTAGCAAACGCGCCCAACGCTCACAACCTTGCGAGCGCCGCGCTGTGTCTCTCGCAGAGTACGCAACGACGGCCGTGCACCAAACCGCTGTTCAATCCATCTCAAACGTGATGTACATATACTTGCTATCGCGCTCCACCTGCAAAACTCCCGCAGCTCCTGTCGGAAGCTTCTTCAAATCCGCGCGCAACCCATCTAGAGTCGTCACGGGTTTGCCGTTCAGCGCGTGAATCACGTCTCCCGGCTGCAAGTCCGCTTCCACTCCTAACGAATCCGCAGCCATCGCCGCGACGATCACGCCAGAAGGCTGCCGCAAATCCTCCAATTGCTTGGCGAGATCGTCGTCAATTTGCACCGCAAAGACGCCCAGCTTCGCCACCAAATCCTTCTGCGGATCCACCAGGTCGCCCAACTCATCCACATCGTTTTTCTGTTCGGTAACTGGAATCGTCAGCGTCAACGTCTGATCTCCGCGCAGGACCACCGCTTTCACTTCCGCTCCAGCCGGACGTGTGGAGACGATCATTTCCGCTAGCGGCACGCTGCCGATAGCGCGTCCATCCAAACTCAGCAGAATGTCCTGGATTTGCAATCCCGCTTTATCCGCCGGGCCGTCGGATTCCACGTCTGCAACCACCACTCCCCGCGCCTTTTTCAACCCGAGCCCCGCTGCCAGGTCGGGCGTAATTTCCTGCAGTTCCGCGCCGATCACGCTGCGATGCACGCGCCCGTATTTGCGCAGTTCGTGATACACAAACTCCACCACGCTGCTAGGAATCGCGAACCCCAGTCCCTGGCTGCCGCCCGACTCCGTCAAAATAAAAGTATTGATGCCCACGAGTTCGCCGTTCGTATTTACAAGCGGTCCGCCGCTATTTCCCGGATTGATCGGCGCATCCGTCTGTATGAACACCGAGGGCACGTCCGGGTCCGCCTGCCTCGCCACGGCGCTCACTACCCCCAACGTCACTGAATTTTCCAGCCCTTCGGGATTTCCGAAAGCCAGCACGAGCTCGCCTTTTTTCAATTGCGTGTAATCCGCAAATCCAATCGCGGGGAGATTCTTCTCTTCCACTTTCAAAAGCGCCAGATCAATCGTCGGTGCAATTCCAATAATGCGCGCGTCAATCGGAGGGCTGTGTTCGCCCAATCCCAGGCTCGCGCGCACCTGCGAATCTCCCGCCGTCGTAGGAGTCAGCACCACCCGCACGCGCTGCGCTCCTTTCACCACGTGCGCGTTCGTTATGATGTAGCCGTCCGAATCCACGATCACGCCCGAGCCCAGGCTGCGCTCCCGCCCGATCATGCTGGCCTCGTCCTGGCTCTTGTCGCTCAGCGCTCGATAGCCTGTGACTTGCACCTGCACAATCGCGGGCGAAACGCGCGCCGTGAGTTCCTGCAACGCGTCATTGAATTGTGTCAGCAGATCCTTGCGCGCGCTTTCCGCAGGAGACTTCGGCGCCTGGGTGCTCTGCGTGCCATCCGCATCTCGCGTGGTTTGCGCGTTTTTCGGGGCCTGCGCCGGCAGGGAACTTGCCACGCAAACGAAAATCGTCGCGCCCACCACCGAAAATCGCGTAACCCGCCGCGCCATCCTTCTGATATTGCCAATCATGACCGTATCTCCCTACGCTGATTCGCTACCGCCGCGCCGCAAAAAAATCCTTCAACAACGTCGCTGCCTCGTCCGCCATCACTCCCGCCGTCACTTCCACCCGATGATTCAGCTGCGCCGAATCCAGCACATTAAAACAAGACCGTACCGCGCCGCCCTTCGTGTCCTCGGCCCCATAAACCAGCCTCGAAATCCGCGCCTGTATCATCGCCCCCGCACACATCGCGCAAGGTTCAATCGTCACGTAAAGCGTCGCTCCCAGCAGGCGATAATTCCGAATTTTCCGCGCCGCCTCGCGCAAAGCCACCATCTCGGCATGAGCCGTCGGATCGCAGTCCACAATCGTGCGATTGCCCGCGCGCGCGACGATCGCATCGTCAATCACAATCACGGCGCCCACAGGCACTTCGCCCCGTTCGCCAGCCGCGCGCGCCTCCTCCACTGCCACGCGCATGAAAAACGCGTCCCGATCCTCGATAGCATTCATTTTTCGCAGAATAACACGGATGCTCCACGCACCTCGCGGCTACCAACCGGTTTTACAGCAGACGCTCCGTCCCGCGACCTTCGGGAGGAAACGGGCAGCCTTTCTCGCAATCACACGAGCACTTGCCACCTCGCCACTCTTGACATCCGCAAACCGCCCAGTCACAATCCAGCAAATGAACGAACTTCTTCGTCGCGTCTTTCTGGTAGACCTCTTCAAGGGCATGTGGCTCACTTTCCGCTACCAGGCGCCCAAGAACATTTACACCGAGCAATATCCGCAAGAGCGCCCGATGGTCGCCGAACGCTATCGCGGCGCGCCGCGGCTGAATATCAATCCCGAAACCGGCGAATCTCTCTGCATTTCCTGCAATCTCTGCGCGCTCGCATGCCCGGAAAATCTGATCGTAGTCGGCTGGTTGCGCGACGATGCCACCCGCCGCAAAGTCCTGACTACCTTCACCTACGACACGTCGCGCTGCATGTTCTGCGGTCTCTGCGAAGACGCCTGCCCCACAGATTGCCTCGAATTAACTCAGGATTTCGAGATGGCCCACTACAGCCGCGAAGGCGCCATCTGGGATCGCCATCGCCTCGAGGTCGGCCCCACCCCCACTCACTACACCCGCTAGGTTCCCTGTACCGCGATTCACTGAGAAAGAATGGGTGGCGCCGTGAAATATTTCTGCGGTCACCGCGCATACCGTTACGGGCACCACGCACCAAATCAGCCCAGGATTGCCCCATTCTGCCAAAATCGCCACGTTTCACTCGATTTCCCGGCGAAAAAAGTTTTTGTGCGAATGGAATCGCAAGTGCCGCTCGCTCTGGACCCCGCCCATATCCGAGGAGGTGTACACCTTATGATTCGGAAGCTTCTCCTGTCCGCGTCGCTGGGCGCTCTACTAATTTTGGGAGTTTCCACGCAGGCGCACACGGCTTTGCAGCAATCCCAGTCCGGCCAGCAGGCCGATCAATCCAAGCAGGTCAATGGAAAAGTAACCGCCATTGGCAGCGACAAGAAGTCGTTCTCGCTGGACGTGAACGACGGCAACAACAAACACACCATGCAGTTCGTCTTGGACCAGCGAACTCAAGTTCAAGGCAAAGTTGGTGTTGGAACCGATGCTACGGTTCAGTACCAGCCGACGGACGATGGCAAGAACGTCGCCCTGAACATCGCTCCCCAAAACCAGCAAAACCCGCAGTAACCGCGCAACTCGAGCTGCAGCTCTCGCACCACGCGAACCGGCCGCGGACAAATTCACGCTCCACGCCGCGGCCGGTTTCGCTTCCTCGCTGCGAACGATGAGTGTTAGCGCTGCAGGATGAACCGTCCGTCTTCATTTTCGAAGTACGCTAGCTTTCCGGCTATGCACGAAATGAACGTGCCCATCTGGCAGCCGATCGTCTGCCTCAAGGCACTTTCTAAGTCCATCTCTCGGCCGTCAAGGTCTCGGTTTTCCGAAATGACCCAGCATCTCGACCCTGCACCCTTAGCGACAAGCAGTTTCTTGAGCGAGGCTGGATTTGTTTGGTTGCCAGCAATGCTATGCGCGAACTTAGGATTTAGATGTTTGAAGTGCGCAAGTACCGCGATGAACTTGGCCCTGTTCTTAGAGCTCGCTAGAAACTCGAGGTAGCGCGCTTGCCGATTTGGAATTATGAAGGCCCTCACTAGTGCCTCTTCATGGTTCATAAGACAATGATCCTATTGTGCGCCCGGCTTCTAGTCTAGTGACGCCGCTCTTATGCAATGTTGGAATCAACGTTGTCTTATCTTGTCAACGCAAAGTAGAAATGTCCGGTTTTGTGCCAGGTAGAAATGTCCGCTTCCAGGGTTTTCTCCAAGGATGATCGGCCGGCACATGGTATTTGGTTTTGATGTTGTGGGTGGCTTTCGGTTTT
>JBAQGJ010000032.1:0-13601 GCA_049287725.1 Candidatus Acidiferrales bacterium | reverse complement strand
GGAATTGCACGCGCACGGCCAGTTGCGCCGCAACGAACGGATCATCGGCACCGAACAAATATGAAAGTTTGCGCCAGCGAAATGAGAGCGATTTGCGGTCCAGCAGTCGACTCCCGACGATGTGAGGTAGCGGCTTCAACCAACTCGCGACGCGTGAGAAGCGCTCAAACCATTCATGCGAAGCGTATCCGCCGAATAGTTCATCTCCGCCCTGTCCGGACAATGCGACTTTGAAACCGGCCTCCGCGGCAGCTTTCGAAATCCAGTAGACGTTCAGCCCGTCCACGGTCGGCTGGTCCATGGACGCCAAAGCATGGTCGAGTGACTCGGCCATTCGCGATGCGGGCAATCGGATCGTGTGATGCGGGATTCCAAGCGATTTCGCAGTTTGGCGACTATGCTGGGACTCATCAAATGATTCTTCCTCGAAACCGATCGTCAGCGCAGTCAATGAGCCGGCGCCCGCCTGCTTCATCAATGCGCCCAGAACCGCCGAGTCTATTCCACCGCTCAGGAACAGGGCGACGGGGACATCCGACATCAGTTGCTGACGGCTCGATTCGAGAAGGATGTGGTAGAGGTTCGCGGAAATCTGTTCGGGTCGGTCCGGCGGATGGCCGTTCGTTGCTATCGGCAATATCCAATACGGATTCGTTTGGAAATTCCCACCCTGCCAGATGCCTACGTAACCGGGCTCGAGTGGTTTCACTCCTTGAATCGCTGTCCACGGCGGTGGTACGTGGCCGAGTTGTAAGAAGGCCCGTATGCCGGATGAGTCGATTTTCCTCGGAACCGCCTGAGAGGCAAGCAGGCTTTTGATTTCAGAGGCGAACAGAAGGCGATCGGATTCGGCCGAGTAGTTGTAGTAAAGCGGTTTGATTCCCAGACGGTCACGGGCCAGGAGCAGTTTGCGCCGGCGCACATCCCAGATTGCGAAGGCGAACATGCCCCGCAAGTGCTGAACGCAGCGATCGCCATATTCTTCGTAAAGATGCACAACAACTTCCGTGTCCGTGGTGGAACGAAATTGATGGCCGCGAGCGACAAGAAAGGAGCGCAGTACGGCGGCATTGTAACATTCGCCATTGTAGGTGATCCACACAGTCGCGTCCTCGTTGCACATCGGCATATGGCCGCGTTCGCTCAGATCCACGATGGCCAGACGCGTGTTCCCCAACACACACGGGCCGAGATCCCGAACACCATGGCTATCGGGGCCACGGTGAATAAGCGCCGCAGTCATGCGCTCGGTTAAGGCAGCGAACTGAGAATCGTTCTCATTACCTACAACTCCTGCTATCCCGCACATCTTATGCCTTCCTCATATTTAGAAACGCACTCCGCCGCGGCTCGCCTCTTGTCGAGAGCCGACAACGCTTCGGTCGGGTTGTTGCGCGAGCAGGTCCGGCAGCCGAAACAGAATCCCCACGAGGAGCCACAGGTAAGCGTCGGTAACGAAATTCTGGTAAGCGACTATGCCGCCAAAGGTAAGCGGGTAAAGCAACAGGAAGGCATACCAAAGAATTGCGAAGCCAATAGGGAACAAGCGGGTTTGGCGAAGCCTCCGAAGTACTCGCCACCCTGTAATCACGAGCGCACCTGTCCAGAGCAGCCAGAGAAACGGCGCAAGGATGCCCATCTCGATAATTAACAGGCCATATCCCTCCTCGACCCATATATTGAGCGGAGGGGTGCCGGTGAACTTAGCGACATACTGGCCCCCGAGCGAAGCCGTTCCGATTCCGTTTCCCAGCACCCAGTTTTTGTTCGTAAAGGCTAACTCGAGATTCATGAGCGGATAGGCCCAGGCCCGGTGCTCGCCTTCATATGCAGAGCTGCTGGGAGAAAGCGTTTCCGTATAGAACGCGAGCCGCGAGCCCGCTTGATCCGGAAAAAGAAGCAGAATTGCCGCCAATCCCAGCGATCCTACAATGAATGCGCGGCGAATCGCCTTAACCATTCCGTGAGCCTGTCGCCATCGCCACGGAGCACCCCAGAGAAACCCGACGGCAAGAACGAGCATGCTTGCGACAATAAAGACCACCGCACCGCGAGAGCCGCTAAAAAGCGTTGCGCCTAACACCAGCCCAAATGCGATATAAAGGAACTTGGGGATGCGCTTGGTATGGAGCAAATGATAGCCAGCCGCTCCCATTACGAGGATCACCGCAACAATGAGGTAGTACGCGAATCGGCCCGCACTGACAAACGTAGCCGTGGGAAGCGAAAGGATTTGATTGGTGAGGGGTGTGACTTTGTCGAGCTCCCCCAAATCTCTCAGCTCTGGTGCAAGCGTTGTTGGATTTAAGAAACTGTTGCCAAGGATAGCTTGAGCGATCCCTAAAGAAGAAATCACGGCCGCGAGTACGGCATTTACCACAAGGAATTTCCGCAAGTCCTCATCATTTCGGATCAGTGCATAGGACACAAACATGAGGGGAATGTAGTAAAAGTAGATCTTAGCGCCCATCAAACCGTAAAGTATGCTGGGGGAATTAGAGTTGAAGACTTGAATGATGCCGAGCCACACGAAGAGGTAAAGGAACAGGCGAAACGGCGGGCGAAAGGTCGCTGCGCGGCCCCTCCGAATGTCCACAAATAACGCGATGTAAGTCAGCCCAACCAGAAGGTCCTTAGCGAAATAGATCGCCATATTGTTCCCGAGATACTTGCGGACCAAGTCTTCGAACAAGAGCCAGATGAGAAAAGAATAAAAACCCAAGCGCCAGTTGTGCAAAATCGTGATGGCCACTCCGATTGCGATGAACGCGACCGCGGCCAAGGCGAGTGAACTCATATCGTTGGCCGCGATTCTTTCGCCGAGTTCCCAAGCCAAAAATAGGCCAAAAGCGAAGACGCTGATACTGACCAACGTCTGATTTCGCATCACGGGCATTCGTTGATTCAGCAAAGCTTCGCTACCTCGCAGGAACATATCCGCCGGCGCTGGGTGAGCAACGGGCGCCGATTCATTCTAGCGCAGTGAACCTGGTTAAGACGGCAGAACATGAGCTCGCGGACTTCGAAATGGAGCTCTTCTGATCCCGGCTCTCGGGTGCATCAAGGGCAGGCGTACGACCTGATTTCAATTCGCCATTCGAGCTGCCCTGTCAAAGGTTCGAAGCGCTTCTTCCACTTTGCTCCGGGATCGTGCACCCAATGTTCCGAATTCTGGGAGCCTGCAGTACTGCTCGAGCCGGCCCTCGGCCGCGTTCGTTGGCCCGGGGGATATCGAAGTGAAGACCTTTTATGAGAAGAGTGGTGCACCCCTAATGTCGGCCCCCATCGAGCCATTGCGTAGGGCTGTACACCTGGCTCCGAATTGTGGGAAGCAATCCGATGAATCTGTGGTTTGTCCCTGAACCAGGCAGGCAGCGGTAACTCATGTACAAGAAAAATGAAGGATCGTTACCGATCACGATACCGCTGCTGATGTTCTCCTACACCACTTAGAAATGACTAGATCGTCCGACGGACCGGCTCTGTGGCGCGATCGATGACAGTTAGCCATCGATTGGTTGCGATCAATGCGATGGCCATCACTGGGAGCACAAAAATAGGCGGCCGCCGGCCGAAAGCTTTTCATCGGTTGAGACTGCGGATTGAGGTGCAACCACCTTGGACATTTACTGGTTCTCGGTCGTCCTCGGTATCCATCGAGCGAAGATGTGACAACGATAGTCAGCTTCGTTCAGCCACTCGATCCGGTATCCCAACCCTTCCAAAAGAGGGACCGCCGGATGGGGTCCCTTCTGGGCAAGGTCATAGTGCAACTCGACGATCATAGCGGGATGAAAAGTGCTCAGAGTTTGTATTGCGCCCTTAAGGACGGCTGTCTCGGCACCTTCGACATCCATCTTGATAAATTCGATATAGTGTCCGGTCTGACGAACGAAATCATCGAGAGAGATTGCACGGATCTGGAACGTGCCGAGATTGTCACTTTCGAGAATAGGGCCTGCGATGAGAGAAGGCTCCTGGTGCGGAAACTCAAAGCTGACCTCGCCCGAGCGATCCGAGACGGCTTCTCGCCTTACAACGACGTTCTGGACGTTGTTCATGTTTATGTTTTCTTCCAGAAGCCGAAAGTTTGCGGGGAGCGGTTCAAACGCGAAGACCAAGCCATCGGGCCCAACTAGCCTGGAAAGGAGCAGAGAATAAAATCCGCTCTGTGCGCCGATATCCAAAACTCTGGTTCCCCTCATAACGTGCTTTTGAATTGACTGAACAACTTCCGGCTCCCATGAACCATAGGCAAAGCTTCTATGAAGCTGCCAATCCACTCTCATCCTGAAACCCTTCAGCACGCCGCCGCACGGAAGAATCGGGTACCGCTCCGCGGTTAGACGATTCAAGAAGGAATGGATGATGTTAGCAAGCCGGCTGGGTGAAGCGCGTTCGCCTCTTATCGCGACCTTAATGCACAGCGGTATGAAGTCCGCAGCTCTCGAAATAATTCTCTCTATAGTCATCGGTGCATTCCGCAATGCCGTTCCTTCAATGCGCCAGCGTCTCTCGAGGAGTTACTTCGCGATAGAGCGCGATGTGATTTTCAATCATGTTATCGCGATTAAAGTGCTTCAAAGCGCGGGCTCGCGCTGCTAAGCTAACCGTGGCGACGATTGACGGATTCTCTAAGACCAGTCGCAATTGAGAATAAAGTGCATTCGCATCGCCTGGCGCGAACTTCAGTCCTGCGTCGCCCACAACTTCACTGAGGCCGCCTACGTCTGCTACAACGACGAGTCCGCCTCTCATCATTTTTTCCATCACCGCGAGGCCCGCGGTTTCTTCCCATTGCGACGGCATCACCACGACACGAAGGGCGCGAACGGCCTCTTCTAATGCCGTGCCGCTCAAATACCCGGTAAACGTGATGCGATCTTGAAGACCGAGTCGCCGGGTCTCTCTCTCCAAAGTTTCTCGCTCGGCACCATCGCCTATCAATGCCAGATGAAAAGAAAAGCCCTCATCACTCAGCTTTTTTGCCGCTTCGAAAAGAATAGGAATTCCCTTTTCGCTGACCAAGCGACCGACGTAGCCTATCCGTGGCGGATCCGCGGTGGACGGCCATCCCTCGCCGAAGTTGGTGATCCTGATTCCGTGAAATATCGTCCGCGTGCGAGGAAGCAACAGTCTTCGGGCGACGTGATTACTGACTGCGACATTCACGGTGGCGTGTTTGCACAGCCAGCGTCTTGGAAACGTAAGAATCAAGTTTCGCCAGCTAGACGCGCGGCCCATTTTCGTTGAATTGCACTCGAGGCACTTTCCATAACGCCCCGCCATGTAATGACCCGAACAGATACTGGTGTCGGGACCATAGAGTAGGAGGCCGTTGGGGCAGATCGATTGATAACCGTGGTGCTCGACGACCGTCGGCTTACGGAGAAGAAAAGCCACAGCAAGCGGCAAAAGAGTGGGATTCGCGAGATGGACAACGTCGGCTGACCTGATGTGCGCGATCAATTCGGGCAGGCGGGGCCGGCGAATCACGGGGAAACGCAATCTGGAATCATCCATGCCAGCGGCGGAGGTCTCAGTGATCAGCGTCACACTGACTGGGTCATCTTTGTGGGTGCTTGACCATTCGCAAAGGCCTTCCGCTAAGTCCGCAGTAACGGTCTGGATTCCCCCTACGAGCGGCAACCAATCGTACGAATAGAGCAAGACATTCAACGTCATGTTCGGGCTGACTCAAGAAAATCTACGAACGCGGAGGCGATCAAGTTCCAGGAAAAATACTTCTCTTGAGCACGCAGGCTTTTCTCCTGCAGTTCTCGGTGAAATCTCTGATCTTGCAGGGCACGCGACAGCGCAGCACCAGCGGCCCTGCCGTCCCGGTAGGGTACCAGGACCAAGCCAGCCTCATCGAGGGGTGTGCCCCGTGATTCGCCTTGGTAGCCGATAATTGGAAGGCCACAAGCAATTCCAGCGATCGCACTCCCACGGCGAAGGTAGACTCTTCCGCGAACGCACAGCATCGCGTCCGAGTTGGCGAATATTTCGCTGATCTGGTCCGCGTCCAGCAGTCCCAGATTTGAAACGTCGATAGGGAGGTCACGAAACGAGTGCGCAATCTCTTCTTTTGCCTCGGAGGTGCCGCGCCCGAGAAACAGGAGGCGGAACTTGGCCCCGTCGGCGATTGCTGTGCGCGTAGCGTCCGAGATGTCCTTCAATTCGTCACGCAAGTACGGCATGCCGGTCAGGCAGAATACGACAACAGTCTTTGGCCGTCCGTTTTCACTGAATCGCGCATTCACTACGGGATAACGCTCCGGAATATTCGCTCCAATTGGGATGAATCTTGCCTTCATTGCACCGCTCGGAAGCCAATGTATCCTTGAGAGTGGCTCGGGAAAGATGCTTTTGCTGATACTGTTGTAAATTTTGCGGATAATCCATTCCTGGATTGACCCGCGCGCTTGATCGAACCAGCCGGTAACCTCGGGTCTAAACGGCTCGTGGAACACGACAGCGCAGCGCGCACCGTTACGACGCACAACCGCCAGCACCGCAAGGGCGCCAAGAGGAAATCCCCGGCGTGACCACGCGAGGGCCGTGAATTGCAACAAAATCCATTGTCCTCGCCAGGCTTTGCTTTCGCGCCAAAGGTCGCGAAGTGCAGACCACCAGCCTTTCGCCGCCCAGTCAACCCGAACGAGCTCCAGTTCGACGCCTTGCCGCTCGAGTGCGCGGGCCAAATACTTGCAATAGTCCTGGATTCCGTCGGCAGTCGCCTCGCCACGACCGACGAGAGCGATCCAAGCGCTAGCCGAGGCGTTTACCCTTGGCATTGATCCCATTATAACCACGCTTCAGGTGCACATCGATGAGCCCAGCGTGTTCGAACCATTCGCGCACATCCTCCATCCGTTGGGGTTGATCGTATACAGGCGAGAGCATGTCTAGCGCGCTTAAGATTTTCACCTGCTTCAGTTCTTCGTCCGTGTAGTTAAGCCGCGGCGCATGTGATATCGGACCAATGGGAATCAAAGAACCTAAGCGCGGACCTACAGTGGGAACTCGGTAGAGTGCCTTCTTGAGCTCAAACGCGGGCGGAATCGTCCACGAAAGCAAACGATAAATGCCCTCGGTGCCAAGGGGCCTCACGAATGGCCTGGCAAGGTATTTAAGCGGAGGGAACCCCGTAGTTTTTTCATAAACGTCAATCACGATTTCTCCGCCGGGCCGAAGAAAGGGAACCAGGCTCTGAAAGGCCGCTGCGACATCCGGACAATGTTGCAGAACTCCCATGCAGAAAATCTTGTCGAAGGAGGCTTTTCGCAAAGGGATTTCATAAATACTCGCCTGAAAGACGCAGAGTCTGTCAGCGGCAGCATTATTACTAAAGGCAGCTTCGACTGCGAGACTCAGATCAAACGAAATGACTTCCGCTCCCGTCTCCAGGGCGATCTGTGTGAAACGGCCCGCGCCACAGCCGGCTTCGAGAATCATCTGGCCTTCCATGCACGTGGGCCAACCGGTCGTCGCGTAGAAGCGGTCTCGCGTTAGATCGTTGTGCATGACCGCATCCACCTGGAGCTTAGCGAAGCGGTTCCATTGGAAGCCAAACGATGAAGCGTAGGATTCCGATGGAACGAAACGAGGAAGGCGGCGCACGATCGGAATTATCGCGCCGCAGCTTACGCAAACGAGGTGTCCTTCGATGATTTCGTCTGTCGCGTCGCTCTTGGACGTCACTGGGCCGACCCGAAAGCTGCCTTCGCACTTTCGACACGCGAAATGGTCGAGGAACCTACGATGCACGATTTCAGATCTCCTTGTGAGGCAACGCCAGAACGTGATCTTCGTCAACAGTCTCAAAAGCGTATCCAAAATCTCCGATCAGTTTGCGCCACGCCTGGTCGTTCGCCCGAGAATGTAATTCACACAGAATCCAAGGATGATGAGCTCGCAGGAGATTTTCGGCACCGCGAAACACCTCTACTTCCGCACCTTCGACATCGCACTTGATCCCACAAGGCGCAGTCGCGTTGCGAACAAAGTCATCGAGCGAAACGCAAGGAAGTAGAATTCCGGCGGCGCCATCCAGCTGGAAGCTCCCTACGCCTCGATCTGGAGAAGAAGAGCCAGCACTCATGAAATGAAACATGCCGCTGGCAGACCACACGCCCATCTCCAGAACCTTCATGTTGGAAAGACCGTTGCGCGCGGCGTTCCGGCGAAGTCGCTCCGCAATCTGAACGTCGGGCTCGAAGCTGAAGACCATCCCAGTGGGCCCCACTGCCCGTGCCGCAAGAAGCGAAAATAGACCGATATTCGCGCCAAGGTCGTAGAAGACATCTCCTGGGAGGATTTTTTCCGCGACTACAGCTTGACAGGCTTTCTCGGTCTCGCCGAGCAAGTAGTTCTGCCCGGTGCGGGGATTGAGCTCAAGCCAGATCCCCTTGGCAGGTCCTGATTCGACCTGCGCCCATACTTTTTGATGCGGAGATAAAATCCGGTAACTCAGCGTGTGGAGGAAGCTGCCCAATAGAGGCACCTCACGGAACGACCGAACCGATGCGGGCAGGCGCAACATGAGCCCCGCCATCCAATTGCGCGTGCTGGTCATGCTATTTCTCCACAAGGAACGACCCGATCACGAGCGCATCCATGCCGGAGCAGAAAAAAGTGCGGATTGCATCGGTCGGCGTACAGACAATCGGTTCGCCGCGCAGATTGAAGGACGTGTTCATAATGACCGGCACGCCCGTCCGGTTACCGAACTCCCGGATCAAGTTCCAGTACAGCGGATTGGCGCCACGCTCGACTGTCTGCGGGCGTGCGCTACCGTCCACATGTGTGACGGAGGGAATAATACTGCGTTTTTCCGACCTCACTTGCGCGGTCAGCACCATGAACGGCGAATCGGTGGCCGATTCCAAATACTCACCAGCGACTTCCGCCAGCATCGACGGCGCAAACGGTCGCCACCATTCCCTGAACTTCACGGCATTGTTCACTTTAGCGTTCATCTCCGGATCACGCGGGTCGGCCAGAATCGAGCGGGATCCGAGCGCTCGTGGACCGAATTCCATCCGTCCCTGGAACCACCCAAGAATCTTACCGTTCGCGAGCATTTCCGCTGCGGTCGCAGCCGGATCTTGGAGGCGAGTTGCGCGCAGCTTATACGTTCGCAGAGCCTTCTCAATCTCTTCCTCCGAGCTTGCCGAGCCGAGATACGCATGGCGCATCCTGTGCACCGGCAATTTCCCGTCGTCGTCCAAGTGGGGAGCAAGAGCGGCGCCTAGGCAGACACCGTCATCGCTCGCAGCCGGCTGGACAAAAATGCGGTCCACGAGTCCCGAGGCAGCGATTCTTCCATTCGCTTTCGAGTTGAGAGCGACGCCTCCTGCGAGGCAAAGACTGCGGCAGCCTGTTTTTTCTACTGCCGCGCGCGCCAGCGTAATCATTGCGTCCTCGCAAGACTCTTGGACAGCGAAAGCGAGGTTCTTGTGCCGCGCGTTAATCTCGGATTCAGGAACGCGCTTCGGGCCAAGCCGAGATTCGATCCCCTCCATCGAAGTCGAGTCACCCCCTAACAAAAGACGTGCGGAGACTCTGTATGGATTGTCGTCAGGAATAATGAATTCGCGCAGATTAACTCCCGGGTTGCCGTAGGGAGCGAGTCCCATCACTTTCCATTCATCGCTGTAGGGTTGAAATCCGAGATGAGAAGTGAATTGCGCGTAAAAAAGTCCTAGCGAATTGGGCCAGGGAATCGTCCACACATGCTCGAGTTTTCCGTCGCGTCCGAACCAGAGCGACGTTGCCTCCCACGCGCCGCGTCCGTCGAGAACCAGCACCGCAGCATCGTCGAAACCGGAGAACGCGTACGCGCTGATCGCGTGCGCGAGGTGATGGTCTATAAATCGGAATTTCGCTTTCGTCGCGGGAAATCGCATGCGAAAAGGCTTCTCGCCATTGTGCTGGCGCGTGAAGCCCAGGTTCCGTCGCAGCGTACTCACTAGGTCCCCATAGTGCCGGGGTACAGAGCCGATGGCCATGCATTTAAGGTCGTGGCTGAGAGCTGCCGATGCCGGCGGCCAGCCGAAACAAACGTAATCCAGTTCGTCGGGCTGAACCCCGGCGAAATCAAGGCACGCTCGGATCGAAAGTTCGGGGAATCGTGCGTCGTGCTTCAGTCGGCTGAAGCGCTCTTCGGCTGCAGCAAAGAGCACCTCACCATCTCGCGCAATACACGCGGACGAATCGTGCATCTCCGAGTAGTTAATGCCTAAACTGATCACTGCATCTTCCCCTGGCGCGCTTCGAGGAGCTGGAGTACTTCTTCGAGCCGCTGCCCCTGAGCTTCCGTCGAGTGCGCTCGGGCCGCTTCCATCCGGAGTGAGCGCTTTGAACTGTCCGCAGGTTCTTCCAGTGCTCGAACCACGGCATTGGACAACTCGCCGGAGGTTGCTCCCGAATAAATCAAATCCTTGAATTCCGAAATGGCGAGGATGGGAGTCGAGACGACGGGCAGGCCCGCCAGAAAATAGTCATATAGTTTCAACGGCGAGCAATGAAGATTCTTCATATCACTACAATCATACGGCATTATGCCCACGTCGAAGGCGGCGACGAACCCAGGTAATTCTTCGGGAGACCGCCATGCGATTGCGTGTGCGTTCGGAAGCTCTAGATCCTTCGATTCGCCGAAATATACGAAATGCCAGTTTCGATTTTGAGTGAGGAATTCGCGGAGCATGGGAAGATTCAACCGGGCGAAGATCGGTCCAAGGTACCCAAGCCGCGGGATTGGCACGGTCGCGAGTTGCACCGGCTCTTTGCGGGTGCCGTTGCCTTGACGACTTGCTGTTTCCAGATGAATGGATTGTGGAATCCACTGAATCTTTTCTCCATATTTCGCTACGAGTTCGCGAAAGATCGATTTTGGAATGACCAGGGTTTGATCCGACAATTCGATCAGTTCGTGCTGATAGGGCTCAGGATAGTCCATGCAGATATGGACCAGAGGAAAGCCTGCCGATCTCATCTCTTCGCAAAGGGGGGGTATTCCCTCAGCGTGGGAGTACACGAACGCAGGGGCATTCAACTTCAGTGCCCTCGCGTGCGCGATGATCTGCCTCGCTACTGCCCTCCACTGGAGATTTCCAACGATTGGCACCGAACCGAATCTCGCTCCGAGGTATCCGGGACCAAAGCGATAGACGCCGGCAGCCACTTCGCGCAGCGGTTCTCCCGCACGACGGAGACGGGAGACCGGCATCGCGCAATACAGGACGCGCGCTCCCCGCGATGCAAATGCCAGCGCGATGCGCTCTGGAACGTTGAATACGTTCCAGTCCCATGTCGAGAATACGACCGCATCGCGCAGGTGGCCACTCCTGTTTCGAACCGCCAGCTCCTAGGCTAACGAACCTCCAGTTCTTAGCTCGTCTCGCCAGCAGCTTTCTCTCGTGACTTTATTTCCATCGGAGCGGACACATTGTAGATTTCGGCGCTGGGAATCGGCTCTCCTAGTATGCGTCGGAGTCGCCGCCAATTGCTGTGGCCGTACCACTCCCGCAAGCTGTAGTAATTCTTCGGTGGAAGAGCCAGAGCACACGCAAACACGAATCCTTTGAAAAGCCAGTATGCCGGGCGGCCTTCCTTATATGAGATTCGGAACTCCGCTCGTTCCGCTTGAAACGTCTCCCAGTGTGTTCCTCCATCCAGCATCAGGCGAAGCCGCTTGCTCCCCACGTCAAGGGGTTCGACGATCGAATCAATTATCTCCGGCGCGATAGCGGCCAAATCGAGTCGGGGTCGGAGCTCTTCGGCCAGCGCAGTTAGAACCTTTTGAATCCGTCGCTGCTTGACCTCATCCTTCTTTCTGACCTGAAACAGATTGTCCGCGTGGAGACGATAAAATGTCAGAGGCCGCCGAACCAAACCGGCCGCCGAATAAGCGGCGCTCATGATTGACATGAACTCGTCCGCCTCGACCACTAACGACTCGGGAACCGGGAGCACGTGAGAAAGGGCACTCCGCCGTATCGTTACTCGGCTTGTTCCAAAGAAACACATCATCTGCCTGAAAAACTTGCCATTGGAAACTGTGTCGAAACTGATTTCACGATCGTGTTGGGGGATCGTAGCGCTCGTGCGGCCGGTGTCAGAATCGAATTCATAGATCCCGTGTCCGACGATTCCGATATGCGGCCGGGCGGCTAGATAGTCCATGACGACACTAAGTTTTTCTTTTGCCCACCAGTCGTCACCGTCGAGAAACGCCACGATTTCGCCTCGTGCCTCCGGAATGCCTACGTTGAATGCGGATGCCTGGCCCCCGTTTGCTTTTCGGAGCAAGCGTACCTGTGGCTCAAATTTCTTTACGATTTCGGGCGTGCGGTCGGTTGAACCATCGTCCACGACAAGAATGTCCACCTCCGCTGCTGGAAAATCCTGTTCCAGAACGCTCACGATGGCTTCTTCAATGAAGCGCTCGTGATTGTACGTGTCGATGAGTACTGTGACTGCAGGTTTCACCATCTTCGAGAACATTCTAACCTATCGCGCACTTTTCCTTTGGCACTGCCACATAGTTTCGGATGTCCGGGTAATGGTCCCTGATCTTGTGAAGTTCGACGGTACCATCCAACCGAATTTCGAACCATACGAATCCGAATCTCTGAAGCATCAGTATGATTTCGCGGGCGTTATATCCCCAAGCCCGAGTCGTACTATCGAGTACTTCGCAAATGAATATGGGCCGAAATCTGGTCAAGACCAATGACGCGCCTTCGAGTACCTCGCGCTCGCCACCCTCCACATCCAATTTCACGAAATCTACGCGCTTCAGGGGAAACTGTGAGACGTAATCGTCGAGACGGACTGTTTCCACAGATATCTCTGAAACTTGGTCCGCGCTCACTGGCGGGTGAAGACCCCCTCGAGTCGTATCGCCGGATGTGACCTGAAAGAAGGGCCGAGTGGAGGCCGCCGAACCCAGGGCGAGTGGCTCCGTGCGAACGGGACTCAAACGATTCAATCGCACATGGAACCGCAAACGGTCATATTCGCGCGAGGAGGGCTCAAAGGCAACGACGATACCTTCTGCGCCAAGTTTCTTTGCGGCGACAATCGAATAAACGCCGTGATGTGCGCCAACATCGAGGAAGACCATCCCAGGTGTTAGGTTTTTCCACAAGAACCGCAAATCCCCGAGATCGTGACCCCAGTAGTCGAAAAAACCTCGCGTCGCATCGAAATAAGGGACCACATATGACCACCAGAACTGGATTGCGTCGTCCTGAGACATCTTTATTCGGACTGGTACCAGAGCGTACGGTAATCGCGAGAGACTCTTGCGGAGCACGTATCGAACGGTCATAAACCTTTCGTCCCAGGACTTGTGCAGAAAGCTTTCGATGTGGTGGGATACCATCATGTCCTAGCCGAAGAACTCAGCGAAAAGATTTATGTTGCCTCCAGTCTGCGAAAGCCGTGGCGTCCACAATCAGGGCGAGGAGCGCCGGTCGACATTGTTAGCCGTGAACGTCGCACTGGTGGAGTATCAGATGGATCTGCGGCTGGAACGCACGCATAACGCGACGAGCAAAGCCCTCACGGTTCTGATTGACACGTACATC
>JBAQGJ010000031.1:0-1517 GCA_049287725.1 Candidatus Acidiferrales bacterium | reverse complement strand
GAAACGTCCGGGCCATGGCCGGATTCGCGGCCGGCGATTTTGTCAATTTCATCGATGAAGAGAATACCCATTTGCTCGACACGATCCACGGCGATGCGCGTGACCTGATCCATGTCAATGAGCCGGTTTTCTTCTTCCTGAATCAGGTAATCGAAGGCCTCGGCGACCGTCATTTTGCGCTTTTTCTTTTGCTGGCCGAACATGCCGGAGAGCATGTCTTTGACGTTGATATCCATTTCCTCGACGCCTTGATTCGTGATGATTTCAAACGAAGGCATCTGGCGTTCGCGGACTTCCACTTCCACCATGCGCTGATCGAGTTTGCCTTCGCGCAGTTGGGCGCGGAGCTTATCGCGGGTGCGCGCCACTTGCTCGCGGCGTTGCGCTTCGGTGGTGGGATTTATTTCCGCGGGCATCGGCGAAGGCGGCAGCAGCAAATCGAGCAGGCGGTCTTCGGCGGATTGTTCGGCGCGCTCGGCGACTTCGTCGAGCTTTTCCTCGCGGACCATGTCAATCGCGGTTTCCACCAGGTCGCGGACCATGGATTCGACGTCGCGGCCGACGTAACCGACTTCCGTATATTTCGAGGCTTCGACTTTCACGAACGGGCAGCCTGCGAGACGCGCGAGGCGGCGCGCGATTTCCGTCTTACCCACGCCTGTGGGGCCGATCATCAGGATGTTTTTCGGCAGAATGTCTTCGGCAAGCTCGGGCGCGAGCTTCTGGCGGCGTACGCGATTGCGTAGGGCGATCGCCACGGCCTTTTTGGCGAGGTTTTGGCCGACGATGTACTTATCCAGTTCGACGACGATTTCACGCGGGGTGAGCTCATCGAACGAGGGCAGCGGCTCCGGTTCGGGCGTCTGCGACTCACTGCCGGACAGGTAGATAACCATATCTTTCTCCGATTTTTCGGTCATAGCTCTTCGACGCTGAAATTGGCGTTGGTGTAGATGCAGATTTCGCTGGCGATGCGCATGGCTTCGGCGGCGATGTCTTTCGCGCTGAGCTTGGTGAACTTGGCCATGGCGCGCGCGGCGGCCACGGCGTAAGAGCCGCCGGAGCCGATGGCGCAAATTCCGTCGTCAGGTTCGATTACGTCACCATTGCCGGAGATCAGGAAAGTGGCTTTGGCGTCGGCGACGAGCAGAAGCGCGTCCAGGTGGCGCAGCGAGCGATCGGTGCGCCATTCCTTGGCGAGCTCGACGGCGGCGCGGGCCAGGTTGCCGTGGAACTCCTGCAATTTTCCTTCGAAGCGGCCGAAGAGTGAGAGCGCATCGG
Source organism: Candidatus Acidiferrales bacterium (assembly GCA_049287725.1). Lineage (GTDB taxonomy): Bacteria > Acidobacteriota > Terriglobia > Acidiferrales > UBA7541 > Palsa-295. The sequence continues at coordinate 236 of JBAQGJ010000031.1, read as the reverse complement.
CAGTGCTGCCGGCGAAGCCCGCGACGATCTTGTCGTTGTACAGGCGTCGCGTTTTTTTCGCGCTGTGCTTGATCACGCCGTCGCCCATGGTCACCTGGCCGTCGGCGGTGAGGACGACTTTGTTGTCCTTGCGCACGCATAGGACCGTAGTGCCGTGCATCTGTTCGCTTTTGTACGTCATTGACATCCGACGATTATACTCCGGTGACGCGAGAAATCGGAAAAACGCCACGGAG
>JBAQGJ010000030.1:0-10019 GCA_049287725.1 Candidatus Acidiferrales bacterium | reverse complement strand
GTGAGCGGCTTGCAAACCTCGGCCAATTTCTCGTCTTGGCACACGAACGCGTTGGGCATAAGAATCTCGATTTTTGAACCGGCATCCCCAAGCAGATAGGTTCCTAGAAGATATTGTTCCGAATAATAGCGTCCAGACCATTCAGGAAGATAGTCTCGGGGCCAAAAGATGTCATGAAAGTGGAAAATAATTCCAGGTTTTAGACGCGGAAGTAGCTCAAGGAATGCGATCATGACATCGGAATTCTGGAAAACCCTGTGTGAGCTATCAATGAACAGAAAGTCTCCCGGTTCCAATTTTTCAAAAATCCGAAGGTCGGCGTGCTCTAAACTCGTGCGGATCACGGAGTCGCATATCTCATCTATTTCTGCCCGCGGCGCAGGGTCCATCGAGGTTATGTGCGTTCCGAAGCCGTGATCGGAAATCGCGCGTCGCGCAAATTTGGTAGAATATCCGGAACCAACTTCAATCAATCTCTTGGGGCGAAATTCGCACAGCATCCCGTATAGGCTTACGGCATCTAGGGTTGTGAACCATGCCTGATTCCAATGGGGAGTGCATAGTCCATTCGGCTCTACGGGAATCTTGCACAGCCATTCCCTGAGACTGCAAAACCTGTGGAGGCGTTCGGCGTAGCGCTCCCGTCCAGAATCCAGCAACGTCAAAAGTTGCGGATGCGAAGGCTTTCCGTATCCGTAGCGAGGACGCGAGTCAACCGGGTAGTCAAGTAAGATCGGAAATTCGGGCTGTAGCATATCCGCTAGACGGTGGCGGTACAGCTTATTGAACGCGCGCCGAAGTATGCGGTCCTTGAAGGTCATGCATACCTTCTTGCAATTAAGGTTCCTTCTTGCGTAATCATCGGAGTGGTACGAAGTGAACGAACAGTGCGGCCGCCGCAACTCCAGCGACGGCGAACGCGACAAGAATCCAAAAAGAAAGAGGCGGGACACGTCGTTTCACGCCAGCGATTTGATCGGCAGTAACGTAATCGCGGAATCTCATGCGAGGAATCTGCGGGCCTGAATAGCGCGATAGGCGGTAAGTTTGTAGATGACCCATTGTCTGAATTCGAGGCCGGAGGCGTCCGACTCCGCGCCGAGGTTAAAGATTACTTCCTGTGGAATAGTGTGTGATAGTACGCAGGCGTCGTAAATTGTGAAGGTGTTATTTTGCGGACCCGTAAACCGCCATTCGTTTGTGTCGTAACCGTAATTCGTGCGAGTAGGGCAGCCGAACAACTCGAATATTTTCGGTGAAAGTGGCGCGCACCTGTCCGACGTAGGCGGTGTCGCGCATGGGCGCGCAAAGAATCTGGAGAGTAGTCATCGCCATGGACTGCAAAGATGCTGTTTAGGAACGATGCGCTCATAGGAACCGCCTTTCAGACATACCGGCGACGGGTCTGACAAGCCGCCGCTTCCGCGTTTCTTGAGCGACGGTTCCGAGATCCCATTTTTCGCTGCGGCTTCACCACCGGCGAGTTGAAGTCGCCCCTAATTTTTTGTATCGGTTTTGGTATTGGTCGAGGTGTCGGAACTAGGCGGAACTAGTCGTTAGCAGGCGCTAGCAGCGATTGAGAGAAAAACACTTGCGGATAACCGGCTTGCTTTGAGTATGGTTTTTCGCGTTCGCAACGAGGAGGTCAGGGGTTCGAGCCCCCTCACGTCCACCAAAGTTATCAGCGCGCAACCAAACCCCGCGCGTCACTCATCGTTCGATAGCTTCCTCGGTTTCCAGCGTTTGGGTTGCATCGGACGGTGAAAGACCAGGCGATGGCGAGTCCTGCGGAGGCTCCATAATATCCGCGATCAGCAGCCGCAAATTTCCTTCGTTCGTCGCAAACGCCAGCCCGGTTTCAATATCCAACACATTCGCGCGAATCAATTTCTCGATTTCATCGTCGAAACACTGCATGCCTTCGGTCGCGCCATCGCGCATGGCGTCCAGCAATGATTTTCCTTCGCTTTCGCCCTTCTGTACGTAATCACGTGTTCGCAAAGTTGATTTCAGAATCTCGAAAGCTGCCACGCGCCCCGTGCCATCGCGTTTGGGAATCAAGCGTTGCGAAATAATATAGCGGAAAGTCTTCGCCAGCCGCCCCCGCACCGCATGCTGCTCGGAAACAGGGAAAACGCCGATCACGCGCTCGATTGTTTTCGACGCATCAATCGTGTGCAAAGTCGAGAGCACCAGGTGCCCGGTTTCCGCGGCTTCCAGCGCCACTTCGATCGTATCCTTGTCCCGCATTTCGCCCACCAGAATCAACTTGGGCGATTGCCGCAACGCCGCTCGCAACGCCAGCGGGAAACTCGGCGTATCCGAATACAACTCGCGCTGGTGAATCGTGGCCCGCTTGTGCGGGTGCAAAAATTCGATCGGGTCTTCGATGGTGATGATATGGCAAGGCTGCTCTTCATTGATCTTGTTGACGAACGCCGCCAGCGTCGAGGATTTCCCGCTGCCGGTCGGACCGGTCACCAGCACGATCCCCGGACGCACGTCCGCCGCTTCCGCCAACTGCGGAGGCAGATGCAGCGTCTTGAAATCCGGCACGTTGCTGGGAATCACACGCATGACGATCGCGCAGGTGCCGCGCTGCGTAAAAATATTCACTCGGAACCGCGAAATCTTCGGCAGGCTATAGGAAATATCGCAGGAACCTTCCTCCTTCAACTTCTCGACTGCGTGGGAATTGCGTCCGATCAAGTCCGCCGCAATGCGCGCCGTATCTTCCGACGATAGAATGCCCACGCCCTTGATCTTCAGTTGGGTAAGCTGCCCGCTCGTCTCCACCTGTGGAGCGCGCCCCGGGGAAAAAATCAGGTCGCTCGTGCGTGGCGCTGCCTGCAGCATGGCCGCGATGATGCTCGGCGTGGAAATGTTAACGGCGACGTCAGACACTGGTGCCGCGGGAGGCGGGATTTTAGGGGTATCCATGCGAAACCCTCCACCGCATCGGCCGGGGAGGAGGCCGGACGACTGCGGGGTTCGTGCTAAGTACTTAGTATGAGGCACACCATCGGCTAACGCCGTACCGAGCCCGTGGACTGTTCTCAAACGATTAGCTGTACTTTTCGCATTTCGAGCGGCCGCCGGTACCAGATACTCTTACCTTACACGTTTGTTTTGTTCCGTATAGACGCACTCGCTTCTCTCTTATCCTATGGTCACTCATGGTTGATTCGACCAAGCCCGGCGCGCCTGCGTCGCCCCGTGATTCCGCGCGGCCGCCTGGTACTCGCGATACGGTTCTGCTCAGCGACGTGCCGGACGCCTCCGAAGTCGCCGCAGAGTCGCAGCCATCCTCGTCTGCAAGGCCTGATTTGAATCTTAGTTCGACGGCTCTCGCCTCTCTCAGCCAGCGCTACGAGATCCTCGCCTCGGCCGGATATGGCAGCATGGGCAACGTCTACAAAGCCCGCGACCGCGAAACCGGCGAGACCGTGGCGCTGAAGCTCCTCAAGCCCGAAATCGCTTCCGACCAGGTGATGATGGACCGCTTCAAGAATGAGCTCCTCTTTGCGCGGAAAATCACGCACAAGAATGTCTGCCGCGTGTACGAATTCAATCGTCTTGGCGGCGTCGCATACACCTCGATGGAGTTCGTCGAAGGCGAGAGCTTGCGCTCGGTACTGAATCGCTTTGGCGGCCTACCTCAGCGCAAAGCCGTTGATTTGGCGCTGCAGATTTGTTCCGGCCTGAAGGAAGCGCACGCCCAGGGTATCGTCCACCGCGATCTGAAACCCGAAAATGTGATGATTGACGCGCAAGGAAACGTCAAGATCATGGACTTCGGAATTGCGCGCTCAATGGAAGCCGGAACGCGCCTCACCGGCTCCATGGTGGGCACTCCCGCCTACATGGCGCCCGAACAAGTGGCCGGCACGCCGGTGGATTACCGCACCGACATTTACTCGCTCGGCTTGATGCTCTACGAAATGTTCACCGGGTCGCCCGCTTTCCGCGCGGATAATCCCGTCGCCGTAGCTCTGAAGCAAATGCGCGAAGAACCGCCGCCGCCGCGCGAAGTCGAGCCCAATGTTCCAGTTTCGGCCGAACGAATCATTTTGAAGTGCTTGGAAAAAGAGCCGGACCGCCGCTTTCAATCCGTGGCCGACCTCGAAGCTGCGCTGAAGTCGCCCGTGCCAATTTCATCCCTTCAGATGCCGACGAGTGCAGCGGCAGCGACGAGCCACGGATCATCAGGTCTTCCACGCTCACGCGTGGCCACGAAGCCCGCGAGCAAGCGTACTTCGCCCATCATTTGGGTTCTCGCAACCTTACTGTTCGGCGCGGCGGCGCTGAGTGGTTTGCACGCTCTCGAGGTAATGAAGGAGTCCAAACTCATTCAGCCGCCCGCTGCATCGCCGACTCCCAAGCCACCGAATTTCGCCTATGAAATCCCAGCGCCTCCTCCGCCCGAGCCTGTGGTTGAAGATGAAGCGCCGCCGGCGCCCAAGACCACAGCGCCGCCAGTCGCCCCGGCCCCTGCTTCGTCGCCGGCAAAATCCGCGGCGCCTGCCCACTCCAATCCTGCACTACCGCCGGAAGTATTTCCGCGCATGGAAACCGGTCCAGCCAGAAAAAAGAATCAGTCCTTGCCGAAAAACTCTTCCGCACAGGGCGACCTTGCTCCCGCTCCTTTCGGCTCCACATACCTCTTCGTCCGACGCTTCGAAAGGGAAGAGCAGGCGCAATCCGCGGTCACGAAGATCATCGGGATGGATTTGCCCGCCCAGTTCGCACCGAGGACCTGGGTCGGCCAAAAATATTTCGTCGTCTTTTGTGGGCCCATCGAAACCAAGCGAGTAAGCTCCGTCACTCAACGTCTCGAAGAAAAAGGCTTTTCAAATGTGCATAACGTGGGCAGACTCGCAGGAAACCGTAATCTGAAATAACCGAAACGCATGCAGCATGCGCCGCCGGCAGATTGGCGCCGTCAAGCAACCGGGCCCCGGCAGGCGAAAGCGCACAGATTTGAGCTGTGCGATAGGGAAGTGCGATGGACTTTGGCGCGCGCAGCGACGTTGGGCGTGTTCGTGAAAATAACGAAGACAGCTTCGGCCTCGCGCCGGAGCTGAATCTTTTCGTCCTCTCCGACGGTATGGGCGGCCTGGAATGCGGCGAACGTGCCAGCCGCCTGGCAGTCGAGACGGCCATCACGCATTGCCGCGACGGCGCCGCGAATCCCAGCTTACCGATCGTTGGCGGCAAGATCGAAGGCGTGAGCGAAACGTCAAGCCGCTTGGCCAGCGCGGTACGTCTGGCGAATCAGGAAATTTATCAGGCCGCGCAAGAACTGGGAGGCAAGGGCAGCATGGGCGCCACCATCGTCGCCGCCTGGTGCCTGGAAGATCGCGTCTGCCTCGCCCACGTGGGTGACAGTCGCGCGTACCTGCTGCGCAAAGGCCAGTTCGATCAGCTGACGGAAGACCATTCGTTCGTGGCTGAACAAGTCCGCCGCGGCATCCTGACGCCCGAGCAAGCGGGCCGCAGCAAGATGCAGAACGTGCTGACGCGCGCCCTCGGCGTTGAGCAGCACGTGGATGTGGACGTCACCGAAGAGCTGTTAGTCGAGGACGATATTTGCCTGCTCTGCTCCGACGGCCTGTTCCGCGAGCTTTCCGAAGCGCAGATCGCCGGTGTGCTGGGCGAATCCACCGGCGCGCAGGAATCGGCGGACCGCCTGGTGGAACTGGCAAATCAGGCCGGCGGCGGCGACAACATCACCGCGATCGTTTTGCGGCACGTGCCGAAGCAAGCGGGCGCGTTATCGAAACTTGGGAGATGGTTCAAAGGGCCCGAAGATCCATCCTGATGCGGAGGGCATTGTCATGTCCAAGCTCGTTTTGAAATTTGAAAGTTCGATTCTGAGGGAAGTCGCGGTAGGTCAAAAGGAAGTCAGCATCGGCCGCTCGCCGGACAACGGCATCGTGATCGATAATCCCGCCGTTTCCAGCTATCACGCGCGCGTCTTCAATGAAGAAGGCCGCCTGATGCTGCAGGATTTCGGCAGCTTGAATGGCACGTTCGTTAACGGACAGCGCGTGAAGATGGTGATGCTCAAGCCCGGTGATTCCGTCGGCATCGGCAAGCACACCATCGTGGTGACGGATTCGGTGGAAGTCCGCGCCACCTCGCTCGATCATGGCGACCTGAAGCCTGCCGTACCGAAAATGAATGAGACCGTAATGTTGGACACCAAGGAGCGCCGCGAATTCCTCCAGAAAGTCGCAGCCGTAGGCGAAAGCGCGCAGCCCGCGCCCGGCCGGATGAAATTGCCCACGCTAGTCGTACGCAGCGGCAGCACCGATCAGCGCGAATACACGCTTACGGACAAGCTCACCGTCGTCGGAAAATCCGCCATGGCCACCGTGAAACTCAAAGGCTGGTTCAAACCCAAAGCCGCCGCGCAAATCAATCGCCGCGAGGACAATTCCTATTACATCGGCCCGGCTGACAAAGTTCCCAGCGTCAACGGCCAGCCAATCACTCACCCGACCAAGCTGGCGTCAGGCGACGTGATCGAAGTAGCAGGGATAGAACTGGAATTCGTCGTCCGCGATTAATTATTTGCCGCCGTCCGAATCACCGGCAGCGGCGGCGCCGCTTGCGGCACAGCCGCGCGATAGTCCTGCCCTAAGAGCGCTGCAATGGTCGCCGCGATCCGGCTCTGCGTCACACGCGGCACATTCATCATCTCTCCGGTCGCCGGCGTATCCGGACCCATCACCGCGATCCAGATATTTTCCGCACCCGCGATATTCTTGTCGTGGTCGCGCCACAGTTTCAACCCCCTGCCGCGCCCGTGATCACAAGTGATGATGAACGTCACCTGATCGCGATATTCCGGTTTCGCCTGCATCGTGTTCCACAATTCCGCGATGTGCTGGTCATCCTGATGCGCCGCCTGCAGCACCAGATCGTATTTCCCCTCGTGCGCCCAATCATCCGTGCCGCCGTAACCGACAAAGAGCGCTCGCGGGCTGTGCGTCTTCAAATAGTTAAGCAGATCCTGGTGCGCGAACGAGTCAAACGAGTCGTCATCCTCCACTCGCGTCGTCGTCTCATAAAGCTTTTTCAGAGTCTGCTCCTCCGGCGTGAGCGTTCCGCTCCAGGGAATGTCCCAGCCGGCGCGCACGAATAGCCCGCTCTGCTTCGCGCGAAAGATATCGTTGAAAACGTTCCATGTTCCAAACACCGCCACTTGGCCGTGAAATTCCGGCAGGCCATTCAGCCACTCGAATACCGTCGCATGCGGATTCACGCCGAATTCATTGCTATTGATGGCCGGATCGGGATACCCCGTGCTCATCTCGTTGTACCCGGGATACGAAAATTTCAAGCCGTTAGTCACCTGCGCGACGCTGCCTTTATGCTGGTTGCCGTAAATCTGTCCGCGGTTGGCGACCGCGTACCACAGGAACGGCATCAACGCTCGCCGACCGTCTTCCTGCTTCGCGCGCCAGAAATCCTTGTGCAGTTGCTCTTCGTCCTGCACGCCGCCCACCTTGGCATTCATCAAATCGTGCTCGGGCCCGTCGAAAACTTCCTGCCAGCGCAGTCCGTCGAGCACAATCAGCACCACCGCGCGCGTCTTTAAAGCGCTCCCGGTAGGCCGCGCTGCGGATTCCTGCGCGTCGCGACCACGGCCCGCAACTGCCACCCCACGTCCTGCGAACGACGTAGCAAACGCCAAGAACAGAACGCAAAATCTAATAGCCACCACTCCGCCGCGTCTCGGCACAAGTCCTCCAGTGCGCGGATGATACCTCGCGCATGCCTCGCGAATATTACAGTTTTGCGTTGATCCAAAGGCGGGGAAGCCACGCGAAAATTCTAACTGGTCTTAGAAGAACTAACCGTCTGCGGAGGCTCGGGCAAATACAATTCTGGCGCCGTAGTGGGGAATTCCACCACGAAGGTAGCGCCGCCTTCTGGGCGGTTGTAGCATTCAATCCGGCCGCCATGCTCCTGCATGATGCCATAGCAAATGCTCAGGCCGAGTCCGGTGCCTTTACCCACCGGTTTCGTGGTGAAGAAGGGATCGAACACCTGTTGCGGCGCCTTGATCCCCGGCCCCGTATCCGAAAACTCAATCGTGATCCGCGAATCCGAATGTTTCGTGCGAATCGTCAACCGGCCGCCGCCGATTTCTTCCAGGGCGTCCACCGCATTGCTGATCAAGTTGAAAAACACCTGTAACACTTGGTTGGCGTCTCCGCGAATCAATGGCAGATCGACGTCCGGGTACGTTTCCACCTGAATGTGCTTCCCGCGCAGGTCCAGGTTGCTCAAATGCAGCGCGGAAGCAATCACCTGGTTCAAATCCAGGTGCAGCTTCTCACTGGGCACGCGCCGTGCGAAGCTCAATAGGCTAGTCACCAGCGTCTTAATTCGTCGCGCCAGCGTACGAATCTTCTCCGCCACCAATCGCTGCCGCTCACCGAGCGCCGGATCGTCCACCAAAAGATCGGAATAACCGAGAATTCCCGTCAAAGGGTTATTGATTTCGTGCGCCGCGCCCGCCGCCAGCTGCCCGAGTGACACGAGCTTTTCCGTCTGCACCATCTGCGCCTGGAAATGCTTCAAATTCTCGAGCGATTCCCGCGAACCCTCCAGCAGCCGCAATCTGTCGTGATCCACCAGTCGCTGCCGCAGCGCAATCAGCAGCGCAGCCACCAGCAATGCCACCTGCGTCACACTCACGCGAAATATTCGCACTTCCTCGGGATTCGCCGACCGCCACAAACTCCACAGCGCCATCACCGGGATCGAAAACACCGCCGTCATCGCCAGCACCGAAGCCCATTTCTTCTCGCGATCGGGCCGCGGTGCCACAGTTTCGCGCGGCGGCTTCAACCGGTAAGCCACAATCCCCGCCGTTCCGAACCACACGAACGACGCCACCAGCGGCAGGTCGAACGGGCTCCCGGTGTAATAATCCAGCCGATCGATCGCGCGATTAGTGATGTACGACCCGGCCGCATACAGCAGCGAAGCGCTGAAAAGATGCGCGTAAACTTCTCGCCAGCGTCCTCTCGCCTGCGTGATCAGATACGCAAACCCCGCCGTCAGCAGAAGATTTTCCACCGCCGCCAGATGGTCGTAACTCCACCCATATGCCAGCACGTTCGGCGCGATGTATTGCCACGGAATCACCACGAAGAGGTAGAGATAAACCCACCAGATCAGCAGTAGCGAGAAGTCCAGGTAGCCGATGTGCACGTTCAAATCGTCGCGCTTATCGTGCGGTTTCAGGGCCAGCGCCCCGATCATAGGCACTGGATGCAGGAAGAGAATCACGTCACCGACGAACGGATTCGGGACGTCCTTGCGGAGCACCACTTCAAAATACGTCCAGATGGATTGCCCAACCAACCACGCGGCGCAGCCCAACCCGAGCAAAATCCAGAATACGCGAGTGCGTTTCTCGTCTGAAAACGAATTGAGGAAAAGTCCGACGCAGGCAAACAGCGCCACGGCGCATTGCATGATATCGCCGAACGCGGTCAGGCCCCGCCCGTTTGAAACCGTAAGAGCGGCTACACAATATCCGCCTACAAGAAGTCCCCAGGCGCCCGTCAACGCCCAGCAGGAAGGCGACATCTGGGGCAAACTTATTCCAAACGCTTTTTGTGACGAGTTCACGGCGTTTCTGGCTACCCCAAGCCCGTGTAAGCTATTCCAAGCATACGGCGTTACGGGCTTGCTGCCAGAACTGCTTTTACGGCGCGTGCCGTGGAATGCAATAGCGGAGCGGAACGGAAGAATCAGGCGCAGCCGTTCGCTCGCGTCGGAGCCAAAGCGGAGGTATTAGCCGGGAGCACGGCGACACCAATCGCGCAAATCAATTCCGCTTCACAATTGTGCAAAAAAGGGAGGTGGGTGTCATCCCGAGCGCAGCGAGGGTGTGGATTCACATTTCAAGTGCAACAGCATCGACGAGAAGATCTCGGCGGGAGTTTGAAAGCCCAGGCATTTTCTGGGAGTGTGATTGTGGCGCTGGGTGAGCG
>JBAQGJ010000029.1:0-14629 GCA_049287725.1 Candidatus Acidiferrales bacterium | reverse complement strand
CGGCTTCCTGAAGCCGGGCAATCGTGCATCGCTCTTCCAGTGATAGTTGTCCGTAATGTCCCATGGCAACACGACCTTATCAGCCTGTTGCACTTGGTTTGTGAACTTACAGGGATCTGCTTTTCGCTGAAACCCCACTAAGGAAGCAGATTCCCCGGGTCCAAATCGCCCTCGGAATGACAAATCGGTGCGCTATTCCTCAGCAATCGGGCGCTGAAATACGAACTTTGCGGGTGCGGTCGACGCTTTACGGCTGGCTAGGCTGTCCAGCTTCGCGTTCGGCAAGGATCTTTCGCGCGTTGGTATACAGGGCCTTGGCCTGTGGAATCAATTCGACGGCCTTCTCCAGTTGCGGATCATCCTGCAATTCCACCTTGTAACCGTCGGTCAGTCCAAAATACGAAGTGAACACCTCGCGCTTGATCTGCCACTTCAGCCACACCAGGTTCGCCTGAATGTTGTCGTCGGTGTACTTGATCTTCTGTTGGTCGAGGTACTTCCGGAATTGGGCGATCACTTCGTCGTTCACCACGAAGTCCTTAGTGACGTCCGGCTTCTCGCCCAGGTAAAAGCGCGTGAAATCGCCCACGCCCTGTTGCTGCGAATAGAAGACCCCGCGGCGATAAAGCATCTGCTGGAAATCGTCCGGCTTGGGAGTAGCCACCGCGTCATCCGGGGTAATCCCGCCGCCGCCGAACACCTGCCGCCCGCTATCCGTCAGCTTCACTTCCGGCTTCGTGGGCGGCTTCGGATTGTAATGGTAATCGTAGAGCGAAATGTTCTTGTAATCACGCTGGATCAGCCGGCCGCTAGGAGTGTAGTAGCGCGCCGTCGTCAGCAAGAGTGCCGTATCTTCGCTCAGCGGAAATTGCGTTTGCACCAATCCCTTGCCGAAACTCGTCTCGCCCACAATCAGCCCGCGGTCGTGGTCCTGAATCGCTCCGGAAACGATCTCCGACGCCGAAGCGCTCTGCCCGTTGATCAGCACGATTACCGGGACTTCAATGCCCTGATTGCCGCGCACCGCGTAATAGCGCCGTTCCTGCGAAGCCCGCCCGCGATGCGACACGACAATCTCGTTCTTGTCGAGGAACATGTCCGCCATGCCCACGGCCTGATTCAGCAGTCCGCCGCCGTTATTCCGCAGGTCAATGATCAAACCATCCAGCTTGGAGACATCCAGCTGCTTCAAAGCGTCAGCCAGGTCGCTGTCAGTCGTCTCATTGAACGTGGTCACGCGCACATACCCGATTCCGGGCTTCACCATCGTGGAATATTCCACACCCGGTCGCGGAATCTCATCGCGCGTCACCGTCACTTCGATCGGCTTGTCCCAGCCTTCGCGGCCAAGAGAGATATGAACCACCGTGCCCTTGGCGCCCTTCAGCATATCCGCCACTTCCGTGGTCGTCAGGCCGTCGCAGGATTTGCCGTCCACTTTCTGAATGATATCGCCCGGACGAATGCCGGCCTTATAAGCAGGTGAGCCAACGAACGGCGAAAGCACCACGGTCTGATTCTCGCGCTGCTGTACGGTCATCCCGACGCCGTAGTACTTGCCTTCCTGCTCTTCCTTGAAGAGGGCGTATTGTTTCGGATCGAAGAAATTCGAGTGCGGATCAAGCACGCGGAGCATGCCAGGGATCGCGCCATCATAGATCACCTTGTCGGTGTCCACGGGATCGGCGTAATTGCGTTCTACCACCGAGAGGACGTGCGTGAAGCTCTTCACCGAGTCCTGCATGTCGTTCTGGCCGGCAGCCGTGGCGCGCACGGACGGTCCATACAGCCCGCCCAATATCGCGGAAACAGCCAGCACTACCACCAGTACTACGACTCCACGCCCTGATGACCCCTTCGATTCCATGCGTCCTCGCTTAGCCCCAAGAATGTAATTATAGCATACAACTTTTCAGCGGTTTGACACGCTTCCAGCCCTCTTCTATGATTCAAAAATGGCGCCGGAGATTCCGTCAGAAAGCCCGAATTCCGGCGGACCTTCGTCCCAGATGCTCCATGCTTAGTGTCCCACACCTGATCATCATTTTCGCGGTGGCTCTGGTCGTCTTTGGACCCGAGAAGCTGCCCGAACTCGCGCGCAATCTCGGCAAAATCATGGCCGAATTCCGCCGTGCCACCGGCGACCTGCGCTCCACTTTCGAAGGCCACATGCGCGACCTTGAGCGCGAAGCCGAATTGCGCCGCATACGCGAAGCGCAGCCGCCCACTCAGACCATCGGCGGCGGTTCCGCGCCTCCGAACCCACCGGCTCTTCCGCCGGAATCATCCAACGACCCGCTGCCGCCAACTCCCGGAACCGTGTCAACAGAACCTCCCAATTTTCTTGCTTCGCGCGAACCGCAAACTCCCGAGCAAGTGCCGCTCGAAGTTCATGAGAACGTCCCGCATCAGGGTGACCATCCTGATTCAGCTCCCGAGAAAGTGACAGATGGCCGACCCCGCCCAGCCTGAACCCACTATCGCGCCTCCCGCCGAAGACGACGCCGGCGGACGCATGTCCTTTTTCGAGCACCTCATGGATTTGCGCAAGCGGCTGATCAATTCCGCTGCCGCGATCGCGATTGGCGCCTGCATCGGGTTGCTCGTCTCCAAGCATTTCATTTTAATCCTCGTGAAGCCCATGCAGGATGCCCTGCGCGCCAGCCATTTTGACGACAAGCTTTATTTCACCAGTCCCGGCGGCTACGTCACGCTGGTAATCAACATCGGCTTGTATCTGGGAGTCGTGCTGGCGATGCCGTTTGTGCTGTATCAAGTCTGGCTCTTCGTCGCCCCGGGCCTCTACAAGCATGAACGCCGCGCCGTATCCGGCTTTATCGTCTCTTCGATGTTTCTCTTCCTCTGCGGCATCGCCTTCGGCTACTTCATCATGCTGCCGCAAACCCTGAAATTCCTGATCAACTTCGCCTACGACGCGCCCATCAAACCACTGATCAGTTACAACGAGTATTTCGAGCTGGTTTTGATTATTCTGGTGGGGCTCGGTGTAATCTTTGAGCTGCCGGTGCTGATTTTCATCCTGTCCCTGTTCGGCATTGTGACGCCTAAATTCCTGCTCAAGAATTTCCGTTACGCCATGCTGATCATCACCGTGGTAGCCGCGGTGGTCACGCCCACCCCAGACGCCACCACGATGCTCGTGTTCATGGCACCCATGGTCGCGCTCTATTTTGTTGGCGTGCTGGTTTCTCACGTTGTACTCAGGCGCAAAGAGTCGCAGAATCTTGCCGGCGGGGAGGCGCAGTAACTTGTTCAATTCGTGCAGAAGATTCTGGCTCGGCGTTGCGGCGTTTGCCGCCATCGGTGGGATTTTTGCGTGCAGCGGTTCGAGCCAGCCCAGTTCGGCCTCGTCCGGCAATGCTGCATCCGCCCCCGACGCTTCAAACCAGTCCGCCACTCCCAAGCTGGCTGAAGTCGCTCCTCCCGCTGATCAAACCGGCGGCTTCGATGGTGCGAAAGCCTACGAGCATGTCGCCAAAATCGTCAGCTTCAGTCCGCGCCCGCCAGCTTCCGAGGGACTGCACCAAACGCAGGATTACATCATCGCGCAACTGAAAAGCTACGGTTGCGAGATAGATCAAGATGACTTTCACGCCTCCACTCCCAAGGGCGACGTCGCCATGAAAAACATCGTCGCCAAAGCCCCGGGCACCGGGAAGGGAATCGTCCTGCTGCTCACACACGTCGACTCCCTTAGCAGCGTCCCGAATTTTGTCGGCGCCGAAGACAGCGCCTCTTCTACCGGCCTGATGATCGAAATGGCTCGCCAGCTCTGCGGTAAAAAAGACCAACCTAATTCCGTTTGGATCGCTTTTCTCGACGGCGAGGAAGCCTTTGTCGATTGGAACCAGAATGGCGACCACACCTACGGCAGCCGTGAACTCGCCGCACGCATGGCACTTTCTGGCGACCTGAAGCGCGTGAAGGCCGTCCTTCTGGCGGATATGATCGGGCAATACGGGCTGCACATTGATCGTCAATCGGACAGTCCGCGATGGCTCACCGACCTCGTTTGGAAGACGGCGGACCGCCTCGGCTACAGCAATATCTTCGTCTCGCAAGAAACGACGACCGACGACGATCATGATCCCTTTCTCCAGCGCGGCGTCCCAGCCCTCGATATCATTGACCTCACCGATTACATCAACGAAGGCTACTGGCACACGCCGCAGGACACGCTCGATAAAGTCAGTCCGCGCAGCGTCGCCATCGTCGGTCACGTGATTCTGGAATCCGTCGGCGAACTTCAAAAGAAGTTTCACTAAATCATGCCCGTCATTCGCGTCTCTTCTGCAAACGGTCCCTACATGGTCCACTGCGCTCCGCGTCTTCTGACCCGCTCAGCGTCTCTCGTCGCGCGCCTCGGCGATACTACTGGAATTGTTGTTCTTTCTTCTCCGAATGTGTGGGAACACTGGGGCCGCGCGTTGATGCGCAACCTTCGCAGCCGCCATCGCGTCACCGCCATCCTGTTCGACGATCGCGAGGCCGCCAAGGATCTCGCCACCATCGAGCTGATCACACGGCAGTTGATTCACGTAGGCGCGGATCGCGGCGCGACCATCGTCGCCCTGGGCGGCGGCGTCGTTGGCGATGTCGCCGGTTTCGCGGCCGCCAGCTATCTCCGCGGAGTGCGCCTCGTGCACGTCCCCACCACGCTCGTAGCGCAGGTGGACAGCGCCATTGGCGGCAAGACTGGCGTAAACCTTCCCGAAGGCAAGAACCTGGTCGGCGCGTTCTATCCGCCAAAGCTCGTAATCGCGGATCCCAACGTCCTGCGAACTCTCCCGCACCGCGAATATCGCTCGGGCCTCTACGAAGTCGTCAAATACGCCGTCATCGCCGATCCCGAACTTTTCCAATTTCTCGAGCGCCGCATGCTCGCACTGCTCCGTCGCGACCC
Organism: Candidatus Acidiferrales bacterium; assembly: GCA_049287725.1. Taxonomy (GTDB): domain Bacteria; phylum Acidobacteriota; class Terriglobia; order Acidiferrales; family UBA7541; genus Palsa-295. The sequence continues at coordinate 9,705 of JBAQGJ010000029.1, read as the reverse complement.
CGCCGCTCTCGCCTGGGTAATCGCGCGCTGCATCCGCATCAAAGCGCACGTAGTCGCCAAAGACGAACGCGAAAGCGGCCTGCGCCACATCCTGAATTTCGGTCACACTCTGGGCCACGCGCTCGAAGCCGCCACGCGCTACCGCCGCTTTTTGCACGGCGAAGCGGTAGCCTGGGGCATGCTCGCCGCCACCATCTTCGGCCTCGCCACCGGCCGCCTCCGCGAATCCGAGGCCACTCGCGTGATTCGTCTGATATCCCATGTTGGCCCGTTACCCTCGCTGGCCGGAATTCGTGCAACTCAATTGCGTCCCATCCTCGCAGGTGATAAAAAGGCTCGTAGCGGGCGTGTCCTTTGGGTGTTGCCGCGCCGCATTGGCAAAGTCCAATGGGGCGTCAACTTGCCCTGGCCTCTCGTTCAAAGAACATTCGCGGAACTCCCAGCCATCTCCGCGTTGTCGAAAGTCTGACTCACCAACCTTGAATCGCATGACTGCGTCTATCGAAAGGCCGAGGAAGCTGTCCGGCACGCGTCCGGTCGGCACGTTCAACGAACGGGAAGCTTCCGCGCGCGTCCGCGATATGTTCAGCCGCATCGCGCCGCGCTACGATTTCCTGAATCACTTCCTTTCCTTTTCGCTCGACCGCTACTGGCGCCTTCGCGCCGCGCGAAGATTTCGTCACATCCTGCGTCGCACGGATGCGCACGTCCTCGATCTCTGCTGCGGCACGGGCGACCTCACTTTCGCCCTCGAACGCGTCCGCATTCACGAACTCCGCGATTCCGGCGCCTACCGTTTCCCGCTCGTCGGCAGCGACTTCGCGCAACCGATGCTGAACCGCGCGCACAAGAAAGCCGCCGCACATTCGCGCTCCGCCGTTTTTGCCACGGCCGACGCGCTACAGCTCCCGTTTGCTGATGCCAGTTTCGATCTGGTCACCACCGCGTTCGGTTTCCGCAATCTGGTGAATTACGAAAACGGCTTGCGCGAAATCGCTCGGGTCCTGAAACCGCGGGGGGAAGTGGGAATCCTGGAGTTTTCAGAGCCGGGTTCCGGTGCCATGGCGGGATTATTCCGCTTCTACTTCCGCCAGATCCTCCCGCGAATCGGCGCAGCCATCTCGGGCAGCAGCGAAGCCTACAGTTATCTCCCCGGTTCGGTTGAAAAATTTCCCACGCCAAGGGAACTCACGGCGCTGATGCAAAAAGTTGGTTTCACTCAGGTCCGCGTAAAATCCTGGAACGTCCGCAGCGTGAACCTGCACACCGCCCGTCGTCCGTAAAAAGGATGATATCCGCAAAGGTGGCAGGAGACGGCCGGCTAAGACAGGTTAGTTCTCGAGGCCCAATATGCGGATTTTGTGCAGCAGAGTCTTGTACGATACTCCCAGCTTTTCCGCCGCGCGTGTCTTGTTCCACTTGGTGTCGCGCAGCGCGTCCTGAATCTTAAACCGCTCCACGTGCTGGACGGCGCGCTGCGACACTTCCTCCAGCGGCCCTTCCCACAAAAATTCCTCTTCCAGCATTCCGCTCGGCAATTGCTCCGCGGAAGGTTTGGGCGCGGGCAATTGCAACGCGCTCTCGCTGATCTCCGGCCCGTTCGCCAGGATCGCCGCGCGTTCAATCGCATTCTGCAGTTCGCGGACGTTTCCCGGCCAGGAATGCGTCAAGAGCCGCTCGCGCGCGTCGCTGCTCAATTGCAGCTGCGGCTTGCGAAACTCGCGGCGAAACTTTTCCAGAAAATATTCCGCGAGCAGCAGCACGTCATCGCCGCGGTCGCGCAAAGCAGGAATTGTGATGGGCACCGCCGAAATCCGGAAGTAAAGATCCTCGCGAAACGACTTTTCCGTCACGGCCGCGCGCAGATCCTTGTTCGTGGCCGTCAGGATCCGCACGTTCACTTCAATTTCCTGCGTTCCCCCGACGCGCTCAAATCGCTTCTCTTCCAGCACGCGGAGCAATTTACTCTGAATCGCCAAAGGCAGCTCGCCGATTTCATCCAGAAACAAAGTCCCGCGGTGCGCCAGCTCCAGCTTCCCGATTTTCCGCGCTCCCGCGCCGGTATAAGCGCCGCGCTCGTGCCCGAAAAGCTCGTTCTCCACCAGCCCTTCGGGGATCGCCGCGCAATTCAGCGCTACAAAGGGATGGTTCGACCGCGGGCTCAAGTGGTGAATCGCCCGCGCAAACACTTCCTTGCCCGTTCCGCTTTCTCCCAGCAGCAACACCGTCGAATCCGTCGCCGCCACCCGCTGCGTCATCTGGCTGGCATCTTTCATCGTGGGATGCTCGCCCACGATTCGCGGGAACCCATAACGCACCGCGTATTCCTCCCGCAGCAAAAGGTTTTCGCGCAAAAGTTCCTGCTGTTGCGCCGCGCGCTCCAGCAGCAATTTCAAATGATCCAGGTCCACGGGCTTCTGAATGAAATCGAAAGCCCCTTCCTTCATCGCGGTCACGGCTTCTTCCACCGAGCCGTACGCCGTCATCAAAATCACGGGCAAAGTGGCTTCCACGCGCCGCGATTCACGCAGCACATCCAGTCCGGAACCGCCGGGAAGTTTTAAATCGGAGAGAACCAGCAGGTAACGCCGCCCGCGTACTTTGTCGATCGCCGAATTCGCGTCCGCGGCTTCTTCCACCAAATAACCCGCGCGTTCCAACGCCTTGCGGAGCATCGCCCGCAATTCGGCTTTATCTTCGACAAGAAGGATCGGTTCCATGAAGAAAAAATTCTAGCGCGCCCAGCCCGGGTCGCCGCCGCTCCGGCGCAATTCCTCTTCCGCATCGGAGATGGCTTGTCCATCCGCTTCAATCTGTTTTTTCTTGGCGTCGATCTTCGCGGTTTTCTCGTCAATATCGCTGCGCGTGTATCCCTGCTGCATGCCCTTCACCGGATCGTTGTAATACTGCACGTCCAGCACGCCCAGCTCCCGCTGCATGATGTCCAGGTCCGCTTGATCCTCATCGAGCTTGTGACGCAATTTCGCGAACCGGTCCCGCCAGGACTTTTCGTCGTTTGGCGACGATGCCGCCGCTTTGGAGTCTCCAGCGTTCGCCTCTGTCGGCGCGCTGCCGTCAGCGGACTCTTCCGACGGCGTCGCGCCTACTGCCGAGATGCCCCCTGCCTTGGGCACGTTGTCGTTGTCAAACACATGCGCCGGCTTCGCCTGATCTTTCTTCTGCTCGCGAGCCTTGCGCGCTGCGGCTACCAGGGGATCCACCGGTGCCGCACCCTGGTCCGTGCTGGCGGGCGCAGAGGAGGATTGCGCGTTCGTCTGCGACGCCGCTGGAGGTGGCGCTTGGCTCTGCCGCGACTGGTTCTGGCTCTGCTGCTGCGCCAGGGCGCTCGCGGGTACCAATAAAATTGCTGCCACGGCGGCGCACAATAAGTCTCTACGCATGGCTAACGCCTCCTCGTAGGTCGCTGGACGGGCCTGCTGCTACCAGTTTAGATGCGTGCTGCCTGGGTGGCAATCGTGGATGGTAGGGGGTCCTGCCGCAAAGGTAACCACAGCAAAAACTCGGCTCCGCCGCCCGGTCGGTTGCGGGCTTCGATGCTGCCGCCGTGCTGCAACGCCACTTTCTGCACCACGGCCAGCCCCAATCCTGTCCCCTCGGACTTGGTCGTGTAGAAAGGCAAAAATATCTTAGGCAGATCGGCTTCCGGAATCCCGGGGCCATCATCGGCAACGCATATCCGCTGCCACTTGCGCCCGCCAAGCTCCTCGATCGTTCCAGACATCGTCACGATCGGCGCCTTGCTGGTGGTTTTGGCTGCCTCCGCGCCGTTCCGAACTAGATTCAGTAAAGCCTGCCGCAGCAGAGCCTCGTCTCCAGGCAGCTCTTGAAACGCGCCCTCGACCACCACCGTGCACACCGGAATCGTTTCGCGCAGCTCCTCCGCCACTTTTTCCACCACGGTTTGCATCGGCACCGTTTCGTAGCAAATTTCCAGCGGCTTCGCGAACCGCAGGAATTCCGTCACTACGTGCGTCAGCGCGCGCGTCTGATCCAGGATTCGTTCGGAAGACTCGCGCACGTCGCCGGGTTTCGCTTCGCTGCGAATCATCTGCGCGTAACCCGAAATCGTAGCCAGCGAGTTCTTGAATTCGTGCGCGATGCCCGCGGACATCTCGCCCAGCGCCGCCAGGTTTTCCTTCCAGCGAATTTGCTTTTGCAGAGCGGTCAATTCCGTCAAATCGCTCATTAAGCACAACGCGCCGCTCACTTTCAATTCCTGCAATTGCGCCGGAGTAGCTTCGGCGGAGGGCTTCGTCGAAGCGCGCATCGTGCGGTAGATCGGCGAAATCGTCACGCCCAGATTGCGCACCGCGCCTTCAGACGTCAGGTGCTCGATTTCGCCGCGCTGAAAAGTTTTGCCGTCGCGTATGCAAGCCGTCAGCATCTTCGTCAGATCCGACTCGGCGCCCAGAATTTCCTTGTACGACCGGTAGCGCAGCGTTTTGATGCCCAGCGCTTCTTCCGCCGCTGGATTCGTCGAAGTGATCGCCCCGGTCGCATTCACCAGCAGCAGGCCGGTGGGCATGTTGCGTGTCACTTCCTCCGTCAACCGCTCGGATTCCTGCGCCCGCTCTTGCGCCAGTAAGTGTAGCCGCGCTAGCTCCTTCTCCTGCGCCCGCAGCTTCTCGATCACTCCCTGCATCGAAGCGGCCATGAACGCCGATGCATTTTCGGGATCCGGAATCGGATTAGCCCAGTCCTGCTTCGCTCCGCGCGATTGATCTCGCAGGAATTTGCGCGCCAGAAAAATCATCACCAGCACGCCCGCAAAAAGGAAGGCCACCAAGGCCGCCGAGAAACCCAGGTTATACGGCAGCACGGGCGCCTGATGTTGCGCGACTGGAGCAAGAATGGCTGTCATCGGACCTTTTCTTCCGTCATTATCGCACCATCAGCAGCGACGAATACCAATTCACGAACGGTGTTCCAAAAAACACCACCAGCAGCGCACCGGCGCCCAGAAACGTCCCGAACGGCAATTCGTAATCCGCATCCTTGCGCTGCGCCAGAATCATGGCTATGCCCAGCACGCTGCCTAATACCGATCCCGCCAGAATCGTCAGCAGCGTCCGCTTCGCTCCCAGAAACGCTCCGGCCATCAACATCATCTTCATGTCGCCCAAGCCCATTCCTTCGCGGCCACGCATCCGGAAATATGCCTCCGAAACCAGCCACAGCAATCCGCCGCCGACCAGCGCCCCCAAAATCGCGTCCACAAACGAAAGCACTGGCGCCGGGGGAGGGAACTCGAACATGCGATTCGCAATCCACAGCGCTGACCCGTCCGTAGGCTTCACAAAAAAGCTGAGCGCGAGCCCGATCCCCAATCCTGTAAAATTCACCGCGTCCGGCAAAATCCGCTCGCGCAAATCCGTGAACACCAGCACGATCATGATCGCCGAAAACGCCGCCCACTTCGCTGCTTCCACCGTCAGCCCAAAAACCAAATAGCACGCGAGAAACAGTAATCCCGTCAACAGCTCCACCAACGGATACATCGGCGAAATCTTGGTCTTGCACCCGCGGCATTTCCCGCGAAGCAGCAGGTAACTGATCACCGGAATATTGTCGTAAGCCCGTATTTCCTTCCCGCACTTGGGGCACGCCGAAGCCGGCAGCACAATGGATTTACCGCCAGGAATCCGCAGGATGCACACATTCAGAAAACTGCCAATAATCAATCCAAACGCAAACGCAAAGATCCCGATAAGCTCTGGAGGGGCCACCCCTCGATTCTGCCCGAACGCTCCACGCCCCTCAAGCCAACCCGAACCCGTCGTGCCCGACTGCTAACGCATAACCGGAGAGAAGGGCGTAATAAACGCCGGTTCCCACACCGGTTTCAGAGCCAAAAAGGAGCCCGCGAAGCGGCCGAGATGCCAAAGGTTCTGCAGCGTTTCACCTTGCAGTCATCTGTGTTTATCTGTGTTCATCTGTGGTGATTTTTCTTCGTTTTTACGCAAGTTTGAATCCACCAAGCCCCTACGCTATATTCGATGGTTTACACCCCATGTCCTGGCTCGAACAGAAGGTCCGCGCTTACGAAGAAATGCGCTTTGCGCAGGAGCAGAATCGCCGGATTCTGCCCTTCGCCTGGGGCCTCGAACACATCGGCGGCAGCGCACACGAATCCGACCCGCGCGGCTGGCTCGACCACTTCGTCACAGACACGCTAGCCGATAGCGACAACTGGTTCGCCGCCGCTCCCGTCGAAGATTACGCGCTCGATGACCAAAACGTCCTAACCTTCACCAGCGCCATCGCCTCCCCGTGGCCAGAAAACAATCGCGTCCATGCGCAAGTTTTCCATGCTCGCCGCAGCGGCCCAGCCGTAGTTGTCCTCGCCCAATGGAATTCGCGCTGGGAAGAACAGCAAAACGTCTGCCACTGGCTGAATCGCCTGGGCATCACCGCGGTCAAACTCAGCCTGCCGTATCACGACCGCCGCGCCATTCCAGGCCATCCGCGCGCCGACCATCTTTGCGGTCCGAATATCGGTCTCACGCTTCAAGCAAATCGCCAGGCGGTTCTGGATGTCCGCCGCACGCTGCGGTGGCTCGAGCTCCAGGGCTACGACCGCCTCGGCATCATCGGCACCAGCATCGGCTCCTGCCTCGCTTTCCTCACCATCGCGCATGAGCCGGCGCTGCGTGCCGGAGCATTTCTGCACGTCTCCACCTACTTCGGCGACGTCCTCGCCGCCGGACTCACCACCTCCAACGTCTGGCAAACGCTGCGCCATGAAATCTCCCGCGATGACGTCCGCCACTACTTTTCACCGATCAGTCCGTACCCTTACATCAATCGTCTGCGCGGCACGCGCAAGAAAATCCTCGCCATCAGTGGCCGCTACGATCCAACTTTTCCCATCGAACTAACAAACCAATTTCTCAGCGCAATCCGTTCGGATGGCGTCGCTTTCGATAATCTTTCGTTGCCCTGCGGACACTATTCCCTCGGCGTCGCGCCCTTCAGCTATGTAGCGGGGTACCGCTTCGGCACATTCCTCTTCCAAGCGTTAGCGTAGCGGTTGTCATCCCGAGTGGAGCGAGGGATCTGCTTTTCGCCGCAAGCCAAGAATACGCTATACCGAAACGGCGCCGGCGAATCTCACTTCGCTCCTAATGTAAGCGGCAACTTTTGCCGATAGGCAAGCTGGAGGTATTTCATGGCCAATCCGGTGGGAGCAATCTCGAACGCGCAACACGTGAATCCGACAACTCAACCTGCAGCCGCAAAACCGGCGGCGAACGTGCAGAAGCCAACTCCGCAAGATACCGTCAACATCAGTGCCGCAGGCAAAGCCGCCAGCCAGGCGAGCCAATCAACGAAGTCTGGCGACGTGAATCACGACGGCGACACCAAGTAAGCTCTGAACGCTACATCAGCGGTTCGATTCCTCGAGCAAGCCGTGTTCCCGCTTAGCGCAGAATTTCGCTGAACGCGCCGGCCGCGATCTTGCGTTCCATCGCGCGAATGTCCGGCGCCAAAGATCGGTCCGCATCCACCATTTTCGATTCCGCGCGCACGAGCGCGTACGCCTTCTGTCCTTCCGCGCCCGTTCGCAAAGGCGCAAGCAGGTCCAGCCCCTGGCAAGCACACAGCAGCTCGATTGCCAGCACGTTGCGCAAGTTCGCCAACATCGGTTGGATCCGCCGCGCTCCGCCCATCCCCATCGAAACGTAATCTTCCTGATTCGCCGAAGTCGGAATTGAGTCCACGGAATGTGGCGTAGCCTGCGTCTTGATTTCGCTCGCAAGCGCCGCCGCCGCGACTTGCAAAATCATGAATCCCGAATTCAATCCCGCCTCGCGAATCAAAAAAGCCGGCAGCAAACTGGTCTGAGGATTGGTCATCTGCTCGATCCGCCGCTCCGAAATTCCCGCCAGCGTCGCCAAGGCCACCGCCAGCTGATCCGCAGCCATCGCCAGCGGCTGCCCGTGAAAATTCCCGCCGCTGATCACTTCGCCTGAAGCCGCGAAGACAAGCGGATTATCCGTCGCGCTGTTCAACTCCACCGACAAAATCGTCCGCACCTGAGCGAGCGCGTCCCGCACCGCTCCGTGCACTTGCGGCGCGCAACGCAAACTGTAAGCATCCTGCACACGCTTATCCTTCTCGGCCGACCGGTGCGATTCACGAATCGTACTGCCTTCATTCAATCGCCGCAGGTTCCGCGCCGTAGTCGTATGCCCCGCATAAGGACGCACCTCTGCAATCCGCTCATCGAATGCTGCGGGGCTCCCGCGCAGAGCATCGAGTGAAAGCCCCGCGGCCACATCCGACGTGTCCACTGCAATCTCTGCATCGCGCAGCCCCAAAGCCAATAATGCCAGCATCCCCTGCGTGCCATTCAGCAGCGCAAGACCCTCCTTCGCTTCGAGTGCCAGCGGAGCAATCCCGGCTGTGCGCATCGCCTCGCCGCCCGAAATCGAGCGGCCCTGAAAAATTGCCTCGCCTTCGCCGATGGCCACCTGCGCCAGATGCGCCAGCGGCGCCAAATCGCCCGACGCGCCCACCGACCCCTGCGACGGGATCACTGGGTGCACTCCGCCATTCAGCATCGCGCACAAAGTCTCCGCCACCACGGGCCGCACGCCGGAAAATCCTTTGGCGATGGCGTTCGCCCGCAGCGCCAGCATGGCACGCGTTTCATGCTCGCTCAACGCCGCGCCCATCCCGCAAGCATGGCTCCGTACCAGATTCACCTGCAATTCACCAATTTGTTCGCGGGAAATCCGTACGGAAGCCAACTTGCCGAACCCGGTATTGACGCCATACACTGCGTCCCCCGATTCGATCAGCCGCTCGATCACCGCGCGCGATGCCAGCATCTTCGCCCGCGCCGCCGGCGCCAACTCCACCTTCGCGCCGTCAAACACCATGCTGTAGAGAAGTTCGAAACTGAGATTTTCGCCGTCTATCTGGATCGCGCTCATGAGTCGTGGGGCTCGCCGGCGTGCGCGGGCACATGCGAAGTGGCTTTCGCGGTAGGGAAGTACTTGCGATATTTTTCCGGCAGCGATTTCGGCCGTCCCAGCCGATCGCAAATCACGTGCATGGTGTCGCCCGTCGCGAGCAATTCACCCGATTCCTGATGCACAATTTCGTACCCGAATTTCACCGTGCGCCGCTGCGCCGTCAGCACGCGCGTCCGAATCAAAAGCACATCATCGAATCGCGCCGGACGCTTGTAACGGCAATGCGCATCCGCCACCACAATATAACTATCATCTTCGATTTCCATCTGCTTGTACTCAAACCCCAGCTGCCGGCACAATTCCACGCGCCCCACCTCAAACCACGTGAAATAATTCCCGTGATAGACCACTCCCATCTGGTCCGTCTCGGCGTAGCGCACACGAATTGTAGTTTCTGCGTAGTCCATGGCCATTCGGAAGTGTATCAAAGAACCGAAAATCTATTGGAGCGATGCGTGAATCGTTCGTTGATTTTGTGTGGCACTGAGGTGTGGTTCCGAGTCGCAATCGTAATGGGTTTAAGTGTGATTCGTCAGAGCACGATTCTCCATGTTGCCGAAAAAAAGGTAGAGTGACTGTCATCCCGAGCGCAGCGAGGGTGTGGATTCACATTTCAAGTGCAACAGCATCGACGAGAAGATCTCGGCGGGAGTTTGAAAGCCCAGGCATTTTCTGGGAGTGTGATTGTGGCGCTGGGTGAGCG
>JBAQGJ010000028.1:0-24360 GCA_049287725.1 Candidatus Acidiferrales bacterium | reverse complement strand
AGAAAAGCAAAACAGACGAGATGCAACGCCCTACCGAAGTTCCTCATAGCTACTCTCCAATAACCGTTGGTGCTCGCAAGACTCGATACTATACCGGGTTGGCTGCGTTCAAGTGCTTGATAAACGCTCTAACCGGAAACTGACTGCCCGTTTCCCGTCGGGCGAGCAAGCCAGGAGTCTACGCAGGTCATAGCGAAGGACTCCGCCACATCGGCGGACCTAGATTCTTCAATACGGAGAAACACAGATAAACTTAATCTTAATTCGTTCCCGGCGGTCCGTCCCGTGTGCTTTCGTATCAGGTTGATGCGTGCTCGGCGGCCCGGACATCACCCAACCGACCGCTCCCCTAGCGCAGTCCCCTCCCCCGCGATGGCCCCTAGTGGCTGCCATCAACGCCTAGCCGCATTTATTCGCCCTTTGAAGCCCTTCGGGCATGTAAATTTCGGCATCGAAGCTGTGTCTGGGCACTCAATCGAGTCGGATGCTGGTACGTTTGCACGGGCGTCCTCCGTGGTACGAATAAACACCGTTGGAGCTGGTCACTCCGCTACGAACAGAATCACACCTGATGCGAATGTCTTATTACTCAGAATTCGTCGTCCCTGTGCCGCCTAGAAGAAACGGACGGGAGTTTGTGTCTGGCAATTTAAGTTCGAGGAAAACCAGGGCCTAGCGGCCTAACCAACTCCCCACAACGGAGCTGGCTTGTACCTCCCCTACGGTGCAGGACGCTGCCTGAGCATCAGCCTTATTCAGTGCGGAGGGCGCAGACTGGATCGATTGTGGCAGCGCGGCGAGAGGGCACCGCTGCTGCGATGAATGCGGCCAGCGTGAGCGCCGCGGTAGCGGCCAGAAGGATGCGCACGTCGTAGGAGGCCACGCCGAAGAGTTGAGCGGCCATGGCGTGGCCTGCCGCAACGGTCAGCGGGATGCCGATTGCGAGCGCGATGGCCATTTGGCGCATGACACCGCGCAGCACGAGCTTCAGAACACTGGCGGGGCTGGCACCCAAGGCCATGCGCAGGCCGATTTCGTTGGTGCACCGTTCGACGGAGTAGGCCGTGACTCCATAGAGCCCGACGGCAGCGAGAATCAGTGCCACAAACCCGAACAGAGAGGTGAGTTTCACAATCATGTTCTGCTGAGAGAAATTGTCGCGCACCTGATCCGCGAACGGCGTGAAGCTGATGAGCGCAAGGTCGGGGTTGACTTCGCCCAGCGCGCGCCGGACCTGCGCTTCCAGTCCCGGCACCGTGCCCAGAGTTTTCAGCTCGCCGGTGTTGAGGAAGTGATTGCTGTCTTCAAAGGCCACGAAACGAGCGCCGTCGTAGTTGACGCGCTGCGTGGCGGGCAGGAAGAACATGGGCCGCATTTTCTCCGTTGGCGAGAGGTATCGCGTGTCCTCGGTGACGCCGACGATCTCGAAGTTACCCGCGTATTTCATGTCGATGTTTCCGAAATGATGCCCAATCGGATTTCCGTCTTTGAAAAATTTCTTGGCGAACATTTGGTTCACGACGGCGACCCGGCGCGTATTCTCGGCGTCCTGGTCGGTGAAACCACGGCCCTGGGTGGATCGGCTGAATCAAAGCGAGCTGCACGAGTGCGTCACGTACCACGTCCGGGGCTTCTACAGAATCAGTCGTTGGCCGCTCAGCATTTTCAGGGCAGAGCCCCGCATCGCGCCAAGAGTCAAGGGGCCGGACGCAATATATCGGTTCCAGACTGGGGAGACTGTTCTCGTGAAGGTGCTGCTATACGGCCAAGCGAATTCCTCGGCCTCGGGTAGGGCAATAAAGGTTGATTTCGATGCGAAGACCTTTACCAGCGCCTCGGTAGCCAAGATTCCTATACATAGCCGATACAACGAGGAGCGAGTGCTCCTTCCCTGCGTGCGAGGTACAGAGACGGTGATATCTGCACTCTCGTTCGTTCCGATCGGCGATGACATCACGATCTGGGCACCTCAGCCTTCGTTTGTCGTCTCGATTAGCCCATCGGGACGCTACCTCTTGGGGGTGGCTGCGTTGTTTGCTTTCGCCTTTTTCATTGCGAACGCCGGCTCGTTCTCAGAGTTTGCGTTTTTGTGGAACGGCAGTCTGAAAACAGATCTCCTCGGTTCGCTGAACAAGCTGACAAAGCCGGTTGGCGCGCTCCTGTTTTTAATTGGAACCTGGTTCTACTTGCGGAAGTTCCCGCTTAAATAATCGCAGAGACTGGACATCACAAATCTTTGACGAGCCAAAACCCTGATAAGCCGGACGAACAGCGACGAGACCGATTCACGAGAGTAAGAATTGGTGTACTTCGCGCGTGGCGGCCGGCAGGTTGCCGCGGACCAGGAGTTCGTTAACGACGATGACTCTCACTTCAGCCGTCGCCTGCGATTGTCTGATGCTTGCCGCATCGGGATAATTGATGGCGAGCGGCGCCGATAACGCGATTGCGATTTGTCTGCCGTCCTTCGCGGTCGCCAGTATCGGCACAACTATTTTCTTTTTGCCCTTCAGCGTCAATTGGGCATCGGCCTCGAAGTCGAATCCTTCGTGGCCTTGCCGCAGCAGGTCATTGTAAAGAAGTAATGTAGACTCTTTCAGGCGATCCCTGTCGAAGTCGGGGAGCGCGCCGGTGATGAGAAACTCCAGCAACTCCGCCGCGACATGCCTGTCGAGGAGCCGATGTTCAAACTTGTTCTTGAAGCTCCTCAGGCATCGGTAGCAGGAGGCGTCACAGTTCTCGGGGCACGTTTTCACCAATTTCAGGGCGCGCTGGAGAAGTTCGGTGCCGCGATCAACCAACTGGCTCGCAAAACCAGCGCCGCCCGGCAGCGTGTCGTAGAGGAAGACTTCCGCTTTGAGACCGTCGCGTCCCTCCGGGGTTAGAGATGGCCGATACTCCGCCATCAATTCTCCCGGCTCAATTTCGAGTAACTGGCTGGCGGCCTTGGCAAGCGCCTCACTAACGGTGCGCAGCGCGACATCGGTGGGATATTGCCCTGGCTTGAGACGCAAGGGCGAGGCGACTTCCATCGAAAAAAGCACAATGTCGGTAATAAAGTCTGTGCCGAGCACAATGTGGCGTGTCGTCCCCGCTCCTTCGCAGGTTCCCTCCTTCTCGTCCGGATAGGGTTTGCGGTGCGGCGCGGCCAAGAGCGGCGTGGGATCGCTCGACGCCTCAATGCGCCCGCACTTCACGCAATACGAATACCCGTCGCGCTTCGGCCCGGTGTTTGATACGAGAAGGTGTTTTCGTTCCCGCAAGACGCGCACGCGTTCGTTGACGGTGGTCCACTTTGCATCATCGGACGGGGTTTCCATCGTGAGCTTGGCGCGCGTGGCGTAGCTCGTTTCGGGAATCTCGTCCGGTGAGGTCATCTCCTCGATGTCCACGGGATGAGCAAAACCTGGCGGCCGCAGCCAGTACCGCGCCTCGCCGAAGGTGTTTTCGGAGCCGCAGGCGGGACAGTCTCGTTTTTCTCCCCGCTCAATTTCACCGATGGCATAGGTCTTGGCAAAACCGCAGGTACGGCATTCGCAGTAAAGGCGCTTCGACTCCCAGGCCCCAAAGCGCTCCGTTCCCATCACGGAGTAAATCGCGCCGGAGGAGTAGCATTTTCCGGCAATCCAAATCTGCTTGCCTGGCGCGTATTGCGAGAGCGCAATGGGCAATCCTTGAGAGGGCGCGAAGCGCATGATGGGGCGGAAGCGTGTGGACCGTGCGAGATCGAAAACGTGGAACGTCGCCACGTCAGTTGGGAAGGCATAGCGCGGCAAGACGCCGCGGTAAAGGAGGCGATCCAGCAGTTGACCACTGTCCAGAGACTGGACGGGTTTGTCCTCCCCTTCTTCGGGCGACTCTTCCGTGTCTTCATCTTCCTCCTCGGATTTGGGCTCGACAACCATCTTCGGGTCGCTCCGAATCGCGGATTCAATGGCCTCGATGCAATCGTCCTTCATCTCTGCAAGAAGTGCGGCGCGGTCTTCCGGCGAAAGCTCACCGGGAATCCAGGAGGCGACGCGTTTCTTGAGTGCTTCCTCATTTTCCGCGAGCCAGTCTTTCAAGTCTCCGATGTTGAGGACTGCCTGCCCGCTGCGAAAGCCCGCAACCGTGCCGAGGACCGAAAACAAATCGTGAGGCTGCGCCGGGTCGATCTCCGGGATGCGGTCCTGGTGGTAGTTCTGCAGCAGGAAAGCACGTATGTGGCGGCGAACAATCTCGCGGTTGTCGAGCGTAAGTCTCGGGTCCGTTACATCGCCGCGTATCATGCCGTCCGGTTCGCTGAAATAATGCTCGTCGTGGCTGTCCGCGCTGCCGAAAGCGACGACCGTTGCAACCGCGTTGCCGCGGCGTCCTGCACGGCCCGACCGCTGCTGGTAATTTGCGCGTCCTGGGGGCATGTTGCGAAGGGCCACGCCTGAGAGTTGCCCGATGTCGATACCGACTTCCATTGTCGTCGTGCTGGAGAGAACGTCGATGGCCGCCGCGCGTGCTGCTCTCTTTCCGAGCGCGGGGGCCACATCCTGAAAGAGCAACTCATGCTCTTCGGCTTTGGAAAAGACATCTTCATTCTGCGGTGCGTTGAGCTGCGCGGTGTGCTCCGCGGCGATGAGCGCCATTGGCTCTGCGGGAGGGTTGGCAAGTGCCGCAATGACGGGCTGCCGGTAGTAGCCTTTCCTCGCGACAAAAACAGGATCGTTGTCCGGGTCGAGCGCACGCACCGCACCGCTGGCACAATCAAGGCAATGCGAAATGCCCGGAACCGGCCGATGAACGGATTTACAAGTGTCACATCTCACCCACGCTCCATCCAGCAATAGCGACAGCTCGCTGCCTTTCAACTGAAACTCACCGCCCATGTCGGTGGTGAACAGGGCCAGAAGCTCGGGAGTCCAGCGCTCATTGAAAATCTTGCGCGCGGCTTTGTCCGCGATGATCACATCCATCGCGTCGAATTTTCCCTTGCCCTTCTTGCCCTTGACGCTCACACCCTCGATCTTCGGCCGCTTCCACCATGAGGTCGGCATGCGGCTGAGCCAGAATCCGTAGTTTCTCCAGCATCTGAGCCATGCCCGGGCGAGCGCAATTTTCGCCTCGGCTGTCTCGATGAGGCCTGGGATCGCCGGCAGTTTCTCCAGCTTGGCTGTGATTTCGCTGCGCTCGCATACGGACGCAACGGCGAGGGCCTCGAATCCAAGGAACGGGTCGGAGACGGTGGTGATGAGGTCTTCGAGAAGGGCCTGTGGCGGCGTTTCGGAACGCATCTTGGTTAGCAGGAAAAGCAAACCGACATCGGTGTCGGCGCTGCCGTCGTCGATGGCAAGTTGCACGGTTTCCGCAGCCGCGAAGTTTTCGGCAGGTTTCGACTCAGGCCGCAGACGAACACTGAGCTTCGACGAGGCAAGCAGAATGGCTATGTAGAGATCGTCAAGACTCAGGAGCGGTTTGAGTTGGGAGGCCTTCTGAAGGCGGCTATATCCCCAGGCAATCAATGATCGAAGAGAATCTCGGGTCGAATACATCTGTAGGTTGGGCGCCAGGCGGGCCGCAACTTGGCGCGAGTCCGAAAACACAAGCACCTTGCGGCCGCGAAGCGGGGCAAAGTGACTTGCCTTGACTGCATTCGCAGGTTGAATCTGCAACTGCTTCGCCACGAGCGCCTGGAATGGTTGGTCACCCTTGGTCTGATGGTCCTGTACGGTGCTGCGGCCGAAGCGCGCCACTTTTCCGCAGCACGCGCATGGAATGAATTGTCCGCGGGCTTCGAGTCGCTGGTCCATGTCGCCGTCTTCGTCTGGCGGGGGAATGACGCGATCCTGGCGCAAATAAACTGTGCGCATTCGTGTCCCGTGAACGTTGGGATTGAGACGGCCCGTTTCGAGATCATAATCGGCGGGCTCCGCCGGACGCGCGGGATTGGGCTGCTCAAGGAGCATGTCAAGCGGCAGCAGCGGGCTGGTCTCGCCATCATCCATGCGCAGGCGCTGGCCCGGCTCGCTCCATATCATGGTGGGATCATCGACATCGTCCGTATAGGCACGCGCGTAGGCCGTCCCGCAAAACCGGCACGTGTAGAGTTCGTGGACGCGCGCGCCGCACTTACATCGGTCGCGCGGCTGGCTGTACATCTTCCCGCAGAATCCGCTGCGTTCTTCTTCCGCAAGTTCGCTGCAAGCCGCATCCATGCATACCCAGAGGCCGGGAAGTCCGCGAAAGAAATTATGAACACGGCAAGGAAGTAGCCCAGGGCTTTTTGCGTCCGCCCGGGCGGTACTGCCGAGGGCCATCAGCACGGTGGCGGCGCTATCCGCGAGTTCCGGTGCATCCGGGAACAACTCCCGCCCGATTTCCTCTACGGGCCTTGCTTGCTTCATCGTGTTGTTGATGAGAAGTCCGAGCGGCGGAAATTCCGCGAGCGCCTTAAAGAGACTTGCCTCAAGGGGAAGTTCCGGGGAAACGTGCAGGCGCTCAAGCAGGGGACGGACAAGAGGCAGACGATCTGCGTCAGTCTCCGCCTTGTAAAAGGCATCGAGGTCGATGGCGGCGAGCATCTGCGCATCGTGTCGTGTGCCGGTCGCCGAATGGGGCCTCCAGGCATAGTCGCCTTGTACCGCTACAAACGTTTCCGGCGGGACCCCGGCAAGCTGCGCGCCGAATTGAGGCGCATATACCGCGTCCTTAAAGCTCGCAGTGGCGCAAATAACCTGCAGACGTTCTGGCGGAATATTCAGGCGATCCCTGAGCCGACGCAGCAAAAGGCCGACTTCTGCCCCGGCCGCGCCGCGATAGAGATGTGCTTCGTCCAGTACCACGAGGAATTTTTCCTGAGGATTTCTCGCAAGCCACTCGCGGGTCTTGTCGAAGATGGGCCTTTCAATGGGCCGCATCAGCATGTATTCGAGCATCGAGTAGTTGGTGACGAGAAGATCGGGCGGCATCTCCTGGACTTCGTGGCGGGTGATGAGTTCCACGTCATCGGGAAGTGCGACGGCGCGCCGGAATTCTCCTGTTTTCCTGTCCTGCCAGTCGCCGCCCTTCGTTCCAAACCACGCTACGAGGCTGGGCTTTGCAGGCCATTTACCACGCGACTTCAGTTGAGCCAACAATTCGCGAGCCTGAGCATGCTGTTCGGCTGAACTATCATTTGCCTGCCGCTCGATCTCGACATAGAAATCGTCGAACGCGCGCAGCTTTCGTGAATCCTTGTCCCGTGTGCGGATGCCTGCATACGGCGTCCGGCTTGTGTAGCGCGCAAACCTGGCCGGACGCTGTGCCCACTGTTTGAAAAGACGCACCGTGCGGGGATCGCCAAAGAGCGAACGGAGGCGGCCCAATTGGTCATTCACGAGTGCGTTCATGGGATAAAGGACTAGCGCGCGCACGGCCATCTGATCCCGGAACGCGGAAGGATTGGCCTGGGCTTCGCGGGCGAGTTTGCCCAGAATGGGAAGCAGGAAGGACTCGGTTTTGCCCGAGCCCGTGCCGGTCATCACTAGCAGATTCTTTCCGTCTACTAGGTTGAGTTTAATGGAGTCCGACTGGTGCTTATAGGGCGGATCGTAAAGCAGCGCCGGAAGCTCGCCCTCGGGTTTCGAGAGGGCCAAATAGGCGGCCAGTGCGGCCTTGGGAAGGCCTTGAATTCCCGCAAATTTCTCCCCGCTTTGATAGCGCGGCGTAGATTCAATGTAAGGAATCTGGTGAATCACACCCGGGCGGTCGAGCAGTTCCTTCCTCTGCTCGATGAGAGCGGGCGTACTGATGTGATAAGTCGCCTCAATGTAATCGCGAAGCGAGCCTTGGAGCTGCCGGATGGTCTCTTTAATTGTCTGCGTCATCCCCTCCCCTTTGCTCCTAACTGCCGGTAGCCATCAGCCAAAGATGTTTCTGAACATAGTCTTCTTCTGCTGCGAGTTCGCGCTCGGGCACCCAGTATGAAAGCAGGCAATGCTCGGGCGGAGCCAAACGGCCTACCACGCACAAGCGCCGCTGCGCCCAAAGCGGGATCGGAGAAAAGAAATCCAGATACGTTCCGCTCGTGCCTGGTCGCCTGCGATATTTCTGCGGTGTTCCGCGGCTTTGGTCAATCGCCATCTGCAGGTGCCAGGCAACGTCGCAACCGCGCCACCGTGTCCCCTTGAGTGGGAAATCGAGAAACCGGATTACGTTTCCGTTTTCAAGATAGGCAAAACCCCACAACGCCCCGCCGTAGGCCTGGGGGCGGCGGGCCACGAATTCGCCCGTGTGATGTCCCGGCGGCACCCAACGCCGCGAATAATAATTCACGGGGCTGTCAGGAAGAAGGATTGAAAGGTCGGTTATCGCTCCGCTCGGCGGCTGTTCGGACAGGCGGCGGACCATGTCCTGCCGGAGTTGGACGGCTGTTTCTGCCTTGGGAGCCTTGAGCCACGCCGTCGCGGAGATTTCCCTCAAGCCCAGTTCGCGCAGAACAGAGGGAAGGTCCTCTTCTCGCGACGGCACAAGGACTCGCGCGAGCGTCTCATATTCCACGCGGCTGCTCAGCGATGCGGGCAACGGCGTCGCTTCGTCCGGGACAATGCCAACGAGGAAAATGCTCCCGCTGGGCCGCACGATGAATCCCGGGGGTGCGGAGAAAACCCATGTGCCCTTGGCGCTAGGGTCGTCAACTGTGACTTGACTAAGTTCAAGAAGATCCCCGATGACGATCAGTCCTTCAGCTACGGCGTTGACTCGCTCCTCCAACACACTGCTGGCGTCGGTGAGATAAGCGAGACTTTCCGTGACGGTCGCCGTGAGCGTCGATAGAGAACAAGGGCAATGAATGCCTGCCGCGCGTCGGAGCATTGCCGCAAGCAGTGTGTCGTCGATGGAAGACGAGGGCGGTATGCCGAGTTGATCGCGGCTTGCTGTCAGCACCTCCTTGACTGAAACCTGCGTGATCATGCTTTCAACCCCGGAAGGGCCACGCTCGCGGCGGGTGACTGAGTCGTAGCAGACAGCAGAGCCAGAAATCTTGCTCCCCGTAGCAGTATGGTCTTGTCCTTGATTTCCGTGAGTAATCTGTCGAGGACCGGCCTCGGAAGGGAGACCAGGGCATGCGGTTCGCTGCCCAGCCGAAGCGCAAACTCAGAGAGTCCCTTATCCGGACAAACCTTGTAACGGTCGGTAACTTCCGCAAACCACTGAATGCCGGCAGCGGAGCCTGCGTCAAATTTGGCCTGATCGCGGCGCAGCAAAACGCCGAAGCCAGGCGTTCCGCCGATGGCATGCTCCAGTTGTCTCAGCGCAACATCTGACTGTGGCTGCGCAAGGAAAACCACTTCGGCTTCGGCCCAGCGACGGCCGCAGAGCCGCCCGTAGAGGCGGTTGAGCAAGCGTTCCACAATGCGGCGGCGCCGTATTGAAGCCAGTGGCCCGAACAGGCGCGCACGCATCCACAGGTGAAGAATGTCGAGGATAAGAGTGATGCTTGCGCCGTCCCCATCGAGTGGGCTTAGGCCGGGCTCGATAACAAGCCCCTGAAATCCTCCTTCCACCTGCGGCATGCTGACAACGATGGCATCCTCGCAATTTGCGTGGCGCGCTTCATAGAGCCCCCCGGAAGCGGTAATTGTTATCCCGGAAAGGGCTTTATCGATGTCAATTGAGACGGACTCCGCCGGATGGCGAAGGCTGAAGAAGCGGCAAGTCGCAGGCTCCTCCATGCCCGTATCGTCAATGAGCCTCGCAGTGGTCATCCGGTTGGCGCTGCGGCAAACCCAGCGTATGGGTTTCACTTCGCGGTCGAGGCGGAGCGTAAAATCGCCGAGCTCGTCCTCTTTGATAGAGAGGCTGCCAGAGCCAGCTTCGAGGTAGGCCCATTCCCGTTTCTCAACACCGACATACTGGGAGAATTTGCGCTGCCATTCCTCGTCCGTCACCGGCAACTCAAAAGTACCGATCACATCGGACAGAAGTTGCTCTCTCTTGGGGGTGAGCAGCGTCATCGTGCATGTGACGCGGTACCCCGGCGGTCCCATGATGCCGATGGAGACATCTCCTTCCCAAAACAAATCCAGGGGCGGATCGGGAGGCTCCACCGATACGAACAGGCCCGCGTGGGACGTGGTGCCGGGCACCCAGGGTTCAGGCTCACGCACGGAAAGCGTCACGATGCCCTCTGCCACAGCGGAGGGCGTTGCCGCCGAAGAATGAATGCGCCGCGTTTTGACTGACAGCGTGTGTCGGCCCGGGGCTAGTGATGGCAGTGAAACGAATGCGGCGTTTCCGAGTGGAGGCGCTTTGACTGCGACCTCGGCACCGTTATCAAGCCGCAAGCTGTAGGAATCAACGGCGTGGTCCTGCGCGATTCCGAAGCAGGGTCGGTCAGTCGTAAGCCATTCGCTGTTTCCCTCGCCGTCCCACGCGCGGGCGGGCAAGCCCGCAGGCCAGATGCGGACTGTTCTCGCTACATGAAGTCCCATTCCTTCCAAGAACGAGATGTCATCCGAGGAGAGTGTTTGGGGCGTAGAGATAAGAACGCCACGGATGCCCGCGCAGTCGATATCGCAATGCTCAAGGAGCCCGTGATCCGAAGGAATGTCGCGGTCGCTGAGCAGGACATAGCGTCTGCCCGGGCGTATGGTTTTGCCGACGATTTCATTCGCCAGTCCGTCCGCCCCAATCCGAAACAGCCAAACCGGCCCGTCGGACAATCGCGCTTCGCCGGAGATTAATTGTTCGATTTGTGTATTGGGCTTCTCGAAGCTGACAAGCGTCGCCCCGCCCCCGGGCCAGGACTTGAGCGCGCGTCTTTGCGTTCCCGACAGGAGCCATGCATTAGGTAGCCATGTGTCACCGGACCCAGCGATCCTGCATCGGGTTTTAAGAAGGAAAGCGTGCAGTTCCGGATGCAGTCGCGCGATTGCGGTGAAAGGCGGAATCTCCGCGACAAGAGACCATCGTGATAGGTTGGATGGCCGCAGCATTAGGTTGGGCCGAATGCGCGGCGAGTTGCGGGCGTCAGCGTCCATCGCGCCGTATGCAAGCTCGCCGATAGACATCGGACCGTCCTGCGAATGCCCGGCACCGGCGATGCGGTCGGCCACGTAGCGTTGTGTTTCCTTGAGCCATTCGCGCGCGCTCTGAACGCGCTCAAGGTCAGTGACAAGGCGTTGCAGGGTTGCCGGCTGGATGGAATCGTGACCGGCGACATTCGTGTTGCCGACGAGTGCCAGCACGATCCTGCCGGCCAGTTCTTCCTGTTGGAGGAATTCTCGGAATCGCGAAGACGCATCCCAAGCGTGCGCCGAGAGGAGTTGGCCAACTGTTGCGGGGTTCGGATCGCGAAGTTGCGCCAGGCGGTAGCGGAGATTGTAAAGTGCTCTTGCAAATTGCAGCTGCAGATACTTGGGCAGGATGGCGTGTGTGATGGGCCAGGCGATGATCCTGAACCACTCAGCCCACGGGCCCGTGGGCTTTACGCCGTGATACGTTGCGCGGAATTTGGTGAACCAGTCACGAAGCTGATTCCGGCTGCCGCGGTCCCGCCAGCGCGGCGTGCGTTCTTCGAACGAGTGCCAGTATTCGTCGCCGTCGTAGTCGTAACCCATCTCCGTGGCGTAAACGACCCACAGCAGCCAGTGGGATTCCAACCGCAGGCCCAGCGAGAGCCTTTCCCGCAGCAGCGTGCTTACTTCTCGGAATTCCGTCGCGGTGAGGTCGTGCTCAAGCGCGAAGATTGGTAGGTCGGAGGCCGAGCGCGAGCGCGCTAGACGTGCGAAGTGCCCGTCCAGCCGTTTCTGCCGTTCTTCGAGGGGCATGGACATATGTTAGTGACCTTGCCCGCCGCGTCGCATATGTTCACGCGTGCGCGCGAAGCGCACAGGGAAGTTCCAGGTACTGATCACCCAGGAGTTCCCTGATGTTCTCGCGTTTCCATGTCTTGAATTCGGGCATGCGTTGCGACCGAGGCAACATCCAGCGCTCGACTGCCAGGTGCGCTACATCATCCGCGCTCAGCAACGACGAGAGATTCGGCCTGCCCCGTCCGCTGTGCAGGATGCGAAGCGCATTGCTCGCGAGCTGGCAGAGAAATACTTCGCGCTCGATGCCGTGGCGGAGCGTGTTCTCTTCGAATCCCAGTGTTTCTAGCGCCGCCCGGGTCGTGCGCATGCGCCAGTTAGGGCCCTGGCCAAAACGATGCTGATCCGCGTAGGTATGGCCCATGTCGCGGAGATAGTCGCGTAGCTCTGCGAAAAGCCCGTCGGGAATATGGAAATGTCCCCAGCCCCCGGTGTATCCGATGGCCTTGAAATATTCCAGGCCGCCGAGCTTCAAGCGGTTGTAGACGGACGATCGCCCCATCGAGGAGGATGTCGTCACCGCGAGGAGGCGCGCATTCTTCTTTTTCTTGGAAATAATTCCCCGGGTTTGGCCGTAGGCACGGGTGAAATCGTCATAAATGTCCCTGCTGCGAATCAGGCAGGCGACGAGTTTCCCGCCGAGGAGTGAGTTGTACGGCGGTAGGGCGCCGAGGACATAGGCATCCATCACATTGACCAAGCGCTTTCCTCGCGCTTCGACATCCCACTTGATGAGATTGTCCCGCACGGAAAGATTAAAGACCGGGTCGCCAATCGCGATGATGCCGATCAATTTTCCGTTGTGGTTGTCCCACACCAGATAACGCAGCCGGCGTCCAAAGCCGTTGGAGACGGGTACGGACCAGGTGAGCGACGCGAGCCGGAAAAGCTCTGCTTCCCAGGTGTCGCTGCTCACGAGTTGGAGTGCTGGCGAGATTCGCGCCGGGTCGATCTCGTGACCGGACGCAAAATGCTTGATGAGATGGGGGAAGCGACCGGAGATAAACCGGTCATTCGCCGCCAATCGATCATCTCTTTGAACACTGTGAATCGCGCGGATGGCATCCTTGCTAGAGCCGGGTGGAACCAGGATTCCTTCGTCGTTTTTTGTGAATCCCAAGGACTTTAAATGACTTCGCAAACGCTTTTTGAGCGCCGCTTCACGCATGGATACGGTGATGACCTTTTTCTTTCCCATCATCCTCTTAGCGAACGTATTAGGTGTTGTCTGGTTGCGATATTAACTCACGCATTAAGAGAATCAAGCAGTGGATCGTGCCTGAGCGTCGCAGTAGTAAAGCACGCCTACTTACTTGCCGCCAACAGTCCAGCCAAACAAATTTTAGCCTCTACCCCTCTGCTTGCCGCGCTCTGCAGCTCCGGCCGCATTCTGCGCGGTGATGAGCGCATAGCCTCAGAGCCGCGGCGCTGAATTTCCAACCCACAAACTGCGATGTCTTGTGCGACTTGGCGGTACTTTGGCAGTCCCCGCGTTCTTGTAAGTTGTCGTAAAACCAATCCACGCTACGCTGTCACGGCAGCGGTCGCACACTTACAAGCACAGATAGCGAGTCCCGTGCAGTGAGGTACACGCCGGGTACACGGCGCAGGGCGGCGAAGGAAGGTCTTTTTTTTCAAAAGGAAAGGTTGGTAGGGGCGGTGGGGATCGAAATCACGGTGATTCTAGAAATCGACCGTGTTTATGCGGCGTTTCCTATCCCGTACTGTTGCCAATCATTACCGTAGCATTACTATGATTCACCAAAGTCTATCGCTGGTTGGAAAGTCTTGTTTTTATTCTTTGAGACCTGACCCGCCATGTTAAGGTTCTGAATCTCATCCACCGAATACAGATTCTTGGCTGCAATTTTCTGACGTGGCCCCCAACTGTACTGATATGGCTCCGGAAATTCGTGCCAGTCCTGACCAAGTGCGTTGACGCCCACGCCCGATCGCGGAGACGTAACTTGCTTGAACATGAATGGAAGGTCAGCCGCCTTCGTTTTGTCGCGCAGCCTTGCAGCCCAATGCAAAAGCATGGTCCTGCGTCCACCGATTTTCCAATCGTATTTCATTGGCTTGGACGCATCCCAAACGTATTCTTTTCCGCTTCCGCTCTCGCCCCCACAGACGACCCAGCCAAAACCATCCAGATTAATTCTCGGGGATATATCCTCGAGCAGCGGTTCCGCTGAAATCCAGCGGACTGCCTTTTCATGGATCGGGACGGTTCGCAGCACGTCCATCTTGTTCAACGTGCCGACGGTCCCTGTAGAAACGCCAAGCCAAACATTCGGGAATTCGTCCGGCCAGCCTTGCGGCAACCGGGAATGGATCAAACTAGGCCGTTTCGTTAGAACGAGCCAAATTAGGTTAGGAGTTGCCCGAATAACATCCCAGGCTTCTGATCGCCAACTGTCAGCGTCGCGATGGAAGAAGTCCGAAAGTGAACAGGTAAACACGCGAAGCATGTGTCTGGATGCTTCGGCCTTGTTCTGCCACTTTTTAGGCTCGCTCCATGTCTTGGTTCGATAAATCTTCCCCCAAGGTTGACGGCCTTGCTTCAGAAGCATTCGGTCGATGTAACAATGGGCGCATTCGGGGGCCACTTTGTCGCAGCCTACCCAAAAGTTCTGCGTGTTGTGCGCCCAGGAAATCCCAGTGTTCTCGCTCAAATACTTTGCCTTTCGCAAGTCCGTCGTCCACGTGCGCTACCATCGAGGCTAGCAGCACACTTCACCGTGGGAACACCTGTCCTGGAGTGTAGGTGTGCCTTGCTTGCCCATGGCGAATAAAAGGTGAAGATGCTACGATACAATCCTATGGCTGTTTCGCTGATGAAAATTGGGCAGCCACAGTCGCTGCCGAACCGTTTGACCGTCGCGTGTCCGGTCTGCGGTCAGACCTACGAACTCACTTATTCAGATGACGAGTGGAATAGGGTGAAGGACTGGCTCAACGTCGCACGACGCTGCCTGCGCAAAGATCACAAACGATCGCACGAACTTTCTACGCTTGCGTTAGCGTGGAATCCGGTGCGCGGACGGTGAATTCATTTGCAAAGACGCGGTTGATTTCGAGGTGGTTTGAGGCGATACTCCTTTCGTAAAGACGAATGCGATACGACGTCCCCCATCCAATTCCATACCAGGGCAATGCGGGATCGCCTCCGCTCCAATGCTTTTTAAGCGTGGAATCGTGGGAACTTTCGTGAGGCGGCTACGGAAGCGGTTTCGTTTTCAAATCGTTTATCGCTCCCATCAGCTTGATTGTTTCCTCGCCATCCAGCTTGTCGCCTGAATACCGCACTTCGTAAAGTCCTTGGAGATTCGACGGCAGGGTCACTCCCTGTTTGACCAGTAGGATGTAGCGTTCGCCGTACAAGGCCATCGCCGCTCCAATTTCAATGAGCACATTCTCATTTAGGGCGAAGTGTTCCTTCGTCTCGGGGTCAATCAATCTGCGCTCGCCTTCGACATGGATGATGGCGGCACCACACGAACGCATGTCAGACATGACTTTTTGGGGAATCGGCTGCGACACTGTGGATTTCTCGACGGAGACCACAGCGTCAAGCTGTCCAAATTTCAGGAGCGACTTGATTGGGTCCACGAACTCTTTATTCTTGCCATGCGAGATGAACACCTTTTTTAAGCGAGCCTCTCTTTCAGTAGTAGCAGGAGGGGGCGGAGCGGGTTCCACGACGATAACTTTCCCTTGCTCCCGGACTCCAACAGGGGTTTGCTCACCCGGCTCGTCCTCGTCGTCACTGGATACCACTATCGGCGGTTTGACTCCGGCCAAGTTTGCGTACTTCTTCCCCTTTATTTCTGTGATGAAACCAACGGAAGTCGCACCCTCCATAATCAGATTCAAGACTTCACTCGTTCGGTCTCTTGGAACTCCAAGGGTCTCCAGTACGTTGAAGGCAATCTCGTCACGAGGAATCGGTGCATTATCGTACTTAGTCAGAAATTCCCGAACGACGCGAGGCTTAAGCAACGCCTCACGCTTCCCGACTAAGGGTTCGTCATCGGCTTCGGGGCGGAGAATTTTTCTTGCAAGCGGAGCGACTTCAATTTGCGCTGCGTTCCAACCGCCGTTGGTAAATCCATAAGCAATTGCCGCCCCCGCTTGCATTTTGAATCCCGAACTTTGGGGAGAAACTTCCAACACCCTCGCTACGTCGAGGGGTTTTGCGGGACCGTTTCCGTAGTTGTCCAAAATGGCTGCTGGAATTTTGAGTGCTTTTTCGAGGGAAAAAAGCGGGACATCGGATTGACTGAGATACCCTCTTTGCTTCTCGACCTTAGCTGCGGGCTTGGGCTTTGGCATCTTCTATTTTCCAAGATTGTTCTCGTGCAACCACTGTGCAGCCTCCGCAATGACATTGGTAATCGGGTGCTTGCCCTTGCCATACCCGATACCGTAAAGGGTGTTGTAGAGACCCTTCTGGTCCAGGGTACGCACAATTTTGAAGGAACCGTCTGGCTGCGCTCTTTCAATGTCGAGAATGAACACTGAATAGTCCACCGAGTAGGGCACGGCAGTAGTTGAAGAACTGGAAGCGGCAGCCGCCGCTGCATTGCCGTTGGCGTCCGTCACCGCTGCGGTTGAGGTTGAGTTGTCCGTGTAGACATGCGTCCCGTGGTAAACAGCGGGTGTTGTATGGATGAAGAAGATTAGGTCGGGCTTGTCCTGTGCGTAGCAAACGTCGCCCAGCTTGCTTAATTTCTTCTCAACATCCTTCACATCCTTCTGTGGGATGCCGATGTTGGTGTTGTTTAGCCGGTCAAGGTAAACCACTCCGAAGGTCACTTTGCATTCTGGCGCTGGCTTGCAGAGGGCCGGGGCTGCCGTCATGACGAAGGCAAAAGCCAACGCCAGGAATTTGATTCTCATGTGCTGCCTCCCCTTGAATCCAGTCGCCTGTCTCCCATCCTCGTTGAAGGAAAAATCCGCCGCAACAGGACCGGAGAATTGTCGTATCCATGTAGTTATCGTGGAGGTAGCTGTTGCCGCGTCGAGAGCGTACACCATCCCGAAGTTTTTTGCACAAATAGAATCCTTCCGTCGCCACGTTCGACAAAAGCCTACGGGAGGTTCGAACTCAGCCCATAAGCCAACCAGCCATCACAGACGTTGTTTTCAGATCAGGAATGCATCCAGTCGAGACGACTTGGGACGTGATGAAAGTCGTCTATCGTAGCGCAACCTTTTTCTACGCATACGCGACAACAACAGCCCCGCCACTATCAAAAGGATTTGCTGGGAAATCCGCGCCGCGGGGCGATGACGCTTGGTGTTTGAGGCTATTGGGGATTACACGGGAGCTTAGCGCCTTCCTCGTAGCCTAAGTCGAAAGCCTGCGACATCACAGCCAAGGATTTGTTGAACCAAGACTGAAGTTCCTCTTGCTCACTGGCGGACAACTTGGAGAAAGCGTCTCCAAGCTTAGGGTCGTTCACGGCCTCCATTAGCACCTGAGCCTTTGACTTGCCTCCGTCGTCTGCCGCTAGGTAAGCCAAAAAGTAAGCACTGGACGCCAAATCCTCAGTGGTATCTCGAAGATCCTTGTCCGAGATGTTCTCGGCATCAATGAAACCGTCAATGGCAGCTTTCAATTTTCTGTACTGCTCCACGTTCTCCATCGGCGAAGGTCGGCTACATTTCGTAGTCTTTTCAGGTCCACTGTTTTGGGACGATCCGACATACCATTTGGGAAGAAATCCGTCATCGCCCTTTTGCGTCTGTAGCTTTGTCCAATTGTCCTGATGAACCAACGGGACCACGCTCTCCCCGCACCTAAGCGTGGTCACCGCCGCTGCCTCATAGTCTGGAGTGGAGAAAAGCTTCACGGATCTAAGCTCATCTCCGCACAAGATCTGCTCGGTCTCGTGCTGTGCTGACGCATTGGCGAAAATCGTAGCGGCGCGTTGCCTTTTGGTGACTGTTCGGACCGCAACCAAGGCTATTACGGCTGCGCCCGTCACGGCTAAGAACTTGAGTAGAGGAAACCTCGAAGCCTGCGGAAATTCCCGTGCAGTTCCAGCCCGCTCAAATTGGTACAGTGCGACAACATAGGTGAAAATGTTCTGTACAAAGTAGATGGGGGCAACTACCGCGGAAATCATCCCCCACGGCCCAAGGATGACGTCTAACGCCTCGAATTTCCAAAAGAGCTTGTGGACGCAACTCTCGCAAAGGTTTCCCATTGCCGTGTAGTTTTGTCGCCTGAAAAGCATTCCGACGTTTCGATAAAAAGCGACGAACTTCGTGTTGCGCATCTCGCCGCACGATTGGCAACGCTCCATCGCGACTGCGGAAGGCTTGGTGGCGCGACCTAAGCCCCTGAATACAGCCGAAAGCCCGGATACTGCCGCGCCGGGGAACCGCTTTGCAGCCGCGAGGATTCCCATGAGGGCTGGTCTCCTTGTGGGCGGATTCTATCATGCACAATTGACATAATCATAAAATCAATCCCGATCATGTCCCATCAAACCGAATAAGTCGCGCGCCGGACTTCCTATTACTTTCAGTCCATTGTGCCTCAAACGCTGATGCACGGAGTGTTGGCGCATGTCGAACACGCACAGACAAACCCTTACCACGCCAGGGGAGCGGACGCGTCGATCTTTACGTCTACGCGGTTCGGTTGGGTTTGCTGTTAAGCGTCGCATTCCACTAGGAGCTTACCGTGAGCGAACCATTCAAGCCGAACCGCGGAAAGATTGACAGCCGGATCAGCAAGGCGTTGAAGGACGCCGGTGTCAAGTGCACCGTCAAGGAACTGGTCGCGCTCGATCGCCGCTACAGCAACAGCACCGTCAAGCCGCTCTGGTGCGGTTACGAGCGCTACGTTGATCTGAATTCCGGCCGCACCGTCTACGTCGGGCTTACTAACCCGTCAGAGCCATCCGTATCGGTGCGAGACAAGGCCGACAAGTTCGCCCAGGCGAAGGGCGAGAAGAAACTGGCCAGGATCCAGGCGCGTGCGGCGAAGGCGGAACCGAAGCCCAAAGCCGAACCGAAGCCGAGGAAGGCTGTCAAGGCGAAGGCGGTGACGGCGTGAAAAAAGTTAAGTACGATCCAACGCTCCCGACGCTCAACGGCGCTGGATGTATGACGGGTGGCTTGCCGACAATTCAAAGCCAGATTGATGATCTGATCAGGGCGACGGCAAAGCCGCACGCAGTCGAAGGGATGGTTCGTGAGACCGCTGCGACACAGACGTATCAGCTTTCGGACGGAAGTCTCTTACGGATCAGCAAGAGGACGATGAAGATCACACGGCTCTAACACAAGTTCATCTCTGGCGGGATGACAGGCGGCGCTAGTACAGGCCGCCTGATTTATTTCAGTAAGGCGCATACTCAACCTCGAACTTTTCAAGCGCAGCATTCCCCTGTTCGTAATGTGCCCTGCTTTGTTCCGCTTGTTCCTGCATGACCTTGAGCTCTTCGTCCGTGTAGTTGCACCGGCGATTTGCCGTCTGCGTTTTCCTGCTGGCCCACCGACAATTCTCGGGCGTGTAATCACCTTCTGGATTCCGACGATCGAGTGACTTACCTTCCGGACGCCGCCCCATATCCTTGATGAAGTTCACGAAGCCGCCAGGCCCCAGCCAGCGATCGCAAATCTTGATGCCACGCCCACCGTAGTCCTCATAACTGATGCTTGTCTCACAGAGGCACCGTGTCTTCATTGACTGCCACGAGAAGTGCTCTCGCTTGTGGGTAAGCGACATTCCACGCTGAGGGCAGGCACACACCCAACATTGCGTTCGTCCCATCGTCAGGAAGTAGCCTTCCATGACGTCTCTGATTCCGCAAGCGCACTTGATGATCCACAGCGCTTGCTTCCACTTGTTTCTGCCTGCACGGCGAAGCACAAGCAGCTTGCCGAATCTTTTTCCTTTCAGATTGACAAGGGAACCCATACGCCTCCGTTGAATGTGACAGAGATAGAAAGAGCCCGGCCAGTTTCCCGACCGGGCTCCCCAAGACCTTTTGCTTAGCTGTGATTCTGCAAATAAACGATTGGAGCCGGCGATCCCGTGTCGCTGTAAAGCAACGCGGAGTCGTACCGGACGTAAGCGCGTAGCCCGATCTTGCCCTGTTCCGCCAGCCCTGGAGCTTCCTTGTAAAGCTGCACGCGTGTGATCGGATCAATCGAACAACGCACGCAGAAATACGATAGGTCTCCAAAAGCGATTGGGATGTTCTGTGCTCCGATCGCAGGCATGCTCGGCGAAATCCGTACAGGCTTTCCGAGGATCCACGCTTCCGGTCCTTGCCACTGAATGATCGGCAATCCTTGTGCTGTCGTGATCGCCGCCAGCTTTCCGAGCGTGCCGCTTGACATGAGCCAAGCACACTTCGGGCTGTCTCTGTAGGCTTCATCTAACGCGTAAAACAGGTTCGCGACGTCCGCCGAGCCGACTGACGTCGCCCCAGTTTCATTGCCGCCTGTGTTTTTGCTCGATCCAGCAGCTACCACCGAGTTACCTTCCAGAGTTTCGATCGCATTCAGCAAGCCAGTTGGCTGCTTGACGGTCGGGCCTTGGCCAGTAACGAGGTAAGGTCCAACGCCGCGGGCGATCCTGTCGGCGCTGAACTTTTTAAAGAGCTCGACAAGCCCGCCAGCCATCTCGACATCTTGAAGCGATTCCGTCGACGCATGGAAAGTTGGGGTTCTGAACGAGTAAGCCCCGATCATCACGCCGCCGACGCTCGAGATGTCCTGTTCCGTCGCCAGATTGTTTTCAGAAACGAGGTTGGCCACGTTTTCCGTGTCACCCATGTAACCGAACTGCATTGGCTTTCCGTGAGTCGTTTCGACGTACGAAACCACATCAGGGTTGAACAACGCATCGGTGTTTTTCTGAGCGGCCTTGACGTCTTGGAAGAATACCAGCGGCACGAACGATCCCAGGTTGCCAGTCAAGAAGGCCGGCTGGCCATTTCCGACTGTCATGTCGCGCGATTCAATCCGGCCGTTCTTGATGAACCGTTGCCAAACGCCGATGTACTGACGCTGTTCGCGTGTCAGCGGCGATCGAGGCGCGATCAGCGTACGTTCGACGCCCATTCGATCTTCAACGTCGTTCAATTCCACAACGTTGATGTCGACAAGCGACACGCCAGACTTTACAGCCGAGATGGCCGCCAGCAGATAAGCGTTGCGTCGCTCATCCTGCTTTGACCAGTTCGGTTTCGTACTCAGCTCGCTGGCTTCCGCCAGGAGTGATTGCAACTCCTTCGTGTTAATCATGGTGCACCTCGTTGTTGGATTTGTCCTGGGAACCGCCAGGCCGGTTAAACTTGATTCAGCAAATTGTGGCGGCGTGATCGCACCATCTCGGCGTTCCGGCCTTGATTGAGCGCCGCCTCAACAACTCTGTCGGCGCCGAACTCGCGTACAAGCCGTTCTTCTGTGGATTCCGTCGCTTCGATTGCGTGCCGAACCTCTACGGGGATTTCCGGATACGCGATCTCGATCCCTCGGGCCTGAACGCAGGTGCCGTTCGGGTAAGCGGCGCGAGTAACAACGCTGACGTCGTACAGATGCCTGACGTTGTGGATCGTACGTACTGCTTGACGTGTAGTCTTTCGAGAGCGTGAGCGCTTCTGCTTCTCGTCTTCTTCATCATCATCAGGCTCAAAATCCTCTTCGTCTTCGATGTCCTCTTCGTCCCAACTATCGTCCGAACGATCGCCAAGCATGAATCCAAAAGAGCAGGCGTTGAGATCGCCGCGCTTGATCATTTCGTGCGTGTCGTGGCCCAATTGCGTGTCAGGCATGGCGCAACGGAATTGCAGGCCTTTGTCGTCTTCTTTGAGCTTGAGCGTGCCGGAGGCGGTGCGACCGAGCAGCTTGTTGTTATCGTGCTGCACAAGCATGGTCACGTCCTGACCAGAGTTAACCGCGCTACGGAAGGCGCCAGGGGCGATCCTTTCCCTGAACGTGCCACCAGTCTTTCCCGCGGGAAGTGGGGAGCTGAGGCTGTTGTATCTTGCGGCGTAGCCGGTAATGCTTTTGCCGTCTGACGCCGCTCTTACTTCAGCGTCGACGAGAAATACTCTGCGTTCAACTAGCATGATTCACCTCGAGATTTGGTTTTGTTCGGATCGCTGGCCGAACGCCTTAGTAGCTCGAAACCGTTTCAGGAGCCGGCCTAGTCTCAAGCTTGCGCTCTGGCTCTTTCCCTACCCACGTGCGGCTTCGATAGGCTTGAAGGTACTCAGTGATCACGACAGCCGATGGATGCTCCCGCATCTTGCAATGGCAAGCTTCCATGAACTGCGGATTTGGGCCTTCGTACGTAAACTTTTGGTGGCATCTGTCGCAGTTGGCGACGATGAATGGCTTGCCATCCTGATGTGAACCGACGCCGAATGTGGCGGGCTTATACGGAACTTGAGGCGGGACGTACGCCTTTATCATTTTTGCTTTGATCAAAACTTCAGCGAAGTTGCCTGCGAGGTCGAAGGGCGATCCGGTTCCATCTGCATTGATGTACTTAGCCATGATTTCTCCTTGTCGGCGAGATGCCGGGTACTACAGTTCGTTCAGAAGGTGTGACGGGTGGGTACGTCGGAGGTCGTTGGTGGGGCGCGACACAAACACAGCCAGCGGCGATTCGCCCCAGTTTGTTTTGCTGATCGGAGCACAGTTTTATTTCGACATCAGGGGAGGCGGGTGATCGCAAAATCCAATTCCCTTGGGGAAAGCGTGTCCAAATTCGCAGGGAGTTTCCCTTGTGGTTGTGTAAATCTATCGCTACGGTATTTGAGGGCCGCGCAAACCTTTTTCATATGCCCTATACGGTATTGATTCCAGTGGAGTTCGACGATCTGCAACTATGATCGTACTGCACACGTCGCAAACGGTGGCGTCTGGAAACCGCATCAAATGCGTGCGATAACGCTCGATAAGGTGCGTGTAATGCCGTGGAATCAGCGCGCTTCTGACGCGATCTGAAAGCAGTCGTTTAGGCGATTCGGAAGGCGTCCCACGTGTCTACCACGTGGACAGGGAGTACCACGATCCTGGGCCGGGTAATAGGTTTCTAGGCGCGATTTGGTCGTGGACTTGGCGCAGTTTGGAGATGACGAGTTGGGTCAGTTTCCGATTACGCGACTAATCGGGACTTGAGATGTGTTTTCTCGTATTGCCCTCACAGCAACCACCCTCACTTGGAGTCTTTGTTTGGAGGCCATAGGCTGATATTTCCGGGTTCGTCATCTAGCACGCTCCACGCGATGAGACATCCAACAGCAGCGAGAATGGAAGTGAGAAAAACAAGCTGTCCATCACTCGTCTTGAGCGGCACGAATGCCGCGACTCCAGCGGCGATGAAGCCTAAGACTTTAAACACCATGCAAAGTGAGCGCCTAAACACTCAAGAACTGTACCACGACGTAACATCAAGATGTCCGGTAACGCGACAAATCAGGACTTTGCTAGCTTTCGGTAAGCGTCCCTAAGGTATTTGCACTTCCGTGATGATGTTTCCGACTTCTTCCTGCTCGCTGCCAGCGATAAAAACACCAAGCAATCAAGAGTGCCGACAAGCCTGAAATTAATGGCAAGGGAGGCCATCTATAGGGGATTATCATTTGCTTGATGGTAGCGAGTACGAAGAAAGTCAACGCAATCCTATCGAGAAACGTGGTCGGCGCTGGGTGACTTCCGTAGAATCTCCAAGTAAGCGCAATCACGATTAGACAGACGAAAAAAATCTCCCCCGCTTGCGTCCGAGTAAGTCTGTGATATGGAATCGAAGAAGAAGGGTTCGTTCCGAATAGAAGGACGGCGAGACTCTTGAACAGAGCGGGCACACAGAAAAATCCAAACCCCATGGATGCCCATCGGTTGGCGGTGAGGCACAGAATGATGGTGGCTAGACAAATCATGCCCCACGACACAAAGGGTCCATAGTTACCGTAAGCCGGAGCGCCTGCGGGTAGGGTAGAAATTCCTCCAAACGCCAGCATTAAGACAAGAAATCCGGCAACGAGTCCGACCCCTAAACGCAATCCGCCTACAACTTTCTCTCTGTTAGTGCGGTTGTCATGCCGCCATCTGTACGGGTCGAGGGGAAACGTCGGAGCGGGCTGTAATAAACGGCGAAAGAATCGGAACATTGGCGTCGAAGATAACACCCGGTCAGAGTTGTGGGCAAGGATTTGCTGGATAAGTCCTGGTAAACGCGGTTACCGGACAAGCTGGAGAACAGGACTTCGAGGGAATATCGATCCAACCCCGAGATTGGCGCGTCCGGTTGTCACCCGTGCCGCTGAAGAAAAAACGGAACCGGATCATCATCGGCCGAATCTGCCCCTTTTTGCCCCCGCGTGTTTTCGCTAAGTGCCCACCGGCCAGAAGGATGGTTGGTAGGGGCGGTGCGGATCGAACCCACGACCTCCGATCTAGGTCGGGCTTTCGAAAAATGACACGGACAGTACTCAGCAAGAGCTACAGCCCGTATAAAGCTAAGGCTCGTTCTGCCCGAGCCAGGTCGAAATGGTGGATG
>JBAQGJ010000027.1:0-13243 GCA_049287725.1 Candidatus Acidiferrales bacterium | reverse complement strand
TTCAGCTTCGAAATTCGCGAGCACATCGCGTTTTGTTTTTCGTGCATCGCGCGCACGCTGCCTCCGGAGGAGCAGGCGGCGTTGATGCTGAAGGAAGTTCTGGGATTTACGAGCGAAGAAGCCGCTGGGGTCGCGGGAGTTTCCGAGCCGGTTTTCCGGCACCGGCTATCCGCGGCGCGGGCAAAGATGACCGAAGACTACGCGGGACTTTGCGCGCTGATCAATAAAGAGGGCCTGTGCTATCAGTGCAGCGGTTTGCAGGCGATGGCGCCTGCAGGACACCACGGCCCGGAATTGGTGCAAATTGAAGTAGCTCCGGGAGTGGCGATGAACGCGGAGAACTTGTTTGATGCGCGCCTCGCGATCGTGCGCGATGTGGATCTGGAGACGGGGCGAACGCGGGTATTGCACGATGTGTTTTACGGAAGTTTGACGAAACGCGAAGAATCGCGCTGAGCCCGCTCTGCGAAACCGTGGGCCGCAAGCGATTTTCAAGAGGACGAAGCAGTGCTAACATGAGGACATGGCAAAGCAAAATGCAAGATTCGCGGTCGTAAGAACAGTGACGAAGCCCGCCAGAGTTACATTCAAAACCAAATCGGGCGAGACTGTGTCCTTTAAGGCGATCAAAACCCTCAGGAAAACGGCCCGCGTACGCTCGAAGAAGAAATGAAACGGCTCTATCTGGACAGTAACGTCCTCATCGCATACTACTCAACAGACAAGTCTGAACAACACAAGCACGAGTTAGTCGAGGCGGCGCTCGCTGTTTTTGCCCAACTTAAAGATGTGCAACTCTGCATTTCGATGTGGGCCGTGACCGAGATGGTCAATATTCTGGTTTCGCAAAAGAAAATGGGCCGCGGCGATGTTGCAGAAGTCGAAAACCAACTTGTCAGCGAGAAGCGATTAGGAAACCTCAAGATATACTTTGCTGAAGTGAGCCCACAGCGGGACTATGATTTCCTCGAATTCTTCTACCACGTGCGTCAGGGCATTCTGAAGTACCACTCAGGGCTGGGTGACATCATTCACAGCGTGATCATGAAAAACAACGGAATCGCCGACATTCTCACGTTTGATGAGAAAGATGATTTTAAAAAGATCCCTGGACTGACGGTTCTTCATCCGAAGGACGTCAAAATCTAAAACTCGCAAACGCGAAGCTAGTCAAACTTCTGCCTCGGTACTCGCCTGCCCGACCACAACCGTATTTCTTGAAGCATTCGAACAGCACAGTTACAGGTCGAAGGGGCCGAGCGGGATGCGTTGCGAGGCTATGTGGAGCGTGCCGCGGAAGGCGAATTCGCCGGGGCGGCGGCCGAGGGCTTCTTCGGCGCAGATGCGCGCGAGATCGGGAGTATTGTTCTGTTCGGAGATGTGCGCGAGGACGAGGTGGAGCGCGCGCCCATCGAAGACTTCGGAATCCGCTAGAAATTCGCTGACAATCGTATTCGAAAGATGGCCGGTGCGGCTCATGACGCGCTGCTTGATGTACCAGGGATAGGGGCCAACTTTCAGCATTTCGAGATCGTGGTTCGATTCCAAGATTAAGAAATCGGCTTCGCGAAGGTGATGCTTCACTAACTCCGGCATGTAACCGAGGTCGGTGACGATGGCAACTTTCTTGCCGTTGGCGCAGAAGGCATAGCCGACGGGATCGGCGGCATCGTGCGGGATCGTAAACGCAGTGATTTCGATATCGCCGATGATGAACTTGATTCCCGGGCGAATGTAATTGACGCGGTCGATTCTAGTTTTGGGACCGTCTTCATACATCTTGCGAATTTCGCGGTGGGTCGGCTCGGTAAGGTATGCGGGGCACTTCCAATCGCGCGCGAGTTGTGCGAGAGCCGTGGTGTGATCGCTGTGCTCGTGGCTGATTAGAATGCCATCAACATTTTCGGGGCGCGCGCGGCCGAGAGTTTCAAAGCGCCGCAGCATTTCTTTTTTGCCGATGCCGGCATCAATGAGGAGAGTGGTACATCCCGATTCGAGCAATGTGCAATTGCCCGTGCTGCCCGACGCCAGAATGGATACACGAAACGAGATGCGCTTCCCCCGCGTGCGGCGTTTACGTCACGAATCATCCGCACGGCACGCCGGAAAAGATGATGGCAAAGTGCGCGGCCCGCGTCAATATGAAGTCGCGCAAACCTCACTATTGTCGGTGGTCACTCGAGCGCAAAAATGGCGCGAACGTAGCCAGTCTTCTCGATTTTTTGTGGAAGTAGCTTGGTGTCAGGCCTGCTGGTGCGATTCCTTCTGGAAACAACGGTGGCCACCTCAGCGTTCACGGTTACAAACCGCGATGGTCTCGATTCATTGCTTGCGTACAGAAGAGCCCCAGTCTTCGCGCCGAATGATTTGGCCATTTGATCGGCGACAGTGCGCGCCTTTTCGAGCGCCGATGCGTATGCTTGCGCTTCTGCCGCATCCGGATCAGCCAAATTCCACTCCGGATCCCCAACCTCGTTGGCCCCGGCGTCCACAGCTATGTCTAGAAGCTTTTCCGCAACGTCGATCGTTTGGGTGATCTTCCAAGACTGATCCACCTCATATTGTTTCTGTTTACGTTCTGACGGCGCCATATCCTTCAAATCATCGTCAGAAGTGGCATGCGAACTCAGCACGCTTGTCGAAATATCCCTCTGTGCGACGCCGGCATCCTTCCACGCTTTCAAGATTTGCGCAGCGATCTGCGCATTTTCCGCGTAGGCAGCCTCGTGGGTCGGACCATAATTGTGATAGCCCGCGGTGACGGTCACGCGGTCGGCCGTCACTTGAATCGAACTGTCCGCAGCGATTTCGATAGTCCGGTTCTGCTGATTCACTTGAACGCTTTGTGCCTGAGTAATGAGTGGACAGACCAGCAAAATCGCCACAGTTAAGTATTGGGGTGAGCTCATCGCGTGCCTCCCGGTTATTCGAGGCGAAGGTATTCCATAAGGAAATAAGTGTCAATCTATTACGACGCGGCGGTCCGACAGCGTTTCAAATAGCCAGTTGCTCGCGGGTGAGTTCGAAGCCGTTGAGGTTGCCTACGACAGACGCAGCCATGCGATCGGGCTGAAAAAATTCGCGCGCGAGCTGTTGGACGTCTTCGACGGTGACGCTTTCGAGCAGCGCGATCAGGTCTTGCGCGGTGAAATGGCGGTTGAAGTACATGTGATAGCGAGCGAGGCTGTTCATGCGCTGGCCGCTGCCTTCGAGAGAAAGCAACGTCGCGCCTTTCAAGTGATCTTTGGCGCGGCGCAGTTCTTCGGCGCTTAGAGGCTCGTCGCGCAGGCTGCGGAATTCATCGAGCACGGAGCGAACTAGCTGCGAAGCGTTTTCAAGCGAGGTGCCAGCGTAGACGGAGAGCGCTCCAGCATCGCGGTAGGAATTCAATTCGCTGAAAATAGCGTAGGCGAGGCCCTGGCGCTCGCGAATATTCTGGAAGAGGCGCGAGGACATACCTCCGCCAAGAACATTATTGAGCACGGCGACGGCGAAGCGGCGGCGATCGGTCATGGGCAGCGCCGGAACACCCATGCAAATGTGGACTTGCTCGAGTTCGTGCTTGGTGCGGAGAGTGACGTGCGGCGCGGCTTCCGGTTTGGGCTCGGCTTCGGCGGTGGTGGTGGAAGCGAGCTTGGCGAAGCGCTCGGCAACGAGATCCACGAGCTGCTCGTGCGTCAGGTGGCCGGCGGCGGTGATAACCAAATTATTCGGCGCATAGCGGTGAGCAAACCAAGCACGCAACGTGTCGCGGTTAAAAGCGGAAACCGTTTCGGGAGTGCCGAGGATCGGTTTGCCCAGCGCGTGCGGCGACCAAAAATTCTGAGTGAAGAGTTCGTGGACGAGATCTTCGGGATTGTCCTGGGTCATGCGGATTTCTTCGAGGATCACAGATTTTTCGCGGTCAATTTCATCTTCGGCGAATTTCGGCTCGAGAACCATGTCCGCGAGGACGTCGAAGGCTTTGGGAAGGTGTTCATCCAGAACGCGGGTATTGAAACAGACCATTTCTTTCGAAGTGAATGCGTCGAGCATGCCGCCGACGCTATCCACTTCGCGGGCGATATCTTCCGCGGTGCGCCGCGCCGTGCCTTTGAAAACCATGTGCTCGATGAAATGCGAAATGCCGTTGACGCCGGCAGGCTCGCAGCGTGAGCCGGAACGCAGCCAGATTCCCACGGAAACGGAGTGGACGTGTTCCATCGGCTCGGTGATGACCACGAGGCCGTTCGGAAACACGTGTTGCTGCACCTTATGATTCGTGTCTGGCATGTATCTTGGTATTGTGGCACGGTGCAGCAGTAAATGTCATATGCGAGGAAGAAAAGTTTCTATTGAATGTGCGCAGGCAGGCTGGGCTAGGGGGGACCGCGAGATGCTGTTACATCAATTTTTCGTCGGGGTCGAGTTTTCCGTACTCGCTGGAATAATGCAGCGGGACGTCGGCATAGGCGCCTTTATCGAGCGAGTAGACTTCGCACGATGAGTATGGATACGAGTAAATGTGCACGCTCGCGGCGCGCTGATTGAATTCCGGCAAATTCAGCACCTGGTGCACGGGCTCTTCGGGCTGGACTACCGCGGGATGCGTGGGGTCCATGTCGTAGGCGTCCGAAGGGATCAATTTGCAAAGGCCGTGAGCTGCATCGCGGTTTTCCACGCGAAAATTCTGCACGCGCAGGCGTCCGACTGGCGTGACCATCCAGCAATTCTGGCCGCGGTGATTGTGAATGCGGCTGACTTGACCAACGTCCCAGCAAATGGCCAGGACTTCGAAAAGTTCGCATTTGTGAATCAGGTTCCGGGTGTAGTGGCTCTTGGCATAGAAAAGGTAAGGCGCGAGCGTTGCGGGATCAATGCCTTTGCGCACAGTGAAATCGAAAACGCGCGGAATAGTGAACTCCTTTTTCGGAATGGCGCCAAGCTGCTTCACCCATTCGTCAATATTCATTACTTCCATCGGAGTTTTGTTGTCCACAGGCGTTAGAGTTGCCATTGGTGCGCCTCTCAATCTTTCTGCTGAACGGTTTTTGTTACGTTACATTATATCGCCGCGCGGGCGGCTCGGCAGCGGGAAATCGTTTGCAGGGCGCATGTTATTATGATGGCAAGATGCATTCGGACAAACGAGCGAGCGCGTCCGCGGCCGGCGGCGTGATGAATCTGCTGGGCCAATCGGCGGCAGAACTGCGCGCGTTGATGCAGAAGCTTGGCGAGCCTGCTTACCGCGGCGGGCAAATTTATCATGCGCTTTATGCCGAGCGGCGGTTTGACATTGACGGGATGACGAATTTGCCGGCCAGCTTGCGCGAACGGCTGGCGCGCGAGGCTTGCATCGTGCTGCCGCGAATTGTGCGGCGATACCGTTCGGCCGATGGGACCGTGCGTTACGTGCTGGCGTTGGACGCGCCGGAAACACGGCGCGGCGAGTCGGGAACGCCCGCGGACAGGGCCGCGACGATCGAAACGGTTTTCATGCCGGAAGAAAATCGCCAGACGATTTGCATTTCGACGCAGGCGGGTTGCGCGGTGGATTGCCATTTCTGCCTGACGGCGACGCTTGGATTGATTCGGAATCTGACGGCGGCGGAAATTATCGGGCAGGTGCTGATTGCGTTGGAAGAAAATCGGGCATCGCTGAAGCCGCAGACGAATGTGGTGCTCATGGGCCAGGGCGAGCCGTTGTTGAATTACGAGGCGGTAATGGCTGCGCTGGGCATTTTGCTCGATCCGAATGGGATGGCGATCACGCCGAAGCATACGACGCTTTCGACCAGCGGAATTATTCCCGGCATCGAGCGGCTGGCGCGGGAGAAAGTGCGCCCGAAGCTGGCAGTTTCGCTGAATGCTTCCTCGAACGAGCAGCGCGAGAAGATCATGCCGATCAATCGCAAGTATCCGATTGAGAAGCTGTTGGAGGTTTGCGCGCGTTATCCGTTGAGGCCGTGGGAGCATTTGACGTTTGAATATGTCCTGCTGGGCGGGTTTAACGATGCGCCGGAAGACGCTCGGCGGGTTGCGCGATTGCTTGGGAATTTGCGCGCCAAGGTGAATTTGATTCCGTGGAATCCCGGCGAGCTGCCTTACGAAAAACCGGACGCGGCGCGGATCGAAGAGTTTCGCCGAATTCTTGCGGACAAGGATATTCGGACCTTTGTGCGCTTCTCGCGCGGGCAGGATGTGATGGCTGCGTGCGGACAGCTGGCGTTGCTCGAAGCGGCGTCGCCGAGTGAAACCGCGGCTCTGGCGCAGATTTCGCCGGCGATTTAGTTCTAGTCTTTCGCACGGATGCCGATGGCTGCCATCATCCGACCGGTGGTGCGTTCGCGACGATAGCTGAAGAACAGATCGGTGCGGCAGGAAGTGCAGAAATCGCTGGACTGGATTTTGCCGGGAGCGACGCCTGCCGACGCGAGGATGGCGCGATTGGCGGCGATCAAGTCGAGCTGTAGGCGCGGCGGGGGCGGCGCGTGGCCGGGCGGACGCATGGTGAGCCAGGGCAGCCAGTTGGGATCGTTGTCGCCGTTTTCGAGGGAATCGAATGGACCGGCGAACCATTCGCGAGCGCTGGGAAACTTCGCGGCGAACTCCTTCACCACTTCGTGGCCTACTTCGTAGCAACAGCCGCCGATTCCGGGGCCGAGGGCGGCGATGACGTCTTGCGGGCGCGTGCCGAATTCCATCTGCATTCGGCCGAGAGTTTTTTCCGCGACGCGCTGGGCCGTGCCGCGCCATCCGGAATGAATCGCGGCGACTGCATGATTCTTCGCGTCTGCAAGCAGGATGGGAATGCAATCTGCGGTTTGCACGACAAGCAGAACGCCTGGTTCGCGAGTGATGAGCGCATCGCCTTGAGGAGCCTGGTCGCCTTGCAGGATTTCTGCGGCGCCGACAACGTGAATAATATCCGAATGAATTTGGCGCAGGCCTACGACGCGCATTTTGGCCGAGTGGAGCGTTGCGAAAAAGTTCTTGCGATTCTCCAAGACGCGTTCTCGCGAATCCCATTCGGTGAAGCCGAGGTTCAAGGTTTTTTCGGTCGCGGTGCGGCTCTCTTGCCTTGACGGAAATTCACTCGCGCCGCCGGGACGTGTGCTGAAGCCGTGCACCAGCCAATTTAGGCGCGCCAGCGCCGGAGATTCGAGAATTTGCAAGCCATTGCTTCGCCGCAAATGCCAGGTTGGCGCGCGTTTCGTTGCTTTTGTTTGCGAGGTACCTCGCGACCGTGGCTTTTTCTTAGTGGTTGTTGTGGCCATGGATGATGGCGCGCACGGTGCGTCAACCGCAGCGCGTCTCAATTATAGTGGGTATAATCACGCGGCGGCGTGAATCTTGAATTTTCTGAAGCACTTCGCGCCAGAACCAGGAGCGCATTTGATCGTCGGATTGGGGCTGGACATTGCGGAGATTGACCGCATCGAGGCGGCGCTGACGCGGCATGGCGCGCCGATTCTGGAGAGGCTGTACACCCCGGGTGAAGTCGCCTATTGCGAGAGTTATCGCCACAAATTCGAGCGTTACGCGGGACGATTTGCGGCGAAAGAAGCGGCGATGAAGGCGCTGGGGACCGGCTGGCGGCTGGGAGTGCGCTGGCGCGATATCGAAGTGGTGCGCGAGCCGAGCGGAAAACCGACGTTACATCTGGCAGGCGCGGCGCGGCAATTTGCCGAGCGTCTAGGCGTGAAGAATATCGCACTGACGATCACGCACAGCGGAAATCTGGCGCTGGCCGAAGTTATCTTCGAGAGCTGAACTCCTCTTCCAGCGCCGCATCCGAGATTTCCTCCGTGCCGCCGATCTGGATTTCACGCCACATATTCGCCGACAGGCGACCAGCTACGCGTACCTTCAAATAATTGCCGGTCAACGCCTCGGTCCAAGTGTCTCCGCCGCGCCTTAGCGTAAGCGCTCGCACTCTCTTCCCTGTTTGAAGATTGCGGAACGCTGCGGCTTTCTGCTGGCCGAGGGCGCGCAGCGCTCGCGCGCGTTCGCGCGTGACTTCAGGGGACACGGGCGCAGCGAGGTCGACGGCCTTGGTGCCGGGACGAGCGGAGAAAGCGAAAACATGCAGGTAGGTGAACGGGAGACGCTCGATGAATTCAAAAGTGGTGCCAAAATCTTCATCGGTTTCGCCGGGAAATCCGGCGATCACATCCGCGCCGATGGCCGCGTCCGGCAGCGTGGTGCGGATCCGCTTGATGCGTTCCGCGTAATGCTCGGCGCGATACCAGCGATGCATGGCGTGGAGGATGCGGTTCGAGCCTGATTGCAAAGGGATATGGAAATGTCGCGCGATGCGTGGAGATGATGCGACGAGCGCGACGAAATCTTCTGTGACGTCTTGCGGCTCGATCGAGCTGAAACGTAGTTGCTGCAGATCGGTTTCCTCGAGGATCCGCCGAACCACTTGCGCGAGTTCCGCACGGGGAACAAGGTCGCGTCCATAGGCGCCGAGATTGATGCCACTCAGAACGATTTCTTTTGCGCCGGCTGCAACGAGTTGTTGGACTTCAGTGATGACGCCATCCGGCGGCAGGCTTCGGCTACGGCCGCGGACGAACGGGATCACGCAGTAGGAGCAGCGGTTGTTGCAGCCGTCCTGGATTTTCAGGATGGGGCGCGTGCGACCTCCGGGAATTCCCGCGGCGCCCTCGACGGGCGCGATCTGCACGGAGGATTGCGCGAAAATATCGCCGGTGAGGATTTTTGCTGGGCCGCGCGCTAGAGACATCGGTTCGTCGTCGAGATGGGCCAAGGGCACGAAATCCTTCGACAGCGTGCTGCTAGAACTTGCAACGCTTGTTGCTGTGGATTCGGCCGCAGCAGGGGACAAGCCTTCGCGAACGACGCGCGGGATTTCCGTCTGATGCGAATTGCCGATCACCCAGGAAACCCCCTCGAGCGCCGCGATTTCTTCGGGAGCGCGTTGCGCGTAACAGCCGGTGACGACAATACGTGCGGAGGGATTCGCGCGATGAATCTTGCGAATGGCGTCGCGGGCCTGCGAATCGGCGGCGGCTGTAACAGTGCAAGTGTTCAGCACCACGACATCGGCATGGGCATGGCCATGCTCGTCGAGCATATGCAGTCCGGCGGCGCGCAGGGATCGTCGCATTGAAGCAGCGTCTGCTTCGGTGGCGCGGCAGCCAAAATTTTCGAGTGAGAAAGTAGCCATAAAGCGGAATTCGCAGCCGATAAGAATCAGTGAAAGATTATAGCAGTGAAAGTGAGATGAGACTTCGACGCGGGGCGAGGGAACGGAATGCCGGACTTGACGGCTAGGCTCCAGCGCCGCGGCGCTGGTAGCAAAGCAAGATCAGATCGGCGCGGCGGCGAACGCCGAATTTAGCCAGCAAGTTCGAGACGTGGAATTTCACAGTGCGCTCGGAAATGTGCAGGCGGTCGGCAACTTCCTTATTTGCCAGATTTTCCAGCAGGCCGGCGAGAACTTCCTGCTCGCGTCGGCTGAGTTCGGCAGGAGAATCGCCCCGCAAACGGCGCCCTTGCGTGGTGCTAAGAATCGAATCCACGAAGCGGGAGAGCACTTCGCGCGGCACCCAGAAACCACCGGAGGCGACGAGGGGCAGCGCGCGGGGCAGCTGTTCGCGGGCTTCTTTGTAATTCAAAATGCCTTTCACGCCCTGGCGCAGAAGCGTGTAGCTATCGGTCTCCTTGAGGTTATCTCCCACCACCAAAAGACGCGCTGCGGCGTTGTGATCCAAAATATTGCCAAGAAGCGCGCCAGTGGCTTGGCGGGCCGCATGCGCGTCGATCAC
Organism: Candidatus Acidiferrales bacterium; assembly: GCA_049287725.1. Lineage (GTDB taxonomy): Bacteria > Acidobacteriota > Terriglobia > Acidiferrales > UBA7541 > Palsa-295. The sequence goes on along the minus strand of JBAQGJ010000027.1, from coordinate 3,467 downwards.
ATAGACCGAAGCGCGCGGCACTTCCAGATTGCGCAGATCCGGCGCCAGCATGGAGTCGAGCTGCTTAGCGACAAGCTGAAAGGACGTATCCGTCAAAAGACGCCGAAACTCCTCGAGCACCATCGGGTGAGGGGAAAGAAGGCAAACTTTTAGTTTTGAGTTTGTGGCGGCCTTTACCATCGCAGTCAAGGCTAGCGGAATTAACCCACAGGGGCAAGACCGATAGGAAGGGTGATTTCATACCAGACACGGGTACTTGCGGGGTTGAAAATGGGGATATCGAGAACAGGCCGTGAAGCTGCGGGACCGCGTGACGGAAGCGGCGATTCAAACCGCTTCGCGAATTAATTATTGGTGCTAGGAGTGTTCGGGGAGCCCGTTTTCGGTTTGTCCATTGCGGCGCGGACGCTTGGCGGGCAGGCCAGCTTGGCGGACTTTGTAGAGCAGCGCGCGATAGCTTATTTTCAGAATCTCGGCGGTGCGGCGGCGATTCCAGTGATTGGCTTGCAGGACCTTCAGGATTACGTCGTGTTCCATGCGCCGCGTGACCTGCTGCGCGATGCGCTTCAGCGGAATATTGCCCTCTTCGTTCATTTCATACGAGATGACCGGCGGTTTTTTTTCCGCGCCCCGATCGCGATCCGAGTGGAAGGCCTCTTCCGACCCCAGGATCACGTAACGCGCCATGCAATTTTCCAGCTCGCGAATATTGCCCGGCCAATCGCGCTGTTGCAACAGGTGCAACGATTCGCGGGAAACTGGCGGTGCTTCGCGCTGGAAGCGGCGATTAAACTGTTCGCGGAGATATTCGACGAGATAGGGAATATCATCGCGGCGATCGCGCAGCGAAGGCAGCGTGATGGTGATTACGTTGATGCGATAGAAAAGGTCGGCGCGAAAACTGCCGCTGGCGATTTCCTGATGGAGCAAACGATTCGTGGCGCAGATCACGCGCGCGTCCAATTGCTTTTCTTCGTGATCGCCAATGCGGGTGAAATGGCCGTCCTGCAGAACGTGCAACAGCTTGGCCTGCAGGCTGGAGTCTATCTCGGCAATCTCGTCGAGAAATAGCGTTCCGGCTTGAGCCATTTCGATGCGCCCGGGTTTCGCCGCATGCGCGCCGGTGAAGGCGCCTTTCTGGAATCCGAAGAGTTCGCTTTCGATCAGGGTTCCGGGGATGGCGGGACAATTTACCTTAACAAAGGGACCTTGACTCCACGGAGAACGCTCGTGAATGAAGCGGGCGAGGACTTCCTTGCCAGTGCCGCTCTCGCCGAGAACCAAAATTGGAACGTTGAGACCGGCGGCACGCTCGACGCGTTGTCGAACTGCCTGCATCGCCTCCGACGGGCCGAAATAGACGTGCGGAGGAGGTATTTCAACCGGCTGGCCGACGGGTGCGATCCTTGCTTCAGCGGCAGATGCCATTGATTTCCATTTTGATGAGGTGGGGCTTGTTCCGTATCCCCATGAAAAGTATTGCACACACAACGCCAAACCCTTTTGGTCCGGTAGTACCACGGCCGGAAGCGTCTCAAGTCAATATTTCCTGCAACGCGCTTTGTTTGAGCAAGTTAGGCAGGTATGCCACTGGTAATTTCCTAGTACTGAGAGACACTGACGGGGCGATGAATAGTACCTTCGTCAGAAAATCCTGGGCACTTTCGGGAATTGACCTTCCTAGTGGGAGTTTCTTTTCTCTTGGCGCACAAAGCATTTGCGCAACGCAAGGAGCTCAAGAGCGGGCCGTTGCGTGTCGGTGATCCGGCGCGACGAGACCAGAGTCGGAGCTCTCAGCGTTGGGGAAAGATCAAGGACTCAAGCATATCCGCGCGGGCTTTTTGGTCGGACGCAAACAACTGCAACAAGTCGGTCACAGAGATCATTCCGCGAAAACCCTTCTCGTGATCAAGGACCACCAAGTGATAGATGCTGTGCTGTTCCATCAGCCGCAAACAATCTTCCAGCGAAGTGTCTGGAGTGGCGCTGATGATCTGCGTCGTCATGATTTCGGAAACGCGCATCCACGCGGGGCATTTATTTTCGGCGGCGACTTTATCGGAGACATCGCTTTGCGAGACGACTCCCAAAAGCACGCCCTGGCGGTCGCAGACACCAGCGGCGCGTATCTGCTTTTCGCGCAGATAGCGGGCAGCGTCATGTACAGTGGTGTCTTCTGAGATGAAGTAAACTTCGCGGCGAGCGGCAATCAGGTCCGCAACTCTCATCGGACCCTCCTCTTTCGTAACTGAGCGAATGGTAGGACGATTTAGGCGGGAAATGCAACGAAATTTGCGCCAGGAAACGCTGTAGACCTCGATTGGCGGCTGCACGAACACGGGCATCGCTAAGGAAGATGCTAGAAGCGGAATGGCGCAGCAGAAAGCTGCGAGAAAAAGACTGCCGACCGACGATTGAGAATTTTAAATCTGCGAAGCTTCGCCACGAATAATATCGTATCGCTCGATCACCGCCGCCACGCCAATTGTTTCTGGCGTATCTTCTTCCTGCTTATCCACGCGGACTACGCGGCCGTGCGCGCGAACAAACACTTCGGTGCCACGGGTAATCTCCGCCGGCAAGGTGAGAGTGAAGTCAACTTCTGTGCCGGGAGCCAAGTCCTTCTGCATGGTGAAGTAAACGCCGCGCGTTGAGATGTCCCGGGTCTGACCATTGTGCGTGCCCGGTTCTCGAGTGATCGGCAGGCGGACGTTTACCGGTAGCGACAGATCATACCGGCGTGCCAAGCGACGCTCCGTCATCCCCACTGCTCCTCCATGGAAAGATTGAAGTGCAACACGTCTCCGCCTGCGAGAGTAGCAATCTCTCTTCCAAAGGCAACGGACTCTGCGGCGTGCTGCCGATTGCGTCGAACGATGCTACTTTCCCCAAGCCTGTCCCCAGCAAAATCTGGCACAGGTAGCAAATCCTTTGAAAACAGCGACAAGCATTGAGTCGAGAAATCGGCCGGGAGGCTAGAGCCAGACATTCCCGCAGTTAGGCTTGCGGGTGCCCCCATTTCGGAGCGAATACTAGACTAAGCCGGGACGGAAGGGTAGTGCTATTTCGCTGAATGTGCTCTAGATATGCAACTCTTTGCAACAAGGATAGGACTAGTACGATTTTGGATTTTCTTTACAAATTCTTGATATTTCGTGGGGCGCGTGCGCGCGGCGCGCGAGCTTCTTCGCTCGTGTCAATACTGCCGTGGACCTCGTGGATGTGGAAACGCTTTAATTACGAGCCGCGAATCGCTGGGGCGGTCTCTTTTGCGACCGCCTCTTTCTCTTTCGCTTCTGCTTCCTTTGCGCTGGCTTCCTTCGCGGCAGCCTCTCTGGCAGCTCTGGCCGCAGCGGAACGCGCGCCGCGTCCAGAATCCAAATTGAACTGGCGCATTTTGTAGAGCAGCGCCTTGTAGCTGATGCCCAGCATGCGCGCGGCATCTTTGCGGCACCAATTCGTTTTTT
>JBAQGJ010000026.1:0-319103 GCA_049287725.1 Candidatus Acidiferrales bacterium | reverse complement strand
AACGTCGGCAGCTTCATCGGCGAGAAATTTTTCCGCGTTCTCCGCGTAGTACCGGCAAACCCAAGCGCACTTCGCGGCCTCGTCCACGGCCGAGCGATAGGTCTTGCCCATCTCGGTCGTCATGACCTTGCCGAGTTTTTCCTTGTCAGCTTCCAGAATTTCCGCAACCTTCACCATCATTGCGGCGCGGCTGGAAAAGCTTGTCTTGCGAAACTCACCGAACGCATTTACTGCGCGTTGTAGTTTTTCCTCGAGCAGCGCATCTGAAATCGGCTCGAAAGTTTTCAGCACCTCGCCGGTCGCTGGATTGATCGTTGCAATCGCCATTTACTTGCTCCTCCCTTTCATGCGCAAACCACCCCCAATAGATTCTGTGGCACGAGCGGAGACTCACGAAACACCCAGAAAAGCCCATGAGCAGGACCTGGAAGCGGCGATTTGGGAGTTATGATCGCATCCCTTGGATCGTTCACGCTCTCGCCGCAGAGTCGCCGGTGCGCTAGATTGCGCGCGGAATGGGCAAGCGCATCCGAGGGGGGCGCCCACATTATTGCTTTTTGCCGCCGAAGATCGAAGCGATGGATTTGGCTCTCTTCGTGACGATACCGCTCACATCGGCGGTAATGTAAGGCTCATCAGGCGTGCCGGTCACGTGCATCGGCACTCCAGATCCTTTTCCCGAACCGGAACCCTGCAGTTTGGTCAGCAGGTCGACGCCGAATTTGCCCACGCCGTTTGCCGAAGCAACTTTCGCTATAAGATTGAAGTCCAGTTGATTGTCGGCAGAGACGGTCCCGCTGCCAGTGAGCTCGCCCATCGCCGGAATCACGGCGACGATCTTGTCGGCCACCACGCCGGTGTTCGTCACGCGTACATACACGCGCAACTTTTGGAACTCCGTCGCGTCTCCGGTTTTCACTCCGCTCAGTGCCGCGATACCGTGAATTTTTGTACCGATATCGAAACCAACCAGGCGCGTATTGTCGAGCGCGATTGGTCCACTAATCACCAGCGCTTTCACCGGTCCATTGATCGCCAGGTTCAGCGAAAGCGTCCCGCCCTTCAGCACCGAACCATTCGGCAAGCGCACGGCGGCAGCGGTCATCAATGACTGTAGCTCGTCGATCGGCAAATTCTCCCCGGAGAGCTTCAAATCCAAAAGCGGATCCACGGCGCCAGGCGTCATCGGTTGGTAGGTGCCGCTCAAGTGAATTGCGGCATCGCCGATTTGCACGGCGACATCGTTGATTTGTCCGCTGATTTCCTTCAGGCGGTGCGTGACGCTATAACTAATGTCCAAGGATTTCGGGGCGGCCGCAGCGCCTTTGCGAAGTTTCAAATTCTCGATGTGCGCAGTGCCGCTGGCTATCAGCGTCTGTCCGTCCGATGCCGCATGCGCGTTAATATCCGCGAGCAACGAGACTCCGGAGCTGGGATCGAGAAATCCAGAAGCCACCGGGTCCAGGTCCTTCACCGAGATTTGTGCATCGGCTGGACTGATCGCAGCGTCGTTGCGGTTGATCGGCCCGAGATGGCCCGTGACGCCGATGGTGCCGCCGGCCGGCAAATTCGCCCCGACTGCGAAGGGAAACCGCGAAGCGAACGAAAAATCGTGCGCGGTAAGATTCACGTGCTCATAGACGGCCGGTGGATCGCGCAAAGGCTGGCTGGAGATCATTACGGTCCCATCTTTGACGACAATAAGCCCGATGAAGAGATCAGGTAGCCCCGGTACGGTGCCTTTCCCCGCACCTGACGTGGCGGCCGGTGCAGCCCCGATTGCCGATCCGTTTGTCGCTCCGTGTCCAATGCTCGAAAAATTCCAAGTGCCGTTCGCGGCGCGAATCAAATTCACCTGTGGCGACTCAATCTGAAAACCGCGCAAATTTACTTCATGCGCAAAAATCAGCGGCTTCAGCGAAACCCCAATGCGCAGCTCCTTGGCCGTGATGAAGGGCGCGCTGCTAAAGGCGGGGTCGTCGGCGACGCTGAGGTCTTGCGCGATCAAGCTGGCGGAAAACAAAGACAAGTGAAGCTCGCCCAATTTTACGTCGCGGCCGAGCGTCGCTCTGAGCTGCTTTTCAATGACCGGACGAAACGTATCGGCCTTGACGAAAAGCGGAATGGCCGCGGCCACTAAAATGACGAGAGCGACAACAGCCAGCAGAATTTTTGCCCAACGCTTCACGGCGGTCCCTGATCGTATTGCCTGAAGAGCGCGCCAACGCGCTTGATACGAGAAGTATATACGAGCGCGGAACCATTAACAGCGTAGCGTGCCGCTCGCCTACAGCGCGGGCACTAACCCCGAGGGTCGTCACGGTTGCGAAGGGCCGAGTCCGGGCACTCACAACATTGACAGCACCCGCCGGCGATGATAAAAAGAATTCGCCTAATTTAATCGATTTAGCGAACCAAAAAGAACGGCTAAAACCAGCAGGAAAATCCGCTCCTGCGGCTAGTGGCCCTGTGTTAAATAACTTGCTCGCGGTCCCATCGTTTAGCGAGGTCACCAATGAAGCGACGGTCTCTGCTCGCAGCCTTGTCCTGCACTGTGGTGCTGCTTTCGGCAGTGCGGACGAACGCGGCTCCTCAACAAGCCGCGTCCGTTGAGACGATAAAAGTTGACCTGCACGCCAAGGGCGAGCCGTTTCCCCATTTTTGGGAACAGATGTTCGGCTCCGGACGCGCCATCCTCGCCTTGCGCGAGAATTACCAAGCGGATTTACGCACGGTGAAAAGCGCCACAGATTTCAAGTATGTCCGCTTTCACGCCATCTTCCACGATGAAGTCGGCGTCTACGACGAAGACACAGCGGGCAAGCCAATCTACAATTTTTCCTACGTGGACCAAATCTACGACGCCATGCTGAAGAATGGTGTGCGCCCTTTCGTCGAACTGAGTTTCATGCCGAAAAAACTCGCGGCGGCGAACGACCTGCAAGCATTTTGGTACAAGCCGAACGTCTCGCCTCCCAAGGATTACAAACTGTGGAGCGAATTGATCCGGCAATTCGCGAAACATCTCATTGCTCGCTACGGAATTGACGAAGTCTCGCAATGGTATTTCGAAGTTTGGAACGAACCCAACCTGGATTTTTGGGCCGGCGATCCCAGACAACAAACTTACTATCAACTATATGACGCAACTGCGCGTGCGCTGAAAGATGTCAGCCCGCGCCTGCGCGTTGGAGGCCCGGCCACCGCACAAGCCGCCTGGGCCGATTCTTTCATTCAGCACACGGCGGAAAATCACGTACCGGTGGATTTCGTTTCCAGCCACGTTTATGGCAACGATAAGGCTAAGGACGTCTTCGGCACCGACGAACAAATTCCTCGCTCGCAAATGGTGTGCCGCGCTGTGAAAAAAGTTCACGATCAAATTCAGGCTTCGGCCCTCCCGCGCCTGCCGCTTATCTGGACCGAATACAATGCCAGCTACATGAACGAAACCGACGTGACCGATTCCATTTATATGGGCCCTTGGATGGCAGACACCATCCGGCAATGCGATGGCCTCACGGACATGATGAGCTACTGGACATTCTCCGACGTCTTCGAGGAACAGGGCGTCGTGAAGCGTCCGTTTTACGGAGGCTATGGACTCATCGCGGAAGACGGCTTGCCCAAACCCGCTTTCAACGCATTCAAAATGCTTCATCATCTGGGTGACGTGCGAATCCCAGAAAGTGCGGACGATATATTAGTCACGCGCCGCAAGAATGGCGCCCTCGCAATCGCGGTGTGGAATTTATCGCCGCCGGAAGTCACCGGAGAGCCGAAGGACGTCAATCTGCAATTCGACTCGCTCGAGGGGAATCACACCGCCACCGTGTATCGCCTGGACGCAGACCACGGATCGCTCACGAAAGCTTATGTCGCCATGGGCAGTCCGGACTTCCCGACGCCAACTCAAATTAAGTCCCTCCAAGCAGCCGCCCAATTACCAACTCCTGAATCAATGACCATTCACAACGGCCGCCTGGCATTGCATCTCGCCTCGAAGGCGCTCGTCGTCATCGAAATTCATTAGTTTCTTCGGCCTCTTGCCCCGGACTCTGTTAGCGCTGCGAACCGGCCCCGCGGGTTTGGCATTCATGTTCCGATTTGATGTTTGCTGTCCTCAGTAGCTACCGGCCAGCCGCAATCCCTCGAATTTGCCTTTCCCCAACTCGCTATGCGCAGCGAGAAGAGAAATGCAGCTCGTTCAAGATTTGGTGTGCCATGCCGATGCATTAAGAGCGGAGACACCCCGTTGTCTCGGCGCTCCAGACCTTGCACCACAGAGTGCTTCCGCTCGCTTACAGCGATCGCATTGGGAAGCCTCGCAGGAAGATATTTCAAGATGGCAGGTGCCTCGCAGTCCATTTTGAAACATCTCGAGAAACCGTCGCGCGCATCTGCTCGCACTCGGGAGAGTGCCATGAAATTGACTCTGGGAAAGAAGATTGGCGCAGGCTTTGGCTTGGTTCTGCTGCTCATGATTGCCGTAGCCGGGGCTGGATACTGGGGGACGCATAAAATTTCCAGCGAAATGATCTTGATGCTGCAAACGGATGCAGAACTCGAAGAGCACTTCGCCGGTGCCCGAATCAACGCATTGGACATGCGGCGATACGAAAAAGACGCCGTTTTAAATATTGACAACCGAAGCGATCAAGACGAGGCGCTGGATAAATGGAAATCCACCGACGATAGACTTCACGAGCGCATCGCCTCGCTGGACAAAATAGCGGTCGATTCGGAAGACACCGATGCTCTCGAAGTCATTAAAGGCACTCTTAAGGTTTATGAAGACGGCTTCGCGGATGTAGTCGCCAAGCTTCATTCAGGCGACATAAAGCAGGTCCCCCAGGCGAACGCGGCCATGGATTCTTACAAGAATGCAGTCGCAAGGATGGAGGATACGCTACAGATAGAAGACGCCGAACACGTTTCTCGAATGGCGGATCGCAAACAACTTGCTGAAGCGACGAATAGACGCACCCTGTGGACCCTGCTGGCCGCCGTCATCGCCGGCGTCTTAGTGGGCGGGCTCATCAGCATCACGATTACCCGGCGTATCACCAGGCCCATCGAATTGGTAGTTGACGCCATGCAGAGAATTCTTCATGGCGACCTCACCGGCGAAGAACTCTCGATCGCATCCAGAGACGAGTTGGGCGATCTGGGCCGCGCCACCAATGAGATGCAGAAAAGCCTGCGCACTATGATTGGCTCCGTCTCTATAAGCGCGGAACGAATTGCGACGGCCAGCGAAGAGTTTTCCGCCACGGCCGCGGAGCAAGCTCAGGGCGCCGTAAATCAGAAGGACCAGACTCATCAAGTCGCTGCCGCCATGCAGGAAATGTCATCTACCGTCGCGCAGGTCGCCGAAAATTCGAACAAAGCTTCCGAAGCTTCCCGCAAAGCCGCAGATACCGCCCGACTGGGCGGCCAAATCGTCGAGGAAACTCTGGCGAAAATGCACGCCATCGCCGATTCCGTCGGCCACACCGCCAAGCGAGTGCAAGAATTGGGTAAGAGCAGCAACCAGATCGGCGAAATTATCAGCGTCATTGACGACATCGCAGATCAGACCAATCTCCTCGCGCTAAATGCCGCCATCGAGGCCGCTCGCGCCGGAGAGCAGGGCCGCGGCTTTGCCGTCGTCGCCGACGAAGTCCGCAAACTTGCTGAACGCACCAGCAAAGCCACCAAGGAAATCACCCAGATGATTCAGAACATTCAGACGGAAACGCACAGCGCGGTCGAGGCCATGCAAGCCGGCACCAAGCTGGTCGAGCTCGGCGTCGAATCCACTACCCAAGCCGGCGATTCTCTCCACGAAATCATTAAGACCTCCGAATTGGTTGGAGACATGATCCTGCTGATTGCTTCGGCCTCCACGGAGCAGTCCAGCGCCAGCGAAGAAATCAACATCAACATCGAGCAAATCGCCCAAATTGCGCAGGAGACCGCGGCCGGAAGCCAGGAATCCGCCAAGGCTGTTCATGAACTCTCCAAACTGGCGACGAATCTCCACACGATCGTGAACAAGTTTCGCGTAAATGCGAATGACGCCGGAAAGCGCGGCACCCAGTCCCCTGCTGGAGACCACAATCCCTCTTTGCAGGAGCCCGAGCAAGATCAGCACGTCCATGAAATGGCAGAGGTTTAGCGGACGCCATCGTTCGAGTTGAGGGCTTGAAAAGTATGCATGCACTCGAAGCGGCTCTAGGAAAAAACACCATCCCGGCGGAGCATCGCGAGGAACTCCTTCAACTCGTGAGCTTCAATATTGCTGACGAAGAGTATGGCCTTCCGATTCTGAAGGTGCAGGAAATCATCCGCATGCAGGGCTTCACCCGCGTCCCCAATTCGCCTCCCTTCGTGGAAGGAGTAATCAACCTGCGTGGCAAGGTGATTCCCGTCATTACCCTGCGGAAAAGATTTGGCCTTGATCCTCAACCTCACGGCAGGCAGACGCGCATCGTGGTGGCGGAGGTTCGCGATGCCATCCTCGGTTTCGTGGTGGACTCGGTCTCCGAAGTTCTTCGGATCTCCCCAGCCGCGATTGAACCAACACCGCGTCTCGGGAGCTCCCATCAGGAATTCATTGCGGGGGTCGTCAAGCTTGATGGCCGGCTGCTGATTCTTCTTGACGTCGAACGGTTGATGACCGGCGCAGAGACGATTGAACTCGTGAGTTCGGAATCCGTGCGACTTCACGGCGAGCGGGACGAATCTCTGGCTGTAACTCGGCGCTGAGCTGAGCGTGTCACGCAGTTCCTCTCGAAAGAACGACTGGGTTCCGGAGGAAGTCCATTCGCACGAGGCCGTTCGCACAGGGAATCGCATGGCTCAAGAACTCGAACAAGACGCTTCGCTTCTGCAGGACTACCTCACGGAATGCGGCGAGTTGCTGCAGAACCTCGACCGCGATTTGGTCGCCCTGGAATCTTCCCCCGATAACAAAGAACTGCTGAACAGCATCTTTCGCGCCTTTCATACCGTGAAGGGCACTTCCGGCTTTCTCGGGTTCACACACATCGTTGAATTGACGCACCACGCCGAAGACGTTCTGAACGTTTTGCGCAAAGGAGAGTGCGAGGTCACGCGCCCGACCATGGACGCACTGCTCGCCACTCTGGATCAGCTTCGCGAAATGCTTGGGGATGTGCGCACCGGAGAGCAGCACACCTACGAAATCCGGCATCTCCTGCGCGACCTGCACAGCTCCATTTCCGAAGATGCTCGGAAGTCACCGGTCGCGGCGCCTGCCGCAGCGAGCCTTTCCGCGAAGCCTGCGGATACCGGCACGGTCTACCGACGGGATGACGCGTTATCGGGTTCCTCCGGTTCCCCGACCCGGGGCGAAATATCCTCTCGGCGCTCGGCCGCGGCAGTCGAAATGGCTCGAACCATCCGGGTGGACGTCGCCAAACTTGACGACCTCATCAACCTGGTCGGTGAGCTCGTGCTCGAGCGCAACCGCCTGCAGCATCTCAGCCGGACTTTTTCAGATCGGCAAACGGCCGCCGGGGATGATTTCGAATCTGCTTTCCTGCAGTCCACCGAACGTCTCAGTTTCATAACCGATGAGCTGCAAACCGCCGGCCTGAGCACCCGCATGGTTTCCGTGGAAGCCATCTTTCGCCGTTTTCCTCGCATGGTTCGCGATCTCGCGGGCACTCTCGGCAAGCAAATCGATCTGGTCATCCGCGGCGAAGAAACGGAACTGGACAAGACAATCGCCGAGGAAATCGCAGATCCGTTGATCCATTTGTTGCGGAATTCGCTTGATCACGGAATCGAACGGCCGCAAGTCCGCGTTGAGCGCGGCAAACCGCCCAAGGGCACGGTCCGCGTGGAAGCTCGTCCGGAAGGCGACAACGTCATTATCGAAATCGCGGACGACGGTGCCGGCATGGACGTTGCGCGCCTGGGCAAGAAAGCTCTCGCGAAAGGCCTCGTCACGGAGGATCAGCTCCTCGCTATGAGTCCGCGCGAAATCCTGGACCTTATATTCCTCCCAGGATTCAGCACTGCCGAACAAGTGAGCGACGTTTCCGGCCGTGGCGTAGGCATGGACGTGGTTCGCTCCAACATAAAGAAGTTGAATGGCACCGTAGAGCTGGAAAGCCAACTAGGCCGGGGTTCTTGCGTCAGGTTGCGCCTCCCGCTGACGCTCGCCATCCTTCCGGTGCTCCTGGTAGCAGTAGGTCGCGAAACGTACGCGCTGCCTCTGCGCGCGGTGGTCGAAACTATTCGTGTGAATGCAAGTGACATTCATCGCGCCAACCACGTGGACATGCTGCGGCTTCGCGACCGCGTCCTTCCTGTCTGCTGGCTGCAACAGGCCGTCGGGCTTCCGGCGAAATCTCGCGCCGAGCGGCAATTGTTGCGTGTCGTCGTCTTGGCCGCTGGTGAGAAACGTGTCGGCCTGGTCGTTGATCAATTGGTTGGTCAGGAAGAAACCGTCATCAAGCCCATCAGCAGCCACTTGCGGCACATCCAGGGGCTTTCCGGGGCGACCATCAGCGGAGATGGCGAAGTCCGCCTGATCCTGGACCCCGCCGGGATTATTCAACTGATCGAAGAGCATACGACGAAAGGGAGCTGAACCCTGTGCCCACCCAAAGCGTTTCGGTCCGCGAACAAACCGCCAGTGCCGAAGAGCTGCGTGATCCCGCGCTCGCGAAGATCCGTGACCTTATCTACCGCACCTCGGGAATTTTCCAGCCCGAAAACAAGTTCTATCTGCTCGCCAATCGCTGTCAGCGCCGCATGAAGGTTCTCGGCTCGGGTTCTTTTGCGGATTATCTCGATCAGCTGAACTCCCGCGCCACGCGCGATACTGAAATGCGCAGCCTCCTTAACGAAATCACCATCGGAGAAACCTGTTTCTTCCGCAATCAACCCCAGATTGACGCCGTCACCAAGATCATTCTTCCCAAGCTCGTCACCATGAAATCCAAACTGGCTTACAAGAAAATTCGCATGTGGAGCGCGGGCTGCTCCACGGGAGAAGAACCCTATACCCTTGCGCTGCTCATGTCCGAACAGGTCGCTCAAAAACTCAAGGGCTGGACCTTCGAAGTCATGGCCACGGACTTGAATGATAATTCGCTCGTAAAATGCCGCGAAGGTCTGTACTCGGAATACGCTCTCCGTAACACATCACCTCAACTGCGCGACAAATACTTCACGCAGCAAGGCGATCTCTTCAGAGTTCGCGACGAAGTTCGCGCCAACATCAAATTCGATCGCCTGAATCTTCAGGACCAGTCCAGGATCCTTTTCATGAAGGGCTTCGACATCATTTTCTGCTGCAACGTCCTCATTTATTTCGATGCCGCCTCCAAGAAAACGACCGTGGAACACTTCCACAGCGGCCTGATTCCTGGAGGCCATTTCTTTCTCGGCCATTCCGAGTCGCTTTACGGGATTTCCGAGCAATTCCGGCTCGTGCACTTCCCAAATGCCACTGCCTACTTGAAACCCATTCCCGGAGAAGTTGCGGGAGGCGCGCAATGAACTCTGCCACCAGCCAAATCCTGTCGAAAAGAGTGAGCGAACTCGGCAATCTGCCGGCGATGCCCTCCGTGCTCAATTCGCTGACCGAGCATTTCTCGCAGGACCCCTCGAGAATAAACATCCACAAAGTTGTCGAGCTGATTTCGTACGATAAGTCGCTCGCCGCGCAATGCCTGCGCATGGCCAATTCCGCGCTCTTCCATCGCCGCTCCGAGATTCAATCCGTGAACGACGCCGTCTTGGCGCTCGGCCTGGGTCGCGTGCGGGACATCGTCTATTCCTGCAGCCTTCCGCAATTGTTCGTCGGCGCCAAGCAGGGAATGGCGCCGGCGACGTTCTGGCGGCATGCCCTTGGCACCGCGCTCATCAGCCAGCATCTAGGCCAGCGGCTCGCTGTGGCATCTCAGGATAGGCTTTACCTCGCTGGCTTACTTCACGACATCGGCATCCTGGTCAACGCGCTGCTCTTTCCCGCCGAATTCGCGGGGATCTTGCAGACTGCCGAAACCACCGAAGTTCCCCTCTGCGAGGTCGAGCAACAAGTGCTGGGCTTCAGCCATTGTGAGAGTGGCCGCATTCTGGCCGATATCTGGAAGCTGCCCGTCCCAATCTCGGCGGTCGTAGAATTTCACCACGCGCCTCCAACCGGAGGCGATGACGTCGAACTGGCTGCGATCGTTAATCTCGCTGATCTGCTTTGCCGCCTCAAGGGTCTGGGCTACGGCTACTATGAAGCGCGGGAATTCGACTTGGCCTCCGAATCTGCGTGGCGAACCCTCGCGAGGCGGTATCCCGCTGCGGCACAGATGGACATGGCTCGCTTTACTTTCGAACTGGATGCGTACTCCGTCGAAGTGCATGCAATGGTGGATTCCATCCTCGCAGGACGACCCAGATGAATCGAATGCTTCGCAGCGGACGCCGCCAGACGAGCTGTCGTGAATCGCGGGCGCGGGCCGAACAATAGATAGCAGCGTAACCACTTTTCGGAGGATCACTGTGACATCAATGATGGATCACGCGTCGCGAACGCAAGTTCCCTACGATACGTCCTGGAGAATCATTCTCGAATGCGCCACGATTGAGGTCTTCGAAATGATGGCCGGCGCTCGGCTTTCCGCTCCGTTCACGCCGCCAGGCGAGGATGCCCGCGGAGAGAAGACCGCCATGGTCGGGCTTGCCGGAGCCCTTTGCGGGATGGTCACGATTCGTTGTTCTAGCGCAACCGCTGCCAAGTTTGCTGCCCGCATGTTGGGGGACGACGCGACCTCGAATTCCACCACAGTGTCCGACGCCCTGGGCGAGCTTTGCAACATGGTGGCGGGAAACTTCAAGGCGAAGGTTCAGTTGCTGGCGGAACGCTGCGTGCTTTCGGTTCCTACCGTCATTTCCGGAGAGGATTACGAAATGCAGACGCCTGAGCCGAGCGAAGGGTGCCTCTTTGCCCTCGCGTACGAGGGCGAGATGGTCTGGATATCCCTGATCGTTCCCGTCTGACAGTAACTTCTGCAGGACGCCCGCAGCGCCAGCCATTAAGTTCCAAACAGACAATCAGCGGGGCCGCCGGACCGGCGGTTCAAACATTCATTCAACGAAGAAAGACGGCGGATCTACGCGTTCGCGGTTCGGGCCAGCTTCACCGACGGCCGCAAAAGCGACCCGGCTGCTCTCGCTCGTGGTCTCGTCAGCCGCGGCTCGCCTTCCATTTCCGCCACATCTTTAGCGCCGTAGAAATTTTCCTTCTCGCATACCTTGCAGCGAAGATTGAACACACCCGGATTGATCTCGCGGGTGGTTTCCGAGCCTTCAGCGTCGCGCTCCGCGGCCATCTTGGCTATTCTCTTCGGCACGGGAATCGCTTCGCCGCAGGAGTAACACCGCACTCCCGCGTAACGCCGCTCGGCAGTAACTTCCGTCATCATTGCACCTCGGGTGGATTAACTCAGGTCGAGCCAGGAAACCGTATTCTACAGCGAGGGCAAGCCCGAAGGTAGCGCAATCTTCCGGACCCAAGAAACATGCCTGTGAATATCTGGCCAGTTGCGCTGATTTCAGTCGCGAACCAATGTAAGGGGCGCGCTTTCAATAACTTACAGAGAAGTTGGCGCGTGGAAACACGCGGGTTTTCGACAGTTTTCCAAGCGAATTCCACAGGGGCTTCATGATCTTATTTTGCGTTGCCGCACGGTAATTTGCCGCGCAAGCAAGAGGCTAAAACGGCTCCTCACAGGCGCCGCGTGAATCTTCTGGCGTGGCAGTTCGAATCGCACATCGCTAGCGTTTCTGAAGTTCGAACCCGACCGGGTGCGCTCGACATCCACCGCGCAGTCTCGGTCCGGGGAATTCGCGGCGCCTTCAATTCCCGTCGAATTGCGCGCTAAAATGTGCTAACAAAGGCCCTTAAAATTCGTCTGAGGAAGCGCGAACCGCCTTCTGCCATCTTTAGCCAAAGAATCTGTACGAGTGATCCCACAACGCCTGCGGGAGCAACCATGAACCGTCGCAAGAATCCAGCTAGAAACTTCCATCGAAAGCGAGCGCTGCGAAGCCTTCTGCCCAGCCTCGCGGTATTGGCGCTCGCCTGCGTTCTCCCGGCGGCCGGCTCGGCCCAGACCGTGGATGAGGTGATTGCCAAGAACATCCAGGCGCATGGAGGCATGGAAAAACTGAAGTCCGTGGATACCATCCGCACCACCGGAAAATTCGTGGCCGGAGGGTTCCGCGCCGGCTTCCTGCAGGAAAATAAGCGCCCGGACAAAGTCCGCGAGGAAACCATAATTCAGGGGCTTGCCCAGGTTCAGGGCTACGACGGAAAGACCGGATGGCAAGTGAATCCGTTCCAGGGACGTCGCGACGCCGAACTCCTTTCGGCGGATGATCTGAAGAGCCTCCAGGAAGACGCAGACATTGACGGCCCGCTCGTGGACTACAAACAGAAAGGGCACACCGCCGAGCTGATGGGCCACGACTCGGTGGAGGGCACCGACTGCTACAAGGTAAAGCTGGCTCTGAAAAACGGCGACGTGCGCATTTATTACCTCGACGCGGATTCCTTCCTGGAACTGAAGATCGAGACTCAATCCAACGTCCGCGGAACCGTGCAATACACGGAAATGTTTTACGGCGATTACGAGCAGGTCAACGGAATCTACTATCCCTTCGAGTTCGAGCAGGGCCAAAAAGGCTCCGCCGATCGCGTCAAATTCACCGTGGACAAGATTGAGATCAACATTCCGCTCGCGGATTCTCTTTTCGCCATGCCCGCCGCGCCCGCTGCTAAACCCGCAGCCAAGGCTCCCGGGGGTGCGCAATGAACCCCCGCGGAACAGAAAACGTAATGCATAAATTCGACGCGTCAGTTGCGGTTCCCCAAATCGTTCACAAGGATCTCTTGAAGAAGATGCCTAAGCCTAAGCCACGATATTTCGCTCTCTTACTGCTCATCGCATTCCTGGCAATCCCTCAGCAGTCCAGCGCTCAGGACGCGAAATCGGCGCCGAAATTTGACTCCGACACGATCTCGGGGCTCGGCGCCCGCAACATCGGCTCCGCCGAAATGAGCGGTCGCGTCGCTGCGCTCTCGGCAGTGAAAGAAGACGGCCGCCTCACCGTCTACATCGGCGCGGCCAGCGGTGGAGTCTGGAAATCGGTCAATGGCGGCACCACGTTCAAACCCGTCTTTGATAAAGAGAGCTCGCAATCCGTAGGCGCCATCGCCATCGACCCGCAAGCGCCGAAGACCATCTGGGTTGGTACCGGCGAATCCTGGACGCGCAACAGCGTCTCCATCGGTGACGGAATTTATAAATCCACCGACGGCGGCGAAAACTGGACCAATATGGGCCTGAAGGACTCCGAGCGCATTTCGAAAATCCTGATTGATCCCAAGGACGGCAACACAGTCTATGCCTGCGTCCCAGGAAAACTCTGGAGCGATAGTGACGAGAGAGGCGTTTACAAGACCACCGACGGCGGCAAAACCTGGACTAAAATTCTGAAAGGCTCCAATCTCTCCACGGGCTGCTCGATGATGTCCATGAGTTCCGCGGATCCGAAAGTAATTTTCGCCGGCCTGTGGGATTTTCGCCGTAAGGGCTGGACGTTCCGCTCCGGTGGCGACGGTCCCACCGCGCCCAGCGGCAGCGGCCTCTTCATGACCACCGACGGCGGCGCCACTTGGACCGACCTCGATGAAAACAGCGCGAAAGGCTTGCCACCCAAACCGTGGGGCCGCATCGCCGTAACCGTCGCACCCTCCAAGCCAAATGTCGTCTATGCCCTTATCGAATCCACGCGCAGCGCGCTCTATCGTTCAGACGACGGCGGAAAAACCTGGCAAGAGCGCGACCGCAGCCAGTGGATGGTTTGGCGTCCGTTTTACTTCGCAAACCTCATCGTAGATCCCAAGAACGAGAATAAAGTTTACAAACCCGATCTCACCCTGATCATGAGCGACGATGGCGGCAAAAGCTTCAGCTCGATCGGAGGCAGCGCTCACGGCGATTTCCACGACGTGTGGGTGAACCCGGACAACACCAATCACCTGATCGCCGGCGATGATGGCGGCGTTTGGTACTCGTACGACAGCGGCAACACCTGGTGGAAGGCGGGCAACCTGCCGATTTCGCAGTTCTATCATGTCAGCCTCGACGATGCTGACCCTTTCCACGTTTTCGGCGGCCTGCAGGACAATAGCGATTGGATCGGCGATTCGGCGTATCCCGGCGGAATCACCAACCATCGCTGGGAAAATCTGTACGGTGGCGATGGCTTCTTCGTGTTTTCCGATCCAGCCGACCCCAATTACGTCTATGCCGAAGCGCAAGGTGGCGATGTCTCGCGCGTGAATCGCGTGACCCTCTCTTCGCGCAGCATCAAGCCCCAGCCCAACTATGGAGAAGGGAAGCTGCGTTTCAACTGGAACACGCCGATTCACATGAGTCCAAATGAGAAGGGCACTATCTACATTGGCGCACAATTCCTTTTCCGCTCGCGCGACCATGGCCAAACTTGGGACCGCATTTCTCCCGACCTCACTACCAACAATCCGGAAAAGCAAAAGCAGGAACAATCCGGCGGCGTCACCGTGGACAATTCTTACGCCGAGATGCACACCACCATCTATTCCATCAGCGAATCTCCGCGCGATGGCCAAACCATCTGGGTCGGCACAGACGATGGCAATGTGCAGCTCACGCGCGATGGCGGCAAAACCTGGACCAACGTCGTCGCGAACGTTCCCGACCTGCCGAAATCTTCCTGGGTATCATGGGTGGAGGCCAGCCGCTTCGATCCCGCCACGGCCTACGTCACCTTCGATCGCCACACCTTTGGTGACATGGACCCGCACGCTTACAAAACGACTGATTATGGCAAGACGTGGACCTCAATCGTTTCAAAAGACAGCGGCGTGCGCGGCTTTGCTCACGTCATAAAAGAAGATACCGAATCGCCAAATCTTCTCTTCCTCGGCACCGAATTCGGATTGTGGGTTTCGCCCGATGGCGGCCGGCAGTGGGCGCAGTACAAGGGCAACGAATTTCCAGACGTCCCCGTACGCGACATCGCCATTCAACCGCGCGAATCTTCGCTCGTCGTCGCCACGCACGGCCGCGGCATCTGGATCGTTGACGACATTACTCCTCTGCGCAAACTCACCCCCGAAGTGATGGCGCAAGATGCCGCGTTTGTTCCCGGCAAACCGGTCCAGCAGCGCTTGAACTCCAATGGCGGTTGGCCAGACGGCAGCGCCGCGTTCAGTGGGCCGAATCCGCCCGACGGTGCTTTGATTTATTACTTCCAAAAGAAGCGACACATCTACGGCAAAATGAAAATCGAGATTCTCGACGCGCAGGGAAAATTCGTGGACACCGTTCCGGCGAATAGCCGCCGCGGACTCAGCCGCGTGGAATGGTCTATGCGCCTGAAAGCTCCGCACGTCCCGCCGGCAGCTACCGCGGCATTCGAAGCTGCCACGGGCCCGCGCGTTTTGCCCGGAACCTACACCGTCAAAATGACGCGCGGCACCGAGACCTACACCACGCCCCTAGTCGTCAATCTCGACGCACGCGCGAAATTCTCCGTCGCGGACCGCAAGGAAAATTTCGACGCAATTATGCGCGTCTACAACCTCCTCGGCGATATGACCTTCGACGTGGAACGCATCAACGGCGTGCGCGACGAGCTCGCCGCGCGTGCCGCGAAGCTTCCAGCAAACGATCCTCTGCGCAAGCAGCTCGAATCTCTCGTCGCCAAATGCGAGGAAATGCGTAAGAAAATCGTCGCAACCACCGAAGGCGGCGCGATCACCGGAGAAGAGCGCATCCGCGAACACACCACCGAGCTCTACGGCGACCTGAACAATTACGAAGGGCGTCCGGCCGCATACCAACTGGCGCGCATTGACTCCCTCACGCACGATCTCGACGATGTTTCCAAGGAATTCGACGGCTTCGTCGCCAAAGAGCTCGGCGCCGCGAATTCCTCGCTGACAAAGAAAGAACTCGAACCGATTCACCCCCTCTCGCGCGAGCAGTGGGACAAAACCAGCAACGACTCCGATTCCGCCGCCGCGCCCAGCGGTATGCTCTGGCACGAGCGCGATTAGACCGGACTGCGTCACCCGAAGCGCGCTTCGTCAGGGCACGGCTTCAGCCGTGCCGAAGAGCTGCAATGGCTCAGGGGCTTCGGCCCCTGAGGTCGTGTCACGCCTAGGCCACACACGCGGAACTTCGTGCATCGCATTTGCGTACATTCAGCCGGGGCTGGAGGTGCACCCGTGGGAACACTCTGGCAGGATTTCTCCTACGCCGATCGCATGCTCAGGAAGAGCCCCGGCTTTACCGCGATTGCGATTCTCACCTTAGCCCTTGGCATCGGCGCCTCCGCCGCCATCTTCAGCGTCATTGACCACGTCCTCCTCGAACCTTTCCCCTACAAAAACGCGAATCGTTTGATGACCATCGAAATTCATGATACAGACCGCAGCGACCCTGGCGGCCGCGACGGTTTCACCACTCCGGAGTTTTTGGATTACGCCCAACGGAACCATTCATTCGA
The DNA here is from genome assembly GCA_049287725.1 of Candidatus Acidiferrales bacterium. Taxonomy (GTDB): domain Bacteria; phylum Acidobacteriota; class Terriglobia; order Acidiferrales; family UBA7541; genus Palsa-295. Next base: position 302,525 of record JBAQGJ010000026.1, on the reverse strand, counting down.
CGGCGTCATCGGCAATAGCAACACAGATGTGTTGTACACCACCGCGGAAGGCACCGAGCGCTTTGACGGCGTTCTGGTTACACCGAACACCTTCGAATTCCTCGGCGGTCACGCATTGCTCGGACGCGCCATGGAGCCTGACGACTACAAGCCCGGTGCCCCTCCGGTCTTCGTGCTGCGCTATAAGACCTGGAGGTCGCGCTTCAGCGGGGATCCAAAAATCCTCAACACGACTTTCGTGCTGAACGGAACCCCTCGCACCCTCATCGGCGTCATGCCGCCCCGGTTTGCGCTAGGTGGCGCCGATTTATGGATCCCTGATCCGCTCGAGCGCCCCTCCACTCCCACTCGGGACCAGTTTCCGATCTATTGGTGGCTGCTGGGAAGTCTGAAACCGGGCGTAACAATTCAACAAGCGGAGGCCGATTTCACCGTAGTCGCGCAGCAATTGTCGAAGGTCTATCCGAAAGACTATCCCAAGCATTTCAACGTTCACGTGGTTTCGCTTGCGGACAGCGTCGTTGGCGAATTTCGCTCCACTCTTTTCATTGTACTGGCGGCGGTCGGGCTGCTGTTGCTGATTGGCTGCGGCAATGTCGCCAGCCTGCTGCTCGCACGCGCCACCACGCGCGAAAAGGAATTCGCCATTCGTTCGGCGTTGGGTGCCAGCCGCTGGAGAATCGTGCGGCAGCTTCTGATCGAAAGTCTTCTGCTGGCCATGGGTGGCGCGGTATTTGGCTGCTTGATGGCCTGGGCCGGCCTGCGAGCGTTGATCGCCGCGATCCCTCAGAACATCATCCCGGATGAGGCAGTAATCCGCATGAATGCGCCGGTGCTGTTGTTTGCGCTGGCCGTGGCCGTAGCCACCGCCATCATTTTCGGATTGGCTCCGGCCTTGCAGATTTCTCGCCGCGACCTCAACGAACCGCTGCGCGACAGCGGCAAGGGCGTCAGCGGCGGTTTTCGTCACGGAGGCGTACGCAACGCCGTCGTCGCACTGGAAGTCGCGCTTTCCCTCACGCTGCTCGTCAGCGCGGGCCTGCTAATGAAAAGCTTTCTCGCGCTCCGCCAGGTGCATCTGGGGTTGCAGCCCGATCACGTCTTGGTCATCCGTCTCCCGCTTCCCGAAGACCGCTACAAAACCGCCGAACAGGTCACCGCCTTTTTCCGTCCGCTTCTGCTGCGGCTGAAATCCCTGCCCGGAGTCGTGGACGCAACGGAAACCAGTACGCTGCCTCCCTACGGCGGGATTCCCAGCGACGTCGAGGTTCCCGGCAAAGTGCACGAGGAAAAATGGTCCGCGCTTTTTCAACTTTGCAGCGACGGATATTTTCCCACCCTGCGGATTTCGTTCCTGCAAGGACGCCCGTTCACCGAATCGGAAGTGAATGGCGCGCGGAAGCTGGCAGTCGTGAATCAGGAGTTCGCGCGGAAATACCTTGCCAGTGACAATCCGATCGGCCAGCGCTTTCACTTGCTCGGTCTGGAAACTTTTGCCGATCCGGTGCGCGATGCGTGGTTTGAAATCATCGGCGTGGTGGCCAACGTAAAAAATCAAGGTCTGCAGCAGCCGATTCTTCCCGAAGTGTGGATTCCCTATACGGTGACGGGCGCCGCGCGCCGCGGCATCCTGGTCCGCACCGCCCGCGATCCCCTGATGATGACGAACGCCGTACGCGATGAAATTTGGGCCACCGACCGCGGCGTTGCGCTCACCATGACCGGCACGATGGAGGGCTACATCAATTCGTTTTCGTATTCGCAGCCGCGCTTCGGATTTTTGCTGATGGGAATTTTTGCCGGCATCGGATTGATCCTCGTCACCGTCGGCGTCTACAGCGTGATCGCCTACACCACCGCGCGCCGGACCCACGAAATCGGCATTCGCATGGCGCTCGGCGCGCAACCGCAAAATATTCTGCGGCTGATCGTCGGTCAGGGCAGCCGCGTGGCGCTGATTGGCATCGTCCTGGGCCTCGTTGCGTCCTTCGCGCTGACGCGCCTGCTAGCCTCCATGCTTTTCGAAGTAAAGCCCAATGATCCGCTGATCTTCGCCGGCGTATCAATGCTGCTCTTAGCCGTCACACTAGTCGCGTGCTACATCCCCGCGCGCCGCGCCATGCGCGTGGACCCGATGATCGCCCTCCGCTACGAATAGTCGAGGCTGTCGTTAGAATCCCGCCTCGAAGCGCGCAAATTCTACTTCCTCTTTCCATTCCAGCCGCGCGCGTTCGCTTCCGGCGAGCAATTCGCGGCAGCCCACAGTCGAAGGCTCGGGCTCCAGCCGGTCATTCGCGCAAGCACCAACGATCGTAAAATTCTCCGGTGCAGTCCACAAACTCGCTCTCGGCACGAACGCGTGATCCAAACTATCGCGCACCATGCGCTTCAACGCAGGGTAATCCACGTGATAGCCCACCACCGCGCGTTTGAAATACCAGGTCAGCTCAGAACGGACAATCCCCTCATCGTCGGTGGCAATCGCCACCGGCACGCCCGCACGCAGATAAATCGGCAGCACGTTCTCCGCGCCAGTCATTCCACGCACCACTTCGTGGCTATAAACGCAATCTTCCACCAAAATGTGCCGCGCTTTCATTTCCGCGAGCAGGCCAGGAACGTCTCTTTCGTACACCACATCCAGCCCGTGGCCGATGCGCTCCGCGTGTCCCACCTCAATAGATTCGCGAATATGCGATGCGAGCAATTCCTCGGGCTTTACTTCACCGGGAGTCAGCTCTCCAGCGTGCAAAGAAATGTGGACGCGCGGATAGACGCCGTGAAGATAATCGAGCATGCGCATGTGCAAATCGAATTCGTGCAGCGCGCGATATTCGTCCTGCGATTGCACCAGGTTGACCGCGACGACCCGCGGATCCGCGCTTGCGATCTCAAACCCAGCGAGCATCTGTGCAAAAACTTCTTCTTTTGGAAATGCACGCAGCACCTGATTCTGAAAACGCAAAGTAACGCCGCATCCCACATCAGGCGTGGCCGCGCCGCACTTCAGAATCTCGCGCATTTTGTTTTCGCCAACGTCGAGATTCTTGCGGCCATCGGCAACTACCTGCGCCATGCCGCCCGCGAGCAGCCGCTGGCGCATCACCGAAAAATCGTCGTTCCATTCAAGTTCGCGCCCCAGCTTCATCGCTTCGCCTTGATCGGGCGTGAGCATCGTCTCCAGATAAATCTCGTGTTGCGCACCCGCCCGATGAACTACTTCGGCGAACATCTCGCCCCAATGCCCGTTCGTCACCGGATCGAATTTTCCGAATGCCGCAAAAAAATGATGTCGAATGTCGCGATCGTCCGGGCTTGGCACAAAATTCCGGATGGACCAGGTATCAATCACGTGGTTGCGCAGCGGAAAATCCGTCAGAGCCTGCGCGGCAGGGACGCGTCCTTGCGCAGGATCGCACGGCGGCGACGTCAGCGTGGCAGCGACGCGGTCAATGCACAGCCCGTCTTCCACCGCGTAATCAATATAGCTTTCCGCGTAGACCGCGCCGGTCAGATGATGATGCAAATCCCCGCCCTTCGGCATGCGATCCAGAAAATCCATCAAGGCCGCGGGATTCTCACGCACGGATTCCAGATACTTCGCGGTCCGCTCCGCAGCCGAATCAGAGTGCGCGACGGCTGCCGCAGCACCCAGAAACGCGACGGACAACACGGTCAATATCATCGTTAGCGATCGCGACACGGCGGCTCCCGGGTAACGAACAGGAATATTACAGGAGAAAAAGAGCCAGTTCGTGTTGCGATTAGAAATATCTTCGCCGTTTGTTTTGTCAGCGTTGCGGGCGTTTTTGAATGAGGTCTTGTTGCGATTAGAAAGCCGTTGGCGAATAACGAGCGAGGGGTGGCAACTGATCGACGAACCGCGCGTTTTAACCACACTCCTGCGGCTTGTTCACCTCGCTTGCCGCGCCGCCAGCCCGCCAGCATGTTGCGCCCCCGGTGGAGCGAAAAGTTGCCCCAACGGACGTTAACATATTTATCATCTGGTTACCAGTCCAAAATCGGAAGGAATTGGATGCGATGGATTCCAAGCCCCCGGCGCCGGAGCGTCTTTACCAGCGTGATCTCGGCAGACGCGACGCGCACGCCCACCAGGTGGATTATTCGTCGCGGAGAGCGGTTTGCGTCGGGTGCGCGAACGCTGCCCGTGATCGTCCCGCGCAAATTTCTCAAAATAGCCAAGCACGAAGCCTTAAAGCAGCGCCGCCGGGTTTCAGCTTGCCGCGGCTGCCGCATTCCTCGGCAAAAGATCAGCAAAAACAAATCCATCTCGCTCCACAATTTCACCAGCCGTCACCGGTATTTCCTCACGGAACATCGGGCCTGCGCACGCGAACGTGTGGAACTCTCCGTTTTCACCGCACGGATCAACTGCGCGAGGAAGAGCCGCGAGAAGATCTCGGTCGAAGCGGCGGCCGGCAAACGAGCGGTCCAACTTTCGCGGGTCAACGCACGTCAAATAAGCCGACAAGCCGCCGGCGAGCATATCTTCGGCGAGTAGGCGCGTGTCGCGACCCCACAGCGGAAACACGGGCGTCATGTTGCAAAGCGCGAGCTGGCGTTCGCGATACGCCCGAATGTCCGCAAGAAAAAGATCACCGAAAATCACGTGACGGACGCCCTCGGCCCTGGCGCGTGCCATCGCCTCGCTCATCGCTTGTTCGTAAACTTCATTCGAGCACGGCGACGGGATCAGAACTTTTACCAAGGGCAAGCCAGCCGCCGCAGCCTGCTTCTCAAGCAGGCTTTCCCGCACCGCGTGCATGGCAACCCGCTGGTGCATCCGATTCACTGTGGTGAGCAAGGCCACCACGTCGAACGAGCAATCCGCGTCTCGGGACTGGCCAAGATTTTGCCGGACAGTGTGCAGCGCCCAAGCGCTATCCTTGCCGCTGCTCCAAGCAAGCCAAGCTTTCGGCCGAGCGACGTTCTGCGATTGTCGGTCACGTGCCATCGAGTTGTGCGTCAGGCGGTTCACTCGTACCGCAGCGCGACCATCGGGTCGAGCTTCATGGCGCGGCGCGCCGGCGCGTAGCACGCCCACAGTCCGATTCCAGCGAGCACCACAGTCGCGGTCGCGAACGTCAGCGCATCGGTGGGACTCACTCCCATCAGCAGCGTAGCCATCGAGCGTGTCAACAGCCACGCGATTACTGTGCCGGACACCACGCCCGCGATCACCAACATTAATCCTTGGCCCAAAACCAGCCGCAGGATATCCCGGCGGTCCGCACCCAGCGCCATGCGGATCCCAATCTCGTGAGTTCGCTGGCTAGCAGCAAACGAAACGACGCCATACACTCCCATAACCGCGAGCGTGAGCCCCAAAGTCCCCATCGCGAGAGCCAAAATCGCGCCAACGCGAAAAGTCCAGGACCCCATCGGCCCCGCGAGCGATTCTTTCATCGTCTGAGCCGCGATAATCGGCATGTTCGGATCTAGCTCTTGCACCGTGCTCTGCGCTAGCGTGATCAAGCTTTCCGGCGGCAGCGACGAGCGAATCTGCAAGGTCCGATACGAAGTGAAATTCTGCGCTAGCGGAACATAAAAATACCGTTCGTGCTCCCAACCCATGTACAAGTACTTCCCATCTTTGGCCACGCCCACGATTTCGACGAAAGGCCCCGTCGAACCCTTCAGGCTGAATCGCTTGCCGAGCGGATCTCGATTCGGCCAATACTCTTGCGCCATCGCCTGATTCACAATCGCGACCAGCGGCGCGTTCTCATCGTCGCTCTGCTTGAACACGCGGCCGCGGAGCAACGGCACTCGCATGGTATCGAAATAATGCTCGTCCACACGGTTGTACGCCACCGCAGGCGGCTGCTTGCCGGGTGCGAGCGGTTGCCCCTCGATGTAAATTGGGGTCGCGGTATTCACGGTGCCCATGGGAACGCAATACGCGATGCTAACTTTTTGCACTCCGGGAAGCGTCTGGACCTTGGCGTCCAGGTCGCGATAAAAACTTCTTGTGCGGATTTCGTCGTATCCCACTTCCTTCGGATCCAGCACAACATTCAGCACGTGATCGGGATCAAATCCCATATAGGTCTGCTGCACGCGCAGTAGGCTGCGTACGAATAGCCCCGCGACGATCAAGAGAACCAACGAACCGGCCACTTGCGCTACCACCAGTGCGCTGCGGACGCGATGGCGGCCCACTCCTGCCAAATCACTTCGTCCTCCGCCGTGGAGCACGCTGTTCAGATCAGTTCGTCCTGCGCGCCACGCCGGCCACAAGCCCACTACAACACCGGTGAACAGAGCGGCGCCGAGAGCATATGCAAACACTCGCCAATCAAAGCCGAGGTTGAGTTGCACTGGAAGTTTTAGATCCGGCATAAGCGCGGGGACAATCCCGTTGGACCACTCACCCAGCAAAATTCCGCCAGCCCCGCCGAGCAGCGCCAGCAGCATGCTTTCAGTCAGCAGTTGCCGCATGAGGCGCCCGCGACCTGCTCCGAGCGCCGCGCGAATCGCCATCTCGCGCTGCCGCATCGTCGCGCGAACCAGCAGGATATTCGCCACGTTCATGCATGCCAGCAGCAGCACCAGCGCCGCCAACGCCAAAAAAATTCCGGAGACCAAGGGAACGACCGTCGTCGCAGTCGGAGTCGGCCGCGAGAGTCTCTCCGGTATCACCCGAACCGTCACGCCCTTGTCCGTCGCCGGATAAGATTGCTCCAGGCGCGAAGCCGCCACATCCACGGAAGCCTGCGCTTGGCTGAGGCTCACGTTCGGTTTCAGTCTCGCGAGCACATTCAAAGTACGTGCGGTGCGGTCGTCCCAAAATTTCGCCGCATCGGACGCCGGCATCATGTTCAGCGGGACGTAGCCGTCCATGTCCATCCCGAAGTCCGCTCCGTAAAATCCCTTCGGCGTCACTCCGATGATGGTGGCCGCTTGCCCGTCGATTAATGCGTCTTTGCCGATAACGCCAGGGTCTCCGCCGAACGTCTTCTGCCAATAGGAATACCCCAGCACGACGTAGGGATCTTTGCGTCCTGCTTCTCCCTCGGATGGAAGCAGCAAGCGACCGAGCGCCGGCTGCACGCCGAGACCGGAAAAATAATTTCCAGTAACCAAGCAGTAGACGAATTGATTGGCCTTGCCGGAGTAGCTCAGCCCTCCGATGTCAATTTGGGAGGCGAAAACGTCGGAGAACACATTCGCTTGTTTTCGGAAATCCACGACCTGGGGATAGGAAAGCGTGAAGATGCCGAGCGTGTCGCCCTGCAGCCTTCCTGCCAGCATCATTAGTTGGTCAGGCGATTTCACCGGCAGAGGACGCAGGAAAAACCCGTTCACCATCCCGAAAATTGCCGTGTTGGCGCCAATGCCCAGCGCCAGCGTGAGCACCATGATCGCAGTGAGCATCGGCGACTTCGCCAGCATCCTGCAGGCGTAACGGACGTCCTGCCAAAGCGTGGCCATGAGGGTGCCCTCCTCTCAGTCGGTGAGTGATAATAGATGAGCACACGCCGACCCACAAGCGAACGCCGGACATCTACATGTTACTCAGTATCTTACGACCCCAACGTTGGCCAGTCAGTCCTGCCGCATGAGCGTTTCCGAGAACCGCCGTTGCGTAAACGGACACCCGTTCTGTGCTTCGATTGGCCCCGCAGACAGACGGCAACCGCAATTCGGCGCAGCTGCTTTAAGGCTTGCTCGACTCGGTTTTCCAGAAGTCTATGCCGGCGGCTTGCGTCGGCACATCCACGGTCGCGACCGTTTTCATGGCGTCCAGGTCAATCACTTCCACCGTGCCGGGATCATCACCGACTCCTTCCACGGAAATAAAGGCGTAGCGGTTGTCAGGAGTGACCACCGCGCCGTGGACAACCTTGCGCTTGGTAGGCAAGCGCGCGAGTTCCTTGCCGCTCTTGGGATCGAAAATGGAAACGGATTGCCCGCGCTTATTCGTGGCGACCAGTCGGCCATCCTTCGTCATCGCCAGGTTGTAAACCCCGTTGGCGGCTGCAAATCGCCGCGAAAGTTTCCAGGTGGCGGCGTCAATCACCGCAATGTCATTCGATTTGTTGCAAGCGACGTAAATTTCCGACCCATCGTTCGAAGGCTGCGCCCATGTGGGCACGCAGGTGAGCTCCTTCATGTTCATCTGCATGTGCGGCGCGCCATCCATGCCCATTTCTTTTCCGGCCGTCAGCATGAACGTCCGCGCGACGTCGAATTTTTGCGTGTCAATTTCCGTGACCATATCGTCCATCATGCACGCCGAATATTGTTTCGTGCCGTCCGGGCTCAGGCGCGAGCCGTGCGGCATCGTGCATGTGGTGATGCGCTTCACTTCGATCATCGGATCGGTAGCAACCACGGAAACCGAAGAGGGAACCATATCGCCATGAAAATTCGCGTTAGCGACGTAGAGAAATTCGCCATCCTTGGAAATATCCGCCGTCGCGGGAAACAACCCCAGCGGCGCGTACTTCACCACTTCCTCCGTGCCGGCTTTCATTTTCCACACCGAGCCGTCCGGCCGGCCATGTCCCACCGAAACGTAGACAAACTGTTTATCCGGAGAAATCGCGATGCCGTGCGGCCCGTTTATGTCCACCGGCATGATCCCGATGTGCGTTTCATGCACTTCCCGCAAACCGTGCGGCCCGAAACGCAGCAGCACCACTTTGTCCGCCGATTCGCACACCACATAAACCAAATAGTCCTGCGTCGGTGCGACGGGCGCGGCGGCCTGCGGCTTTGGCGCGGTAACCGCGCGTGGCGCGATCGCTGCGCAAAGTAGTGCAGCAAGAGCCAAGCAAAAAGCACGCGCATTGCGCATCGCAGCAATACTGTTTCGGGCGTGTTCGGTCATTAACGCACCTCGATTTCCACTCGCGGCCTTGTGCCGATCCAATTTTTGCGGACACAAGTCTACAGCCGAAACAATCTGCTGGCGGAGAAATCAGTCGGGCTGACGTTGCGTGGCCCGACCGGCCTATCGAAAACTCAATCGTTCGTCGAGGGCGTAGCGCGCCAAAAGCTTGGGGCAGCATGCATGAATTCCAGTCCCGCGAGCATCTGGCCGCGTTCCGACCGAATCAACCGCACCACGCGACAAAGCAGATCCTCTTCCGTTTGCATGTTGGTGAGGATCAATTCCTGCTGGCGCGCGACGCTTGCCGAGATCGGAACCAACCCGCCGCGTGCGCTAACGTTAATGGTTTCCGTCGGCTCGAAAAAAGGCGCTTCGCCGACCCGGCCATACACCAGCACGGGCATCGTGATCGGTAACCGTTGGGCGCGGCGCTGATCGTGCCAGGACCCCGAGATGTGCTTGTGCCCATCACGGCCAGCACGGTTGCCACGCCGACCGAAGATGCCGCCGAAAAAATCTCCCAAGCCCACACGCACCCCCAATTAAAGGTATGCGCTCTTGCGCCCCCGCTCGCAAGCGTTTTTCGCCGCGTGCTTGGCGAGGCCGCGCGAGAATGATAGATTCGCGCCGCCTGCGAGCCGCTGGACGCTAATCTCAGCGGCCCGCACGCCGTGCCCGTCACTCGTGGCGAATCGCACTCAAACCCGCGAAACTGAAATAGCGGATCCGCAAGCCGCAACGCGTCCCGCGCTCGCCGCGCAACTCGGCCTCTTCGACGCCACCATGGTCGTGATGGGCGGCATCGTCGGCTCCGGAATTTTCATTAATCCATACGTCGTCGCGGATCTGGTCCACACCCCCGCGCTGATTCTGGGTGCGTGGGTCGCAGGCGGCGTGATCGCACTGCTCGGCGCCTTCATTTACGCCGAACTCGCGGCGCGCATGCCGCAAGTCGGCGGCCAGTACGCTTACATTCGCGAAGCCTTTCACCCGCTGCTCGGTTTTCTCTACGGCTGGGTCAGCCTACTGGTAATAAATGCGGGTGGCACGGCCGCCGTGGCCGTGACGTTCGCGGAATACTGCCGCGCCTTTTCGCACGGTGCGATTCCAGAAAGATTTGCCGCCGTCACCGTGGTAGTAATCCTGACTGTCATCAATTGCCTCGGTGTGCGCGCCGGGAGCGGCGTGCAAAGTCTGTTCATGGTTCTGCGAATTCTGGCGATTGCCGCGATCGTCGCCTGCGGCGCATGGCTGATTTTCTGGGACCCGGCGGCAGCGGCGCATCCTGCGTGGCGGCCGTTGCTCGACCGTCCTGTTTCGTTCGACTTATTGAGCGTGTTCGGCGCCGCGATGATTCCGGTGCTTTTCGCGTACGGTGGATTCCAAACCTCAAATTACATCGCGAGCGAAATTCGCGAGCCGCGCAAAAATCTCCCCCGCGCGCTGCTGCTCGGAGTATCCGGCGTGATCGCGCTATATGTCGCGGCCAATTTCATATATGTGGAAGCGCTCTCGCCCACAGGTTTGGCCGCCACATTCACGCCTGCGTCCGAAGTGATGCACCGCGCTCTCGGCTCGCTGGGCGGACTGCTCATCGCCGTCACCATCGCAATCTCCACACTCGGTTTTTTGAGCCAGGCGATGCTAGTGAATCCGCGGGTCGCGTTTGCCATGGCGCAAGACGGCGTCCTGCCCAGGATTTTCGCGCGGCTCGATCCCCGCAGTCGCGCGCCTATCGCCGCAATCGCGCTGCAGGGAGCCATCACCAGCGCCGCCGTGCTGCTGGGCACGTTCGAACAAATTCTCAGCTACGTGGTGGTGATGGACTGGCTTTTCTTCGGCCTTTCGGCAAGCTGCCTTTTCGTATTTCGCTGGCGGGACGCCCACGGAGTCGTCACAAACCAGCGCGGCGACGAACTTGAAACCCCTGGCGGCTATCGCGTTCCGGGCCATCCCTGGACAACGGGCGTCTTCGTCACCGTCGCCGCGTTGGTGGTTCTGAACACAATTTACAAATATCCACGCAACTCAGGGGCTGCCCTGTGTATCCTTTTCGCTGGGGTTCCCGTCTATTTCTTTTTCCGCTGGCGCGCCAAGCGCCCGCCCGGCTCCGATTCAATATAATTAAACAATGAGCCCGCAACGGCGCGAAATTCGCTCTGGCTATATTGAATGGGCGAAGCTGCGCTCAAAAGCTCGTTACAGTCTTGCGTCCAGCGACGTGCTTCCCTTGCCACTCGCCGATCTTCATCCGCAGATCGAAAATTTCGAGGTATCGGGTTCGGACGGTTACGGCTACGCGCCTTTACTCGCTAAGCTTTCTCAGAAATCGGGCGTCCCGGTCGAAAGCATCGTGCAATCGCAGGGAACTTCGATGGCCAATCATCTGGCCATGGCCGCCCTGGTCGAGCCAGGTGATGAAGTTCTGATCGAAGAGCCTTCCTATGAAGCGATCGTCTCCGCCGCGGAGTATCTCGGAGCAAAAGTCCGGCGTTTCCCGCGAAAATTCGAAGCGGGTTTCCAGCTCGATCCCCGCGAAGTCGAACGAAGCATTTCTCCCCGCACGCGCCTCATCGTGATCACCAATTTGCACAATCCCACTGGAATTCGCTCACCCGATGCCAAGCTGCGCATGGTGGGAGAAATCGCGCGTAGCATGGGCGCGCATGTCCTGGTGGACGAAGTCTATCTGGAAGCGAGTTTCGATGTGCCGTGGCAGACCGCCTTTCTGCTCGGCCCCAATTTCGTAGTCACCAGCAGCTTGACGAAAGCCTATGGCCTATCAGGATTGCGCTGCGGCTGGATTTTCGCCGCAAAACCGCTCGCCGAGCGCATGTGGCGCCTTAATGACCTCTTCGGCGTGATGCCGCCGCACCCTACGGAATTGCTCAGTGTGCTGGCCTTCGAACATCTGCCGCAGATTGCCGCGCGCGCCAAAAAACTGCTCGATACGAATCGCCCCTTGCTGAAGGAATTCCTGAATTCGCGCAAAGACCTGCTGGCCATCTGGCCCGACGCCGGCACGATTGCGTTTCCCCAGTTGATCAGCGGCCACGCCGACGCTTTCTGCCAATTGCTGCGCGATAAATACGATACCAGCGTGGTTCCCGGGCGATTCTTCGAAGCGCCCGACCATTTTCGCATCGGCGTAGGCGGCAAAACAGAAGACGTACGCGAAGGGCTTTCGCGCGTCGGCGCCGCGCTCGATGAGCTTGCCGCCAAACGCTAGCTCTCCGGCGAAGCGACTTTTCTTTTCGGTGGCGCTTTCTTGCGCGAAAGAATAATGTCCACCAGCGCCTGCGCCGCGCCCGTCAGCGGCCGATCCTGCCTGTATACCAGGTAGAGTTTCCGTTCGATGCGCATCTGTCGAATCGTCAGCTCGCGCAAATCGCCGCGCGCCAGTTCACCTTCCACGCACATCCGCGGCACAATCGCCACACCCTTCTTCATTTCCACAAAACGCTTGATGCTTTCGATCGTAGGCAGCTCCACGTCCATACGTAGCGGCGTCTTATGCTTCGCAAACATCTGCACCACCCGCTGGCGGTAGGGCGATTCCACGATATGCGCCACAAATGTTTCCTCGCCCAGCGCGGTCACGTCCACGTCCCGGCGCTTGGCCAGCGCGTGCCCCGGCCACACGACCAGGACCAAAGCATCGCGATAGAATTCGGCCGTCGTCAGCTCGCGCTCCTCCGGCACATAGGAAATCACTCCGATGTCGAGTTGGTGATTCAGTAGTTCCCGCGGCACGTCGCGCGAAAACACGCGATGCACGCGAATCTGCACGCCCGGGTGCAACCGGCGATAATGGTCGAGCGCCGGAAGCAACGCGTGGATCGAGCTTTCATTCACTCCGACGGACACCTGGCCGCGCTCCAGGCCGCGCAACTCGCGCAGCCCCTTGCGGATCTCTTCGCGCATACCCAACATTCGCTCGGCGTACTCCAGCAGCAATACGCCCGCGTCCGTCAGGGTCCGGGCGCCCGAACCGCGCACGAACAAAGGCTGGCCGACCCAATCCTCCAGCTTGCGCATCGCGATGCTCACCGCCGGCTGGGTCCGAAAGAGCTTCTCCGCCGCGCGCGAATAGCTCCGCTCGTTGGCCACCATCTGAAACACCTGCAAAGCCGCCAAATCCACGGTCCTCACCTCCGGGCCCAAACTGCCTCTATATAATTGCATAAGAGAGATTTATCGTACATGCAAGAATTATAAATTGGACTCTTTACCGCCGCCGCGAAACACTGTTATTGCTCAAAGGAGCCTTCATGGAGCACGTCCACATATTCGACACCACGCTGCGCGACGGGGAGCAGTCCCCCGGATTCTCGATGAACCGGCAAGAAAAGCTCCAATTGGCGCACCAGCTCGAGGATCTCGGCGTGGACGTGATCGAAGCGGGGTTTCCCATCGCCTCTCCCGGGGACCTGGAAGCTGTTCGCGCCGTAGCCGGTGAAATCAAGACCTGCCGGGTAGCGGCCCTGGCGCGGGCTCGCCGGGAAGACGTGGATGCGGCGCTGCGTGCCATCGAACCTGCCGCAAAACCTCGGCTGCACATTTTCCTCGCTAGTTCGGACCTGCATTTGAAGCACAAACTGCGAATTTCGCGCAGCGAAGCCCTCGAGCAGATCTCGACAATGGTTCGCTACGGCGTTCAGAACTGCGAAGAGGTGGAATTCTCCGCGGAAGACGCCAGCCGCACGGATCTGGATTTTCTTCTCGAGGTAATCGAAGCCGCCGCCGCAAACGGCGCCACTATCATTAATATGCCGGACACTGTCGGCTACACCACGCCTGAAGAATACGGCGACATGTTCCGTCGAGCGCGGAAGCATCTGGCCGCCTATCCCAGCATCATTTATAGCGCGCATTGCCACAACGATCTGGGCCTGGCCGTCGCCAATTCGCTCGCCGCAATCGCCGCCGGCGCTCGGCAAGTGGAATGCACCATCAACGGCATCGGCGAACGCGCCGGAAATGCGTCGCTCGAGGAAGTCGCCGTGGCGCTGCACGTGCGCAAGGGCCACTATTCAGTCGACACGCGCATCTCACTGGAAAAGATCTATGCCACCAGCCGCATGCTCTCTTCGATCACCAGCATCAACGTGCCGCCCAATAAGGCAGTCGTCGGAGCGAATGCTTTCGCGCACGAGGCGGGCATTCATCAGGACGGCATTTTGAAGAATCCGCTGACCTACGAAATTATTTTGCCGGAAAAAGTGGGTGTTCCGTCTCGTCGCCTGGTCCTCGGCAAGCATTCCGGACGCAACGCACTCCGCGCTCGCCTGGAAGAGCTTGGCTATACCGCGACGAACGCTGAACTCGCCGAATGCTACGCGATGGCCACCGCGCGCGCGGATGCGGCCAAGCAAGTAACCGATCGCGATTTGCTTTCCATCATTCACAAGGTCCGGCGCGGCCAGGGGCACGCGCCTACAGGACCGGCCGCGAGTGCAGCTGCGACTCGCTGACAAGAGGAATTGATAATCTAACGGGAGAAGAGCCATGGGTGGGGTCAGGAAGACGATCGCGGTGCTGCCGGGTGATGGAATCGGCCCGGAAGTCACGCGTGCCGCGGTGCAAGTTCTGCAAGATTGCGCGAAATCATTCGAACACAAATTTGAATTCCGGGAGTTTGCTTTTGGGGGCGTAGCGATTGACCGTTTTGGCACTCCGCTTCCCGCCGAGACGCTCGCCGGATGCCGTGCGGCCGACGCGATTTTGCTCGGTGCGATTGGCGGACCGCAATGGGATTCGCTGCCGCTGGAAAAGCGGCCGGAAGCTGGGCTGCTCGGTTTGCGCAAAGCGCTCGGCCTCTACATTAATCTCAGGCCGATTCATCTGCGTCCCGCGCTGCGCGGCATGTCTCCGCTGCGGCGCGAACGCATCAACGATTGCGATTTTGAAATCGTCCGCGAGTTAGCCGGCGACATCTATTTCGGCGAGCACGAAATAAAGGGGCAGGGCAGCGAAGCCCGCGCACGCGATGTGGCCGAATATTCCGCCGCGGAAATTGAACGCATCGCCAGATACGCCTTCGAGCGCGCCACCACGCGCAGCCGCCGCGTCACCAGTGTGGATAAAGCCAACGTCCTGGCCACTTCCGCGCTATGGCGCCAAACTGTCGAGCGCGTCTCGCGCAATTATCCGGACGTTACCCTCGAACATCTCTATGTGGACAACGCAGCGATGCAGCTGCTGCTCCGTCCCATGCAATTTGACGTGATCCTCACCGGAAATCTTTTCGGCGATATTCTCAGCGACGAAGCCGCAGCGTTAGCCGGCTCCATCGGGCTGATTCCTTCAATGAGCCGCGGCGCCGAAGGCCACCCCGCACTCTACGAACCGATTCATGGCTCGGCGCCATCGCTCGCGGGCAAGGATGTTGCCTGTCCGCTCGGCGCAATTTTCTCCGCTGTGCTGCTGCTGCGTGAATCCTTCGGACTCGACCTCGAAGCGCAGTGGGTCGAAGGCGCCATCGACCGTGTGCTGGATCACGGCTATCGCACGATTGACATCACGGAAACCGGCGCACGCGTCTTGCGCAGCTCGGAATTCGTCGAACACATTCGCGCCGAGTTGCATGACGCGCTGGTTCATTCGGAGCGTTACGGCTGGGGCGTGTAATCGAGCATCGCTTCAGGTTTTTCTGAGGACCAGGCAGCTCGCAATCATGTCGTGCAAAGCCTGCTTCTTTTCCGTGAATCCGGCCATGATGTAGCCGATGCCCAGCGGAATCATCCCCGTGATTAACTTTGCGAAAAACCTTCCGCTGGCGCGCGCAAACGTGACCCGCCGTCCCTGCAAATCCGTGACGGTCAATCCCAGCGCCATTTTTCCCAGCGTTCCCTGATATTGCGAACTCTCCATCCAAGCGAAGTAGAGCCAGTTGCCCACCAACGAGACGGCCCCCGCGAGAAATATTATGGACATCAGCGCCGCGGGAAATGCGCCGTCTTCACCGCTCATTCCTTCAAACATCGTGCGAAAATATCCCACCCCCACAATCGCCACCACCAGCAAAGCGAATATCCCGAATACAATTCCAATCACGACCCCATCAATTATGTAGGCGAGAAACCGTAGCCAGAATCCCGCGTACGGCGATGCGAGAACCACTGGAACTGCCGCTGGCGCGTAGGGACTCACCGAACCAGGGCTGCCATACACCGCGACGGTGTTTCCACCCGCGCCGCCTACCGCGACGGTCGGCGTAGCTGCGGCGTGTGGCACACCACCGGTAGGCTGTCCGCACGCTCCGCAAAACGCCGTTCCCTCCGCCAGTTGCGCCCCGCATTTCGAACAAAACATATCGCTCCTGTTAGCGCCGAAAGCCGCCGGAAATTCTCCCCTATACCTTACGGATTACCAGCGTGCCGGCCAGAATGTCGTGCAGCGCCTGCTTCTTCTCCGTAAATCCCGCCATGATGAATCCAATAAACAAAATGATCGCGGAAATGTACTTCCCGAAAAACCGCCCCGTCGCGCGGCCGAAGCTGATACGGCGCCCAGCCAGATCGGTGACTTCCAGCCCCAACGCTTTTTTGCCTAGCGTGGCTTGCCAGCCAGAGCTCTCAAAGAGCGAGAAATAAAGCCAGTTCAGAACAGTTCGAATCGCGGCGAGCCGGAACAGCATTCCGAAAAACGGAAAGAACTCTTCCGGTCTGGAGGGCGGATGCCCCATGAACAAGCCATGCATCCGTAAGCCCATGGAGGCAGCGAACGGCAAGAAGACGATCCAACCCACAAAACTCAGTACGATGGCATCAATAATGATGGCGACGAATCGCAGCCAAAAACCAGCGTACGCCACCGCAGGACGCGCGGCCGGCGCTTGCCATCCCGCCTGCACCGGCGGTGCGTATCCCGCAACCGGCGGCGCAGATCCCGCTGCAGCCGGTTGGCCCGCTGCGGTTCCAGCCGTAGGCTGTCCGCAAGCGCTGCAGAAGACTGCACCATCCGGAACATTCGCTCCGCATTTTGAACAGTACATCGCGCCTCCTCGCGGCCGCGCCGCGACCGCGAAACAAGGGTGTTGCTGCGCATCGTATCCAAGGCCAATCCAGCGGGTCAACCTGCAAATCGCGCGCACGGTGCCGCGTTCGCTGGCGCGGGCGAATGTTGCGCGCTTCTTGCACCCTCGCTTACACTCGAAGAGTTCCTTCGTCAAAGCAAGCGGGAGAGGCTAAATGCAAATTCACCTTTCGACTCCGGTAAAACTTTTTGGCGGCGCGCTTTTCGCGCTGGCCCTATTCGCCAGCGGCTACGTCGCAGGACAAAACCGCTACGGCCAGCCGAAAACGATCCTGCACGTGGTGGAATTGAAATGGAACCCTGCGGCTACTGATGCCGATAAGCAGGCCGCTCTCGAAGGCATCAAGGAAATGGCCACCAAAATTCCTGGCATCAAGAATATCTGGATCAAAGGCGAGCGCATGCAGCCGCGCGACTTCAACGCCGCCTACGCGATCGAATTTCGTGACCGCGCCGCCGCCGACGCCTACGCCGAAAGTCCGATTCACGCCAAGTGGGAACTCCAATACGTTCCGCTGCGTGAGGCTAGCGTCTCGATACAAGTCACCAATCCCTAAACGCGCTCTGGCGCCGGCTATAGTTTTTGCCGGGCGCGCATACAGCAGCGAGTGTATTGACCCCAGCATGCGTGGGCGCAGAATCGGCGCAGGAGGGTAGCGCATGATCAAAAAAGTAAAAGGTGGGTATAAAGTCGTGTCCGAGAAAAAAGGCAAGAACCTCGGCGGCCCATACAAGACGCGCGAAGAAGCCGAAAAGCGCTTGCGCCAAGTCGAGTTCTTCAAACACAACAAGTAAACAAACCGGCGGCCGGTGGACTTACGCCCAGCTTGCTCCCGCGCCGGTTTGATTTCCACAGGACGCGGTGAAATCCACAGAAGAACACCCGAAAAATAAATCATAAATACTTGACGAAATTTGGAAAGTTGCTATACTCTCCTGATGTCGGCACAAGCCTGCAAAGGCGTTTTGTGTGCAGACTGACCGGTTTCTGCCTTCTCATCCAGAGGTGAGTTTGGTTACAAACACCGGGTAGAAATAAATCGAGCTTCGAGCACGTCCGCCCTAGAGGCCAAGCAGTATGGCCCGCAGGTTCGGCGGATCCGCCCGGCGCTCGTTGCCGGGTTTTTTATTGTTCGTACAGTATCTTCGCTGGGTCGGCTCCAAACTGGCACAGCGCTCCCCCGGGCGGGGAGGCAATCCCGTCGGAAGTTGCTGATAGGATTGAAGTTCTTTGACAACTGAAGGAAGCTGGCACTATGTTATGCGAGTTTCAAGTCTCGCATGGCGTAGTAAACCGCAAATTTTTTGCTCGAGAGTAGCGCAATGTGGAAAGGCGAATTTACTCCACGCGCGGTGTCGGTCTGCTGCATGAGTGATCATCCAGGGGCTGGCGATGGCGACGTGTTGGGTAAGTTTTATGGTTAAGCTACTAAGGGCGTACGGTGGATGCCTTGGCGCCAACAGACGACGAAGGACGTGGCAAGCTGCGATAAGCCTCGGGGAGCCGCAAGCAGGCTTTGATCCGGGGATTTCCGAATAGGGAAACCTATCCTGGTAAAACCAGGTTACGGCCGACTGAATACATAGGTCGGTGCGAGTCAACCCAGGGAAGTGAACCATCTCAGTACCTGGAGGAAAATAAATCAAACGAGATTCCGAAAGTAGCGGCGAGCGAAATCGGAACAGCCCAAACCGGGGTATTTATACCCCGGGGTTGTAGGACCGCGTGAGTAGAGTTACCAATCCGGAGGCTAGGTGAACCTGCTGGAAAGCAGGGTCAAAGAGGGTGAAAACCCCGTAGCCGAAAGCTTACCGGACTCGAAGCGGTATCCTGAGTACCACGGGGCACGAGAAACCCAGTGGGAATCCGGGGAGACCACTCTCCAAGGCTAAATACTCGTTGGCGACCGATAGTGAACTAGTACCGTGAGGGAAAGGCGAAAAGCACCCCTGCGAGGGGAGTGAAATAGAACCTGAAACCGTATGCTTACAAGCAGTCAGAGGGCTATGCCGGGTCTTCGGATCCGGAAATGCCTGATGGCGTGCCTCTTGCTTAATGAGCCGGCTAGTTATTCTCACACGCAAGGTTAAGCGAAAGCGAGCCGTAGCGAAAGCGAGTCCGAATAGGGCGCTCAGTGTGTGGGAATAGACGCGAAGCGGGATGATCTACCCTTGGCCAGGTTGAAGGTCGCTTAACCGCGACTGGAGGACCGAACCGGTGTGAGTTGAAAATCGCTCGGATGAGCTGAGGGTAGGGGTGAAAGGCTAATCAAATTCCGTGATAGCTCGTTCTCCCCGAAATGCCTTTAGGGGCAGCCTCGTATGATTTGCCACGGTGGTAGAGCACTGAATGGACTAGGGTCCCATCCAGGATACCGAATCCAATCAAACTCCGAATGCCGTGTACAACAGTACGGGAGTGAGACTACGGGGGATAAGCTCCGTGGTCGAGAGGGAAAGAACCCAGATCGCCAATTAAGGTCCCCAACTGCAGACTAAGTGGGAAAGGACGTGTGAGCGCACAGACAGCCAGGAGGTTGGCTTAGAAGCAGCCATCCTTTAAAGAAAGCGTAACAGCTCACTGGTCAAGTGTTCACGCACCGACAATCCAACGGGGCTAAGTCTGCGACCGAAATTGCGAAATTAGCGACACCTACGGGTGGCGTTATTTGGTAGGGGAGCATTCTGTTGTGTTCGACGGTAGATCGAGAGAACTACTTGACGCAACGGAAGAGACTCTGCCGGCATAAGTAGCGATAAACACGATGAGAACTCGTGTCGCCGAAAGTCTAAGGTTTCCTGAGGAAGGTTAATCCGCTCAGGGTTAGGCGGGTCCTAAGGTGAGGCCGAGAGGCGTAACTGATGGACAACAGGTCAACATTCCTGTCCCGCCATTTGAACGTTATACGATGGGGTGACGCAGAAGGATAGGGGAGTCGGGTGATGGATGTCCCGATGTCTCGGTGCAAGCTGGATCCCGCAGGAAAATCCACGGGGTCATTCAACAGTCAGACCGGGTCCGAGGCCACACGGCCGCAAAGTCTCTGATTTCACGCTGCCAGGAAAAACCTCTAAGGAGTTCAGATGGTGCCCGTACCTCAAACCGACACAGGTAGACAAGGTGAATATCCACAGGCGCTCGAGAGAACGCTGGCTCAGGAACTAGGCACATTAGCCCCGTAACTTCGGGAGAAGGGGTGCCCCGCTAGGGTTTATAGCCCGAGGGGGCCGCAGTGAAATGCGTTCGGCGACTGTTTAACAAAAACACAGCTCTCTGCTAAGTCGAATACGACGTATAGGGGGTGACGCCTGCCCGGTGCCGGAAGGTTAAAGGGAGGGCTTAGCTGCCGCAAGGCAACGAAGGCCTGATCTGAAGCCCCGGTGAACGGCGGCCGTAACTATAACGGTCCTAAGGTAGCGAAATTCCTTGTCGGGTAAGTTCCGACCTGCACGAATGGCGTACCGATCGAACGACTGTCTTGGCCAACGGCTCGGCGAATTTGTGGTTCCGGTGAAGACGCCGGATGCCCGCATCTAGACGGAAAGACCCCGTGCACCTTAACTGCACTCTGGTCATGATTAACGGTACTGCCTGCGTAGGATAGGTGGGAGCCTGGGATCTCCTGGTTTCGGCTGGGAGGGAGGCAACGGTGAAATACCACCCTGATAGTTCTGTCGCTCTAACTTGCACCCCTAGACGGGGTGGAGGACACGGCCAGACGGGTAGTTTGACTGGGGCGGTCGCCTCCTAAATGGTAACGGAGGCGCTCAAAGCTCGGCTCAGGCGGATTGGAAACCCGCCGTGGAGTGCAAGAGCATAAGCCGGGTTGACTGCAAGACACACAGGTCGAGCAGGCACGAAAGTGGGATCTAGTGATCCGGTGGTCCTGCGTGGAAGGGCCATCGCTCAACGGATAAAAGGTACGCCGGGGATAACAGGCTGATCTAAGCCAAGAGTTCACATCGACGCTTAGGTTTGGCACCTCGATGTCGGCTCATCGCATCCTGGGGCTGTAGAAGGTCCCAAGGGTTAGGCTGTTCGCCTATTAAAGCGGTACGTGAGCTGGGTTCAGAACGTCGCGAGACAGTTCGGTCCCTATCTGGTGTGGGCGCAGGAAACTTGAGAGGAGCTGTCCCTAGTACGAGAGGACCGGGATGGACGGACCTCTTGTGATCGAGTTGTCACGCCCGTGGCATAGCTCGGTAGCGAAGTCCGGAAGAGATAATCGCTGAAAGCATCTAAGCGAGAAGCTCGCCTCGAGATAAGGTTTCCCAACCCTCCTGCGGGGGGGTAAGAAGGCCAGTCGAAGACTACGACTTTGATAGGCGGGAGGTGGAAGCGCAGTAATGCGTGTAGCTAACCCGTACTAATCGGCCGTTCGGCTTAACCATAAAACTTTCCCAACGCTTTGCGTTGCCCTGGGAATCCCGTGCAATTCGGGATTCGAACGGGTCCCGCGTGGCTAGGAAAGTCGCACTTTTCGCGTTGTCTATTCTCAAGCGAAATTGCGGTTTACCAACTTCCTTCAGTTGCTCATCGAAACTCCGAGCATCGCTTCGCAGCCAGGCCTTTGCGTCCCGCTGCGAATTCCGATTCTGAGTTTCGATTACAAGTTTCCTGGTGGTCTTACCGCAAGGGTCACACCCGTTCCCATCCCGAACACGGAAGTTAAGCCTTGCCGGGCCGATGATACTGCGCTGGAAACGACGCGGGAACGTAGGTCACCGCCAGGATTAAATTTTAAAAGGCCGCAACGCCAAAAGCGTTCGCGGCCTTTTTTGTTTCTGTGCGCTCCTGACGGCGAGCGCGCGCAACCTATTCGCCTTGGTCCGTTCAAAGAGACTGGATTGGTAACGTCGCCGAGTCCGTCGCGTTGCACGCCTTGCTGTACTGGTATAGCATCTACGGATGGCGGCGATAGATTTCAAGGTTCTCTTGGAACGAGACGACGAATATGACGGCTACGTCGTGACATGCCCGTCTCTTCCAGGATGCTATTCGCAGGGCCACACCGTCGAAGAAGCTCTTGCCAACATTCGCGAGGCCATTGAGTTGGTCCTCGAGGACATGCAGGAGAACGGTGAAAGCTTTCCCGATCCTTCTAACACATTGATTGGCAGCGTCGTCGTCACGCGATGACGCCGAAGCTCCCTATCATCTCGGGTGAGGAACTCGTCCGCGCGTTGGAAAAGTTTGGGTACGTTCGCGTTCGCCAAAAGGGAAGCCACGTTAGACTTCGGCACCCATCGGACCCTCGCCGGAAACCTCTGACAATTCCACTTCACCGCTCGATCGCGTTCGGCACGCTGAAGCAGATCCTACGAGACGCCCAAATCACGGTCGAACAGCTCAGCGCTCAGTTTTGATCGGCGAAACAAGGCTATGCCCTAGCAGCGCGGATGCGGGTTGTTGGCGCGAAATTGGGAAATCTCCACGACGATGGCCTTACAAGCTCAGAAATTTCTCGCGACGATTTACAAAATCTGGATGATGCGCCACGTGGACGTGCCGCCAGAAATCGCGGACGCGTTGATCAAACAGCTCCACGCGAGCAAACACGCACCCGCAAGCGCGAAACGCAAGACAGCAAAATCAACGAGACCAAAGCCGAAATACATTCCAGTGGTCGCCATCGTGAATGCACGCACCGCGCGCGTTACGCTCACGCCCGCGGGCGGAGGTCGGTATCGCATCCAGCTGAACACGGCGTTGCGCAAAGCCGCACGCGCCGATGCGGGCGAAGTCGTCAGCGTCGAGCTTCGGCTCGATCTCGCCTCGCGCGAGCTGCCAGTCCCCGCCGACCTGCGCGCCGCGCTAAAAGAACATTCCAAAGCGCGCCAAGCTTTCGAAGCACTCCCGCCCGGCCATCGCCGCCATTTCATCGCTTGGTTCGACTCGGCGAAAGGGCCCGACGCGCGCATTCGCCGCCTCGGCCGCGCCATTGATCACTTGCTGGAGCGCGCTCTTCTCCGCCCGCCAAAATCTCGACACGCCGGCCACAAGTAGCCGCAGCCAGAATTTCGCGACAGAGCCACGACAAAAAATCCAGCCCGGAAGTGCGTGCCCGCAGCGAGCAACTGAGATATCGTAAACGTCCGACGAAACCATGTACGGGCAAAATATCCAACGCGCCGAACCCATCATTCTTCTGCTGCTGGTATGCGTGGTCACTCTGGCGGTACTCGCCAAGCGCTTCAAAACTCCTTACCCCATCGTTCTGGTAATCGCCGGTCTCGTGCTCAGCCTGCTGCCGCGCATGCCGCACATCGAACTGAATCCCAACGTAGTATTCCTGCTGTTCCTTCCGCCGCTGCTTTTTTCCGCATCCGCGCAAACTTCCTGGCGCGATTTTCGCTACAACCTCGTGAGCATTTCCATGCTCGCGCTGGGCTTGGTGAGTTTCACGGTCTACGGCGTAGCGATCGCTTCGCGCTGGATTCTGCCGCACTTCACCTGGCAACTCGGCCTCGTTCTCGGCGCGGTCGTCTGCACCACAGACGCGATCGCTGCGACCTCCATCGGCCGTCGCCTCGGCCTCCCGCAAAGAATCACGGACATCATCGAAGGAGAAAGTCTGGTCAACGACGCCAGCGGTCTGCTGGCGTTACAAATCACAATAACGGCAGTGGTCACCGGTCACGCGCCGCCTTTTTCCGAGCGCATGCTGCGCCTCTTTTACCTGATTGGCAGCAGCATCCTGATCGGATTGGTGCTGGCGATTCTCGTTTCCTGGGTGATCGGCCGGATCGAAGACGCTCCCATCGAAATTACGATCACCATCATTACTCCGTACGTCGTCTATCTCACTGCGGAAAGTCTGCATTCTTCCGGTGTGCTGGCGACGGTCGCCTGCGGCATGTATCTCGGCCACCGGAGCTCGCTTTTTTTCTCTACGCGAGCCCGCCTCCAGGGCGATGCCGTCTGGGAAACTCTCAGCTTCGTCCTGAACGGAATCGTCTTCATCCTCATCGGCCTGCAATTGCCCTACATCCTTGCCGAAATCCGCACGATAACCTTCAGCCGCCTGCTGGTCACAGGCCTCTTGTTCAGCGGCGTTGTGATTTTGCTTCGCATGGTCTGGGTGTATCCCGGCGGCTGGACGTCCAATTGGATTCGCCGGCGTCTGCTGCATCAGCAGGAAGCTTTGCCTGATCCTCGCTATATTTTCGTTATCGGGTGGACCGGCATGCGCGGCGTGGTGGCGCTGGCGGCCGCGATCTCGCTCCCGAAGTTCCTGGACGATGGCACTCCGTTTCCCGAACGCAACGTCATCATCTTTCTCACGTTTTGTGTGATTTTTGTGACGCTCGTCCTGCAGGGACTGACGTTGCCGTTGATCATTCGCCGCCTGGGCTTGTCCAGCGCCGTCACGCGTAACCCGGAAGAAGAGCAGGCGCGTCACGCGATGATTGACGCCGCGCTTGCTTATCTCGAGCACGCGCGCGATACGGATCTTCCGGAATTCAAGCCGGTCTACGACGAGCTAATCCGCGTGCAGCATCATCATCTGAATCTTCTGCCGGGTGATCATGCTGTTGACACCGGCTACCGGCCGCAGGATTACCAGCGTTTCCGCGAACTTTCCGCCCAAATCCGTGCTCTACAGCGTGCGGCGCTCCTGAATTTACGCAATGAAAATAAAATCAACGACCAGGTCTTGCACCGGCTGGAACAGGAGTTGGATCTGTTTGAATTGAGGTTCGCAAATTCTCAATAGTGCGCAAGGAATCGAGAGGTGACCCCCGATGAAGTTTTTTCTCGCCGCATTGATTTCGCTTGGGCTGGCGCCGGGAATCATCGCGCAAGCGCACTCCGCGCGGCCCAAACCCGCCGAGACCGACCGCCTCGAGCTCACCTGCGCGCAAATTCTTCAAAAAAGCTCGCAAGAATGGACCACTTATTTCAACGAGAAATCCGCTCACGCCACTGCTGACAGCACGTCCAACACGCTCCGCGCCATCGCGGCCTATGGAAAATGTTACGACGCGCGCACGAACCATCTCGCGGCGGTTCTAGGCAGGAGCGGCAAAGGCCCGTTGATGGGAGCGCGCGGAAATTTCGGCGATTTTCAAAAAGCACTGGACGATCTCACCGCCAGGGCCCTCGCCGCCTCAGATAAAAAGCCTGGCACGCCAGAAGCGGCTTACGCCGCGCTCTACGAAAAGCAGTTCCGCTACGAGTTCTACCAAAACTACACGCAACGGAGCCAAACCAAGCGTCCGCTGACCCCCGAAGAATCCGAAGAATTCTCAAAAGCCAAAAATCGCTTCGGCGAACTCCTCGGCCTGCTGCCCGAAGACCAGGCGCACATCGTCCACTCCGCATTCAGCAAAATATTCGTCATCGGCGCGGTCAACGACGTCACCAAACTCGAAGTCTATCGCTACGCCATCTTCCTGCTAGAATCGCCAAAAGACACTCCTTTCTCGCCGCCTCCATTTTGACCGTCGCACCCGGGTCTGCTAGTCTCAATCGTTCATTTCCTGGGAGAACGAATGAAATTTACGGCCCGCTTTGCAATCGCCGTGTTGGTGTGCATCTTCGTCGCCGGAACATTACGCGCGCAGGTCAACGACGCCACCAAGCAGCTCTCGCACGACATTTTCCAGGAGCTGGTCGAAATTAATACCACCGATTCCGTCGGCAGCACCACAGTCGCGGCCGACGCCATGGCCAAACGCCTTCTCGACGCCGGTTTTCCCGCCGCCGACGTTCACGTCCTCGGCCCGAATTCTCGCAAGGGCAATATGGTCGCGCGCATTCACGGCACCGGCGCGCAAAAACCGATTCTCTTCATCTGTCATCTCGACGTAGTCGAAGCGCGCCGCGAAGACTGGTCCATGGACCCTTTCAAATTCGTCGAAAAAGACGGCTACTTCTACGGCCGCGGCACCGGCGACATCAAAGATGGCGACGCCTTTCTAGTAACCACGTTCATTCGCCTGAAGCAGGAAAATTACAAGCCCGATCGCGACTTGATCCTCGCGCTCACCGCCGATGAAGAAGGCGGCACATCCAATGGCGTTGACTGGCTGATTAAAAATCATCGCGACATGATCGAAGCGGAGTACGTAATCAATCCGGACGCTGGCGATTTCGAACTCGATAATGGCAAGCGCATCCTCATCGGCATTCAAGCCAGCGAGAAGCTCTATCAGGACTACGATGTGAGGGTCACCAGTCCCGGCGGCCACAGTTCGTTGCCCACCGCCGACAATGCCATCTACGAACTCGCCGAAGGCCTCACGCGCCTCGAGCACTATCAGTTTCCGTTCGAGCTGAACGAAGTCACGCGCACCTATTTCGCGCGCGAAGCGGAAATCCTCGGTGGCCAAACCGGCGCGGACATGAAAGCAATCCTCAAGGATCCGCCCGATCCCGCTGCAATCGCCCGGCTGTCCGCAATCCCGTTTTACAATGGCCGCATGCGCACCACGTGCGTTGCCACTCGTCTGGAAGGCGGCCACGCCAATAACGCTTTGCCCGGTATGGCGCGCGCCAACGTAAATTGCCGCATCATGCCCGGCCATTCGCCGGACGAAATTCAAGCCATGCTGGTAAAAGTTCTCGACAATCCAAAAATCGTGGTCACGCACGCCACGGGCCTGGCCTCCAGCGGCATTCCCAATCCGCCCTCACCGCTGCGCCCGGATTTGATGGCGGCGCTGCAAAAAGTGTCGAATGAAATGTGGCCGGGCGTGCCCATCGTGCCGGTGATGGACGCCGGCGCGAGCGACGGCGCAATTTCCCGCGCCGCCGGGCTGCCCACGTACGGCCTCCCCGGCTTGTTCATGGATGTGGATGACGACCGCTCGCACGGCCGCGACGAACGCATTCGCGTCACGTCGTTCTACGATGGCGTGGATTTTTACTACCGGCTGATCAAAACGCTTTCATCACCACAATAATCAGCATCCGAAAAGGAACTGGCAATGGGTCTGCTGCGGCGCGGAATTCTGATGGCTTCGCAAAGCCCGTGGATGCGCGAACACGCGCCACGCTTCGGATTCATGCGCCGCACCGTCTCGCGTTTTATGCCGGGCGAAGACGTGCACGACGCGCTCTCTGCCGCGCACACTCTCGCCGCCAGCGGCATTCAATCCGTGCTCACGCACCTCGGTGAAAATATCACCGACCGCGAAGAAGCCACCCACGTCACGCAGCACTATCTCGACGTCACCAATCGCATTCTCACCGCAAAACTTCCCACCGAAATTTCGGTAAAGCTCACGCAGCTCGGCCTCGATCTCGATGCCAAATTCTGCTACGAAAATCTTTCAAAACTCATCGAAAATACGCCCCCCGACAAAGTTCTCTGGATAGACATGGAGCAAAGCCCCTATGTGGACGCCACGCTCGAGCTTTATCGCCGCGCGCGGATGGCTCACGCCAATGTCGGCATTTGCCTTCAGGCGTATCTCTATCGCACCGAAAAAGATTTGGACGCCTTGATCCCCATGGGTGCGGCCATTCGCCTGGTGAAGGGTGCCTACAGCGAACCTGCGGAGATCGCTTACCCCGTGAAGAAGGATGTGGACGAAAATTACCTTCATCTCGCGCAGCGCTTGCTCAGCCCCGAGGCTCGTCGCGCCCGCGTGCGCGCAGCCATCGCGACTCACGATCGCACGCTGATCGCAAAAATTACGGAATGGGCCGAATCTCAAGGCGTCCCGAAGGCCCAACTCGAATTTCAGATGCTCTATGGCATCCAGCGAGCTGAACAATTGCGCCTGGCGCAGGCCGGCTATCGCTCGGCCGTGTTGATTGCCTATGGCTCGTTCTGGTATCCGTGGTTCATGCGGCGCCTCGCCGAACGCCCCGCCAATGTTTTATTCCTCGCGCGTAACTTTTTCTCGAATTAGACGCTAGAATAGTGCTCCCAGCCAGCATCGCCAGGAAGACAGTCCATGCCCCAAACCCCATTACATCTCAGCGTGATTGGCCAGATTGCCGTCCCAGTGACGAATCTCGAGCGCGCCGTACCCTTCTACCGCGATACCCTGGGCATGAAATTCCTGTTCCAGGTGCCAAACATCGCTTTCTTCGATTGTGCAGGCGTGCGCCTGATGCTGGACGTTCCTGAAGAAAGTTCCGGCGAGCCCGCCGGAGCCGTCCGAAGTTCGGTGATTTACTTCAAAGTGGACGACATTCACCGTGCCTATAGCTCTCTCTTGTCACACGGCGCCGACCTAGTCGAAAAACCTCACCTGATCGCCAAAATGCCAGACCACGATCTCTGGATGGCCTTCTTCCGCGACCCCGACAAAAATCTCCTCGCACTAATGAGCGAAGTCCACCCGTAGTGTAGCGCCGGAGTCGCGACGGCTCTTCGAAGTTGAGTTCGGTTTTTGATAAGTGGACATTCTGAGAACGGCGGGCTTTCGTTACGTGAGCTCTGCGAAATCGTCTAGCGGGTTCGTTCGTCGCGTTCTACTTTGCCGTCGCGCAACCGGATCACGCGATGCGCGTGCGCCGCGATATCCGATTCGTGCGTCACCAAAATGATCGTATTACCTTGTTCGTGCAGTCGCGCGAACAAAGCCATAATTTCTTCGCCCGTCTGCGAATCAAGATTTCCCGTCGGCTCATCCGCCAGCAATATCGAAGGATTATTCACCAGCGCCCGCGCAATCGCCACGCGCTGCCGCTGCCCGCCGGAAAGTTCGTTAGGCTTGTGCATCATGCGTTCCGCCAGATCCACTTGGGCGAGCGCTTTCTTTGCGCGTTCCAGCCGCTCTTCAGACGCGGTCCCGTTGTAAATCATCGGCAATTCGACGTTGTGCAGTGCAGTCGCGCGGGGCAATAGATTAAACGTCTGAAAAACGAAGCCAATCTCTTTGTTCCGTATGTAAGCGAGTTCGTCGTCGTCCAGTTGGCTCACCAACCGCCCCGCCAGCCAGTAGCTTCCCTTCGTCGGCGTGTCCAGGCATCCGATCAAATTCATCAGCGTGGATTTTCCCGAACCGGAAGGCCCCATGATGGCGACGTACTCGCCCTTGTGAATCTCAATATTCACGCCGCGCAACGCATGCAACTGTTCCGCGCCCATCTCGTACGTCTTCCACAGTTCCTGCGTCTGAATTACGATGCCCGTGTCAACGAGGTCCTGCCGGTAACCTTGCGGGGCGCTGACGTCTTCCACGGCCATGGGCATGTGCTCCTCGTTCTCCTCGCTGCGTTTCTCGACTAGGTTACCGAATCTTCGTGTTTCGGCGCGGAATTGTCTACTTTCACGCTGGCGCCCGGCCGCAATGTGCGCAGCGCTTTGTAACTTCCGATCACGATCTCATCGCCATCTTTCAAACCGCTGGTGATCTCCAGGTCCGTCACGCCGGTAATTCCGGTCTGCACCGGCACGAACTCCGCTTTCTTGCCGTGCACCACAAAGACGCCTTGCACGTCAATCTTCTGCTCCGGGTTTCCGGTGGCAAGCGGCTTCGAAGCTGCCAGAGTGACGTTGCCTCCGTGCCCCTTCTCCGCCTCTTCAATATCCGCTTTGGTGCGCACCGCCAGTGCCTGAATCGGAATCGTCAGCACGCCGTTCTTGTGCGCCGTTTGGATCTTCGCGCTCGCCGAAAGTCCCGGTCGCAGCCCGTCCGGCGGTTTATCCAGCGTCACCACCACCTTGAAATCGCGCGCTTCCTGCGTGTTCGCGGTGGTCTGCGTCGTAGCCGCCAGGCCCGACGAACGCAAAATTGCCTCGTCGCCCACCTGAGTCACGCGCCCCTTAAAGATTTTTCCGGGAAGCGCGTCAATCGTCACATCCGCCGCGTCGCCGTCTTTCACGTTGGTGATGTCCGTCTCATCCACTTTCACTTCCGCGCCCACCACACTCATGTCCGAAATCGTCATCAACATGCTGCCTTCGGTGTTCTGAATGCCGGGCACCACGTTTTCTCCCACGCGCACCGCGATGTAACTCACAATTCCGTCAATGGGCGCCACATAAGTGGTCTTGCGCAGCACATCCTTAGTGTGCTTCAGCACGGCCGTCGCTTGGTTCAGGTTGTACCGCGATTGCTCCCGCGCGGCGCGAGTCTGATCCACCTGCGCCTTGCTGGCGCTCAGCGCGGCCACCGCGCCGTCGTAACTGGCCTTGGTGGCGTCGTAATCGGACTTGGCGATCAACTGCTCCTTGTAAAGCTGTTGGCTGCGCTGCCAATCAAATCGCGCCTTTTCCAGATCCGCTTGCCGTTGCGCCAGGGTAGCCACCGCCGAATCATAATTCGCTGCTGACGCTCGCACGCCCGCTTCCGTCGCGTCAATCGCTGCTTCCTGAGCCGCCACGTCCGCGCCTGGTTGGATGTTTTCGAGCTTCAGCAGCACGTCGCCCTTTTTTACTTGTTCGCCTTCCTTCACCACGATCTGCGTGATCTTGCCGATTCCTTCTCCCTCGACGTTCGTATAATTCCGCGGCCGGATCTCACCCGATGCGGTCACAATGGAGGTGAGGTCTTCCTTCACCACCTTGCCCGTCTGGACGGTTACGACTCCCTTATTCACTTGGTAGATGCTGAACCAGGAGATGCCCCCGAGCACGAGGACCACACCCGCACCTATCCCGACTTTTTGCCATGTTTTCATTGCTTTAGCCCTTAGACCTGCGCCTCGCGGGGCGACAAATATACCCCGTCTTCGTTAATGAATACGTGCCATCGGCACGAAATGTTTCCCGCTTAGACGCGCGTGCGGACAGAATGGCAGGCGTCAATATGATAATTCGGAGGTCCGTATCGTCAGATGCTTGCAACTCCCTGGTTGGTCGCTCGGACCACCCCGCCAGAGATCTGCCCGGCGGCAACGAAGAGCCGTGCCCCATTGTAGTCCAATCAGAGTTTATCAGTACAGCGCCAACCTCGCGCACCACGTTCCAGGCGGAGATTCAGCATCCCGCCCTTGGCTCTTGAAATCGCCTCCGAAATCCCCACAGCAACGGCCGTCGGACGGCCGACCCCCTGTGCCAGTTGAGACACTTATTCGCAGTCCAAGGCAACCCGCCGCTAAGTCCAGGATTCCAATGGACCAAATGGCCACGGGGGAAAGTTTCGTTGACCTGTACCAGCGGACAGGTTAGAATTTTGGCCCTCGGGGAAAAGGCGTAAACTATGCGTTTTGGGGTCAAGGTGTTTCTTTTCGCCGCATTAGCTTGCGGCTTGGTGTGTGTGCCAGGTGCGTTCGCGCAGGGCGAATCTCAACAAACTCCTCAACAAAATCCTCAACCGGACCAAAACGATAAAAAGGCCCAGAAGCAAGCCGCCAAACAACGTTCCAAGCGCGACAAAGATCTTTTCAACGAACTCGATTCCCAATATAAAAAATGGTTGAACGAAGACGTCGTCTACATCATCTCTCCCGAAGAGCGTAGCGCCTTCCTCCATCTACAAACCAACGAAGAGCGCGAACAATTCATCGAAGCATTCTGGCAACGCCGCAATCCCGATCCAGACTCCGCTGAAAACACTTTTAAGGAAGAGCACTACCGCCGTATCGCGTACACCAACGAACACTTTTCTTCTGGCATTCCCGGTTGGAAAACTGATCGCGGCAGGATCTACATCATGTGGGGAC
Organism: Candidatus Acidiferrales bacterium; assembly: GCA_049287725.1. Classification (GTDB taxonomy): domain Bacteria; phylum Acidobacteriota; class Terriglobia; order Acidiferrales; family UBA7541; genus Palsa-295. The sequence goes on along the minus strand of JBAQGJ010000026.1, from coordinate 271,059 downwards.
CGCCCGACGAAATTCAGTCGCATCCCTCGGGCGGCAGCTACGATCGTCCCGCCGAAGAAGGCGGCGGCGAAACCTCTACCTATCCATTCGAGGATTGGCGTTATCGCTATCTCGAAGGAATCGGTGAGAACGTCGAACTCGAATTCGTTGACCCCACCATGAGCGGCGAGTATCACCTCACCATGGACCCCAGCGAAAAGGACGCGCTGACCTACGTTCCCGGCGCCGGCCTCACCCAAATGGAAGCCATGGGCCTTTCCAGCAAGACTGCCCGGTTCAACAACACCGACGGTACGCATATGGCCGAGCCCCTCGGCATGACTCCCGAAACGATGCAGGAATTCTCGCGCCTTGATCTCTACGCGAAAATCCAGCAAGCGCCGCCCGTAAAATTCAAGGACCTTGAAGCATATTCCACTTCGCGCTTGGTCCGCGATCAGATTAAATTTCAATACCGCACCGATTTTCTGCGAATCACGTCGGACACCGTCCTCGTCCCAATCACCATTCAAATCCCCACGCGCCAGCTCAGCTTCCAGGAAAAAAATGGCGTAGACTCCGCCTCGGTGAATCTCTTCGGTAGAGTCACCAGCCTCAGCGGCCGGATTGTGAATACTTTCGAAGACACCGTTCGCCGCGATGTTCCAGCCGCCTTGCTCCAGCAATCGCTGGGAACCGCATCCATCTACCAGAAAGCGATTCCGCTCACACCTGGCCTCTACCGCCTGGATATCGTCCTGAAAGACATCAATAACGGTAATGTCGGCGTCGTGAATACGCGGCTGGCCGTCCCGCGTTTTGAAGACGATAGCCTTTCCTCCAGCACTCTGATTCTCGCGGACGAAATCCTGCGCGTTTCGTCGAAGGATATTGGCCTCGGCCAATTCGTGCTCGGCGACGTGAAAGTCCGCCCGCGCATTGACGCCATCTTTACCGCCAACGATCGCATGGGCGTTTTCTTGCAGGTCTACAATCTAAAAGTTGACGACAAGACGCACAAGCCCGACGCCACCGTCCAATACCGCGTAATGAAAGACAAGGAAACCAATCCCGTGCTCAAGTTTGACCTGGGCGATGACAAGCTCCCCGAGCACGGCCAGGAACTCACGCTCCAAAATGTAATCACTCTCGGCTCGCTTTCGCCGGGGAAGTACAAGCTGGAAGTTTCCGTCACCGATAATTTGGCCAAGAAAACCATCACCCCGGTGTCCGAATTCACCGTTCGGGCTGCCGGCTCCTCGCCGCAACCGCAAGGGAGGTAAAACTCCGTGAATCGCTCGATGATTCGCGCATTGGGCCTCGGGATCATGTTCTGCCTAGGCCTGTGTGCGATTCCGGCGCCGCTCGTTGCCGCGCCGAACACGGGCAAGATCACGGGCTTGGTGGTTGATTCCGCCGGCACTCCGCAGATGGGCGCCACGGTAGTCGTCAGCGCCAATCAACTTGTCACCGGCCTATCGTTTGAACTCCTCACCAACGATCGCGGTCGCTTCTCCACTGTCACGCTGCCAGCCGGGCTCTATTCCGTAAAAGTGACTCTGGCCGGCTTCCTCCCCGTAATCGAGCAGGATATTCAAGTCAGCAGCCAGCACACCACGCTGCTCCAAATCGTCCTGGGTTCGGTTTTCACTTCCTTCGAATCGTTGCGTCGTCAACCGGACCAGGAAGTTTCTTCCGACGAGTGGGGTTGGGTGCTGCGAGCCTCTGCCGCCACGCGACCGGTTCTGCGCTGGCAGGATGGCGACGTTGTTCTCGGTGTCAGCTCCAACCATTTCGATAATCGCCAGAATCAGCAGGATCACACCCGCGTGGAATTTTCTTCGGGCTCGGATCACCCAGGCTCGATTTCCAATGTTGCCGATTCACCCGGAACCGCCTTCGCCTACGATTACGGCCTCGGCGAACTCGGCAGCCTCCGGATGGCCGGCCAGTTTAGCTACTCCGGGACTTCCGAAGCGGGCGGCTTCGTCACGCAGTGGTTGCCATCCGGCGATTCCGCCACCGGCTCGGTCACCACTCTTTTGCTTCGCGAATCGCGTCTCGGTGCGGCGGGTCCCAGCTTCCGCGGTCTGCGCATGTCTCACGATTCCTCGTTCCAGCTTGGCGATCATGTCAGCATCCGTTACGGCGCCGATTTCATCGCTGCCGGGCTGCAAGGGACCACGACCAGCTTGCGTCCTCGCACCGAAGTGGCCCTGCGCTTCAGCCCCACCTGGCAGGCTTCCATGCTGGTCACCACTAACACCTGGCAGGATTCCGCGGGCGCTCCCGGAGATTTGCAGTCAACACTGAATCAACTCGACGCTTTTCCCACTCTTCTCCTGCACGGCGGCCGCCCCGTCCTTGAAGACAACATGCACGAGGAAGTTGCCGTCGAACATGACCTCAGCAAGAAAGCCAGCATCACCGCGGCCGTGTTCCACGATCGCTCCGCTCACACCGCTGTCTTCGGACGCGGTGATGTTTCCGGACCGGATTATCTTCCCGATTACTTTTCCGACGTTTTTGCCTACGACGCCGGCGAATTGAGCTCCGTCGGCGCGCGCCTTGTCTATCAGCAGAAACTTTCCGGGAATCTCGATATGACCATGATCTACGCCTACGGCGGGGTCTTGGCTCCGAACGAGAGTCCTGTGGAGGCCGCGCTGCGCAATGAGCTGAATACCCAATATCGCTCGAGCGCTGCGGCGAGGTTTACCGCGAAGATCCCGCGTACCGGCACCAAAATCGTTTCCGGCTACAAATGGATCAGCGGCTCGGCGGTTTCCCAGCAAGATTCCTACGGCCAGTCCATCTACCACCTGGATCCTTACCTCAGCATCCAGATTCACCAGAAGCTTCCCGGCTTCATCCCCGGACACGCCGAGATTCTGGCCGATTGCGGCAACTTACTGGCCCAGGGTTACGTTACCCTCGCTACCACCGACGGCCAAGTCGTCCTGGTGCCCACATATCGCTTCTTCCGTGGCGGTCTAAGCTTCCAGTTTTAGGTAGTTTGCCGCATACGGTAATCGGGACGCCATCTTCCATAAACAGGATTCGCTCGGATTCGGGATTGGTGTCTGTTCATAACAGAAAGTAAATAATCGCCTTACGCAAATTGGAATCTGTGATTCGCTGGAAGCCCACGTGCTAATATATCTTGCTCGAAGGATACCGGTGTACCTGCATGAACGATAGCTTGCGAATGCGGCTCGGAGCGGTAATTTTGGCGCTCCTCACATTGGCGGCAGTCGTATTCGCAGTCCTCAATTTCCAGCAGCGCGCCAGCTTTGTGCTTCCCGATGACGGCATCACCTGGATGGACTCTGCCCAGGGCGTCACGGCTTGGCACGTGGTCGCCGATTCGCCCGGCGCCAAAGCCGGCATCAAAGAAGGCGATATCGTCGAATCCGTCCGCGGTATGGCTATACACCGTGCCACGGACGTCACTCGCGTCCTCTTCCACGTCGGACCCTGGACCGAAATCTCCTACAAAGTGCGCCGCGACGGCCGCACGTTCGACACGCCCCTGGTTACCGCGCCGCAGGAGAATCCCTCTTCCATCGAAAATTACCTGCGCATCACCGCGCTCTTGTACTTGTTTATCGGCTTGTTCATTTTTGTGCGCCGTTGGAACGCGCCGCGCGCGATTCACTTCTATATCTTTTGTCTGATCTCTTTCATTCTTTACAGCTTTCATTACAGCGGAAAACTGAATTCCTTCGATTGGATTATCTACTGGTCCAACGTGGCCGCGCTGTTGCTGCAGCCGGCTCTATTCGTGCATTTCGCGCTCGTCTTCCCGGAGCGGCGCGGCGCTCTTTGGCCCAAGCTGCTCGCGTTGTACACGCCGCCGGCGGCGCTCCTCACCTTGCACATCTTCATCGCGACCGGGATGTTGGATTTTCTGCCTTCGCTCCCTTCCCAGCACTGGCTGGACCAAAAGGAATTTGCATACCTCGGAGCTTACTTTCTGCTCGCGGCAGGAATTTTCCTCGCAAGTTATTTTCGTGCGCCGAGCGGTATCCTTCGCCAGCAGCTGAAGTGGGTCACGTTCGGCACCTTCGCGGGTATTATTCCGTTTCTGCTCTTTTACATTGTGCCGTTCTTCTTTGGCGCGGTGCCATCCGGCTGGATGAAGGTCTGCGTCCTTTCGCTCGCGCTCATCCCGCTGTGCTTTGGATACGCCATCATCCGCTACCGCCTGATGGACGTGGACATCATCTTCAAGCGCGGCCTCTCTTACACTTTTGCGACGGCCGCCGTCGTCGGCATTTATTTCGCAGTCATCGCGCTGATCGGCGAGCTTTTCCATCGGCCGGGGCTCTCGACCGGGCCCGCCGGCGGCATCATCGCCATCGTCGTCGCCGCTTTTCTGATCGAACCGTTGCGCGAATGGGTGCAGACGCGCCTCGACCGCTTCTTTTATCGCGATCGCCTCGATTACCGCCGCACGCTCATCGAATTCGGCCGCGCGCTTACCAACGAAGTTCGCCTCGAGCCTCTCGTAGGCTCTGTACTCGATCGCGTCTCGCAAACCCTCCTGGTGGACCGCCTCGCCATCTTCCTCGAGGATCCCGCCACTCCCGGTCAGTTCGTGCTTTCCCGTTCCATGGGTTTGCGTCCGGAAGGGCCTCTCGATCTTTCGTTCCTCGACCCAGCCCGCCCAGCCTTTGAACGCGGCTGCCTCTTCTTCGAATCAGCCCGCGCCGCCACCGAAGAGTCGGAACCCGTCCGCCGCACTCTCGAAGAACTCGACCTGAACTATTTCATCCCCTGCCGTTTCCGCGAACGCTCGGTCGCGATTCTTGGGCTCGGCAAGACCGTCGACGGCGACTACCTCTCGAGCGACGACCTCGAGCTCCTTTTCACCATCGCCGGATACGTCGCCATCGCCATCGAAAACGCGCGCCTCTACCACTCGCTCGAACAGAAAGCGATGCAGATCGAGCGCTTGAAAGATTTCAGCGAAAATATCGTCGAATCGCTGAAGATTGGCGTCGTCACAGTCGATCTCGAAGATTGCATCGAGTCCTGGAATCCCCAACTGGAAGATCTGCTCGCCATCTCCCGATCAGAAGCGCTGCGCCGCAAGCTGCACGACGTTCTTCCGCAGGATTTGGTCGCCGAAATCGCTTCGCGCGCCGCGAGTGATCACGTCTCGGGCATCTACAAATTCCATCTGAATACGCGCGCCGGCCACCATCTCGTAGTCAACGCCTCCATCGCTCCGCTGGTCGGCAAAAGCGGCGCCCGTCTCGGCCGCTTGATTCTGCTCGACGACATCACCCAGCGCGTCCGCCTCGAAGAACAAATGGTCCAGACCGAGAAACTTACTTCTCTCGGCTTGCTCGCCGCCGGCGTCGCGCACGAAGTGAATACGCCTCTCGCGGTGATCTCGAATTACATCCAGATGCTCGCCAAGCAGATTCCCGCCGACGATCCGCGCCAGAAAACCATCGAGCGCATCGTGAAGCAAACCTTCCGTGCCAGCGAGATCGTCAACAACTTGCTGAATTTCTCGCGCACCGGCGCTGCCGAATTCATCGAAGTGGATATCAACAATATCCTCGAGGAAACGCTCACGCTGGTGCAGCATCCTTTCAAGACCGCGCAGGTTAACGTCGTCAAAAATTATCGCGAGCAGTTGCCGCCGGTTCTGGGCTCCATCACGCGGCTGCAGCAGGTCTTCCTGAATCTCTTCATGAACGCGCGCGACGCCATGCCGCAGGGCGGCATGCTCGAAGTCCGCACCGCCGCGCAAAATGGTTCCGTTGAAATTGAAGTCACAGACACAGGCTCGGGCATTCCACCCGAGCATCTCCACCGCATTTTCGATCCATTCTTCACAACCAAGGCCACCGGCCGGGGCACCGGGTTGGGTCTTTCGGTGAGCTACGGCATCATAAAAGAGCACGCCGGGAAAGTAGACGTGCGCTCAACACCAGGTAAGGGGACGTCGTTCCGCCTGGAATTTCCCGTAGCCAGGAAGCCAGTTCATGCCTAGAGGTTCCATTCTCGTCGTCGATGACGAAGTCGAAATTAGGGAAGGGCTCGAAGCGCTTCTAACTTCCGAAAGCTTTGAAGTTACCCTCGCTGAAACCGGAGAGGCCGGCCTGCGGCAGCTCGAAGATCATCCGTTCGACCTGATGCTGCTAGACGTCAGCCTGCCCGATCGCAATGGCCTCGAACTTCTCCGCGAAATTCGCCGCCGCGATCCGCAGCTCTCCATCATCCTCATCACCGCGTTCGGTTCGATTGATATGGCCCGCGCGGCATTCAAAGGCGGCGCGCAGGATTACATCACCAAGCCCTGGTCCAACGACGAGCTCATCGCGCAAATTTCTATCGCCATCGAAGGCCGCCGTCTGCGCGATGAAAACGTCCAACTCAAGCGCGCCCTGAAGCAGCGCTACAATTTCCCCAACATCATCGGCAAGAGCGACAAAATGCAGGCTGTCTTCGACCTGGTCACTCAAGTCGCGCCGTCCCGCTCCACGGTTTTAATCTCCGGCGAAAGCGGCACCGGAAAAGAAGTCATTGCCAAGGCTATTCACTCCGCCTCCACGCGCGCCGATAAAGCCTTCATCCCGGTCAACACCGGCTCGATCCCCGTGGACCTGCTCGAATCGCAACTCTTCGGCCACGTGAAAGGTGCTTTCACCAGCGCCGTCGCCTCGAAAAAAGGCCTCTTCGAAGTAGCCGACCAGGGCACGATTTTCTTCGACGAAATTTCCACGGTCAGCCCGGAAACCCAGGCCAAACTCCTGCGCGTCATCCAGGAACGCGAATTCATGCGCCTCGGCGGCACCGACACCATAAAAGTGGACGTCCGCATCCTCGCCGCCTCCAACGAAGATCTCACCAAGCTCGTTCGCGAAGGCCGCTTCCGCGAAGATCTTTTCCACCGCCTGAATGTGATCTCTCTTCATCTCCCTCCGCTGCGCGAACGCAAGGAAGACATCCCGCTCTTGATCGGCCGCTTCCTCGAACAATTTTGCCGCGACAACGGCAAGCCGCCGCGCGTCTTCACTCACGCGGCCATGAAGCTCTTGATGGATTACGATTGGCCCGGCAACGTCCGCGAACTCGAAAACGTTGTCGAACGCGCCGTCGTTCTCTCCACGCAAGAATCCATGGACGCGGACTTGCTCCCCGAGCCCGTCCGCACGCGCGAAATTGTTCGCGGCGTCCGTCTCCAGCTAGCGGAATTTTTGCCGCCGCTCCCTGGACAGATCGGCGGCTCCGGCGCCGCCCCCTCGCTCTTCGAAATCCTCGAAGAGGTCGAGCGCCGCATCATCGTGGACATGCTCGAGCGCACGAACTGGAACCAGACCGAAGCCTCCGAGCGCTTCCAGGTCCCACTCTCCACTCTCAATCAAAAAATCAAGCGCCTGGGAATAGAAACCCGCCGTCGCGCCCTCTCCCCCCGCGGCGCAAACGCCTACGGCGAAGACTCCGCCGAATTCGCCACCGGCAAATAATCTCAGCGTAGAGGCACGGCATGCCGTGCCCGCGTCAGCCACCGCGCACAAACGCATTTGTAGCGGCGCACTTCAATCGCGCCATCGATCTGACGCGCCAATCGATCACTTCCTCGCGGCCGTGTTACGACAAACGCCTCCCCCGTCTGTTCGGCATATTGTCGGTCCGCGTGTAATATAAGCACCGCCTAACCACCGATCACTCGGCGCAAACGCAATCCGAATTTCGCACGCACAAAACGGGAGAACCGCCACTGCCGCACGCCGTCTCATCCAACCCGGAAATCCCGCTACCACCTGACCGAGAACTCCGCCGCCAACTCGGCCTAGGTTCCGCCGCCGCAATCGTCGCCGGTGAAGCCATCGCCGTCGGCATATTTCTCACTCCCGCAGACATGACCAAATCTCTCGGCTCCCCGTTCTGGCTCCTCGCAGTCTGGCTCGCCGTCGGGGCCATGTCGCTCAGCGGCGCGCTCTGCTTTGGCGAACTCGCCGGACGTTTCCCCAGCGCTGGCGGCGCCTACATCTATCTGCGCGAAAGCTTCGGCCCGCGCCTTGCGTTTCTCTATGGCTGGATGAGCCTCCTCGTCCTCGATCCGGGCCTCACCGCGGCATTCGCGACTGGCCTAGCCGCTTACGCCGCTTACATTTTCCACTGGTCGTCGCTCGGCATAAAAGTCGCTGCGATCACCGCCATCTGGTTCGTCTGCGTCCTGAATATTCTCAGCACGCGCATCAGCGCAGGCTTTCTCCGCTGGATCACCTGGCTGAAATTCGCGGTCCTCATCACGCTCACCGTCTGGGCACTCGCTTTTCGCCTCGGCTCCTGGCAAAATTTCGTGCCCTTTGTCCCAGCACATCCGGGCGCGCTTCCTCTGGTTCCCGCGCTCGGCGCCGCCACCGTCGGCGCATTCTTTTGCTTCAGCGGCTGGTGGGACGCCACAAAAATCTCCGGCGAAATCCGCGACCCCGGACGCAACCTGCCCCGCGCCCTCGCGTTCGGCGTCATCGCCGTCACCATCGTGTACGTCGCCATCAGCGCCATCTTCATCTACCTCGTTCCCATCGAAAAAGTGGGCTCCAGCGCCACCTTCGTCGCACAAGCCGGCGAAGTCCTCTTCGGCCACGCCGGCGGAATCGTCTTTGCCGCCATCGTAGTTGTCTGCGTGGCAGGCAGCCTCGCGGCGTTCATGATTTCCGCTCCGCGCGTTTATTACGCCATGGCCGCCGACGGCCTCTTCCTCAAATCCGTCGCGCAAGTCCATCCGCGCTTCGGCACTCCCGCACGCGCCGTGCTCGTGCAGGGAATCGTCGCTACAATTTTGGTCGCGTTAGGCTCGTTCGAACAAATCATCGCCTACTTCTTCTTTGTCACCGTGCTTTTCCTGGGAATCACAGTCGCAGGCCTCTTCGTAATTCGCCGCCGCCCAAAGCAATCCGCATCCACGATTCTCACTCCCGGCTATCCGGCCACACCCATAGCGTTCCTCGTTCTCGTGGCGGTTATGCTGGTGCTACTCGCCATCCGCAGCCCGGGCGAAGCAATTCTAGGTTGCGTAGTAGTAGCGGCAGGATGGCCCGTGTACAGTTGGATCAGAAAACGCTAACCTTTAGAATCTGCAGAAACGCTCGCGAATCTTTGCAGGCCACTACTTGAGCGTTTTTACGTGGCGACGTTTCCGGTCCGGAAGCTACCACGTAGATGCGGCAAAACAGATGGGCTTTAGAGTTTGCGACAAGGTGAAGCGGTTGTCATCCCGAGCGCAGCGAGGGATCTGCTTTTCGCTCGGACGCTAAGGAAGTCGGAACAAAATGCCCAAGAGGATTCACGCACAATGATGGACGAGAAACAGAAACCGTCAGGTGCGAATTCCGCGCCCGCCTCGGAAACGCATCCCACCAAGATCCGTATCACCGAAGACGCCGACGCGACCGGCGACCTCGCCGCCGCTCACGATTTCTGGCGTGCCGGCTCCGGCCGCCAACAAGTCCCCGGCATCATCAAATGTTTCGGCGCGCGTCCCGATTTCCTTCGCCAGGTCGTTGAATTCTCCAATAAAGTTCACTTCTCCGAAGGCCATCTCACGCGCCGCCACAAGGAAATGATCGCCAGTTACGTTTCCTTCCTGAATCGCTGCCCGTATTGACTCGACAGCCACGCCTACTTCCTGCGTGTTCAGGGAGCCACCGATCAATGCGTAGCAGCAATTCTCGAAGGCAAACTAAATGACGCAGGCCTCACAATAGCCGAGCGCGCTCTAATGGTTTACGTCGAATTGATCACCAAGGACGCAGCCCGCTCCACGCACGCAGACGTCCAGAAATTGCGCGACGCCGGATGGAAAGAAGATCAGATCGCTGAAGCCGTCTACATCACAGCACTCTTCGCGTTTTTCAATCGCGTAGCAGACGCCTTCGGCGTCCCGTCGCAGGATTACCTAACCAAGGGCAGCATGACTCCGTGAGCGCAGCGGCGGGGTTAGTAGCGCCGGCGTCCCGCCGGCTCTTACAATTTGTCGTTGCTGCGGCGGTTTACGAAACCAGCGGCCTACCAGCAATCTCTTCCAGAATCCGAAACGGCGCCGCTTCCGGCGCCACCAACGCCCGCGGTGGAATCAAAAACGTCTGCTCAATTGCATACTGTCCAGACATAGCCGCGTGCGCTACGCCATCGGTAAACACAATCCACGTAGCCAACGGAGGAAACTCCAGCCGCGTCTTCGGGCAATTCTCCTGAAACGCCGCGTTTTCCTTGAGAAAATCGTGAAAACGCAGCATGAACATGTCGTAAGGCGTCCGCCCCGCCGCGCCGAATCCCAACTTCGCACCCAGATTCTGAACGGTGCGCCCAAGAAACGAATCGTCTTCCGCGATTTCCTGCAGACCCGCGGCCTTCGCGAATTGCCGCGCCAGCGCATCGAAACTTTCCGTCGTATTCCATACCCGCGGCCGCGAGGTATTCAAATTCGTGAACACCCGCAAAATCCGCCCGCCGCGCGTCGGCCGGCTCGGAAAAGCATCCACATGCAGCAAGTCATTGCGCTTGTGCAGAGGCAAATTGCGATCTTCTTCCTCCATCGGCCGAAAACTAGCGAAATCCAGGTTCCATTTTCCGTTGTACGGAGCAAGAAATTTCCCGACGAACTCGATGATTCGCGCGCTGTAGTTCCGCATGATCGAATGCAGCCGCTCCACCGTCGCCGCGTTCCCCGATACGCCGCGCAAAATATCTTCGCTCGGCCGGTAGGAGACGTTCTTGTGCATTCGCAATTCGGTCCATTCCTGCTCGCGCAGAAATTTCTGATCCTCTAGCGGCAAATCGAAGGGAAGTTCGCGGAAAAAAAGAATCTGCCCGCGCTCGGCCATCTCGCAATACGCCCTCGCGCGCGCCTCGTGCTGCTCGGAGCCCACCCAGCCTCCGGGCAATTTATAATCTTCCACAAAAATAAAGGGCTGATTCGCCATCGCTTTATCTCAAGCCAGCGAGCAGAAGCGCAACACGCTGGAGTCGCACGCTTCTTTCTCTGCGCACTCTGCATCTCTGCGGTAATAATTCTTTTAGGTGTCTCCGTGCCCTCTGCCGTCAACTCTGTGTTAAGTCTTTTGAAGTGTCGTGAGAGAAGAATACCGCAGTCAAGCAGAGTGGAGCAGATTTCGCACACACGCTGACGCGTGTCCAACAACGCAGTGCAAGCCGCTACTTTTTGGCGCCCGCCGCAACCTGGTAACCAGGCGGCAATAGCGTTGTGCTCAAATCCAAACCCGAAAGGTCCACGCCCTCCAGATTCGTCTCCCGCAAGATCGTCGTCTGAAGATCCGCGCCAGTAAAATCCGCCCCGCGAACTTCCGCACTCCGGAAATTGGCCGCGCCGAAATTCGCGCGCCGCAAGATCGCCTGCCGCAAGTCCGCGCGGAATAGCTCCGCGCCCCCCACTTGCGCCTCCGTCAGATCGGCTCCGCTCAGGTTAGCTTCCGTCAAGTCCGCCTTGCGCAGGTCCGCGCGCCGCAACTTTGCTTTGCTCAAGTCCGCCGACGAAAGCCGCGCGTTGTACAGCTTCGCGCCTTCCAGGTTCGCTCCCTGAAAATTGATCAGATCGAGATTCATGCCTTCGAAATTCACCCGCGACAAGTCCGCGCCCGCCAGATCCGCACGCGCTCCAGTCTCGTCGCCGCGCACGAACCGCTGGTGCGCCGCGATAATTGCCGCCACTGTTTTGCCCTTGTGCTTGACGCTCTTCGGGGATCTCAGACCCCCTCCTTTTAATGCGTTAAGAATCCCATTGCCAGTTGCCCAACAGGTATGGTTTCCTACTCTCAAATTTTACTAGAATTCCGCGCGAATGTGGTGCCGCAACTATTTCAGGAGGTTGAATTCCTCGAGCGAAATCCCAAGCTGGCGCAAAATCTTGAAGAAAAGTGGCGGCCCGATCTGCTTACCCCCGTGAATCGGTATCGTCACCGCGCGTCCGTCAGGATGGTTCCAGCGCTCATGACTACCGGTGGTTCGCCGGTATATAAATCCAAGTTTTCTGGCAATTCGCTGAAAATCGCGCGCGGTTGCGCTAGGCATGCAGAATTTCAGTCGTATCGGTCGGTAGCGCCAGACCTTTTTCGCGATATTCTGCCGCAATCATTTCAAAAACTCTTGCAAGCTCCGCCAGCGCTTCTTCGCGTGTCCCCATCAACGCGTAACAGCCTGCGATCGCGGGAATTTCGGCGACCCAGGAGCCGTCTTCTTGGCTATACAAAACCGTTTTGTAATCCTCGAGTTTCACAGTTGCTCCAGCGTTTGCCAAGTATACCACGGCCAAAAGTGGGAACGTTTCTCATGGCCGATGGACTTGTGATACCGTCGAATTATGCTGCGGTTTCCTCACCCCCATAATTTTTCGCGCAAATGGCTATCACCCGCGGCACTGTCAGCGCTCTTCCTCGCCCTACTAATAGTGGCCCAGCCCGCGGCCGCCCAGGACGTTTCCGAAACGCCCGGCGAAGAAATCGTCGTCAATCTCGCCACGGGACGCGTCATCATCGCTGTAGTCAAAGATGCCATCCTGATAGCCACGGTTGAAAATCCCATCGAGCCGCAGACTCATCCTCCCATCCCCGTGGAGTTGAATCTAAGGCGCGCCGGCGTCATGCTCGGCGCCGTGGATTGGTTTTCGCCTTCATCGCAGCTCGAGCTTGCCCGTCTCGATAGGGACTTGCCGCACCTGCACGGTCACTTTGCCAGTCAAGCTGCTAATCCGCGCCTGGAACAAGCCGGAACAAACGTTGAAGCCACCGACATCGAATCCGTCGGCCAGGGTCTATTCGAACGCCTGAATGTTGTCGCCGGCGATCTCCACGCCAAGCTCGATTGGCCTCCCGATGAGCCGGTCGCCGAACTCATCGTCGCCGACTACATCCAGGACTACGGCCCGGAAGTCTGGCAGCTCACCTATTTATTACGGCAGGAAATGCAGCGCATCGATTTTTACGACACGCACGTTTCTCATCCGACCTACTTGCAGGTTTGGCCTCCTGAAAAAGGGCAGCCGCACACGCTCGTGGAATTTCAATATCCCCCGGATAAGACGCTTCCAACTCTCCTCGACCTGCTGCGCCAGAAAGATCCGCGCATCGAAAAAATCTGCGACTCCGACGCAAAAATGGGCGAGGTCGCCGATCGCTTTCTTGCAGGAGACAGCAACAAAATTCTCTCCGTGGACGCCACGCAATTCCTTCGCGCCGCGCTCGCGGTTTTGTCGCCGTCAAATGCCCGCCAAACCATGGCCACCATCAGCATCGAAAATGGCTTTGACTGGATTCTGCGGCCACCTGCGGAACCAAAACGCCCTACGACAGCAAAAAAGGCACAGGAGCAGCAACAGCAAGAAGAAGCGCCATCGCTCCTGAAACCGTCGTCCCCCGACTAGACGTCACTCCGAAAAAAGCCGGATATCACTTTTTTTTCGGCCAGCGTCGCCTGCAAACGCGCGTTCTTTTCTTCCACTGATTTCACCAAATCACCTTTATGCTCCACAAGCTTCCGCGCGATCGCCGGATCCGATAGCGCCAAAATCTCCGCTGCAAAAATCGCCGCATTCACCGCCCCCGCCTTATCAATCGCCATCGTAGCAACGGGAATCCCGCCAGGCATCTGCACCGTCGCCAGCAAAGCATCCAATCCATTCAGCGAACTCGTTCCCATCGGCACGCCGATCACCGGCAAAGTAGTATTCGCCGCGATCACTCCTGCCAGATGCGCCGCCGCGCCAGCCGCGGCAATCAGCACCTTCAATCCGCGCTCTAAAGCCGTCGTCGCATATTCATGCGCCCGCGCCGGCGTGCGGTGTGCAGACACCACCTCCATCTCGTATCCAATCCCGAATTTCTCCAGCACCTTTGCCGCTTCGCTCATCACCGGCAAATCCGTGTCGGAACCCATCAGAATCCCCACACGCACATCCGTATTCTTCTCGTTGGACGCCACCAGAAAATCTCCTATGTGAATTAGTCTGCCGGCGCCCGCGACGAACTCACCGCAGCAGTCTCCGCGGCCATCGCCATTACCTCAATCCGGTCCCCGCGACGCACGAGCCCGCCGACCGTCACTTTGCACAACCAACCGCGCTGCCCGCGCAATTCCTCCTGCAACCCCATCCGAACCTCGTCCATCCGCGGACAAGGATGACACGGCCCGGTAATCTCCATCACGCACTCGTCGCCAATTCGCAAAATCTGCCCAGTGCCAAGCATCTGAAAATCCATGTCACGCGTAGTGATGTTCTCCTTCACAAGCCCGGGTGCCACACCCAGCTTTTCCAACGTCTCGACGTCCATCAACGAGACCTGCCGTTTGCTCGCCGAACGCCCGTGAATACAGCCCTTGAATCCCTTGTTCGCCACAGCCTCCACTTCGGCAAGCTCTTCCATCGGAAAGCGGTGCACCAGGCACCTGAAAAGATGTGCCACCTCACCCATTCAGAGCCTCCGCCCTGGCGGCCGCCTTACTCTTATTCCTAGACGTCGACGTCCCGATGTCGCGCCGATAATGAGCTCCGGGAATTTTGATCCTACTAGCTGCGTCGTAGGCCACAGCGCTCGCTTCCCGCAAGGACGCCCCCACCGCTCCCACGCCGAGAATTCGCCCACCACTCGTGTAGTAGCGGCCAGCTTCCATTTTGGTACCAGCGTGGAACACCACCGCCCCGCCAACTCTGCCCGCCTCTTCTATCCCTGAAATTTCAGCACCCAGAACTGGACGCGCCGGATATCCCTCCGATGCCATCACCACGCACACGCTCGCGCCTGGCAGCCACCGCGCATGCGAACCATCCAGCTTGCCATTCGCCGCGTCCACGCACGCCCGCGCAAAATCAAAGTCCGCGCGCAACAAGATAGATTGCGTCTCCGGATCACCGAGCCGGCAATTATATTCAAGCACCTTCGGTGCATGCTGCGTGAGCATCAAACCAAAAAATATAAATCCACGATACTCCAGATTTTCTTTTCGCAATCCCGCGAGCGTTGGCCGCACAATCGTCGCCAGAATTTCTTCCTCGAGTTCTGCACTCAGCATGTCGTCGCTCGAATACGTCCCCATCCCACCGGTGTTCGGCCCTTCATCATTATCAAACGCGCGCTTGTGATCCCGCGTCGGCGCCAGCGAAATAAAATTTTCTCCGTCCGTCAGCACAATGTATGAGAGCTCCTGTCCCGCCAAGCCTTCTTCCATCAAGACGCGCGCACCCGCATCGCCAAATTCTCGTTTCACCATAAGCCGCTCAATAAACTCCGCCGCTTCCCGCGCGTCTGACGCGACCAGCACACCCTTGCCCGCACAAAGCCCATCTGCTTTGATCACTAATGGCCAAGCGTTAGAATCGATCGACGCATAAGCATCCGCAGCTGTTTCGCAAACTCCACGCACTTCTGCCGTCGGAATTCCGTGCCGCTCCATAAATCGTTTCGCGAAAATCTTGCTGCCCTCAAGCTGCGCCGCAGCTTTCCCCGGACCCAAAATCGCCAGCCCGCGTCGCGCAAATTCATCTGCAATGCCATTAACCAGCGGCAATTCCGGTCCCACGATCGTCAAATCAAAGCCGAGCTGCGCCGCTAAGTCCGCCGCCCCAGTCACGTTCCCTGCATCCAGCGGCACACATTCCGCGTCCCGCGCGATGCCGCCATTTCCGGGTGCACACCAAATCTTTTCCACGAGCGCGCTCTGCCTCAGCTTCCACGCCATCGCGTGTTCGCGCCCGCCGCCGCCAATAATCAGAATTTTCATCTTGCTCGCAGAAACAAGAACGATACGGCTCCGCCTCCGGCGATGTCAATATTTACCGGCGCCGTATCGCGTGTTCGACTTGCTTCCATCGAGCGAATAGTGTTTTCATTTATCGCGATGCATTGGGACTTCGCCCTCATTCTCTTGTTTCTCGGAATCGCGCTGCCGCTGCTCGGCCGCCGCCGTGTTCGGCAATTGATGCAATCTCCGAGCACCACAAAATTGGATCGCCTCTCGCTATACGCCTCCACGTTAGCGTTTCAATGGATCGCCGCAGGAGTGATTCTCTGGCGTGCCGGTGCTCGCGGCTTGCGCGCCGCACAACTCGGCTTCGCGATCGGAAATCCACCTCTCACGATTACTGTTGCAATCGCTCTCGCGGTGCTCGTCCTGACCAACCAGCTCATCAGTCTTCGCCGACTCGCCGCGCGTCCCGCGGAGGCCGAAGGATTGCTTCCGCAACTCGCGCTCAAGTTATTTCCGCAGGACGATGTGGAGCGTCTCGCATTCTTCGCGTTGGTGGTCACCGTAGCCATCTGCGAAGAACTGATCTATCGCGGCTTCGTCCAGCGAGTATTTCAGGATTGGTCGAACGGTGCGGTGCTCGCAGGTGTTTTCGGCTCAGCAATTTACTTCGCGATCGCGCACCTCTACCAAGGCCGCCGCGGCTTGGCTTCCACGTTCGTCGTCGGATTGATCTTTGCCGGCACCCGCGCATGGACGGGAAGCCTGCTGCCGCCAATCGCGGCACATTTCGTTGCGGATATTACGGTGGGGATGCTCGCTCCCGGCCGGATACGACCTCCGACGCAGCAGCCCGTAGAACAAGGCCAGCCATCGTAAGGAGTTACGGTCGAAAATCTTTATACTATAGACGTAGTACAAACATGGACACCCTGGACGACTCTCAAATTGCCGAAGTACTCAGGCCCTATTACGCTGAAGACGTCAGCGGTCAATTCTGCAACCAGGTTCGCTCTTACATTGATCTTCTTCTGCGCTGGAACCGCCGCATGTCGTTGACGACCGTCACCGATCCACTGCAAGTTCTTCGCTTCCATTTTGGCGAAAGCCTCTTCGCGATCTCGCAAGTTCCCATACGGCACGGTCGGCTCGCCGACGTTGGCTCAGGCGCCGGCTTCCCCGCCGTACCTATCCGTATGGCACTGGAAAACACTCGCGTTACGCTGATCGAGTCGAACCGTAAAAAGAGCGCGTTCCTCTCCGAAGTCACGCGAGAGTTAAGGCTAACGAACGTTGATGTGCACGCAAGCCGTATGGAAGATATACAAGATCAACAACGCGAGTTCGATTTTGTCACCGCGCGCGCCGTCGCGATTGACGAGCCATTTCTACGGTGGGCATCCGCAAGGCTAAGAATAGCAGGAACAGTTGTACTCTGGCTCGGACAGGACGATTCGACACAGGTTTCTCTTTCAGAAAGATTCAATTGGCGCCCATCCATCAAGATTCCGAACTCTGACCGGCGAATCTTGCTAATTGGCACAACTTCTCCAGATTCCCCGAAACGTTCCACGTGAAACACAGAAGCGATCTCCGTTCACCGTAACGCTACTCCCGCCATCCGTATTTGTTTCACGTGAAACATCTTGTATCGACGATAAAATATCTGCTACATTCCTCTCGCATTCGGGGGATTTCCTGGTGGCTCGCGTTATCGCAATCACAAATCAAAAAGGCGGCGTAGGCAAGACAACAACAGCAGTGAATCTCGGTGCCTCTCTTGCAGCTTCCGAACAACGCACGCTCATAATCGACTGCGATCCACAAGGCAACACTACCAGCGCTCTGGGATTCCCAAGAGATCCTTCCCGTCGCACTCTGTACCAATCAATCATCCTCGATGAGCCGGTCGAGCGCGTCACCCTGGACGCCCAAGTCGAAGGCCTCGACTTAATCCCTTCCGACAAAAATCTAGTAGGTGCTTCAGTCGAGCTAGTCTCGATGGAAAACCGCGAGTACAAGCTCAAATCCGTAATCGCCCCTGTCCTGGCAAAATACAATTACGTTCTGCTGGATTGTCCGCCGTCTCTCGACCTCCTCACTATCAACGCGCTAGCCGCCAGCGATTCAGTGTTAGTCCCAATCCAATGCGAGTACTTCGCGCTCGAGGGCGTCTCCGAACTCCTCGACACGCTAATGCGCCTTCGCCGCACCATCAACCCCTCTCTTGCCGTCGAAGGCATCCTCCTTACGATGTATGACGACCGCACGACTCTCTCGAAGCAAGTCGCCGCCGATTTACGCAGCTTCTTCGGGTCGCAAGTCTTTGAAACCGTCATACCGCGAAATGTTCGCCTGGCAGAGGCCCCAAGCCATGGGATGCCGGTAATGTTCTACGACATACATAGTAAAGGCGCGGAAAGCTATATCCAACTCGCCAAGGAGGTTATCGCAAATGCCCAGAAACGCGTTGGGCAGGGGATTGAGCGCGCTAATTCGGGAGCCGGAACCGACATCGCTTCCAATTCAGCCGCTGCAGCCGCCACCGCAGGAGCCGGTCCAACAGGTAGCCCCGCCGGCCCGACCGATGGCGGGAACGATGACGGCGGCAGCGGCGGCGCCAGCTCTTAGTGAAGGGCTCTTCCAGGTTGACATCGACCTGATCGATCCAAGCCCCTATCAGCCTCGCACCCGCTTCCGCGAAGAAGCGCTCGACGAGCTAGCCCGCTCGATTCGTGCCAGCGGAATCGTTCAGCCTCTAGTAGTTCGCCGCATCGCGAATCGCTATCAGCTCATAGCCGGAGAGCGCCGTTGGCGCTCCGCCCAGCGAGCCAGCTTGAGCCGCGTACCCGTGGTAGTCCGCGACGTTCCCGAAGAAATGGCGCTGGAGATGACCCTCGTCGAAAACCTCCAGCGCGAAGATCTGAACCCCATCGAGCAAGCGCACGCCTTCCAACGCTTAATTGACGAATTCCACTTAACCCAGGAACAGGTAGCCGAACGCACCGGCAAAGACCGCGCCACCATCGCCAACGCCGTCCGCTTGCTGAAGCTAGAAGATCCTATCCAGGACCTCCTCGAAGAAGGCCGCTTGACCGCCGGACACGCGCGCGCCCTTCTCGCCGTCGCAGACACTCAGGAACGCCTCACTCTCGCCCGCCGTGTAGCCCGCGGCGGTATGACGGTTCGCCAAGTCGAACGCCTGGCCTCGCGTGGAACAAGGCCTCATGTCGGCGCTCCGACTTTTTCCCCAGACCCCAACACCAAGGCGGCGCTCGAAGAGCTCCAGCGAGAGTACGGAACCCGTGTTTTGCTTCACCCGCGCCACACCGGAAAACCCGGCCAGTTAGTCTTTGAATACTACGACGATAGTGATTTGTCCCGCCTCTACGATCAGCTCATGCGAAAATAATGCTAAACTAGCAGGCCGCGCATGGGGGATTCGTAATGGGTTTGGGTTGGTTTGACCGCAAGAGACACGATTCCGGTGAATGGACCGGCTTTCTCGAGCAAGGCGTAAAAATCGAGGGCCGCTTGGAGTCCACCGGCACCTTCCGCATTGATTCGGCGATGAAGGGCAATCTGGTTTCCCACGAAACGCTAATCCTCGGCGAGCACTCGAACGTCGAAGGCCAAATTGACGGCAATTACGTCATCATCGGCGGCCATTTCGACGGCATCATAAAAGCCTCAGGCAAAGTTGAAATCCAAACGAAGGCCATAGTCACCGGCGAAATTCACACTCCATGTTTGGTGATGGAGCCGGGCGCCATCTTCGACGGGCGCTGCCACATGCTCTCCCCGACGGCCGCTCAAACAGCAAAGCCAATCACTATCCCCATTCGCTCAGCAGCCGCTCACGCATAACGCCGTCGATCCGCACGACCGAAGCTGTGCCGCAACAGCAATCTTGCGACCCCATCGCGCTACAGTCATCCAATCTGTTCCACGGAAAAATGCCACTGACAGAACAAGTCCGGCTAACCAAGACGGCGAAAGCGGCAGGCTGCGCCGCAAAATTAAGCCCCAGCGTGCTGGATGCAGTTCTGAAGCGCCTTCCGCGACAAACCGACCCCAATCTGATCGTCGGTTTTGAAACCAGCGACGACGCTGCCGTCTATCGCCTCACCGACGAGCTCGCCATCGTTCAAACCGTGGATTTTTTCACGCCGATTGTGGATGATCCAGAGCTCTTCGGCCAAATCGCGGCAGGCAACGCGCTAAGCGACGTCTACGCCATGGGCGGTCGCCCGATTTCCGCGCTAGCGATCGTTGCCTTTCCCGCCGCCAGCCCGCCAGAAATCCTGGAACAAATTCTCCGCGGCGGCCTCACCAAAATGACCGAGGCGAATTGCACCGTTGTCGGCGGCCATTCCATTCGAGACGACGAGCTGAAATTCGGCTACGCCGTAACCGGCACAATTCATCCTCAGAAAATCTGGAAGAATGTCGGCGCGCAACCGGGCGATGCGCTGATTCTCACAAAGCCGATCGGAACCGGCGTAATCTCCACTGCTCTGAAGCAAGGCCGCGCCCAGGAATCGTGGCTCACCGCCGCCACCGCGTCCATGACGCGCTTGAATCGCGACTCAGCCGAAGCTCTCCACGAACTCGAAAATGCTGCGCGACAAGAAACTCATCCCATTCACGCAGTCACAGATATCACCGGCTTCGCGCTTCTCGGTCACGCGCGCGAAATGGCCATCGGCAGCGGCGTTTCGCTGAAAATTGATCACACGCGCATCGAATATCTTCCCGGTGCCATTGACGCAGCACGCTCTGGCTTTTTTTCCGCCGGCATGAACAACAATCGCGATTTTGTCGAAGGCTGCGTCACCTTCGCTCCTCAAGTGCCTGACGAATTTCGCGCGCTCCTCTTCGACCCACAAACCTCCGGAGGCCTTCTCGTATCCATCGCTCCAGAATTTGCAAACGCAACGGTCGCCGCGCTCGCCAGCCGAAATATTCCAGCCCGCATCATCGGAGAAGTTCTTGCGAAGCACTCACCGCTTCTCGAAGTCATATAATTCGCCGGCTATCGTGTACAATTTCTTTTCTGCACCCGCTTCATGGACACCATAACCCACGGCATCGTTGGCGGCCTGCTCGGAAAAGGCTTCTTCTCGGAACGCAGCGGACGCGTTGCTACTTTCGCGGCTGTCGCCGGCGCCATGTTTCCGGATGCTGACGTAGTCGAGGAAATTTTCTCGCGCGATCCGCTGGCGATCGTCAGATATCACCGCGGAATCACTCACTCATTCCTGGCGCTGCCGTTTTTCGCCGCGATTCTGGCCTGGATCACTCGCGCCGGCTTCGGCGTCCTGAAAAAGAAATTCAAAGGCCTCAGCGATATCGAATCGCCATCATGGGCAATTCTTTTTGTCATCTACACCATAGCGATCGCTAGCCACATTATTCTTGACGCGATGACGTCCTTCGGCACGCGCATCTGGGATCCGCTTTCCCAGGAACGTGTCACCTGGGATCTGCTCTTCATTATTGATTTTTGTTTCACCGCCGTCGCTCTGCTGCCGCAAGTCGTCGCCTGGATTTATGCCGATCGCGCGAAAGCCCGCACGCGCGCCATTTCGATGTGGATACTTTTCACCGTCGCCGCCTTCGTCGTCTGGAAAATTGCCGATGCCGTCGGATTTCCGTTCCATCTGTGGATTGCATTTTTCTCCAGCGTAATGATCGCCGCGCTCTTTTTTCTCCCGGCCATTCGTGACGCCGGATTCCGCATCACCACCGCGCGCTGGTGCCAGGCGGGTACCGTCGTGATGCTTGCCTATCTTTTCGCGTGCAGTGTGGCGCATCACCAAGCGCTGCTCCGCGTAAAGAATTTCGCCGCCGCGAATCACGTCCCGATTGATCGCATCGCCGCTCTTCCGCTTCCTCCTTCGCTTCTCGATTGGGGTGGCGTGATTCGCTCCGGCGACGGCGTTTACCAATCGCGCTTCGATCTGCGCGATGCAACGGCGCCCTTGTTCTCATTCACCGCCGATTCGCCGCCCAATATGTATGTCGCGCGCGCCATGCAGCGGCCGGAAGTCCAGCTTTACTGGAATTTCGCGCGCTTCCCGGTGATTCGCGCCTATAGCCAAAATGGTCTGCATTACGTGGATTTCAACGAAAATCGTTTCATCACCCGCAAGCGCCAGGGCCCCGCGCCCTTTTCTTATCGTATAGTATTCGATGGCGCCGGCGACCCGATCGAAGAGGGCTGGCAGGCAAGTGGCCTGGACGTGCAGCGCATGATCAAAATCGCTCCGGTCCACGCGGGAAGCGCTCCATGAAAATTCTGATCTTCAGCGATATTCACGGTGATTTGGGCGCTCTCGAACGCGTCGTCGCGCAACCGGCCGATATCTACATCGCGGCCGGCGACCTTTCCAATTTCGCGAAGGGCCTCGACCGCTGCGGCGAAATCCTGAAGCCGCTCGGCGAACGCCTTCTGGTCCTGCCCGGAAACCACGAAACGCACGACCAAACGAAAAAGTTTTGCGAAAAGTTCGGCTTCGTGGATTTTCATCGTCAGGCAAAAAAACTCGGTGGAACAAACTGGGCCGGCCTCGGCTATAGCAACGTCACTCCGTTCAAAACGCCCGGCGAATACACCGAACCCGAAATCTCTGAAGCTCTGTCGCATTTCGTCGGAATGGATCAACTCTATCTCGTCGTGCACTTCCCTCCGCGCGATACCAAACTCGACGAATTCGCCCAAGGCCAGCACGCCGGCAGCCCTACGCTCCGCACCTGGATCGAACACCAAAAACCCATCTACCTTTTCTGCGGACACATCCACGAAACCGCAGGCATGTCCGACCGCGTGGGATCAACCCAATGCGTCAACGTAGGAAAGGAAGGCTACAAAATCGAAGTGTAAAGAATCGAAAAACTCAGGCGGGAATTAAGCGCGAAGCCAAGCCACGAATCACGAATTACAAATCACGAATCACGCCTTCTTATTCACCGGATACACCACCAACTGCCGCCGATCACCCACTCCCTCGCTAACAGTCCGCACGCCCTGCGCCCCAGTCAGCTCCAAATGAATTAATCGTCGCTCCCGCGGCGACATCGGATTAAAACGAAACGCCTGACCCGTCTCCCGCACGCGTTGCGCCGCCACGCGCGCCGATAATTTCAATTCGTCCAGCCGCGAAGTGCGATAGTCCCCGCAATCGAATCGCACCCGATCGTGCAGTCGTGGATCCAGCCGCAGCCAGCGATGCCCGATATGCTCCAGCGCCAAAAGCAATTCCGCATTGTGCTCCAGCAAAAATTCCTGATCCGCGCCGCTAAACGCCACCACAATATCTTTCTCGTCCGGCGCCCCATCCACCATCGCCGGCGCGGAAATCGCGAATTCGAGCGCCAATCCCATCTCGCGCATCGCCACGTCCAGGTAACGCGTCAATTCCGCGGTCGCGCGTTCGTGATCCAGTCGCGCGTCGCCGCGTCCGTGCTCTCGATGGAACGGTTTTTTCCCCGCCGCTGTCCGGTCGTCAGGCATCGATCACTTTCTCTTTCTTCTTGAACTTGCTCTTTGAAGGCAGCGGATCCGTTTTATTCAGGTAATACTGCTGGCCGACCCCCACCAAATTGCTCGTGAACATGTACAAATTCAGTCCGCTCGAAAGCCGGAAGAAAATAAATCCCATCATCAGCGGCATCAACGTCATCATTTTCTGCTGCGTCGGATCCACCGTCGTCTGCGGCGTCATTTTCGTCATCAGGTACATCATGATGGTCATGCCGATCGGCAAAATATAATAAGGATCCATCGCCGAAAGGTCGTGAATCCAGCCCAGAAACGGCGCGTGTCGCAATTCGATCGCTCCGCCCAGCACCCGCCACAGCGCCCACCAGATCGGCATCTGAAACACCATCGGCAGGCAGCTTCCCATCGGGTTGATGCCTTCGCGGCTATAAACTGCCATCACTTCTTCGTTCATTTTTTTCTTGCGCGGATCGCTCATCGAATATTTCTTGTAGCGATCCTGGATCTGCCGTATTTCCGGCGCCACTTTCTGCATCTTCTGCATCGAGCGCCAGCTTTTCATCTTCAATGGAAACATCGCCAGGTTGATCACCAGCGTCATCAGGACGATGCACCATCCCCAGTTCGGCACTTTCGTATGCAGCGTTTGCAAAATCCACAAAAGCGGCTTCGCGATGATTCCCGTCCACCCAAAATTCACCAGCTCGCCCAGCGACGGCCTCAGCTCCTCCAGCTGCCGCAATTCTTTTGGCCCAACATACAGACGAACGCGCAATGGCGCGGCCGCCGTCGTCCCCGCCGCCATTTCCGCTTCCGGCAAAGTCGTCTGCTTGCCGTCTGCCCCCGTCGTAGTGTGGTTCTGCATCCAGTGCCATAACGAAACGTCCGTGCCGTCCGGCAAAAACGCCGCCGTAAAAAATTGGTCCTCGATCCCCGTAAATTCGAGCGGCCCGTATTGCAGCGCCGGCTGGGTCTGGTTCCCCGAAACGCCCAATTTTTTGTACTGCAGCAAATTCAGCTTGCCGCCCGTCTTGTAAAAAACGGTCACCAACTGCGCCGCGTTGTACACCGCCTTGTCGCCAAATCCTCCGCGCCACGCGACCGCCACCGGCTCCGGCTTTCCATCCAGCGTCGCCGCCACTTCCACCGTCATTTCGTAATTCAAATCGAATTTCAGTTTTTTCGTAACGTCCAGATGCCCGTCGCTCCAATGCATGTCGACTTCAATGGGTGCAAAGAGGCCGGTATCGGATGCCGGTGGTGGAACGGGAATCTTGTGGCCGGGTTTCAAGTGTGCAGTGTAGGGAACGTCGGTGGGTACAACGTGCGTCTCAATCTCGTAAAGTCCCGAATTCGCCTTCGCCTCCAGCTGCGCATCCGCCATCACCAACGAAAACGGCCAGCCCAACTCCTTCGCCACATCGTCGTTCACCAAATCCAACGGACGCGGCGGCTTCTCGTCGTTCATAAACTTCAAAAGTTCCCAGGTCTTCACCACGCCGCCGCGATTCGAAAGTTCCACGCGATACAAGGGGCTCTGCACGACGAAGGATTTTTCCTCGCTCGCCTCCACCACGGAAGAATTCGCCGGCGCGCCCATGGCCGCCTTCACGCTCGCACCAGCACTGCCCGCGGAATTTCCCGCGACGCCAGTCTGCGCCCCTGTCTGCGCGTCACCCTGCTGCGTCCCCGCAGCACTCGCGCCCGGGGAAGTTTGCGTTTGATTGGTATGCGTCTCGGGAGGCGGAACCGGCGGCTTGTAAAAATGTCCCCAAGCGAAAAGTATCAATAGCGAGGCAATCACAAACAAAACGCCGCGGACCTGGTCGGACATTTCCTTCACTGCGCCCGCTCCTTGCCCGCCGTCCGCAGCCAACCCGCATCGCGATATTCAGACCAGCCGCGCATCGCGCCGTCGATCTCCGGCTCCGGCACAGGATCAAACCCGCCTTTCGTAAATGGTCTGCAGCGCCCTAGTCTTTTCATCGCCAGCCACGCACCGCGCTGCGCCCCGTGCACAGCAATCGCTTCCTGCGCATAACGTGAACACGAAGGATAAAATTTGCAAGCTCCGCCCAAAAATGGCGAAAAGAAAATCTGGTAGAAACGCACAAACAGCAACAGCAGCCACTTCGCCGCCGATCCCTGCTCTGTAGTGGGAGATTTCATCGTCCGACGATCATCAATATCTAATACGTTTCGCGCGCCCACGGAGTTTCCGGCGCCGCCCTCGGACGCGTTCAGCGCGCCGCCGGCGTCTCTTCGCGCCGCGGCATCATCTTGATCAACTCCTGCGCCAACGCCGAAAATTCCGCCGTGGCTGCCGAGCTGCGCGGATGAATCACCACATCCCATCCTGGAGCGATCTCCTGTCGGTGCAATCTCAATATTTCGCGGAGGCGTCGCCGGATTCGGTTGCGCCGGACCGCGTTACCCAGCGCCTTTTTGATGCTCCAGCCGAATCGGCTGTGGTCGAGGCCATTGGGACGTAGAAATACCGTGAACTCGCGGCTCGTTCGCCGCCGCCCTTCTCGATACACCGCATCATACTCATTGCGGCGCACCAATCGAGCTTCGCGGGGAAATTCAAGCCGTGGCGGGTCAGACGCGCGTGAGGCTGTGGCGTCCCTTCTTGCGGCGTCCTGCAAGGACTTTCCGTCCACCCTGAGTTTTCATGCGTTTGCGAAATCCGTGCTTCTTATGTCGGCGCCGCACATGCGGCTGAAAAGTCCTCTTCGGCAACTTTTATCTCCGTGATCCTCTTGATGTCATCCCGAGCGCAGCGAGGGATCTCTCTTCGGGCCTGGCACGATTGCATCCCGTAGAGACAATCGATCGACGCGAAAACTCATATGGAGTGCGGCGGCATGCCGCCGCTTTCTCTCGCGCGAGGCACGCCTCGCGCCAGCGACGCAGCCCGCACCACAAATCCCGTGCGCCCCCGCCCCACCGCAAATCCCACGCCCAATCGAAACGAGTAGTCTAGACGACCAAGCCACAACGGTCAAGGAACGAGGTGACACAGCCACTCCCGGCTGTGCTCTTGAGATTTTGCCGTACGCACAAACCATACATCGCCGCCGAAGAGAATCGCACCGCCCGTTCGCATTTGACTTTGTAGCGGCGCACTTCAGTGCGCCATCTTTGCGAACCGCGCTTACGCCGCCCTCTTCGACCCACCCTTCAGAAGCCCCAACCGCACCAAACTTTCCGCCGTAGCCACAATCGCATCCTCCCTCGATCGCGGCTTCCACCCCAAAACGCGCTGCGCCTTTTCGCTCGTGGCGTTCTTAATCTTTCCCAACTCAGGAAGAATCAATTTGATCGCTGGATCGCGCAGCGCCGCCAACCGCACCAGCCAATTCGGCAACTCCCTGGTCGGTACGCGTTTGCCCGCGTCGCCCATGCGCTCCCGCAACACTTTCCCGATACCGAGCATGGTCATGAAATCGCCCGAAATCGCGAGAAAACGTTCACCTTTCGCCGCCGGATCGGTCATCGCGCGCAAATGCAAATCCGCCACATCGCGCACATCCACCACCCCAAAATACAACCGCGGACAGCCGGGAATTGCGCCAGCCATCAGCCGCTGCACCAGCAGAATCGAGGCTGAATAATCGACTCCCAAAACCGGCCCGAATACTCCCACCGGATTAACCACGGAAAGCTCCAGCGCCCCACCTTCCTTTGCAACGAAATCCCACGCCGCGCGCTCGGCGAAAATCTTCGATTTCGTGTAGGGCAGCACGTCGTCGCCGTTGGGATCCGCCCAATCCACCTCCGTGAACGGCTCTTTTCGCTCCTTATGACCATACCCAATCGCCGCAAACGAACCCGTAACCACCACCCGCTTCACCCCTGCCTCCCTAGCAGCCCGCAAAACCCTCAGCGTCCCCTCGCGTGCCGGCACAATCAATTCATCCTCGTTCTTCGGCACGCTCGGCGGCAAAGGCGACGCCACGTGCAACACATAATCGCAACCGGCCACCGCTTGCCGCCAGCCCTCATCCTTCTCCAAATCCGCAGCTAGAAAGGACAACCGCTCGCCGGGCTCTGCGTCGCCTACACGCAACATCGCCCGCACATCGCCTTCGCGTTTCAGGCTCCGCACCGTCGTCCGTACCTGATGACCCGCCGACAGCAATTGCAAAATACAATGGCTGCCGATAAATCCCGACCCGCCCGTAACCAATACCGTGCTCATGTCGCCACCTCCTCGAAAACAGCTATGCCAATCGCCAAGTTTATTCGATGCCGGACTACGCCAAAGGTCTCGGTACACACAATCTAGCCCCAGCCTTTTCTGTGGGTTACATCCTATATAGCTGCACGGATAGTAAACGTACGTGGAATGTGTTAGCGTGAGTCGGGGCACTATGTCGGCCCCCAAATGAAAATTAGAGGACAACACATGAAGAAGCTATCCCGCGCCCAGCGTCACACCCTCTCCAAAATCGCTCCCACCTATATCCAAGACCAGCAAGAACATCTCGCCCGCCACAGGGGCCACTGCGAAATCTGCAATCACCCTGCGTGTTCGTTCATTCAGGAAGCTTTTCTTCAGTGGGTCAGCCCCGCGTCCATCATGAAGAAGTACGATCTGAAATCTCGCGCCACCATCTACCACCACGCTCACGCCTTCAATCTCTTTGAACTTCGTGACAACACCCTTCGCTACGCCCTCGGCCACATCATCGAACAAGCTGACTGCGTCACCGTCACCGCACGCGATGTCATCCAAGCCGTCTACACCTACTCTCACGTCGACGACCACGGCTTGTGGGTTCAGCCCGAATCCCGCTCGGAAGTCGTCGTTTCCCGAAATGAATCCAGCGACCCCGTGTCTCCCTTGCCCGGCCAACCGGCTTTCACACCCGCCCGCTTGCCGGCAAAACCAACCAAGCGCAGACGTCGCGCTCCCTCGCCTCCGGCGCCACCCGTTTCGGAGCAACAGCCGGAGTTGAAGCCGAGTCCCGATGCCGCCGCGGCCTATGTCCAGGTCGCCGCTCCCGACCCGCCCGACCCCAACGCCAAAGAAGACTGGCGCGCGATTGCCAATAGATTTTTCGGCAAAGTCCCACGACCCAACCCCGATCCCAACTCAACCGAAAAAATCTACTTCGACGCCTATCGCACCAACCCGGATCCCAAATGACCTCAAACTCCGAAAAAATGCTCCCAACTACTCGATACAAATGGACGGTTTTGCTCGAACAGAAAATCGCACAACTCCTTGAAAACAAACGGGCGGCCCAATTCTTATTCGATACAAATGAACACACTCCGTTCCGTAAGGCACCTGCCGCGTTGACCACCCAGCACACGTCACCTACAATGAAAATGCAACGACGCGACCAAAGCGAAACCGCAGCCAATTTCTTTCGCGGGTCGCGAAACACGGGTCGCGGGTCACCAATCACTAATCACCACTCACTAATCACAGGTTCTCAAAATGTTCGAAACACTCACTGACAAACTCCAACGCGCCTTCAAAAATCTCCGCGGCCAAGGCAAGCTCTCCGAAGAGCACCTCGACGCCGGCTTAGCCGAAATCCGCGAAGCCTTACTCGATGGCGACGTCAACGTCGGCGTAGCCGACGAATTCATCGCTCACGTCCGCGCAAAAGCTCTCGGCTCGGAAGTCCTTCTGCAGCTCTCGCCGGATCAGCAAGTAGTAAAGATCGTCCGCGACGAACTCGGCGAACTGCTAGGCCGCGAAGCGAAACCGCAATATGGCTCGAAACCGCCCTCGGTCTGGCTGATCGTCGGCCTGCAAGGCTCCGGTAAAACCACCTCCACCGGCAAAATGGGCAAATGGCTAGCCGAGCATGGCCATCGCCCGCTCGTCGTCTCCACCGACGTGTACCGCCCTGCCGCCCGCGAACAGCTCGCCCAAGTCGCCAAAGCCACCCACACCCCTGTGTGGCCCGGCACCGGCACCGATAAGCCACTCGAAATTGTTCGCGGCGCGCTCCGCGAAGCGAAAATGTCCGCCTGCGACGTAGTTCTCGTGGACACCGCCGGCCGCCTGCACATTGACGACGAATTGATGAAAGAGCTTTCGGAACTGAAGCGCGAACTGAATCCTTCGGAGCTGCTCTTCGTTGCCGATGCGATGATCGGCCAGGACGCGGTCCGCTCTGCCGGAGAATTTCACAAGCGCCTCGGCATCACCGGCGTGGTCCTCACCAAAATGGACGGCGATGCCCGCGGTGGCGCCGCGCTTTCGATTCGCAAGGTAACCGGCGCCCCCGTAAAATTCGTCGGCGTTGGCGAAAAATACGACGCCCTCGAACCGTTCCTGCCGGAACGCGTCGTCTCGCGCATCCTCGGCATGGGCGACGTACTCGGCCTGATCGAACGCGTCGAGAAGACCGTTGATGCCAAGCAAGCTCGCGAACTCGAACGCAAACTCCGCGAAGACGATTTCACCCTGGAAGATTTTCGCGATCAGCTGAAGCAGATCCGCAAAATGGGCTCGCTCGAACAATTGATGGGCATGCTGCCAAAAGTAGGCCCGTTCGCCAACTTGCCCAAGAACACCGAAATTGACGAAAAGCGTCTCGGCTCCGTCGAAGCCATCATCAATTCCATGACGGCCAAAGAGCGCGCCAATTCCAACCTGATTGACGGCAAGCGCCGCAAACGCATCGCCACCGGCAGCGGCACCTCCGTCCAGGAAGTAAATCAGGTCCTAAAGCAATACTCCGACATGCGCAAAATGATGAAGCAATACGGCAGCTACGCCAAAACCAAAATGCGCGGCCTAGGCAAGTTCGCCGGCCTCAAGGGCGGGTCGTAGCGGCGCTTCCGCGGGCGGCGGCAAGCCGCCGCACTCCAAAATGGGCTGGGCTTGTGAAATTGGTCGAGCGATTTACAGGTGGTCCGGGTAAAAACACGAAAGGCAAATCAGCACAACACATGAAATTGAAATTGCCGGATAGTCCGTTTGCGGGTTATTTATTCGACTGCGACGGGACCATTGTTGATTCAATGCCGTTGCACTACATCGCATGGAAGAAAGTGCTGGCGGAATGGAATTGCACGTTTGAGGAGCGCCTCTTTTATTCGTGGGGAGGAACCCCTACAGCCGAGATCGTTGCCCTGCTGAATAAGAGACAAGGGCTGAACATGCCGGTCGAGGGCGTGATCTCGCTCAAGGAGCAGCTCTACTTCGAGTTGCTGCCGCAGCTGAAGGCCATTCCGGAAGTGCTGGAGCATATCGAGGCGCAGCACGGGCGAATTCCGTTTGCGGTGGTGTCGGGAGGCACGCGCGAATCGGTGAGCGCGTCGCTGGGGTCGCTGAAGTTGCTGGACAGATTCGAGAAGTTGGTTTGCGCTGGGGACTACATTAAGGGCAAGCCGGATCCGGAGGCGTTTCTGTTGGCGGCTGAAAGGCTGGGAGTCGAGCCTTCGGACTGTTTGGTGTTTGAGGATACGGATCTGGGGATTCAGGCGGCGACGGCTGCGGGGATGGCGTCGGTGAAGGTGCCGCCGCCGTGGGAACGACAATAGCAACAGGACCTGTGTCGCACACCTAGGGCGCTGCAAACCTTTTTGCATCGTTTCCCGCCGCTTCAGCGGTGGGCTAACTTGTGACTCACCCATGGCGCTGGTGTGGCGACGGTGGATGAGATGAGAGCCCACGAGACGTAGCTCAAAAACGTTGGTGAATGGGTCAGGGTTCGCTATACTGGTTGGCTCTGGCGCAAGGTTTTGAATCAGGAGGAATGAGGCTTTGTTAACGATTCGTCTGTCCAGGATTGGCAAGAAGAAGCGCCCATTTTACCGCGTGATTGTCACCGAAAAGACGCGTCCGCGGAACGGCCGCTTCGTCGAGATTGTGGGTACTTATGACCCGCTGAAGAAGCCCGCGGTCATCGATCTCAAGCAAGACCGCGTGGATTACTGGATCGGTAAGGGTGCACAACCCAGCGACACCGTCCGAAGCTTTCTACGTAACCGTAAATCTGCCTGACGCATCTTACCCCTCAGCCCAGCCCGGCAACTAATTAATGGAACTCGGGTTGAAGCTCCAGTGAACTACTAACGCTGGGCTCTTTTTCATGCTGAGGGGGTCTCATGAAGATTTTGGTTGAAGACATCGCGAAAGCTCTAGTGGATCATCCCGATCAAGTGCAGGTAAGAGCAGTGGAAGGCGAGCAAGTAACCGTGCTGGAATTGCGCGTGGCGCCCGACGACCTCGGAAAAGTAATCGGCCGCCAGGGTCGTACAGCCAAATCCATTCGCACGCTCTTGGGCGCCGCGGGAATGAAGTTGAAGAAGCGTTTTACGCTGGAAATACTCGAGTAGTGATCCGCAGCATTGAATACCCAACATTCGCCGAAAGCGCAGCATGTGACTGTGGCGCGAATTGTGCGCCCGCACGGCGTGCGCGGCGAAGTAGCCGCTGAAATCCTAACTGATTTTCCCGAACGCCTCACAAAGCTGACTTCCGTAGAGCTATGGAACGGGCACAGCGCGCCCCAGCGTGTCGCGGTGCGTAAGTGCTGGCTCTCGCACAGCCGCGGCGGCCAGGCCATATTCCATTTCGCCACCTGCGATTCGGTTGACGACGCCAAGAAACTCGTAGGTCTCGAAGTGCAGGTACCGCTCACCGACCGAGTGAAGCTTCCGGCTGGAAGCTATTACATCAGCGACCTGGTCGGCTGCGAAGTGCGCGAGAAAGGCGGCGCAGAAATCGGGCGAGTGCGTGAGGTCGAGATCAACGGCGACGACGTTTCCGGCACTCCGCTTCTCGTCGTGGACGCTAAGCAAGGCGAAATCCTGATTCCGCTGGCGCAGGAAATCTGCGTCAACGTAGACATCGCCGCGCGACGCATTGATGTGGTGCTTCCCGAAGGCCTCCTCGACCTAAACACCAAGTAGTTCCCTACGCAGCGCCATCCCCATGTTTGCGGTACGATTAGCGCGATGCGTTTCGACATCATCACGATATTCCCAGAGTTCTTCGCCGGGCCGCTCGATTACGGCATCGTGCGCCGCGCGCGCGAAGCCAAGCTCATCGAAGCGAACGTGCATGACTTGCGCGCCTTCACGCACGATCGCCACCGCACGGTGGACGATCGCCCGTTCGGCGGCGGCGAAGGCATGGTCATGAAGCCTGAGCCGCTGTTCGATGCAGTCGAATCACTCGTGGGTGCGCGAGGCGATTCCGCGAGGCAAAAGACGCAGCCCGAAGCCACCGCGATCGTGCTGCTCTCAGCGGCGGGAAAGATGTTCCGCCAGGAAACCGCGCGCAGGTTTGCGGCGCTCGATCGCGTCGTCCTGATCTGCGGCCGCTACGAAGGCGTGGATGAGCGTGTCGCCGAGCACTTAGCGACGGATGAGATCTCCATTGGCGATTTCGTGCTGTCCGGCGGTGAACTTGCGGCAGCGATGATTCTGGATGCAGTGACGCGGCTGATTCCCGGCGCGCTCGGTAATGAAGATTCCGCCGTAAACGAATCCTTCAGCGAGCGACCGGCCGAGACGCAGAGCTCGCCGCGGACGCGACGTTCAACACTCAAGCAGCATAACGAGGGTTCAGGCGTGAACGAACCAGACACGATGAGACCGAGCCAAAACCTGGGCATTCTGGATTATCCTCATTACACGCGTCCGCCTTCGTTCCGAGGATGGAATGTGCCCGAAGTCCTGCTCGGCGGAAATCACGAAGAGATCCGCAAATGGCGGCAGAAGCGCGCCCTGGAAAAGACTCTGCGTAATCGTCCCGATCTGCTCCCGAAGAGCACTTAGCGGTGTGGGATCCTACATCAGGCACACACGCCGTGCGCGGGTGTAATACGGTCATCTTGCGCAATTTGCTGTGGCTAAACCGCTGCCAAATACTGTAGAATCGGTGATTGTGCGTTGTGTGCTGGCCCCACCTGAGCGGGTCTGCCGGGAAATAATGTCATGAATCCGATAGTTCATAAGGCGCAGCAGTCCCAAATTCGCAAGGATCTGCCGAATTTCCGTCCTGGCGATACGGTGCGGATCAACGTGCGCTTGAAGGAAGGCGAGGGCGACAAAGAGCGCATCCAGCCGTTCGAAGGCGTGGTGATGAGCCGCCGGGGAGAGCTGCTGGGTGAGTCCTTCACGGTCCGCCGCGTGAGTTTCGGTATTGGCGTCGAGCGTATTTTTCCGGTGCATTCGCCGATGATCAGCTCGATCGAAATCGTACAGGCCGGCCGCGTGCGCCGCGCGAAGTTGAATTATCTGCGCCAGCGCAAAGGCAAGGCCGCAAGAATCAAGCGCGCCGAAAGGCCTGATGCATCTGCGGAAACAACCGCAGCTGCCGCAGCAAAGTAAATTCCGCCAACAATTGGTTTTGAATTTGGCCCGTCCGAGAAATCGCGACGGGCTTTTTGCTTTCCGGCGACGGTTAGACGCGAAGGCCAAAGCGTGCAAGTATACACAGTGCGTTGAGTATTGATTCACACACAGCGATGTGTAACAATAGGGTTGGAGATACGACCAGTGCCTACAAACCTAGCGATCGATGACCGGTTGATTTTGGAAGCCCAAAGGCTGGGACACCATCGGACGAAGAAGGACACGGTAACCACGGCGCTCGAAGAATATATCCGCCGACGAAAGCAGCAAGAAATCCTTTCCCTGTTTAACACGATCGAATACGACTCGAGTTACGACTACAAGCGCGAGCGCAACCGTAAGCGAAGATGAACACGTTAGTGGATACCTCTGTATGGTCTTTCGGTCTACGACGGAAACCGGAGGACTTGAGCAGGCGCGAGAGAGCTATCGTCGCTGAGCTATCCGAACTTGTAAAGGAAGGGAACGTTAGGATCATCGGCCCGGTGCGCCAGGAATTGTTGTCGGGCCTTAAAACTGAAGGTCAGTATGAAAAAGTGCGGGCAAAATTGAGTGCCTTCCAGGACGAGCCGCTGCAAACCGCCGATTACGAATCGGCAGCCAAAGCGAGCAACCAATGCCGGGCCAAGGGACTCTCAGTCTCGGCTGTGGACATCTTAATTTG
Organism: Candidatus Acidiferrales bacterium; assembly: GCA_049287725.1. Taxonomy (GTDB): domain Bacteria; phylum Acidobacteriota; class Terriglobia; order Acidiferrales; family UBA7541; genus Palsa-295. The sequence continues at coordinate 236,851 of JBAQGJ010000026.1, read as the reverse complement.
CGCTGTGGCACTTGGACGAAATTGGAACATTTTTACGACAGATCCAGACTTTGAAAACTATACGAGGATACTTCCCGTTCGCCTCCACAAACCGCGTGACGTTGAGAAATAGAACGTTAGTTCGATAAATGCAACGCGAAATTTGTCCGCTAAATCAATACCAAACCAGCGCGGCAGGACAAATCTGATCCCTCGGTGAATCTCGTGAGTAGTCGGCGGCGACGCGACAATAAACTTACGTTGAAGTCCCTGCCGCCGCGATGACCGCTATGCTAAAATCCGTGGCCGATGGGAAGACTTTGTTGCTCTCGGTACGAGCGCGAAGCGCGGCAGTGCGGTTGGCTGCGCATCGCTGGACTCGATGAAGCGGGACGAGGCTCGCTGTTTGGACCGGTCGTCGCAGCCGCCGTCATTTTGAATCCGCGACGCCGCATTGTCGGCCTGGACGATTCCAAGAAACTCACCTCCGATCGGCGCAATGAACTTGCTCCACGCATTCGCGAATACGCCATAGCCTGGGCTACCGCGGAAATAGACGCGAGCCGCATTGACGCCTGGAATATTTATCAAGCCAGCCGTCAAGCGATGATGGCGGCAATCTCGCAGCTCAATCCCCTGCCCGATTACCTGCTGCTCGATGCCATCGAGATTGATCTTCCCATCGAGCAAAAAGCATTGATCCACGGCGACGCGCGCTCCGTCTCCATCGCGGCGGCTTCGATCCTGGCCAAGACCGAGCGCGATCGGCGCATGCAGGAATTTGATCAGCTTTATCCGCAGTACGGACTCGCGCAGCACAAGGGTTACGGAACGCCGGAGCACTTGGAAGCTCTGCGGCTCCATGGTCCGTCGCCGCTCCACCGCTTTTCGTACGCGCCCGTTCGCGAATCTGGGTGCTGGGCTTCCGGCGCGACGCAGGACCCGCTGCCGCTCGGCGTGCCCACCGACTACCTCAGCGACTAACCGCGCCCGGACTTCGCGATCGCCGCCACATCAATCGGAATGCTCCTCATCCCACCCTTGATAGCTGTGCGGCTTGGATCGTGATACGCTTCCACAAGGCTTCGCGGGCCAGCTTGCGGTCCGGTTGACGCCTTCGGCCTGCGCGGCTGCCAGCCCCCGCGGGAGCGCAAGATGAAAGTCTTGTTCGTCCACCCCAGCCCGCTGATGTACTCGAAAATATACTTGCGTCTGGAACCGCTCGGGCTGGAACTCGTGACGGAATCGGCACGCCAGGCCGGGCATAACGTACGGTTGCTCGACCTACAAGTCTTCCGTCAGCGTGATTACTTCCGCATCGTTCGCGAATGGAAGCCGGAAGCGGTGGGTTTCTCGCTGAACTACCTGGCCAATATTCCGGAAGTAGTGGACCTGGCCAAAGAAACCAAACGGTTGGCGCCGGATTGCTTCGTCTTTGCCGGAGGGCACAGTGCTTCGTTCACCGCCAAGCAGATTCTGGCGCACGCGGATGGCGCGATCACATGCATCGTCCGTGGCGAGGGCGAAGAAGTCACGCCTGCAGTGCTCGCCTCCGCTCATGATCCGCAGAAGCTGCACACTCTGCCCGGTGTTACGAGCATTTATGGCGATGGCCCCGCGCCGCGACTGGTCCACGACTTGAACGCGACGCGTCCTGCGCAGGACTTGCTCGCCAAGCGGCGAAAGTATTTCATCGGCGTCCTCGACCCCTGCGCTTCGATCGAGTTCACGCGCGGCTGTCCCTGGGATTGTTCATTCTGTAGCGCCTGGACGTTCTACGGGCGCAATTACCGGCAATTAAAACCGGAAGTAGCCGCGGATACTCTCGCGCGGATTCAGGAACCCGGCGTTTTCATCGTTGATGATGTCGCGTTCATACATCCGGAACACGGAAACGCGCTGGCGGACGAGATTGGGCGCCGCAACATCCGCAAGCAGTATTATCTCGAGACGCGCGGAGATGTGTTGCTGCGCAATAAAGAAGTCTTCCGCACCTGGAAGCGCATGGGCCTGAAGTATATGTTCCTGGGAATCGAAGCGATTGATGACGAAGGACTGAAGGCGCATCGCAAACGCATCACGATTAAGAAAAACATCGAGGCGCTGGAATGTGCGCGCGACCTGCGCATCCATGCCGCCGTAAATATCATCGCGGATCCGAACTGGGACGAGCGGCACTTCCAGGCGGTGCGCGAATGGGCGCTTTCGGTGCCGGAAATCGTCCATGTAACGGTGAACACACCTTATCCCGGCACCGAAACGTGGGTGACGGAATCGCGCAATTTTACGACGCGCGACTACCGCCTATTTGACGTGCAGCATGCCGTGCTGCCGACCAAGCTGCCGCTCGCACAGTTTTACGAGGAACTGGTGAAAACCCAGCAGGTTTTGAATCAGAAGCACCTGGGATTTGCGGCGCTCAAAGATACGTTCGTGATGGCCGCAGGATTTCTAGCCAAGGGTCAAACGAACTTCGTAAAAATGTTGTGGAAATTCTCGAGCGTGTACAACGCAAAACAGCAATTCGCGGATCATCAGCGCGAAGTCAAATACCCGATCACCCTTCCTTCGGCGGCGCCCGCCGGCCGCGTGGACCAAACGCTTCTATACATCCATAAACCGGAGCCCGCGCACGTTTCCAACGCGGCCCGCGCCGGATAAACCGTGCTCGCGATTCTCATCGGCAGAATCGGCATCCGATCCGCATTTCGTCGCAACGATTCAGAATTCGTGTAATCCAATCCTTGGCGTATCTCTTACTGGGAGGCAGAGCTTAATGCATCTGACCGGAAACACGTTCAAGCAGCAAATCCAGTTCGCGTTCCTTGTGTTGATTGCCGTGGTGCTCTTTCTGATGTGGAACGCCCCGGTGCGGGCGCAACAGGACAACATGCAAGACATGCCCGGAATGGACATGCAGCAGAACAGCGCTCCGGAAACGCCGGCGATGCTGGCAAAGCACGCCCGCGACAAGAAGGAGAGCGAGTTCAATCATCACCTGGCGGGACTGCTTGTAGGACTGGCCGGAATATTCCTATTGGTGCAAGACAAGCTTGCGAAGGGGTGGCCGGCGGTGCGCTACGTGTGGCCCTGCTGCTTTTTGGCCGCGGGGATTTTTCTGCTGGTTTTCAGCGATACCGAAATATGGCCCTTTGGAAGCCAGACGCCCTGGTATGCAATCACGCATAATCCGGAGGATCTGGAACACAAGACCTTCGCGGTAATACTGCTCGCCTTGGGAACCATCGAACTGCTGCGCGCTCGCGGACGCCTGCGCAACCTGTGGAGCGCCTGGGCGTTCCCGGTGGTGGGGATGATTGGAGCGGTAATGCTGCTATTTCATCATCACACCGCGGGCATGCACGGCGCCCACCACATGGAAACCATGGAACACATCCAGAACCAACATCATGCGTTCGCGGCAGCGGGCGGGGGCGTCGCACTGACGAAGGGCCTGTCGGAAGTTCAAACGAGCTGGCAACAAGCTTTCCAGAAAATGTGGCCGACGCTACTGATCGTACTCGGCGTGTTGCTGATGATGTACACGGAATAGCGGCACACAACTACTTCCGTGGTCAACGGCTCGGATCTCTCACGATAAAAAGCGTGATTAGGCGGGAGAAGATTCACGCGCGCGACGGAACCGCTCCACCTTCAGCGCGTCGTCCGTCGCGGGGAGCAGGCGGCCCGTGAGCCGCCAATCTTTCCGTGTTACCCGGCCGCCTTCGAGGACAGGCCAAACGACTTAACGGCGCTGGACTCGTCCGGATGAACGTCGAAAACCGCCGTCAACATGGTCATCTGCAGTAGGTCGTGAACTTTATTGTTCACGTTGGTAAGCTTCAAGTGACCGCCTTGCTTGCGGACGCTGGCATGTGAACGAACCAACTCTCCGATACCTGCGCTGTCCACATGAGCCACGTCCGTCATATTCAGCAGGATGTGCTTGTGGCCCTTCTCCAGCAGGCCAGCCATGACTTCGCGGAGAATCACGTTTCCTTCGCCGAGCGTGATCCGCCCTTTGATGTCGACGATGGTGATTTCGCCCATCGCGCGAGTGGCAGCTTGCATCTTGCCTGCAGGCTGCACCGGCATGCTCATGCCCAGGCGATCGAGTGTGGTGCACGCCCTGGCGGCGACCTCCGCGAAATCGGTTCGGACCACGACCAGAGAACGTCCCTGCTTTAATGGCTCCAGAAATAGCGCAGTGTCTTCGGCAGAAGCCGCAGCCGACGTCGGGTGCGGTGCCGCCTCGTCGTCGGCGATGGCTTCGCCCGCCTTCGAGCCAGCCCGAGCGCCAAGAAAACCAAGCAGGGCGGTGGCACCGGCACCAAGAGCGATGACTTGGCCGAGGCCCGGTATCAAGAAGACCGATGCCGCAACAACGCCAGCCGACAGCCCCGCGGCTCCTCCCAGAAACCCGCCCGCGTAGGATCCCAACTCCTTGGCGAGCGAAGAAGCCTCGCTCTCCGAACGGGTCAGGTATGTAATCGATTCTTGCGGGACGTGCTGGTCGAGCAATTCCTTCAAAGCTTCTTCGGCGCGTTCACGAGAAGCAAATACTCCAATAGCCGTTTCCATCTGGTCCTCCCTCGAACTCGATTTCTGCAATGGTGGGTTATGGCCAATTCGGAAGTGAGTTGCTTAGCGCTGCCCAGTGAACAAGCGTAGATCGCCTAAAAAGCGTCCGAATGGGCCGAAATCGTGAGGCGAATTTGCTACCGGCGATGATATTTGTCAAGGAGAAATATTCAATTTTAAAGGTATTTGAATGGGAAACGCGCACCCAGTACGGTTCGTAGTCCTATAGCGAATTGAGGGCGCAAACAGGTGCGGTCGTGAAGCGGTGGCTCAGCCAGCGGCGGACCGTCGGTCGGCTTGAAACTCCGCAGTTTGCGTGGATTCGACGCGACGAACTCCCAATCTTGAAGTGGTCAAAGAGTGATGGGGGCCACGATGGCCTGCCCCGACGGGTGGCTTCCAGCCCAGTGGCCGGCCAGGGTGATGGGGAAGCCGGACCCCGCCCGAACGGCTGATCTGGCGCGGGAAAGGCACTGTTATCGCCTTTGGCACCTACCCCCTTGTCGCGCGTTGCCCCTTGTTTTTGGCACATGCTAACCTTCATGCCTAAGCCGTCTGTCCGGCTAAGAAGCGCTGCCCGGGCATGTGGGGCGGGCAGAACGAAAGCATCCATGGCCTTCAACAAAAGCAAAGCGCTAGAAAACGCGCTGAAATTCCTCAACCAGGGCAAGGTCGCCCAGGCCATCGGCGAATATCAGCTAATTCTCCGCGCGGACCCGAAAGATCAAGCCACGTTGATGACGGTGGGCGATCTGTTCGCTCGCCAGGGAGACATGTCGCAGGCCATCGAGTATTTCGAGCGGCTGGCGCAGGTCTACCTAAACGATGGGTTCAACAGCAAGGCCATCGCCATATATAAGAAGATCGCGAAGCTGGCGCCGAATGAACTGGCGCCGCTCGAACGTCTGGCGGATTTGTATGTGCAGCAAGGAGTGCTGAGCGAAGCGCGCCCGCTTTTCCTGCAAATCGCTGAAGCCCATCTGAAAGCGAATCACGCCCAGAAAGCAGTGGAAGTGCTGCATCGCTTGTTGGAAGTGGAGCCGGAAAATCAGCGCGTGCAGATGCGCTTGGCTGAGCTGTACGGCGTGATGGGCCAGAAGAAAGAAGCGGCGCTGACCTATCACGCTTACGCTCAGCGGCTTTTCGAGCGCGGCGAGGCCGATGAAGCCGAAAAATTAGTGGAGCGCGCGCTGGAAGTGGACCCCACCAATGCGTCCTCCATCCTGCTGAAAGCCAAAATTCTGCATGCCGGAAGCAAGCTGGATCAAGCTGTCGCGGTTCTAGGCAAGCATCCGGAGGCTGAGACCGGCGGCGACGTCACCAATTTGCTGGTGGATTACGAACTTCGCGCCGGCCACGCCGATCAAGCCGCGGAACGTGCGCGCAGGCAACTCGCGCGCGGCCACGAACATTCCACGCTGCTCCATAAGGTAGCCGAAACGATGATCGAGAGCGGGGAGGCGGATCAAGCGCTGCCTCTGCTCCAGGAACTGCGCGCGCCAATGATCGAAGCCGGCGCACAGGATAATTATCTGAAGGCGCTTTCGAGCGCCTGCGAACGGCTGCCCGGCCGCACCGAACCGCTCGAAACGCTGGTTGATTTCTGCCGCACCACAAGTGATCCCTTCCGGCTGAATGCGGCGCTGGGTCAACTGTCCGAGGCCTACGCGGCCAAAGAAAATTTTGCGCGCGCGGAAGAATTGCTGGTGGAGCTGGTTGACCGCAACAAGAACGACGAGCGGATGGTGGAGCGCCTGAATCAGCTGCGCGGCAAGTCGGGGGGCACTCCGGTTTCAGCGGCATCCGCGGAAACCATACATATCAGCGCCCCGAGCGAGCCGGCGCCGGCCGCCGCAAGCTTCTTGGAGGAAGAGCCGGAGCGCAAACTGACCCCACCGGTACAGCCGACGATTCTGGAAGAGGCGATTGACGAAGAAACGCAGAAATACATCGCGCAAGCGCTGACGGACGTGGACCTGTTCTCCAGCTACGGCTTGACGCAAAAGGCTACGCATCTGTTGGAGAACGTGCTGCAGCGCGCGCCGCGCCATACTCCCACGCTCGAACGATTGCTCGACCTGCACCTGGGAGCGGGCAACGACCGGCGGACCGCGGAATTGTCTTCGCAGCTGGAACAGATTCATCGCGAGCGCAACGATCATATCAACGCGGACCGCTTCTCGGAGTTGCGGCAACGATTCTCGAAAGTGGCTGGACTGTCGGCGGCGGATATGCCCGCGGCTCCAGCGGCTACCGCACCGCCAGTGGCCGCGCCCGAAGTCCCAGCTGCCGTGGCGAACGCGCCAGTTGCGGCGGAAAAGCCTGCACCGCAAGCTCAGGCGTCGGTCGCGCCGCCCGCCGAGCCGCCTCCGTTTGAGATTGCGCCTACGGAGCCAATGGCCGTCGAGGCTCCCGAGACAGCTTCTGCTCCGATCGAGTTTGAAATTCCGCTGGCTGAAATGGAAGCCGCAGCCGCGGCGGAAGACGCAGCGTCCGCTCCAATCTCAACTGAGGAGCCGCAAGTCGCAGCGGCACCGGAGCCGGCGGCGGCAGTTGAACAAACCGCTGAACCGGTCGCTACGGCGGCAGTCGATAGCCAGGAATTGGACCTTTCCGACGAGTGGGAAGCGATCGCCTCGGAAGCGCAGGAAGCGCCCGCAGCCACGCAAGAGGTGTCAGCTGCCGCAACGGAACTTGATCCCGTGGTGGTGCCCGAGGCGGAAGCCAGCGAACCGGAAACGGTCGAAGCTGCGGCGCCGTCCGAGCCGGCTCAGGAAATCGTGGCGCATGCGGACGCGGAGCCTGAATACGATGCGCCGGTGCAGCATTTCGAGATTGATGCAAATACAGCGCAGGAAGATTTGACGGCGGAAGTTTCAGCCGCCGCGCCGCCTGCGGAGCCCGAACCGGTATTCGAAATCGTCGAAGAAGCCGCGGAAGCAACGCCGCAGGCTGCGCAGCCCATCAGCGCGGACGCGCTTCCGGAGGCGCTGCTCGATTTTCTCAACGAGCCAGTGCCCGAAGCAGTTGCGGAGGCCGCGCCGAGCAGCAACGAAATCGAGCTGGAGCTTACGCCAGAGCCGGTTTCCCAGCGAGACAGTACAGGGCCAGCCACCACCGACGATTTCATCAGCGAACTTGTGGCGGAGCTCGATGATTTGGAGCCGCCGACACCGCGGCATGTGGCGGAACCGGCGGTCGCGGCAACCCCAGACGACACCCAGGTGCATTTGCAGGAAGTATTTGCGCAAACGAATCTGCCGCCGATGGAGCCGATTGCTCCTGTGGCGCATGCCGGGGCGTCGAACGGTTCAGCCAACGGCGCGGGCGCCGCAGCCGCGGGAAATCTGAACGAGTTGGCCGAGGTGTTCCAGGAGTTCCGCGCTGAACTCGGGGAAATGGGCGAGGAAGACGAGGACCTGGAGACGCACTACAATCTGGGAATCGCCTACCGCGAGATGGGATTGCTCGACGAAGCCATTGGCGAGTTTCAGAAAGTAGCGAAGGCCATTCAGAAGGGCAAGCCGTTCCCTTATGAGATGAATTGTTCCACGATGCTGGGGCTTTCGTTCATGGACAAAGGCGAGCCAAAAGTGGCTTCTCTTTGGTACCAGCGCGCGCTTCAGGTTCCGGGGCTGGAAGCGGAATCAATTCTGGCGTTGCGCTACGATCTGGCAATGGCGCTGGAGTCAGCGGGCGAATCCGGCGCGGCGTTGGATAGTTTTCGGCAAGTCTACGCCGCCAACATTGATTACCGCGACGTAGCTGACCGCATCGCAACCCTGCAAAAGCACTAGCCTGAAATCTTCCCCCCGCTTGCTTCAAACTCACAGAAAATCCAACGCTGGCGGAGCAACTCGCGTGCTCGCGACCGGCCTTCCCGATTACATTGCGCGATGCAGTTGCCACTCCCGCGATAATCTCCCATAATCTTAACTTCGATGATGACTCGACTGCTGCGCGTCGTTCTGCTGCTGCTCTGGTTGGAACTCGGACTGATGCTGATCCTGGTGCCGTGGTCGGACATGTGGGACATCAACTACTTTTTGTATCAGTACCCCACGCTGGGTTTGGTCGTGCAGAACCCCTACCTGCGCGGCGCGGTCTCGGGCCTGGGCCTGATGAATGTGCTCTTCGCCCTCGAAGCGTTTCGACGCCGGACTTCCACCGTTGTTACGCACACCTAAAGTACCCATCGTTTGCTACGTCACTGACCGAAAATCGTTGGACGATCTTCGCTCAGGAACGCAGGCACTGGCGCGGATTCAATTGGCAATCGAGGCGGGAGCCGACTGGGTGCAGGTCCGCGAGAAAGATCTGCCGGGTCGCGAGTTGACGGATCTGGTGCGCGGTGCCGTCGCGGCAGCACGTGAGCAAGCGATTTCGCGCGTGATCGTCAACGACCGCTTGGACGTAGCGCTCGCGACAGGGGCGGCGGGCGTGCATCTCGGCCGCGAATCGTTGAGTGTCCGAGAAGCTGCGCCGTGGTGCCGCCGCGGAAACGCTCCGGCGGACTTTCTTGTGGGAGTTTCGTGCCACAGCGTTGAAGAAGCGCGCGAAGCGGAGAGCGCGGACGCGAGCTACATTTTTTTCGGTCCTATCTTTGACACGCCTTCGAAACGGAGACTAGGCGCGCCGCAGGGTGTCGGGCGTTTGGCTGAAATTTGCCAGAGCGTGCGCATTCCGGTGATCGCGATTGGCGGCGTGGACGAAAATAACGCGCTGGAATGTGTTCGCGCGGGTGCGGCAGGAATCGCAGCGATCAGGATGTTTCAGGAAGCGCGCGATGCGCGTGAACTGAAGGAGGCGGTGCGAAGGATACGGCAGCTCACACCTTAAGGTCAGCGCGGAGTAGGGAGAAAGAGAGACCCCTGCCTGCGGCAGGCAGGCTTCGCTGCGCTTAGGATGACGTCAAATACGGCGCAAGGCGGCAGCTAGGCGCTGAGCCAGCGGCCGACGGGTTGCAGTTGTTCGTTGTGGTCGCAGATCACTTTGATCACCGCGGTGATGGGGATCGCGAGCAGCAGCCCGATGCCGCCCCACAGGAAGCCGAAGAATAACAAGGACACCGTCAAAGCCAGCGCATTCAAGCGGACCCGCCAGCCGACCAGCGCCGGAACCAGCAGGTTGTTCGCGACGAAGTGAAAAAAAGTGAGCATGGTGAAGATGCCGATAAACGGGCCGGGAGTATTGAACTTTTTCAAGCCGACCAGCAGAGGCGGCAACCAGGAGAGGACCACTCCAAGATAGGGAATCAGGTTGGCGAGGCCCGAAACGAGCGCGAGAAGAAACGGAAATTCCAGGCCGATGCCCCAGAAGAACAGCCAACTGGCGATCACCAGAATCAATCCGACGAGCGCGGTGCCTACCACGTAACTCCGCAGCACTAGCGTCACGTCCGAGAGAGTTTCCTTTACCTCCGTGCGCTGCGTCGCAGGAAACAGTTGCATCGTGGCGTGCCACACCTGCCGTTTCGCGGCCAGCATGAAAAAAAGCAGAAAGGGCACGAAAGTCGCGGCCAACAATACTTCGTAAAGCGAACTCAATTTCGCGAGCAACGCCTGGCGCACCGGATGCGATTCCGCGACCGCGACAATGTGCGAGCCCGTGTTAGGAGTGCCGGGTTCGATCTCGGAAACGTGCTTTTCGAACGTTTCCATTTTGTCTTCCACAAAATTGGCGACGGCGTGGAGAGGCTTGCGGTACGTGGGCCAGTCGCGGCCGAATTGGTCCACACGCTCGATCAGGCTCCACGCGAGCACCAGGACACAAGCGATCGTCAGCAGAACCACGATCAGCGAGCCGAGCGCCCGGGGAATGTGCCAGTCTTCCATCCAATTGACCACGGGATCGAGGAAGTAGGCCAGCAGCACGGCCACCAGCAATGTGACCAGCACGGAAGATGCCCAGTAGCAAAACGCAATCACGATTCCGGCCGCTATGATTTTCCCGCTGGCAGAACTGGTGGGTGCGACCTTGGTATCCTCGAGTGGCATGGCGGTACGATAACACAGCCACAGCCTTGCGAATAACGGTGTGCCCGCGCGTGTACTGTCCCGCAGGACAAGCGCGGCCATGGCAATTTGGATCGTAGCGGCGCGGTTGAATCGCGCGGGGATGATAGAATCGCGTGCCGGATTTTTTCGGCGTGAAATTCAGAACCTATGGCCAAACAACTTTTCGGAACGGACGGCATTCGCGGGGTCCCGGGTGAATACCCGTTGGACGACGCGACCCTGGACCGCGTGGGTTTCGCGCTCGGCGAGCACTTGAAATCGAATGGAACCTCCGCGGCGCGTGGCGCGCGACCGCGCGTGCTGATTGGGCGTGATACGCGCGAGTCCGGGCCGCACATCGCCGAGCGCATCGCGCGCGGGCTGGCGGAAGCTGGCGCGGAACCTGTTTCCGCAGGCGTACTTACCACTCCCGGAGTGGCGTGGCTGGTGAACCGCGAAGGATTCGCGGCGGGAGTGGTGATCTCCGCGTCGCACAATCCCTATCACGACAACGGCGTGAAATTGATTTCCGCGTCGGGCATGAAATTTCCGGATGCAGTCGAGGCAAATTTGGAAGGCAGCATACTCGCCGCGCGCGGATCTCTCGACGCCAAGAGCGGGATGCAGTTGCATGACAACGAGCAGATTGACGACGATTATCTGGCCGGATTGCGCGAAGCCGTGCTGCCGGGCGCGAAATTCGCGGGGATGAAAATCGTGCTGGATTGCGCGAACGGCGCGGCCAGCAAACTTGCGCCGCGTTTGTTTCGTTCACTGGGCGCCGAAGTGCTGGCGATGAACGACAATCCCGACGGAAGAAATATCAATGCCGGCTGCGGTTCGCTGCATCCCGCGGCGATGCAAGAACGCGTGGCGGAAACCGGCGCGGCTTTGGGTGTGGCGTTTGACGGCGACGCGGACCGCGCGATTTTCTCGAGCGCTTCGGGCCGGCTGGTGGATGGCGACGGTGTGCTGCTGGTCGCCGGACGTTTTCTGAAAGCCGCGGGAAAGCTGCGGGGCGGCGTGATCGTTGGGACCACCATGGCGAACCTGGGGCTCGAGCGCGCACTGGAAAAATCGGGATTGAAGCTCGTGCGCACGGACGTGGGCGACCGTTATGTGCTGGAAGAGATGCAGCGCATCGGCGCAAACCTGGGCGGCGAGCAGTCCGGGCATATTTTGTTTTTGGATGACGCAACGACGGGCGACGGAATGCTGACGGCGGTGAAGATTGCCTCGATCGTTTCGTTGGGAGAGCCGCTCGATGCGCTTGTCGCTGATTTGAAAATTTACCCGCAGAAGATTGTGAACGTGCGCGTGAAAGCGAAGCCTCCGCTCGATTCGCTGCCGGAGGTTAAGCAATCTCTGGCGGAAGCTGAGAAAGCGCTGGGCAAGTCCGGGCGCGTGGTGCTGCGCTATTCGGGTACCGAGCCGCTTGCGCGCGTGATGGTGGAAGCCGAGCACGAAGATGATGTTCGTCGTTGGACGGATGCGCTGGCAGCGGCATTGCGCATCGCCATCGGCGCCTAGATTTGGCTGGCCGGGCACTTCCGAAAGGTCTGCAAGAATCCCCACGAACACCGTTCTAACACTGGACCAACTGAAAGGTTAAGAGCTGGCGGGACGCCTCTCTTTGGGCGGACAGGCCGGCGCTACGGGACTCGAGGCGCGCTATTTCCATCCAAATTTCGCATTCCGGGAACTTTTTCGCGGTTGAAGACATTCTAAGGGTAAGAGCCGACCGCGACTTTGCGGCGGACACGAAAGACGGGCAGCGGGTGCCCAGCCGAGCATGAACAGCGACGAGCAACTTGTTCTCGAATTTCAGCAAGGATCGCGGGAGGCGTTCGTGGAGCTATTCGAACGCTACCGCGAGCCGGTGTACGGCTTTTTTCGGCGGCGTCTCGCGAATCCCGGCCGTGCGGAGGAACTCGCGCAGGAATGTTTTCTGGCGCTCTTGCAGAATGTGAAAAGGTACGAGCCGCGCGCGAGTTTTCGCAGCTATTTGTACGGCATCGCGCGTCATCTGGTGGCGGCCGAGCGGCGGAAGGCTGGACGTGAAGTGGCGGAGAACGAGAAGTTAGATGACCGAAGCATGGAAGGTGGCGTAGCGGAAGGCCGCGACGCAGGGATTTGGGTGCGCAAGGCGCTGGACCATCTGGGGAAAGACGAGCGTGAAATTCTCATGCTTAGGGAATACGAACAACTGAGCTACGACGAAATTGGCGCGCTGCTGCGCGTGCCGGTGAATACGGTGCGTTCCCGATTGTTTCGCGCGCGTATGGCGCTGAAAGAGCAATTGATACCAGTAAAGGATTGAGGCCGAGGTAATTTATGGACCGTTCCGTGCAACACGCGTTTGACGCTGAAGAGATCATGGCGTATCTCGACGGCGAACTCGAGCCGCAGCGAGCCGCGGCGCTGGCCGCGCATCTAGTGGGCTGCGGCGAGTGCCAGGAAATCGCGAAAAGCTTTCGCGCGGTCTCCGAGCGGATGTTGAATTTCGAAGTCGAGCTGGCCGCTCCGCAGATGAGTAAAGCGGTGCTTGCGGCTCTGGAATCCTTCGACACTTCGCGAACCACGGTCGAGCGGGGCAGCTACAAAAACGAAATCAGCGTTTGGGACCGTCTCCGTTCACCGCGTTACGCCTGGACGTTTGCCGGGGCCTTGGTTGCGCTAGCGATTTTGGTGGTTGGCATCCCGGCGTTGCATCGGTCCGGCGAAGACCTCACGCGTACGGTGGCCCTCTCGAGGTCGGAGCCAGCCTTCCACGCCTCGCAAACTCTCCAGGAAAGTTATGCCGACAAAGCGGAACGGAGCCAATCCACTGAGTCGGCGGAGGCTTTGCCGGCGCCGCCGCCTCCTCCGCCAGGCGGTAAGCTCCAAGCTCCCGAGATTGTGGGGACGATGATCGCGCAGACGGCTTCGCTGAACATCGTCGCAACGAATTACGATGAGGCGAGCGCGGCGATCGAGCGATTGGCTGCGGCGCATGGCGGTTACGTCGAAAAATTGGACGCCAAGGCGCAGACCGGCAGCGCGCGCGAGCTTTCGGCAACACTGCGGATTCCAGCGAAGCAGCTCGATGGCTTCCTCGCCGACCTGCGGAAGCTTGGACATGTGGAGGAGGAATCCCGCGGGAACGAAGAAGTGAGCGCGCAGTATGTGGATTTGCAGGCCCGGCTGAAGGCCGCGCGAGCGACGGAACAGCGTTTGATCGAACTGCTGGGCACTCGCACCGGCAAACTGTCCGACGTCCTGGAGGCGGAACGCGAGCTTGCGCGCGTCCGCGGAGAAATCGAGAGCATGCAGGGGCAAAATGCGGTCCTGGTCCATCGGGTGAGCTATGCGACGGTGGAGGTCGAGCTGAGCGAGGTATATCGTGAGCGGCTGACGACCGACTCGAAGGGTACCAAGATCCGGAACGCGCTGGTCGAAGGGCTGAGTAACGTAGAGGACGGCGTGGTTTCTCTGCTGATCTTCCTCCTGGCCTACGGGCTATCGATCCTATTCTGGCTCGCGATCCTGCTGATTCCCGCGTGGCTTGTTTGGAGGCACTTTCGGTCGCGCGTTAGGGCGTGAGCGGGAGTCACCTTCCAAAGAACATATAAAAACCGACTCGGGTTCTCAGAAACTGGAGGCTGCTACCCGAAAATCGTAGATAACATCCAAGTAACATATGCTAAGTCCTTTCAGCACATAGTTGCGAGGCCTACGAGCGACGCGCCTGACGCTGGCATTCGGCGTGCAACTCAGCTAGCGGCTGTCTCTTATCCCGGGGTGGGCCGGTTTCGCCGCGCCGAAGCCGGAACTAGGGGTAGAGCATATAGAGGGGCCCGACGGGGCCCCTCTTTTTTTGTGCCTTCGCGGTGCCGCACGGCGTCTCGTTGACCGATTGGCTGAGCGTCCTGGGCAATACGTTTGCCCGCGTTACTTGGCTGTGCTGTAATACCCTCGGTTTTCGCATACCCTCTAAAATATGGAATCAGGCGCGGCATTCTTCATTCTGGTCGGCGCGTTCCTTCTAATAGGTGTGCCCGTGCTCGCCATCGCGGCCTTTGTGCGCGCGGGGGACCTAAGAAAACGCGTGGAGTTGGAAACGCCACAGTTGATCAGCCGGATTTACGCGCTGGAGCGGCAGCTTACGCAAATCGAAAGCGCACTCGCAGCGCTGAGCGGTGCAGCCGTCGCGAGCCCGGCAACGCCAGCGGCTTCGACACCTTCGCCTGCCGCCGCAGTCAGCAACGAAACTCCGACTCCCGCCAGCTCGCGAGTCCTGTCGCAGATGGAAGTTCCCCTAACGCCACCCGCACCGGCTGTGTCAGTGGCGCCGCCAGCGCAAAAGGCCGCGCCCGTGCGCGAACTCCCGGCGCTTTCGATGCCTTCTTCAGCCGCCAGCATGCCGCGTCAAGGCGATAGCGGGAATTTGGAAGCGATGGTCGCTGGGCGCTGGCTGAATTACGTGGGCATTCTGGCGCTGCTCTTCGCGGTGACGTTCTTTCTGAAATACGCGTTCGACAACAACTGGGTGGGCCCGCGCGGGCGAGTGGGAATCGGGCTGCTGATGGGCAGCGCGCTGTATCCCTGGAGCCACAGGCTGCTCGAGCGCGGATACAAATATTTTTCAGAGGGGATCGCGGCGCTGGGCGCGGCGGTGCTCTACCTTTCGCTGTGGGCGGGCTGGCACTACTACGCGATTTTCTCGCAGTCCACCGCGTTCGCGCTGATGATCGTGGTCACTGCGGCTACGATGATTGTGGCGGTCGGCCGCAACTCCGAGCGAATCGCGTTTCTCGCGCTAATCGGCGGGTTGATCACCCCGATGCTGGTAAGCACGGGCGAAAACCACGAAGTCGCGCTGTTTACCTACCTCGCGATACTTGGCGCGGGCGTGCTGGGAATCGCCTGGGTGCGCAATTGGAAATCGCTGCCGCCGGCGCAGTTTGCCGCGACGTTAATCTATTTCTGGGGATGGTACAGCGATTTTTATCGCAATGACGAACTGACGACGACCATTTTTTTCGCGACGGTATTTTTTGTTTTGTTCGCGGCTCTGCCGGTGGTGCGCAGCTGGCGCGAAGGCGACCTGTCCGGGCTCGAATCTGCGATCGTGCTGATCAATTCGCTGGCGTACCTGGTCGCGCTGCGCGTAATGCTGTGGCCGCAAAACCGCTGGGCCCTGACGGCGGCGGTGTTGCTGCTCGCGGCGGCGCATCTGGGCGCGGAACGGATGTTGCCGGAAAAACGAGGCGGCGAATTGCGCGTGGCGCGAATTTTGTATGCCGGACTGGCGCTGACGTTCGTGACCCTCGCGATTCCCATACGGCTCGACGGGCGCTGGATCACGATTGCCTGGGCGGTGGAGGGCGCGGTGCTGATCTGGAGCGGACTGCGCGTCCGCTTCGCCGCGATGCGCTGGGCAGGCTTGGCGATGTTTGCTGTAGTGGCTGGACGACTGGTGGCGATTCGAATTCCCGGCGGAGATTTTTTGTTGAATGAGCGATTCGCGACGTTTGCGATTGGCGTGGCGTGCATTCTCGCAGCTTGTTACTTCGCGGGCACGGCGTGGACTGAGCTGAGCGAAGCGGAAAAAACGGCGTACAGCGTGGCAGCCGTTGGCGCGAACGTGTTGGCGCTGATAGCGCTCTCGCTCGAATTCTGGGACGTGTTTGGCCGCATGCCCTCGCTGGGAATTGACCGCGGGCACGCACAGGAATTGGCGCTTTCGATGCTGTGGCTGGTGTATGCGCTGGCACTTCTGGGCGCGGGACTTTGGAAGAAATCGGAAGCGCTGCGCTGGCAGGCGTTGGTGCTGCTGGGCGTGGTGATCGTGAAGGTATTTCTCTTCGATCTGTCGTTCCTCGAGAAGTTCTACCGCATCGTTTCGTTCTTCCTGCTGGGGCTAGCGCTCTTGCTGATTTCGTTTTACTACCAAAGACAGCTCATCGCGCGGAAAGCCGAGCGAAAAATTTGACCGTGAAACCTCAGCGTGGTTCTGCGCACTTTGGAAGTTTGTGCACCGCGCTGCTCGCGGCGTTCGCGATGCTGGCAGCCGCGCCGCTGCCTTCGGCGTGGAAGCAATGGCGCTATTCGAGAGCGATCGAGCTTCCAACGAGGGGCGCCGCGACAGGTGTAGGGCAGTTTGCGGATGTGGTTGCGCCTCCCGATTTGTACACACATACCGATACCGGGCTGGCCGACTTGCGCGTGATTGACGACCAGGGAACGGAAATCCCGTACGTGATTTTTCAGCGCGTCGGAAGCTCGAGGTCCTCTGCGTTGCCCACGACTTTGCGCGAAAACAGCTTTAGCGCGGGAGCGTTCACGCAATTGGTACTGGATGCCGGAGCGCACGCGCCGTTTCACAATGCCTTGCGGATTGAAACAGGTGTGTCTGATTTTATCGAGTGGGTACAGGTGGAGGCGAGCGACGACGGGCATGTGTGGAGGATGGTGGAGGAGCGCGCGCCGATTTTCCGGTTCCTCAAGAATGCCCACGAAGGCACCCAAGTGGTGCATTACTCCGAAAATAACGCGCAGTATCTGCGCGTACGAATTTTGGATGGCAACGAGAGATTCCTGGTAACCGGCGCGCAAATATTGCACGAAACGATGGAGCCAGCCGAGCGCGTTCCGTTGAAAATGGCGCTGGTTCCTGATGCGAAGCAACCCGCGGACCGCAGCGTGTGGGACGCTGAGTTGGGCGGGGCTGTGCCGCTGGTGACTGAAGTGCGATTCGAAGTCAGCGCGCCGCCGGAATTTATTCGCTCGGTGAACATATTGTCGAGCGACGATGGCAAGGATTGGCAGTCTCTCCAAGCCGCGGAAATTTATCGCTACCGGCGGGCTGACACGCGGCTGGAACAGCTTGCCGTAATAGTTTCCACCAGTCGGGGGCGATCGCGGTACCTGCGCGTGGAAATTATGAATGGGAACGACGCGCCTCTGGAGGCCACGGCGCCGAAGCTGTACATCACGCCGCAGCACATCGCGTTCGAGCAGCAGCCGGGGCGAAGTTACCGGCTGATTTACGGGCAGGAACGCGCGGAGGGCGCGGAGTATGATTTGGTGCGGCGCGTGAACGCCGCGCGGTTGGTCGCGGTGGCGGGGCAACTGGGGCCGGAAGAAGTGAACTCGGATTGGGTGGACCCGCGCGCTTGGACAGAAACGCACGACATGTTTTTGTGGGTGGTGATGCTGGCAGCGGTGCTGCTGATTGGATATGCGGCTGTGCGATCGTTGCGAAAATCGGCGGCGGCCCCAGACGCGTAATTGTTGCCGTCTCCGCGGGTCCGCGCAGGGTTTGCAATCAACGGCGCCCACTTGAAAGTGGCCGCTACAAAACCGACCTCGATACACATGCGTCGCGCTGGCGAAAAAAAAAGGGCGGCTCTAAGAGCCGCCCCTACCAACCTTTCCCTCAGTTTTACGTTTCCCGCTTAACTGCAGCCTGAAGTTCCGCCGCAGTTGGAGCATTTGTAGCAGCTGCCGTTGGGCGTCATTAACATGCCGCATTCGGAGCAGGATGGCGCGTCGTCAATCGTGGCGCGCTGGCGCGTGGACATTTCCGGTTCCGCGTACTTTGCGGCGATCACCGGCGCGTTGGGAGACGGCTTCATGGCGGCATCTGCGGGCCCCGCCGGGGCGACTTGCTCCGTGGTCACCGTATTTTCGCCATCGAGGTAATCCGGCGAGATGAATTTCCCGCCGAGCCAACGCCCGATGTAATCCACCACCGATTTCGCGTAGCGGATATTCGGATTGCCGGTGTAGCCCGAAGGTTCGAAGCGCGAATTGACGAATTTATCCACCAGCGCGCGGAGCGGAACGCCGTATTGCAGCGCGATGGAGACGGAGAGAGCGAAAGCATCCATGATGCCGGAAAGCGTGGAGCCTTCTTTCGCCATCTTGATGAAAATTTCGCCGGGAGCGCCGTCTTCGTATTTGCCGACGGTGAGATAGCCCTCGTGCCCGCCGATCGAGAATTTGTGTGTGATGGAATCGCGTTCATTGGGCAGCTTGCGACGCTTGGTGCGGTCGAAAAGCTCCTGCTGAGCGGGAGAAACTGCCTCGATCTTCACCGGAGCAGCGACTTCGGGAACGCTCGCCGGTGCGACCGCAGCCTTCTCGTCCACCTTCTTGCCCGCGGCGGATAGCGGCTGCGAGCGTTTGGAATTGTCGCGGTAGATGGCTACGGCTTTCAGGCCATATTTCCAGGACTCGATGTAGGCCTGCATGATGTCTTCGACGGTGGATTCTTCCGGCATATTGATGGTCTTGCTGATCGCGCCGGAAAGGAACGGCTGAGCCGCAGCCATCATGCGGAGATGTCCCCGCCAGGAAATGGAGCGGCCGCCACCCATGGGAGCGAGCGAGCAATCGAAAACGGGCAGGTGCTCGTCCTTTAGGTGCGGCGCGCCTTCGATCTTGGCGTTGGCGTCAATGTAGTCCACGATTTCTGAGACTTGCTCGGGCGAATAGCCAAGTTTCATCAAGGCTTGTGGGACGGTGTTATTGACGATCTTGATCACTCCGCCGCCGACGAGCCTCTTTTGTTTCACCAGAGCGAGATCGGGTTCGATGCCGGTGGTGTCGCAATCCATCATGAAGCCGATGGTGCCGGTGGGCGCGAGCACGGAGACTTGCGAATTCTTGTAACCGAACTTTTCACCAAGCTCGAGCGCGTCGTCCCACGATTTCTTGGCCGCACGGAGGAGCGTGGGCTGCACGTGCTCTTCCTTGATCGGCCGCAGAGAATCGCGGTGCATACGCATCACGTCAATCATCGCTTCGCGATTGCGCAAGTACCCGCCGAAGGGGCCCATGCGCTCGGCGATGCGCGCGGATTGAGCGTAGGATTCGCCGGTCATCAGCGCGGTGATGGCGCCGCAGAAATCGCGGCCGCCGTCGGAGTCATAGGGAAGCGCCATAGACATCAGCAGCGCGCCGAGGTTGGCGTAGCCGATGCCCAGCGGACGATAATCGTGCGAATTTCGCGCGATTCTTTCCGTCGGGTAGCTGGCGTTATCCACCAGGATTTCCTGCGCGGTGATGGTGACGTCCACGGAATGCGTGAAACCTTCGGTATCGAACTGGCCATTCGGGCCGAGGAACTTCAGCAAGTTCAGCGACGCGAGGTTGCAAGCCGTATCGTCCAGGAACATGTATTCCGAGCACGGATTCGAGGCATAAATGCGGTCGGTGGATTTGCAGGTGTGCCAGCGATTGATCGTGGTGTCGTACTGCATGCCGGGATCGCCGCAGTGCCACGCGGAGTCCGCCATTTCACGGAGCAAATCGCGCGCGCGGAACTTATCGCATGGCTTGCCGTCGTTGATGTTGCGGGTCCACCAGTCGCGATCCTCTTCCACCGCGCGCATGAAATCGTCGGTGACGCGCACGGAGTGGTTGGCGTTCTGGAAGAAGACGGAAGCGTAAGCATCGCCGTCAATCGCGGAATCGTAGCCCTGCTCGATCAGCACGTGAGCTTTGCGCTCTTCCTTCATCTTGGACTCGACGAATTCCATGATGTCCGGATGGTCCACGTTGAGAATCACCATCTTGGCTGCGCGGCGCGTCTTGCCGCCGCTCTTGATCACGCCGGCAAACGCATCAAAACCCTTCATGAAGCTCACCGGGCCGGAAGCGATTCCGCCGCCGGAGAGCGATTCCTTGCTGCCGCGCAGAGAAGAGAAGTTCGTACCGGTGCCGGAGCCCCACTTGAAGAGCATGCCTTCGGTTTTCGCCAGGTTCATGATCGAATCCATGTTGTCCTGGACGGAATTGATGAAGCAGGCGGAGCATTGCGGCTTAGCCTGGACGCCTACGTTGAACCAGACGGGCGAGTTGAAGGCTACTTTCTGCTGGACGAGCAGGTGCGCGAGTTCATCGCGAAAAATATTCTTGGATTCGGTGGAGGCGAAATACCCGCCTTCGTCGCCCCAGCGGACGATGGTGTCAACGACGCGTCCGATCAACTGCCGCACGGAAGTTTCGCGCTCGGGAGTATTGGGTTTGCCGTGAAAATATTTGGAAGCCACGATGTTGGTGGCCGTCATGGACCAGGTCTTGGGAACTTCCACGTTTTCCTGCCGGAATATTACCTGGCCCTTATCATTGCCGATCAGAGCTGTGCGCCGCTCCCATTCAACTTTGTCAAAGGGAGAGACCTTGCCGTCGGTGAACCGGCGCTGGAATTCCAGCCCAGTCGCGCGACGCGTAATTTGATTTGTATCAGTCATACCGTTCAAAGCTGTCCTGATTTCCGCCATCTCTGCCTCCGCGCCGGCAGTCGTGCCGTCGAAATGTGAGCCGGGAAGCCGAGCGGGAGTCAAAGTACTATTTTACTCCCAACTGCGGTCCCGAGGGTGAGGTTGCGTGTACCGAAGTACACAGAGCATTTCGATATAGGCCGGAATTTTTAGACGGCAATATCCCGTTGCGATTGCCATCCGTTCCGAAAAAAGAGAAATGCCCAGCTAAGCCGCGCAAAAACTCTGGCGCGGTGCGTAGTGGGGTGGTGCCCCTCTGAGTTTTCGGTAGAACCCGGTCCGGCTTACAGGGCCGACCGGCACAGCAAATTACGCTGAGACCGGCTGGCGCTTCCCCCGAGTCTGGAAGCGCAGTATCGAAGGTTGTGGAAAAGTTGTCAAGGAAAATTCATAAACGAACTACAAAATGTTTGGCTAGCCGTGTCGAAAGTGTCTATTTGTAGTGGTAGGCGCGCAGCGCAGCCTGCTGACAATTTTTATTTTCGCGGCATGCCGCTGATTGCGCGGAACTTCGGTGTGTTCCTGTTTTGGTTTTCGATTTCGATGCGAGCGACAGCCGAGGAATGCTGTTTTTGATTTCGACGCACTACGGAGTCGCTTTGTCGTATTTCTTACTGCGTGTTTCAAAACAGGCAACAACTCGGGATTGACATGCACGCCCGAAACGAAAAAAATTGATAATCGAAAAGCCATGAAAAACCCCGCAATCGAGATCAAGGGACTGACCAAGGACTACCCGGTGGGATTCTGGCGCAAGCGCATGCGCCGTTCGCTGGATTATCTGACGCTGAGCGTGGAGGAGGGAGAAACTTTCGGATTTCTGGGACCGAACGGCGCCGGAAAAACCACCACGATGAAGCTGTTGATGGGCCTGATTTTCCCGACGGCAGGCACCGCGCGGATTCGCGGGCGCTCGATCGCCGATATCCGCATGCATCGCGAAATCGGCTATATGCCGGAGCAGCCGTATTTCTATGACTATCTTACCGCGCGCGAGCTATTGGACTACTTCGCGCGCTTTTTCGGCTATAGCGCGACGGAGCGGCGCGAGCGTGTATCGCGATTCCTGGAGCTTGTGGGACTGACTGTTGCGGGCGATGTGCAGTTGCGGAAATTTTCCAAGGGGATGCTACAGCGCGTCGGGATTGCACAAGCGATCCTGCACGATCCGCAGGTTGTGTTTCTGGATGAGCCGATGTCCGGCCTCGATCCCCTGGGGCGCCGCGAAGTGCGGGACATCATCCTGGACTTAAAGCGCCAGGGCCGGACGGTTTTCTTTTCGACGCATATTCTTTCCGACGCGGAAGTTTTGTGCGACCGGGTGGGAGTGCTGGTTGGCGGAAAACTGCAGGGCGTTGGCGCGCCGGAGGAGATCGTCTCGATGGAAGTGCTGGGGATGGAGATATTGTTCGAGGTGCGCGCGGGAGAAGTACCGCCGCCCGATTTGGTGCAGCGAGCCACGCAAACCGGGAACCGTTATCGGATCGAAGTGCCAGAAGCGGAACTTTACCCGACCCTCGAAGAGCTGCATCGCCACGAAGCACGCATCATTTCAGTGACTCCGTTACGGCCTTCGCTGGAAGATTATTTCTTCCGGTTGGTGGGCCGCCAAAAAGCTGCTCAAGAGCCAACAGAAGTGAGGATCGCATGAGCACGATGCCGGCTGCGGTAGCCGTGAACACATTTCGCGAAGCTGTGCGAGACCGCGTGCTTTACAACCTGATTTTCTTCGCGTTGATGATGATCGGCGCCGCGATTCTGGTCGGCCAGATCTCAATCGGCGTCGAGCGGCTGGTGATCGTCAATCTCGGGCTGTCCGCGATTTCCATTTTTGGAATCATCATGGCGATTTTTATCGGTGTCGGCTTGGTGTACAAGGAGATGGAAAAGCGCACTTTGTACAGCCTGTTAGCGAAGCCCATTCGCCGCTGGGAATTTCTGGTCGGAAAATTTGCAGGCCTGCTGCTCACTCTGGTGGTGAACACCGCGCTGATGACGCTGGGGTTGGCGGCGGCTCTATTTTATGTGAGCAGGAGTTTCGACCGCTCGGATGCGACGATTGTGACGGCCGTGTATTTCATTCTACTGGAGCTGGCGTTGATCACTGCGCTGGCCTTGTTCTTCTCCTGCTTTTCGAGCCCCATGCTCTCGACTTTGTATACGCTGGGAATCTACGTGGCGGGTGTATTCGCACCGGACATCAAAGGCGTCAGCGAATACTCGCATAGCCCGGCAATCGCTGCGATAGCGCGATTCGTCTACTACCTGCTGCCTAATTTTCACAATTTCAATGTGATTGCAGCGGCGGCTCACGGCGAAACGATTCCGTTCGCGCTCGTTTGGCACAACAGCTTGTATGCCGCGCTGTACGTAACTGTGATTCTAATCGCAGCGTCCGCTGTGTTTTCCGGACGCAATCTGAAATGAACACGCACACACTGAAAATCACCTCTCACGTGCGAGCGGTGGTCCTTGCGCTGGTCGCCATCCCCGTTCTTTTCGTGGCAATTGCAGTGGTTCAGACGCGCATTGACGTGCTGAGCGGTTCGGTGGCGCAACAAAACGAGGAATTGGTGCTGCGTTCCGGCCCGATGCTTGAAAAACTGAGCCTCGGTTACAGCCCGCTGCTGGCTGACATTTATTGGACGCGGGCGGTGCAATATTTCGGCAACCACATGGAAAGGCGCAGTCATTCGTTCGATATGCTCGCGCCGTTGCTGGATATTGCCACTACGCTCGATCCAAGGCTGCTGATCGCCTACAGATTCGGCGCCGTTTTTCTGGCGGAACGGCCGCCCGGAGGGGCTGGACGACCGGACCTCGCGGTGGATTTGGTGAAGAAGGGCATCGCCAACAATCCGGACGAATGGCATCTCAACTACGATCTCGGGTTGTTGTACTACATGCGTTTGAAGGATTACCAGAAAGCATCGGAGGCGTTTCTCGACGGCAGCAAAAATCCAGCCGCCCCCGGCGAGCTCATGAAAATAATGGCGGCCCGCGTCGCCGAGAACGGCGAGTCGCTGGAAACTTCCCGCCTGATTTGGGCCGAACTTTATAATTCAACCAAGGACGAATCGGTGCGTATGAGGGCGCTATTCCACGTGCAGGCGCTCGATGCACAGATGGAGCTCAAGAAGCTGAATGAGAGCTCGGAAGAATATTGGAAGAAATTCGGCCGCTTCCCGACGTCAATTCAGGAACTGAGGGATGCGGGCTTAGTACAAGGCGATTTGAAAGACCCAGCGGGCTACCCCTACGTGATGGGTCCCAATGGAGTGCCGCAACTGGACCCGCACAGTCTCGTACCCGTCGAACCGAACCAGCAAAAACCATAAGCACAAACCTGATTATTCGTAGCGGAGCGCTTCCACGGGATTCAGCCGGGCAGCTTTCGTCGCGGGCCAGACGCCGAAGACGAGGCCAATGCCAACGGAAACGCTGAAGCCAATGATGATGGCCCATGCCGGAACGATGGCCTTCAGCGAACTCACTACGGGAATCAGCAAAACGATCCCACTCCCCACAATGATGCCGATGATTCCGCCCGTGCCGGTCAGGGTCATGGCTTCGAAAAGAAATTGCCAGGTGATGTCCTTGCTGCGCGCCCCAATCGCCTTGCGTACTCCGATTTCGCGTGTGCGCTCGGTGACGGACACCAGCATGATGTTCATCACACCCATGCCACCGATCAGCAAACCGATCGAACTGAGGACGACGACGGCGAGCACCACGCCGCCGATGATGTCGTTGAATTGCTGCACCACCTCCACCTGCGTCTGGATCGAAAAATTGTCCGGCTTGTCGTAGGGAACGTCACGGCGCCGGCGCAAAACTTCGCGCACCTGGTCCACCGCCGCATCGAGTTTTCCGGAATATGCCAGAAAGCGATAGCCGATTTCGTAGCTCCCCGGATACAGCTTCATGAACGTCCAGTAAGGAATTACCGTGCGGCGGTCTTCGTCGTTGGTGCCGAAGCCGTTGGGCGGCTTCTCGAACACGCCGACGACCGTGTAGGTCGAGCCGTCCACCAGAATTTCTTTTCCGAGCGCGTCGTCAATGCTGGGGAAAAATGCTTTGGCGACGTTTTCGCCGATGACGACCACGTTGTCGCGATGGTCGTTCTCCGCTTCGGTGAAAAAGCGTCCGGCCTTCATTGTGGCGTTGGAATACACCGTGAGATACGCGGGAAAAGTGCCACGGAAATCGGTGCCCTCGATGATATTGCCTTGGTAGCGCGCGGTATGCGCGAGCTGCCACTGGAAGGCCGACACCGCAATTTCCTTGATCGCCGGGGATAGCTGGCGAATGGCCATGGCATCTTCCAACGTAAGGGGCTTGCGCAGCTTCTCTTCCTTGGGACGGCGACCGTTCTGCGGCCCCTGGTCGAAGCGGGAGACGAACGCGGTGTCTATTCCTTCCGAGACGATTTCATCCTGGATGGTCTGGCGGAATCCTTGCACCAATCCCACGACAAGAATAATCAGCGCCACGCCGATCATCACTCCGAGGATCGCGAGGAAACTGCGGAGCTTGTGCGCGCGAACCGTGTCGAGCGCGAGCTGGAGATTTTCCCGGAAGTCGCTTTGCATCGAGTGGTCCTAGTTCTCCGCCCGCAGCGCTTCGATTGGATCGAGTCTTGCGGCGCGCACCGCGGGATAAATGCCAAAAAACAAACCGACGGCGGTGGAAAGAATCAGGGCGGTGGCAATGGCAAAAATAGGCGTCGAGATCGGAATAGGCGTGGCGACGCGAACCAACTGTCCAATGGCCACAGCCGCGGTAACGCCCAGAAAGCCCCCTAACGCCGCCAGCACAGATGATTCCACCATGAACTGTAAAATGATGTGCCGCTTCTTCGCGCCGAGCGACTTGCGCAGGCCGATCTCGCGCGTGCGTTCGGTAACGCTCGCCAGCATGATGTTCATGATCACCACGCCGCCCACCACCAGAAACACGGAGGTGATCCAGATCGCGATACCGAAGGCATTGCCGGTAATGCGATTCCATAAGCCCATGATCGAGGTGGGCGCGATGATCGCGAAGTTGTCGTCCGCGGCATACGGCACGTGGCGGCGGGAGCGCAAAATCACCCGCGACTCGTCTTCCGCGGCGTCCATCAACTCCGGCGCACGGGCTTGCACAAAGAATGAAATCGAGTCCTGCGGCGCAAGAAACTCGTTGCGGTACGTGCCGAGCGGGATCATCACGAAATTGTCCTGCGACTGGCCCAGCACGTTGCCCTTGGGGGTGGCTACGCCCACGATCAGGTACTGTCCTTGCCCGGCGTGAATTTCCTTGCCTACCGGATCGATGCCCGGGAATAATTTGTTGGCGACATCGGCGCCAATCACGCAGACCGGTGAGCGGTGAATTTCGTCCACTTCGGTGAGCAACCTGCCGTTGGAGACATCGATATCCCGAATGGGCGCGAAAGTGGGAGTCGCGCCAATAATGTTGACGTCTTCGCTTAGGTCGTTGCCGTGGCGGACATCCGCAGTCGTGTCCTGTTCGCCGGCGATGGAATTGGCCAGTTTCATGCCCTCACGGAGCGCTTCCAGGTCCTCCATCCCAAGAGCAGGACGCTTGCGCGCCTTGTTCCATTCTTCGAAATTAGTGACGATGCCGATGCGGTCTATCACGAACGCATTGGCGCCCAGGTTGGCGACTTTATCGGCAACGTATACGTTGAGGCCGTTCAGTACGGAGATGACGGCGACCAGGGTGGTGACCGCAAGGATCACTCCGAGCAGGGTCAGAAACGTCCGGAGCTTGTGCGCGCGCAAAGTGTCCAGAGCAATGAATATCGTCTCGCGCAGGGCGGCGAGCGTCTGCCGGGCTTCGGAACGGGCCAGGGCGGCTTTCATAGGTTCTACTATCATAAGACGGATGGGCGCATAGAAAAGTTCAGAAAAACCAACATATTTTGGACGGGTTGGGGCAATACCGGCAAACGGCCCGACCGTCCCGAACCAGCCGACGGGAACGCCTAGTCGAGTGTGACTTCACTCACGGTTCCGGGCTCGACTGATAGAAGGCTCGCCGCTAATGCCGGGAGAAGGGGCAGTAAGTCTGGCAAACGGTTGGATTTGCTCATCAGAATCAAGACGGAGATCTTGCGCCCAGTCATGTTCTGTTGATACTGGATGTTTCGTGACTTCCCGTACGGACTCGCATTCATGACCAAGTGTCGATACGGCAACTTTTATACCGATGGGAAGGCATTCGTCGATCAGGATTTTCATCTTCCGAAACGAGCTAATACCAGTGCCTTGGCTTCCTCAAGAGCGGCGATGGCCGCAGCACGGCTAACGCCGGGAAATTGTTCGAGGAAATCGTCGAGCGTGTCGCCACCCTCCAAATAGTCCAGCAAGGCTTGGAAAGGCACGCGAGTCCCGCGGAAGACCGGTTCTCCGCTCAAGATTTCGGGGTCCTGAACGATGACGCTGTCGTTGACGGGATTCATGTCCGTGCTCCTGTACCAACATTATCTCACTGAGGCGATACCGCAGCACTGGTTTAGCGAAAATCGTGTCCCTGTGGAAGGTCCGCGCCCGCATGCATGGCCGGCCAGAGGATTCGGTTGGGGATTAAGGTAGAATCGAAGCTGCGACGCTAAGCCGTATTAGTAGTAATGGATAGATCGGCCAAGGGCCCTCTCGATATGCTCAAAGGACTTACGGCTTCGGGAATAGCTGCTGCTTTGGCAGTGGGGGGACTTGCGGCTGCGCCGAGTCGCGTTCCGCCCGTTATATCCTTCAATTTCCCAGCCACGGCCACTCTAAGGACGAAGTCTGAGCTTGGCGCGCGCGTACAGAACCGCCCGTCAGTTACGGCTGCGCAAGGTCCAACAGATGCCGAAACAAAGGCGCGCACTCAAAAGCTGATTGATAATCAGCACCGCAACGACGAGGCTCTGGAGCAATACGAGCGAATCGAGCGTCACCTCGATCGTACCGGAGGCGACACACCTCGAGTACTCGAAGACCGAACCTTTCGAGTGGTTCCCACCGGCACGGGGACGATGAAGCTGCTGCTGAAAAATGACGGCAAGCAAGTGGCCCCCGAGGAATATCACAGACAACTGATCGCATGGCGAGACCTGCTGGACGTCATGCTCAAACCCGACGACCCCAGAACTAAATCGGCGTACGAGAAGTGGCAGAAAAAGAAGCAAGATCGCAAGGAACTCGTGGATGCGACGCGCAACGCGTTTCTAGCGAGATGGATCGGGCACGAAACAAGAAATGGGCGCCTTTGCGACATATTTCAAGTGGACCCCAATCCGAATTTTCATCCGCACTCGATCGTGCAGGATGTGCTGACGCGAGTCGCGGCAAAAATTTGGGTGGATCACGCCACCGATCAATTAGTACGCGGCGAAGCGCACGTAATCCGCGACCTTTCCTTCGGCGGAGGAATTCTGGGAAAACTTTATCGTGGCGGCGTGTTCTCGCTGGATCAGGCGGAAGTGACTCCGGGAATTTGGTTGCCGACTCGTTACCAATATGATTTCACGGCGCGGAAATTCCTTTTTACGTACGAAGAACACCAGTACGTCGAAGTCAGCGACTACCATCGCGATGGCTCTCCCAAACAAGCGCTGGCGCTGGTTCAAAATGAGCTCACAACCGGCAAGTCCACGTACGGAGACCCGTAACTCTTCCGTTCACCCAAGGTTCAATTGAGCAGGAATGGGGGCACAATAGTCCTATTGAGGCCCCAGCCTCCCTACAGACATAAAACGTCGCACCCGTGAAGACCGCAATCCCGGAGGAGGTTCCATGCGTCGGCATACACTCTTGTTCGTGATAGGACTGTCTTTCATGAGCACCAGCATGCTCGCGGGCCAGGCGCGGGCGCAGAACGCTTCGGCACATCCTGAAAACGCGATGGGCAACGCGACGGCGCAATCAACGACGGCAAACGCGGCGGCAACAACTCCACACAACCCGACAACCACGACGCCTGCGACACCTGCACCGCCCGCGAAAAAAGTATGGACGAATGAAGACATGGGCGCTGTTCACAAGGACCCCGCGATTTCGACGTTTTCAAGCAAGCCGAATAAGCCTGCGAACTCCAAGCCCGTGGCTGCCAAACCCAAGTCAAAAAGCGCCGGGCAATATCAGGCTCAGATCGCGAATTTGCAGGCGAAACTGCCGCCGCTGGATCAGCAGATCTCAGAACTACAGGCTGGATTGAACGGCGAGACGGTGAATTCCACGCGACATTACAACGGTGTGAAGCCCGACGATTGGCGCGATCAGCTCGCCCGCCTGCAAAAGCAACGCGACGCCATCACCGCTCAAATCAGCGTGCTACAAGACCAGGCGCGGCACAACGGCGTCCCCGACAATCAGATTCCGTAATGCTCGAAGGCGGGCCTCAGGGCGCTTCGTAGGCGTCCCGAACGGCACTGCGCGACCCGCCCTGCGCAACAGCGGAGTTGCGAACCTGCTGCGGCCTTAGTGCGCCGCTGCCGCCACTTCTTTTTCGATTGGCGCGCCGACCAGGTTGCCCCATTCCGTCCACGAACCGTCGTAGTTCTTCACGTTTTCAAATCCGAGCAGATACTTAAGCACGAACCAGGTGTGCGAACTGCGTTCGCCGATGCGGCAATAGGCGATCACTTCTTCAGCGCCGTTGATTCCCTTCTTCCCGTAAAGCTCTTTCAAAGCATCCGCGGACTTGAAAGTGCCGTCTTCATTTGCCGCTTGCGCCCACGGAATATTCGCGGCTCCCGGAATATGCCCGGCGCGTTGCGCAGTTTCGCTCATTCCCGGCGGCGCGATAATTTTTCCGGTGAATTCATCGACGGAGCGCACGTCCACAAGTTGCGCGGGTTTCTTCTTATCGACGAAGGAGAAGATGGTTTCCTTGCGCGCGCGAATGGATTCGTCCGGCCCAGTGGCGTGATAGGTTGCGGGCGTGACCTTCGCCGCGTCGGTGGTCAACGGACGCTTTTCTTCCACCCACTTCTTGCGTCCACCATTGATCAGGCGCACATCTTTGTGGCCGTAGTATTTCAACTG
Source organism: Candidatus Acidiferrales bacterium (assembly GCA_049287725.1). Classification (GTDB taxonomy): domain Bacteria; phylum Acidobacteriota; class Terriglobia; order Acidiferrales; family UBA7541; genus Palsa-295. The sequence goes on along the minus strand of JBAQGJ010000026.1, from coordinate 206,989 downwards.
CCACAGCGCATACGCCGCGAACCAGTTGTTGTTGTCGCCGTAGAGCAGAACCGTGCTGTCGTTGGAAATGCCGGACTGGCCGAGCAATTTCTCGAGCGTCGGCTTGTCAATTAAGTCGCGGCGAATGTTGTCTTGCAGCTGCGATTGCCAATTCCAGCCCACCGCGCCGGGAATGTGGCCCTGATCGTAAGCGGTGGTGTCCACGTCCACTTCTACCAAACGGACCTTCGGGTCGTTCAGATGGTCGGCCGCCCATTGCGTGGAAACCAGCACTTCGGGATGCTTGTAGTCGCTCATTTCTCTTTCCTCCTCAAAATTGGATGCCTTGTGAGACCCGCGGATAAACAAAAAACCCACCGGCCAGCTGACTTCTGGCGGTGGGTCGGAAAGTCTCGGGCTAGATTTCAGTTTCTAGATGCCTAGCCTCCCCGCGCCAGAAGACACTTGCGCGCAACACGTACAACAGCAGCACACGCAGATCTGAGCGCAGAACCTCATTGAGTCAGCCTACACCCGAACCGGCCTGATGGCAATGATTTGCAGCTTCCGTGAGCGCGGATGGGGCAATAGCGGCCCACTGAGCTAGCTCTAGCCGGTGTTGTGCAGGCCGGCGGCAATGCCGTTAATGGTTGCGCCGAGCGCATAATTCGAGGCTTCCGTATCCGTGCCGGCGCGCTTGCGCCGCAATAGTTCCACCTGGATCAAACTCATGGGATCTACATATGGATTCCGCAGACGGATAGATTGCGACAGGACCGAGTTTCCTTCCAGCAGTTCCCTTTGCCCGGTGATCATCAGCAACATCCGGCGCGTGCGTTCGAATTCTTCGGCCAGCATTGTGAAAACTCGCTCGCGCAGGGCGGCGTCGCTGACCAGCATGTTGGCGTAGAGCCGTGCAATCGTGAGGTCCGCCTTGGCCATGGCGATCTCGACGTTACGCACTAGATCGGAAAATAGAACGAACGAGCGCAACATTTCTTTTAGCTGCTGTTCTTGCTCCGGCCCTTTCGCAGCAAATCGTTCAAATGCATAGCCCACTCCAAACCACGCCGGCACCGCGTGACGGCTTTGCATCCAGCCGAACACCCATGGAATTGCGCGCAGGTCTTGCAACCGGCGGCTTTCCGAACGTCGCGCTGGCCGCGAACCAATACGTGCATTCTCGAGTTCATTTACTGGCGTCGCTTGCTCGAAATATTCGAGCACTTCCGCGTTTTCGACGACGTGGCGACGGTAGTAGTCGTAAGATTCCCGCGCCATTTCCTCCATATTTGCGTCCCAGCGGCGGTCGTCGCCTGGGGCGGGGCCTTCGGGGCGCGTCAACGCTTCCAAGGACGCCGCAATCATCAGCTCGAGATTCCATTCGGCAAGCACCGGATCGGAATATTTCCAGTTGAGCACTTCGCCTTGTTCAGTGATGCGAATCTCGCCGGAAAAATCACCGGGCGGCTGCGCCAGAATAGCTCGATGCGTGGGACCGCCGCCGCGGCCCACGGTGCCGCCGCGGCCGTGGAAAAGGCGTAAATGCACACCACAATCGCGCGCTACTTCGTGCAGGGCGCGATGTGCCTTGTGCAATTCCCACGTGCTGGTCAACATTCCGCCGTCTTTGTTCGAGTCCGAATAGCCGAGCATCACTTCCTGGCGGCGGCCCCATGAATCGAGCAGGTGCTTGTATTCCGGAGCAGTCCACACGCGCCGCATGGTTTCCCCGGACGCGCGCAACGAAGCGATGGATTCAAATAGCGGCACGGGCATCAGGCCCGGATCGTTCGTGCTCGCCGCCACTTGCACGCCGCAAATACTCGCAAGGCGCAGCACCGCGAAAACGTCATTATCGGATTCTGTTCCACTGATGACGTACGCCCGGATCGCCTCCGGTGCGTGGCTCTTCTTCAATTGCGCGATCATGCGAAACGTATCGAGCAGCTCCGTCGCTTCCGGCGAAACACCTGTCGAAATCTCATCGCGTCCGCCGACGGATTTTGCCAGCGCCGGCATCGCAGCGCCCGCCAGTTCGGCCAGCGCTTTGGCGTGCACCGCTGCGTGCTGCCGAATGTCGAGCGCGTGCAAATGAAAACCGAACGTGCGAACCTTCCGCAGCAGCGGATCCACGAGCAGTTCCGCGAGGCGTTGCCCACGGTTTTCCAACAGGCTGGCGCGCAGCAGAAGAAGATCTCGCTGCAATTCATTCGCCGCGGCGTAAGCGTACACGCTGCGCGGGTTATCGCGGGTGTGGCGCAATCTGATTCGCACGAAATCAAGGAAGTGGCGGTTGAGTTCCGGCTCGGAAATCCATTTTCCACGCGACGGTTCGTCGCCAAATTTCGCTTCGTATGCTGCGAGTGCGGCTTTCAATTCGGTAGAACACTCGATCTGGTGCTGCGACGAGCTCAACTCGTCAATCAGCCGCTGCACCTCCAGAGCATAATGCTCCAGAATCGTGGTGCGCGCGAGTTCCAGCGCGTCCGCAGTGGATTGGGGCGTGATCAGCGGATTGCCGTCGCGGTCTCCGCCGATCCACGAACCGAAGCGCAACAATTCTGGAAACTCTTCATGGCTCAGCGCGCGGCCATAGACTTCGAGGAAGGATTCCTCCAGCTCGGCGTACAGGCGCGGCAGCGTATCGAAAAGCGTCATCGGATAGAAGTCCAAGCCCATGCGGACTTCGTCAATCACGCCGGGTTTTTTCAGGCGCACTTCGTCGGTCTGCCACAGCGAAGTGATTTCCGCGAGAATCAATGATTCGTACTCAGCCGCGTCGCTGGCGGAAAGCGGCAACCGGTCCAGATTTTCCAGATACTGCGCGATTCGCCGCCGCTTTAGGAGCACGGTGCGCCGCGCCACTTCGGTCGGGTGCGCGGTGAAGACGGGCGTGATGTGTAGCTTGCGCAACGCGGCTAGCGCATCGTCCGCGGAAATTCCCGCGGCGCGCATGCGCAGCAGAGTGCCGCGAAATGATCCCGCCAGCGGCGGCTGTTCGGCGTGTAGTTTTGCCGCGCGGCGGCGCCGCTTGCGATGATTCGTTTCCGCCAGGTTGGTCAGCTCGAAATAAATCGCGAACGCTTTGGTGACGCGATACGCGTCTTCCACTTCCAGCCCCGCGATGATTTCACGCGCTTCCGCCATCAGTGCATTTTCCAGACTAAATTGTTTCGCGCCGGAGGAGAGTTCTTCGCGCTGCTGGATTAAAAGGCGGCGCAGCCCTTCCACCGCTTCCAGTAATGAATCGCCGGCTTGTTCCGCCAGCACTTTACCCAGCAACATGCCGAGCGAACGCACGTCACGGCGCAAAGGAATTTCCTTCGCCGCGTCGGCGGTACTGGCCGTGAGTTCATTCAGCCGCTGGTTCTGGTCGTCCGCGCCCCACAAAGGCGCGCTACGGTCGGATGGCATGGCATTCATAATGAAGGCAGGGACGCAAACGCCGCAAGACCCGAATCGGACCACGGGGTGCGGCTTCCCTGTTGACAATCTACAGGAGCGGCGGCACACTCTTGCAGTTCGTCTAGGGGAAGAACGCATGAGCGCACCCGCGGAGATTCTGCAAGGCACTCTCGACCTGCTGATCCTGAAAACTCTGGCGCTCGAGCCAATGCACGGCTGGGGAATCGCCCAACGCATCCAGCAAGTCTCGCACGACATCCTGCAAATTCAGCAAGGCTCGCTCTATCCCGCGCTCTACCGCCTCGAACGCAAGAAATGGATCCGCGCGGAGTGGGGCGCCTCGGAAAATAATCGCCGCGCCAGGTTTTATACGTTGACGAAAGCCGGCCGGCAGCAGCTTGAGAAAGAACTGGCCGACTGGGAACGGATGTCCACCGCCGTCGCATTGATTTTGCAGCGCACTTAGCGGCGTGCTCTGCGCTCGCAGCAGTGGCGGTGCGCAAATTCTTCGGAGGCACAAGCCATGAAATCATGGCGTCTCTGGTTCTCGCACAAGAAATGGGAGCAGCAGCTCGACGAAGAACTGCGCTTCCACGTCGAGCGGCAAACTGCCGAGAACGTCGCCGCGGGCATCGCGCCAGAAGAAGCGCGCCGTCAAGCCGTGGTGCAACTGGGCGCAGCCGAAGGGGTGAAGGAAGATTGCCGCGAGCAGCGCCGTGGCTTCTGGCTGGAAACTCTGTGGGCTGACTGCCGCTATGGCGCGCGCATGCTGCGTAAGAACTGGAGACTCACATCTCTGGCGGTTTTTTCATTGGGAGTTGCAATGGCCGTCAGCGTGATGGGCCTGAGCGTATTCAACGGGGTCTTGCTCCGCCCGCCCGCGGCGGCGGACCCGGGTCGCCTGGTCACGATTTACACCCACTCGCCAGCAGGAGCGTTCGAGAATGTTTCCTACTTGGACTACCAATATTACAGGGACAACAACCAAATATTTTCCGGCATTGCGGCATTTCCGAATTCGATTTCGAAACTAAACATGAGTTTTGGCAAACGAAATGAAGTCGGAACAATGAACACGCTTTCCGACAACTACTTCACCGTCATGGGAATCCGGCCTTTGCTCGGCCAACTATTCGTCCGCGGCGATGACGATAAGAAGAGCGCGTCCGCGGTCTTGAGCTATTCCTGCTGGAAACGGTGGGGAGCGGACCCCCAGATCATAGGCAAAACGCTGACGCTAAGACGGCATGCGCTCACAATTATCGGCGTTGCCCCGCGAAGCTTTCCCGGAACCGTCTTCGGATTTGGAGCCGATGCGTTCATCACTCTGGCTACGGCGGCGGATATCTTTCAGGCCCCCGAATCGCTCACAGATCGCAGAGAGCGAGGACTCCTGCTAGTCGCACGGCTAAAGCCGAACGCGACGCAACAAGGGGCGCGTGCAGAACTCCAAGCTTTGTCAGCGCAACTTGCAGCGGCCTTTCCGGAAGCGGATAAAGATCGCACCGCCGTACTGACAAACATCAGCGTATTGCCTCCGGATTCGCGATCAACAGCTCAATTGATATCGGGCGTGTTAGTCGCGATCGTTTTGCTCGTTTTGCTCATCGCCTGCGCCAACGTCGCGAATCTCTTGCTGGGTTTGGCGGCGCGAAGGAAGCAAGAAGTGCTGATCCGCGTGGCACTCGGAGCAACACGCGGGAGGTTGGTGCGCCAGCTCCTGACGGAGAGCGCCATTCTGTGCGCGGCAAGTGGCATCGTGGGATTTCTGATCGCCTTGGCGCCTCTCAGAAAGCTTTCTGATTTCAACGCTTCTCTTCCGGTCTTGGGCGCGTTTGAGTTCGCAGCTAATTTCCGCGCCGATGGGACGGTGCTGGCCATGACGTTTGGCCTGATCTTCATCGCGGGCCTGGCGGTTGGACTGGCGCCGGCGCTCCAGTCTTCGAAGCCGAATCTGGCGGGAGCGATGAGCGGAGAAATTGCGGTAGGAGGCATGGGCAAAGGCGTTCTGCGAAACGTACTGATGGTCATCCAAGTGGCGGTGTGCACGTTGGTAATGGTGGGAGTCGGGCTGTGCCTGCGCAGTTTGCACAATCTTCGAGAAGTGAAGCCGGGCTTTTCCGCGCGGAACCTTGCGGCCGTAATGGTGGATCTGCAAGAAAGTGGGTACTCCGAAGCCCAAGGACGGAAGTTTTACGACGACCTGCGCCGCGCTGCATCGCAACTGCACGGGGTCGAATCGTTTTGCCTGGCACCCACACTTCCACTCGGAGAGAACGCTTGGGACGAGGATGAAGTCCATTTCGAGGACAAGGCCGACAACAATCAGCAAGCCGTCAAGATTTCGTATACCGCTGTGGACGGCAATTATTTTGCAACGCTGGGCATTCCCTTGCTGGCCGGGCGGACGTTTGATTTCTCCGATACGGAAAAGAGCCCCGAAGTAGTCGTGGTCAACCACAAGTTGGCGGAAACCTATTGGCCTGGCGAAAGCCCGGTGGGCAAGCGCATGCGGATCAAAAACGGCGAACGGGTGGTGACCGTCGCGGGCATGGTGGGAGACGGCAAATACAGCGACCTTGATGAACCGACTCGTCCTTATATGTACTACAACCTCGCCCAGCATTATCAATCCGGAATCGCCCTGATCGTGCGAACCAAGGGCGACGCTCATCAATCGCTCGAGCCGCTCGCGCAGATCGTGCAGAAACTGGGCGCTCCAAGCGACATGCCGGCGGTGACGTTGGACGAATGGATGAAGTTTACGCTCTTCGTACCCATCCTCACATTGCAGGTCGTCAGCGGACTCGGCGCTCTCGCGCTGCTATTGGCAGCGATGGGGCTTTACGGCACAGTTTTCCATTCCGTTAGCGAGCGCAAGAAGGAAATCGGAATCCGTATGGCGCTAGGCGCCCTGCCATCGCACTTGCTGAGGCTATTCCTGCGGCAGACCGCCATCATTGCGGGCTTCGGCGTGCTGATAGGCCTCCTGTTGGGCATTGCGGCCACCATTATTTTCAGCTCACAATTCTACGGCATCCGTCCCGTCGAGTTGCAGGTGCTGATACCCGTGGCACTGCTGATTGTGCTGGTCTCGATAGCTATCGCCTACGCGGCAGCCCGGCCCTGGATCAATGCAAGTCCAATGGATGCGGTTCGGCATACTTGAGCGACGGAGCGCGATATGAGTTTCTGGCGGCGATGGACGCACAAGAAATGGGAGCAGGAACTTGACGACGAGCTGCGCTTCCACGTCGAGCGCCAAACTGCCGAGAACATCACCGCGGGCTTGGCACCAGACGAAGCGCGCCGCCAAGCCGTCTTGCAATTGGGCGCAGCCGAAGGTGTGAAGGAAGATTGCCGCGAGCAACGCCGTGGCTTCTGGCTGGAAACTCTGTGGGCAGATGTTCGCTACGGCCTGCGCATGCTGCGCAAAGCCCCGGGCTTTACTACCATCGCCATTCTCACGCTCGCGCTGGGCATTGGGGCCAATACCGCCATCTTCAGCGTGGTGCAGGGGGTTGTGCTGGCTCCGCTGCCGTATCGAGAGCCGGACCGGTTGGTTATGGTGCTGGAGAGTAATCAGCGTTTTCCGGAAGATGCCATTTCCTACCCTAACTTCCTGGATTGGCAGCGCACCGCTCGCTCGTTCCAGCAAATGACTGCGGTGACGCTGCATGAGGGGTTCGACCTTTCGAGTCCCGGGACGCCCGAACATTTGGACGGCCACAGAATTTCCGCAGGATACTTCAGCACTCTGGGAGTAGACCTAAGCCTCGGACGTGAGTTCAGTCGGCAGGAAGACCGGTGCGGCGGAGCGCCCGTCGCGATCATTGGCAATCGCTTGTGGAAAGAACGATTCGCCGGCAGCGCGCAATCGCTTGGGCGTTCCGTAGTCCTGAATGGAGTTGGTTACACGATCGTTGGAGTCGCTTCGCCGGCGGCAGTAGGCCTCCTATCGCAGCACGGCGATATTTATACCCCGCTCGGGCAGGGTGATCCGCTGATCCTAAACGCTCGCGGAGGCCACGAGGATATGATTTCGATCGCTCGTTTGAGGACCGGCGTGAACGTCGCGCAAGCGCAGACGGAGATGAGTGCGATTCAGGAACATCTGGGTCAGCTCTACCCCGATGCAGACGGAGGTCTCGGAGCAAAGGTGCTGCCATTGAAGCAGGAAATTGTCGGGGACGTACGCGGAACTCTGCTGTTGCTGTTGAGCGCGGTCGGCTTGGTCCTGCTGATTGCCTGCGCGAACGTCGCCAACCTTTTGCTGGCACGCTCGACGGCGCGCCGTCGCGAGTTTGCCATCCGCTCAGCGCTCGGAGCAGGCCGCGCGCGCATCGTGCGCCAATTGGTCACTGAAAGCGTGCTGCTCTCGCTTGCCGGTGGGTCACTAGGATTGCTGATTGCGAAATGGGGCGTGAATTTGGTGCTGGCCGCGGTGCCGCAAAGCCTGCCGCGCGCCGATAACATCACTGTGAACGCTTCCGTGCTGGCTTTCGCATTCGCCATCTCGGTCGCGGTGGGGATTTTGTTTGGCCTTGCGCCGGCTCTGAAAAGTTCGAGAACCGATTTACGCGCCTCGCTCAACGAAGGCGCTCGCGGTTCCACCAGCAGCCATCATCGCGCTCAAAGCGCGTTGGTGATTGTGCAGATGGCTCTCACGCTAGTGTTACTGGTAAGCGCCGGCTTGCTGTTTCGCACGATCCGCCGCTTGTGGCAGATCAATCCCGGCTTCGATACGCAGCATGTGATTGCTTTCAAGGTGGGGCTATCGCCGTCAGCTGCCAAATCAGGGTCAACTCTGCGAATTGCCTTCCTGCAGTTGCTCGACCGCATACGGATGATCCCCGGCGTCCAGGCCGCGGACTTTTCGATGCTCATTCCCCTAACTGACGACGACAACGACACGCCTTTCTGGATTGGCACCGAAAAGCCAGCGGTGGTTCAGAACGCGCCGCGAATGCTGGTGTTCGACACCGGTCCAGACTATCTCCGCGCCATGGGCATCCCGCTCCTGCGGGGCCGCTTTTTCAGCCGCGAAGACACCACCCAGTCCCCTTGCGTCGCCGTAATTGATAGCGTCTTCGCTCAGCAGTATTTCGCGGGGAAAGATCCCTTGGGCCAGAGCATCACCTTTGGGTGGGCCGCTTCTCCTTGGGGACCTTGCCGGATTGTCGGCGTGGTGGGTCACGTGCGGCACTGGGGATTAGGCGAAATCGGCAGCGGCACGCGCGAGCAAAGTTATTACCCTCTTTATCAGGCGCGCGATGCGCTGTGGCCCTTAGGGTATCCCGGTATCAGGATCATTGTTCGGACGCCGCTTAACGTGGCAACGATTATGCCGGCGATCAAGGCGGTGGTTTATGCTGCCGGCAGCGACCAGACTGTTTATGACGTTCAAACGATGCAGCAGATTGCCTTGGAGTCGATGTCTTCGCAGCGATTTCCAATGATTCTGTTAGGAGCATTCGCGGGTTTGGCATTGCTGCTGGCGTCTATCGGAATCTACGGCGTGATTTCGTACTCTGTCGCGCAGCGGGCCCACGAGATTGGAATCCGCATGGCGCTCGGCGCGGAAAACAGGAGCATTTTTCGCTTGGTGATTGGACAGGGACTTCGCCTGGCGCTAGCGGGCCTCGCGATCGGAGCGGCCGCCGCGCTCCTTCTCACTCGCTTGCTGTCCGGTTTCACACACCTGCTTTACGGAGTTGGCGCGAGCGATCCGCTGACGTTCATCGCTGTCTCGGTCGTCCTGACTGTAACGGCGGTCTTGGCCAGCTACTTCCCGGCGCGGCGCGCGATGCGCGTAGACCCGATGGTGGCGCTGCGTTACGAATGAGAGTTTGAACCGCGAAATTACGGCGTGGAAATATTTTTCGAACGCGATTGCACCAACACTTGCCGCTACTCGCCGCTTACGTTGACTTTCACGTCGCTCTTGGGCGGCATCCGCAGCGTGATATCCGTGGTTTTCTTCGGGCGAATCAGCACGCGCTTGTCCCAATCGGAAAATTGGCCGTTGGAATACGCGCGCACGTCGTACTGGCCGGCGTCAAATCGCGCGAATTCGAAATGGCCGTTGACGTCGGTGTGTGTTGCATGCGGGCTCAGGCCGTCAGAGGTCTGAATCGTCACGCTGGCGTCCACGACGTGCTTGCCGTGGGCGTCCACCACCGTTCCTTGCAGAGTTCCCAGTCCCCGCGCAAATTGAGCGTTCGCTGCGACGGCGAACGCTAGCGCCATTGCGATCACGAGAGTAAGGACAGTTCGTTTCATTCTGCACCCCGGGATACTTCTGAGCCAATTTTACGCGCCGCTTGTCGCGCGCCCCGCGCTGATGCCGCAAAATGTTCTCGAAAAGGAACTCCTGTTCGCGCGGACAGGCGAACAGCGCAATGGGAATCTGGATTGGTGCTTCGGGCTACTGTGATTGCTTCGGTTTCGCGATCAATCGTAGAGTAAGTTCGGTTTGCTTGCCCGTGGTCACTTCGATGTTGTGTTTCCAGTCGCTCCATTCGCCGTCGTGGTAAGCGCGCGCGTCGTAATAGCCGTGGATCAGGTCCGGAAAAAAGAATCGGCCCTCTTGGTTCGTAGTGGTTATCTGGGGATGATCGCCGCCCGCGTTTTGTGATGTGACCCGTGCGCCGGCCACGGGCTTGCCGTTTCTTCCTACAACCGTACCCGCCAGGGTGCCCATTCCTCCGTCATCACCGGCGGCTGTGCCCAGCGCCATCAATGCGGCGCAAATCAGTAAGAGAGCGAATCGTTTCATGGACGACTCCTAGAGTGCTCTTCATTTGATTCTAGGGCTCGCGCGCGTGTTCCTACCGCAGTCGCAGCACAGGTGTGGTTGAAAAGGAACTCCTGTTCGTGTGGACAGGCGTGCTTTCGCAACGTGCAGCCGACTTTTCGCCGCTGGAATTGCAGTACTGAAGCGCTTCGCAGTGGTCAGTATTTGTAATGTTTGCTTGCAGCGGCGTGCGCGGGTTGTTCCATACGGCCGCTGTCCGGGCTGACGCCGCGTTCGTGCGCCAAGTGGTAGGTCAGCAGTTGCAGGGGAATCAAATGGACGAAGGCCGAAAGCCACTCAGGAACTTCGGGGACCACCAGAATTTCCTCGGCGGATAGATCGTGGTTCGCCGAAGGCACCGTAATCGCAAGACGCGGCATCTTCAGTTCGCCGGCAGCACGCAGAATCTGCCGGCCGCGCTCGTCCGCGGAACTGCCCGTGAATAAACCAATGAGGGAGCCACGCGAATCGGTCTCCGAAAACGGCCCGTGCAAAATTTCTTCCGTCTCGAATCCTTCCGCCGCGATGTAGGAAGCTTCTTTAATCTTCAAGGCCGCTTCGCTCGCGGTGGGCCATGCCGCGCCCGAACCGAAAATCTCGATGCGCGAAAGCGGCGCCACGCGCTTGGCCCACTCGAGCACTTTCGGCTCAAGCGCCAGCGCTTGCCGGAGCAGCTCAGGCAGACGATCGAGAGGCTCGACCAAGGATGGCGTCGGGAGCAAATATTTTTGGCTGGCGATGCGTGCGTTCATCAGCGCCAGCACCGTCAACGCGGTGGTGTAGCTTTTGGTATAAGCAAACGCGACTTCCTGTTCGCAGGTTTCGATGTGAAAATCCGCGCCGCGAATTTCGTCGTTGCTCACCTGTCCGGTGATCGCAACCGTGTACGCTCCCGTCGCTCGAGCCATGCGTAGAACCTCGAGAGAAGCGGTGGTAGTGCCAGTATGAGTGATCACGACCACGGCGTCATTACGGCCAAGAGCCACTGGATGATGCACCAGCTCGAATGACTGTTCGGCGTGCGCCCAAAAAACGCCGGCAGTGAATTCCCGCATCCAGCTTTGCGCCACGCGTGCCGCGTGCAGGGAAGTTCCGATGCCCGCGAAAGTGATGCGCTCCTTGCGCGCCACACCATCCGCCATGCGGTCGATTCCCACCCGCTGCGCCAGCACGCTCTCGATCAACGCCGGCTGGTCTTGAATTGCCTGATACATGTAGTAAGGATGGCCCTTGCGCGGCTCAGGCATGTGATTTCGCTCCAGTCACGTTATATTGTAGTGCGTTGATTTGGGTGCCGCTTATTCTATCGAAACAGGAGCCGGGATGCCTCGTTACCTCTCGCAACATACACTTGCATGCTTGACGCGCCAGGGCGCCGAGGAGCTTGCCAGGCGAATTTTGGCCGCGCAATCGGTTACCGCGCGGCGTGTTCTCGTGAACATGCAGGAAGGAAAAATGCTCGCGGAATTCGACGCCTCCACTCGCGACGAACTCGAAAAATGGATGGACGCGGAGAAATTTCATTTCGACTGGCTCTTGCGGATTGAGTTTGAAACCTCCGATGGCACCCTCAAGGCAATTTCGTGATTTAACGTCGGAGCCGGCCTCCTAACACACAGATAAATAACAGGTTACGTCTAGCCTCCCGCAATCGGGAAAACCGAGTACTAATACTCGCGTACCGAAATTTTTGAGCCGCACGCGCCATTGGTTCTGCGTGGCCATATCGCCAGAATTGGGGTGCGGGTTGGAAGCTGCGATTGCGGGGACGACGGTTCCACAAAAAAAAGGAGCCGGGGCACGCTATCCAACCCGTCCAAGCCCTGCTGCCGGCGCCCCTTCTACACAATTCCGTTGGCAGGCAGGGCTGAACATCCCACCACAAGCCTTTCCGCAGGAATCGCACGTTCACTGGCGGTCCTAAGACGCGGTGGCAGCACATCCGGTCTGTGCGTTTCAATCCAGACCCGACGCGCGCGTTGGTTGTTAGTCGCAACCGGCCGGAAAATTGGTCGCGACAAATCCAACAAAATTCGCTGCAACTGATGGCCGCCTGGTTGCTTCTGATGTGATAGGGGTTCTGGTGAAGCGTTGATACGTTGGAAGCGCGTCAAAGAAATCGGACAGGTGACGGCAAAAGCAGCCACATCGGCGCGTAGGATGACCGCGGTCTTTCTTGCGGTTTTATTTTTGCTCCCTTGCTCCTCGAGCGCCACGGATCTGCAACCGCGAGCGACGCAGGCCTACGACCGGTATATCCAACTCACCGAAGCGCAAGTTAATTCCGAACTCGCGCAGAGCGGACCGTATTTGTGGGTCGAGCGGCTCCCGGAGGCACGTCGCGCTACGGCTGAAGCGCAACTGCGTAACGGCGAAATCGTCATCGAGCGGCTGTACACGCTCGACGATGGCAAAGCTATTTCGGTTCCCGGCGGAATCATTCACCACTGGATCGGCACGGTGTTTGTGCCGGGAGCGACTCTGACGCAGACGCTCTCCTTCATGCAGGATTACGATCACAAAGTGGATTACTTCAAGCCGGACATCACACGCTCGAAAATTTTGCGGCACGAAGGTGACGATTATTTCGTGCTGCTGCGCTTCTACAAGAAGAAGGTCATCACCACGGTGATTGACACGGATCAGCAGGTGCACTACCACGTGGTAGACCGCACCCATGCCTGGAGCCGTTCGCGGACCACGCGCGTCCAGGAGGTGGAGAATGCCGGACAGTCCAATGAAAAACTCGAGCCGGAAGGCCACGATCGAGGGTTTCTCTGGCGCATGAATACTTACTGGCGCTTCGAAGAGAAGGACGGCGGAACCTACGTCGAATGCCAGGCAATTTCACTCACGCGCGACATCCCCACCGGTCTGGGCTGGATGGTCAGCCCGTTTGTAACGAGCGTGCCGAAGGAATCCTTGACGTTCACCTTGTCAACGGCCCGTGCGTCATTGCTTCGTTCTTCCTCAGCCCAGCTCAAGAAATAAAGCGAGATCGTGGGCGCACGCTGCCGCCGCCTGCGGCTATGCCATAGGCTCACAGCGAAAAATCACGCGCTGATCGATGCGGATTAGTAAGTCGTGCTGCCGAGATAAATGTCGTCGAGTGTGTTTTTATCGGCGGCGAGCGGCGCAAACGACAGGAAGCTGACCGTATGACCATCGCCGCTGATTGAAGGAACCAAACTCGCCCCGCTGATAGGAGAAGCGTGGTTGCCGGCAGAAATGCTGGAGAGCGCCAACCCGCTCACGCAGGAGAACGTCACTCCCAGGCAGCTGTTGCGCACGAAAATGTTCTCCACGCCATTGCTGGTATTTCCAAGATTGGACGCGAGTGACGAGAAGGCGATGAATTGGCCGGATAGACTGATGCTGGGATGCTCGCTCAAGCCGTTGGCGGGTGTGACGCCGTCGGTCGTTGAAATCAGGTTTGTCGAAGGCGTGCAGTTGAGTGTTGTGGAGGTGACGCCGAGGCAAGTGTCGCGCACGTAGATCTGCTGCGTGGGACCCAGGCCAGGGACGAGGTTCGTGGCAGTGGAGGCAAACGCTATAAATCGGCCGTTGTACAGGAAGCCGCCGGTACAAGCGGTGGTTGACGTTGTTACGGTTTGACTGCCGCACGACGACACGGAAGATTGATCACTCGAGCCATCCGCGGAATTCGTACCGTCGGGGGTGGAGATCAGCGTCGTGACCGGCGTGCAGGTGTTATCCGTGCTGGCGATGCTGGTGACGCACGTGCTGCGTTCGAAAATTTCGGAATTACCGGTGGGATTTCGCGCCGTCGAGCCCAGATTATCGGATAGCGACGTAAACGAAACAAACAGCCCATCCTCGGAGATGGAAGGGTGCGAACTCGGTTTATCTCCGAACGTCATACCATCGGGCGTAGAAACCAGATATGTGGTCGGGACGCATGCGCCAGCGGTGATTGTCGTCTGCGTTGTCGTGATGTCACATGTGTTGCGAATATAGATCTGCGGCGTGATTCCGTCGGCCGCAATGTTCGTCACCAGGTTCGTGGCCAGCGAAACGAACGCCACATACTGTCCATCGGGGCTGATCACTGGGTTGTAGCTCGGCCCATTCCCCGCGGTCATGCCGTCCGGTGACACCGAAACCAGTTGTGTATCGAAACTTGAGCTCGGATTAATCGTGCAAGGGGTGGTTGTTGTGGGGTAGCAAACGGGCCGCCAATACACCTGCGAGGTACCAGCCGGCACGGGCGCGGTGGTGACAAGGTCCGTTGCCAGCGACGTAAACGCTGCGCGCGTTCCATCCGAACTGACCGTCGGCTCAGAGCTCACCCCGTTCGATGCGTTGCCATTGGGATCTGAGCTGACCAAAGCCGTGATCGGAGAGCACGACGCCACTCCGAGACAGGTGTTGCGCACATAGACGTCGGCCGCAGTGTTCAAATCCGTAAGCACAAGGTTGCGAGACGCAGAGGCGAAGCCGACGTACTGACCGGTGTTGCTGGTGGATGGTCCAACGGTTGACGTCGTGAGTCCGAGCGCATCGCTCGCGCAGGAAGCCAAGCCTCCGCAGAGCCCGTCGGCCGCCTGCGATCCGTCCGCGGCAAGGTCCACGAGTATGGGCAAACCCAACAAGTGAGTCGGGGTGACCGCGAGCGTAAGAATATTGGAAGTGCCGCCACCGGGTCCGGCGTTCACCACGGTGATCTGATCAACGCCACCCTGCAAGAGATAGTCGGGGGTAAGACTGGCCGTCGCGCTTGTGCCGCCGGCTACCGTGGTGGCGAACGGCACGCCGTTTACATTGATATTGGAATATTGATTCAGGAATCCGGTGCCAGTGACGGTCAGCGTTATCGGGGTCGTTCCGCCGGCTTGTTCTGTCGTTGGCGAAATCGCAGATATGGTCGGGACAGCAGTATCAACGTTCAGAGGAAACGGCGTGGAATTGCCTCCGCCCGGAGCCGGATTGACCACGGTGATCTGCAGTGTGCCTGGGCTGACTACATCCGTCGAACTGAGCTGTACAGTGAGCGAGGTCGAATTGTCATAGGTCGAGGTGCGGTTCGCTCCATTAACAAAGACCTCGGACTGCGTGACAAAGTTTTTTCCGGTGAGATGCAGGGTCAGACCATTCGAGGTACCGACTAGAACGGCGGTCGGGTTAATCGCGGTGACTTGTGGCACACCGCTGGTGGCCGGCGAAATCGTGAATACTGTGAAAGACGGGGCAGGTTGATTCCCTGAAGGAAACGTGCCTCCTCCCGGCTGGGGAGTCGTGACGCTGATGTAGAGAGTATTGGGATTCTGCAGCAAAGTTGCGGGCAGCGTGACGATGATTTGACTTGTGCTTACGTATTGAAAAGTGGCTAGCAGGTTCGGGCTGGTATTCGGCTGGAGTGAGAACCCCACCTGGGTTTGCTGGATCAGGTTCTTGCCATTAACCGTCAGGTAGGACTGCGGACTGCCGGCGGTAATGCTAGTCGGCGAGAGCGAGGTAATCGTCGGAGCGGGAAAGTTGATTTGCTGCTCGCACGAAGGCAACACCAGCATTACGATCAACAGGCACCAAAAGGCCAGCCGAGATTGTTCCCGCAAAGTCCTCACCCCTATGCTTGTATGTGTCGATCCCCGAGACGTCGGCGCAATCCTAGAGACTACTAAAGATGGCTCGAGCGGGCAATCAGGATGCCTGCAGCACGGCGGATTGTCCAGCTCAGCGCTTATTGGCGAACGACCTGCGACGGGCCCTGTGGCTTGCGCGCCGAATTACTGCGATTTGGCAGGTCCGTTAGACGCAGATAACCCAGCTCTTTGTAACCGTTCGTTAATGAGGAAGTGGCGCGTGACTGTGTTTTACTGTGCGTCCTGGGGAAAGGGGCTCAGCGAGCGCCCGTTCCCCGGTTTGATGCTCCGATTCCTCGCCCAAACTAGATTGATCATTCTGTGCGTGTTGTTGGTGTGTATGGCAGGCGCTCCTCGCGCTACCGCCCAGGATCAGCAGCCCAGCGATTCTGCCGCCCCCATCCACACAACAGATTCACCCGCCGCTGACACGTCAACGCAACAGCCCAGCGCCAGCCCGCCCGCTAGCGCGCCCGCGGACCAACCCGACGACAGCGACATAGTGACGCTTTTTCCGCACTCGGAAACGAGTCGCTACTGGATTTCCGGGCAAGCCAACATCATTTTGCAGTGGCATGGATCGTTTCCCGCCGCCTACAGCGGAACGAACAGCTTTAAGCACGTAGGGGAAAATGCGACGTCGAAGGTCTATACACTTTATCTTGGCTACGAGCTGACGCGCACGACCGAAGTGTATTTGGACATGGAAAGCGCCGGCGGGCGCGGCTTGAGCAATGCGTTGGGCTTGGCGGGATTCACGAACCTCGATGTGGTGCGCAACCCCAGCTTGGGAGACGTGCCCTACGTCGCGCGGATCATGATCCGTCAGATTATTCCTCTGAGCGATGAGCGCATCACGGCGGAGCGCGGCCCGCTGTCTCTCGCTACCTCGTTGCCTGCTCGCAGGCTAGAAATACGCCTGGGAAAATTTACCATGCCCGATTTTTTCGATGTAAACACCTATGGCGACGACAGCCATCTGCAATTTCTCAACTGGACTGTGGACAACAATGGCGCGTACGACTATTCCGCGAACACGCGCGGTTACACCGATGGCTTGATTCTGGAGTACGACGATCACTGGTGGACAGTGCGCTTCGCCGAGACGCTCATGCCCAAGGTTGCCAATGGAATCCATCTCGATGCGGACATTGCGCGAGCGCGCGCCGAAAACCTGGAGCTCGAGGCGCGTGGAAACTTGCTGTGGCATCGCGCGGGCGTGGTGCGCTTGCTCGGTTATCTGAACCACGCGAACATGGGAAACTACGAAGAGGCGATCCGCGATTATTTCAATGACCCCGTCGCCCCGCCCGATATCACTGCCACCCGCCACCAGGGACGACACAAATACGGATTCGGGCTCAATTTCGAGCAGGAACTGACGCCGCACTTGAGTGCCTTCGGGCGATTGGGATGGAGCGACGGGCGCAACGAGTCGTTCGCTTACACGGAAGTTGATCGCACGCTTGAGCTTGGCGCTTTTGCCAAAGGCGGCTGGTGTCGACGCCGCAACGACCGCGCCGGAGTAGTGTTCGTTGCTAACGGAATCGTCGCGGCGCACCAGCAGTACCTTGCACTTGGAGGCTTGGGATTTCTGCTCGGCGATGGCGGCCTCACCTACGGTCCGGAAAAAATTGTCGAAGGATTCTACACCGCCCACCTGTGGCGCGGATTCTTCGCGTCATTCGATTTGCAGCACATAAATAATCCCGGGTACAACAAGGCGCGCGGTCCGGCGCTTGTGCCGGGTCTGCGCTTCCACGTAGATTTCTAGGGCTAGACTGGCGGCGCGAGTCCCGCTCAAATTAATTGTGGATTAGCGTGTCCGCTCGGACTAAGCTGCGCGCCTGCGGCGTGGGGCGACGATCTCGATCGGGCAAGCCGCTCGGAGGATATTGCATGTCACTTTGGAAATTCGCTGCGGTTCCAGTTCTCGCTCTCTGCATTGCCGCCGTGCCGCTGCGTGCGCAAGACGATTCCAAGACGCAAAGCAAGCAACCCGATGCTGCCGCTCAGGCGGCGCCGGCGCCGCCACCACCGGCGAAACCTGCTGACGTGGCGTCGCCTGATGCCATTCTTGCCGCAACCTACGACGTGATTTCTGGGCCACCTACGCAGAAGCGAGATTGGGACCGCTTTCGGTCGCTCTTTGTCCCCGGCGCGCGGCTGATCCCAGCGTCACCGAAGAAGACTGGAAGCGGGTACGAAGCTCGTGTGATCACGCCCGACCAATACGCGACGCTCGCCGACCCATACTTCCAAAAGAATGGCTTCGTCGAACGCGAAATCGCGCGCAAGTCCGAACGCTACGGCAACATCATGCAGATTTTTAGCACTTACGAATCGCGCCACGATGCGAGTGATCCCAAGCCATTCGCGCGGGGAATCAATAGCTTTCAATTGCTCTACGACGGCACCCGCTGGTGGGTCGTCACGATTTTCTGGCAGGAAGAGACGCCGGATAATCCTCTGCCCAAGGAATTCTTGCCGGCGGCAAAATAGAATTTGCCCTATTTCGGCTGGACGGGACTGGTTGGAGGTGGTGTCGCCGGAGCGACGCTCGCGCCGGGCGCTGGCGAGACAGCCACGGCAGGCGCGGGCAGCAGCATCCTGAGCACGTCTGGCGGCAGTTTGTCCGCGCGCGCCATCAACGCGCTTACCTGCCACATTTGCTGGTCGCTGAGCGCCTTTTGAAAGCTCGGCATGCCGGTGAGCCGAATCCCGTTCTTTACCTTCCAATAAGTTACGCCGACCGGATCATCGGTGACGGTTTCCTTCTCGGTGAAGAGCTGCGGTGCATGCGGGAACATACCTTGCGACGCAGCGGAAGGCGCCTGCAACGGCAAGCCGTGGCAGAAGGCGCAATTCTTTTGGAACACGTCGGCTCCCGCGATTAGATCGTTGGTGGTGAACGTCGAAAGGTCGCGCTCCGGAGCTTCCTTCTTGATACGTGTATGGAGCGCGCCCCGCGCCAGAAATTTTTCGAACGGCATGGGAGCGTCGGTGGCGGCCGCCGGCGCTTGACCATTCTCGATATAGAAAAAGATTACGGTCGGCACAATCAGTAATCCCAAAATCAACCCGATTAGAAAGCCTCTCATCGCGGATCCTTTTCACGCTTCCGATTCGTACGAAAGAAAGAAGACGATTAAATAGCATATCAAGCAGCGCCGTGCCACCGCTTTCGTGCCGGCGAAAATCTCCCTTGCAGCCGGGGCGCCGATAAGAGATGAATACCGGGCCTTTCTGGGAGGAGTTTATGTATCAAGCCGATTTGCTCAAGGGCCGCACAATTCTCATTACGGGCGGCGGCACCGGCCTGGGACGTTCGATGGCGCAGCGTTTCGCTGAATTGGGCGCGAACATTTTTCTGGTGGCGCGGAGAGAAGAGCCGCTGAAGGAAACTGCCGAAGCAATTCGTGCGAAAGGCGCGCGGGCGGCTTATGCCTCCGCGGACATCCGTGATTTCAGCGCCGTCGAAAAAGCCGTGGCCGCCGCCGAAAATGAATTTGGGCGCGTGGACACGCTGGTAAACAACGCCGCGGGAAATTTTATCGCGCGCACAGAGAAGCTTTCGCCCAATGCGTTCAGCGCCGTTGTGGGAATCGTGCTGCAGGGCACGTTCCATTGCACACTCGCCCTCGGAAGAAAATGGATCGCGGCCAAGCAGCCAGGGCAGGTTCTGAACATCGTAACGACTTACGCGGCCGCAAATTCCGGCTCCGGATTTGTAGTGCCCTCAGCATGCGCGAAGGCGGGAGTGCTGGCGATGACGCGTTCGCTCGCCGTCGAATGGGCGCGGCATCATATTCGGCTTAACGCCATCGCACCCGGTCCGTTTCCGACTGAAGGTGCGTGGTCGCGCCTTCTACCTTCGAAAGAGTTGGAAGAGCGAGCCAAGAAACATCACCCCATGGGCCGTTTCGGCCGCCACGAAGAACTCGCCAACCTCGCTGTGTACTTGCTCAGTGAGCAAGCTGATTACGTCAACGGTGAATGCGTGGTGATCGACGGCGGTTTGTGGCTCCGTGGCGCCGGAGAATTTAACGACTTTCTCGATCTGCCGGATGCGGCGTGGGAGACGCTGGAGTCTGCGCGCAGGAAATAACACACCCGGGTCTAAGCGCTCGGATCAGATGTCCGTTTACTGCTTACTGCGCCGCCGGTGGGGCTACTTCGGTGGGATACATATTGATTGCGGCTGAATCGATCTCGAATTTCAAAATCCAGTCGCTCGGGACATTGCGACCATTCATTTGCGCAGGCCGAAACTTCCAAAGTTGGGCGGCCTGCAATACGCGATCGGCGAAATATTTGCTCGGCCCCGGCGATTCGAAAGTCGCTGCCGTCACGTTGCCGGATTCATCCACATGCACTTTGACGCTGACGCGCACTTTGCCTTGAATTGTGTTTCGCGCCTTCTGCGGCGCGTCGGGCAAGGCTTGATGGAGAACTGCACCGCGAACAAATCCCGCTTGCGACGAGACTCCGGTGTCACCATGATTCGCTATAGGCGGCGGAACCGGTCGAGCCGGGACGATCGGAGCCGCGGCTTTGTCGTTAGCCGGTTGCGGAGGTTTTTGAACAGGCTTTGCCGCAGGCGCCGTACTCTCCGGTTCCGGTTTCGATGGCTTGGTCTCTGGTTCCGGCTGAGTCGTCGGTCGTTCGATTGCAACCGCAGGTGATTGCTGTACGTTGGCGCGGTGCCTCAGCAAAATTGCCCCGGCCAGTAACACTAAAAGCGCGACTCCACCAGCCACCGCCGGAACGGCATAGTGCGGGATTACGAACGGGTTTTGCGGCTTCTCAGCCGCATCAAATTGTTTTGCGGGCGCGGCGGCGCTACCGGGTATGCGCGCAGCGATGTCTGAAATACTCCATCGCAACTGCGGATCTCGACGCAAGCAGTGCCGCGCGATTTCGAGAAACTCCGCGGGCATGGTTGCCGGAGGCGCCGGATCACCCTGGTTTGTTCGTTCCCAAACCGGCAAGCGTTGCGTCAAAGCTTCGCACAACGTCATTCCGAGTGACCAGACATCTCCCGCCGGCGAAATTCTGCCTCCAGCAGCTTCAGGCGAATCGTAGGGACTCGGCTTCCCCAGGCTGCCTTTCGAATCTCCGATGCGGCACAGCCCGTCGCTGGAAATTTTCAACTGCTCATCCAGCGCCATGATATTCGCGGGCTTAATGTGTCCATGGACGAATCCCTTTCCATGAATGTACCCGAGCGCTTCCACGAGCGGCCCGACAATGTCGCGCGCTTCTTCCGCAGCGATTGGCCGTTTGGCAATTACCGAGGCGAGGTTTTCATCTGCGCATTCCATCACCACGTAGAGAATGGGTGTGTTTTCCAGCTCGCTGCGTCCCGCGTCAAGAATTTGCATCAGGTTGGGATGCGATAGTTTTGCCGCTTGATTCCACCGGCCAAGTTGGCCATTCGCGTCGACCGCATCCGCCGAAATCAGCTTGATCGCGGCTTTGCGGCCCTCCGGCTGACGTGCTTCCGTCAAGAAGACGGCGCTATGGTCCGTTTCGCCGATGAGTTCGCCGAGACGATATTTTCCGTCAATCACCTGGCCAACCAATTGAGTTGCGGCGACAGTCATCCTCGTCTCCCGGCGTGAGCGTCGGTCAAGGCGCTCCGGAACTCATTCGAACGGGATGGGTCGGACACCCACGAGGGGCAGACTCGGCGCTCTTTCAACGAAACGTGGGCTTCGATCATCGCGGTAAACATCAATCTGGCAGTCCAGCGGCTCATCGCAGGGCCTAAAGGTCCAAGGCTGGGTCCTAGCCGACGGCAGGGTTGAAATCGGCCGATACCAAAACCCTTGTGACTCACATTTTGCAACAAACTTGTCCTAAGGGCGCGAAAAAGTGGTGGGCATTTTCCGACGACCTTGCTATGCACCTTGCAGGAAGCACAGGACGTGGTTTGTGATTTATGTATCGACAAGGGATTGACATACGACAACACAATCGATACAATAATCGTATGCTCACATCACCAAAGGTGCTCAAGGCCAAAGTCAAGGTCTCACCCAAATTTCAAATCGTGATTCCAAAGGCGATTCGAGAAGAAATGAAAATCGAACCAGGCGAAGAGCTATTTATGTACGTGTACGAAGGCAAACTTCACGTGGACACCCACCGCCCGATCACGGAGCTTCGAGGGATTGCCAAGGGAATGAAATGGAAAGACGATTACCGTGACCGAAACGACCGTTTCTGAGCTCCTGCTGATCGATTCCTCGGCGTGGCTGGAATACTTGACCCAGGATACGGACGCGCCAAAGTTCGCCCCATTCATTGAGAGCGAATCACCCTGCATCGTTCCAACAATCGTCTTGTATGAGGTCGTCAAAGTCCTGATGCGTCGCCGGGGCAAGACGGAAGCGGATCGCTTCATTTCCGCTGCACTTCGCCGCACGGTCGTATCCCTCGATGAGGGGTTGGCGCTGGAGGCAGCCCAAGTGAGCAACCTCACGAAATTGGCGATGGCAGACTCAATAATCTACGCCACTGCACGGGCTCATGAGGCTCAACTCGTGACCGGCGACGCGGCGTTCCGTGGTCTTCCCGGCGTCATTATCCCGTAGTCGAGCCCACCAGAATTTCCGGCGATGCACGGCAAAAGTACGCGCGGAGCGTCTTGCCTTGACCGCCTTGGTGCGCGCCAGTAAGCTAGTTGTTTCCAAAGAGGACGACGACCCTGCATGAGCGCTGAAACCATTCAAATCACTTTGCCTGATGGCGCCACCCGCGAAGTTCCGCGCGGCACTACCTCCGCGCAAATTGCGCACCAGATTTCGCCGCGCTTGGCGAAGGAAGCGCTCGTGGCGCGCGCCGACGGAGAGCTGGTGGACCTCGCGCGCCCTCTTGAGCACGACGCGAAAATTTCCATACTCACCGCGAAAGATCCCGACGCGGTGCAGGTGTTCCGCCATTCCGCAGCGCATCTGCTTGCGGCCGCCGTCCTCGAGCTGTATCCCAACGTAAAACTCGGCATCGGCCCGCCGATCGAAAATGGTTTCTTCTACGAATTCGTGCGAGAAGAACCTTTCACCCAGGATGACCTTGAAAAAATCGAAGCCAAAATGCGCGAATTGGCCGCGAAGGACGTTCCCAACGAACGCAAGCTGATTCCGAAGCCGGAAGCGATCGAGCTCTATCGCCAAGGGAACCAGGAATTCAAATGCGAGTTGGTGGAAGAAAAAGCCACCGAGCCCATGGTGTCGTTTTACACCACCGGCAAATTTATTGATTTCTGCCGCGGGCCGCACATTCCTTCCACGGGCCGCATCAAGGCGTTCAAATTGATGAACGTCGCGGGCGCCTACTGGAAGGGCAAGGAAGGCAATCCGCAGATGCAGCGGATTTACGGCGCATGCTTCGTGGACCAAAAAGAACTCGACGAATATTTGCACAAACTTGAAGAAGCCAAGCGCCGCGACCATCGCCGAATTGGAAAAGAGCTCGGCCTTTTCACCGTGAGCGACCAAGTCGGATCGGGCCTGCCGCTCTGGCTGCCGAAAGGCGCCACGATTCGGCGTTTGCTGGAAGACTACATTCTCGAGCAGGAACGCCGCGCCGGTTATCAACATGTTTACACGCCAGACCTGGCGAAGGTTGACCTCTACGTCCGTTCAGGACATTGGGCGCACTACCACGAAGACATGTTTCCGCCGATGGATCTCGAAACCGAGCAGCTCGTGCTGCGGCCGATGAATTGTCCGCACCACATTCTCGTTTACGAATCCAGAAAGCACAGCTACCGCGAACTGCCGGTGCGAATTGCGGAACTCGGCACGATGTACCGCTACGAACGGTCGGGCGTGCTCAGCGGCCTAAGTCGCGTCCGCGTCATGACGCTCAACGACGCACACATCTTCTGCACTCCGGAACAAATCAAGGACGAATTTGCGCGTGTGATGAAGCTCGTCGAGCAGGCCTACCGCGATCTCGGCATCACGCAATATAGCTACCGGCTGTCTTTGCGCGACAAGACCAACACCGAGAAATACGTGGCGAACGACGAGATGTGGGACCTCGCTGAACGCGTGCTGCGCGAAGCGATGAACTCGCTCGGCCTTCCTTACACCGAAGCGCCGGGCGAAGCCGCTTTCTACGGGCCGAAACTTGATATTCAACTGGCGGACGTGATGGGCCACCAGGAAACCTACTCCACGATTCAGATCGATTTCCATCTTCCAAATCAATTCGAACTGGGCTACATAGGTGCCGACGGCCAGGAGCACCGGCCGGTGATGATTCACCGCGGCGTCATCAGCACCATGGAGCGAATGGTTTCTTATCTCATCGAGCTGTACGCCGGCGCATTCCCCGCGTGGCTCGCGCCGGTGCAGGCGATAGTCTTGCCGATTACCGAGCGTCAGAACGATTACGCGCGAGGGGTCTACCAGAAGTTTCTCGATGCCGGGTTTCGCGTGGAACTCGATGACCGCAACGAAAAGCTGCAAGCTAAAATCCGCGACGCGCAGCTCCAGAAGATCCCTTACATGCTCGTTGTCGGCGGCAAGGAAGCCGAAGCCGGCACGGTGTCGGTGCGTCACCGCTCGAAGGGCGATCTGGGGCCGCGGCCGGTCGAGCAGTTCAGCGCGGATTTGCAGCAAGAGGTCATTACCCGGGCGATTGTCTAGGCTCCCAGCATAAGCGCTGGCTTTTTCCGTCCCGTAGATCCCTTATTGCCGCCGGGCCGCTAACCCGTGCTATACTTTCTGGCCCGTCCCTCCCCGCGGACGATTTGATTGTGGGAGGTGCGGCCAACGGGCTGCCAGCGCATCTTTCAGGGCCCGGGAGGTGGGTTTATCGCAGAACGTGGTGGAGCTCCTGGCCTTCGGGTCAATGAAAGAATTCGTGCTCGTGAAGTTCGCGTAATTGATGATGCCGGTAATCAGCTTGGCGTGATGACGCTTTTCGACGCGATGAAACAAGCGCGTGAAGCGGGCTTGGACGTGGTGGAGATTTCCCCGAACGCGGTCCCGCCGGTCTGCAAGCTTGTGGATTACGGAAAGTTCCTCTACGAACAAAGCAAAAAGGCTCACGAAGCAAAGAAAAACCAGAAAAGTTCTCATATCAAAGAAGTGAAGTTCCGGCCGTCAACCGCCGAGCACGATTATCAGGTGCGCAAGAATCAGATCATTCGATTCCTCGGCGAGGGCTACAAAGTAAAGGCCATGATTTTTCATCGCGGCCGCGAAATGGCCCACCAGGACGTCGGCCGCAAGAAGATGGACCGTTTGATGAAAGATATCGTGGATCACGCGCAAGTGGAGTTCGGGCCGCGGATGGAAGCAAACATCCTGCTCGCTCTGCTGGCGCCGAAGAAGGGCGCCGGATCAACCCCTGCGCAGAAGAGCGCCGAGAATCTGGCGTAGAAAAATGCACGGCCGAGTTGGCCGTGCCACTGGAATCGAAGAGGAAATCGTGAAGAAGAACAAGAAAATGAAAGCCAAGACGCACCGCGGCGCCGCCAAGCGTTTCAAGATTACGTCCACCGGCAAAGTGATGCGTTGGCGGTCGGGTAAGCGCCACTTGCTCGGAACCAAGAAGCCGCGCCGCATGCGCCGGCTTCTCAATAAAGTTCAGGTGAATCCCGCGGACGTCAAGAACGTGCGTCTGGCGTTGCCGTACGGTCTGTAAGTCGCTGTCATCCCGAAGCGAAGCGAGGGATCTGCTTTTGCGGTCGTGCCGAAAATGAGGCGCGGCCGGAATGGCAGTGTCACTCTTTAGTTTTACCAGCTGAGATTTTTCGCGCCGGGCAGTGCGTAACGGGTGCCTGCCGGCCGGATGTTCCGCCCGCAGCCAGAAATGGCGAGCTGAGGTGGGGCAAAATTGCAATTCTACGAGACAAACCCGTCCTGCTGCTCGCGCATTTTTCGCGTGCGGCTGGCCGCGTTTGTCTCCTCACTTGATTTGAAAGTCCATTGAACCGCGCCACAGGAGAAGAGAACCATGCCTCGAGTTAAACGTGGAACCAAACGCCGCGCCCGCCGCAAAAAGCTGCTGAAGCACGCCAAGGGATTTTTCCTCACCAAGGGAAAGCTGTTCCGTTCGGCGAAAGAAGCAGTGAACCGTTCGCTGCGTTACACCTATCGCGACCGCCGCGTTCGCAAACGCGATTACCGCACGCTGTGGATTCAGCGCATCGGGGCCGCCGCGCGCAATAATGGCACTACCTACAGCCAGTTGATTCACGCGCTGAAGGCGGGCGGCATTGATCTGGACCGGAAGATTCTGGCGGATATGGCCGTGCACGACGCCGAAGGATTTACCGCGCTGGTCGGCTCGGTGAAGCAGCACATGCCGAAGCCGTCGCCGGCGCAAGAGCACGCGGCGAAGCATCAGCCAGTGCGGCACCATCTAGAAGGATAAGCAGCGCAATGGTTTTGTAGGGGCGGGTCTGAGACCCGTCCCTACGGTCGGAAACTTCCCCACCATGACGACGAACGACCCCACATCTCAGACGCTGGCGCAGATTGGTGCCACAAGCGCCGAAGCCGCGTCCTCTCAGTTTGCTGAAATCCGCCGACGATTCGACGAACAGGCCGCCGTTCACTCATCTGACCCGGAGAGCTGGCGGGCATTCGTGGTGAAGTGGACTGGCCGGAAATCGGGCGTCCTTTCGCAGATCACAGACAATTGGCTCAAACCTGCGACGCCGGAGTTGAAGCGCGTTGTGGGGCAGGAATTGAACCAGCTCAAAACCCACGTCGAATCGGTGCTCGCGGAGCGGGAAAAAGTCATCGCACGAAACGCGGAAGAAGTAGCCGCCGCACGCGAGAAAATTGATCTATCGCTTCCGGGCATCGAGCGCGCCATCGGCACGCGTCACTTGATCCGCCAGACGTACGAAGAACTGCTGCGCATTTTCGCCGCGATTGGATTCAGCGTGGTGGAAGGCCCCGAAATCGAAACGCCTTATTACAATTTCGAAGCGCTGAATATCCCAGAGCACCATCCTGCGCGTGACAACATGGACACTTTCTACATCGAAGGCGCGCACGCGCCCCATCTGTTGCGCACGCATACTTCTCCCATGCAAATTCGCACCATGGAAAAGCAGCCGCCGCCGGTGCGCATCGTCGTGCCGGGTAAAGTATATCGCCGCGATAATCCAGACGCGACACACGGTTACATGTTCCACCAGATCGAAGGCCTCGCCGTGGATACGGACATCACCTTCTGCGATTTCAAGGGCACGGTAGATTATTTCGCGCGCGAATTTCTCGGTCCGAAAACGAAAACGCGTTTGCGCCCGAGTTATTTTCCGTTTACCGAGCCTTCCGCCGAAGTGGACGCGACCTGCCACGTCTGCGGCGGCTCCGGCTGCCGCGTGTGTAAACAATCCGGCTGGATCGAGCTGTTTGGCGCCGGAATGGTGAATCCCGCGGTCTATGGCTTCGTGAAATACGATCCCGAAAAGCTTTCGGGCTTCGCGTTCGGCATGGGCGTGGATCGCCTGGCCATGATGAAGTACGGCGTGACGGAAGTGCCGCTGCTATTCCAGAACGACGTGCGCTTCCTGAAGCAATTTCCGTGAGATCCGTAGGGGCACGGCGTGTCGGAGATCCGCCGTAGGAGGACCGTGGCCGTTTTTTGCACGTTCGCACACAACTAGAACATGAAAGTTGTTTATAACTGGCTGAAGCAATTCGTGGACGTTACCGCGTCACCTGCCGATCTGCGCGCGCGGCTTTCGCTCGTTGGCATCGCCGTGGATTCGATCGAAGAGACCGCGGCTGGCCCAGTTCTCGATGCGGAAGTCACCGCGAATCGCCCGGACTGCCTGGGTCACTTGGGTATCGCGCGTGAAGTGGCCGCGATTTACCGCCTGCTGCTGAAGCCCTTGCATCCGAAGCTCAAAGAGTCTGCGGAAAAAGCCGTTGACGCGGCTCGCGTCGAAATCGAAGCGCCCGAACTTTGCGGCCGCTTCACCGCGCGCGTACTGCGCGGCGTGAAAGTGCAGCCTTCTCCCGATTGGCTGCGCCAAGGACTTGAAGCCATCGGCGAGAAATCCATCAATAACGTTGTGGATGTGACGAATTACGTGATGTTCGAGCTGGGCCATCCGCTGCACGCCTACGATTTCGACAAGCTAACTGAAAAACGAATCACGGTGCGCCGCGGCAAACCGGGCGAAAAAATCCGGACCCTTGACGGCGCCGAGCGCACATTGACGAAAGACATGTGCGTGATCGCGGACGCCGCGCGCGCGATTGGCGTCGGCGGAGTGATGGGCGGCGCGGACACCGAGATTAGCTTCAGCACGCGAAATATTTTGCTCGAGTGCGCGTGGTTCGATCCGATCTCAGTTCGTCGCACCTCGAAAGCCCTCGGCCTGCGCTCCGAAGCTTCCTACCGCTTCGAGCGGGGTGCCGATCCCGAAATGGCCGAGCTGGCGTCGCGGCGCGCTGCGGAATTGATTCAGCAACTCGGCGGCGGTGAAATTCTCGCGGGCGTCGTGGATATTTATCCGCAGCGCGAGCCGGAAAAGAAAATCGAGCTTTCGCGCAAGGAGCTTTTACGCGTGATCGGCGCGGACGTCCCGGACCGCGACATTGAGGCAATTCTGAGCGCGCTCGGTTTTCATCCCGTGCGCGTGGGCGTCAATCGCGGAAGTGAAGGCTCGCTTGCGGCCATCTGGGAATGCCAGCAAGTTTCCTGGCGGCAGGATGTGACGCGCGGAATTGACTTGATCGAAGAAGTCGCGCGCCATTACGGCTACGACAAATTTCCCGCACGCCTACCGCCTGCCAAGCGGCCCGCGCATCGCTTGCCGCATGCCGAAGCGCAAGATCGCTTGCGCGAACGGATCGTCGCGCTCGGCTACCAGGAGATCGTCGAAATTCCGATCGTGGATACGCAGCGCAACGAACTCTTCCGTCCCGAAAATCTCGTTCCTGCGGTGATCGGCAATCCGCTCGCGGAGGATGCTTCCGTCATGCGCTCGACGGGCATCGTGAGCATGGTGCGCGCGATTGAATGGAACCTGAACCACAGCCAGCGCAATTTGCGGCTATTTGAAATTGGCAAGACGTACGAGTTGCGCGACGGCGAGCCTGTTGAGACGCCGGTGCTGACCATCGGCGCCACCGGACTCGCGCGCGAAAAAACAATTTACGAAGCGGCGCGTGAATACAGCTTCGCGGACCTGAAAGGCGACCTCGATAGCCTCGCGGCGCTCGCTGGAAATTTTGCGTGGCAATCGGGCGGCCCGCCGTGGCTGACGGCGGCGCGCGCAGCCGAGATCCAGCTATCGCAAGGCAATGGGGCGGGCACTCGCGGTCAGTTGGGCGTAGCGGGCCAAATCGCTCGGCGCATCGCGGAGCAACTCAAGCTGCGACAGGATGTATTCGTCGCTGAACTAAAGCTGGAGCCTCTGCTGACGGGCATCGAAGCAGCAGACGCCACGCGCCGTTTCAAGCCACTGCCGCGTTTTCCCGCAGTCGAACGCGATTTCTCGCTGGTGCTTGCCGACGGCGTCACGTTCGCGCAGGTCGAGCAAACGATTCGTTCGCTCAATATCCCTGAACTCGAAACGGTCGAAGCCGCCGATCTCTTTCGCGGCGGGCAAATTCCAGCAGGAAAGTTCTCACTGATGATCCGCGTGAAGTTTCAAAGCGCCGAAGCAACATTCACGGATGCACAGTTGAACGAATTCTCCGCGCGGATCATCACGGCACTTCAAGAAAAGCTCGGCGCCAGCCTCCGAGCGAGTTAAGTCAGACCTTCCAGGGCGCCGAGCAAGCGTCGCGGCCTGAGCTACTCTCGGGTAGCGGCGCACCCGCCGAATGCCGCGACGGCGAGCTATCCCCAGATTCATTGCAACACAATTAACGGCTCGTCGAACCCTTGCTGATAACCCGCGGCGAAGGAAGTGCGATCAGCTTCTGCGTTCCAACGGCCCGTCGGAGGATTTTTTGCGGCTCCGCGCTGCACGGCGAGCCTTCCCTGGAAGAGTCCGTCGCGGAATGCTGCGTCGCTCGCGACGAGCGGTTTTTCAGTCTCGATTTCACGAGTTGTGACTGCGTGCACCGTTGCGGTCACCGCCACCAAAGTCACAACCGCAGCGATGAAGATCGGGATAATTCTTTTGGCTTTCATGGTAATCGCCTCCGCGCCCCATAGCTTTTTCGTATGTCACCTGCACCAGCATCAGGGCACGAGGAGCACCAAACACGATTGCCAGTGGGGACGGTTAAATAGTTGAATTCATTGAATGAAAACAGGACCGGCGCCGCAGAAACGCCGAAGGTGTCGAAGTGTCGAAAGGCACTTTCGACATATGTCGAAGGGCTACGACACTTTTCGCGGATTGATGCCGAACTTCTTCATACGAGAGATGAGAGTAGTGCGTTTCAGGCCCAGCCGAGCTGCCGCGCCGCTTGGCCCGGCAACACGCCCGTTGGTTTCCTTGAGCGCGCGCACGATTTGGTCTCGTTCCGGCGAGTCAGGAAAAGACCTCACGGCGCCTGAGGCGAGACCAGAAAAGGAAGTCCCACGCGATGCGGCCACGTTCAATTCGGCGAGTGGAAGATTGAGAACGCTCCCTTGAGTCAGAATCACGGCGCGCTCGATAAAATTTTCGAGCTCGCGCACGTTCCCAGGCCAATGCCACTGCGCCAGAGTTTTCAAGGCGCTGGCGGGAATGGTTTCGATGCGTTTTTCCAGGCGCTCGGCGAATCGTTTGGTGAAGTGCCGCACGAGTGGAGGAATATCCTCAGGGCGTTCGCGCAACGGCGGCACGCGGATAGGGAAAACGTTGAGCCGGTAAAAAAGATCGCTGCGGAAACTGCCGTCGAGAATCATTTGCTGCAAATCGCGGTGCGTCGCGGCGATCAGGCGGACGTCCACTTTCTTGGTTTGATTGCTGCCGAGCCGCTCGAACTCGCGTTCCTGGAGGACGCGCAGCAGCTTGGGCTGCAGCTCCAGAGGGATGTCGCCCACCTCGTCGAGGAACAGAGTGCCGCGGTCGGCGAGTTCCACGCGGCCCACCTTGCGCGCAATCGCCCCGGTGAAGGCGCCGCGCTCGTGTCCAAAAAGTTCACTTTCCAGCAAGCCGGTGGGGATGGCGGCGCAATTCAATTTCACGAAAGTGCGCTCGTTGCGCTTGCTGCGCGTGTGAATCGCACGAGCAATCAGTTCTTTTCCGCTTCCGGTCTCTCCTAGTAGCAGCACGGTGGAATCGGTGGACGCGACGGTTTCCACCTGGTGCAGCGCACGGCGCAACGTGGGGCCATCGCCTACAATGTCTTCGAAATTGATTTCGCTGCGAATTTCTTCTTCGAGATATAGCTTTTCTTCCGTCAGCTTTTCCTTGAATTCCGCAATCTGGCTGTAGGCCAGGGCATTGTCAATCGCCAGGGCGATCTGGTCTGCCACCAGTGACAAGAAACGGACCGCTTCCTCGGAATAGGCGTAAGGGTTTTCGCTGCCGACAGCCAAAACTCCCAATTGGCGATGCGCAGTCGTCAGGGGCAGCGTGCAATGAGACTGAATCCGAAATTCGCGCACGAGTTTCATCATGCGCGGAAAGCGCGCCTCGATGATCGCAACCGAAAGAACCAGCGGCTCCTGGTGCTTGTAAACCCACCAAGCCGGGTAGTCATCTCGGGGGATTTCAGCCGGCGCGGCCAGCGCCACCGGCTCTCGCACCAGCGCTTGCAACACGTGCCGCGTCTCTTCGTAAAGAAAAACTCGCAACAGACTGAAATCCACAATCGGGTGAAGCTCGTCGGCGAGAATGTTGAAAAGTTCCTGCGGATCCCGGTGCGCGGCAATTGTGCGCGAAACGCGGCGCAGTGCGTCGTATCGCGTTGCCTGCAGGGGATTGAAGGGCGATGATGGGAATCCGGAATCCATGGAGTTTCCTACTCTAGCTTGCTTTGCAAGCCCGCACAATTCAGTCTCCATTCGTATTGCTGACGGCGTGCATTGCACGCAAATCTCCAATAGCCGGGCCCATGCGCGCCCACCAGACCGCGATCCGCTACCGCCCCACAACTCCGTTGCGCCAGCGCGGGCAAAAGCCGACAATGGCGGTGACTCGGCGGGGGGAGTGGAACATGAAAATCGAAATTTACGATCAGCTGTACAACGTCAACGCGGACGGCAACGAGGATTATCTGCGAGAGCTCGCAGCTTACGTGGACGGCAAAATGCGCTCGGTTGCGGACGCGACGCACATGGTGGATTCGCTCAAGGTAGCCGTGCTGGCCGCGCTCAATATCGCCGACGAAACTTTCGCCATGCGCAAACGTCAAACGGAAATCGAAGGGCCGCTGCGCAAACGCGTGGAAAAATGCGTCTCCATGGTGGAAAAAGCGCTGGAGCAGACAAATTAGCCGCAGGGCGAACTCAAGTTTCGCCGGCCTCCTGCGGGCATCCCAGTTCCAGCGCGTATGTACCTGAGCGGCCACCCCAACGGCACAACCCATTGGTGCTCAGCGCCATCTCTTATATGATGCTGATCTGGCTCTGTAGCCAGCCTTTGCAGAGTGCCTAGCCAAGAACCATTCCGTTATCTACTAGTCCCGATCGTCGTCCTCGCGGCCCTGGTGCTCGCGACGACCATGGGCACTCTTTGGCACAATCACGCCGGTTCGTCCGAAGCAAACTGTTCGATCTGCCATATCAGCCATCAGCCGGTTGACCACTCGGTCGTGTGCTACCGCGAGCCGTCCCTGGCGCAGGTAGATACGCAGGCGGAACCAGAAGAACCTGCATTCACGCTTGGCCTCGCGGCACCGCGCCTTCCCGCTCGCGCACCACCATCCGCATAACCTTCCGTGCTTGTGTGCCGATCGCGGCACGCCGACCCACTCCTTTTTTCTCAGCAGAGGTTTGACAGAATGTGTACAAAGACTGTGCCGTTGACAGCACTTGCTGTGATCCTTGGTCTTGTCGCGACCACCTCCGTGCAAGGCGCCCCCTATCCAACGCCGGCCCCGCAAGCTGCCCAGGCGCCGCAGCAGCTTCCCGCGCAAAATACCGTGCAGCAAAAGGGCCTGGGACAGCAAACGTCCCCCCAAAATATTCCGTCCGGGCAGGCGCACGGCGCAGTGCGCATTTCGCTCGATCAGGCGATCCAGATGGCGATGCAGAACAATCACACATTGAAAGCTGCGCGCACCACCATCCAGCAGAGCGAAGCACAAGAAATCACCGCCAACCTGCGGCCCAACCCCGTGCTCACCGCCGACGCGCAATTCATCCCCATCTTTCAGCCCAATGAATTCACCGCCGACTACATCAACACCGTCGCGCAATTTGATCTGGGAGTTTCCTACCTTTTTGAGCGCGGAAAGAAGCGCCAGCACCGGCTGCAAGCGGCGCAGGACGCCACGGCGCAGACGAAATCCATCGTCGCCGATAACGAGCGCACTCTCACCTTCAACGTGGCGTCGCAATTCTTTGCGGTGCAACTGGCGGAATCCACTCTCGACCTCGCGTTGCAGGACATGAAGAGTTTCCAGAACACGGTGGACATCAGCGAAGCACGTTACAACGCCGGGGACATCAGCGAAGTGGACTATTTGAAGATCAAACTGCAGTTGCTGCAGTTTCAAAGCGACGTTGCCCAGGCGCAACTCGCCAAGACTGAAGCTCTGGTCGGCCTCCGTCAATTGTTGGGCTACCAGAGCGTTCCGGAAGATTTCGACGTGGCCGGCGATTTCGAATACAAGCCCGTGACGTTGAAGCTGGAAGATTTGCAGCAGCTCGCATTGCAAGACCGCCCTGACTTCCGCGCCGCGCAGCAGGGCATCACGGCGGCCAAGAGCCAGTACGAACTGGCGAAAGCCGTCGGCAAGGTGGACGTCACCGGCACATTCAATTACGACCACGTCAGCGATGCCAACACCGGTTCCTTCTTCGGCAGCTTCCAGATTCCGATTTTTAACCGCAACCAAGGCGAAATCGCGCGAACCAATTACGCAATCAATCAGGCGCAAGAACTGGAGCTCGCCGCGAGCGATCAGGTTCTCAGCGATGTACTCACGGCTTACGAAGGCGTGCGCGATAACGATCAGGTGGTTTCGCTTTACCGCGGTGGTTACCTGGACGCCGCACAAAAATCGCGCGACATCACCGAATACTCCTACAAGCGCGGAGCGGCCAGCCTGCTCGATTTTCTGGATGCCGAGCGCAGTTACCGCGCCACGCAACTGGCGTACCGGCAGTCTCTCGCGTCCTATCTCACCGCCGTCGAACAACTGCGCGAAGCGGTGGGTACCAGGAGCCTGCCATGAGTTCTTCTTGCATCGGCCGTTTTTTCGCGCGACGAACAGGCTGCGCCTTTTTGCTGGTAGCGGCCACACTTTGCATAGTCGGTTGCAACTCGGGAGAAAGCGCCGGCCAGATGACGTCGTTCAGCGGCAAGGAATCAAAAAGCGCGGAGCCCGAGCTTTTCACGATTCCGCAAGAGCAGATGTCGCACGTGCAGGTGGTGACCGTTGAACCAACAAAACTGGCGCGTGTCCTGCGCCTCACTGGAGCGGTCGCGTACAACGCTTTTAACACCACGCCAGTGATCACGCAGGTCGGCGGTCCGGTCAGCAGGATCCTGGTAGTGCCCGGCGAGCGTGTGAAACAAGGTCAGCCGTTGCTGGACGTCAGCAGCCCCGATTACTCGCTTTTGTTCGCCGCCTACTTGAAAGCCAGAGATTCCTTTCGCGTAACGGATAAGAACTACGCGCGCGCCCAGGACCTCTACGCCCATCACGCCATCGCCGAGCGCGACCTGCTCCAAGCGGAATCCGATCGTATCCAGGCCCAAGCAGATTTGAACGCTTCTCTCCTGGGCCTGAAAATTCTCGGCATACCGAAACCGGAGGATTTGGAGAAAGCTCCGTCGTCGGCGGAGATTCCGCTGCTCGCGCCGATCGGCGGAGAAATTGTGGAGCGCGACGTTGCACCGGGGCAGCTGCTGCAAGCCGGCACCACGCAAGCTTTCATCATTTCGAACATGAGCACGGTGTGGGTGCTCGCCAATATCTATCAGAGTGACACGGCGGAAGTAAAGGTCGGCGACGAAGTGACGGTCCAGACCGATTCCTATCCCGATAAATTCCACGGAAAAATTTCCTTCATCTCGCCCGCGGTGGATCCCAACACCAGAACGCTGCAAGCGCGCATCGTCGTGGATAATCCCGGCGAAAAACTGAAGAACAACATGTACGTGACAGCCACCGTGAACGCCGGAGTGGAACAGAAGGCGATCGCGGTGCCCGATGCCTCCGTGCTGCGTAATGACGAGAACCAGCCGTTCGTCTACATCGCCACAAGCTCGAATCAATTTGCGCGCAGGTCCGTCGAAATCGGCCAGAGCGAAGCCGGAAAAACCCAAATTCTGAAGGGACTTTCGCCCGGCGACAGGGTCGTCGGAGACGGCAGCCTGTTCTTGCAGTTCGCCAATTCGTTTCAACACTAAACGCGCCACGCTTAAATGATTCACAACATCGTTCAATTCGCGCTGCGGCAAAGATTTCTAGTCCTGATGCTCGCCGTATTCCTCACCATCGGCGGCGCAATTTCGTTCCAACG
Source organism: Candidatus Acidiferrales bacterium (assembly GCA_049287725.1). GTDB lineage: Bacteria > Acidobacteriota > Terriglobia > Acidiferrales > UBA7541 > Palsa-295. The sequence continues at coordinate 171,637 of JBAQGJ010000026.1, read as the reverse complement.
CATGCCCGTGGACGCTTACCCGGACCTTTCGCCGCCCATGGTGGAAGTGATCACTCAGTGGCCCGGACACGCCGCCGAAGAAGTCGAACGCCTTGTAACGCTGCCGACCGAAGTGGAAATGAACGGTGTGCCGAAGATGCAGATACAGCGTTCGATTTCGCTGTACGGCCTTTCGGACGTGATTCTGACGTTCGACGAAGACACCGACGATTACTTCGCTCGTCAGGTGGTTTTCCAGCGACTCAGTGAGGTGACTTATCCCGCTGGAGTTGCTCCCTCGCTCGCGCCGCTTTCCAGTCCCTCGGGCCTCGTGTACCGCTACGTGCTGGAAAGTCCTGACCGCACACCGCAGGAACTGAAAACCTTTGAAGATTGGGTGATCGAGCGCGCCTATAAACAGGTGCGCGGCGTCGCCGACGATTCCGGATTCGGTGGCACTGTGATGCAGTATCAAGTGCTGCTCGATCCCGCGCGCCTCTACGGCTATCACATCACCGTGCCGCAGGTGATTCAGCAACTCTCGGTGAACAACGCCAATACCGGCGGCGGATTCTATTCGCAAGGCGGCCAATTTTATTACGTGCGCGGCCTGGGCCTGATTAAGGACGTGCAAGACATCGGCAGCGTCATCATCGGCTCGCAGAATGGCGTGCCGGTGCGTGTGCACGACGTGTCCGACGTGGTCATCGGCCACGCCCCGCGCTTGGGTGAATTCGGGTTCAACAAAAATAATGACGCGGTCGAAGGCGTCATCATGATGTTGCGCGGCGATCAGACCCAAAATGTCTTGAAGGGAGTGGAGGAAAAAACCAAGGAGCTCAACGAGCACATCCTGCCACCGGATGTGAAAGTCCGCCCATTCTACGACCGCAGCGATCTGGTCGCGCTGACCATCAAAACCGTGGAAGACAACATGCTTCTCGGGATGACTCTGGTCCTGATTGTGCTGATTTTCTTTCTCGTCAGCGTGCGCGCCGCTGTGATCGTCGCTCTCACCATTCCGCTGGCTTTGCTCTTTTCATTTATTTTTCTGCACGCACGTGGCGTGGCCGCGAATCTTCTGTCCATCGGCGCCATTGATTTCGGGATCATCATTGACGGCACGCTAGTGATGGTTGAAAACATCTATCGAGAACTGGGGCTTCGCGAAGGCCAGCAATACGACCTGCATGAAGTGATCCTCGCGGCAGCCAGGGACGTGGACCGCCCCATCTTTTATTCCGTCGCCGTGATCATCGCCGGGTATATCCCGATCTACGCGCTCAGCGGGCCGTCGGGAAAATTGTTCCATCCCATGGCAGACACTATGTCCATCGCGCTGATTGGCGCCCTAATCCTCACGCTCACGTTTGTGCCGGTCATGTGCTCGTACTGGTTCAAGCAGGGCGTGCGCGAGCGCGTGAATAAACCATTCGAATGGGTCAGAACGCGCTACGCAGGATATCTCACTTGGTGCCTCGACAATCCCAAGACCACCATGGCCGTGACGACCCTCATCTTCGGCGCAGCTCTATTGCTGATTCCCTTTATAGGCGGCGAATTCATGCCGCATCTCGACGAAGGTGCGCTGTGGGTCCGCGCCACGATGCCCTACACCATCTCTTACGAAGAGGCTAGTAAGATCGCGCCGCAAATCCGCGACATCCTGCGCAATTATCCTCAGGTCACCGAGGTTGGCTCGGAACTCGGGCGTCCTGACGACGGCACCGATCCTACCGGCTTCTTCAATTGCGAATTCTATGTAGGTCTGAAGCCGTACAAGGACGCGACCTGGAAGACCGGAAAGTTTCACACCAAACCCGAACTCATCGCAGACATTCAGAAACATCTAGACGCCTATCCCGGGATTATTTTCAACTACACGCAGCCGGCCGAAGATGCGGTGGATGAAGCGCTCACGGGACTGAAGAGCGCGCTGGCCGTAAAAATCTATGGCCCGGATCTGAACGTCCTGCAGGAAAAAGCGCTCGAGATCAAGCGGCGCCTCGCACAGGTGCCCGGCTTCACTGAACTCACCGTGGTCCGCGAGTTGGGGCAGCCCAGCTTGCTGGTCGCAGTGGATCGCGACAAGATCGCACGCTACGGCGTCAACGTCGCTGACGTCGAAGCTGTGGTGCAGGCGGCCGTCGGCGGCCAGGCCGCCACCCAAGTGATCCAGGGCGAAAAGCTGTTCGACTTGGTAGTGCGCATGAGACCGGAGTTCCGCGAGAACGCGCAACAAATCGGCAATCTGCTCGTGGGCACGCCCACCGGCCAACAGATTCCTCTCAGCGAACTTTCCAACATCACTGAAGGCAACGGAGCGTCCTTTATCTATCGCGAAAATAATTCCCGCTACATCGGCGTGCAGTACAGCATCGAGGGCCGAGACCTCGCGGGCGCCGTTCACGCCGGCCAGAAGGCCATCGCCGACGTCGAACGGTCGCTGCCGGCCGGCTATCGTTTGAGCTGGGGCGGCGAGTACAGCGAATTCGTGGAAGCGAAGCAGCAGATGATGATCATCGGTCCCATGGCCGTGCTACTGATTTTCATGATCCTCTTCGCGCTGTACGGCAATTTCAAATTCCCGGTCACGATCGCCCTCGGCGTGGTGATGACCGAACCCGTCGGCGCGCTGATCGCTCTGAAACTTACTCACACGCCGTTCAGCGTCTCTTCCGTGTTGGGTCTTCTCGCACTAATGGGCGTATCCGTGGAGACCGCCGTAATTCTCGTTTCCTACATCAATAAATTGCGCCTGGAAAATAAAGATATCCGCACTGCCACGCGCGAAGCGTCTCTACTGCGCCTGCGCCCGATCATGATGACCGCGCTCGTCGCCTGCCTCGGCTTGCTGCCCGCAGCGCTTTCCACCGGGATCGGATCGGATACGCAAAAGCCGTTTGCCATTGTGATCGTCGCCGGCCTCATTTCGCGGTTGGTCCTTGGATTCTTCGTCAACCCGGTACTCTACGAAATGGTTGCGCGCGAAGGCGATGTCTTGCAGGTGTAACATGCCGGGCGACAGCGGGCCGACCAGCCGGTGGGTGCGATTTAGGCACGAATTTCGGTGCGACGTTTACACCTCGGCCTGCATCCGAGTATCCTTATTGACGGGAGTGCCTTAGAGTCCGTTATGCGGAAGCAAATAGCCCTTCGAGTTTTGGCGGTGGCCCTGATTCTCGCCGTGGGCGCGTTTTCCGTCCAGGCAGCCGGGCACTGGCATGGGCACTCTTCCGACGAGCAGCATTGCCAGATTTGCCATATCGGCCACGCCGCTGTGCCGCAGCCCACGGCGCACATCGGGGCACAGACGCCCGTTGCGGTGGCGAGATTTGCGGTCGCCGGAAACCAGAAGTTAGCCCTCGATCCTGTTTGCAGTCATAGAATTCCCCGCGCTCCCCCTGTCTAACCTGAACTTCCCTCAATAGTTGTCTTCGCATCCACTCACCGCGACCGTCGCGGCGGATGCCACCTTTCCACATTTATCCGAGCTACCGGCCCATTCGGCGCCGGGGCCGCAATTTATAAGGGGAGAACCATTTCATGCGATTCGCGAGAGCTTTTCTTGGGATGTTATTCTTACTCGGCGCAATGATCCTAGCCGCGCCCGCCGACTTCGCACAGGTCGGAAATTCAGGCAATGTGACAGGGACCGTAACAGACCCTTCCGGAGCTGTCGTCGCAGGCGCCACCGTCACCATCCACAACCCGGTCAGCGAATACGAGCGCTCGGCCACAACCGATAGTTCTGGCAATTTCAATTTCCCCAACGTGCCGTTCAATCCCTATCACCTGTCCGTAGCGGTCCAGGGGTTCGGCCCGTACGCCCAGGACATTGACGTTCGCTCCTCGGTGCCTCTCGCGGTGAAAATCAGTCTGACCGTCGCCGGCAGCTCCAGCACCGTGACTGTCGAAGGTGGCGGCGACCTGCTCGAGAATGAGCCGACCTACCACACCGACGTGGATCGCGCGCTGTTCGACAAACTGCCTTTGGAAAGCGCCTCTTCGTCGGTCAGCTCGTTGGTCACCCTCTCCACTCCGGGGGTAGCCGCCGACTCCAATGGCCTGTTCCACGGTCTCGGAGATCACGCCGAGAACTCCTTCTCTGTAGACGGCCAGCCGATCACCGATCAACAAAGCAAGGTCTTTTCGAATCAGATTCCCATTGATTCGGTCCAATCGCTGGAGGTCATTTCCGGCGCACCGCCGGCGGAATTTGGCGACAAGACCAGCCTGGTGATCAAGGTCACCACACGCTCGGGCCAAGGCGTAACCACGCCTCACGGCAGCATCTTCGCTTCTTACGGCGCGTTCGGCACCGCGAACGCGGGTTTTGATCTCGCCTATGGCGGCGAGAAGTGGGGAAATTTCATCGCTGTGAGCGGCTTGAACAGCGGCCGGTTCCTCGACGGGCCGGAATTCACCGTGATGCACGACAAAGGCAACGAAGAAAACGTATTCGATCGCGTGGATTACCAGCTCACCACCGCAGACTCGATCCACTTCAACTTCCAATACACGCGTTCCTGGTTCCAAACACCCAATTCGTTCGACGCACAATTCGCTTCGCCGTGGTTTGGCGTCGTCGTTGACAATGGCGGGTTGGGTCCCGACGGCAATCCCGTGGGCACCACCGACCAGCGCTCTAAGATTGGAACTTATAACGTCGCACCGACCTGGACACACCTGATTAATTCCTCGACGGTGCTCACCTTCGGGGCCTTCGTACGCCGCGATCAGTTCAACTACTACGGCAGCGACAACCCGTTCGCCGATCTTGGCCCCTCAAATCTTCAGCAGGAGTCCGCCAGTCAATACCGAACGCTTACCAACGCCGGTATTCATTCGGAACTGTCTTATGTGAAAGGCATCCACAACATTAAGGCCGGCGTAACGTACGAGCAGACATTTCTCACCGAGCATGACACCTTCGGAATTGTGGACCCCACATTGAACGCCGTGTGCCTCAATGCCGACGGCTCCCCGTACACGAATCCGGCCGTAACCGATCAGGCGCAATGCACCGGAACCCTGCAGCCAAACCTCGGGCAGGGATCCGTTGGAGCGTTCGTACCAATTCTTGGTTGCATTGACTTGACCAGAACCGCCACCCTGCCAGGGAGCGACGGCTGTCCGGCGGGCCAAACCACCAGTGCTCAATTTCTATTTCCGGGCCATACGGACGTGAAACAGCTCGCGCTCTACGTCGAGGATTCGATCACTTGGAAGAATTGGGCGTTTAACCTGGGAATTCGCGGCGACACTTATAACGGTCTCTCGAAAGCAACTCAAGCGGAGCCTCGCCTCGGCGTTGCCTACAACATCAAGCCCACCAACACGGTCCTGCGAGTTTCTTACGCGCGAACTCTGGAGACTCCCTTCAACGAAAACCTGGTGCTCTCCAGCATCGGATGTCTGAATTCCGTGGTCGGCGCGCTGTTCGCGGCCGAAGGCGAAGGCTGCAACACCGGCACGGCCACACCGCTCGCACCCGGCTTTCGCAACGAGTTTCACGCCGGCCTGCAACAGGCCTTCGGAAAATATCTGGTGATTGACGGCGAGTACATCTGGAAGTACACCCACAACGCTTACGACTTCAGCATACTGGGCGCCACGCCGATCACTTTCCCGATCGAGTGGAACAATTCGAAGATTCCCGGCTTTGCCATTCGCGCCAGTGTTCCGGATTACCACGGTCTCACCGCGTTTGTGGTCATGTCCGGAGTTGCTGCTCGATTCTTCACCCCACAAATTGGCGGCGTAGGCGCAGTGCCCATCACGCCGGGGAGCTTCAGTCCGTTTCGCATTGACCACGACGAAGCTTTCAACCAGACCACCCACTTGCAATACCAGCCGAAGAAATTGTGGCCGTGGATTGGTTTCAACTGGCGCTACGACAGCGGTCTGGTCGCCGGTCCGGTTCCCTGCGATGGCGGAAACTGCGCCGGTACGCAGATGCCCGGCTTCGTAGACGTCTCCGGCCTCTCGCCGGATCAACAATTCCAAGCCGGACTTTCCTGCGCGGGCGTGTTTGCAACTCCACCGAATCCGTCGAATCCAACCGGCACGCCGATCATTGCGTCGGGTCTGTGCCCGTCGTCTCAATATTCATCCAAGTTCCTGAAGATTCCGGCTCCCGGGACCGAGGATGACGACCACAATCCGCCGCGCGTCGCTGCCCGCAATTTGTTCGATCTGGCCCTCGGCGACGACAATATTTTCCGCGGCGACCGTTACAAATGGAGCCTTCGCCTCACCGCCATCAACATCACGAACAAAGATGCCGTATACAACTTTCTCTCAACGTTCAGCGGCACGCACTACGTGACGCCGCGCGCGTTCACTGCGGAAGTCGGCTTCCACTTCTAACCAAAGCGGCCAGGAGGCCGGCGTTCGCGCGCCGGCCTTCTGGCCTTTTCTGAATCCATTCCTGCCTAAGTAGAACTCGCTCAGCCGCCAGATGCGGTTACAGAAGTTTTACACAAGTCCGGACAGCCTCTCTGAATTCCTAAAGACCATCTTGGATAGGCAGTCCACCCGCGCGGCGCTGCCTTCCGCTGATTCCTGTTACAATTGTCTGCGGAACCGGCCTGCGACGCAGGTGACGTCGCGATGGTCTTTTGAACCAACACTGGATCCCAGGGAGTCCGCGTCGTCCTGCCCTTGTGCACGTCCATCGGTTTCGGCCGGTGGATAGCCTGAAAGCAGGCGCAGGGCACCCACCTATTCGTGGGGTTCAGGACCTAGCAACGCACGGCGAAGTGGACCGCTCCATAAATTCGTATCGCTCGCTGCCGAAAGGTTCATAACACAAGTGAAAATTCTGTTCATCGGCGACATCGTCGGCTCGCCGGGCCGCAAAATTGTGCATGACCGCCTCGCGGACATCCTCACGCAGCGCGGTGTGGATCTTTGCATCGCCAACGGTGAAAATTCCGCGTCCGGCTTTGGCATCACGCCGCGGCTTGCCGAAGAACTTTTCGCCTCAGGCATTGAAGTCATCACCGGCGGCAATCACATCTGGGACCGCAAGGAAATTTTGGATTTTTTCCCGCATGAGCCGCGCCTGATTCGCCCGGCAAACTTTCCGAATGGCTCGCCGGGAAAAGGTCACTACCTCGGCGAGGCGCGCAATGGCGTGCGTTACGCCGTCGCGAATCTGCAGGGCCGCACCTTTATGACTCCGCTCGAGGATCCCTTTCGCGCGGCCGAGCGCGAGCTCGCCGCCATTCCTCCCGAGGTGAAAGTGATCATCGTGGACATGCACGCGGAGGCCACTTCCGAAAAACAGGCGATGGGCTGGTTTCTCGATGGGAAGGTTTCCGCCGTGCTCGGCACTCACACCCACGTCGCAACGGCGGACAATCGCGTTCTGCCCGGCGGCACGGCCTATATCACCGACGTCGGCATGACCGGGCCGCACGATTCCGTGATCGGCATGGAGAAGAAACCGATCGTGCAGCGCTTCCTCGATTCCATGCCGGCAAAATTTACCGTCGCCGAGAACGACGTCCAAATGAACACCGTGCAAATTGAGGTGGACGAGACCACCGGCCGAGCCACAGCCATCGAACGCGTCAACTTCCGCCTCGACTGAGCCCTCCACGCGTCGCGAGAGGTCTAGGGCCAGTTCGGGAAAAGCTGCTCGATGACCCCGCCGAACCAATATTTGTAAAAGCCTTCATCGCACGGTTTCATGACGTCGCCGTATTTCTTCTGAGCGTGGCGGCCCCAGTGCGGTCTCCTTCCGTCCGCGTCGCTGAAATCATATTCCTCGGAAAGCCCCCAGGAACTGAACGCCCGGCACGATTTTTTCATCAGATTCGGGTCGGCTGCCAGAGCGGCGACCGCCCGCCCCACGTATAGCGGCGTTTCCGATTCCAGGTAGTCGGGGTCTTTCTTTCCAGCGTCACGCCAGTTCGCTTCCGTCACGCCAAAATGCTCGAGCATCATCTCCGAGCGCAAAAATCCTGGTGTGATCGCCACCGCAGCCACATTTCGCCGGCGTAGTTCCCAGCCCATCGCGAATGCCAGACGTATCACGGTCGTCTTCACCAAATCGAAAAACAAGTTGCCGCGATAGGTGAACGAATCGCCGTCGCCCACCTCAACAATCAAGCCCGTGACTTCCTCGCGCTTCGCCGTCTCAATCATCAGCGGCACGGCATATCGGTTCGTAATGATGTGGGTGTGGATGCCATTGCGCAGCATTGCCAGCCCACGCTCGATATCCACTTGCCAGAACGCCTTGCCGAATTCGTGCTGGCCGCCCTCGGAGATGTCGTTCACCAGAATGTGCAGCTTGCCTTGCTCCTTGCGGATTCGCGCGATCAGCTTTTGCACTGGCTGCGCTTCTAGATGATCAGTCTCTACCGCAATCCCGCGCCCACCCCTCGCGGTCACCATTTCCGCAGTCTCTTCGATTGTCTCCGGACGCCCCGCATAAGCATTCGGGATGCGTTTTTTCGCGGTTCGCGATTTCACTTGCCCGCGCTGGCGCGTGCTTCGTCCGCTGCAGTAGACCGTCGCGCCGACTTCTCCCAGCCCAATAGCAATCCCGCGGCCCGCTCCGCGCGTGGCGCCGGCGACGAGCGCTACTTTCCCCTTCAATGAAGGCTTGGCGGCAGAAATTTCGCTGGGGATTGGCTTGGCCATGAGAGGTCCCTTCTTGCAGCGTCGTTCGCTCATTTATAAATGGACGTTCATTTATTGTCAAGCCTTGTTTGTGAACGGCCGTTTGTTTATAGTCCTTCCATGTCTCCCCGCACCCGGGGCAAACCCGATTCCGAACTCCTGGCCGGCACCGTCCGCGTCATCGAACGCGTGGGCCCCCATCGCCTCACCCTTGCGGACGTGGCCCGCGAAACCGGCCTCGCCCCCGCAACGCTCCTGCAACGCTTCGGCTCCAAGCGCGGCCTGCTCCTTGCCGTCGTCAGCCAGGGAGCGTCGGGTGTCCACGACGAATTCGCCCGCATCCGCGCGATGAATCGTTCTCCTCTCCGCTCCATCGAAGCCGTCGCCCGCTGCATGGCCCAGATGGCTAGGACTCCCGAAGCGCTCGCCAATCATCTCGCATTTCTTGAAATGGATTTGGCCGATCGGGAGTTCCATCGTCTGGCGCTCGCGCACGCCCGCCAGTTCCGCAAGGAGGTCCGCACGCTGCTCGACGAAGCTGTGCGCACAGGCGAGCTCCGTAAGTGCCCCACCGCCAAGCTGGCGACTGCTGTCCACGCAATGATTGGCGGCTCGCTCCTGGGCTGGGCGATCTATCGCGAAGGCAAGGCTGACGCCTGGATTTTGCGCGACCTCGACGTCCTGCTCCGCCCTTATCGTCGCCAGCGCTCCTGACGCACATGAGCTCCGCCAGTTGGCACACCCGCGAACAACGGTTCCGCCCCTTGCCTCATCGGATATTTTTGGAACTTTTGAACACCTTCGGCGGCAATACAAGTATGCAGACGCAGGCCATTTCGGGTGTGGGAGTGTCGCATGTTTCGCCGACTTGCAATTATGTCGTGGGGAACTTCGTCTCTAATTCTTGCTCTCGCTGCTCTTTCCATTCCAACTCCTGCTAACGCTCAAGGTTTTGAAAGCGCCGTACTTTCTCGCGCGCGTGTGTTCCCGGAATTTAGCTCCGGCGTCGTCGCCATGAAGCGCGATGCCGCGGGGCATTACTACGTGCTGGCTACGCCTCCCAACGTGATCTGGATACTGGCCGCGGATGGCAAGCCGATCGGTCAGATTCCGCCTGCCGGTTCCACTACCGCGAAGATTCAGTACGCGGTGGATTTTGATTTGGCTGCGGATGGCCGCATTCTCGTCGCCGATCGCGCCGCTAACGCCATTGAAATTTTTTCCACTGAGGGCGTTCAAATTGCAAAGATTCCCGTCTTCGCTCCCACCAGCGTTGTGGCTCTTCCCAATGACCAGTTCGCTGTCGCAACCCTACGCTCCAAGCGACTGGTCGAAGTTCGCGACGACGATGGAACTCTGATTCGCAGCTTCGGCGATCCCGCGGACGCTGGAGTGACCCCTGACCCGAAGCAACTCCAGAACCTGGGCAAAATTTCCGGCGATGGCGCAGGTGACATCTTTTTCGCATTCACCTCCATTCCGGATCCCACCGTCCGCAAATACGACCGCTATGGCTACGTTTCCAGCGAAGCCACCTTTGACGCGAACATGTACAATCCTTCCCCCGCGCCGGCTCCCGATGATCGTGTCCAGTTCGGTTTGAATTACAGCGAGACAAGTTTTGCGGATTCTTACAACACCTGGGTCGCCGTCGGCAATCGCGGCGATATTTTCTTCGGAGGCGGCCTCTCGCCCGGCTTGGGCGCGCACTTGGGAGGTGGTCCCCAGACAGCCCAGTCCGCTACCGATAATATTCTCTCGACGGCCACCGCGACCGGTCCCGGTGGCGGTGGTCCCAGTGGCGCAGCTGGAGGCGGAATGATGTCCGCGCAGGGATCGTTCCAGCAGAATTCATTGCAACTTCACGTGGGCAATAGAAGGCCGCGCCAGAGCGCGAGTAATTCGCAGGGTTCCAATTCATCCACCGACGACAGCTCGACGAAAAACGCGCTCAATGGGTCTTTGCTTCAGTTTAATTCTCAGGATTCCTCTCTCGGGGATGCGCTTGATGCGAGCGATTCGGGCGACGCGGACGAAACAAACGTTTCGTTCGCGCAGGGGCCAGGGCAAGGAACAGGCCGCGGCACGAGCGGTTTCGGCGGGCACGGCTTCGGAGGCGGCAGCTTTGGCGGAGGTGGCTTTGGCGGCGCGGGTTTCGGACCAGGACTCTTCGGGTTCGGAGGCTTGGGTCAGGGAGGTGGATTCGGCGGAGGAGGTTTTGCTTCTCGGAATTCTCCGCAGGGATTCGAAGGGATTTTCGCGCCCACCGTTTCCACACCGGCGCCGGGAGCCGCCGGCGGCGCAACTCCGCGCGCGGCGGCCGCAGGACGTCCGATCGAAAATCATTTCGGCGGTTCGCATGGCCGCTATGGCGAGGGTTTGTACAACCTGACGGGCAGCATGAAGGTGAACCTCGATCACGCTGTCGCATCAGCAAACGACAAACCTGTGATCACTGCTGTAGGGGTGGATCCGGTTACGCAAGACATCTGGGCAGCCATCGGAAAAGTGCTGGTGCACTTCGATAAAAGCGGCAGCTACCTCGGCGAATATTTCATCGCCACTCCGGAAGGCGCGCCATTGCGTGTCAGCGCAATTATCGTGGAACCGGGTCGTCTGATCGTTGCTTCCGATTCGCGAGGCGTATACGAATTTACGCGATTCGATCGCAACACATCCCGTGCTTCCGTGCGCGCCGCCGTAGTTCCGCAACAGGCATCGCCGCAAAATGCCGCCCCGCGGTAGTTTTTGGATGTCCTCCGCTGCATCGTGCGGCTGTGCGCGCCAAAATTGTCCACCTTGTTCCTCGTGGATGTTTTACAATTTCCTCGCTGGTCGTCGCGAAAAATTTTGTAATGCAAGAGAAATATTTGGATTTTTCGCTTGTGGAAAACCTGTGAATTATTTGTGGAGTGTGTGGACGATACACCTTCAGTTTTCTCTTGCTACCTGCCTCGCGTTTAGGCAGAATCCCGCCTCGCGTCTCTGCTGCGCGTAAGACGCGACGACTCAATAGGTATTGCGACGCGGGGGCGCGTTGCCACAACTTCGTACCTGAAGCGCCAGACAAACATACACCTGCCGGGATCGGCGGGGTTTCCACAGCATTTCCACACCAGTGGAAATTGCGGTAAGGTTGATTTGCTCGATGAACCTTTGGGACAAGATTCTCCAGCACACGGAACGTCGCGTAAATCCCCATAGTTTCGCCACCTGGTTTCGTCCCACACGCTTCGAGCGTCTGGACGGAGATCGCCTGACCGTCCGTGTGCCCAGCCGCCTTTTCTGCAAGCGTCTGACGGAAACCTACGGCCAACTCTTGCAAGCCGTGCTCAGCGAGATCGAGAAGCCGCAAGTGCAATTTGATTTTGTCTGCGCGGAAACGGAGCCGCTTCCTGCGGCAAGTCCGAATGTGCTGGCGTCTTCGCAAACCAAACTCGATTTTGACGCCGTCGCGCATCAATTGAACCCGCGCTACACCTTCGACTCTTTCATCGTCGGGGCCTCGAACCAGTTCGCGCACGCCGCGGCCGTCGCCGTCGCCGAGCAGCCTTCGAAATCCTACAACCCGCTCTTCCTGTATGGCGGTGTGGGACTTGGCAAGACTCACTTGATGCAGGCCATCGGCCACTCGCTCAAGCGGCGTAACCCTGCGATGCGCTTGACCTACATTAGCGCGGAAAAGTTTACGAACGAGGTTATCTCGTCCATCCGCTTCGAACGCATGGCCGCGTTCCGCGACCGCTTTCGCAACATGGACGTCCTGATGGTGGACGATATCCAGTTCATCGCCACCCGCGAGCGCACTCAGGAAGAGTTCTTCCACACCTTCAACGCTCTCTACGACCAGCAGAAGCAGATCGTCATTTCTTCCGACTGCCCGCCCAAGGAAATCTCTTCGATCGAGGAGCGGCTGCGCTCCCGCTTCGAGTGGGGTTTGATCGCCGATATTCAGCCGCCCGATCTCGAAACGAAAATCGCGATTTTGCAGAAGAAGGCGGAAAGCGAACGCGTCCAGGTGCCTGACGACGTGGCGGAATACATCGCTCGCGCCATCAAGTCGAACATCCGCGAGCTCGAAGGTGCGCTAATCCGCCTGATGGCTTACGCCTCGCTCACCGGCGCCGACCTGAACCTTGCCACCGCTCAGCAGGTGCTGAAAAACATCATCGAGACGCAGGAGAAAAAAGTAACCATCGAGCAGATTCAGAAGCGGGTGGGAGAAGTTTTTGGTCTGCGCGCGCAAGATTTGAAAGTGCGCAGCAACTCCAAAGTGATTGCCTACCCGCGCCAGGTGGCTATGTTCATCGTGAAGCAGCTCACTTCAGCGTCGCTTCCCGAAATCGGCAGGCAATTCGGCGGCAAACATCACACCACCGTGCTGCATTCGATCAACAAGATCGAAACTCTGCGCCATACCGACAAAGATTTGAACAAGACGATCAACAGGTTACTCGACTCTTTCGGTTAGACATAGAGTCGGGTAGCCTCCCAGCCGTGCATATTGCCTGTGAACAAAGTGTGAAAGTTTTGTGGACGTTTTCCAAACGCGGCTTCAGCTCGGCAGTCCGGCATTTTTATCAACGGCATCACGCAAGTTTGCACAGCACACGAATCGCTGCAACGCATGCGCACAATTCAGCTTGGAACGTTTTCCGCAGAATCCACAGATGCGGCGGCGACGGCGGTTTTCTTATATATTTATCTAGATAAAGAAAAGCAGTACAGTAACCGCAGCAAAAATCAGCGCACACAACAAGAGGATCGCCCGAGATGGAATTCAGCGTAAAACGATCGGACCTGCTCGACGAACTGGAATTGACGCAAGGCGTCGTCGAGCGCAAGACCACCATCCCCATCCTCTCGAATCTATTGGTCGAGGCCAACGGCGGCCGCCTCACCATCACCGCCACCGACCTGGAATTGAGCATCCGCACTTCGTGCGACGCCAAAGTGAAAAAAGAAGGCGCCGGCACCATTCCCGCGAAGAAACTCTTCGAGCTGCTCCGCTTGCTGCCCGAAGGCGAAATCAAGTTCAAGCTGCAGGAAAACCATTGGGTGCACATCACCAGCGACCGGCGCAATTACAAACTCGTCGGCATGTCCAAGGATAATTTCCCTGCGCTGCCGCCCTTTCCGCACGCGCTGATCAAAATCCCCGCGGCCCTGCTGGCCGACGCGATCGCCAAAACCACCTTCGCCATCTCGCTCGAAGAATCGCGTTACACGCTGAATGGCGCGCTGCTGGTACTGAAGCCGAGTTCCCTGGCGATGGTTGCAACTGACGGCCACCGCCTCGCCATGGTCGAAAAAGATCACAAATTCGAAGGCTTCAACAACGAGACGCGTGTACTGATCCCCAAGAAGGCCATGACGGAAGTCCAGCGGCTCGTGGGCAAATCAGGCGACGACGGCGAGATCGAATTCGGCCAAGACGAAAGCCACTTGTTTTTCCAGATCGGCCGCCGCTTGCTTACTTCGCGCAAACTCACCGGTCAATTCCCGAACTACGAAGCCGTGTTGCCGCGCGACGCCAACAAAACGCTCGTCATCGAGCGCGGCGAATTGCAGGAAGCCCTGCGTCGCGTCGCGCAGCTCGCTGACCAGCGCTCGCACGCCGTGAAGTTCATGCTCTCAACCGAAGGCCTGGAAGTTTCTTCCTCCAGCCCCGAATACGGCGAAGCGAAAGAAATCATCGAGAAGGAATTCAAAGGAGACACCATCGCCATCGGTTTCAACGCTCAATATCTCCTCGATTTTCTGGGCGCCGCCGCCGAAGGCCCCATCAGTTTCGAACTGAAAGACGAACAATCCGCAGGCCAACTCCGCCCCACAGGCGACGAAACCTCGCGCTACCGCTACGTCGTAATGCCCATGCGCATTTGATCGCGCGTCAATCGCCCGATCGCTGCGCCGACGCGCAACGAAGCGCGAGAAATCAGCCAAAGTATCCCGTTTAGTTACCTCTTCGGCGGCTTCCAAAACAACGCGATTTGCGCTTTTCCCCACCCCCTGTAAACCATTGAATAAAAGCACGATAAATTCGCAAGCGGCGTTCAGTTTCGCCTTGTGAAAATCGCTACCTGGGCGTAGAATTTAGCTGTTCAAAGATCCTCCTGAACGGCACTATATCCGGCCCCAAAACGCCTCTGTTTTGCTTGCCCGCGCCAGGGCAAATGAGACCAGATTCGCGGCCGGGTAGCCCCTTTCCGCAGGGGAAAAACAACAAGCTCCGCCGCGTCTCCCCGAATTTTTCGGAACGAGACGGGATGGAGTTGCAACCCTTCGAGTTTCGCCAGCGCGCCCGAGCGCCCTCGAATTTTTCGAGCCCGCACACGCGGGTAAGCGAAACCAATGGGCAAGGCCAGCTCGCCGCAACCCGGTGGGCCAGTGTCGGGCACATCCGCGCGACCGCCTTCCCGAAGTTTGAAAACAGTTTCAAAAATGCATCACGCACCACACTGAGGAGACGCACGACCCATGGCTGAAAAAGATGCTGCGGCTGGAAAAGCCGGCGGGCCTGCCTCGCCGGCAGGCGGGCACAAGTACGACGCTACTTCCATTAAAGTTCTCGGCGGTCTAGAAGCGGTCCGCAAACGCCCCGCGATGTACATCGGTTCCACCGGTGAAATGGGCCTGCATCATCTGGTCTGGGAAGTTGTGGACAACTCCGTGGACGAAGCCATGGCCGGCTTCTGCGATGAAATAAATGTCTCCGTGCATGAAGACGACAGCGTCACCGTGGTAGACAACGGTCGCGGCATCCCCGTGGACATGCACGCCACGGAAAAAAAGCCTGCCGCCGAAGTCGTCATGACCGTGCTGCACGCCGGCGGAAAATTCGATAGCGACACCTACAAAGTTTCCGGCGGCTTACACGGCGTCGGCGTATCCGTCGTGAACGCGCTCTCCGATTGGCTCGATCTCGAAATCTGGCGCGACGGCGAAGTTTGGGAACAATCCTACGAGAAGGGCATTCCCACCTCAAAGCTCAAGCCCTCCGGCAAGACGCGCAAGACCGGCACGAAAATAACTTTTCACGCCGACCCGGAAATCTTCGCTAAGGCCACCTACAGCTACGATACGCTCGCGCAGCGACTGCGCGAACTCGCCTTCCTCAATAAAGGCCTGAAAATCACGCTCGATGACGAACGCGGCGGTAAGAAAGCCGAATTTCGCTTCACCGGCGGCATCGCCGAATTCGTGAAGCACCTCAATAAAGGCAAGGGAGTGCTGCACGATTCGCCCATCTACATCGAAGGCAAGCGCGATCAGGTGGAAGTAGAAATCGCGCTGCAATATAACGACAGCTACGCGGAAAACGTTTTTGCCTTCGCCAACACCATCAACACCGTGGACGGCGGCACGCACCTTTCCGGCTTCCGCTCTTCGCTCACGCGCACCATTAATTACTACGCGAACTCCTTTGGCATGCTCAAAGAGCAGAAGGATGAAGTCACCATCAATGGCGATGACGTTCGCGAAGGCTTGGTCGCCGTCGTTTCTGTGAAGCTGCCGCAGCCCCAATTCGAAGGGCAGACGAAAGGGAAGCTCAATAGCGACATCAAAGGCGTCGTCGAGCAGATGGTGAATGAAAAGCTCGGCGAATATTTCGACAAGCATTCTTCGATCGCGCGAAAAATTATCGGCAAGTGCATTGACGCCGCGCGCGCCCGCGAAGCCGCGCGCAAGGCTCGCGAACTCACTCGCCGCAAATCGGCGCTCGATTCCAGCGGATTGCCCGGCAAGCTCGCCGATTGCCAGGAACGCGATCCCGCGCGCTGCGAACTGTTCCTCGTCGAAGGCGAATCGGCCGGCGGTTCGGCCAAGGGCGGACGCGATCGCCGCTATCAGGCCATTCTGCCGCTCAAAGGCAAAATCCTGAACGTCGAAAAGGCCCGCTACGACAAAATGCTGGGCCATGAAGAAATTCGCGCCATCATCACCGCGCTCGGCACCGGCATCGGCAAGGACGATTTCGACGCCAATAAGCTGCGCTACCACAAAGTGATCTTGATGACCGACGCGGACGTGGACGGCAGCCACATTCGCACGTTGCTGCTCACGTTTTTCTTCCGCCATATGCGCGAGCTGATCGAAAAGGGCCACATCTACATCGCCCAGCCGCCGCTCTACCGCGTGAAGCGCGGCAAGATGGACCGCTACATCCGCGACGAGCGCGAATTCGCTCGCGAGCTGATGAAACGCGCCACCGAAGAGCACTCCGTAAAAGGCAAAAACGGCAAGTCGCTCGAAGGCGGCGATCTCACCACCTTCCTTCTGAATATTCAGGAATACGATCAAGTGGCCGCGAAGCTCGGCCGCCGCCTGCGCGAGCCCAAACTCGTCGAACTGCTCGCCGAGGCCGAACTCGACAAGAAAACCGACTTCGCCGACAAGAAGAAATTGCAGGAGTTGGTGAAGGCCATCGAAAAAGAGAAGCTCGAACTCGAAACCAAATTTCTCTTCGACGAGGAGCACAGTCTGCACGAACTGCTGTTGAAAAATGGCGGCGAGCGCCGCATCAATTGGGCTCTCGCGGCCACGCCGGAATACAAACGCTTGCGCACCCTGGCAGCCGCGATCGCCGAAAATAATCGCGGTCCGTTCACCATCGCGCACAATGGAGACAAAGTGGTGAAGGAAGATTCGCTCGGCGTCCTGAATTACGTTCTCGAAGACGCCAAAAAAGAATTCACCATCACGCGTTTCAAGGGCTTGGGCGAAATGAACCCCGAGCAATTGTGGAACACCACCATGAACGCCGAGGTGCGCACACTGCTGAAAGTTCGCTTGGAAGACGCGGTAGCCGCCGAAACAATTTTTTCCACGCTCATGGGTGAAAACGTGGAAGAGCGCCGCAAATTCATAGAAGAAAACGCGCTCGATGTCGTCAACCTGGATATCTAAGGCGAAAGAGAATTTGCCGCTCGCGGCTGAAGCCGCGGCCCACAGAACATGATCTATCAACTGGTTTGGAAGATTTTGCCGGGGCTGCGTGGGATGAGCTGTTCAGACTTCCGCGCCACGCCCACTGACGCGCCGAACAACGAGCAGGGCGTGGCGTTTGAGTGCGCCACCACCGCGCAATGCGACGCGCTGATGCGTGAACTCGAAGCGCACTTCGGCCCGCAACGCTTTTCGAACAACGCCACGGCATTCGAAACCGTCAAGGCGTACGTGCTCGAGCGCGCGGGAGCGAAAGTTTAAGCACAGGTTTTGTAGCGGCGGTTTTCAGGCCGCCAGTTTTTGCCCATGTGGGCGCCGTTCACGTACACACAGCCTTTTGCGTTTCGCGCCCAGGCAGAGGAGGATGAATCTGTGAGATTGTCGAACACAGCGAGCAGCCGAACCAGCGTCCTGCCCCCCGGCGCCTCACCCCGTGCCGCGATGCCCAAAAGCGAAATAAAGGCGAAATCTTACTCGATACAAATGGACGCCTTTCGTCAATTCCCAAATTGGCAACTCGCAGAAAACAAATGGCTTCAAAATTCTTATTCGATACAAATGAACTTTTGCGCGCACGGCCGTTTCCACACCGCTGCGCCCCAATTTCGCCGTCACTAATTACCAATCACCGCTCACCAACACACGGAGAATTCTAAGTGGCCGAAGAACTCGATAAGTCAATCACTACTCCGGTAGATATCGAATCGGAGATGAAGAAGTCGTATCTCGACTACTCGATGAGCGTGATCATCGGGCGCGCGCTGCCGGACGTGCGCGACGGCCTCAAGCCCGTGCACCGCCGTATTCTCTTCGGCATGTACGAGCTCGGCCTCACTTCCACGAAGGCTTATCGCAAGTGCGCCAAGATCGTCGGCGAAGTGCTCGGCAAGTTCCATCCGCACGGTGACACGCCTGTCTACGACGCGCTGGTGCGCCTGGCGCAGGATTTCAACATGCGCTACCCGCTCGTGGACGGCCAGGGCAATTTCGGTTCTGTGGACGGCGATCCTCCCGCGGCGATGCGGTACACCGAAGCGCGTCTCTCGAAAATCGCGGAAGAAATGCTCGCGGACATCGAGAAGGAG
This sequence comes from Candidatus Acidiferrales bacterium, assembly GCA_049287725.1. Taxonomy (GTDB): domain Bacteria; phylum Acidobacteriota; class Terriglobia; order Acidiferrales; family UBA7541; genus Palsa-295. The sequence goes on along the minus strand of JBAQGJ010000026.1, from coordinate 152,987 downwards.
ACCGTTGATTTCGTCCCGAACTTCGACGAAAGCGAGCATGAACCCGTCGTTCTCCCCACGCGTATTCCGAATTTGCTCGTCAACGGTTCCTCCGGTATCGCCGTCGGCATGGCCACCAACATTCCGCCCCACAACTTGAAAGAAGTCGTCGAGGCCGCGATCCTGCTGGTCGAAGAACCCGACGCCAATCTGAAAAAAGTGATGAAGCTGGTCCCCGGCCCCGATTTTCCCACCGCCGGCTATATCTACGGGCGCGAAGGCATCCAGCAGGCCTACGAGAAAGGCCGCGGCTCGTTCCAGGTGCGCGCCAAAGCCGCCATCGAGCAGCGTGGCAAGGACCGTCAGGACATCGTCATCACCGAGCTGCCCTATCAGGTCAATAAAGCGCGCCTGATCGAAAACATCGCGGGCCTGATTCAAAATAAAAAGATTGATGGCATCGCCGACATTCGCGACGAAAGCGACCGCGACGGCATGCGCATCGTCATCGAAGTGAAGCGCGACGAAGAGCCGCAAATCATCCTGAACAAATTGTTCAAGATGACCCAAATGCAGGAATCGTTCAGCATGATTCTGCTGGCAATCGTCGCCGGACAACCGCGCGAACTCGGCCTGCTCGAATTGCTGCGCCTTTTCATCGAGCATCGCGTGGACGTGGTCCACCGGCGCACAGCTTACGAACTGCGCAAAGCCCGCGAGCGCGAACACATCCTGATCGGCTACCGCATCGCGCTCGATAACATCGACGACGTGATCAAGATCATCCGCGGGTCCGCTAGCCGCGCGAATGCCCGCCAGAATTTGCACGATTTCTTTTCGAACAAAGATATTCGCGTGATGGTCGGGGGCAAGGAACGAACCATCGAAGGCATCAAGGTCGACCGGAAGAAATACGGCATCGTCGCGCTGACCGGAGATTTGATCGGTCCCGCCGAGGGCGAAGGGCTTACCTACGCGCAAATCGACGCGATCCTCGAACTGCAGTTGCACCGCCTGACGCAACTATCGGTCGACGAAATCCTGAAGGAACTGGCGCAGTTGCGCCAGCGCATTGAGGAACTCGAAGAAATCCTGCACAGCGACAAGAAGTTGAGAGCCGTCATCGTCGCCGAGTTGCGCGAAATCCTGAAGACCTATGGCGATGAACGCCGCACGCAAATCGTGGATCGCGTGGAGGAAATCAAGCTCGAAGACCTGATTAAAGACGAAGAAATGGCCATCACCGTCAGCCACGCCGGATACGTCAAGCGCACTTCGGTGGAAACCTACCGTCATCAGTCGCGCGGCGGCAAGGGCCGCATCGGCGCGAAGACCCGCGACGACGATTTCGTCGAGCATTTCTTCGTGGCCTCCGCGCACAGCTATATTCTGCTGTTCACATCAAAGGGCCGCATTTACTGGCTGAAGGTTTACGAAATTCCCGAAGCGGCAGCTGCCACGCGCGGAAAAGCCATCAACAATCTGGTGCGGTTCCAGGAAAACGAAAAGCTTACCGCCGTCGTTCCGGCACGTAATCTCGAAGAAACCGGCCGTTACGTCTTCCTGGCCACCAAGAGCGGCACGGTGAAGAAAACCGAGCTCGCGGAATTTTCCAATCCACGCCCGTCCGGCATCATCGCCATCAATCTCGATGGCTCGGACGAATTGATCGGCGCAAAACTAACAGACGGCATGCAGATGATTTTCCTCGCCAGCCACGACGGCCAGGCCATTCTTTTCCGCGAAACGGAAGTGCGCTCGATGGGGCGCGCGGCCGGCGGCGTGAACGGCATGGACCTCGCCAAAGGCGATTTCGTCGTCAGCATGGACGCGGTGCAGCCCGACTTCGGAATCATCGAGAAGGAATACAAGAAAGAAACGCGCAATCTCGACGAGCTCGAAAGCGATCAGATCCGCGACTCGCTCACTTCGCTGATGCTCACCGTCGCCGAAAAGGGCTACGGCAAGCGCACGCCGCTCGCCGAATACCGCGTCACTTCGCGCGGCGGCAAAGGCGTGATCAACTTGAAGTCCACCGATCGCAATGGCCCCGTCGTTGCAGCGCTGCAAGTCCGCGAAGATTCGGATGTGATGATTATCACCGGCCAGGGCAAGGTCATCCGCGTGCACGCCGGCGAAATCCGTGAAGCTGGCCGCTCGACGCAAGGCGTCCGCCTGCTGCGCCTGGAAGAAGGCGACCGCATCGCAGCCGCTGCGGCGATCCTCGAAGAGGAAGATGCCGCCGCGGCCGTAACGCCACCCGAGCCGGAAAAGAAATAGCTAGGAGGGAGCAATGGTGCCAAAGCTGAAATACATAATTGAATTCGTCGCGGACATGGATCGCGCCGTTAAATTCTATCGAGATGTTTTGGGCCTCACGCTGAAGTTTGAATCCCCTGGCTGGAGTGAATTTGCAACGGGCGAGACGTCCTTTGCGCTGCATCCGGCGAGCGAGAAAAGTCGCGCCGGAACCTACGATGTGGGGTTCACGGTGAAGGATTTGCAGGAATTCTACGAGCAGATGCAAGCGAAAGGCGTCAAATTCCCGATGCCGCCCACGAAACAGGACTTCGGCGGCAGCCTAGCTCAATTTCTCGATACCGAAGGCGCCCATCCCAGCGCCGGGGCCGAATAGCAGCGACCGAGTTACGATGAGCGATCAAACGGCCGTTTGGCTACTATTAGCTGGAGCCGCGATGCTTGCGGGTCTAGTGTTGTGGTTGCGGGACCGGTTTCGAGATCTACGCCACGTTCCAGAGGCGGAACGAAAGCTCGCTGAGCAGAAAAGCGCCGTAGGCGCCAAGGGCTTTCTATCTTTTTTCTTTACGGCAGCGTGTGTAGTTCGTGCGATTGCCATACCAACATTTGTGCCGCGCCTCTGTTATTTCCTCGGTGCATTTCTCTTCGCGTGGACGTGTTTCCAATGCTATCGCAGCTATCGAATTTTAGGTGCCAAAACTAAAACATCGACGCATCTTGCCGATCATGAAGGCGGCGCGATGTAATATCCCGGTCGAGTGCGCACTGAGACTTTCGGGCGATCGACCACAACCTTGATTTCGTGATAGCCCTCGGGATCGGCGTCGTGCGGACGATACCCGATCGTATACTGCGCGTGCAGCTCGCCGCCGATTTCGTCAACCGCCTTTTCGATCGAGCGGTCTTTCATCGTGGCTAGATGCAATCCGCCCGTCGCTTCGCTCGCGACAGCCAGCGAATTCATGCCCAACGCATTTTTCCCGGTCTTCACCAGCCACACGGCCAGCGCCATCAAATCCGGATATTCATTCACGTGGTCCGGCTTCGCGCGCAAATCAGCCATCGCGGTGCTCAAACCAATCGAGTAGATCGTCACATTCGCCAGCTGCGCCTGCCGCAACACTTCGCCCAACCGGCTCTCGCTGCCGGTATCCTGCGATTCGCCCACCACCACCATAATCCGCCGCCGCACCGCCGGCCGCTCGTCAAGCATCGCGATGCCCTTGGCCATCGCGTCGTACAGATGCTCATCGTCCACGCCCAAGGGCAAATGCTCAATCGCGTATTGGACACTATCGGGATCCGTGGTGAACTTCTGTTGCAGGTCGACAGTGGAGTCGTAGCTGATCACAGCGGCTTCCGAAGTCAGCGCCATCACCGTCTCGGTGAACACAATTCCTGCGTGCTTCACCGACGGAAACATGGGCAGAATGTGCGAGCTTGTTTCGATCACTACCACGATCGAAAGGGGATCGCCTCCGACGTCGAAGTGGTCAATCTTCTGCTCCGCGCCGTTGTCATACACGCGGAAATTCTGCTGCGTCAGATCGAACACCATCTCGCCCTTGGGGTCGCGGACGGTCACTGGCGCCGTCACTTCGTTCACACGCGAGCGGATGGCGTGCTTCAGTTGCTCGACCGGAGGCATCGGCTCGGGCTTCGCGTTGGGATTCGGATGCAAAGGCCCGGCAGGAGCTTGCTGTCCACGCGCCGGCGCGGCCAAACAAAGCACAACGATGCCCAGCGCAAGCGCCAAGCCAGCGCAGGACACATCCCGCAATAAATGGCGTAATAACATGCGCTTCACACTCTCCCTCGCGTTTCCGTGTAATTCAGTCTATCTGATTCGCGCCTCCGCACCGGCGTTGCTTGCAGTGTACTGCCGCCGCACAGCGCGGCTGGCATTTCGCGCGTCTTCTCCTAGAATGGATGGAGCGTAAATCAAGCGAAAGAGAACTGAGGTGGAAAGATGAAGCGTTCCGGCAAGAAACCTCGGCATCTGCCTGTGCCGAAGCTGGCTTACAAAGATCCGGAGTTCATGGAGAGCCTGCCGGCGCGGCCGCTGCGCATCCTGGCGGAATATCTCGATCCGCTGAACCGGCTGCGCAAGGCCAACGTGGGCGACACGATTGTGTTATTCGGCTCGGCGCGCATTCAATCGCGCGAACAAGCGCTGGCGCACTTAAAACAGGTGCAAGCCCGCGCGCGCGGCAAACACACGCCCGAATGGCGCGCCAAGATCGCCGCCAGCCGCTCGCTGGTGGGAATGTCCCGCTACTACGAAGAAGCCCGCGAACTTTCCCATCGCATTACTACCTGGGCCATGACACTCGGTAATCAGCCGCGCCGCTTCGTCATCTGCTCGGGCGGAGGCCCGGGCATCATGGAGGCCGCCAATCGCGGCGCAGCCGAAGCCGGCGGCCAGTCCGTCGGCCTCAGCATCCAGCTCCCTCACGAACAATTCTCAAATCCTTACATCACGCCTCACCTGAATTTCTACTTCCACTACTTTTTCATGCGCAAGCTCTGGTTCGCGCAAATGGCCAAAGCGCTGATCGTTTTTCCCGGCGGCTTCGGAACCCTGGACGAATTGTGGGAAATGCTCACGCTGCTGCAGACCAATAAGCTTTCATCGCATCACCTGATCCTGATCTACGGCCGCAAGTACTGGGACAAGGTGCTCAATTGGCGTCACATGGTGCGCACCGGTACCGTCAGCGAACGCGATTACAAAATGCTGCAATTCGCCGACTCGGTGGACGAGGCGTTCGAGCATGTGCGGCACGATCTCGAAGCTCACCATCTGCAGTTGGATACCGAAGGTGAACCGCCCGCGCATCCTCACCAAATAATTCCAAACGTCATGAAGCCGTAGAGGGCAGACGTTTTCTAAGACGCGCGAGCGTCAGACTGGCGCTCGAAATATGGGGACGAAAAAGAAACCGGGGGAAAGAGCCGAAGCTCTTTCCCCCGTAATTGGCTTCAGGCGGTCAGAGGCAGAAGCAAACGTCGCTCGGGGCACTCACCGAAAGTAACTCGCCGTTGATCCAACCGCCCGAACTTAGTTATTTGAAAAGGGCTCCAACGCAAACACCGCTTGAAAACGCCGCTTCTCGTCCTGATCGTGCAACATTACCACCGGGACCACCTTCAGCGAGTGCTTGCAGCTGCGGCAGGTCGTTCCTTCGCCCTCCAGATCCTGCACGAAGCCATCGGTGAAGTGATACGCCGCACGCGGCCGGCGCGCTGCCTTCGTTCCCTTCTTCCCACACTGCGGACAGGTGAACTCCACGCGGTCCTCGAGCGGATCGCGGTTCAGCGCAGCCCAACCGGTATACCGTACGCCCACAGTTTCCAAAGAGTCTCGGCTCATAATCGCCACCTTCCAGTCCCCGAAAAACACGCGAACTATTATCGAGGTTATGAAACGTTAGACGCACGACCGGTTCAAAATGATGCATTTTCATTGCCGAAATATTGTAAACATTTTATTTACCGCGCTTTCAGTATGTTGCACGTACGGCGCGCCTCGTTGTGCCGGTGAAATCAAGCTGCGGGAACAACTCCGCTGTCACGGTGTCTATTTGTTGAGAGATCGCGCGAACTCCATAGCACGACGCGACGCCGCCCAGTCGCAAGCACCCTTCGCGGCTGAATGAAGTCGGCCATCCCTTCCCCCGGCGCGCCGCTTGGGAATTTTCATTGTGTCCAAATCATGCTGCGGAGGTGTGTCCATGAGCGATCTGGGAAGCTTGTCGAACTGCATGTTGGAGAATGATGCGGAAGCCCGCAATCGCGCCAGGAAATTACGGCACAAAGCTCTCGTCGGGTCTATCGCGTTCGAAGCCGCGCTGATCGGCGCGATGCTCTTGTGGCCGCTCATCACGCCGGGAGTTTTGACCGGCGGTTTCATCGTCACGCCCGCGCCGCCGTATCACGGAGGAGGCGATGTCGTCGAAAGACACGCGCTCTCGAACGCGCATCCACCGCCGAGCGCTACTCGCCCGCAGTCCATTTGCCTGATGTGTGTGCCGCCGGCAATACCGGTCGGCGTGCGTGCAGTGAGCAACGACGCCTCAAGCGCCAGCATCGACAACGCGCCCGGCATCGGCGACGGCGGCAGGGACGGACTGCCGGGAGATGGCCCGATTCTCCCCGGAGGGATCGGCGATGGAAAGCCGCCGATGGAGCTCCGTAAGCCGAGCCCTCCGCCACGACCCGCGCCGCTGCACATGAGCGAAGGCGTGATGGAAGCAGCACTCATCTATAAAGTGCAGCCGTTATATCCCGCGATTCCGCGCGCCATGCACCTGTCCGGCACGGTGCGCCTGCGCGCAATCATCGCGGCCGATGGTAGCATTCGCCATGTCGACGTCATCAGTGGCAATCCGCTTCTCGCTCAGTCTGCCGTCGCCGCCGTGTACGAATGGCGCTATCGTCCGACGCGCTTGAACGGTGAAGCCGTCGAAGTCGAAACGCTCATCACCGTGAACTTCGTTCTGGACCAGCAATAAAAAAGGGGCGGAAGACACTCCGCCCCTCTTGAAAGTCGCGAGTGAACTTCTAGAATCGAAATACGATTCCGGTGGAAAACTTCGCGTTGTTCTCCGTGGTGTTGCCGAAGCGCGTCAGCACGTAATCGCCCTCGAAAATTCTCCACGAGAGTGCTGGAGCGATCTTCGCGTCAAATCCGCCGCCGAGCTCCGCCGCAAACGACGTGTCGCCAAACCCCGGCGCGCTGTAGTGCGCTCCGCCGATCAGCACATGCGCGAATGGCGAGATACGCGCCGGGAACGAAACCTGCGGACCAAACAGAAAAGTGTGCACGGATTGGCTGCCGCCGTAATCACCGCTGAATTCACCCGTTGCGCCCAGCCACGAACTGAATTTGTACTGGCCTGAGAGAATCCATCCGTTTAGGTTGCTGGTTCCAGGAGCATTATCAAGATGGAAGTAAGAATATCCACCGTAAATTTCGACGCGATCGCCAACACCCTGCGCGTTGGCGCGCGTTCCCGCTCCCAAAGAAACCAAAACTGCCAGGCTGAGTAGTATGACGAACCTTCGTATCATTAAAATTCTCCTTAAAATGTTTTATGGAATTTGCCTCGGTGTAATCGGGATTTTGCGTGCCCCCTGTATTTATGTCGTCTCGAGACCTTGGGTGGTTCACGAAGCTCGACGACCGGCTGGAGCTAATTTTGATGCCACTTACGGCGCAAGGGTTACCGGAAATCGAGGCTAAATGAGGGCTTCGCCGGAATTGCGCGCGATGGCTTCGCGAGTGGCGTCCCGCAAACGGACGATTTCGTGCCAATCGTTCGCCGCCGTTGGATCAGGCATAATCGGCGGGCTGAATGTAACGATCACGCGACCCGGGCGTGGCAGCGTTGTCTTGTCGCGCAGGACTTGCCGCGCGCCGCGCACCGAGACGGGGCAAATCGGGCACTGCGTATCAGCCGCCGCCTTGAACGCGCCCAGTTGAAATGGACGTATGCCGGCCATCTGCGTAAATGTGCCTTCCGGAAATATCACCACCGACTCTCCGTTCTTCAGCGCGGAGTTCACTTCTTCGGCCTGCCGTATCCGCGCATGTGGATCGGCGCGGTCGAAAGCAAACTGGCCGCTTCGTTTCGCGATCGTGCTGATAAAAGGCATCTCGCGGATTTCGCCCTTGGAAACGAACCGCACTTCAGGCGGAAGAAATCCCAGGATCACCAGAATATCCAGATAGCTGGAATGATTCGGCGCGAAAATGCAGGGCCCCATCCGTGCGCGTTCAGTCAGAACCTCGCTGCCTGAAACTTCCACCGGCACGCGCGCGGCGGCCAGCATCATGCGCGCGCCTCTCCGAGCGAACCGCGCCGCGCGCTTCCTGTCGCGAGTCAATCCCACGACGGCCCACAGCGGAATCAAAACCGCCGAGAAGGCGGTGAGCGCGTACACGCCATAGACGAATTCGAGCGAACTTTTCGTGGCTGCTTGCAGCCAGTGTCCAGCGCGCGGCAGTGCGCCTCGCGCTGCCAGCATCGCAATCTGCACCCAAGGCGCTTGCTGCTTCTTGCCGAGCTTTCCGTCGAGAAAGAGACGCCGCGTCTCGCCGCGCCGCAATTTCCCGCTCGAGGTTTTCGGGATGGATTGCGCAGGCAGAAGTGCAATCACGTCCGGCGGCATCCCCATCGCAGCGGTCACCGCGCTCGCAATTTCGCCCTCGATCCGTTTCGCGCTCGCTGCATCGCGAAGTTCCGCCGCCACCACTAGCTGCTCGGTCCCCGTGCGTTCGTCCGGCGCGCCAAACGCTACGACGCAACCGGTACGTACTCCCGCGACGCGTCCGGCAATTTCCTCCACTTCGTGGGGATAGATATTCCGGCCGGCCTTGATGATCATGTCTTTGGCGCGGCCGGTGATGTAAAGGTCGCCGTCGGCCGCATACGCCAGATCGCCTGAATCCAGCCAGTTTTCTTCGCGCATCAATTCGCGCGTGGCGGCTTCATTGCGATAGTAGCCGCTCGTCGCCGCGGGGCCGCGGAACCACAGCCGGCCTTGTCGCCGCTCACCCAACTCGCGGCCGTCCGCGTCTGCAATTCGCACTTCCACCGACGGGAGAGGTTTGCCTGCGTTCACGAATTCCAAGACCGCTGAGTCGCCGCCAGCAGCAGTCACTGGCACTGCGCGTCCTTCGGATTCGAATTGCGCGCGATCAATGCGATCCACTTTGTAACCTGCCGCCATTTGCGGAACGGAGACGGCCAGCGAGCCTTCCGCAAGGCCGTACACCGGCGAAAGCGCGTCCCGTCGAAATCCGTATGGCGCGAAGCGCGCCGCGAATCGCTCCAGAGTTTCTGCGCGAACGGGTTCCGCGCCGTTGATCGCCGACCGCCACGAGCTCAAATCCAAACCCTGCAAATCCTTGTCCGCGATTTTTCGCACGCACAATTCATAAGCAAAATTGGGCGCCGGACTGATCGTCGCGCGATGCCGCTCGATCGCGCGCAGCCATCGTTCCGGGCGGCTCAGGAACGCCAGCGGCGACATCACCACCAGCCGCACGCCCGTGAAAATCGGGACGAACCATGCGCCAATCAACCCCATGTCGTGATAGAGCGGCAGCCACGATACGCAAACGTCGCTGGCTTTCACATGAACGCCGGAAATGATCGAGCGGATATTCGCCAGCAGGTTGGCGTGGGTCAGCACGACGCCTTTCGGATCGCCCGTCGAGCCCGAGGTGTATTGCAAAAATGCGATTTCGCTGCCGCGCGCGTGATGCGACAAATGTTCCACGGCACGCCATTGCTTAGCGGCGTCCGACGGCGCCTTCGCATCCGTCGCCGCCGGGCCAGTTGTAGCCGTGGCGGCGTCCAGTTTTTGCAGGTTCAGCACTTCGCGCAAAGTCGGCACGCGCGGCTGCAGCAACTTCGCCAGATTTTCGGCCTGCCGCCACGTCACCAGGAATCGCGCCTCGGCATTTCGCAGGATGTTCGACTGGCGCGTCGCGTATTCCGCGATGCGGTCGGCGCGGAACGGTGGATAAATCGGCACCGGAATTCCGCCAGCAAACAAGATGCCCGCAAACGTAAAGAAAAAATCCGCGCACGTGGGCAGCATGATGGCCACCGTCTGGCCAGGCTCCAGTCCGCGCTGCCGCAAATCCGCCGCCACGGCCGACGCGCGTTCGTACAGTTCGCCAAACGTTATAGTGCGCAGTTGTTCGTCTTCTTCGTAGATCTGAATGTGCACTCGGTCCGGTTCCGCGCGCCCCCGCAGGCGCAGCACTTCCGTCAGCGTTTCAGCATTGAGGATTTGCTGCTCGATGTCGGGGCGAACCGCCGGCGAAGCGGCGCCCGAGACTGGTCCCCCAGCAACCGCAGCGGAGGCGTTCGCGCCATTTCCGGCAGCGTGATTTTCTTCTCGCAGGATCGCATCAATCAAATCCTGCACGGTGTCAGCTTCTGCCACCACGCTCTCCGGCAGCCGCACACCGCACGCATCGCCCAGCCGCAGCATCAATTCCACGCGCTCCAGGCTGCCGAGGCCCAATTCGCGCTCGAGATGCGCTTGTGCGCCGCGCGCCGTGAATTCTTCGATGCCGCGCGCGCTTCCTAATTCCGTAAGAAGCTGGCGCACCGATGCCATGGCTTGCGTTTGCACAGCCGGCTTGCGGTCGAGTTTTGTTCCGATTGCGCCCATCATGTGGTCGGGCAGTTCGTCACGCATCTCTGCGCGCCGTGAAGGTCTTACTGCGCGGAGCCTATCACCGCGCGCGGCCCCATTCAATCATTACGGCAAGCCCCCGTCGCATCCTGCCCCGTCTCAATTTTATAGCGAAACCGGCGCGAAAGAGCTTTCGAGTACCTTCGTACCGGCACTAAATGAACCTAGCGGCCTATCGACGCCCCCGCCGCCTAACGGCACACTCACAATGTGTTCGGGGCCGCGCAAGCCGCTCCGAATGTCTGCACCTCCATCACCCCCATGCCCACGAGCGGCCGGCACCCCCACCGGCCGCTCCCCTTTTTCAGGCGACATCACGCAGGCCTTCCTTTTGTGACCCCAAGTCACTCACTCTAATAGGCTTGATACGTTCCATAAGCGATTCGTCCTTGACTTCCTTTTCGCGCGGTTCTATAGAGTCGCCCACGGGGTCGTGTTGGCTGGGGCCACAACACGTTGATTACCGAGGGCAGCCGCAGCCCGCGCAATTGTCTTCCTCCGCGGCGCCGGCCACCACGGCTGGCATGTTTTGGGCGTGCGCGCGTCACTGGGAGGTGGGGTGTGAAACTTCATCATCTGCTTCGTGGATTTTTCTATGCCGCATTTCTTGTCGCGATGTTTGCAGCTCTTGGCAGCACAGCGTGGGGCCAAACCAACGCATCTCTGCGCGGCACCGTAACCGACCAGTCTGGCGGAATCGTAGTAGGCGCCCAAGTCACGCTGCTGAATGTCGGCACCGGCATCGCCCGCAAAACAACCAGCGGTAACGATGGCAGCTACTTGTTCGACCTCGTCCAAGTCGGCAAATACAAAGTGACAGTCGAAAAGCAGGGTTTCACCACCTTCGTACGTGAGGGAGTCTCCTTGGAATTGAATCAAAACGGCCGCTTGGACATGTCGCTGAAGGTGGGCCAAGCCAGCGAAGTTGTCGAAGTGAATGCCAACGTAGCCCAGGTAGACACCACCAGCGCCGTTCTCGGTAAAGTCGAAGGTCAGCGCATGATCAACGATCTGCCTCTCGTCGAGCGCGACACACTGCAATTGGGAAAACTGCAGGCCGGTGTCTTCGAGCCAGATCCGGATGACGGCTCCGGCAATCCCTTCTCGGTCAGCGGTCAGCGCTCCGAGTCCTTAACCTTCATGTTGGACGGTGCGGACAACACGGATTTCCTTGGCAACAACATCGTCGTAAGTCCTAATCCCGATGCAGTTCAGGAATTCAAGATTCTGACCAACAATTATGACGCTCAATACGGCAGGACCTCCGGCGGAATCGTCAACCAGATTACGAAGTCGGGTACCAATGCCTATCACGGTGACGCTCTGGAATTCCTGCGCAACAATGTTCTGAACTCGCGCAATTATTTCCTCCCACCCCAAATTCCGGACGCCCCGCCCTTCAAGCGCAACGAATTTGGCGGCACCCTAGGTGGCCCGATCAAGAAGGACAAAACATTTTTCTTCCTGGCGTATCAGGGCGAACGCAGACGTGAAGCGCAGGTAACGCCAAGTTTGAGTGTTCCCGATGCCGACCAGCGCGCAGGTAACTTTTCTGGCCTGCTAACGGGACAATTCGCCGACCGCTGTCCATCCGACTCGCAGCAAGCGGGAGATCCGCTGTTCGACACCGGCGCGCTAATTAATCCGCGATCGACAGCGAGCTTCACTTGTGCGGACGGCACCGTGATTCCGACAACCGTCTATCCTAACAATCAAGTTCCTGTAAATCCGGAGATTGCAAACTACTTGACGAAATACGTGCCGCTTCCGCTCCCGGGTGCTTCGGGAGGCCTTTTCGTGGGAGCGCCTCCAAGCATGACGGATAACGATCAAGGCGTCGTGCATATTGATCACAACCTGACGACACACGACACACTCTCATTCCTCTACATCATTAACGACGAGCGTGACAATGTGCCCTTTTATCTCAATAAGGGCGCGACGTCCGGAGGAGATGTGCCGGTTGGCTCTGGATTCGCCGACACCGCGCGGTCGCAAGTCGGAACTCTTTCCTGGACACACGTTTTCGGGCCCACTTTAGTCAACGAATTCCGCTTCAGCGTGAATCGGGTTGCTTCTCTAGCTTCGGACCCAACGGATAAGACCTCGCCGGCCGATCTGGGATTCACGAACATCAACCCAGATGACCCGAAGGGCACAGCAGTTCCGGTCATCTTCACGAATTCCTTCAATCTGGGACCGTCTCCGCAAGGCCCGACGACGAGCGCAGACATGGTTTATCGCTGGGCCGATGGGATTACCTGGACGCACGGCAAGCACGAATGGAAATTCGGCGGGGACTTCTCCCATGTGCGCGACAACTTCAATTACGACTATTTCAACAACGGCAGCTTTGATTTTACGTACGGAGACTTTACCGGCAACGAACTCGCCGACTTCATCGGCGGGTTCTGGGATAATTACTATCAATTTTCAAACGCAGTTTACGGTATTCGTACCAACTCTTACTCGCTCTACGGGCAAGACACCTGGAAGGTGCTGCCCCGGCTCACGCTCACGCTAGGCTTGCGCTACGAGTATTATTCGCCGCAGAGCGACAACCACAACAACCTGCTCGGATACTTCCCGGGCCAGCAGTCCGCTGTTTTCCCGGATTCGCCTCCGGATATTCTCTATCCGGGGGATCCGGGAACACCCAACAAAGCGCTCATGTATCCCGACCGTAACAACTTTGCCCCGCGTCTCGGCTTTGCCTGGGATATGTTTGGAAACGCTAAGCTCGTCATGCGCGGCGGTTTTGGAATCTTTTACGACCTTCAGGATGGCGCCACCAACCTGCAATTCGGTGGTGAGCCGCCCTTCGGCGGAGTCGCCAATATGTACCCGAATAGCTTTGCGGGGTTTTCGGGCGATACCATGACGGACCCGTTTCTCACCTACTTCGGCGACAGCACTGCAAATCCCTTTCCCTTCGCTTCGCGCGGCCTAGTCGGAACTTTCCTGACTCCCAAGATTCCCTATGCCTACCTTACCGACCCACATTTCCGAACGCCCTATTCCTATAATCTCAATTACGGCTTCCAATGGCAGGCCACACGCGACACCATGATAGAAGCCGTCTACGTGGGCAGCTTCGGTCGCTCGCTCATCAGCAACGTTGAAACGAATTTCCCCGATCCCACTGTGATGCAGGAACAGCTAGACCAATTCGGTTTCGTGTATCCGGATTGCGCGCGTCCTCTCGCGGCCTGCATTGGCGGTGCAACTCCCTTCGACCCGAACGGCACGCCCACCGGAGCATTGCAGCTTTACTCCAATGTCAGCAATGGCTACTCGAACAGCAATCAGTTCCAGCTAACCGTGGACAAACGTTTCAGCAGACATTTCGCACTCCGTGGCGCCTACACTGTGGCGAAAACGACGGACATTTCGTCCGGTTACCGGTCGCGTTCGTTTGAATACACCGACCCCTTGGATCCGAACCTCGACAGAGGTTTGGCGGATTTTGACACACCGCAGCGTCTGGTCATTAGCGGCATCTGGGAGTTGCCCTTCGACCGCGGTATTCACAGTGACGGCTTCCTGAAGAAACTAGCGGCGGGATGGCAGGCCAACGGCATCGCAACCTTTCAGAAGGGCAATCCATTCACGCTCTATTCAAACGACAATTCCAGCTTCCAGAACAATTATCTAGATCGTCCCGACATAATCGGCCCGATTCAGTACTACAACCCTCGGCACGCGCAAGACTTCAGCGCCAGCAACGCCGACTGTTTGGGCAATGATGTTACGGGAGGAAAATTCTGGTTTAATCCCACCTCTTTCGATTGCGTGAATGTTCCGATCTTTACTTTCGGCACGCTCTCGCGCAACGTCCTTCGTGGCCCGGGACTTAACAACTGGGACCTTTCCATAGTCAAGAACACTCCATTGGGAGGTGAAACCCGCTCATTGCAGTTCCGCGCGGAATTCTTCAACGCCTTCAATCACACGCAGTTTTCCAATCCCGATATTCAAGGCTTCAGTGGAACCTTCGGGCAAGTCACTCTGACCCGCGTGGATGCGCGCATCATCCAATTCGGTCTAAAGCTTTACTTCTAAGTGGCGAGCTAAAAAAAAAGGCCCGAGGCGGCTGGTTGCCTCGGGCCTTTTCTTTTTCCGCACCCTCGCCAGAATTTCGTTGCTGCGACGGATCTACCTCCCGCGCCCCGCGGGTCGGTAATTCCTCAGCGGAGGACGCGTTCGCGCGCGAAAATGCGGCGCCAGCGGCGGTCGCACGGTGTGCAGAGGCGCCCCACAACTGCCACAGCGCTCCTGCGGCGCATCATTCAGACGCAGCCATCGCCCGCGCGCCATGCATTCGGGATTCAAGCATTGCACCGTGCCCCCGGCAAATTCGTGCATGGCCCCCTCCGTCGCTCTGGAAAGTTTGCGCTCGCGGAATAACGCCGAAGCCGCGCCGTGCTGGCGGACAAAGCCGTAAAGCGCCTGTAACGCGCCGTTAATGTGCGGAATTCTGCGCCCAAGCTTCTAGTGTGTCAAGAAAAATATCCACTATTAGTAGTAGTGCAGTTCCCAAGCTCCGCTCCAAGCTCTCCAAATTCTCCAGCGGCTCATCGCGAAGGCTTCTCCACTCGGATTCCGCGCCTCGTCCATGCCAACGTGGCCACCATCCGCCGCCGCATCGTCCGATCACGCCACGCTGCTCCCTATGCTAAAATCGATGGAAGGAGAGTGCCGCGATGAAATTCGGAGTGGTGCAATTTCCCGGCTCGAATTGCGACGAAGACGCTTACCACGCAGTCGCCGCCGTCATCCACCAACCCGTCGAATTCATCTGGCACCAATCCGAAAATCTGTCCGGTTGCGACGTCGTCATTCTTCCCGGCGGCTTCGCCTACGGCGATTACCTGCGCACGGGGGCGATCGCGCGCTTTTCTCCCGTAATGAAATCCGTGGACCGCTTCGCGCGGTCCGGCGGCTTGGTTCTCGGCATCTGCAACGGTTTTCAAATATTGCTCGAAGCCGGACTTCTACCCGGCGCGATGATGCGCAATAAAGGCCTGCGCTACCTCTGCCGCCACGTGCACATTCGCGTGGAATCCACCGACACTCCTTTCACTTGTGCCGCGCAAAAGGGACAAGTGCTGAAAATTCCGATCGCGCACAACGAAGGAAATTATTTCTGCGAGCCCGCCGCTCTCGCCGAACTCGAGAAGAACGGCCAGATTATTTTCCATTATGTAAAGCCCGACGGCATGGACGCGGCCGAAAACGACCGCGACGCCAATCCCAACGGATCGCTGCACGCCATCGCCGGTATCTGCAATCGCGAGCGCAATGTCCTCGGCCTGATGCCGCACCCTGAGCGCGCGGTCGAATCGCCCCTCGGCTCCGCCGACGGCCTGGTGATTTTCCGGTCGGTGGTCGCAAGCCTAAGCCGGCAAACAGCTGTTCCTGCATAGCCAAAATTTCATTCGCGCCGAAAATGCCCAAGAATGATTGATACGGAAATCAAAGTCACTCCACAGCTGGCCGCCGAGCACGGCCTCACTCCCGAAGAATACGCGCGCACGCAAAAAATACTGGGACGCGACCCGAATTTCACCGAGCTAGGCATTTTCAGCGTGATGTGGAGCGAGCACTGCTCCTACAAATCCTCGCGCGTGCACCTGAAACGCCTGCCCACGCGCGGCACGCACGTCGTCCAGGGCCCCGGCGAAAATGCGGGAGTCGTGGACATCGGGGACGGCCTGGTCGCCGTCTTCAAAATCGAATCGCACAATCATCCCAGTTTCGTCGAGCCGTTTCAGGGCGCGGCCACGGGCGTCGGCGGTATCCTGCGCGACATTTTCACCATGGGCGCGCGTCCGATTGCTGTGCTCGATTCGCTGCGCTTCGGGCCCATCACTCAGGGTCCGGGCGCGGGCAACGCAACCGACGAAGAAATCGTACGCAACCGGCACATCCTCGATGGAGTGATCCGCGGCATCGGTTTCTACGGAAATTGTTTTGGCGTGCCTACCGTCGGCGGCGAAGTCGCTTTTGAGCCCTGCTATTCCAATAATCCGCTGGTGAATGCGATGGCTCTCGGCATCTGCCGCCGCGAAGAATTATTTTTTGCGAAAGCGCGCGGCGCTGGCAATCCCGTGATTTACGTCGGCGCAAAAACCGGCCGCGACGGAATTCACGGCGCGTCGCTTCTCGCTTCCGCGGAATTCAGCGCGGAATCGCAGCAGAAGCGGCCCAACGTGCAAGTCGGCGATCCCTTCATGGAAAAGTTGCTTCTGGAAGCGTGCCTCGAAGCGATGCACACCGGCGCGGTGGTCGCGATTCAGGATATGGGCGCGGCGGGCCTCACCAGCTCCAGCTCAGAAATGGCTTCGCGAGGCGGGCTCGGCATCGAAATTGATCTGGCCCGCGTGCCGCAGCGCGAAACCGGCATGACTCCGTACGAAATCATGCTCAGCGAATCGCAGGAACGCATGCTGCTGGTCGCCGAGCGTGGACGCGAGCGCGAAGTATTCGCCGTGTTCCACAAATGGGGCCTCGATGCGGTCGAAATCGGCAAAGTCACCGAAGATGGCAAACTGCGCGTTCTGAATCACGGGCAGGTAGCCGCTGAAATCCCTGCGCACGCGATCGCCGAGGAAGGCCCGCGCTACGAGCGGCCTATAGCCAAGCCAGGCGCCACGCCTTCAGCAGCGCAAGCCTCGCTCGTGACATTTGCAAAGGTAGGCGCGGATCTCACCGAGAATTTCCGCCGCCTGCTCGCGTCCCCGACGATTGCTTCGAAGTACTGGATCACCGAGCAATACGACTCGATGGTGCAAACGAACACTCGCTTCGGCCCCGGCTCGGGCGATGCCGCCGTACTGCGCCTGAAAGAAACGAAGCGTGCGCTGGCCCTTTCGACCGACGGCAACAGCCGCTGGTGTTTCCTCGCGCCTCGCACCGGAGCGATGCACGCCGTCGCCGAAGCCGCGCGCAACGTCGCCTGCACAGGCGCGCGCCCCGTCGCGGCAACGAATTGTCTGAATTTCGGCAATCCCGAAAAGCCGGAAGTGATATGGCAGTTCAGCGAGACCATTGACGGCATTGCCGAAGCCTGCCGCGCGCTCGAAGCTCCCATCACCGGCGGCAACGTCAGTTTCTACAACGAAACCCTCGGCAAGCCGATTTATCCCACGCCGATTCTAGGTGTTTTGGGCTTGATCGAAGATGCCGAATGCGCGCTAGGCTCGGGCTTTCGCAACGAGGGCGACGCGATCCTCCTGCTCGATGGAATGAGGGAAGAAGGCGGCCTGCGAGCCGCCAAGGAAGCGTCGCAGGAGTTTTCCTCCAGCGAATATGCCAAGACCATTCACGGATTCGTCGCCGGCGCGCCTCCCGAAATTGATCTCGTCGCCGAAAAGCGCCTGATTGATTGCCTGGTCCAGCTCGCCGCCGAAAAAATCATCCATTCCGCGCACGATATCAGCGACGGCGGCCTCGCCGTCGCGCTCGCCGAATCATGCTTCTCTGCCGATGGACTCACAGCGCAGATCACGCTTGCACCCGCAAGTCATGATCAGCCCGGCGAATTGGCGCTTTTCGGCGAACGTGGTGCTCGTGCGGTGATCTCCCTTTCGCCCTCTTCGCTTGCTCGCGTGAATGAGGTTGCGGCACAATGGAATGTGGCAGTGCAGCATATCGGCACAGTCACGCGCAGCGATTTTCGCATCCAATATGGTGCCTCGCCTGTGATACAAGGCTCTATCGCTTCATTCCACGATAGTTGGAGCGACTCGCTGCAAAAGGCAATCGAGAGCGCATGAGTTCATTAATCCATACCATCGGCGACGATCACTTCCACGATCACTGCGGCGTGTTCGGCATCTTTGGCCATTCCGAAGCGGCAAAAATGACGTACCTCGGACTCTACGCGTTGCAGCATCGCGGCCAGGAATCCGCCGGCATCGCTTCCACTGACGGTTCGCAGCTACAAGTCCATAAAGCGATGGGCCTGGTACAGGATATTTTCACGCCCGAAGTGATCGCGCGCCTTCCGGGTGACTCAGCGATCGGCCACACGCGCTATTCCACCGCCGGCGACACTTCGTTGATGAACGCCCAACCCGTGGTCATTGATTGCAACAAAGGGAAAATAGCTCTCGGCCATAACGGCAACCTTACCAACGCCATCGAACTCCGCAAAAAACTCGAGCATCGCGGCTCCATCTTTCAAACCACGAGCGACACCGAGGTTATCGTCCACCTGATCGCCCGCAGCAGCGCGCGGAATCTGACAGGCGCCATTGCCGACGCGCTCAATCAAGTGGAAGGCGCGTATTCGCTGCTGCTGCTAACGCGCGACGAAATCTACGCGATTCGCGATCCGCGCGGCTTTCGGCCACTGTGCATCGGGCGCCTCGACGGCTCCTGGGTGGCCGCCTCCGAGACCTGCGCGTTCGATTTGATCGACGCCGAATACGTGCGCGACGTCGAGCCCGGTGAAATGGTTCGCATCTCGCGCAGCGGCGTCGAATCTTTCCATTTCGCGCCCGAAAAGCCGCTGCAACAATGCGTCTTCGAGCACGTTTATTTTTCGCGCCCCGATAGCCTGGTTTTCGGCATGCCGGTCAACCGTACCCGCGAACGCCTCGGCCGCCTGCTCGCAAAAGAACATCCCGTCGAAGCCGATATCGTCACGCCCGTGCCCGATTCCGGTGTTCCCGCAGCCATCGGCTACTCCGCCGATTCTGGCATCCCCTTTCGCATGGCGCTGATTCGCAACCACTACATTGGCCGCACCTTCATCGAGCCTAGCCAAGCCATTCGCGATTTCGGCGTGAAGCTGAAGCTCAATCCCGTCCGTCGAATGCTGGAGGGCCAGCGCGTGGTGCTCGTGGACGATTCGATTGTGCGCGGCACCACCAGCCGCAAAATCGTGCGCCTCGTCCGCGACGCGGGCGCCACCGAAGTTCACGTGCGCATCAGTTGCCCGCCCACCATTTCTCCGTGCTATTACGGCGTGGACACTCCGCGCCGCGAGGAATTGATCGCCGCCAATTATTCCGTGGAAGAAATTCGCAAATATCTGGGTGCTGACTCGCTAGGCTACGTTTCGCTGGAGGGACTGCGGCTGGCCGTCGAAGATAACGACGATACCGGCCACAAATTCTGCACATCGTGCTACACCGGCAGCTATCCGACCGAGCTGGTGCAACTGGAAGTGGAGGCTCATCGTGAAAGCTGACGTCGACGAAGCCGTAGCCGCCGACCGCGAACGGCAGGAAAAAGTACACCAGGCCCACCCCGCCACCACCGGCGATAAAGTCTGGCGCGAAGTTGTCTCCTGGTTTTGGGTGATTGTCGCATTCCTTTTCATCGAAGGCACCTTGGTGCAAGCCCGCGTGATTCCCAGCGGCTCGATGGAAAATACGGTGCTCATCGGCGATCACTTGATCGTAAGCCGCTTTGGCTACGACACCGGAATTCCGTTTACGTCCTGGCACGTCCCGTTGTGGCGCGAACCGAAGCGCCAGCAGATCATCGTGTTTCGTGCGCCGCTGCCCGAACAAGGCTATCCCGATTTCATCAAGCGCTGCATCGGTCTGCCCGGCGACACGATTGACATCAAGCAAGGCGTCGTTTACATCAACGGGAAAAAGCTGGACGAGCCCTACCGCCTCGACCCGCCCAATCCCGCCGAAAATCGTGGACCGTATCATGTTCCGGCCAACCAATATTTCATGATGGGCGACAATCGCGAAAATTCATACGACAGCCGCTACTGGGGCTTCGTGCCGCGCGAAAATATCATCGGCACGCCGGTAGTCATCTATATGTCCATCGACGCCCCCGAAGAAGTCTGGGAGCCCGGTCACGTCGGCGAGCGTTTTGAGACGTATTTGAGTTGCGTCATTCATCCAGGAGAGATTCGCTGGAAGCGTTTGTTCCACGTGTTCTAAATTTCAGGATACTCGGGGCTTCAGGAAGCTTTTCGTCTCCTTCAGAAAGCAGATTCCATTCATGCGCTACGCCGACGCTGGAGTAAATATCGCAGCTTCCGACGAAACCAAGCGGCGCATCGCCGCCATGGCGCGCCGCACGTTCACGCACGGCGTGCTCGCTCCCATCGGCGGTTTCGGCGCGCTCTTCCAGCTGGACCGCAAGCGCTGGCGCGATCCCATTCTGGTTTCCAGCGCCGATGGCGTCGGAACCAAACTGAAAATCGCCTTCGCCACCGGCATCCACTCGACGGTAGGCGTGGATATTCTGAATCACTGCATCAACGACATCCTCACGCAAGGCGCCCAGCCGCTTTTTTTTCTGGATTACCTGGCCATGGGAAAGATTGACGGGCGCATCGTCGAACAGGTGATCGAAGGAATGAGCCGCGCCGCCCGCCATGCAGGCTGCGCGCTGATTGGCGGCGAAACCGCCGAGATGCCCGATTTTTATCCACCCGGCGATTACGACCTCGCAGGCTTCGTTGTCGGGGCCGTCGAACGTAAAATGCGCTTGGATCCCGGCGGCGTGCGTCCCGGTGACGCGCTGCTCGCGCTGCCTTCCAGCGGCCTGCACACCAACGGCTATTCGCTCGCGCGTAAACTGGTTTTCGGCGTCGCCAAACTCAGTCCCAACACCTACGTTGCGGAAGTCGGCAACAAGATCGGCGCGGAATTATTGAAACCGCACCGCGCCTACTGGCCGCTGCTGAAAAATATCCTCGCGCGCCGATGGGTCACCTCCATGGCTCATATCACCGGCGGCGGCATCACGGGCAATTTGCCGCGCGCGCTGCCCAGCAACGTCCAGGCGGTGATTGATCTCGGCTCCTGGCCGGTGTTGCCTATTTTCAAGTATCTGGCACAGCTCGGCGAGATTGATCGCGACGAACTTCTCCACACCTTCAATGTGGGTGTGGGCATGATTCTCGTCGTCCCGGCAAAACACGTCTCGCGCGTCGAAACCGAGCTGAAGCGCAAACGCGAAAAATTCTATCTGATCGGCCGCATCAAGCGCGCCGTCCGCGGTAAGCCCCGCATCATCTACACCGGCAAGCTCGCGCTGTAGCAGCGACCCGAAGCGCTATTCGTTGGTGTTGTCCATGTCCACCGCTACTTTCCATGCCCCATCGGCTTGCTTCTTCCAGATCACGAGATACTTGCCTTTCTCATCGTTCGTCTTCCCATTCTTGTCAGTCGTCACAAAATCATACTCGCCGTTCTCGTAGGCGAGTTCGCCGGACCGTGCGACTTCCACCGTCGTGGTACGCCAACTCAAACCCGGCCCGGGCGTGAGTATGTCTGCCCAGCCCTTTCGAATATTCTCGCTGCCATGCACCGCGGGAGCTTTGGGGGACATCACCACGGCGCCATCGCCGTAAAAAGAAACAGCCTTATCTATGTCCTTCGCTGCGGATGCCTTGCTCCACGCGGCGGACGCAGCGCGAATCGCAGCCTCGTCAGACACTCGTGTGTCTGCCGGCTGAGCAGCAACCTGTGGCTGCAGATGGTCGCCTGTGCCTGTCGAACAACCCGCTGCCAGCGTCGCACAAACCACCGCGCAAGATAACAAACCAGCGAATCGCATATTCCACATCGAGAACCTCCCGGAACCGTAGACGCGCCAGAAACGATGCCCTTACGGTAAGGCAGAGTCAAGCCGGGAATGCTTCCAGCCGCCGCGGTTTGGAGAGCCTCCGGAATTGTGCTAATTTCGGGCAGCTATGAACAAACGCATTGGCGTGCTGCTTTCAGGCCGCGGATCGAATTTTGAAGCGCTGGCTGATAGCATCGCCGCCGGCCGCATTCCCCAAGCTGAAATCGCGATCGTGCTGAGCAATCGCGAAGGCGCGCCCGGAATCGAGAAAGCGCGCACCCGCGGCATCCCGACGCAGGTGATTCCGTCGAAAGGCCTCGAGCGCGAAGCCTACGACAAGCTGGTCGTAGCCGCGTTACGCGAAAAGAAAGTGGACCTGGTCTGCCTGGCGGGCTACATGCGGCTCCTTTCGCCGCATTTCGTGGCGGCCTTTCCCAATCGCATCCTGAATATCCATCCATCGCTGCTGCCCGCGTTTCCGGGCCTCGAATCGCAGCGCCAGGCCCTGGAACACGGAGCGAAATTCTCCGGCTGCACGGTGCACTTCGTGGACGAAAATCTGGACGC
Source organism: Candidatus Acidiferrales bacterium (assembly GCA_049287725.1). Classification (GTDB taxonomy): domain Bacteria; phylum Acidobacteriota; class Terriglobia; order Acidiferrales; family UBA7541; genus Palsa-295. Next base: position 130,415 of record JBAQGJ010000026.1, on the reverse strand, counting down.
CGGGCCCATTGTGCTGCAAGCGTGCGTCCCGATCGAAGATCGCGACACGCCGGAAACGTTGGCCGAACGTATCCTGCGCGAGGAGCACCGCATCTACACCGAAGCGGTTAGAGTTGTGCTGGAAGAGCGTTATCGCATCGAAGGCCGCCGCGTCCTGCTCGATCCCCCAAAAGTTCCGGAGAAAAAATAGTGGCTTCCGCGAAATTCAAGCCGGTCGAAGAACAACTCGAGTATCTGCGCAAGGGCGCCGCGGAAATCATCCGCGAGGACGAACTCAAGGCCAAGCTCGAGCAATCCGCAAAGACCGGTAAACCGCTGCGCGTGTATCTCGGCGTGGACCCCACCGCTCCGGACATCCACCTCGGCCACACCGTCGTGCTGCGAAAACTCAAGCAATTTCAGGATATGGGCCACACCGCCATCTTCTTGATCGGTGATTTCTCGGCCATGATTGGCGATCCCACCGGACAATCGGAAACTCGCCCGCCGCTCAAGCGTGAACAGGTGGAAAAAAACGCGGAAACCTATCTGCAGCAAGTTTTCAAGATTCTGGATAAGACTAAAACCGAAGTCCGCTACAACAATGAGTGGCTCGGCAAGCTAACCAGCCAGGAAGTGGTGCAGCTTTGCGCGCACTATCGCCTCGCGCGCATGCTCGAACGCGAGGATTTTCGCTCGCGCCTCGATTCCAATCAGCCCATCTCCGTCCACGAGCTGCTCTACCCTCTGCTGACAGCTTACGACGCCGTCGCCCTGAAATCAGACGTCGAACTCGGCGCCACGGAACAAAAGTTCAATCTTCTCGTGCATCGCGAGATCCAGCGCGAATACGGCCTTCCGGCGCAAGTTATTATGACCATGCCGATCCTCGTCGGGCTCGATGGCGAACGCAAAATGTCCAAGAGCCTCGGCAATTACGTCGGCATCACCGACCCGCCCGCGCAAATGTTCGGCAAGCTGATGTCCATCTCGGACGAGTTGATGTGGTCGTACTACGAACTACTCACCGATTTTGGCTCGCCGGTTGTCGTGCGTCTGCGCGAAGAAGTAAAAATGGGCGTGCTTCATCCCATGGACGCCAAGTTGCAAATGGCGCACACCATCGTCGCGGGTTTTCACGGTGAAGAAGCCGCGCGAGAAGCGGCCGGCGAATTTCGCCTCGTTTACCGCGACCGCAAGGCTCCCACGGACATGCCCGAAATGAAGCTCGCCTGGGGCAAACGACCGCTGCATTTGCTGCTGACAGAAGCAGGCCTGGCAAGTTCGCGCAGCGAAGCCGAGCGTTTGATCAAGCAAGGAGCCGTCGAGGTAAACGGCGAAATCGCGAAGGACGTGAAGCACGCCATCGTGCTGAATCCCGGTGATCTGCTTTCGCTACGCGTAGGCAAAAAGAAATTCTTGCGCGTCGTCGGAGTCTGATCGTCAGCCCGCCGCTACTTCGATCTCTCCGACAGACGCTTCAGCTTGTCCAGCCAAGATTGATCCCGCATCCGCACAGCGCGTCGCGTGATGAATCGATCGAAAATCTTGCCGAACGTCCCCGGTATCTCGTATTTATCGCGCATGGTGACACGCGTCGCACCACCCGCACCGTGCAACTCCCACCGCTGCATCCCCCGCACGCCATAAGAATCCTGAAACTGCCATTCCAGCAAGCGTTCCCAGTCATATGCGGTAATCACCGCCGTCAAAGCCACGTCGTGACGCTGCAATTTGCCGGTGATGCGCACCTTCTGCGTCACCGCAAAATCCGCCGCTCCACCCTGCACTTCAAAATGCGCGCCCATTTCGATCCCATACCAAAGCGGCATGCGCTGCGGCACAAAAAACACAAAAATTTCGTTGGGGGTCGTGGCGATTTCTGAACTCAGCTGAATATCAGACATTGCGAAAGCAAGGTTAGCTCAAAAATCGCACAGAAATCAGGAATTCCAAGCGGCGACGCTTAACACACCTCGACCAGGACCAGTGATACGTCGTCAGTAGGCGGCCCTTCACGCCATTCCGCCACCCGATCCAGGATCCCCTGCTTCATCTCGCCGAAAGGCAGCGACGAAGTTTCGCGCACGAATCTCTGCACGCCTTCCACGCCCAGCATCTGGCCATTGGCATTGAAAACGTCGGTGATTCCATCGGTATAAAGCACCACGCGATCGCCCTTCTCAAGGTCCACGTCCAGGCTGGCTTCTTCGTCCACGGCATCCGGCAGCGCTCCCAGCACCATGCTGCGCGATTCCAGCAGCCGCGGTTCTTCACCCGCTCGCGCAACCATCCCCGGAGGATGTCCCGCCCCCGCAAAAATCATGCGGCGTGCCGCACGGTCAATTCGCGCGGCCGCCACCGTAAAAAAGAAAACCGAGCTGCCGATATTCTGCATGACGAACTGGTTGAGCCCGCGAAACATGTTTCCCAGGTTCGCTCCAGCCCGCAATTGCGTCATCATTTCGGTGTAAATTCGGTTCGCCACCAGCGCTGACCCGATGCCATGCCCGGAAACGTCGCAGACCAGCAGATTCAGATGGTCCTCATCGAGCGAATTCACCAGGCCGAAATCCCCGCCGATTGTGCGCACCGGGTGATAAAAAGTCTGCACCTGTACGTTGCCCCACACCAGCGATTTGGGCGCCAGGCTCTGCTGTACGCGCGCGGCCAGTGTCAGATCTTCTTGAATTTCTCTATGGCGTTCTTCGAGCTTCCTGTTCGCATCGCGCAGCTCGTATTCGGCGTTCTTGAGGTCTGAAATGTCGGTAAACGAGACGATCGTGTATTGCCGGCCATCGGGATCCTCGATCAATTTTGCGCTGATGATCACCGGCAGTCGTCCGCCGTCGCTCCGCGGCAGGACGAACTCAAACCGATGGCGGCCCTGTATCCGGCTTCGTTCCTTTTGCTCTTCGATAAAGTCGGCTTCTTCCTTGGTGTAGAACTTGTATGAGTCCATCCCAAAAAGCTCGCTCCGCGGGATTCCAGTCATCTCTTGAAAATTCGAATTCGTGAAAATCACGTTCCCGCAATCATCAGAAATGAGCACCCCTTCGTTCAGGCTCTCAAGAATCCCCTCCATTTGCTGCAGCCAGTCTGGTTGTTCGACTTCCAAGGAATCCCCTTTGCGCTTGCGTCTGAATCCGGGGTCATATTGAACCATAACCACCCCACTCACAAGAAGTCCGCGCTCCACCTTCGGAATTGGATTCGCCGAAGGGTTCCAAAGCTGCAAATGATTACGAACTAAAGTAAGGTGGTGGAGCGTAATACAAACTAGGAGAACTTGCGCCCAGCCCTTTCGCCGCCGTGCGGCCTGGGCCGGTGCATGCGCTTATGTCCGTGAACGGCCAGAAACTTCCGCCCGGCCCCAAAGGTCTGCCGCTCTTCGGCCTGGCGTTTCAGGTCCTCCGCGATTCCCTGGAAACCCTGCGCCGGCTGGCGCGCGAGTACGGCGACATCGTTTGCGTACCTGTGTTCAACCAGCATCGCATTTTCCTGAATCATCCAGATTACATCGAGCAGGTTTGCATCTTTCAACAGGCAAAATTCCACAAAAGCAAACTTACCAAGGACGTGACCCAGCGCCTGCTTGGCCAAGGCTTGCTGATCAGCGAGGGCGATTTCTGGCGGCGCCAGCGGCGCTTGGCGCAGCCAGCATTTCATCGCAGCCGCGTGAATGAGTATGGCGCGACCATGGTCGAGTGCGCCGGCAAACGCATGGCCCAGTGGCGCAACGGCGACACGCGCGACATTACTCAGGAAATGATGGCGATGACGCTCGATATCGCCGTACGCACGCTCTTTGGTTCCACGCTGCAAGCCAAAGCAGAACAGGTCGGCGACTCGCTCGGCTTCCTCATGCGCTATTCGCTGCGCAAAGCCCGTTCCCCTATCAAGATCCCGGAGAATTGGCCCACGCCCGCGAATCGCCGCGCCACACGCGAAACGCAATTCCTCGATTCGCTCGTCTACGGAATCATCAAAGCGCGCCAGGAATCAGGCAACTCGAACCATCATCACGATCTCTTGGCAATGCTAATGAGCGCCATGGACGAAGACGGCACGCAGATGACGCCTAAGCAGCTCCGCGACGAATCCATGACCTTATTTTTGGCTGGCCACGAAACCACGGCCCTCACGCTTTCCTGGGCCTGGTACATGCTGAGCGAAAATCCCCCGGCCGAAGCACGCATGCACGATGAACTTCAAGGCGTGTTGGGCGGCCGCGCACCGGAACTGGCTGACTTAGAGCGTTTGCCCTATTTGCGCGCGGTCATTAACGAAACGCTGAGGCTCTATCCCGCCGCCTATATCCTGGCGCGTACGTCCATCGCCCCCTGCACTATCGGCGGCTACGATTTCCCGGCTGATACCACGATGATCATGGCGCAATGGGTGATGCACCGCGACCCCCGCTATTTCGATGATCCGGAAAGTTTCCGCCCAGAGCGCTGGCTCGATGGCCTCGAAAATCGCCTGCCTGCAGGTGCCTATTTTCCCTTCGGTGACGGCCCGCGCCGCTGCATCGGCCAAGGTTTCGCGCTGCTGGAATCAACGCTGGTGCTAGCCACCATCGCGCAGAAATATAGTTTCAAGCTAGTCCCCGGCCATCCGGTAGTTCCAGAGCCGCTAGTAACCCTCCGCGCCAAGCACGGAATCCGCATGACCTTCCACGCTCGCAAATAAGGCTCCATCTGGGAGTGCGGCAGCTTGCTGCCGCCTCTTTTTGAAGCGAGGCTTGCCTCGCGAGCGGCGCCACAGCGAAATGATTCAGTAAGCCATTCGGCAATCGTCGCACCTACTTCACGAATTCCCCTTGCTCGCCCTTAGCCCAGGGGTCATAAGTCAGCGCAAACCGTATCCGGTCCGGTATCGTCGGATGCGAATAAAACATGAAAACATCCACGGGGTTCGGCTCCGGGTCCGATAAATCCACCTCGCCAAGAATCTGAAACGATTGCGCCGCCACCTGCCCGGAATCCGGCGTCAGTCCGTGCGTCACTTCCAGTCCATACTGATCGGCTTGGTGTTCAAAACGCCGGCTAACCGCGCTGCTGATCGGGCTGGCCACGAATGAAAACACGGAAAGCAGCAAAAGCAGCGCCGGCAGCGACGCTAGATCGTCCACACCGCGAATGCCCCAGTCTTTTCCCCAGCGCTGAAGGAACCATCCAATCGTCCGAAATCCTAGATAGAACAACACAAAAAGAAAAACCGCCGCGAAGATCAATCCTTTCCAGATGTGTCCCAGCACATAGTGGCCCATCTCGTGCCCGGCCACGTACACGATCTGCGGCGTGTTCATCTTAGCGATGGTGTTGTCCCACACCACAATCCGTTTGGACGCGCCAATCCCGGTCACATAAGCATTCAGCTCCGTGGTTTTTTCTCCGGCGCCCATCCAGAACATCCGCTCCGGCGGAATATTCTCCCCCGCTCGTTGCACCATTTTTTCCAGGCTAGCCGTGAGTGCCGGATCCTTCTGTTGCAGGGGTTCGAATTTGTGGAACATGGGGTCCACGATCAGCGGCTGCAGAAACACCAAGACCACCGCGATCGGCAGCGACACCAGCCAGAAATAAAACCACCACCGTCTCGGACTGCTGCGAATCACCGCATACAAAATGGACACCAGCACAATCGCCAGCACCACCGCGAGGAATTGTGCCTTCGTCCAATCCCAGAACCACGAGCCCCAACTCTGCACGCTCAGCCCGTACTTCCGGTCCACCGAATTCTGGTAGATGTCCGACGGCAAACCGAGAATGTCCATCGTCAAAATCAGCAGCGGCGCAAATATCGCCGCTTGCATGAAACGGTTCCGCGAGACGCTCTCCGCCCAATCCCGGAATTTCGGCCCGAATCTCCAGTAAAGAATCACCCAAAGGACAAACACGCCGTAGAAAAAATCAATCAGCGCGAACCGGAACCGAAATCGTCCCAGGTCCCGCGCCTTGCGATAAAGCTCGGGAGGCAGCGTGTATGCCGTCACCTTTTTCTCCGCTGTTTGCGTTACTGCGGCAGTAGGAGCGGGTGCCGGGGTTTGAGGAGAGCTCGAAGTTGCCTGCCCCGATTGTTCAGTGGCAACGCTCGTCGCCAGAACATCCATTGCAGCCGCGCTTTTTGCGCCGGGACCAAACACCATCAGCTGTATCGATAATAAAAACACAATCGCGAGGGCGCGAAGCGGCATCATAACTCCCAGAATTGTAGCAGTCGCAGACATGCCACAAGAGACAAGCGTGGAGTATGACTTGGCCGGCCTGCGGCGCGCAAGGTCGCGCGTCCAAGCTTGGTCCTGCTGGGCTGCCCCAAAGACCAGCCACCAAAGTGAATCCCGGCACGAAAAAACCCTGAAAAACGCCCAAAACCCGGACCTGTCGCAAAGTACAGGTTGCCTCTTTGGGCGCGGCTCGCAACGCCAATTGCCTCGCGTGCTGCCGCCCGGCTAGAATTGGGGAGGAAACTGCTGCCCGGAGAAGCATATGAAAATCGCGCCTTGGAGCCTCGGAATTCTACTGATTGTGCCGGTCGGTTTTGCGGCTGGACAATCGCAAACGCCACCTCCGCCTCCGCAGCAGGATGCACAAGCTTCGTCAGCATCCACGACTATGGCCGAAGCCGCCAAACGTGCTCGCGACGCCAAAAAGGATCAGGCGAAACCCGCGCATGTGTGGGACAACGACACGGTTCCCAAGGCCAGCGGTCAAATCAGCGTGGTTGGTGAAACGCCCGCAGCCGCCGATGGCGACAGTTCAGCCCCCGCCGCCCCCGCGGACAACTCCGCCGCCGGTGCTCCGGCGAAAACAGAGGGCACCGGGGCGCTGAAATCGCAAATCTCCGACGCCAAGGAAAAATTGGCCACCATCAAGACCGATCTCGATCTTCTCGAACGCACCAATACACTCGATTCGCAGATGTACTACGGAAAGCCGGACTACTCAAGTGACACGGAAGGCGCGGCCAAACTAAAGGCTGAACAGGATCAGATCGCCGCCAAGCAGCAGGAAATGGATGACCAGCAGAAGAAGATTGACGATCTGGAAGCCGAGCTTGGGAAGCAGCCTGCGGCCAGCAGTGAAGATACCTCAAACTCAAATTCAAACTAACTCTGCGCCATCAGAATTTCGTGATGTCCACGGGCGTCAAGCCCTTCTCATCGCAATAATCGTGATAACGCTTCAGGAACGTTTGCCAGTTTTCGGTCGCGATAGTGTTCCCCGCGGCGTCCACAAAATCCAGCGCCCCTTCGATCACCGCAAATACGATCGTATCTTCCTTGCCCACCATGCGCGGCGAATGAGTTGAGCCTGCGACTTCGAAAACCACGTCGCCCGCTTCCGATACCCAACCCTCGTCGTAAGTCCATGCACCTTGCACTGTGTAGACCACCACCGTACCCGGATGGAAATGCATCTGCAGCGCCGCTCCCGGCACCGAACGAATAAACAAGATAATCTGCCCGGTGATCGGATTCAGCTTGATTAGCTTGATGAAATGCCCGGGAGCCCACGGCAAACCCTTCGGATCGGTGTGGCTAGCGAGCGCCTTGTGAACGGGATGTGTACCGGTGCTCATGATTGGATCCTCCAGCGCAGCTCTCTTCATGTTCAGGTCCACACGAAAAATCAGGCCGCCGCGCCGGCCAAGGACCTACAAAACCGCAAGACCCAGCCGTTGTCAATGAGATTGTGTTTGCTCTCGCAAGGCTCGCTCAGTCACTCTCTCGTCCTCCAGACAAATGTCGCCGTGCGCGAAGTGGTATCATCCCGTTACTTACGCTGGCGTGCCGCAAAAACTGCGGCCGGCAGGTCACACGATGTCTAGGATCACAATTTCTGAGATTCACGAACAAGCCTGGTTTCCCAAGTTTCTTCGCGATGAGGTATTGGACGGCCTGCAATCGGTATTTCGCCTCGGCAGAATTTACGATCCCGTTGCCTCCCGTCTCGCAGCCGCTGTCGAAGCCGCAGGCGCCCACCGGCTGGTTGACCTCTGTTCCGGCGGCGGCGGACCTTGGGTCTGGATGCATCGCGCCTTAGCCAGGCAGAATTCCGGACAGCACCTGGATATCTGCCTCACCGACAAATATCCCAATATCGGCGCCTTCCAGAGCGCCCAAGCGGTCTCCGGCGGAGCCATCAGCTATTGCGCCGAGCCGGTGGACGCCACCAGCATCCCGCTGCGCCTCGACGGCTTTCGCGTCATGTTTACTTCGTTCCACCATTTCGCTCCCGATCAAGCCGTTGCCATGCTGCAAAACGCGGTGAATAACCGCCAGGGAATTGCGATCTTCGAAGCCGCCAGGCGCCGTCCTCTCAGCATCCTACTAACTTTTCTGGTGCCGCTTGGCGCTCTCTTCAGCGTTCCCCTCATTCGCCCATTCCGCATGTCGCGCTTGTTCTGGACGTATCTGATTCCAGTAATCCCGTTCGTTCTCTGGTTCGATGGAATCCTCTCCTGTTTGCGCGCCTATTCGCCCGCCGAGCTAGCGCAGCTGATTTCACGATTGGATGCCAACGATTACAAATGGGAAATAGGCGAGGTGACCGGTTGGTTGGCGCCCGTAACGTACATGCTAGGTTATCCAACGCAGCAGGAGTCCACTCCGCCGGTCGTCGTCGGCGTACAATTCGCCGGAAACTCCGTCTAATTAGCCCGCGCGGTCCGATCCATCCGCGGTGAACCCGACACCATGACGCACAAACTGTGCGTCGAGGCTCCTCTGAGAACAACCGATCGGCGCTTGTGAAAGAGAATCCGTTCAATCTAACGGCGGGACCGTTTAGCGGGCTTACGTTTCGTGCGTCGTGGCTTCGTCTTCGCTCGGCGTGCAATTTTCTTGCGGCGTTTTGGTTCGCGGTGAGCTTTGCCGTTTGCCGCGCGCGCCAGTTCACGCCGTCGCGCCGCAGCCCATCCGGGCTTAGTGCTCTGGCGCCCACGCGCAATCGCCAAGGCGTCTGCCGGAACATTCTCGGTAATCGTCGAACCCGCCGCCACGTAAGCTCCATCTCCCACGCGCACCGGCGCCACCAGCGCCGTATCGCTGCCAATAAACACGCGGTCGCCGATCGTCGTCGGATACTTCGCGACTCCGTCGTAATTGCAAGTGATCGTCCCCGCGCCAATGTTTGACCCGCGGCCGACGGACGCGTCCCCAATGTACGTAAGATGATTTGCTTTGGACCCTTCGCGCACTACGGAATTCTTCACTTCCACAAAGTTTCCGATGTGCGCGCCCGCGCGTATATCCGCGCCAGGACGCAACCGCGAAAACGGCCCTACTTGCGCTTTGCTTCCGACCCGACTCGCGTCCATCACGGTATGCGCGCCGATAAAGGCATCGTCATCCACGCGCATATCGCGCAGCACGCAGCCCGTCTGAATCCTGCAGCGCGCGCCCACGCGCGTTTTCCCCAGCAGTTGCACGCCCGGCTCAACCACCGTATCGGGACCGGCCATAACATCCGGATCGATCACCACCGTTTCCGGCAGGTAAATTGTCACCCCCGCATCCATCAGTTCAGCAGCCTTGCGCGCGCGGAAAATTCGATCAATATTCGCGAGCTCGCCGCGAGTATTGCAGCCCAGGACTTCATTTGCATCAGCGGCCACATAAGCAAGCACGCGCTCGTTGCGCTGGCGCAGCAATCCGATCGTGTCGGTCAAGTAAAGTTCGCGATGCGCATTGTCCGGCCGCAAAGCATTCAGGCACGGCCACAGTTTCTTGAGCGTAAAGCAATAAATGCTGGAATTCACTTCGCGGATCACGCGCTGTTCCGGCGTGGCGGCTTTTTCTTCCACCACGCATTGCACGCGCCCTTCGGAATCGCGCACCACGCGCCCGTAATTCGAGGGATCATCAAGCTCCGCGCTGAGTATCGTCGCAGCAGCCTCACCGCGGCGGTGGGTATCGAGCAGCGCGGCAAGAGTTGCGGTACGCAAAAGCGCCGCGTCGCCAGCCACCACGATCACGTACTTCGCGCTCTTGCGCATTTTGCGCCGTGCCGTTTGCACCGCGTGGCCGGTGCCGCGCTGAGGTTGCTGCAGCACAGTCTCCGCGCCCAGCGCCTCCACCATTACGCCAACTTCTTCCGCCTGATGTCCAACCACGGCGAGCAATTGTGCTGCTCTCAGCGGCTGGCACGCGCGCACCACGTGCTCGATCAGCGGCCGCCCGCCCGCGCGATGCAACACTTTCGCGAGCTCCGAACGCATCCGCGTTCCTTTGCCGGCCGCTAAAATCAAGACCACAATGTCAGGTGCGCTCATCCGGACAGTATTGTCGCTTCCATCCGGGGCTTTGGCAATCGAAACGGGACGCCCTACCTCACAAAGTTGCCAAAATTGTTAACCGAAGGGATATATTGGCGTTAAAAGTAGGGGGGTGACGCATGTTCTGTCCGCAATGTGCCACGGCCAATCCTGATTCAGCGCAATACTGCTCGAAGTGCGGAACTTCTTTCGCGCCTACTCACGCCGCGAGCGCCGCGCCCGCGCCAGCAGCGGCGCCCGTGCCGCCGGTGGACGTCCCCACCAGCGGTAAAGCGATTGCCAGCCTGATCTGCGGCATCTTCACACTGTTCCTCCCGGCCTCCATCGCCGCGATTATTCTGGGCCACCTCTCCCTTTCGGACATCCGCAGATCCGCGGGACGGCTCGGCGGCCGGGGAGTCGCAATTGCCGGCCTCGTTCTCGGTTACGCCGGCATCGTGCTGATTCCCTTGATTCTCATCATCGCCGCCATCGCCATTCCCAATCTGCTACGCGCCAAAATGGCGGCCAATGAAGCCTCAGCCGTGGGCTCGTTGCGGACCATCAACATCGCCGCGGCAACCTACCAGAGCGAATACGAAAACGGGTTTCCTTCCAGACTCGAAGCGTTGGGCAGCGAGCCCGGGGCCGCCGCGACTTGCAACCACGCCGGCTTGCTCGATCGGCCACCCCTGCACGGTCAGAAATTCGGATACGTCTTCACGTATGCCCCAAAGTATCCCGATGGTTCCACGGAGCCGGTTATTTCGCCGAAAGCGGCTGCAAGAGGCTGCACGTCAGGTGGCGCTTCCGGCTACTCGGTAACAGCCGATCCGCTTCGACGCGGCTCGACGGGACAAAGAAGTTTCTACGCCGATCAAACCGGAGTGATCCGCTATTCAAATGACGGCGAATCCGCAACCGCCGATAGCCCGCCGCTGGAGTAAGCCCGTTCGTCGGACAACAAGCGATCGAGCCTCACCTGAAAACGCACAGTCAATCAACCAGTCCAATAAGGACCTCGCCGCGCCAATTCCATCCATGAAATTTTCATTCCTCGCACGCAGAATCCAATCATAATTTCTATGGCAGCGCCCGGACTTCGAGCGACAAATCCGGATAGCGCCTGCCTTCCGCACGGTGTACGTTGCCGGGAGCATCAGAATGTGCGTTAGGACTCATCGGTGAAGACAGCCATGCACACGGTTACAGCCAGGCAAATGCATGCTCTCGATAATCCCATCTGGAATGCGCTCACCACTCTGCACGCCCACTTCGCTGAAGGCGACTCTCTCGCAAAACGCTACCCACCTGCCGTCACCACTCTAGCCGCGATGGCCGAACCAACTCTCGAGGCGTATAGCTCGCTCGCGCAACTCCTGAAAGGTTCGGGCGGGGTCCTGTTCCTGGATCAGCCGCCAAGGATCCCTCCGGGGTGGAACACAATTCACGCGTCGCAATTGGTCCAGATGGTTTGCGAGAGTCCCAAAAGCCTGCCCGAATCGGAATTCGACCCTGCGCAAATCCTAACCTTCGTGGACACCGACGAGATGGTTGCGCTTGCTGAACTAACGAAGCCGGGACCATTCGGCAAGCGCACGCGCGAGCTCGGCCACTATGTCGGCATCCGCGAATCGAATCGCCTGGCCGCCATGGCGGGAGAGAGGCTGCATTTGCCCGGCTACACGGAAGTAAGCGCCGTATGCACGCACCCGGACTTTCAGGGCCGCGGCTATGCCGGCCGCCTGATGTCTATTCTCATGCGCGAGATCGTGCAGCGCGGCGAAATCCCCATCTTGCACGTAAGGCAGGAAAATGTAGGTGCGATTCACCTCTACGAAAAACTAGGCTTTCGCACGCGTCGGCTGCTTCATTTCGTAGTTTTGCGTCCGGTTTGAGCCGCTTCCGCGCGCCACAGAGCGCGCGTCGCAAGGGCTCACGAAGACGCGGGTAAGAGGTCGGAAAGGTTTGCGCTGGCTACTGCGGACACATGCGTCGCGGGGGATTCAGTCCACAAACTGCGGTCCGCCAGCAACCGCGTAACAAGCTGAGTATGCAAGGCGTGCCCCGCTTTGTGCGCCACAATCCGCGCCTTTAAGGGGCGTCCCACCAGCGCCAGATCGCCAATCAGGTCCAACGCTTTGTGGCGCCCAAATTCATCCGCAAAGCGCAGCGGGCCGTTCAAGATGCTGTCCTCGTCCAGAACAATCGCGTTTTCTACCGAGCCGCCGCGAATTAAACCCATAGCCTGCAAGCCCGAGAAATCCTTCATGAAGCCAAATGTCCGCGCTGGCGCGAGTTCCCGGCTGAAAGATTCCCGGTCCACAGTCATCTCCACTTCCTGCGGACCCACTTCCGGGTGCTTGTAATCCACAAAGCAATGCACGCGAAATTCGTCGGCCGGATAAATCCCGATCCGCCGGTCTCCATCGGAAAATTCGAGCGGTTTGATCACGTGAATGTAGCGGCGTTGCCTGCGCAGTTTGCGCGTCCCAGCTTTTGCCAGCAGTTCGATAAACGGTTTCGACGACCCGTCCAGAATCGGAAGCTCCAGCGCATCAATCTCAACGTACACATTGTCCACGCCGCAGGAATAAAGAGCCGCGAGCAGGTGTTCAACAGTAGAAAGCAGCACCCCTTGTTTCATCAGGCTCGTTGCATAGCTGACGCGCGCCACGTTCCGCACGTGCGCTTCAATTTCGAAATTGTCCAGGTCTACTCGGCGAAAGACGATGCCGGTGTCAGCGGGCGCGGGCAGCAAACGAAGACGGCACTGCACCGCGGTGTGTAGTCCCACGCCGCGTGCTTCTACTGGACGTTGTATGGTGAGTTGGTAAGACATGCCCCAAGGCCAGCGTCTTTAGATGCACCTCTGTAACCGCTTGGTTGGATTTATGCCGCTTTAGAATCATCATTTTAGAGGCACGAGTAAAGGAAAATTTTTTCCGGTGTGGCAAAGATACAACAGGTCGGCTCGTTCGCCTGTGGCTCAGAATGAACAGCTTCCCCGGACTCGACTCGAGACCATCCAACCGCCGTTTGTTTGGCGATAACTCCCGCACGCTGATAATCCATCTCCAGAAATTGGGCTTTGCTCAGCGTCCTGCAATACATTTCAGTGAGGATGAAAGCGCTCAGAAACAAACTGTGTGGTTGGGGCAGCGAATCGGCGGGCAAAGAGAGAGCAATCTCTTAAGCTTGATCAGTTGTTCAGCGGGAGACGCAGGCGGGCTTCTGAACCTCTTTCCGTTTTGCGATTTTCCAACGTGAGCGATCCGCCGTGGGCTTCGGCGATCTGGCGGCTGAGGACCAATCCGATTCCCGAGCCTCCTTGCTTGGTAGTGAAAAAGGGCACGAAAAGATTCGCGGCGCTGGGTATTCCCGGACCGTCATCCTGCACCCAGACTTCGATGGTGCCGTTCTCGCGTTCCCAGCCAACGCGCACGCCACCGCCAGTTTCCAGCGCGGCGTCCACTGCATTGTGCAGAAGATTAATCAGGAGCTGTTCGAGCTGATCGGGATCGGCTTGAATCTGCGTTTCCGGGCCGGCCTCGAGCTTCACCGGCAGCCGGGGCTCCAAGCCGACAACTCGACGAATCCATACGCCGACGTCCATGGTGCGAAAGGCCGGCGGCGGCAGCTTGGCCAGGCGCGCGTAAGCGTTCATGAAACGCGCGAGGCCGTCAGTGCGCGCGGCGATCACGTTGAGGCCGCTGCGCATGTCTTCCTGCCAATCGTCGGCGCGGTCCTTGCGTCCAAGCACGCTGCCCAGATTTTCCGCCACGGATTTAATGGGCGCGAGAGAATTATTCAGCTCGTGGCCGAGCACGCGGATCAGGCGCTGCCACGCTTGGCGCTCTTCATCGCGCAATGCACGGCTTAAATCGGTGATGACGAGAAGCTGGTGAGGAAGGCCGCCTTCGCGAAAACTGCCGCGGTGAATTTCCCAGCGTCCGGACTTTCCGGGGAAGGCGATTTGCGCAATTCGCGGCGTTTCGCCTTCCAGACATTCCGAAAGCCCCAATTCCCCAGCGGTGCGACCGAGAAGCCGCTCTTCCGGTTGGCTGAGAATGCGTTCGCCAGCGCGATTGACCAAGCGCAAGCGGCCTGCGCCATCGAAAGCGAAAACGGCAACATCAATTTCCTCCATCACTTTCCGAAGCAGCGCGGTGGCCTCAAGAGCGCCGAGCCTTTGCTTGCGCAGCGTTTCACCGAGAGCGTTTACTTCCCAGAGAACTTCGCCGAGAACGTCTTCGCGATTCGCGCCGCGGGCACGGATGGAAAAATCTCCTTCGCGCAAGGCGGCAAGAAGATTGGAAAGCGTGCGCAGAGGAAACATCACTCGGCTTTGCGCGGAGAACGCAAAACTGAGCCAGGCGATCACCATTACGACGGTGAGAGTCCACTGCAACTTCGGAGAGAAATTGCCAGTCCACAAAAGTACCAGCGCGACAGCTGTACCGCCCAGCCCCGCGGCCAGGGCCAGAAGCAAAATCCGGCGCTCGTAGAGAAGAGGGCTCAAAGGCTATATTTTTGCAGGCGGCGATAGAGGGCGCTGCGGCTGAGGCCGAGAGCCTTACTGGCGTGACTGACGTTGCCGCCAAACCGCGCGAGCGCCTTCTGAATTAAGACGCGCTCGACGTCTTCGATGCTCATTTCGTCGAGGCGCAAGGAGGCTTCGCGGGCGGGACGCAGGCCCAGGTCGCTAGCGCGCACCGCGGAACCTTCGGCCATCAGCACGGCGCGTTCGATGGAGTGATCAAGCTCGCGAATATTTCCGGGCCAGGGATGGTCGAGCAAGATCTGCAGCGCCACAGGTTCGAATCCTTCGAGCTGTTTGCGATAGCGCTGGGCCGATTGGCGCAGGAAATGATGCGCGAGCAGCGGAATGTCTTCCTTGCGTTCGCGCAACGACGGCAAATGAATTTCGATCGTATTCAGGCGGAAGAGCAAATCTTCGCGAAAACGGCCGGCGGTTACTTCGTTTTGCACTTCGGCATTGGTGGCGGAGATGATGCGGACATCCACTCGGCGCGTGGTGGAAGAGCCGACGCGTTCCAGTTCGCCGGTTTCGAGCGCGCGGAGCAGCTTGGCTTGCAGGTTCATGGGCACGTTCGCAATTTCGTCGAGGAAGAGCGTACCGCCATCGGCCAGTTCGAAGCGGCCGACGCGGTCGGATTTGGCGTCGGTGAAGGCGCCCTTCACGTGGCCGAACAATTCGCTTTCGAAGACGCCTTCGGGCAGACCTCCCGCATTCACGGTGACGAGCGGACGGCCCGAACGCGGAGAAAGTGCGTAGAGAGTTCGCGCGACGACTTCCTTACCGGTTCCGTGCTCACCGGTGATCAAGACGTTGGCATCGGACGGGCCCACGCGAGCGATCAAATCCATCACCGGACGCATGGCGGCGGATTCGGCGATCATTACCGGGCGCCCATCGGCGCGTAGCAGACGATTTTCAGCTTCGAGACGCTGGCTTTTGCGCAGAGCTTGCGAGAGCTCGATCTGCGTCTTCAGAATGGCGAGGAGTCGCGCGTTCTCCCAGGGCTTCTGCACGAAATCTTTTGCGCCACGGCGCATGGCTTCGACGGCCAGTTCGAGGCTGCCCCAGGCAGTCATGACGATAATAGTTAGCGTGCTGTCTTTGGCTCGAATATTGGAGAGGAGATCGAGACCTTCCTGGCCGGAAGTGGTGTCCCGGGCATAGTTCAGGTCCATCAGCAGCGCGTCAAATTCGCGCGCTTCGAGCGCAGACATCACCGCAGCAGGCGAAGCGACCGTTTCCGTCTCAAAGCCTTCGCCTTTGAGCAGCAGGCGCAGGGCCTCCCGGATGTCCGGTTGGTCGTCGGCGACAAGAATGCGAGTTCGTGGTTGATTGGTTGGAGTCATGGCGCGAAAAGTATCTCCCTGAATTTTACTTCTGATCTCGTTCGGAAATGTATCGGACGCGTAATTCATTTTTCCCCTCACTCGTAGCGTAGTGCGACCAACGGATCCACTTTGGTGGCGCGCCGCGCCGGAAAATAGCAAGCGGCGAGCGCGACTAGCGCCAGACCAGCCGCGACGCCGATGAACGTGAGCGGATCGCGGGCCTTGATGCCGTAGAGCTGGCTTTCGAGATATTTCATTACCAACAGAGATCCCAGGAGCCCGATCGACAAGCCCATTCCCGTGAGCTTCATTCCATCGCCGACGATCATCCGCAACACGTCACGAGGCTCCGCGCCAAGCGCCATGCGGATGCCGATTTCATGGGAGCGTTGCGTGACGGCGTAGCCCATCACGCCGTAGATTCCGATGGCGGCCAAAAGCGCGGCGACGATGGCAAAAAAGGCCAACAGAGTCATATTCAAACGGCGTTGCGCGAGCACCACGGCCAAATAATCCTCCATCGTTTTGACGTCGGTGACGGGCTGATTGGGATCAACGCTTTCCACGGCATGGCGAACGGCGGAGGTGAGTTGCTCAGGATCGCCATTGGAACGCACGACTAGGTGCATGATCCGCGACGGATTCTGGGTGTCGGGAAGATAAAGCTGCGCAATCTTTGGTTCGGACCAAGCCCAATCGCGCGTGTCGCCGACGACACCAACGATTGTTACGGGCCCTTGGTGGGGAATGGCGTCCCAGGGACGAAGTTGAGCCGGAAAGACCAAACGAATCTGCTTGCCGACGGGGTCTTCATTCGGCCAGTAACGATGCGCGAGTGCTTCGTTGATCATCGCGACGCCTTGCGAATCTGGGCCGTCCGACGATGCGAAATCGCGGCCTTCTTTGACCGGGATCTCCATCGTGCGCAAGTAACGCCAATCCGCGGTGCGGTACTGGGCTGTGAAATGTTCTCCGGAAGGCGGCGACGCCCTGCCGGCGATATCGAAATCGCAAAAGCCGGTCCAGCCCGTGAGGGGCAGATAGTTTACGGCACTGGCGGATTTCACTCCGGGAAGCGCGGCGGCTCGATCCACAGCGGCCTGGAAGAAATTCTGAAGGTTCGCCGGCTGCGGATAATGAGCTTCGGGAAGAAAGAGTTGCATGGTCAAGACGTTTTCGGGCTCGAAGCCAAGCGGCTCGGACATCATCAGGACGAAGCTGCGGACCAACAGGCCCGCGCCGACGAGCAACATGAGCGAGAAGGCGACTTCGGAAACCACGAGCACCGACCGCGCAAGCTGACTGCGGCGACCGCTGGTGGAACCGCGGCTGCCTTCTTTCAGGGATTCGTATAAACGCGAGCGCGAAATCTGAATGGCAGGCGCGAGGCCAAAGAGTATGCCCGCGAGCACAGCGATTGCGACTGTGAAGGCGAGAACCGTGCCATCAATTGCGATCCATTCCGGATGTGGGACTTGTCCCCGGCCGCCCGAGGGAACGGCTGACCGCAGGATGTGCAGACCGCCATAGGCGAGCAAAATGCCGAATGCGGCGCCGATGAGAGAGAGAAACGCGCTTTCGGTCAAAAGTTGGCGAAGAATGCGCCGGCGTCCCGCACCCATCGAAGTGCGAATCGCAATTTCGCGTTCGCGGACGGCGGCGCGGGCGAGCATGAGGTTAGCGACATTGGCACAAGCGATGAGAAGCACGAAAGCAACGGCGGCGAGGAGAAGCAGCAAGCCTGGACGCAAAGTGCTGACCAATTCGGCGTGAAACCCCACCACACGGACGCCGTTTTTTTGGTCAATGGCGGGATACTGCTTTTTCAGCTGTTCGAGAATGGTGACCATTTCCGCGTTGGCTCGCGGGATGGTGACGCCATCGCGCAAGCGGGCGAAGATAATGAGTTCGTGATTTTCGCGATCGAGTTGCGTGCGATTAAAAGCGAATGGCTTCCACATCTCGAACTCTGGAGCTGTGCCATAGAGAGAAAACGTACGCGGCAGAATTCCGATCACCGTGAACGGCTTTCCATCCACCAGAATGCTCTGGCCGACAATTGATCGGTTGCCGCCGTATTGGCGCTCCCACAATCCGTAGCTCAAAATGACCACCTGCTCATGGCCAGGTTGCTCGTCTTCTGGGGTGAAATCGCGTCCCGCGATGGGGCTTACGCGCAGCATGCGAAAGAAATTCGCGGATACCTGCGAACCCCAAACCTGTTCGGGCTCCCCATTGCCCGTAATCGTGAAGTAGAGCGCTCGCCAGGCCGAAATCTCCTGGAAGACGTGATTCATATCGCGCCAGTCCAGAAATTCAGCCGCTGACGCCGTGCCGCGCGTTATGTTGCGGTTCGCGTCCGTCTCCCAAATGGTGACGACCCTTCCAGAGTCCGGAAACGGCAGCGGCTTAAGCAGCACGCCGTTCACGATGCTGAAAATCACGACGTTCGCGCCTATCCCAATGGCCAGCGTCAAAATCGCGACCGCGGCGAAGCCCGGGTTCCTCCGCAGCATGCGCGCGCCGTAGCGAAGATCTTGCCAAAGTGTTCCCATAACAGTTCGCCCCCAAGAAGCGCCGAGTGACGGGCTATTTTACTGCTTCGTCACTGGGTGTCCACTCTTTGAGAGCTGTTTTATTCGGCGCGCCGGAGCGCGAATAGAAAGCAAAATGGATCGCGCCGGCAGTGGAGCCTGCAAGAGCACCCGACTGGATGCGATTTCCCATACGCCGGCCGTACGACAAAGAACGTGAAGCTGGGGTTCTTCGTCATCATGCGAATGCCGTAGCGAATGTCTTGAAATAGCGCTGCCACGAATTCCTCTCTTTAGCGGTTGGACGTACGATCAGCCGCTGACGGCGGCTGCTCCGCCCGCCACCGGCTGGCCGTCCACGATCCAGCCGTCCGCGAGCTGAATGATACGATTGCCGTAGGCCGCCCAAGCGTCATTGTGAGTCACCTGGATGATGGTGGTGCCGTCGTCGTTCAGCTTCTTCAGAAGGTCCATGATCATTTTTCCCTGGCTGGAGTGGAGGCTGCCGGTGGGCTCGTCGGCAAGAATCAATTTCGGTTTGCCGATCACGGCGCGGGCGACGGCCACGAGTTGCTGCTGGCCGCCGGACAGCTGATTGGGGAATAGAGATTTCTTTCCCACGATCTGGAAACGGTCGAGGACGTCCGCGACCATGCCTTCGCGCTCGGTTTTCTTGATGTCGCGGTAAGAGAGCGGCAGGTCGAGATTTTCCGCGACGGTAAGATTATCGAGCAGGTGATATTGCTGGAAGACGAAGCCGATGTATTTCTTGTGCAATTCGACGCGGCGACGATTGTCGAGTTTGTGCACGGCGTTATCGAGCAGATGGTATTCGCCCTTCCAGGCGCCATCGAGCATGCCGATAATGCCCATCAGGGTGGATTTCCCAGCGCCGGACGGGCCCATGACGGTGATGAAATCGCCCTCGCGGATTTCGAGGTTGATGCGGCGGAGCACCCACGTCTTGCCCGCGCCCGATTCGTAGAATTTTTCGACGTCAATCAGCTTGATCACTTTTTATCTCCCTGTAGCGCACGGTGTGCGGCTAGCTGCTTCCATCGCTCATTCAAATTTTGCCGTCAGCGTCATTCGTATCTCAGCGCAACCATGGGATCCACGCGCATAGCGCGGCGCGCTGGAATGTATGCCGCCAGCGCGGCGACGATTGCTACCAAGAGCATCACGATGGCGAAAGTCAGCGGGTCGGTGGCGCTTACGCCAAAAAGCAAACTGCCCATACCGCGAGTGACCGCGGCAGCGGCCAAGGCGCCGACGGCAACGCCAAGTAGCGCAAGCCGCAGGCCGTGCCCAACGACGAGCTCCAGAACGTGGCGACGCTGCGCGCCCAGTGCCACGCGAATTCCGATTTCGCGGATGCGTTGGCTGACGCTGTAAGACAAGACGCCGTAGATTCCGAGCGCTGCCAGCAGCGTTCCCAGAATGCCCAGCACGGAGGCGAGCGAAGCCGCGGTGCGGTTTGCGAACATGGAAGCTTTCAGAAGTCCGTCGAGGCTGTCTGTTTCAAGCGGCTGCACCTTGGAATCGAGCGACTTCGCGGCCGAGCGCACGGCGCCGATGACCGCCGCTTTAGGCAATTGCGAACGCACCAAAATGTTCGTGTCGGTCCCTTCGGTCAGCAGCTGCGGAAGATAGATAAACGATTCGGGCGGTTCGTTCATGCGGTGGTACTTGATGTCACGCACGACGCCGACCACGGTGCGCCAGTCTCCCCAAATCTGCACGCGACGTCCGGTGGCATCCTGGCCAGGCCAGAAGCGATTCGCCATCGTTTGATTGACGATCACTACTTTCGGCGCGCCGTCGCGGTCCTGCTCCGAGAAATCGCGGCCTGAGATAAGCGGAATCTGTAAGACGTGGAAATAATCAGGGCCCACGACGTTGAAGTCTATGCCCATGTCCTCATTTGGTTGCGGAGTGTAATTTTCAATTTGGGTAGTCGAGTAACCTCGACCGGTGAACCAGAGTGGGACGAAGCGCTCCATGCTCGCGGATTCAACGGCAGGATTGGCACGAAGCTGGGCAAGCAGGTGATCGTAGAATTCGACGGCGCGGACATCAGTGTAGCCGCTGCCGCGGAGATCGAAAGCCGCGAGCGTCACATTTTCGGTGTTGTAGCCCGGGCCCATCGCTTCGGCTTTGTGCAGGCTACGCAGCAAAAGTCCGGCGGCAACCAGCAGCACGGTGGCGAGAACCATTTCCGATACCACCAGGATGTCGCGCAGGCGATAGCCTCCACCGCCGGCGCTCGCGGTGCGCGCGGAAGTCTTCAGCGATTCGTTCAAATTCGCGCGGGAGATTTGCCACGCGGGGGCCAGGCCGAAGACGAGTCCAGTGACGAGCGAAAGAATCAGCGTGAAAGCGAGGACGGAGCCATCCACATTCACGCCGAGAGCGATCGGCAAATGCGCAGGGGGCAAGAAGGCCGTCAAGAGATTGACGCCCCAAAGAGCGAGGACAATTCCACCCACTCCGCCGGCGAAAGCGAGCAGCAGACTTTCCACCAGCAACTGGCGTATCAAGCGGCCAGTGCCAGCACCCAGCGCCGAGCGCACGGCCATCTCTTTTTCGCGCACCGTGGCGCGAGCGAGCAGCAGATTCGCTACATTGACGCAGGCGATCAGCAGCACGAGCAGGGCGACGATCATCAGAAACGCGAGGACGCTGCGCAGAAAATCCTGCACGCCGTAATGCGCCTTCCAGACCGGGGCCACGTAAACTCCCACGCCCTCGGCGGTATTGGGATTGGGATATTCCTTCTGCAGATGCTGGGCGATCGAGGTCATTTCCTCTTGGGCCTGTGCGATGGTGACGCCCGAGCGGAGGCGTCCCATGAGGTGAACGAAAGTCGGAGCACGCTCTTCGAGGTCTTCGCCCGGCAGCACCACCGGCTGCATCATCATGGGAACGAAATACTGCGCGTCAATGCCCGCGATAGTGCCGAAAAAGTTCGGCGGCGCCACGCCGATAACGGTGAACGGGTGAGCATTGATATGAACCGTGCGGCCCACCACATTGCGGTCCGAACCAAAGAGCCGCTGCCACAAACCGTAGCCGAGAACGATGTAAGGATCGGAATTCAGCGCCTGATTCGGCTCCGCATGAAAGGTGCGGCCCATGGCAGCCCGTACGCCGACAGCGTCGAAATAATTTTCCGTGGTAAGAAGCCCCCAAACGCGCTCGGGCGGCGACTGATTGCGGATGCTCATGTCCACGCCAACCAGCTCGAACCCGATCATTGAAGAGAACACGTGGTTCTGATCGCGAAAGTCGCGATAATCCGGATACGAACTGGTGTGGTATTCGCCGCTGGGCATTACCGTTTCGACGGCGAGCATCTGACTCGAGCGTTCGACACCCGGGAGCGGATCCAGAATGATGGCGCGAATCCAGCTGAACACCGTGGCGTTTCCGCCGATACCGAGAGCGAAAGTGAGAACAGCGATCGCGGTGAAGCCGGGACTCTTCTTCAGAATCCGGAACCCGTACTGAATGTCTTGCAGCAAGGTTCGCATTTTAGTTTCTTGTCTCTGACAAATCGCTCGCGTCCGGCACACGGTTTGCTCGCCGCGCTGCAGGCCGCAACCTCCCGTGCGCGTGGCGCAGCGGCGAAATCATTCGTACCTCAGTGCAATCATGGGGTCCACGCGCATCGCGCGGCGCGCTGGAACGTAGCAGGCCAGCAGCGTCACTGCCATGAGTAACGCGGTCACTGCGGCGTATGTTCCGAGGTCGAGTGGGCTGACGGCGAAAAGCATGGACTTCATGAAGCGCGTGACGAAATATGACGCAACGAGCCCCGCGATAGCGCCGCAGCCGGCGAGGCGCACGCCTTGCCACAGGATTTGCGCCAGGACGTCACGCGGCTCCGCGCCCAGCGCCATGCGGATACCAATCTCATTGGTACGCTGCGCGACGGTGTACGACATCACTCCGTAGATACCGATTACGGCGAGCGTGAGCGCCAAGCCGCCAAAAAGCGAAAGCAAAATCATTTGAAAGCGCGGCTGGGAAACCGAGGCGGCGAGGATTTCGTCGAAGCGCCGCAGGTTGAAGACCGGCAGATGGTGATCCACACTCTGCACCGCGTTCACGAGCGCCGGAGCGATCTGCGAGGGATTGGCGGAGGTGCGGACGGCGATCGTGAAGAACGTCCAGGGATCCTGCGCATACGCCGCGTAAAACATCGGCTTCGGCGGGTCGCCCAATTTGTGCTGATGAATGTCTCCCACTATTCCGACAATCTGAAGCCATTGAGTCGTGCCCTCAATCTGAAAGCGCTTGCCGAGAGGGTCTTCGCCGGGCCAATAAACGCGGGCCATCGCGCGATTGATGATGGCCACGCTGGGCATATCCGCGGTGTCCGTCTTCTGGAAATCGCGCCCCTCGAAAAAGGGAATGTTGAGAGTGTGGAAATAGGCGGGAGTGGCGACGGTGTAGTCAGGACTTTCCTGCTGCGCGGGAGAATCCGGCGGATAAGCGTGACCTTCGACCGTCACGCTGCGCGAACTGGAGCCGGGATTAAGCGGCAAGCGCGTGACGATCGCCGCGGACTGCACGCCGGGAAGCGCTTGGATATTTTCCAGAATTCGATCCACAAATTGTGTGCGCTTCGCGGGCTGTTCGTATCCGGTTTGAATCAGCGATAGCTGCATCGCCATAACGCCGCTCGGATTGAATCCGGTGGGGACACTATTGAGACGGACAAAGCTTCTCATTAACAAGCCAGCGCCGCACAAGAGAATCAGCGCCATCGCGATTTCCGTGAGGACGAGGGCTTTTTGCATGCGCTGGCGGCCGGCAGTCATGGTGCCGCGTGCGCTGGCCGCTTTGAGCGTTTCGTTCAGGTCTCCATGGCCGCTCTGTAGCGCGGGCACCAATCCGAAAAACACTCCGGCGAGTATCGAGAGGACGAAGGCAAACATCAGCAGCGGCGCGTTCAATTGCAGGTGCACCATGTTACGCAGGTCGGCCGGGACGAGAGCCACCAAAGGACGGAAACACCAACTCGCGACGACTATTCCTGCCACGCCACCGGCAGCCGAGAGCAGGACGCTTTCGGTGAGCAACTGCCTCGCAACACGCGCGGCGCTCGCGCCCAACGCTCGGCGGATCGCGAGTTCGCGATGACGTGCGCTACCGCGCGCTAAGAGCAGGTTGGCAATATTGGCGCAAGCGATCAAGAGCACCAGGGCGACGGCGCCGAGCAAAAGCAAAAGGGCGGGACGCACGTCGCCGACTTCGTACTCTTGCAATGATTGCACGCGTACTTTGGCATTCTGTTCAGCGTCCGGATTTTGTTTGGCGATCTGGGCAATAAGGGCCGACATCGGCCCTTCCGCTTGAGCGGGGGTGACACCGGGCTTGAGGCGTCCATAGGTGTCGAAATAATGCGTATCGAAACGCGCTGAGGGATCCGCGTTCGGCTCCGTCGGATGTGATGGCACAGCGAAGCGCGGCGGCACCCACAGCTGCGCGTTGTCCGGAAAGTCGAACTCAGGCGGCATGACGCCAATGACGGTGCGGGGCTCGCCATTCAAAAGCACGGTGCGACCTAAAATTTCGCTGTTGCCGCCAAACTGAGTGGTCCAAAGCGCGTTGCTCAAAACGACGACACTTTGGTCACCAGTCGCGTCCTCCGGCGCGAACCCACGGCCGATCATGGGGTTAACGCCGACCAAGCGAAAGAAGTTCCTGGACGCCACGGCTCCGAAAACGCGCTCGGGCCGCTCTCCTGCGGATAAGTTGAAATTCCCTCCGCGGATCGCGGTGACAGCGTCGAATACTTTCTGTTCGCGTTGCAGCGCGACAAATTCGGCGGGAGCAAAGGATCCGACTTCGCCATCTTGGTTTGGCCCCAAAGTTACGAGCCGTTCGGATTGAGGAAACGGAAGCGGGCGTAAAAGGACGGCATAGACGACGCTGAAAATGGCGATGTTGGCGCCGATGCCGAGCGCGAGAGTGAGGATGGCGACGACGGTAAATCCGGGGTTCTTCAAGAGCGTCCGGACACCGAAGCGCAGATCCTGAAGCAACGATTCCATTTGTTTCCGTTCCTTCGCCAAGCCGCGCTGACTACTCGACAGCGATGGCGATGAGCGTCGCATCATCGTGCCAGTGCCCGCGGCAGAATTCAGCGACCACGCTCAGAACCTTTTTTTGCATATTCTCGGCGGATAACTCGCGGCTTTCTTCGAGCACCTGGAGCAAACGCGTCTCGCCGAATTCTTCGCCTTCGGGATTCGAGGCCTCGGTAACTCCATCGGTAAATAACAGCACGCGATCACCGGGGATCAGGTCGTACGTTCCCATGTCAAAAGCCTGCACCGGAAAAACGCCGAGAATGCCGCCACCTTCGCGCAAGCGATCGTGAGTACCATCTTTTCGCACGACGATTGGCGCGTTGTGTCCGGCGTTGGTGTAACGCAGCTGCCGCGTTGCGCCATCGAGCTGCGCGTAGAAAAAAGTGATGAAGCGATCATTCGCGATGTTGTGGCAAATCAGAGAATTCAGTTTGTCGCACAGATTTTCGGGAGACATGGCCGGCGAGGCAAATCCCCGAAACGCAGCTTGGAGATTGGACATCAGCAGCGCCGCCGGCAGGCCTTTGCCGGCCACGTCAGCGATGCAAACGCCCAAGGTGTCTCTGCCGAAACGGAGCACGTCGTAGTAATCGCCGCCGACGACGCGCGCCGGCTGCCAGGCGCCGGCAATTTCGTATCCCTGCAGCTGGGGAATTTCCTTGGGCAGAAATCCTTGCTGGATGGCACGCGCTTCGGCGATCTCGCGATCTTGCGCGCGGGTGTTCGCGGCTGCTTGCTGCTTCGCTTCGCGCCGGTCGCGGCCTATCTGAAGCTGCTTTTGCAGAATTTCGAGCAGACGAGAATTTACCCAGGGCTTTTCCACGAAGTCGCCGATGCCCTGCTGCATAGCTTCCACGGCCAGGCCGACCGTGGCCCAGCCGGTCATCACCACGATGGGAGGCGCGTTATCGGAGGCTCTCAGTCGCGCGAGCAAGTCGAGACCCTCGCGGCCCGAGGTGGTATCGCGCGCGTAGTTCAAGTCCATAAGGATAAGGTCGAATTCCTTTTGGGTTAGGGCGTCGAATAAAGCCGCGGGCGAGGTCACCGCTTCGGTCAGATAGCCGTGGCCTTTAAGCAGGAGGCGCAGGGCTTCCAGGACGTCCGGCTGGTCGTCGGCGATGAGAACGCGGGGTTGCGTCGCGGCAAGTTCGCTAGTGGATTCCAGAGCCATGGTTTGCATCGATTGAGCCCCTCGCGACTTCATGAGTCGACGTGCTGTTCAGGAGCCTCCCGAATATGGGCAGGTGGGATTCCAGCGCCCGACTAATCTAAGGTGTTCATTTGCAGCTCGTTAGATGAGCCGGGATACTTTTCGACGGGCTTGCATGACCAGTTGCGGGAATGATTGTTACGATTTCGAACAGTGCCGGACACTCGACTCTTGTCGCGATGCCCCGGGGCTCCGGCAGGCGGTCGCGGCATGCCGTGCCACTACCGGGTCATGTTGCGACGCATCGCTTGTCGTCGGCCTATTCGTAGCGGAGCGCTACCATGGGATCCACTCGCATAGCTCGGCGCGCTGGGATGTAGCTGGCGAGCAGTACCACCGCAAAAAGCAATACGATGACGGCCAGGAATGAAATTGGATCCGTGGCGGTGACTCCAAACAGCAAGCTGGCGAGAAAATGCGTGAGGGCCAATGCGGCAACCAGGCCGAGGCCAACCCCGATCACGGCGAGCTGCAGACCTTGCCCCACGACGAGCCGCAACATGTCCCGAGGTTCTGCGCCTAGCGCCATGCGGATGCCGAGCTCATGTGTGCGCTTTGCGACGGAATACGAAATTACTCCGTACAAACCGACAGCAGTGAGAAGCATTGCCAAACCGGCGAAAATTCCCAACAGGAACGTATTGAAGCGCGGTTGGGCGATTGTGCCATTTATGTATTCGTCGACGGTTTTGGGAGCATAGGTGGGCAAATCTTTGTCGAATAAGCGAACTGTTTCGGCGATGGGCTTGGCGACGCCATGCGGGTCTTGCGAAGTACGCACCACCACGGCCATGGATCCAAAAGAGATTTGTGCGTACGGGACGTATGATTCGGGCGCCCATTCGCCGCTCAAATTGTGGAATTTCACGTTGCCCACGACGCCGACGATTTCTCGCATCAGAGGCTCAGGCGTCGTGCTGGCAATCTCTGGCTTGATGCGCTTTCCAATGGGATTTTCGCCGGGGAAGACTTGCCGCGCGAGTGCTTCATTGATGATGACCACCGGAGTGGAAGCGGCGACGTCCTCCGAGGAAAAATCGCGGCCCTGCACAAGAGGAATTCGCATGGTGGCGAAATAATCAGGCGTGACCGTACGCAGAGAAGTGTGCGGCTCCTCGCTCGGCGCTACTGGGTGACCATCAATCTGAAAGCTAGTGCGAATTTCATCGCCGCCCATCGGCAGCGGGTAGATGGCCGCAGCCGACTGCACTCCGGGCAGCGCTCGGAGTTGCGGGATCAACTCGCGAAAGAATTGGGCCTTTTGGGTATCCGAATACTTCGCGTCCGGCAAGTCCACGTTCGAAGCCATGACGTTGTGCGCGTCAAATCCTGGGTTGACATCTTGCAAACGCAGCAGACTGCGAATCAGAAGTCCGCTGCCGACCAGAAGAACAAGCGCCAAGGCCGTCTCCACCACTACCAGCGCGCTGCGCAATGTGTGGCGCCCTCGGCCGGCGGTGGTACTGAGCGCCCCTTCTTTCAGCGCGTCCACGATATTGGCGTGCGAGACTTGCAGGGCGGGCGCCAGCCCGAACAGCATTCCCGTAGCCAGCGATAACGCCATGGTGAAAAGCAGTACCCAACCGTCCATTTGAATTGACGCGACCCGCGGCACATCCGCGGGGCTGAAACGAACCAAGATTGCGATTCCCCACGCAGCGAAAAGCAGTCCCAGCGCCCCGGCCGTCAGCGCGAGAAGAAGCGCTTCGGTGAGGAGCTGGCGGACGACACGCTTGCGTCCGGCGCCGAGTGCGGTGCGAATGGCGATTTCGCGGGTGCGGGCAGTGGCACGGGCCAGCAACAAATTGGCGACGTTGACACACGCAATCAACAGCACGAAACCCACGGCGACCATCATGACGAACAGCGCCGGACGGATGTCGTGGGTCATCTGCTCCTGCTCGGAGGTCAAGTGCGCGCTGAAATATTTATCGCTGTCCGGATATTGTTTGGCGAGCGCGGCTGTGATCACGTCCAAGTTCGCTTGCGCTTCGGCGAGTGTGACGCCCGGCTTCAATCGCGCGATAGCCCGCAAAAAATGTGCGCTACGTTCGTCCGCCATCGCGGGAGAACCGGGAGTTGATTCGCGCACGGGGCCAAAAGTGGACCACAACTCCGCGGGCTCGCGCTGCAGCGGATACTGAAAGCTGGGAGGCATCACGCCGACGACCGTGTAGCCGCTGTTATCGAGCGTAATCACGCGGCCGATGATGTGCGGATCGGCGGCAAAGCGATCTTTCCAGAGGCGATCACTGAGAATTACGACGTGATGGTGCGGTTCATCTTCCTCTGGCAAAAACGTGCGGCCTAATTCCGGGGCCACTCCTAACAGAGTGAAAACGTCGGCGGAAACGGTGGCAGCTTCCAGATGCGCGGGCTGTTCGATGCCGGCGAGAGCAAAGCTGGCGTCCGTGTATGCGGCCAAATCCTGAAAAACGTGGTTCTGCGCGCGCCAGTCGGCAAAATCTGGATATGAAATCGCGCCATTGGTGGCGTGGATTCTGACGTTCGAAGTGGCCACATGCACGAGCTGGCCGGGATCGCGGAAAGGCAACGGCCGGAGAATTTCGGCGTTGACGACCGAGAAGATGGCGGTGTTCGCGCCGATGCCCAGGGCCAGCGTGAGGATCGCAATCGCCGTGAACCCCGGGTTCTTCAATAGCATGCGAATCCCGTACTTCACGTCCTGTAGAAATGCTTCCATGTGCGGTTCTCCGTGATGCGACACTTAATTTATGACTTGCGGTTTGCGGCTCGCGCTGCCAAGACAGTTAGCACCTAACGGCTAATACGTCTTTCGAGGAGCACAAGTTCCTGGCTATTTCAGCTGCCAGCCGCGAGGGTCTGCCATCACTCATAGCGCAAGGCCACCATCGGGTCCACGCTGGCTGCTTTGCGAGATGGCAACCAGCCTGCAAGCAGCGCGACGGCGGCGAGCAATGCGGCAGCAATGGCATACACGAACGGGTCACTGGCTTTCACGCCGAACAGAAGAGATTCGATAACCCTGCCAATTCCGCATGCAGCGATAAGCCCTACCACCAATCCCGCAGCCAACATTTCGAGTATTTCGCGCAACACCATCCACGCCACGCTTTGTTGCGTGGCTCCGAGCGCCATGCGTATTCCGATTTCGCGTGTGCGACGCGCTACGACATAGGCCATCACGCCGTAAAGTCCCACAGCCGCGAGAAGCGATGCGAGCAAGCCGAGCGCTAGAGAAAAGACCGTCACCAGGCGGTCGGTGAACATGATGTCGTCCACCTGCGCGGTCAAGGTTCGTACGTCATAGAGCGGGAGATTGCCGTCCAAGCCGGCAACCAAGTTGCGCACGCTTGCGGTGAGGGCCGCGGGATCCTGATTCGTGCGAACGTAGAAGGTTGCGTTTCCTGCTTGCGTGCTCTGCGAATAGGGCAAAAACACAAATGGCGAAACGGTCTGACGAACGTCGGTATTCTTGCTGTCTTTTACAACGCCTACGATTTCTATATCGACCTTTGTGTCTTTGCCGCTACCAAATCCGAAATGCAGACCCACGGGATTACGCCCCGCATAAAAGCGGCGAGCCATTGCTTCGTTGATGATCGCAACCTTGGGCGAAGTGCTGGTGTCTGCTTCGGAGAATTCGCGCCCAGTCAGGAGTGGAATTCCCATCGTCGCGAGGAAGTCCGGGCCCACCGCGTTATGATCCACGTTCATGTCTTCATCTTCTTGAGCGTTGTATCCCTCGACCGTGATGTTGGAGGAAGAATTGCTATTCGCGAGCATCGGGATTTCCGACTCACTCACGGAACGCACGCCCGGCAGCGGTTCGATGCCTTTTCGTATGCGGTCGGCGAGCGAGATCGTCTGCGGCGGAGTGTAGCGGTTCAATTCCGGCGAGATGGAGAATTCGAGCACGTGGTCCGGACGAACGCCCAGATCTTGTGATTTCAAATTCAGCAGGCTATGAGCGAAGAGGCCCGCAGCCGCCAATAACACAGCGGTGAGCGCAATCTGAGAAATGAGCAGGAACTTGCGCACACGCACGTCGGCCTTTCCGCCCGATATGCTCGCTCCTTGATCCTTCAAAACGGTTTGCAAGTCTGTGCGCGTGGCGCGAATTGCGGGCGCCAGACCGAAAAGAATAACGGTAACCAGCGAAGCCGCGCAGGCGAAAAGCACAACGCGATAGTCAAGATGAGAAGTTAATCCAGACGCGCCGATATCCTCCGGAATCGAGTTTACGATCGCACCGAGAGTCCATGACGCAAGCGCCAAGCCGGCCACGCCGCCGGCGACCGCGAGCAGAAAGCTCTCGGTCATCAACTGGCGCACCAGCCGCCAACGGCCTGCGCCGAGTGCGAGACGCAACGCGATTTCGCGCTGGCGCCCTTCACCGCGCGCAATCAACAAACTGGCAAGATTCGCGCAGGCAATCAAAAGCACCAGCCCCACCATGCCCATCAGCACGAGCAAAGGTTGCTTGGCGTCGTGCTGCAAGACCGGACGACCGTGTTCGCCGGCGTCCAGAACAAGCTTGCGATTGACGAATTCCTCTTTATCTTTCGACGAGAGCTTGAGAGCAGGAACTTCGCCCTCCATGAGCGCGCGGTATAGAGGAGCCAGCCCGGCTTCGGCTTTCGTGGCGGTCATTCCCGGTTTCAACCGGCCCAACATCGTTACCCAATGGTCGTTGCGATCGGCAAGTCCATCCCAATTCGGCGTCATCGGAGCTTTCATCGTGATCGGGATGAAGAGATCGGGAACCTGGCCGACTTGCACGCCCGTGAAGCCGGATCGAGCAACGCCCACCACGGTGAGGGAATTGCCATTCACGCTGAGCTGTTTGTTTAAAATGTTTGGGTCGCGGCCGAAATGGCGCGCCCAGTAGCCGTAGCTGAGCACTGCGACGGGATTCGCGCCCGGCGCTGTTTCATCCTGCGGGCTAAGAACACGTCCGAGCGAAGGCCGCACGCCGAGTACCTGGAAATAATTTCCGCTGACGAGTTCGCCTTCGGCGAGTTGGGATTGCCCTTGTCCGGCAACGCTCACCTGCACGTGAAAACGAGCCAGCAGGCCGGTGAATACCTCGTTACGGTCGCGCAAATCCTTGTACATCGGATAGGAGAAGGACTGGCCGCCGGCTATATCGTTCCAGGTGCGGCCATGAGCTTTTCCGGGCGAGTGCAGGACCACGAGTTCTTGCGGGCGTTCGACAGGAAGCAGGCGGAGTAGAACTTGGTCGGTGAGTGAAAAAATTGCGGCATTCGCGCCGATGCCGAGCGCCAGAGTGAGAACGGCGACGATGGTGAAGCCCGGATTTTTCCCGAGCGTGCGCAATCCGAATCGAATGTCTTGCAGCAAGTTCCCCATCCGCAGGCTCCTATTTACTCGTAACGAAGTGCCACTATGGGATCCACGCGCATGGCGCGGCGGGCCGGGATGTAACACGCGGCCAAGGCCACCGCACTTAGGACGATTGCCACGGAGGCGAACGTCACCGGATCGGTGGCGCTGACGCGAAACAGCATTTTGGCCATGATGTGCGTGAGTCCCAGAGCCACCGCGGCGCCAATGGCGACACCAATGAGCGCCATCTTCATCCCTTCGCCCAGCATCAGGCGCAATACGTCGCCTCGCTGCGCGCCAAGCGCCATGCGAATGCCGATCTCGTGAGTGCGCTGGCCCACCACGTACGAAATCACGCCGTAGATGCCGATGCTCGATAGCAGCAGCGCGAGAGCGGCGAAAACGCTGAGCAAGATCATCGAGAACTGTCGAGCCGCGAGCGACTCCGCGACGATTTCCTCCATCGGCTTCACTTCGAAGATCACATTTTCGCTGTTTAATTTTTCGATGGCCTGACGAATCGCCGGGACCATGGCGGACGGCGAAGCTTTGGTCCGCAGCACCATCTCTGTCTGTGGGGGTCCAACCCAAAACCGATCGGGGATCTGCATGAAGGGCATGTATGCCTGCGCGACGATGGGATGCTTGGCATCGCCATCGGTGTCCAAACCCCAGTGCTTGACGTGGCCGACGACGCCGATGACCTGAGGTGTGGTGTCAAGGATACCGATATGAATACGCTTGCCGATGGGATCTTCATTCGGGAAATATTGGCGCGCAAAACTTTCGTCAATCACGATAACCGCAGACGAATGTTCGTTATCGTCCACCGTGAAATAGCGTCCGCGGTGCAGAGGAATCTCCATCGCTTTCAGGTATCCGGGATCGGATAAGTAGAAAAGCGACTGCTTCATTTCGCTTTCATTGGCAGGCTTGGGCTGGCCGTCGAGCCAAAAAGGAAACTCGTTGTCGCCGTCCATGGGCAAAGCCCCACCGGTGGGAGAGACAGCTTCCACTCCCGGGATGTTGCGCAGTGTTTCGCCTAACTGGCGAATCGCGCTGCGGCTCGTCACCGCATTCGCGCCTAGAGGAGGGGACATGGAAACAGCGAAGGTCAGAACGCCGCGCGGATTGAATCCCGGATTGACACTCCAAAGGTCAACCAGGCTGCGGATCATCAGCCCGGCACCGATCAGAAGAATCAGCGCCATGGCCATTTCGATCACAACGAATACACCCTGCGTGCGGTGCTTGGCGCCGCTGGCTCCACGGCCGCTCTCTTTCAAAGTCTCTTGCAAGTTCGGCCGCGCCGTTTTCAAGGCGGGTGCGAGGCCAAAAATGACGCCCGCGACGATGGAAGCGAGCAACGTGAAAACGAGTACGCGTCCATCCAATCCCACGTCCTGCGCGCGCGGCAGAGTTTCCGGCAAAGTGCGCAGCGCCGCTTGCGTGCCCCACGCTGCCAGCCACAGGCCGAGCGCACCTCCAACCAAGCCAAGCAGAATGCTTTCCGTAAGCAACTGACGAATGACGCGAGACTGGCTTGCTCCCAAGGCGGAGCGAATCGCAAATTCGCGCGCGCGTGTAGTGGACCGAGCGAGTTGCAGATTGGCTACGTTCACGCAAGCAATGAGAAGAACGAAACCGACGGCGCCCAGCAATACCAGGAGGAAAGGCTCTACGTCGCCGACGATATCTTTTTTCAACGGCACAAGGCCAATGCCTGCGCCTTTGTCCGCGTTGGGATACGTCTGGGCGAGATTATTCGCGATCTGGTCCATGTCGGCCTGCGCCGCTGCTAGAGATACACCCGGTTTCAGACGGCCAATCGCGCGCATGCCTTCGTGCACATCGCGGTTGTAAAAAAGGGGATCCTTATCCTGTCCGACGGGAACGAACACGTCCTTGATCCCGAAATTCGTGGATTCCAGCCGGAAACTCGCAGGCACCACGCCAATCACGGTGTAACCATCGCCGTTCATGGTGATGCTCTTTCCGACGATGTCCGGGGCGGAGCCGAATTTGCGCTCCCAGAGGCCGGCGGAAATCACGGCGACCGGCGCAGCGCCCAGGCGATCTTCATTGTTATTGAATAGGCGGCCGCGAACCGGGTTGATACCGAGCATTTCGAAAAATCCCGCGGAAATCATCCCCACACGGACGCGCTCCGGCTCGCCGCTGCCCGTGATGTTGAAATCGTCGCTGCGATAGGCCGCGATCGAACTAAAGGCGGAATTGCTGCGCTGCCAATCCAGAAAATTCGGATAGGAGATGGATGAACTTTCGAAGTTGTGAGATTTTTCGGATAACACCACGAGCCGGTCCGGTTGCGCATACGGCAGCGGCCTGAGCAGCACGCCATTCACGACGGAAAAAAGTGCGGTATTTGCGCCGATGCCGAGCGCGAGCGTAAGAATCGCAATCGCGGTGAAGCTAGGGCTCTTGATCAACATGCGCACT
Organism: Candidatus Acidiferrales bacterium; assembly: GCA_049287725.1. GTDB lineage: Bacteria > Acidobacteriota > Terriglobia > Acidiferrales > UBA7541 > Palsa-295. The sequence continues at coordinate 96,669 of JBAQGJ010000026.1, read as the reverse complement.
GCGTATTTGAGGTCTTGAATCAGGCTTTCCATTTTCCCGAACTCCTCTGAACACACCCATCCTGCGGCGTCGAATGGCTAATTTCGAACGCTGGACGATTTAGGTTTTGAGAAGCCGTCTAGACGGTCGCCGTGCGCGTGCCCAGGGTTTCTTCGACGATGCGGCCGTCGAAGAGGTGAATGGTCCGGTCCGCGATGCTGGCGTAACGCGGGTCGTGGGTAACCATGCAGATCGTGGCACCCTCGCGGTGAAGTTGTTGCAGCAAGTCCACGACAGCTTCGCTGTTTTTCGAATCCAAGTTACCGGTCGGCTCGTCCGCCAGCAGGATGGAAGGCGAACCGACAAGTGCACGCGCCACAGCGACGCGCTGCTGCTGACCGCCGGAGAGCTGCGACGGATAATGCTTCATGCGGTGGGCCATGCCCACGCGTTCAAGCACTTCCTGTACGCGCTTTTTGCGCTCGGCCGCGGCCATGCTGCGGTAGGTGAGCGGCAGCTCGACATTTTCAAAGACGGTCAAGTCGCCAATCAGATTGAATGCCTGAAAAATGAAACCGATTTCGCGGTTACGAATGCGCGTGCGATCCGAAAGCGAAAGATTCGCGACCGCGTTCGTGTTGATCCAGTAATTCCCTTCGGTGGGCGAATCGAGCAAGCCGAGAATTGAAAGCAGCGTGGATTTGCCGCAGCCGGAGGGACCAGCGATAGAGAGAAACTCTCCATTCTTGATCTCCAGATGGACGCCGCTCAGCGCATGAGTTTCGACTTCATCGGTGTAAAAGACTTTGGTTACGCCCTCGAGGCGAATCAGTCCTTGTTCCGTCGCGTTCATTCTTCTCTCCTTCGAATCTTTCAGCTGAACTATAGATACGAGTGTCAGGCCTTGAAAAGTTCCCCTGTGCTACTTCAATTCCACGCGGTCGTAATTGTCCCAGGCCGACATGTCGGAAAGGATCACTTTGTCACCGACCTGCAGCCCTTTCAGAATTTCCACGGTGTTCACTGACGAGCGCCCCAGCGCTACCTGCACGCGGGTGGCTTCCTTACCGTCGTCCGTCAACTTGAAGAGTCCGACGGTGCTATTGGCTTCTCCGTGAACCGGGCGTTCCACGTAGAGAACGTCCGTCAGACGCTCAATTTCCACCGTGCCCTCGACGCTCAAGTCCGGCCGCGCACCGGGCGGCAATAGCCCGCCATCAAACCCAACATCCACGGTGACTGTTCCATTCACCACCGCGGGATCAATGCGCGTCACCTTTCCTGCAATGATTCCATTGTGCGTGTCCACAGAAGCCTGCTGGCCGATCAGGACATCCTTGGCCTGAGTTTCCGCGATTTTGAGTTGCGCTTTCAGGTGGGTTGGCTGCGCTACGCGCGCGAGAACGGTGCCCATGGTCACTTTCTGGCCGACTTCCACGTCGAGTTCCTGCAACATGCCGTCAATCCCCGGCCGGATGTGCAGTTCATCCACCTGCGTTTTCTTCAGTTCGTACATCGCTCGCTTTTCGTTCACGGTGGCTTCCTGCACCGCCAGTTGCGCTGCGATGGACGCTTGAAAGGTTTCGACTTCCTTCTGGGCTAGATCGTTTTCCTTGGCAAGTTCTTCGGCTTGCACTTGCGCGGTCTTCACGTCGAGCTCAGGCGCCAGACCGTTCGCGCCCAGTTGTTCCTTGGTCTGCTTCACCATTTCCGCCGTGCGATATTGCGAGGAAACACTGGCGGCCAGTGTGCGCTTGTCCATCAGCTGGTTTTCGAGTTGCGCTTTGGTCTGCTCGTAAGCGGCCTGGGCGCCTTTCAGCTGATACTCGGCGTCGAGTTCCTCTTGCTGCAACTGCGGATTGACCAGGTCGAAAATGACAGTGTTCGCTTGCACGGGAGTGCCCGGAAGCAGATACCGTCGCTGCACTTGACCGTCTGTGGCGGCGGGAATCAGCCGGATGGTTTCCGGCACCAGGGTGCCCAGGCCGCGCACTTCGCGGAGCATGGGTCCGCGCTTAACCGTGCCCGTCCAGATCGTGCCGCTATCAACGCTGGGCGCAGCGGGCTTGAGCCGCGAAAGCGCGTAGGTCACAAGCGGAATCAGGACTACGGCCGCGGCAATGTACATGATGCGGCGCATCTTTTTCTTGCGTTTGACTTCTGGACGAACGATATCCACGGACGAACCTCAGCGATATATATCGCAAATCAGATTCCGGTGTGCCATGAGCGATAAGTTGCTTATATTGTGCCGGTTGGAGCGATATTGCCAGCCTGCGGAGGCCTTATTTTGCCCGGTCGTGGGAATCATCCGTCCCGGTATCGGACATTATTACGGTATCAGAATTCGCGCGGTTTTCGCTCACGGCACCGCGCTTCCAGGTCAGAGCTTTCGCCCTAAGGTTGTGAAGTGACGCGCGCGATCCGTGTCGATTTGGACGAGTATAGAATCGCCCAGTAAGCCTGGCGTGGCAACGATTCAGGAAGCCGATTCCGCGCTCGCGCGGATTTCCTGCCAGCGCTTCGGGCGCTTCTTGGCGTCCAGGACCTTTTTGCGCAGGCGAATTGATTTCGGGGTGACTTCGACGAATTCATCGTCGGCGATAAATTCGATGGCCTTTTCCAGGGTCATATCACGCGGCGGGACCAGCCGGATCGCTTCGTCGGCCGATGAAGAGCGCATGTTCGTTTGCTTCTTTTCACGCGTGATGTTGACGTTCATGTCGTCTTCACGGGAATTCTCGCCGACGACCATGCCTTCGTAAACTTCGATCGCAGGTCCGACGAACATCTCGCCGCGTTCCTGGATGCCCCAGATGGCGTAGGCGGTGGAAACGCCGGCGCGGTCGCAAACCAGCGCACCGGTAAGGCGCATGGCCATATCGCCCGCATATTCCGTCCAGCCTTCGAGCAAGGAATGAATCAGCGCGGTGCCGCGCGTATCCGTCATCAATTGGCCGCGCAATCCAATCAGCCCGCGGGAAGGGATGCTGAATTCCATCCGCACGCGGCCGGAATTGTGATTAACCATTTTTTTCATTTCGCCGCGGCGCGTGCCGAGGAGTTCCATCACGATGCCAATGAAGTTTTCGGGGCAGTCCACGACGAGCAGTTCAAGCGGTTCGAGGCGGCGGCCGTTTTCAGTACGCACCACGATTTCGGGCTTGCCGACCATGAGTTCGTAGCCTTCGCGGCGCATGGTTTCGATCAGGATGGCAAGTTGCAATTCGCCGCGGCCCAACACGCGAAAGGCGTCCGTGGTTCCCGTATCTTCCACCCGCAGCGAAACATTGGTGAGCAATTCCTTTTCGAGGCGCGCGCGAATATCGCGGGAAGTGACAAACTGTCCCTCGCGGCCCGCGAAGGGAGATGTATTGATGGTGAAAACCATCGTGAGAGTGGGTTCGTCAATCGTAAGCGGCTCGAGCGGGGCGGGATTCGCAAGGTCCGTAATACTTTCGCCGATTTGAATGCCCTCTACGCCAGCGATAGCGACGATGTCTCCGGCGCTTACTTCCTCGGCTTCATCGCGTTCCAAACCGCGAAACGTGAAGAGCTTCGTGATCTTCGTCGGCTGAATCGTGCCATCCAACTTCGCGATTCCCACTTCCGTGCCGCGCTTCAAGGTTCCCTGAAATACGCGAGCGATGGCGATGCGTCCCAGAAAATCGCTGTAATCGAGATTGGTCACCTGGATCTGTAGCGTCGCGGCAGGATCGCCAGATGGGGGCGGAATAGATTTTACGATTTGCTCGAACAATGGCTGCAGCGTGGTGGAATCGTCCCCGACCTGCAAATGCGCGACGCCAGTCTTTGCGTTGGTATAGAGCACCGGGAAATCGAGCTGGTCTTCGGTGGCATCGAGGTCAATAAAGAGGTCGTAGATTTCATCCAGCACGGCTGCGGGCCGCGCGTCCGGCCGGTCAATCTTATTCAGTACCATGATCGGCGGCAGCTTCGCCGCCAGCGCTTTTTGCAGCACGTAACGAGTTTGCGGCAGCGGGCCTTCGCTGGCGTCCACCAGAACGAGCACGCCATCCACCATGCGCAGGGCGCGCTCCACTTCACCGCCGAAGTCGCTGTGGCCCGGCGTGTCCACGATATTGATTTTCGTACCGCGATATTCGATTTCGGTGTTCTTCGCGAGAATGGTGATGCCGCGTTCGCGCTCAAGGTCGTTCGAATCCATCACGCGCTCGACCAATTCCTGATTGGCGCGGAAAATTCCGCTCTGGCGCAGCATCGCGTCCACCAGCGTCGTCTTGCCGTGGTCCACGTGTGCAATGATAGCGATATTGCGAATGTCTTTCGTCATTGGGTAGCTACCAAAAAAGGGCTAGAAACGCGGTCTTGCATCCCTGATCGAATCCCGAGCAGACCGCACTAGAAGGGGTGTCCAGGAGCAACAAACGCGTATCCATATTACCACGCGCAGCCCGAAGTCACCATGCGGCGGTCGTGGCGTAGGCTGCGCCCCCGTTGCCGCCTTCAACGGGGACTGAGGTTACCGATAACCCGATCTAGCGCTGTGCTAACGCGGCGCGCCACCCTTGCGTCGCCTGGGGAACCGGCTACCTTGGCCGAACCGCGCCACTGCTTCCGGTGCTAGCGGCGTTTCCGCTACGACTGGTACTTTCGCCGGGACTGCTTCCGCGGCTACCTCCGACGGCACCGCCGCCGCTGCTCGTCTGGCCGCCGTGGCTACTAGAGCTGCCGCCGTGGCTGTTCGCTCCTCTTCCGCGCGCTGCGGAGGCTGGTTCCGAACGGGCTGAGCGGCCTCCCAAGGAGGACGCGCCTTTGGTGCTAAACCAATTTTCGGAGTCGCGAGAACTCTTGACCTCGACCCGTTTGGAATTACTCGCGCCTGAAACGCCCGAGAACTCACCTCGCGAATTCAAACTGCCAATCACCACGGGCTTGGCGGTATGCCCATCAATGTCATTACCCGTTCGAATGAATTTTCCCCTGTTGTAATCATAGGTGATCCGGGGCTCATTCAGTCTGGTGTGTTCGGAGTTCGCGCCGGGCACCGCTTCGTCCACCAAACGCGCGTGGATTTCCGGCGGAAGGGCCTTGAGAAGCTCCGGAGCCGCGCCGCGGCGAAACTCTTTCGGAGGGCCAGACAGCGATTCGAATTTGTCGTTGTGATGGAAATCAACTCTTTCGATGGCTTCATTCGCTTCCGCGCCAGAGACGATGAAGAGGCCGTGCTTCAAATTAACGGGGGGCTTGCCCGGTACGTCACGCGGATGAGCTGGTACAAACCCCGTGTTCTTGCCGACTTTCACCCAGTGCACCGGGGCTGGACATTTCTTCCTTCTGATCACCGGGCGATAGCGGCCTTCCCGGTAGATCCACAGCGCGTTGTGGCAAAGGGGCCAACTCCAGACTTCTTGTAAATCCTGCAAGTAAGAAGCGGTCGAAAGCGCATCGAACTCATACTGCGTCCGCGCGACGACCGAATCGTTGACCCACGTCGGGAAAGTGCACTCATTCACAAGGGTGTGAAATGTGACCAACCGAGGTACGAAGTTCTTTGTTGGCGGCTGGCCGGCCGTCTGCGCGGGCGGCTGCCCGGAAGGCAGTGGCGATACAGATTGCGGAGTAGCCAACGATTGTTGCGAAAGTTGCCAGCACATTCCGAACGGTGGGCATGGAGAAAAAGTTCCGCTCGCATACAAATCCGTCAAACCGGCAAACGGCGACGAAAATCCCGACGCCTTCAGCGCAGCTTGCATGGCCGCACTGCGCTCCCGGTAACGGGCATCGGCCCACTGATCCCAATCGTGAGGCGCTTTGGATTGGCCGGCTCCTTCGATCCTAACCGGTTCGCCGTTTTCAAGTGCAAGGGTCTGTCCTTGCAAAATCCAGATCGTCGAAGCGCCGATGGCGAAATTCCATCCGGCGTGCGACTGAGGAGTCAGCGCGATCCCATCAAGGTAACTGTCAAGCCGGACGAAGGCACCTTCCTGATACTTGATTTGTAGCTGTTCCGTGGGCGTATCGATTTCAACAAGCTCGTTGGAAGTGCCCGCCGGCCCGGTTGTCACGGTACCGGATACGAGCTCTAAGCGGGTCGCCGGCACTCCATCCCTGACGACTAACTGCTCAAAAAGGATCACGGAATTCTCGGCGACATAAATGACCGAGCCACTCTCGAATTCGATCTCGGCGCGTCCGTCGTCCCCTGTTGCTAACGCGAAGTCTTGCTCAATGGGCAGGTTCGCCTTTGCTTGTTCCCACGGCTTCTTCAAGTCAGGTTGTTTGCCGTTGCCGCGGTTGAAGCGGACATCCCCTTGTAGGTAGCTGATGCGCACGAGTTGCGCATCAGTTGAAGTACTCGCAGGGGTCGTGGAGCCCATTACCGCGGAGGAGGAGACCGCAATACCGATGGCAATTAGCGATGCAGCGGGGAGCCAGGGCCGGGAAGCCTTCATGGTGACCCTCCGTAAAGCACATTTCCGATTCCGGTACGTATGACGGACGCTATGGTTCACGCGTTTCATGAATCTGGCGTCCGAATTGATTCGGCCGCCCCCTAATCTTGCTGTGATATTCTCCGGCGTTGCTGAAAATCAATGAAAGCTGCTGGCCGGGAGAAGCCGATGAATGTAGCTGTGAATCCGAACATGGTGACTACGGCGTTTGATCTGCCGGGATATCGCGTCGTACGGAATTTTGGGCTCGTCCGCGGCGTGACGGTTCGCTCGCGCAGCGTTCTGGGAAATTTGGGCGCGTCGCTGCAGACCATCGTCGGCGGGAATATCACGATTTTCGAGGAAATGTGCGAAAAGACGCGCGAAGAGGCGCTGGAACTCATGCTGCAGCACGCGAGCGAGCATGGCGCGAACGCCGTCATCGGCATGCGTTATGACGCAACGGAAGTGATGCAAGGCGTCACCGAAGTACTGGCCTACGGCACCGCGGTGCAAGTCGAGCGCGCGGCGCCTTGATTCACTCAGTTACGCGGCGCGCCAGGCGCCATGAACGACCCAACGACTCTACCGCAGCGAATTTGAAGATGGCGCGAGCCCGTTCGCAGGCTTACAATGACCGCTTATTCGCAGGGAGGCACGTGATCATGAACCGTCTGCTCAAGCTCCTTTTGGTGTTCGTGACTGTTGGGTTAATTTCCGCCGCTCTGGCTGTGCACGCCGACGCGCCCAAAACGCAAACCGTGGAATTCCCCAGCGGCAAAGAGACCATAAGTGGATTTCTTGCGGTGCCGGACAAACCAGGACAGCATCCCGCCCTCGTGGTGATTCAGGAATGGTGGGGGCTGAACGATTGGGTCAAGGAGCAGACAGAAAAGCTCGCGGCGCAGGGCTACGTGGCGTTAGCCGTGGATTTGTATCGCGGCAAGACCGCGACCGATCCCGCCGAAGCGCATGAATTGATGCGCGGACTTCCGCAGGACCGCGCCATTCGCGATATGCAGGCGGCGTACACGTATTTGGGCACGCGCAAAGACGTCAGGCCCGATAAGATTGGCTCGATTGGCTGGTGCATGGGCGGTGGACTTTCCCTGCAACTGGCGATTCATGAGCCACATCTCGCAGCCTGCGTCGTGAATTACGGTTCCTTGCCCACGGATCCGAACGATATCCAGCAGATTAACGCACCGGTTCTGGGGAATTTTGGCGCCGACGACCGCGGTATTACCCCCGCAGACGTAAACGCTTTCGAAAAAACCATGAAAGGCATGAACCATTTCATTGACGTGAAAATATATCCGGGCGCTGGACACGCCTTCGAGAATCCCAACAATACGAACGGCTATCGCCCGGAAGCCGCCGCCGATGCCTGGGCCCGCATCGTCGCTTTTCTTCATAGAGCTTTGTCCTAAAGAAGCGTCCGCAACGCCTCTGGCGCTCCTCGTCGAAGCCCCTGTTTCTCATTTCGATACACGCACTCGCAATTCCTGCTGCAACTTTCCTCCAATTGAAGGACTTTACAGGGTCGTCATACATCTCTCAGAGGGCGACAAGCTGAAAAATCGAAAAACGGCGCGCGCGCGAGCATTTCTTTTTCTTCTGCGCGCAGACCGGTGAGATAGAGGAAGACGAATGGAGATCGGTTCGGGCGTCCGCATTGGCCCTTTTGAAGTTTTTGCACCTCTGCAACCCGCTGCATCGATGATTCGCCGGTACGGCGAGCATCACTTTCCCGGAAGATTGATCGTAGTAGAAGGCATAGACGGATCCGGCAAATCCACGCAGCTCAGTCTGCTTCACAAATGGCTGGAATCGAAGGGTTACGGCGTCGTCTTCAGCGAATGGAATTCCTCGCCGCTAGTAAAGGACACCACCAAGCACGGTAAGAAGAAGAAGATGCTAACGTCGGCGACGTTTTCGCTGATCCATTCAACCGACTTCGCCGACCGCACCGAACGGAGCATCCTACCTCTGCTGAAAGCCGGAGCCGTGGTGTTGTGCGATCGCTACGTTTATACGGCTTTCGCGCGCGACGTCGCACGCGGAATGGATGCCAAATGGGTGCGCGAGCTTTACGGATTCGCCGTTAAACCTGCCATTGCGTTCTATTTCCGTGTTCCGCTCGAAACCGCCATCCATCGCCTGCTGGACGCGCGCGACGGATTCAAATTCTACGAAGCGGGCATGGACCTGGATCTGAGCGACGATTCGGTGGAGAGCTTCCGGATGTTCCAAGGCCGTATCCTTGCCGAATACGAAAAAATGATTCCGGAATTCGGTCTGACGGTCATTGACGCCACATTGCCGATCGAAGTGCAGCAGGCGCAAGTGCGGCACATCGTGAAGACCCATCTGGATCACGCGCAAGAATTGAGGGTACGCCCATGAGAGCGACTTACGGAAAACCATTGCCCGGCATGCGGTTGGACGACCTGGGCGGCAAGCTGGTGGTAATTGAAGGCACGGACGGCGCGGGCCGCTCCACACAGATCAATCTGCTAAAGCCATGGCTCGAAGAACTCGGGCACGCGGTGGTGGACACGGGAATGACCCGGTCGCCCCTCGCCGGCGACGGCATTCGCCGCGCGAAGGAAGGAAACAACCTTGGTCGCGTGACGCAAAGCTTGTTCTATGCCACGGACTTTGTAGATCGGCTGGAAAACGAGATTGTCCCGGCGCTGCGCGCGGGTTTTATCGTTCTCACGGACCGCTATATCTATTCGCTGATGGCGCGCGCCATCGTGCGCGGCATGAACCCTCATTGGATTCGCAGTATTTATAGCGTTGCATTGAAGCCTGACGCCATCTTTTATCTACGGCTCGGGATTGACCAGCTTCTGCCGCGCGTCGTCTTTACTCGCGGCTTCGATTACTGGGAATCCGGGATGGATTTGTATCCCGGGCACGACATGTACGACAGCTTTTGCAGCTATCAGGCCGCGCTACTGACCGAGTTCGACCGCATGAGCTCGGAATTTAATTTCGAGATGGTGGATGCGTCGCCCGATGCCAAGACTGTCTGCGAACATCTGAAGAAAAACATCTTGCAGCTTCTGGAGAGAGATTCGCGGAAGTCGTTCGTCACTCGCCTGTACGCGGACTCAACCAGCGAACTGGCTGGAGGCGTTGATAGATTGCCCGGCGTTCCCGTCCGTACCAGCGCGCTGCCGGCTTCATTTCCACTGCCGACGCCGGTTGTAGCCCCCGCATCCAACGGCAACGGCCATCACGCGTTCCATCAGAAATAAAGCCTAATGTAATCTGAGACGGGGATAGCAAACCCGTACGGGCTTGAACCGCAGACCTCTTCCGTGTCAGTCATTCCGTGAGAAAGCGGAGTGATGTCGTCGAATTGCGAACGATCAGCTGGGGCGATCTCTCCGCGCTCTTAAATTGTTCTCGTTTGCCCGCCTTTGATTGAGTGGCCCGGCTCGTTTCCGAGCAAGCGCAACACCTTGTCATTTATAACGATTGCGTCAGGATGCCGCCGGGCACCAGCTTTGAGGCAAAGCCCACAGCTTGACTCGGAGAAAAGCCGCCATCGGAGGCGAAATGAGATAAGATTCACCCGGATCTGCGCCCCCGCGGACTCTGAGCCTGATTTTTACTCAAGATTGGCATGTGTGCAGTTCAGAACAAATTTTTCTGGAGCTGTGCCTACGCTTCGTAAGGAAACTATGACATCTACACATGCCTTGCAGTTCAATAATTCGCGCAACGATCAGCCCGGCGCGAATCGGTTGAACTGGTCCATCACGCCTGTCCTGATGATGTTTCATGTAGGAGCAGTGGCAGCGCTCTTCTTCTTCTCTTGGCGTGCGCTTTTCGTCGCGATCTTTCTATATTGGGTGACGGGCGGCTTGGGACTTGGCATCTGTTATCACCGACTGCTCACCCATCGCTCCTTCGCGACACCCAAATGGTTTGAGTACTTTCTCACGGTTTGCGGCGTGACGGCTTTAGAAGGGGGTCCTCTCCTGTGGGTGGCCATCCATCGTAAGCATCACCAATTCGCGGACAAAGAAGGTGACCCGCACTCTCCGCGCGACGGCAAGTGGTGGGCGCATGCGGGTTGGGTCTTTTTTGGCAACCCCTTGCGCCAAGATGTTGCCACACTCAAACGCTACGTCCCCGACCTGGCTGAGGACCGCGTGCACGTCTGGCTCACGAAATACCATCTTCTGCCAACGGCCATCCTTGGAATCGTGTTATTCGCTATCGGTGGATTCCGCTTGGTACTGTGGGGCATTTTCTTTCGCACCGTCTTTGGACTTCATGCGACGTGGATCGTCAACTCCGCCGGGCATATTTGGGGGTCGCGGCGCTTTGAGACCCGAGATATGTCAACCAACAATTGGTGGGTGGCGCTAGTAAGTTTCGGCGATGGCTGGCATAACAATCATCACGCTCACCCTGTCTCGGCCCGGCACGGGCTGGAGTGGTATGAAATTGACTTCAACTGGTACACGATTTGGATTTTCAAGCAGCTCGGACTTGTGTCGCGCATCCATCGAGCTGAACTGCCCGCCGTTAAGCACCCTGGCAAATCTTTCGCCCCCATCGAGTGATATACGAATCTCGGCAGAAGCACAGCGTTCTCGATTCTTGTAAGGGTCTCAGTTCACGCTGGAGCTAACAATCGTATCGAGGAGTGCAACTGTGAAATCAGCTTCGCTTTCCTCAGGTCTCGGAAACGCTTTGAAGGGTCCGGTCTTCTATCTGCAGGACTACTCGCTGCTCGCTATTCACTCGGTGCGGGCGATCTTCACCACGACGCGTTACGCGACGGATTTACTGGAGCAGATGGATCAAATTGGAGTGGGCTCAGTGCCGATTATTATTGTGGCGCTTGCTTGCGTCGGCGGCGTGATTGTGCTGAATGCGGCGTCGCAATTCGTGCGCTTCGGTGAAACGGTTCTGACTGGCGATGCGCTTTCGCTATCGTTGCTCCGCGAGCTCGGACCGGTGTTCACCGCGCTTCTAGTTGCGGGTCGCAACTCCACCGGAATGGCTTCCCAATTGGGCTCCATGCTCGTCACCGAACAGGTGGATGCGATACGAGGGCTGGGAATCGATCCAATTCGCAAGCTGATGACGCCACGCGTGCTGGCCGCGGTGTTAATTCTGCCACTGCTTGTGGCGATCGGTGATTGTGCAGGCTTGTTTGGCGGATTCCTGGTAGCGACCGTCACGCTGCATATTGATGCGCAACAGTTCTGGACGCGCGCGATCAAGGCGCTGGCTGTGGGCGACCTCGTTATCGGCTTCTCGAAGCCAATTGTGTTCGGATTCATACTCGCGACAGTAGGTTGTTATCAGGGGTTGCGCGTCGAAGGCGGCACGGCAGGAGTAGGCCGCGCGACGATTATGGCGTTCGTTGTGTCCTCGCTAGCCATTCTCGTCGCCGATTTGCTCCTCACCCGGCTTCTGCTCTACACATTTCATATGTGACGCGCTCCCGATATCTTGCGGGAATCAGTTCTTCACGCGAGCGGCTTGTACCGCCTCTAGCATCTGGCGCGCTAATTCTGATATCACCGCCGAATTTCTACGGCGGATGGCATCTTTCACGATCAGTTCGCCGCCCACTCCCAGTGCGCTGGCGCCCGCGGCGATAAAATCCGCGCAGGTATCTAGATTCACTCCGCCGGTCGGCACTAGCGGAATTTCCGGAAACGGTCCCTTCAACGCGCGTATGTAGCTCGCGCCACCCACCTGCGAGCACGGAAATACTTTTACGAGATCTGCTCCATTTTCCCACGCCGCCATTACTTCCGTCGGCGTTAGCGCTCCCGCGATCATCAGCACGTTATGTTTTTGCGCGTATTCCAGCGTTTTCAGATTTAGGCCCGGACTCACTAGGAACTCCGCGCCCGCATCCAGGCAGCGCTGCGCCGCATCCGCATTCAGCACCGTGCCGGCGCCCACCAGAATTTCCGGCATCTCTTTTGCAAGGCGCGCGACCACCGCTGTCGCGCCCGGGACGGTCATCGTAATTTCCGCAACATTGATGCCGCCCGCCAGGACCGCTTCAGCGGCAAAAAGAGCATCTTCGGCCGAAGCCGCCCGGATCACCGGGATGATCCCCGTCGCGAGTGCGCGTTGCAGCGCCGTATCCTTATTCATCGCTTCGCCTGGGATTCATAGGTTTGGGCTGGGCCAGTTCAGCGGACGATTCTGGCGCCTGCTCCTTTCATCACTTGTTCCACTTCCTTGAGCGTGACCATCGTCGTGTCGCCAGGAGTCGTCATCGCCAGCGCGCCATGCGCCGCACCGCAATCCACAGCCCATTGCGGCCCCTTGCCCGCGAAAAATCCATAGATCAGTCCCGACGCAAAAGAATCGCCGCCACCGACGCGATCGAAGATTTCGAGGTCAGCGCGCCGCGTCGCTTCGTAAAAATTACCCCCGTGGTAGCAGATCGCGCCCCAATCGTTGCGCGTCGCGCTGGTTGCCTTACGCAGCGTGGTGGCGACCGCCTGAAATGGATAGTCTTTCAGCACCAATTCGATCATCGCTTTGAAACTGTCGGAGGAGAGATTGGAGAATTGCTCGTCCACTCCGTGCACGTCGTACCCGAGCGCTGCGGAAAAGTCCTCTTCGTTTCCCAGCATCATGTCCACATACTTCGCAATCTGCCGGTTCACCGCCTGCGCCTGTTTCTTGCCGCCATACGATTTCCAAAGCGATTCGCGATAGTTCAAATCGTAAGAAACAATCACTCCGTTTTCTCGCGCCGCTCGCATCGCTTCCATGGCCACTTCCGGGGTCGAGCCCGAAAGCGCGGAGAAAATTCCTCCGGTGTGAAACCAGCGCACGCCCAGATCGCGGAAAATGTGATTCCAATCAATATCTCCCGGCTGCAACTGCGAAACCGCGGTATGCCCTCGATCGGAACAACCCAGCGCGGCCCGCACGCCGAACCCGCGCTCGGTAAAATTCAAACCGTTGCGCGCCGCTCGGCCCACGCCGTCGTAGGCAACCCACTTCGTCAGCGAGTGATCCACGCCGCCCTGATTCATCAAATCCTCGACCAGCCGTCCGATCGGATTATCGGCGAGCGCGGTGACCACAGCCGTATCCAAGCCAAAGCATCTCTTCAAGCCGCGCGCCACGTTGTACTCGCCGCCACCTTCGCTCACTTCAAACTGCCGCGTAGTCCAAATCCGCCGGTCGCCAGGATCGAATCGCAACATCACTTCGCCCAAGCTCAGCAGATCCCACCGGCAATTCTCTTTAGGCTTGATGTTCATATTTTCGTCGCTCGTCCGCACCCGATCGCCGCACTGTGCGCAATGATCTTCATGCGTCTACGAGCCCGGCTCAACAACGCTCGTCAACTCGATTTCCCATTTAAGCAGCGACTCCGGAGGCAACGTGAGCTCATGCGCGGTCTCCAGGATCAAGTGCAAAGGAATCGCGCCACGATCTCCCCGCCCCAAAGGATCGTCGCCGGTCGCAAACGCCGATATCCGCAAAGGCCAGTCAGAATTAAGAACGCGCGCGTCCAAGGAAAATCGCGGCGACGTGAATTCGTCGATTCGCGCTCCGTCCGCTACAGATGTTTTGATCACGTCCGCCCGAGTCGGAACTGCCATCCACATCCGGCGAATTCGCAGCTCCCTCGATGCAGTGAGCGACTCGCTCCGGTAAAGATTTTGCCCGTCGGAAATCGACCAAGTCACCTGCGACTTCAGCCCGGGATCCACCGTCTCTCCAGCCTTCGCGCCAACCACCACCCAGCGATTCCAAATCGCGGTGACCGATAGCCCATCCGGCGCAGGGCGGATCTCATCGGCGCCATCCGCCGCGGCGATCGTTCTGCCATCCTCCAACTCGATAAACGGAATGAAACACGGATAAATTTTCTCTACCGGCACAGCGAAACCCGGCAAACCGTGCGGAGCAGGCTCGTAATCGGAGGTCGCCGCCCGCGGGCCGGTCACAAACGGCAACGCAAAATGAAAATTTCCCTGGCGCACCACCCACACTCCGAACTTTCTTCCGGGTTCGTCGCGAAAATAAACAAATCGCGCGACGTTGCTCAATGAAGGCCTGGCAGCAAAGCTCGCCACGCCTTCCTTTTCCAGCACGCTCATAAACTCTTCGTCCGCGTTGATCACTTTCGCAAGGAAAGTCGTCGTTTGCTGCCATTCGCGTTCCTTGGTGATGTAGCTGTAATCGCCTTGGCCGAATGCAAACACCATAAGCAGATGCCTTTCTTCGTCGAAATCGTGCCGGAGCCAACGCCACGCAGCGTAATACGCCGCGGCAATTTGCGCGATTGGCGCAGGGCGAAACTCCGGATGTGCACCGACGAATGCGGCAATCTCCATCGTATCCATATAACTGATCGCTCCCAGGCTCCGGCCCCAGGAGTAGCCGTATCCATCCGGAGAAAGCAGGTCCCACCAGAGCTGCATCTGGGCGTGCAGCGAAGGCGCCAGCGCTTTCATCACGTCCGCGCGCCCGATCATCTCCGCCGCATCGTAAATCGCTCGCGCGTACTCGTTCGAATATCTGTCGTACCTTCCTGTCGGCAACGCATCGTCCGCGAAGAGAGCTCCGCTGCTAAATTGCAGCGCGGCGCGGTCCAGCAAATCGTCCACATATTTGCGATCCGTCATCAACCCGAGCTGAAAGTCTATCGCCGCAATGCGCGCCGCCACTCCGAAATAGTTCTCAGGCAGCTTGATCAACTTGCGCGTCTTCACGTCGTAGAATCGCCCCGGATCCAGCAGCACCTTCCACTGTTTTTGTTCGTCCGGCGATAAGCTCTGCCACAACGCATTGTGATTCAAATCAGTCCCGAACGACCGCAGCGCCTGCGCCGCATAAAGCTGTGCCCAAGCCTTTCCGCCCTGGCGCAATTCAATCGGCGCCATCCCCGCAATCATCGGAATCACATCGCGCCCCGCCACCGTCCGCGTATGCGCGAACTCCGAGTAAGCCGCCAGCGCGCGCATAAAAGTTCCCCAGGAGAATTCGCCGGTAGTCAACGCGCCCACAACTCGCTCCGGCGGCGGATTTAGACTCTTGATGTCCGCCACGTGGGCGCTAACTTGCCGCGCAAGAAAATCTCGTATCTCGTTGTTGACGTCAGCAGTCTTGATTGGCCCCGACGAATCACCCGCCGTAGCTGATGCTCCCTGCGCCTGGCACGTGCCGACAGCGCATAAAAGCGCGAGGCCCACAAAACCCAGCATCGACCACGCCGTGCGAACTCGATTGCCAGGCATCATCAAACGATGTAGTCCTCGCGGCACGGTGTGAATACATCAACTACCAACGAATCTTCCAGCGCCGCGGCTCCATGCTCCACGCCGCCGCGCACCACGAAGCTGTCGCCGCTGCGAATCTCAAAAGTTTTCCCCTGGCATGTCACTTTCAAATGTCCTCGCACCACGTAAACGACTTGATCGTGCGGATGGCTATGCACGCTTCCGGCCCAGCCCTTCGCCATCTGGTGCTCGGCAAGAAAAAGTTTGTCGTTGTACGCCATCACTTTTCTGGTCAGACCAGGTTCCGGCTGCGATTCCGGCGCCGCCTCAACTTTCACCACCACTAAGTCCGGAAACTCGTCCGCGCTCACGCTCATCGAATCCTCCCAATCCCCGCGCAACACGGCATGTCTCGCCGTCAACGACCCAACCATCCGCCATCCACCACCAGAATGTGTCCATCAACGTAGTCGCTCGCCGAAGAACACAGAAACACGGCTGCTCCTGCAAGGTCGCGTGGCTCGCCCCAGCGCCCCGCGGGAATTCGCTCCAGAATCTGTTGGCTGCGCGCGGCATCGTTGCGCAGCGCCTCCGTGTTGTCCGTCGCCATATAGCCCGGCGCAATCGCGTTTACATTAATTTTTTTTCCGGCCCATTCGTTCGCCAGCGCCTTGGTCAGCTGCGCCACTCCTCCCTTCGCGGCGGCATAGCCCGGTACGTTGACTCCGCCCTGAAACGAAAGCACCGACGCGATGTTCAAGATTTTTCCGCCCGTCGCCTGCCGGATCATGTGCTGGCCCGCCAGCTGCGAAAGCCGAAACACGGCCGTAAGGTCCACGGCGATCACTTCGTCCCAATATTCGATAGAGAGCTCCGCGGCAGGCGCGCGCCTGATCATGCCGGCGTTATTCACCAGGATGTCGATGGACCCGAATTCGCTCACAGTCTTTTCAATCAAGCCCGAACACACTTTCGTGTCGGCCACGTCGCCCGCAAAATAAAACGTCTTCTTGCCGAGCGCGCGAATCTCTCCGCAAGCCTCTCCCGGCTTCGCATTTCGCCCGTGGCAACCGACGTTCGCGCCCGCTTCCGCCAACGCAACCGCGATCGCAGCGCCAAGCCCCTTGTGCGATCCGGTAACCAACGCGTTCTTGCCGTTCAATTGAAATAATTCGAGGCTCATCGCTTCAGGATGCTCCGATCGGCGCAGGCGCGAGCGCGGGACTCAAAATCTGAATGAACCCTAAAGCGATCAGGTAAGCCGACGCCGCGATGAAAAAAGGAACTACATAACTTCCGGTCCACTGCAGCACGTGTCCCACGATCTCCGCGATCAACATTCCACCAATCGCTCCCGTCATCCCTCCAATTCCCACCACCGATCCAACAGCCCGCGACGGAAACAAATCCGACGCCAAAGTGAATAAATTCGCTGAAAATCCCTGATGCCCCGCGGCCGCAAGTCCAATCACCAGCGTGGCTGGCCACAATCCGGAAATCCGGTAAACGATCGCGATCGGCAGCACGCTCAACGCACAAACCAACATCGCGGATTTCCGTGCGGCATTCACCGAAAACCCTCGACGAATCAAATTCGACGAAAGCCACCCGCCCGCAACGCTTCCCGCATCGGAAATCACGTAAATCACCAGGATGGGCAGCCCGATTTGCGTCAGGTGCAAACCGTGTTCGCGCTGCAAATAGTCCGGGATCCAAAAAAGGTAAAACCACCAGATCGGGTCAATCATGAACTTCCCCGCCGCAAACGCCCACATCTGTCTGTGCGGCAGCAGTTGCGCCCACCGGATTTTCCCCTGTGCAATTTCCGCGTCGCTCTCGATATATTCGCGCTCGCTCTCGGTGCAGAGAGAGTGCTCCCGCGGTTTACGGTAAAGCAGCAGCCACAAAATCAACCACGCAAAACCCAGCGCTCCAGTGCAGATAAAGGCCCATCGCCAACCCCAGTGCATCACGATCCACGGCACCACCAGCGGCGTAATGATTGCCCCGATATTCGTGCCGGCGTTGAATATACCCGTCGCCAGCGCTCTCTCTTTTTTCGGGAACCATTCCGCCACGCACTTGATGCTCGCCGGAAAGACTCCCGCTTCGCCGAAACCCAACGCGCATCGCGCAACCATGAATCCCGCGAGCGAATTCGCGATCGCGTGTCCCATGGACGCCAGGCTCCAAAAAACCATCGCGACCGCATAACCAACGCGCGTGCCCAGCCGGTCAATCAAACGGCCCACAAAAATCATTCCAGCGGCATAAGCCGCCTGAAACGCAAACACCAAATTCCCATAATCAATATCGTTCCAACCAAGATCGTGCTGCAGCGTGCCTTTCAGCACCCCCAGCACCTGCCGGTCCATGTAATTTTTGGTGACGCCGAAAAATAAAAGCGCGCAGATGACCCACCGGAAATTCCCGGCGAATATTCCAACTTTCCGCGCTCCCGTAAGCGTCGCTACGGATGGTCCGTCAGCAGTCCCGCCCTCCCCGATCGGTTTTTCTTCCCGCATCTGCTCCCTTTGGTTAAAGCGCCCCGCTCACTTGCGGGCTACCTCCAGCCCCGACCCGCCCTCCTGGAATCCCGGCTGAATATTCACCACGCCGAACTGGCGGTCTTCCACTTCGCGATGCGCCGCCATCGCCCACAAAAATCCGATGCGATGTCCCGGCACCGCTATATTCGGATGATAACCGCTGGGCATCAATACCACATCGCCGTCCCGCACCGCGGTCACCAGTTCCGGATACTCGGTGTTGTTGTAAACCAGCTGCAGTCCGTAAGCCGGCTCCGGCATGCCGAAATAAACGTACATCTCCTCCAGCATCTCGGCGTGCTCGTGCGGCGGCCAGCTCGTCCAATTCCCGGGCTCGGAGAATGTGAATCCCACGAGAATACGTCCGGCGCTCACGTTTTTTCCGATCAGCACGTTCAAATCGCGCGTGTTCCCGGGCCCGCCAGCCTTGAATCGCAGCGAGGGATCCTTCGAGGTCTGCTTGTGGGAAACAAACTGCAGCGGGTAATGATGGGCGACATCCGAATAGAATTCCGCAAAGTCCGCGTGATTATCGGTTTTCACCTCGATCTGGCTGTCGCGCGGCACGTAAATCGCGTCGTACTGCGCAAGCTGAAATTTCTGCCCGCCGATAGTCACCTCCGCGCTTCCCGAAAGACAAATCAAACCGGTTTCGTGCCCTCCATTCGCGTAAGAAACCTTGGGCGTCCCAGCGTTCAGGATAATTCGGCCGTAGCACAGATGCCGCATGGCGCTGTTCGCGGGCGAAACGAATTCGTGCCGCCCAAGTTTCGCGTTCGTCTTGCGAAATACCATTTTTTCAAATGGGGCTTGCCCTTGCGTGTTCATGATGCAATTCCTCCCGGGGTGGACATCGATTGGGAATTCAGTTCACGTCTGATTGCAGCAAATGACCAGCGAATCAATCCGCGCCGCTGGACCATCTGCGATTGGTGCTGGCTGTAAAATCGTTAAACGCACCGACGCTGCGCTCAGAACGTGAAGCGCAAACCAAACTGCAGTTGGCGCATCTGCGCGGCGCTGGTGATCACGCCGAACGTGGAAGATCCCGCTGTAGCTCCGTTTCCTGTTGGATTGTTCAAGCTCACCATGTTGAATACGTTCAATGATTCTAGACGTGCCTGGACTGTGTATCGTTCCTTGAACGTAAAATCGCGAAACACCGCCAGATCGACATCTTTGAACCCGGGACCGCGCAGCATGTTCCGCCCCGAGTTCCCATCAGTTGGAACGCACGCCGATGTCAGCGAAGTCTTCGCGCAATTCTGCGAAAACGCCGCTGTGTTGAACCATTCCGCCGCCGCCGCGGACCGCGAGCGATGCGGATCGAGCGTCGGGTCCACGCCGGGCGCCAGTTCGGCGCGCTCCGCGGCGCTGTTCCCGCTCAGGTTGGCATCCGCGCCGTTGAGCACAGTAAACGGAAGGCCGCTGTGTAGATTGATGATCGGCGAGATGGACCACCCGTTCAAAAGTCCGCGTGCCAGCGCGCTCTCGCCCTTGTAATAGTTCAGTTGCCACACTGCCGAAGCCACGAACACGTGCCGGATGTCGTAGTCCGCCGGCCCTCTTTCCTCCCGCAGGTTATCGAAGTTTTGCGCGCCGCCCTGCGTGGTGTTGTTGTCCAGTTGCACGCTGTCAAACGTCTTGCTGAACGTATAAAACGCGTACACCAGAAATCCCTGCGACATTCTCTTCTGCGCCGTCACTTGCAGCCCGTTGTAGGACGCGGTCTGGTTGGATTGCGCCAGCAGCACGGTTCCGAACGGGCTTTTCGTCGTGCCCGGCGTGGAATTGTCGATCGGCCGCCGCGCTACGATACTGGAGCTCGCGCTCGTCGCGTTCGCCGTAAGAATCGGAAAATTGATGTCCTGCGCGAATGGCAAATCGTGGCTCAGCGTTCCGACGTACGCCGCGGACATGCTGAAATCCCGGGTGATTTGCCGCTGCACCGAAAAATTCAGCTGGTACGTATAAGGCCACTGAAAATTTTTCGCGAAGCCGAAGAACGATCCTCCGGGCGTCAGAAACGCAGGGTTCGCGGGATTGTAGATATACGGAAACGGATCAATCCCCGTCAGGCCGCTGCCGCTTGACCCCGCCGGGCAGGCGACCGACGTCCCGAAACTCGACGCAAGATTAATGTAAGGACAAGAAAGCGTCGCGCCCGTCGGCGTCGCCGTAGCACCCGCTCCAGCCAGGCTCGAAGTCACGTTCGTGAGCGTGTACCGAATCGCAAAAGGTTCGAAGTTCGTCGTCGTATTCCATTCGTTGCCGGAAACGCTGCTGTAGAAAACTCCCGCCGCGCCCCGAATCGAAGTCTTGCCGTCGCCAAACGGGTCCCACGCAAATCCCAGTCGCGGCGAAATATGGTGCCAGCGAACCGGAACAATGCCACGCGTGATTCCCGGATCGCCTACGAAAAGCGCTCCCGGCGGCGCCGTCGGTACCACGGTGGATTCCGTGCAAGTCGTGGTGCAGCCCTGCTCGAAACTGGATCCCCGGTTCTGCGGATCAGTGGGTGGCGTTTGAATATCCCAACGCAATCCCAGATTGAGCGTCAACCGCGGCAATATGCGGAAATTATCCTGCACGAAAAGGCCGGTTGACCAACTGTTCGTGTAGCCGGTCACCGGCACGTCTTGCGACACGGACGTCGGAAGCCCCAGTTCAAAATTCGCCAGCGCCGGTACCGTCACCGAACTGCCGGACACCGCGTCGGTCACCTTCGTACTGTTGAAACCAAAAACGCCGTAGTTGTTCAGCAACGTTTGTTGAATATCCTTATCCAGCGATTCCTCCACTCCGAAGGCGATCGAATGCCGTCCATGATTATAGGTGGCCACGTCGCGCACGGAATAGAAGTTCGTGCCCGCCACGGGCCCTGCGATCGCGCTCGCTCCGGTGAAGAATCCCGTCACAGTCACCTGTGGCAGCGAATTCGGACCTTGGATCGTGAAGTCCGAACCAAGATCGCCCAGCGAAGTCGCCGGCAAGTTCAGTCTACCGCCGAAATTTCGCGTGTAAGTGAACCACGCCTGGTTCACCAGTTTCGGGCTGATGGTCCACGTGTCGCTCAAATTCAAATTTTGTTGTCGCCAGGTATATTGCTGGATATCCCAGAGAATATTGCCATTCGGCTGCAGCGTGGTCGAATTCAGCGGAGGAGTGCTGCTGTTTCCGCTGGTTTCGAAGTAGCTCACCCCCAGCAATTGATTGCTGGTGATGTTGTGGTCCACCTTCACCAGAAAATCATCCGCGTTGAAAGGCGCCCGCGCCGTGCCTTGCCACCCTGACGCACCCACATTCGGGCTTGGAATCGTCGGGAACGACGTCGCGCTGCCGGAAGCATTGATCAGTTTCGTCGCCACGGGGTCCAGCAACGCAGGGCACAGCTGGTTCGGATTTCCCGAGCACGTGTACTGGCTCGGCAGCGGACCTGGGAAAATACCCTGCGTTTCAGCTGTCGTGGGAACCGTCGCGCCGGTAAGAAACACGTTATTCAGCTGCCGCAGCCCCTGGTAGGAAAAAAAGAAAAATGTTTTGTCTTTGATGATTGGACCGCCCACCGTCCCGCCAAACTGGTTGCGCTGCCCCGCAGGCTGCGGCAGTTTGGATCCCCAGAAATTCGCGTTCAAATCATTGTTCCGCGTGAATTCAAATAGCGAACCGTGAAAATCATTGCTGCCGGACTTGGTGATCACGTTAATCACGCCGCTCGACATCTTCCCGTACTCCGCGTCGTAATTATTCGTCTCCACGCGAAATTCCTGGATCGCGTCCGGATTCGGCAGGATGTTTCCGGTGTTTCGCAAACCCGTCATATTGATTCCGCCGTCCAGATAGTAGCTGACCGATCCCGCGCCTCCATCCACCCCGCCGTTGATGAACGTCCGCTGCTCGGGATACCCCAGCACGATGCTCGGCTGCCCGAATTGCGTGCTGTTGTATTGCACGCCTGGAGTGAGCGTCAGCAATTGATATACGTTCCTGTTCACCAAGGGCAGGTTCACCACTTCGGCGTTCTCCACCGTGCGCCCCACTTCCGCGCTCGTGGTATTCACCAGCGGAGCTCCCCCTGTCACCGTTACCGTTTGGCTCACTTCGCCGATCTCCATTGGCGCGTCCACGCGTGCCGGCACGTTCACCTCCAGCACAATACCGTTACTCACGAATTTTTTGAAACCCGCGTTGCTCACCTCCAGCGAATAATTTCCCACGGGCAAAAGTTCCATGCGGTATTCGCCGTCAGGACCACTCTGCGCCGTTCGCGTTAAATTCGTGTCCTTGTTCGTCGCCGTGACCCTCGCTCCGACGAGCGGCGCGCCCGTCGCGTCCGTCACTCTGCCGAAAAGAGTGGTGGTCGTCACTTGCGCATGCAAGCCACCAGGAATCCCCAGTCCCAAAATCGCAACCACGATCCCAAGCCAAAGTTTGCGTCGCATTTGCGCGCCTCCTGTCTCTACCGCTTGCGGTGAAAGATGAGAGCTTGCCGTGGCCTTTTTGCGCTCCAGACACCCCGTGACTGGCCCGCAAAATCCTTCTTGGTGCATGTCTCACATTGTGAGACTTCATCTCAGTCAATTCCGCTGCCAAAAAAAGACGGCTCTCGCCGTTCTTCCCATTCCTGTTCCCTTAATCTGCCGCGCCGCCCACCAATTCCACCGCTGCCGCTTGATATCCCAGCTCCGCCGAAAGCTCGCCGGCCGCTTCCATCAGCGCCTGCCCCACTTCCGGCACTCTCTCTCTCGTCATCCGAAACGCCGGCCCCGAAATACTCATCGCCGCCACTGCAATTCCGGAATGCGAACGAACCGCCGCTCCCACGCAACGCAGTCCTGCTTCCTTCTCCTCGTCGTCAATCGCGTACCCGCGCGCACGTACCGCCTTCAATTCCGTCTTCAGCGCCGCGCTGCTCGTAATCGTTTTCGCCGTTACCGGCTTCAGGCCCCAGCGCTTTACGATGGCCGCCACCTCCGCCTCCGGCAACTCCGCCAGCATGGCTTTTCCCACTGCTGTGCAGTAAGCCGGAGCGCGGCTTCCCACTGTGCACGCCGTCCGCACGCTCGCCTTCGATTCCACTTTCTCCACGTAAAAAACCTGCCCCTCGTCCAGAATGCAGAAAAAAACGGTCTCGCCGAATTTCTCCTGCAAACGATCGAGATAAGGCCGCGCGCGCCCCCGCAGATCCAAGCCTTCAATCGCCTTCGATCCCAATTCGAAAAGTTTCAGGCCGAGGCGATAGCGTCCAGTTTCCGCGTTCTTCACCACCAGCCGATGCTGCTCCAAAACCATCATCAGCCGGTGCACCGTGCTCTTGTGCAGCTTCAGCGCAATACACAGCTCCGCCAGCCCGCAGTCGCTCGAGCGTCCAGCTAAAACCGCCAGCGCCGCCAGGGCCCGGTCCAGCACCTGCACCCGATATGGAGAATCGCCTGTCTTACTTTGTGGCACGCGTGCCATACTACGAGATTGCTCCCCGATGTCAAGAAAAAAATCGGACGCCTTCTATCGAGGTAGCCGGGCCGCCCGCGGCCTTAAGGGCATGGGCGGACAGATACCGCGCCGGCCACTCAGCAGCTGTAACCGATTAGGCGTCGTCGTAGTCTTCTGTGAGGGACGCCAAGAAGGCAGCGAGGGCGGCGACGTCGTCATCGCTCAGGGACATCCCTTGAAATTCTACCGGGGCGTTGCGCAGGTTGCCGGCACGCGCGAGCGCGGAGCTGCGAACATAAAATTCGACGACATCCGGGAATTTTAGCTCGCTGCCATTGTGGAAATAGGGCGCGGAATCTTCCAGGTCGCGCAGCGTCGGAGTCTTGAACTGCACGATGGTCGTGGCGAGGCCCTGGTCGACGGAGCAATTTTGCTGGTTGGCGCAGACCACCGACTGCAGATCCGTCTGGGGATTGGGCACATCGGGGTTTAGATAGATGTTCCAGAGGCCCAGGTCAGCGAATTGCGGCTGTCCGGCGACTGCCTGGTGACGGAACCGCTCGGTGGCGTTGGGATGCGCGGAGGAGACCGGCATGTACTGATCGAAATTCTGATTGCGTTGCGCGAGAGTGGGAATCGCGAGATTCAGAAATGCGCCGCTACCGTTGGCATTGTCATATTCTTCCTGCGCGACGCCCGTATTGTGGAACCGGAAGTCCGTGAAATTGGGAGGAGTGTGGCAGGCGGCACAATTTCCGGCGTGCTGCGAACCGTCGGCGGCATTATTGGCGGCACGTAGGAAGATTTTCAGGCCGGCGAGTTCCGTCGCGCCAAATTGAAACGGCTGGGCGTGATATTGGAATTGGCCGTAGGTTCCGTCCACGTAGAGAGGATTGCTCAGCCCACTCACAAGTGAAAGCAGGCGCTGATTGTATTGCGGGAGCGTTTCGCCGGCCTTGGGCTGCACCGGCAAATGATTGATGCGCAGAAAAACATCGTAGGGTGAAGCATAGTAGCGGCCGAACTGATCCTGTTTGAAGAGCAAGCCGCCCATGTATTGCGCGATGAGCCGCGCGGCAAGGTTCACGACCTGGTCGTCGGTCGCGGTAGAGACGTCCAGTCGGAACGACGCGGAAAGCTGGACGTCCTTGGGTATTCCCGGAGCGGTGCCCAGGAAAATTGTGGAGTACGGCAGATTTTCGCCATATTCCTGAGCGGGGATGTTCATGCCATTGTCTTCGCGAATGATTTTGGCGATCTGCGCAATAGCCTGCTGAGTTTGCGTGGGTCCCCAGCCGAAATTGCGTCCGGTGAGCGTGGTTTTCACCAGGTCCGCGGGATCATTGAATTGGCCATCGAAGTGAAGAAATGTGGGACCGCTGCGCGATTGCAGAGAGCCAACCATTTGCATCGCGTTGCGAGGCGTAGCAGTGAAATTACCCATGGGTAGGGGCAAAGGGCTGTGGTCAATGAAGTCAGCGTAGGTGCGATTTCCAGCACCGGCGACGCCCTGGAACTCGACCACGAAGTGACAAGAGCGGCAGTTGATGGATTCGCCAGCGAATGGGCCGGGCAGCGTGCCGCTGGTGGTGAGAACTTGGGCGACAACGGGATCGCCGACGAGCAGCGGATCGTTCACGCCGGTCATATGCGCGGCGAAATATTCAGCGAAGCGCGTTTCGACGAAAAGCCGCTCGCCTACCTGCTGCTCGGAGGCGTTGATCGTGTCGTTCTCTGTTGAAAATTGGGGGGCTTTCCCAGAGCCGCACGACGACAGAAACAACACAGAGGAAGTGAGCAGTGCGAGCAACGCTTTGGGACAAATCATTCCGATTTCTCCTAGGGAGTATTCGCCGCGGGCGCGGCGGCGGATACAGGGCCGAGGCTCTTCACATAAGCGATAATTTGCCAGCGGGACGGTTCTGGAATGGCGCTCCAGGTGGGCATGCGACGACGAAGGTTGCCGTTTTTCAACAGCCAGAAAATATCGCCGGGCGTAGCCTCTATTTGGATGCGATCGCTGCGCAGGCTGGGGTGTTTGTCGTCTCCCAGCGCGTCCGCGCCGTGGCATTTGGCGCAATGATCGGCGAAGAGTCTGGCTCCGCCGGCGATGGCGGCCGGTTGGCCGGCGTAAGGATTTACCTTCGTGTGGTAGTCGGGGGGAACTTTCTTCAGCCAGGAACCATCCGCAAGCGCCATGCATAAGACCAGCGCCAGGACGCTGAAGGCGACGCGAAGCACTGGCGCGCGCCCGACCAGTGCCCGGCGCGATGCTCCGAGGGGTTTTGCCGGGACTGGAGTTTGGCTCTGAGAATTGGTGTCCATTAATTTTTCCGCCGGAAAATATTCCGTACCTGCTGGACTTCGTAGGAAACCGAAAAACGAAACAGCACTTTGGCGCTGTTGTCGTTCAAGCCGAATTGTGGAGAGAACAGAACGGTTGGGCCGCGCGGAATATCGAAGCTAACGGTGGGCCCCAAATACTGCGAGGTGGCTTTCCAGCCGAAGCCGTCGGTGGTACCCAGGCCGCCGTACAGTTCGGCGCCCGCGGAGAAATTCTCGCGGCAGAAGAAGCAGGACTTGCCGCTCGCCAGCAGACTCAAGGGACGGCTCGCGCCCAGCGCGTATCCGAATTCCCACGGCTCGCTTTCGTTCAGCGATTTCTCGGCGATAAAATTTTCCGAAAAATTCCAGCCGCGCACGTTGCTGGACAAGATCAGCTTCAACTCCATCTCGCGCTCAATTTCCCGGCGCGCGATGGAATTAGGGATGGCCAGGTCGGCGATGCTGTCGTGGCCCACGATTTCCAGCAGGCTGCGGTCGGCGCGGTTGGTGTTCTCATACTCCGCGTACAAGACGGGATTGATGAAGTGGTCGCGCAGCAAAGGACGAAAGCGATTTTCCCATCGGAACCCCGTGAGGATGGTGGAGTCGTTCTCGGTGGCTTGGCCATCGAGATAAAACTCGGTGGTCCACCAACCCTTGACGCCGTATTCGAATTCGAGAGCGCTGCCCAGGAAGGGGTTTCCGTTGCGCGGAGCAGCCTGCGTGTTCTTAAGGGATATTTCCAGGTTGCCAGGCTCTTCGAGCGCGGAGGAATAGGTGACGAAATAGGGAGGCTCCTGTGCCGCGGCGCGCGGCACGAAAAGAGAGAGCAGGAAGGAGACGATCAGAGCGGCGCGCACGAGACCGAGAGCCGCATTGAGAACGGGAATAGGAATTGAACGAGTCATAAGTCTCCGCACCAAGGTTCCAGTTGCAAATGATTAACAACTAGAAGGCAGCCAAAAATCAAGTTCGAAGTCGTTTCCAGTTGAAAGTGATTTACAACTGGAGCAGGGATTAAACATCAGCTTCGGAAAGTTGTCAAGAAGTGCCAAACAATCTTTTTTCGGGGCTGCGGAGCGTGCAAACGAGACTAGCGCTCGAGGATGTCCCTTGCGCCAGGAATTAAATAAGCCTCAGATTTCTGATCTGCGGAAAACTACTTCCGGGTCAGCCGCAACTCAATCATCATCCGCTCTTGCCCTTTGTCATCGATCAGAAAATGGCGATGTAGGAGAACGCGGCCGTCTTCCTCAAGGTGCGCGCGCGACGGTCTTGCGCCCCGGACGATCGGGATCGAGAGGCGTCGCCCACAGGATGATGTTCTGGCCGTCGAACGTGCCGTCGCTCTGGCGGATCGACATCGTCGTCTGCCGCGAGTCGTACCATACGGTGGTAAAGCGATTGGTTTTGGAATCGAAGCCGGAAATTCCGGTGCCGGTGCTCTGCGTTCCATCAGAATCGAAGAAGATAAAATCCGACTGCAGAAACTTGCCGTCCTGGATCATGTACTGCTTACACGTGCCTTTCGTCACTTTCGGAGCGCCGTTCTGCGGGAAGAACGTCTTGACGACGTCCCAATCACCAGCAAATTGCGCGAGCAGTTTCTGACCAGCGCCCGGCGCGTTTGGCGGCTCGTATTGCTTGTGCGTTTCTTGCGCGAATGCGACCGCGGCAGTGGCAATAAGGAGCGTCGCGATAATCCATTTCTTCATGGCACGCGATGATATGCGAAAGTCTTAAGCATTGCACGGCTTCTTGGTTTAGCGAACCGATCCTCGCAGTGCGTTAGGTCGAAAATCCTAGGAAATGCTAAGCGCTCTACTATCAATGGTAGTAGTTTGCAGCCTACGTTAGCTTTCTAAGTCTCATGACTGAATTCCGACGAAGGGCGGGCTTCGTTTTCGCTTTTTTGGCCGTGGCTCTCCTGGTTGCTAGCTGCGTTCGAGCGCAAACCCCCGATACGGCAACGGTGCGCGGCGAAGTTGTGGATCAGAGCCAAGCCCCGGTTGCGGACGCGGAAGTGACGCTGACGAATACGCTCAGCGGACTGCACCGCCGGGTCCACACAGACGGTTCCGGAAGTTTTTCGGCGGCCGGACTGCCGATTGCCGGACACTACGATCTTACGATCCACAAACAGGGCTTCGCGGAAGCAAAGCTGACTGAGGTCGTCTTGGCAGGCGGTACGACGGCGAGCCTGCGCTTGCAACTCAACGTCGCAGCGGGCCAGGAAGAAATCGTCGTGACCGGTGCCGTGGGCGGCGTGCGCACGGACGAGCCGCAACTGGGCGATCATCTCAGCGCGACCCAAGCGGAAGAAACGCCACTGCTCAACCGGCGCATCACCTATCTGCCGCTGCTCGAGGCCGCCAATCGTCCCGCCATCAATCAAGGCGATGTCTTCATGAACGAAGACCTCTTTACCACCAACGGAACGGGACGGCGCCAGACCTGGTTCGAAGTGGACGGAAGCAATGGCGTGGATGCCTGGGGCCGGCAGACGATTTTCTCGAACATACCGCTCGAAGGCGTGGAGGAAATAACAATCTTGACGAATGCATTCTCCGCTGAGTACGGATTCACGGCCGGAGGCGTCGTCAACATTGTCACTAAAAGCGGAGGGCACGATTTCCACGGCGATGTGCTGGGTTTGTGGCGGCCCTCGGATACCTCCGCATCACTTTCGGGGTTCACTCCAAGCACCGCGAGCAGCGGCAACGATATCGCCAGCGATTCGCTGGGACAGACTGCCGCCTCGCTCTCCGGACCCATCGGAGGGAACGGCCGCACCCAATTTTTCGCCAGCGGAGAATACAGCTGGGAAAATCGTGGTTCTCCGATTACATCTCCGCTCGAGCCGGGAATCTTCGTGGGACACTACCGCGGTTGGCTGGCCCTGCTGCGGATCGACCATCAGATCAACAACAACAACGATCTCTTTTTCCGCAGCGACGTGGACAGTTTCTACGACACCAACCCCAACGGAATTGTCGGAGGCAACAGTCTTCCGACCGTGGACCGGATTTTCAAGCGGCGCACTTATTCCGAAGAACTCGGCGAAACCGCGGTGCTGAGCCGCTCCTGGCTGAATGAAGTTCGTGTGCAGTTCCAGTTGGCTTCCCCCATCACTCAATTCAGCCCGGTTGCTTTCGGGACGCAGTTTTCCGTTCCGATCACCTCGGCCTGCGGAGCGGTCGCTTGCGGCACGTTCACTACGGGCACCTCGCAATCGGCTTTGCTGCTGAACCGGCAATACGAAGTGAACGATACGGTTTCGTCGATACACGGACGCCACAACGTCAAGTTCGGCATGGACGTAATCCACGCGTACAACGGCGGTGACAGCAAAGAGTTCGGCGGTCCGATCTTTCTCGGTCAGTTCACCTACAACGTGTGCGCGGACCCGGCTTCCGTTTGCGAAAGCCCGGCTTTCCTGGACGACATCAGCAACGTGCAGAAATATACGCAGAGCTACGGCAACGCAAACTACACCGTGGACGACACGCTGTGGTCCCTCTTCGTGCAGGACGACTACCACGTGCGTCCCGACCTGACGTTGAATCTGGGATTGCGCTACGAGCAGCAGACCTTTACCAACTCAAATAAGGATTTTGCACCGCGGGTGGGCTTTGCCTACAACCTCCACGGCGATGGGCGGACTGTGATACGGGGAGGCTTCGGCATCTACTACTCCCAGATCGTGGACAATTCCGAGGCCAACTACGCGCTGACGGGGCCGACCGGAGTCTTCAACTATACAGCCACGCCCGGCCAAGTCGGTTTTCCAGCGAGCGTGGCGGATGCGCCATTGCCGGCCTTCCCGCCCGGAGCTGTGGTGCCCCTTCGCAGCCTTTACATCCGCCCGGGGCGCAGCGCCTTTCTCGATCAATTCTTCCCGACATCTGTGTTGATCGGTTATCCCGGGCAACTGCTGGACCCCTACACAGAGCAATGGACTATCGGAGTGCAGCGCGAACTCTGGCAAGGCTGGGTCCTCAGCGCGGATTACGTCGGCGCGCACACCTTGAAGATCAATCGTCCGCTGGATGTGGATCCGCCGGCGCCGTTCGTGCGCACCACGCCGAACCAATTTCGCGGTGCCGCGCCCAATAGCTCTGGTGTCGAGCAATGCATTCCCAATCCAGCGATTGGCAACACCGCGAACACGCCGCTCGCCGCATGCGCCGCGAATGCCGCCAACGCCACGCGCCCGCTTTGGGTCTATGACGCGGCGAACGGCATCACGCCCGCCTACAGCACCATTCAAAGCGATGTGAACGACGGATTCGCCTTTTATAACGCGCTGGACCTGGACCTGAGTCATCGTTTCAGCAACGGATTCTCGATGCTGGCGAGCTACACCTGGTCGCACGCGATTGATAACGTGGATCCGGACATTCCCAGCCAAAACCCCAACGACCCCAATTTCCCGGGCGCGCAAGAGAAAGGCAATGCGATCTACGACCAGCGCAATCGGTTCGTGCTCAGCGGCTTCTACACCGCTCCCTGGAAAATCAGAGTCGGCGGCATCGTAACCCTGGCGTCCGGCCTTCCGTACAATTTCACGACCGGAACCACGAATAGCGGCGACACTGGCGCGACGACGGATCGCCCGGTGATCGACGGAGTCGTGGCGGGACGAAACGCAGGCCATGGGCGCCCGATCTACAGTTTCGACCCGTTCGTTGAGCGCCCCTTCGCGCTCGGAACCGACCGCGTCATACTCCTTCTCCGCGCCGAGGCTTTTAACGTTTTCAACCATCCTAACTTCGTGGGCTACAACGGAACGTTTGGAAATGGCGAGGCTCCCGGTACCGGCTTTGGCCTGCCGTTGGCAGGCATCACCAACCAACTTCCGGCACGGTCGTTGCAATTTTCCGCCAAGCTGAGTTTCTGATACGACCAGCCGGCGGTGCCCTCTTGCTGCCGCGTTTGGTATGATTGCGGCGCAAAAGAATGTTCCGCCTCTTGAAAACTCGTGTCGCGAAGCACCAGGCGGACGCTTCGCTGGCGGCCTTGGGCCACCTGGAATTCGGCGTGATGGAAATTCTCTGGGACGTTGGAGAAAGCAGTGTCCGTGACGTTCGCGAGCGGCTCAACCGGCCGCTGGCCTACACCACGGTGATGACGACCCTGGAACGCTTGTACAAGAAATTCCTCTTGGGCCGGCGCAGGGTTGGGCGAGCCTTTCTGTATTCTCCGCGATTGTCGCGCCAGGAGTGGGAACAGGGACGGGCCGGAGATTTGGTGATGGCATTCGTGGATGGCTCTGGCTCCTCGCGCGAGTTATTGTTTTCAACCTTGGTAGACGCGCTGGGCCAGCATGATCAAGCGCTTCTCGACGTGCTCGAAAATAAGATTCAAGCGAGGCGCCGGGAGCTTGCGCGGCGAGGGCGCCAATGATTCTGCCCTACGCTTTGAAACTGCTGGCATGTTGCGCTGCCGCCTTCTTCTTGGTGCATGCCTTCTTGGGATTCGCCGCTTGGGGCGCGGCCCCGATGGCCATTCGGTTCGCGGAAAAGATGCCCGCCCGCCAGGGCGCTCGCTTCCTATTGTTTCTCCGTCTTTTGCCCGTCTCTCTCTCTCTGCTGATAGTTGCCGGTCTATGCCTCCCCAGCTATTTGCTTTTTGAGCCTCGCGTGTCCGCTGAGCGTATGAATCTGTTGTGCTCGGCAGCCGCGCTTTGTGGGGTGGCGATTTGGGCCGTCTCGATCTCACGAAGCATTTACGCGCTGATCCGCTCGTCTGAGTTCGTCCGCACTGCTGAACTCGCAGGCCGTGCGACGTCTCTCCCGGAAGATCCGTCTCTAACGGCCGTGACTTTCAGTGGCGCTCCGATTTTCGGATTGAGCGGAATATTTCGTCCGCGTGTGATTTTCTCGCGAGATGTACAAATGGCCCTTTCGCCTGAAGAATTTGGGGTGGCGTTATGTCATGAAAAGGCACATCGAAATTCTGGCGATAACCTGAAGCGACTTCTTATTTTGATAGCGCCTGAGGCGCTGCCGGCCTCGCGTTTTTTTGCACGCTTGGAACGTGCGTGGACGAAACTTTCGGAGTGGTCCGCGGACGACGACGCGACGCGCGGAAACGCCCAAGCGCCGCTCATACTTGCGCAAGCATTGGTTCGAGTCGCGCGCCTGGGTGTGGCACCCCATTCGCGGCTTTCCGTCTCGCTGGTTGGCGACAGTAATTTAGAGGAACGCGTTAACCGCTTATTGCTGATGGAGCCAGGCGATGCGGTTCAATCCTCGCTGCATAAATCGTTCCGGTGGGTCCGCGCTTTTGGTTCTGGAGCATTGCTCTTACTCGCCTTACTACCGATCGCGCTGAAAGTCTGGCCCTCAATCTTTTACACCATGCACGTCGTTCTTGAACGAATGATCGGCTGACGCCAGCGGCGATGTGTTCAGAAATGCGCCGTGCCAACTCGGTCATCGAGCTGACGTAGAGGCGGCCTGGGGTTTGCTTTGCAGGATGTAAAGCCACGCTATCAGGGGATATGGTAGGCCCGTGCGGGCTCGAACCGCAGACCTCCACCGTGTCAATTGTGTGGTCAGAAAGCTAAATCCCTTTGCCTGCTTTGCTTTTCCGGTTCTGACCATCGCAAGAATGCTCCTAAATGACCAGGTTTTGGTGACGAATTGGTGACGAGTTTTTTTGCGACGGGAAGGACGTGCTAGAGCCAACGAGGATCATCGGAGTGAACCCGTGCTTGCAAAGCCGGACAATTGCCTACAACACCTCCGTTGGTTTTCTTTAACTACTAACGTTTACAACAAATCGGGGAATCTGCTTTTCGCTCAAAGCTAAGTCCAACCGATTGAAAATGATCCATTCGTACACACTTCGTACACAGCACCAGTTCCGAGAAAATGTGCACAGAGAACTTCTTGCTGAGACGACAGCATGCACCGTCTGCTTATTGGATCGGCCGCGAACCTGTGAGGAGGTTACGGGATCAAGGTACTGCTCCAGTAGAGAAGCCTTGTCCCAAGAATTGTCCAGCAGGTAGTCAGCCATATACACTAACGATAAAAGATGCCGCAGATTTCTCCAAGGGAGTTTCATGCATTACCGCTTCGCGTGCACACGTTCCTCGCCGACGTCCCGCTGCACGACGTTTGGGAAGATCACCGCGGCCGAGGCCAAGGGTCATATCGGCGAACGGGCGACGGTCTGCGGCAAAGTCGCGAGCGCACATTACGCAAGAAGTTCGAAGGGCGAGCCAACGTTTCTAAACCTCGATGAGCCGTACCCAAGAGAAGTGTTCACGATTCTGATCTGGGGATCGGATCGCGAGAAGTTTGGCTCGCCCGAACTTGAATACAAGGCCTCGCGAATTTGCGCGACCGGAAAGATTATCAACTTCCGCGGCGTGCCCGAAATCATCGCCACTGAGCGCCCGCAGATTGAAATTCAAAAGTAGGACGATCTCAAATCTCCGATAACGCCTTCACGGTTCCTGTTAGGGTTGTGGTGACGGCGGAGTCTTTCATTCGAGCAGCATTCGGCGCGCCTATGTGTTCGCTAGAGCCCCATGTCTCGCAGCAAGGTTACGAATCTAGGATCTCCGCGCAGGTTATCCAAACGCGGGTCCACCTTGATGTAAAGCAGCTCGCCACTGCGTTCTCTATAAGCCGCTTGCAACCAGCGAAAAGCTTCGTCTTTGCTGCCCAGCCCCGCGTATAGCACCGCGATGTCGTAGGCGGGGACGTAGCTTGTCTCAGCCATGGCTTTTAATCGATTCACGATTTCGATCGTTTGCGCAGGCTTGCCCGCGGCCGCGTAGGAATATCCGAGGGCAGCGAGCGCGCCCGGTGTTTCACCACATAGCGCGATCGCTTTCAGCATTTCCGAGGTGGCGGCCTCATACATGTTCTGTTGCTGGTAGGCGCGCCCCAGGTCCAGGTGCGCCAGGCCGAAATCCGAATCCATGTCCAGAGTGGCCCGCCAACTTGCAATTGCGTCTTGGTACCTTCGGGCGAGGTAGTAAGTCCATCCAACATTAGAATTGATGGCCAGGGACAGAGGATCCAAGCGCAGAGCTTCTTTTGCCTCAGAAACGCTTTCCTCCGGACGCCCCATGGCCACGAGATAGGACGCGTACCATTGATGCGCGATGGCATAACTCGAGTTGAGCTCGATGGCACGGCGATACTCGGCTTCCGCCTCCGACCATTTCCATTCGTATACCGAACGAATGTCCGCCAAAGAAGTGTGCGCGTCAGCGGAGGTGTCGTCCAGTTGCAGCGCCTTCATCGCCGCGGCGGTGGCCTCTGGATAGGCGACTTGCGGCGGCAAAGCGCCTGAGTATGCGAGCAAATTATAAGAGTCCGCCAATCCCGCGTAGGCCGGAGCATAATTCGGATCTTCCTTCACTGCGCTCTGGAAATATTCGATGCTCCGATCGAGCGCTGGCCGGGTCCTCTTGTTCCAATAAAACCGGCCCCGCAGGTAAGCCAAGTGCGCGGCAGGATCGACTTCCTCGTTGCCTCGAACTCTCTCTTGTTCCTGGGGTGTCATGCTGACTCTGATCTTTGCGGCGATGGCGCTAGCGACTTCTCTTTGTATCCTTAGCACGTCGCGAAGATCGCCCTCATAACTACCCGTCCAAACATAAGTGCCCAACGCCGGGTCGATCAGTTGGGCGGTGATCCGGACTTTTCCATTCGACTGCAGGACGAAGCCCTTGACGATCTCATCGACGTTCAACTGGCGCGCGATCTCACTGGGAGGGCTATCGTTCCCGTTGAAATGCATCACCGATTGCTTCGAAATCACCCGTAGGCGGCTAAACTTGCCCAATTGAGTAATCAGGGCCTCGGTCATGCCCTCGGCGAAATAATCCTGCTGCGGGTCACCGCTCAGGTTATTGAACGGAAGGACGGCCAGAGGGACCCGCGGTCGCTGCAGGTTGTGTTCCGCGGCGATGCGTTTCCAGGCGAACCCGGTAGTGGTCAGGGCCACGATCAAGCAAACGGCTACGAAAGCGAACCTTGGCGCCGTTTTGGATTTCTGGGAAGAACTCGCTCGCGCCGGCGGAAGCTGATCGCGGTCACGTTGCACGACCGGCGCAACGAAACGATAGCCGCGGCGCGGCAGAGTTTGCACGTAGCGCGGGGTTCCCGTATTGTCGTCCAGGACCGCGCGGATCTGGCTGATACAGTGATTGATCCCACGCTCGAAATCGACGTAGGTGGCATCGCTCCAAATTCGCCTTTGAATCTCATCGCGCGTGACGACATCGTTGCGCGTTGCCAGGAGGGCCAGAACCCGCAACGGTTGGGGGGAGACCTTGATCAACCTGCCGGCTTTGCGAAGCTCACCGCTCTCAAGATCCAGTTCAAAGACACCAAAACACAGGATGCCCTTACCCCCCGGAGGGTTTTGCGAAAACATTCCAGATTCTGCCGCCGTTCCCGCGAGAAGTCAACTGTACGAAAAAAGACCATGCAGAGCGGCAACCACCGCTGTTTTCAACGAGCTAGCCGACAACAATTAAATTACATGTTGGCCATTGCCTAACTCTTCCGCTGACGCGTAAAAGGGCTTTACACAAAATCGGCGGGGCGGTGCTCAACATGAAAAAAGGCATCTTGGACCTTCGAATTTGGCGGCTCATCCTGGCGATTGCCGTCTTGTTTATTTCCTGCCCCGTCTCCCAGGGCCAGACGCCATCGACGGGGGCACTGGTCGGGAGAATCACGGACCCCTCCGGGGCGGTGGTACCTGACGCGACGGTCACGGTAACCAGTACCGCGACGGGAACGACTCGGAGCGCGAAGAGTGGTTCGACCGGCGTCTACAATATACCGCTGCTGGCTCCGGGGGCGTACGGCGTGACAGCGACCGCAACCAACTTTCAAACCTACAAGGCGCAGTCTGTAATTATTAATGTAACGGAATCGGAAGAGCTCGATATCACCTTGACCGTCGGATCGACCTCGCAGACCGTAACGGTCCAAGCGGAGACCGTTTTGGCCCAGACCGAATCGACCACGCTGGGCCGCGTCGTAAGCGAACAGACCGTCGATAACCTGCCGCTCGTCACGCGCAACTACACGCAAATACTGAACTTGTATACCGGGGTTCAGGCGGACGTCAACAATGCGGGGGCGCTCGGTCGAAACTCTCCGGACATCTTCGTCAATGGGGGCCGGGCCATCGACAACGACTACCAAATGGATGGAGTGCACATCAATAACTTCGGGACCGCGAAGGCCGGGGACTGGCTTGGATATACCGGCATTGCCATTCCGAATCCGGACTCCATCGAAGAGTTCAAGGTGCAAACCAGCCTGTACGATGCCGGGTACGGGCGAAGTTCCGGCGCGAACGTAAACGTGGTCACCAAATCCGGCACCAACAACTATCATGGAAACGCTTTTGAATATTTCCGCAATAACGTCCTCAACGCCAACGACTTTTTCCTCAAGAGGAACGACCGGCCTCGCCCCGTGCTCAAGCAGAATCAATTCGGGGGCACGTTTGGGGGACCGATCCTAAAGGACAAATTGTTTTTTTTCGGCTCTTATCAGGGAACTCGCCAACGAAATGGCGTGGGAGCCAATTCACTGCAAAGCGCCTTTCTGCCGCCGCTGACCGATGATCGTTCCGCGCCCACTTTGGGGGCACAGTTCTGCGGGAAGAGCGGGGCTCAGGGCGGAGTCGCAGTCGCGTGCGACGGCTCGAACATCAACCCCGTGGCCGTCGCCCTGCTGAATCAAAAGCTGCCCAACGGCAGCTACGCGATTCCGACGCCCCAGCTGATTGAGACCAATGGGCAGGGCTTCTCCGTATTCAGCGAAGTTTCCGACTTCACCGAAGACCAAGTCGTCTACAACATGGATTACACCATTAATAAGGCCAACACGCTCAGCGGGCGATTTTTTTGGTCACGGGACCCCGAAAGCCCGGCCTTCACG
This sequence comes from Candidatus Acidiferrales bacterium, assembly GCA_049287725.1. Lineage (GTDB taxonomy): Bacteria > Acidobacteriota > Terriglobia > Acidiferrales > UBA7541 > Palsa-295. The sequence goes on along the minus strand of JBAQGJ010000026.1, from coordinate 59,797 downwards.
AACTCCGGGTCGAACGTGCCGGGCAACGGTGGGCTAGATAGTTTTGGGAACAAGAGCCTGGTCTTGAAGCTGGTTTCCGTCCTATCCAACAATCTCGTCAACACCGTGACCGTAAGTGGACTGCGCAACACCGGGAGTCTCATCAACCTGCAGCCGACGACAACCACGGACATCGGCATGACCGGCACAGGCCAAACCACCGTGCTGCCGCAGATCATTTTGACGGGATTATTTACCCTGGGAGGCAACAACAACGATTTCTTCGACACCGCGGTCACCGGCTTTTCCGTGGCGGATCAGTTATCGTTCGTCCATGGGCGACACAGCCTTCGCGCGGGATTCGAGGTGGATCCCATCCGGGACAACTTCAATCTGTATGGCAATAAGCGCGGAAGCCTGACTTTTGAATCGTTCCCGGACTTTTTGCTGGGCATGAGCGGGGCGGAAAACGGATCCAACTTCAGCAACATTTTCTCGGAAAGCGCCATCAGCGGAATCACCGACCGCCAATTTCGGGTGGTGGATTATTCCGCCTATTTGCAGGATGACTTCAACGCCAACTCGCAACTGACGTTCAACCTCGGCGTCCGCTGGGATTATTACGGAGACGTATCGGAAGCTCGCGGGTACTTGACGAATTTCGATCCGCTGCTGGCGATCAATCCCCCGCCCGCGGGCGGCACGCTATCCGGTTACATCGTCCCCACCAATTTTCCCAAGAGCGTACTCGCGTCCGTTGGCAGCCCCGAGGTGATGAGCACTGGAAACAAAGGGTGTTGTGGTAATGTCCAGAACAACTTTTGGGCCCCGCGCCTCGGCGTTGCCTGGCGGCCCTTCGCGCGAACCGATCGCGTGGTCCTTCGCGCCGGCTATGGAATTTTCTATTCGCGCCTGGCCGGCAACGATTTTCTTCAACTCCTTTTGGAACCGCCTTTCAACGCACTGCAGGCCTTTACCGGCGTTCAGAATACCGCGGCCACCTTTCAAGTCCCTTGGAATCCGCCCCTTCCCGCCACCCCCTTTTGGCCGATCACCTTTCCCACCAGTACGATTGCGGCGCACTCGGTTATCTCAAATCACTTGAGCGCTCCGCTGATCCAACAGTGGAACCTGAATGTGCAATATGAATTTGCGCCGGGCTTTCTTTGGGAGATTGGATATGTGGGATCGCGAGGCGAGCGCCTTTACGGGACGGCCGATCTGAATACGCCGTTGCTAGCCAGTCCGACAAACCCGGTGAACGGCATTACGACGAATACCGTTGCCAATGCCCAGCAGCGCGTGCCTTACATTGGTTATACGTCCCTGCTGGACAACGAAACAAATTTCGATTCTTGGTATAACGGGCTACAAACCAGCATCACCAAGCGCTTCAGCCACGGCTTGCAATTCCTAGGTTCTTACACCTGGAGCAAAACCCTCGATGATCTCTCCGATACGACCATTGGATTCGATTCGGGGCGAGGGGGACGATTTCCGGGAGACGGTAACCTGGCTAGGAGCTTGGCATGGGGTCCATCCGACTTCGATCGCGAGCACAGGTTTGTGTTCAGTTACTTGTGGCAAGTTCCGTACCCGAAGGAGCAGAGCGGCTTCGTTGGCAAACTGCTGAGTGGCTGGCAGACTTCCGGGGTCATCACCGTGCAAACCGGCACACCGGTCCCGATCCAAGACCAGCGCGCCGGATCCATCATTGCGTTTCGAGTTTCTGGCTATCGCTACGGGCAGGTATGCCCGGGATTCACCGACGGCCAGCTCAAGACCCCCGGATCGGTCGAGGGCAATCTGTCGGATTACTTGAATACGTCGGCCTTTTGCCCTCCGCCAGTAGTGGGGGACGGCTTTGGGCTGGGCACCATTGGAAGAGGCGCGGTGAGAGGGCCCGGACAACACAACATGGACTTGGCGATCGTCAAGGTCACGCCGCTCGGATGGCTGAAGGAGAGCACAAAAATCGAGTTCCGCGCGGAATTTTTTAACGTGTTCAATACGCCGCAGTTCGCCAATCCCGCTTCTACCCTGCCCCTGGCAACTTTTGGAGCCATCACCTCAACCACCGTGGCGCCGAGAATTATTCAGTTCGCCTTGAAGTATAACTTTTAACCCGAGCAGAGATTTCTTTGTATGCGGACAAGACACCAGAACGGAACGATGCAAGAGCCGGCGGGATCGCGTGGTCGGGACGAGGCGGCGCCAAGAGTGAAGACGCGAATTGTGAAACCTTCGCAGAACGAAGCAGTCGATTCATCGTTTGGCTCACCGGAGAAAGATATGAGTTGGCGATCGACTACCAAGCAACGATTTCTTTCAGCCGTGGTGTTACCCCTGTGGGTCACTTGTTCAGCGATTTTGGTCTCTGCGCAAGTGGCCCCCCACCCCGCTCAAGAATTCCAGAAGAATGGCAAGGACTTCACCTCCGCTTACGGAGCCGTTCCTGATGCCTCGGGCCTCTACATGGAGGCCATGTATATGCCGCCCGTGACGACGGGCCCGTGGGCTCCCGCTTGGTCGCCCGACGGACAGCAAATTGCCTTCTCCATGCAGGGCACTTTGTGGGTAGTTCCTGCGCGCGGCGGCGATGCCACGCAGCTTACCTTCGAGGCGGGATACGACTCCCAGCCAGCCTGGAGCCCGGACGGCCGTGAGATCGCGTTTACGAGGGACACGGACCATACCATTCAAATCTGGGTGATCAAGAGTGACGGCAGCTCGGCACGCGAGCTTACGCACCAAGGCGCGGTAAATGTTGACCCACACTGGTCTGCCGACGGGAAGTCCATTCTCTGTACCTCCTCGGCCGGTGGAAAAGGCTTCGGCGTCTGGATGGCTTCCGCCGAGAACGGAACGATGCAGCCCGTACTGCAGGATGAACATCAGAACATAACTCCCTCCTGGTCTCCCGACGGCAAAGAGATCGCGTTTGTCAGCAATCGAAAGTGGGACGCAAGGGATATCGTGGGCACCGGCGGAATTTGGAAATTGCGACTGGGCGAAAAGGATCCTTCCCTGCTGCTTCCAGAGGAGACTCTCTGGCGCGCTCGTCCCGCCTGGTCACCGGACGGCCAGAAGATCGCATACATATCGTTTCGCGGAGGGAACAATCAGTTGTGGCTGCTCAACGCCGTCGCGGGGAATCCGCTGCAATTGACTTTCTCCCCGAGTGAAGTGTTTGAACCGGCGTGGTCGCCGGATGGCCAGAAGATCGCGTACATATCGGATGGCGGCGGAACACTGACATTGTGGACGATCCCGACGGTCGGGGGAGTTCCCTCGCAAGTAGCGGTCGAAGGCCTGAAGTACAGCCACCCGATGGGTCATCTGGAAGTAACGGTGCATGACGAGGACACTGGCGCCGTGACTCCAGCGCGAGTGTATCTGCGGGCCAAGGATGGCAAGTCCTACGCACCCCTGGGCACCTTCGCTCGCTTCGTGACGGTAACGGGCGAACATTATTTTCATACGCCGGGCGAGTTCAAGGTGGATCTCCCTCCCGGCACCGCCACGATCGAGGTGATGAAAGGATTCGAATATCACCCTCAAAAGCAATCGGTCGACATCGCCGCCGGCGAAACGCAGCACGTGGAATTCAAATTGACGCGGCTGACCAATATGGCCGCCAAAGGCTGGTATTCAGGCGACAACCACGTGCACATGAACTATGGAGGCAACTATGAAGCGACTCCCTCCTCACTGCTGCTCGAAGAAGAAGGCGAGGACCTGAACGTCGTCAACGATCTATTGGCGAACTGGAATACCCGCATCATGGATCGGCAGTATTTCGAAGGCCGGCTGAACGGGATTTCCAAGACGGACCGGCTGATCTATTTCAATCAGGAGTATCGGTATTCCTATCCGGGCCACTTAAATCTGGTGAATTTGAAAAGTTATGTCTATCCGTCGGACGTGGTGCCCGGCACGGCGCGCCAGGCGCTCTATCCCGACGAAGCGCAAGTTTTGGACCAAGTGCACGCTCAGGGAGGATACGGCGGAGTTGCCCATCCGTTTTACGGAGGAGGCTTTCTTCCCCGGCGATCCAAGGAATTCCCTGTGTTGGTGGCGCTGCACAAGCTCGATTTTTTTGAGCTGATGTGCCTGTGGAGCGACGCGTATAAATCCGCGGAGGAATGGTATCGCGTGCTGAATCTTGGTTTCCGGCTACCCGCCAGCGCCGGCACCGATGCGATGACAAATTACTCGCGCGCTCCCTCCATTGGATCGGTGCGCGTCTACGTGCACGCCGCGTCGCCCTTGACCTACGACCATTGGATACACGGACTGGTCGCCGGACATAGCTTCGTAACCAATGGACCCTTGGTGACCTTCACCGTCAACGGCAAAGAGCCTGGAGACGAGATACGGCTTCCGCCCGGCAAGCCCTCGTCGGTTGAGATCGACGCCGAGGCCGTTTCCATTTTCCCCATGGAGACACTGGATATTTTGCAAAACGGAACGATCGTGGACTCCGTAAAAGCGCAAGACCCTCATCGCATCGCGATCCATCGGACTCTGGCGGTGCGCGGGAGCAGTTGGCTGGCAGCCCGCGTAACCGGGCCAGGCTTCCAGCATTTGCTGATGGATACGTACGTCTACGCGCACACCAGTCCCGTGTACCTCTCGGACGCGAGCGCGCCGCCGACTTCGAAGCAGGACGCAATTCATTTCCGCGACTGGATCGACGAAGTTCTTCCCGCCATCGAGCAGGCGGATTGCAGCAAGCGCACTTTTATCGCGCCGTGCTTCGACACGCCCGCCGAGAAAGAAGAAGTGCTCAAGATTTGGCGGAACGGTCGTGATGTGTATGCAGGTCTCGCTGAAAAATAAGCAAAGGTGAACAGAGTGGCGAGTCGTACCACGTTGCAACAGCAAACGAACCTCTAAACTCGAAAAAAGGGCAGAAAAAATTGGCTATCTGGCAGAGGTGTGCTTGGACGTTGGCAATGGGCGCTTGCGCGGCTTTGTTCACGGCGCGCACGGGATTCTGCAACGGTTCTGGTGATCCCCAGCTGGCGAGCGCAAGAGCTTCGATTGAAATGCTTACGTCGATTGCTTCCATGGTCGACGGGACGCCGCAATGGTCTCCCGACGGATCGCGCATCCTGTTCGATGCGAGTTCGGGAACGCCGGGGCTTTGGGTCGTGGCAGCGAACGGCGGGTCTCCACCGGCACTTCTATTCTCCGAGAATGATGTGCAGACGCCCAAATGGTCTCCCGATGGCAAGTGGATCGCGTACTTATCGGCCAAGAGCGGGTATCCGGAGTTGTGGCTGTGGAATGCCACCACGAGAACTGACAGCCAATTCACGCGGCTCGGCGCGAGGATCAATGCGTTCAACTGGTCTCCGGACGGGAAGTGGATCGCCTTTTCGGCAGACCGTTACGGAAGCTTTGATATTTGGAAAGTGGCGGTGCCAGACGGCCAAGTCTATCGACTTAGCTCCAACTCACAATATTCCACGTATCCTTCGTGGTCCCCAGACTCGAAAACCATTTTTTACGTGCGCACGGATGACCGGTGGGTCGATCACGATATATTAATGATGCCTGCAAGTGGCGGTCCGGGCCGAGTGGTCGTCCATGACGCCGGCTGGTTTGACTACGGCACCATCTGGACCAATAGCTCATTCGGAACGCCGAAGATCTCGCCGGACGGCAGCACGGTGCTTTTCAGCTCCTACCGCAATGGCTGGGTGAATTACTGGACAGCGGACTTGAAGGGTTCCGAACCCAAGCCCCTGGATCCCGAGCCAGCGGATCAAACCGACGCCCAATGGTCGCCTGACGGCAAACACGTCGCATACATTTCGAATCACGACGGAACGCTCAAGTTGCGCATGGCGGAACCGGATGGAGGGCATCCGAAGGATCTCGTTAAGCCGGACCTCGGAGTGGTCACAAACCCTGAATGGTCGCCGTCGGGAGATCGCATCAGCTACACCCTGGGCACGCCGCTCGAACCCGCGAATCTGTTCACGGTCTCCGTGAGCGATGGCAAGATGACGCAGTTGACGTTCTCTGCGCAGAGAAACGCTGACGCCGCAGTGCTAGTAACGCCCGAAAAAGTAAGTTTCCCAAGCACCGACGGCTTCGCAATTTCCGCATACCTCTATAAGCCGCGTAACGGTGCGAACGCGGGCAAATTTCCGGGAATTCTCTGGATCCACGGCGGCCCAACCTCCCAATTCACCGATACCTACACACCTCTTGTGCAGTTCCTGGTCGGGCAGGGATACGTCATTCTCATGCCCAACATTCGAGGCAGCTCCGGCTACGGGAAAAAGTTTGAAGATGCTAACAACGGATGCTGGGGACATTGCGACCTCCAGGACGTGCTCGCCGGAGTGAAATACCTAAAAACGCTTTCTTACGTCAACCCGCGGGAAATGGGGATCACCGGGACCAGCTACGGTGGCTGCATGTCCATGGACGCGGTGGCGTTCGCTCCCGGAGTTTTCCAGGCGGCCATTCCGATGTCCGGGTATGGAAACTGGGTTTCTTTCATGCAGTACAACTCGGAGTTGCGCCACACGAAGTTACTCGCCTACGAGCTGGGACCGTTTCCCGAGAGTGCCGACGTATACCGGAAAGTTTCTCCGATCTTTGCCGTGAGCAAAGTCACCACACCGGTGTTCCTGGTGCAGGGCGACGGACCCACGACCGAGTGGCGGCCGGGGGAGGATGTGCCGCCCGCTTCCCTGGAATTTGCGCGGGCGCTGGAGGAAGCCTACAAGGTCTACCGCTATAAGGCGTACGTCAATCGCGGCGAGCCTTCGCACTATGGTCCTTACTATGTATCCGGTCGCGAGAACACCGAACAGCTGGGCCTCGATATGCTTGCTTTCTTCGATCAGTACTTGAAAGACGGAATCATCGACGCTTCTTCATCCCAGAAGCGCTCGACCGGTGACGAGCGATAGAAATCGAAAAGATCCGTCCACGAAAATGCGGAGCCACAGGAGAGGGAGGACTTACATGAACAACTTTAATCGCTTTTTGATGCGGCTCGGAATCTTGGCGGGAATAGCCCTGGGGTGGTCTGGTCTGTTCGCCGCCCATGCGCAGGAGACACCCTCGAAGGTGCGCTTCGAGGTTTCCTTTTCGGATGCCGTGCGCAACGAGGCGACGACGGGCCGCATGTTTGTAGCGATTAGCCCGACTCTCGATCCCGAGCCGCGCATCGCTGCTTACAATTCAGCGCGCCGCCGCGACGCGCGAGTTCCCTTTTTTGCGGTGGACGTGGATCAACTGAAACCGGGCCAGCCGGCGGTCATCGATGCAACTTCGATTGGGTTCCCGTATATGAGCCTCAGCGAGCTTCCCGCCGGAGATTATTACGTGCAGGGCGTGCTGAACGTATACACGCAATTCCACCGGGCCGATGGACACGTCATCTGGGCGCACATGGACCAGTGGGAGGGCCAACGCTGGGGCTTCTCCCCGGGGAACCTGCTCAGTGAACCTCAGAAGGTGCATCTCGATCCGAACGAGCCCATGTCTGTGAAGATCGTTCTAACCAAAGTGCTTCCGCCGATAGAAGTGCCCCCAGACACCGAGTGGGTGAAGCGGATCAAAATCCAGAGCAAAATTCTGACGGAGTTCTGGGGCCATCCCATGTATCTGGGCGCAACTGTGTTATTACCGAAGGGATATGCACAACACCCCGAGATTCGCTATCCGGTCGTTTACGCTCAGTCGCACTTCTCTCTAAGTCCGGCTTTCGATTTCGCGACCGAACAAAGCACAGGTCCCAATCTTTTTGCAGGCATGGAGAAACAAGCCGCTGGACTGAAGGAATCCGGATATGAATTCTATCAATCCTGGAATTCCGATGATTTTCCCCGGATGATCGCCGTTACGTTTCAGCATCCCACGCCCTATTTCGACGATTCCTACGCCGTCAACTCCGCCAACAACGGACCGTATGGCGACGCCATCATGAAAGAGCTGATACCGTATCTGGAAGCGCGTTTTAGGATGATTCCGAAGCCGTATGCGCGAGTGCTCACCGGCGGGTCGACCGGTGGCTGGGAATCTCTCGCCTTGCAGGTTTACCATCCTGAATTCTTCGGCGGTACCTGGACCATGTATCCGGACCCAGTGGACTTCCGAAAGTACGGAATGCTGGACGCCTACACCGACGACAACGCCTTTATTGTTCCCAATGCGCCATTCAACGCGCCCGAGCGCATGTTTCAGAGAAACCCGGATGGTCAGCCAGTCGCCAGCGTGCGCCAAATCAGCCAGATGGAATACGCCTCCGGAACCCATGACCGCTCCGGTGCGCAGATTGATATCTGGGACGCGGTCTACGGTCCGGTCGGAGACGATGGCTATCCCCAAGCGCTGTGGAACCATCTCACGGGGAAAATCGATCATTCAGTGGCCAATTACATGCGGGATCACGGCTACGACTTGCGTGACTACATCCAGACGAATTGGCCCAAGATTGGGCCAGATCTGGTTGGTAAGTTGCGAATTTATTGTGGTGATATGGACAACTTCTACTTGGCGGGAGCCGTTTACCTTCTGGAAGACTTCCTCAAGACCACCACGGCTCCTGCTTACGCCGGAGAATTTGTATATGGGCGTCCGATGAAAGGACACGGATGGCAGCCCATGACCAATGCAGAACTCATCCGGATGATGGCGGATCACATCGCGAAAAATGCCCCCGCCGGCGAAAACATTGAGTCTTGGAAAGGGAAGTAAACAACTCACTACTCTAACGTGCCAATGGTTCCTCCGTGGAGCACCCGGGGAGCGGCGGCGAGATCTGTGGACGCTCTCGCCGCCTCGAGGGGAATGCAAAATGCTCTGGTCCTCGGGCCAGATCCAGTTGTTTTTGCTTCCTAGCTCAAACCTCAATTGCAATTACGGCTATAATTGCCGGGCCCACAGCCCTTCGAAAAGGACCGTGTTCCAGCCGTGATGCCGAAACAATTACGCGCGCTCGACAAATCTTATTTCGAGTTCGTAGCGCAACTGGTGGGCCTGCTCGAGCAGGCGCGGCGCAATTCGGCGCGTTCGGTCAACTCCATCATGACCGCAACCTATTGGGAGATTGGGCGCCGGATCGTCGAGCAAGAGCAGCATGGACGAAAGCGGGCGCAGTACGGGAAGGCACTGCTGCAACGCTTGGCCGCGGACCTCTCCTCCCGGTTTGGCAAAGGCTTTTCCGAACGGAACTTGCTCGCGATGCGAGAATTCTATCGGGCCTGGTCGATTCCGCAGACAGTGTCTGCGGAATTCGACGAACCGGGCGGGACCGGTGGTCCACAGGGAAATCCGCAGACGGCGTCTGCGAAATCCGTTGGCTTGCCCCGGACGACCCCTTTTCCCCTGCCTTGGTCCCATTATGTTCGGCTGCTTTCCGTCAACAACCGGAAGGCCCGCTCGTTCTATGAAGCAGAAGCTCTGCGCGGCGGCTGGTCCGTACGGCAGCTTGACCGGCAGATCGCCACGCAATTCTACGAACGGACCCAATTATCGCGTAACAAGGCGGCACTACTCCGCCGCGGTCAGCCACCTGATCCCGCCGGAGAGATGACCCCGGAACAGGAAATCAAGGACCCCTTCATTCTGGAATTCCTGGGCCTCAAGGATGAATACTCGGAAAATGCCTTGGAAGAAGGCTTGATTCACCGCCTGGAGGAATTTCTCCTCGAGCTCGGCAACGATTTTGCGTTTCTCGCGCGGCAAAGACGGCTGCGCGTCGGTGATGAGTGGTATCGCATAGACCTGCTCTTTTTTCATCGCCGGCTGCGCTGCTTGGTGATCATTGACCTAAAGATCGGAAAGTTCACTCACGCCGATGCCGGCCAGATGAATCTCTACCTGAACTACGCCCGGGAGCACTGGACTTTGCCTGAGGAGAACCCGCCGCTCGGGCTGATTCTCTGCAGCGAGAAAAATGAAGCCGTGGCTCACTACGCTCTCGGAAACCTCCAAAATAAAGTTCTCTCCAGCCAATACAGGCTCGCCTTGCCCGGAGAGAAGGAACTTGCTGCGGAGATCGCCAAGACCCGAAAAGCCTTGTTGCAGCAAACGCCAAAAACGAAATAATTGTCACGCTGCGCCACTCGCCCGAATCGCGCTCGCTACTTCCTGCCCTCGCACTCGAAAACTGGCATATCTGCGGCATCGCGGAGCCCACCTGCTGTTTTATCAACCGGGCGTCGGCGGACGCGTGCCGTCTTGGCAACCGAGTTCGAAAACCACAAACTTAGACTCCAAATGCCGACCAGTTTCGTGCAAAACCAACCAGCGCGATGCAGAATAAAACCGCGTGAATCGATCGATTTCGCCCGGAGGCAACCGTGCCATGGAACATGCCGCACGTTGATGATCAGCGAAAACAATTCGTAATCAGAGCGAATAGCGGCGCCGAATGTTTCGCGAGTCTGTGCCGATCCTTTCAGATTTCGCGCACGACCGGATATTATTGACTGCATCGATATCGAGAAAATCTGGATCTAGGCGAGGTCATAGACAGAGACAGACGTCCTCACACCACTCCACGAAAAACCAGCGCGCTAACCGAATGTCGGGTGCTGGAACTGAGAGATCGCCTAGGCTTGGGAGCCAAGCGGCTCGCGAGCAGGTTGAAGATGGAGAATGTTGCAATCGCGTCATCTACAGTCCATCGAATTATGAGATGCGCCGGTCGCATCAGACCGGCGCATGCGCACCCCACCACATGGATGATCCGGCTGCTGGTTGCCGACGATCCTCTTGCGCTGCTCGAACCGCAGTTTCCCAACGCCTCTGAACTTTCCATCCTTGCCGGATTCATTCGCAACGGACGGCCGCGCGAACGCAAGAAGGCGATGGCCGTCATAGCCTCATGGAACAAGATACCTCACAGAATCGTCACGGATTGTTTGCAGATTCCCGCTGCTACGGCACTGAGATACCTTCGAATTTTCAATCGAGGGGGCACCGCGTCTCTGTTCTTTCGCCGCAGAAGACCATGCACCGACACCGCTGATGAAAAAAAGGCCATATTCGCGCTCCTGCACTGCCCACCCAGCCTCTACTCGATTAATCGAACGTCCTGGAAGATGGAAGATCTCCACCGCGTACTCAATCGCAGCGGGCAGTGCATCTCCTACGCCCGCGTACGCAGGATCATCAAGACGTCCGGATTCCGGTGGCGGAAGGCGAAAATTGTCCTTACCAGCAGGGATCCTTCCTACGATTCCAAACTGAATGCGATCAAGCAGATTCTTTCGAATCTGCAGGAAGACGAAGCCTTTTTCTCGATTGATGAATTTGGTCCGTTCGCCATCAAGCATCGGCAGGGAAGAAAGCTCGTCGGACCGGGCGAAACGTACTTTGTTCCGCAGCGTCAGAACTCCAGAGGCTGGCTGATCATTACCGCCGCCTTGGAACTATCGCGGAACCGAGTAACCCACTTTTATTCCCTCAAGAAGAATACCGACGAGATGATCAGGATGGCTGAATTGCTGCGTACCGAGTACCAGGCCTGCCGCACTGTCTATCTTTCGTGGGACGCAGCCTCCTGGCACGTGTCGAAACGCCTTTTCTCGCGTATCGCGAGCCTGAATCTGCGCGCGGCGCAAGACGGCTGCCCCATCATCAAAACCGCGCCGTTGCCGGCGGGTTCTCAGTTCTTAAATGTAATCGAATCGGTTTTCAGCGGGATGGCCAGGGCGATCATTCATAACAGCAACTATGAGAGCGTCGAGGAAGCGATGCTCGCGATTGATCGCTACTTCGTGGAGCGGAACGCTCATTTTCTCGCGTCGCCCAAGCGCGCGGGGCAGAAAATCTGGGGCCACGAGAGAGTGCTAAGCTAGTTCTCCGACGGGAACAACTGCAAGGATCCCTTGTATTGAAAACCCCTTCCGCGGCAGACGCCCATCAAATCATGAGGGCTTCGGCTGCCGTGAGAAAAACCTACAAGAACCTACAAGATGGATGGGCCAAGGCGCGCGCTTCCACCCCTTTTCGGACGGTTCTAGGGAGTCACGGTAATGCTGGTCACCGGATGAATCTCCATCCACCGCGCGTGATTGGTGTCTTGGACATAGGTCCCCACGACGCGAACGTGAGAGCCTACGGGTGGTATTTGCACTTGATTGTGGAATCTTGACGGGCATGCCGTTTTCGCATCTGCCTGCGAGACCCGGAACATGCAGACGATCTCGAACACCATGTTGCCGCCTTCGGAGCTGATGTTCCCCGCGTTTAGCAGTGACTTGAATGCAGGGTCCAAATCAAGCCAGCCATGCGTGTCTCCGTCGGCCTCGTGCCGAACCCCGTCGGCTCTTTTCCCGTTCGTTGCATCCACGACCGTTCCCGTCACGGCAACGCATTGCTGTTTCACGATGAGCCGCTGGGGCTTGTAGACGTGGTCCCACAAGCTGTCGTCGCAGTCGCTTGATTTCGGTATGACGGCCTCCAGCGCTGTGACGAGAGCGACGTTCTTAGACCACACCCATCCTTGCTTTCCGTCCGCGGCCTTCACGTGATAGAAACCGTTTTGTGGAGCCGCGTCCACCAGGATCAGTTTGCTGTCTGGTTGCAATAATTCGATCCGTGGATCGCTGGTTGCCGGGCCGGGACGCAGGTTCACGGGCCGGGTCACGGTGACCTGTTGGGCCGATGCCTCGAGCGCGAATGCCAAAACAAGGCAGATGCAGCCAAGTATCCGACCGCCGGTTCTCAGCAATACCCTCATAGCGACTCCTCAATCCAGGAAAGTGGAAATTCATCGTCCTAGCACAACTTGCGGGAGGGGCCCACGCGCTGCCTGCAAAATTGCTAAGACTGGACCTTGCAGCCTGGGGCCACCGGCTTGCAAGTTCATTCCCACAGTTCAGAATAATTCGTTCTTTCCCCGGACGTGGTCAACAGGCTTCGCCCGGCCTCGCTGACTTGTACCCATCGGATCCAACCCGCTCTTTTTGATGGCAGAGTAGGCGCCCGGCGACGCAAGGCAATGGATCAGTGCCTCGGCCGCCTTCGGATGCTTTGACGTTACTGGGATTCCGGCCGCAAACACCGTGATACGCTGTGCTCCGGCTGGCAGGGGTCCTATGATGTCAATACCCTTTACCGGAACCAACTCGCTGATCTGTTGGAAGCCGATTTCAAACTTTCCTGCGGCGACCAACTCGCCTACCGAATCGGCCTCTATTTTCTCAGCCTTGCCTTTGATTGCGTCGATGATTCCGAGCTTCGGCCACAACTCGGTGAAGAGATAGACGCCGCTGGCGCTATCGGAATACGCGATCGATCTCGCTGCGAGCAACGTCCGCTTCAGCGCCTCAACTGTGCTGATGTCGGGCTTGGGCGCCCCGGCCTTGACGGCCATGCCAATCTTGGATCGGACCAAGTCGACCCGACTATCCGCTCGGATCTTACCGAGTTTAATCAGGTCGCCGAGTTCGGATCCCGCCATGATCACAACGTCGATCTCTTCGCCGCGTTCAAGGCGCTGCGGAATCGCGTTGTATCGTGTTCCCATCGAGGGCCCAAACTCCGTCTCCACTTTGCTATCGGTGACGCGCTCGCATTCGGGTACGAGTTCAAGGTAAGCGGCCCTGAACGTCGCGGAGGTTACAACCCTGATGTCATTCACGCGCACCGTAACGGTGAAGAGGACCACGCAGTTCAAGGCCAGAACCGCGCTCCGCGTGAAGTTCCTGTGGGAAATCGTTTTCACCGGTTTCTCCCTCTGGCGCGCCGCGAATATCGCGGGATTGCCTGGTGATCTCGTAAGGCATCTCGCCAAACTTGGATTGGCCGCCACGCGCAACGCCGAGACCAAACCGAGCGCCGCAGCCCCGCAAACGGGCGGCCGATCGCCAGTTCGCAGATGGTCCTCGCGAACTCCATCCCTGGATTCAACTATTGCTCATACCTCCCGGCGACGGTATGATTCCACGGATCACACGCCTTGGTCGCGCCCCAGAATGCTCAAGGTATTGGATTCTCCCGCGAGACTTACGAAGTCTCGGTATCGACAGCGTCAGGTGTGTTGACCACTGTCTTAAGCTCGTATCTTTTCGAATTCGGTCTGGAGTTCGCCCATGGACGTTACCCTCATGCAGGTTAGGGCCTTCTTGAGTGTGGCCAAGTGCGGAACTTTCACCCAGGCCGCTCACGTGCTCCATATATCCCAGCCAGCGCTCTCGGTGCAAGTTCGGCAACTCGAGGATTCCCTGAACCTGCGTCTTTTCGATCGCGACACACGCCATGTTGCGCTGACTCGCTCGGGAAATGAACTCTTGCCGATTTTTCAGCGTCTATTCATGGAGTTTGAAACCGTTATTGCCAACGCGCGCGATCTAGCGGCAAAAAAACAAGGTGTTGTGCGAATTGCGTGTGTGCCGTCAATTGCTACCACCTATTTGCCTGAAGCTATCGCGCAATTCCGAAAATACCATCCGAATATCTCGATTGACCTGCGCGACGCTCACGGAAAACGTGTCGTCTCACTGGTCCGGTCCGATGACGTGGAACTGGGAATCACCAATGCAACTTTCAACCCGGAGGAGATCGATAGCCTGGATCTCTACCAGGAGAAGATCCACGCGGTATTTCCCAAGTCGCACCCAATTGGTCGGCTGGAACAGGTGACGATCGAGCAGATCGCTAAATACCCGCTGGTTCTTCTGAGCCCTGAGCTCAACTCGCGAACCATACTAGACGCTGCGTTTTCGGAGGCGGGCCTGATGGTGAATCCAGCGATCGAGGTTACGCACCCCTCGACTGCGATCGGCATGGTTCGGGCGGGAATCGGCGTTGCGCTGCTTGGATCGCTGGTGATCAATGCCAGTAATGTTCAGGCCTACCCGGAACTAGTGTCGCGTGCCATCAAAAATCCGTACTTGCACCTGCGCATCCGGTTGATTTGGAAGATGGGCTGCTCTTTTTCCCCGCCGGCCCAAGCTTTCGTCAAATTGCTCCGAGAGCTCAACAAGGAGAATCGCTGGCTGCCAGCTCCGTCAATGGACGCAGATCAGGGCATCCTGCAGAATAGCGATTGACCGATCTCATTCTATCGGCGTCGAACTCCTATTTGTCCGGCTGCCTTTGGCTCACTCTATTTCAGCTTCGATTGGACGCGACTCGGCGTGGGCGTACGCAGCGTGATGTGCCGACTGAGCGGCGCCCGGGTTGCGGCACAGTATTCGGCGAACGCACCGGGATTGCTATCAGGATCGCTTTTCGAGCGCACTGCCAGTGCGGCCACAACGGGCAAAATAGCTACACTGCGTCCGCCGCTGCGGGAGGCTCGCTGAGCTGCTCAAGTTCGCGGCCAGTGGTTTTCAGGCCGAAACCGCCGACCGCGATTGCCACCAGCACCCAACACGCCGAAATATAAACAAACACGGAGGTGTAGCCATAGCTCTTGTAGAAGAACGCCACCAGCAAGGGCCCCAACGTGTTTGCCAGGCGGCCAACGCCGTATACCAGCCCGGCCCCCGAGTTGCGTATCTCCGTGGGATAAGCCTCCGGCGTATACGCATACAACAGTGGCGCGAAGGTTTGGATGAACATGGCGACAAGGAATCCAAAAACTATTATCGTCAGCGTTTTGAAGCTCATGCCATAAGGTATGCCGCACAACGCAATCGCCAATGCGACGATGGTGATAAGCCACTTCCTCTCCCAACGATCGGAAACGAGGGCCGCGAGGAGTGCTCCGGGAACCGCGCCGATCGTTATCGTGGAAGACCAAGCCAGAGAGTTTAGCAACGAAAATCCGTGAGCCACCAGCAGTGTGGGCACCCACGCCATGAATCCGTAAAATCCCAAGGTTTGGCCGACATACGCAACGATTAAGACCACGGTTTGACGCACATACTCCGGTGAGAATAAATCGCGATAGGAATGTGCGCCGATCTTTGGTGGCGTCTGCTCGGCGGGAACCGGAAGTTCTCCACATTCCGCTCGAACTCGCTGCTCGATTCTCGCCAGCACCGCCTCTTCCATCTCTGTCTGCCCTCGCTGCTCATACCAGCGCGGCGATTCCTCAAGGCGTCCGCCGAAAAGCAGTATCAACCACCCCAGAGAGCCCCAAACGAACACCAGCCGCCAACCCCACGGCGCGATCGGAATCAAGTAGCGTGCGACGTAAGCGGTCGCCGTGATTCCAAGCAGACCGATTGCTACGATGCGCCCCTGATAGGTCCCCCGCTTCGCCGCCGGAAACATCTCGCTGATGTATGTGATTCCGACGACCGTCATGGCGGACAAGCCCATGCCGGTCAGCAGTCGCGTGGCGAATAGGCCCGCAGGGTTCCAGACAAGAGCATTCAGCAACGAAAATAGCGAGTACCAAAGCGTAGTAGAAATTAGCGCACGCTTCCGGCCGACTCGGTCCGAGAGCCAGCCACCGGTGACCGCTCCGATGAACATCCCGAAAAATGTCGCCGATACGACGATGCTGATGCGGGCGATGGATAGGTGCCACTGTTGCAAAATGGCGGGCGCGGCAAAGGAAAAAGTGTTGATGTCACCGAGCTCAAAAAAGAATACGAACCCGAGAATCCAGACAATCTGCCGATGAAACGAGGAAATCGGAAGTCGTTCGAGTCGCGCAGCCGAAGAATAGCGTGTGACTTGGAGGCCGACCTCAGTTTCATGATTCATAATTTACAGCTACACAATTCTCAACCCCATCGTTCGATCGCATTCGAACAGCCCCCCAGCAATAGTCCGATGGTGTTCCGTTCTCGCCGCAGACTCGAGAATGCCTTGGCTCCCGCCGACTCCCCATGAGGGATCCATGACCGGATCCTCGTCGTGTCTTTCTCGGAAGAGCCATAGGGACAGGCCAATATCCCGCAACATCGCAGTCACGATTTCCCCCCCGCCTAGCGGCCGCTGGAAGCTACGGCCGTCGCTGTCGGCCACAGCTTCACGGGCTCAACAAGAGCTCCGTCTCCCGCCGAATCCCAGACTGCGAAGCGCACCCACTTCTTTCCCGTCGCCTCGAATGGAATTTCGAAACGATGCCGTCCAAACGGGGGGAGAGCCGTGGCGGAGATAATCTGTCGGTCGGTGTGCTGTCCGTCTCCCCAAACGACTTCCACGAACTCGAGTGGAAACGTCCATTCGACGTCCGCGACAATCCTCCGCTGACTACCGGTGCCTTCTAGCGTGTAGGACGGAATCAACACTTCTCCGGAGGTGACAAACTGATTCCCGCGCTTCATCGCGTCGATGATCGGCCCCCAATTATCGATTCGCGGCTGTTCGTCCACCTTCACATAGCTGACCGGATTGTTGGCATAGATGTCATCGCCAGGCCCTTGCGCATGAAGTTCCGAAATGGCCTGAATGTACTTGGCGGGCGTCGGCAGATCCGCAATCCAGTTATTCATGTCGTCCAACACTGGCAGGCAGCGATACTGACACAAACGCTGTTCCGATCCGTCGAGCCCCATGCCCCAGCGGAAGCCAACACCTCCATAATTCTCGTCGCGAAAATAAGCCGTATCCTTAATCGCGTCGGGGTAGCCAGCCGATGCCTTCGAACGTGGATGCGGCATGAAAACGAGCAAGTTCTCCCGCCGCGTCATTTCCATCAAATCCGTTGGGCTGCCGATGTGATAGATCTTGCCGTACTTTGGATCATCCTCCACGAGTGGTTGTCCCGTTTCGCGTCCTTCGTCCCAAAAAATCGGATGTGATACGAGAAGATCGTGATGTCCGCCAAGTTGTTTGGCGAGATTACCCGACGTGATTTCCTCGTCCGGCATGATCCAAAAGTTCTTGTCTGAATTTAGGCGAGCGACTTCGTAGTAGAGCGCGAGATTTTTCACGTGACGTCTAGAGGCGTCCGTTGCAGACAAGCCCGCACGTGTGCTGTCCAGGCTGTTGCCGGTACCGCTGCCGTCATCTAAACCGAACTTGCCCCCATCGGACGGCGCATAGACATTGACGCCCGCCGCCTTCAGAGCCTCAACATCAGGAAGTGCGGTGTTGACCCCATTGCCGAACGCCTTGAGTTGGACCGCCAGATACGGATGGAAGTGCGCCACCATGACCAGATACCCTGGCAGAGGTTTGAAGTGATCGTCGCGCGTATAAGCCAGCGCCGATCGGATCGTAGACTGACCGGTTTGGTTGGAAACGTAGAAATACACCGGCATCCGTTGCCATGTTTCAGGTCTCGCACTGAGGAGGGCAAAATTTTCGCGGTAGTCCCCGGCGCCGCGGCCGGCATAAAATCGGTCTGCCTCGGCCTCGGGCTGTCGAACGCCCAACGCGAATCGAGAGTCGCTCTCTTTTCGGTACCAGTTATACCCGAGATTGACCGACAATTCGCGTGCCCAGAAAAAGGTATGCGGCGGTGGGAATACGGCGATCGCCCCGCCACGGACTTCTGCGGCGATCAGGCGATGGTAAGCTCGGAGCGCAAACTCACCTTCGTTGGGGGCTCCGCCAAACTCGTACTCCTGCGAATTGTTGGCGGTGTCGTGCCACACAATTCGCGAACGAGGCTGAATCGTCAACCCGTCGAGGCCTGCATCGTATTTGTATGCAACCGAAGGCTCCTCGGTCTTTGCGATTATTTCCTGGCGAATCAAATTCGCGCCCCGATAGACGGTGTACTGCAGCTTTCCGGAAAAGGTTCCCAGCGTGACTCCTGGAAACGATATTTCTAGACGGCCGCCATCGGTGGTTACCTCGCACGCCCGTGCCTGATACACAGCAGTCGCGCGATTGATCTCTTCTGGCTTGCGCGGCAGCCCCGGCAGCCCGCCAACCCCCTCCGCGGGCGGCATCCAGCGAAGGATGTTGGGAGTATCTGGCCCATTGGCTGCGCCGGGAATGCTAAGAGGCGCGTCCCAGAACGCCTCCCACTTGTTCTGTTCGACGACCTCGGGCGTCATCTTTAGTCCGGAGCTCAGCAGGGGCTCGATTTGTTCCATCGGCAGGCGCCGCACGCCGGTAACAACATGGAACTCGGGCCTTGCATCCGTCGCGAGAGTCGTCCATGGCCCTCCGCGAGGTCTGATGGCCAATTCCTCGATTGTCGGCGTACCATGCACAATCGCCAGACGCAGCCGAATCTCATCGTTCGCCTCGCCCTCCCAGGTGACGGTGAGAGTGTTGTCGGCGACGGTCGCTGACAAGCCGGTCTGCCTACTGTAGCGGCTCAGATTGCAGTTCAAACCGTCGGCATAAACCGGTTGCGAAATCGCCAGCGGGGCGGCGACTATCACCAAAGCAATCAACACACTGCAATTGAGCTTCATGCCGATGGCGCTCCTGTTGGGCAAACATTTACTTCTTCGAGAAATCCGAGACTCGTTCAGTCTGGGCACTCTCGATCAGACCGAGCAAAGGCTTGCGGCTGGTTTCTTTCTTGCCCTTTGTCCTGCGCAAACCCTTCCAACCGCGACACCAGCTTGCCCTTCACAGCGACTCGTGACATGGACACTTGAGCGCGAGCGGGGTACGGAACCGGATGCACCTTTGACCTCCGCTGCTACTCACACGCATGCCTGAAGGTCATCAACTCCACGATTGAGAGCGCCTCAGGGACTTGAAAGCGCTCTACTTCAAATCATTGCGCACGACCTCTCCGCCCTTCATCACGAACTTCACCCGCTCCATCTCGGTTATATCGCTCAGCGGATCTCCTTCAACCGCAATGAGGTCGGCGAACTTACCCTTTTCAATCGATCCAACTCGATCCTGCCATCCGAGTAGTTCAGCGTTCACCATGGTCGCCGAGCGCAATGCGTCGCCAGGCTTCATGCCGAAGCGCACCATGTACTCAAACTCAACGGCACCGACACCGTGCACTCCCAAATCGGATCCAAACGCAATCTTGACTCCCGCCGCAAGCGCTTTATGGAAGGATTGCTGCTGAAGCCGGCCCCATTGCCCTTCATACAGAGCGTGAGGCGAGCTAAACACGTTGAGATTCGGGTCGTAGTACATTCCCTTCTCAAGCATTGTGTGAATCGCAGCGTCGTCCAGTACGTGTCCGTGCTCAATGGAGTCGACGCCGGCCTTGATGCAGTTCTGCAGGCCCTCTCCGGCATAGCAATGGCAAGCGACTTTGACGAGTTCGCGATGCGCTTCGTCCACAACCGCCTGCGTCTCATCCAAGGTAAGAGTGGGAATCGCAACAGGCGTTCCTTCTGGGGTGAAGTACTCACGGCGGGAAGCAAAAATCTTAATCACGTCGGCGCCATCTTTGACCTGCTCGCGAACGGCCTGGCGAGCGGCATCCGGGGAATCGATGACCTGGGCGGCCGTGGGAACGCCGCAGCAATTTCCGGCGGGTGCCGGGAAATTGCCGGTGGTCGTTACAATACCGCGCGTCGATACCTGCATCCGGGGTCCCGGGATAATCCCGCGGTCGATGGCGTTTCGCACATCTACATCGCTATACATCGCGCCTTCGCTGCCCATGTCACGCTGGGTGGTGAAACCGGCTTCCAAGTCAAGCTTCGCATTTACAACCGCCAGGATCGTGCGGTACTGCAACGATTCGAAGTACTGATCCAAATTTTGACTAAAGAGAAGGGCGTGCGTTTCGTAATTCTCAATCCCTGTCCGCTTGCCCGTAGGCGACGTATACAAGAACAGATGGGAATGAGCGTCGATCAGCCCTGGGAGTACCGTATCTCTGCTTAAATCAAGGATCGTCGCTCCCGCGGGGATTCGCACCTCGGCGCGCGGACCTACATCGGTAATGCGGTCGCCCTTGATCAGCACAACTTGGTCCGCAAGCAACGTGCCAGTTTTCGCGTCGAACATCCTCCCGGCGCGCACGGCCACAACGGCTTGGCCCTCGGATTCTTGTGTTTGCGCCCATACACTGGCTACAACACACAACATCCCCATGACGATTACAGGGAACTTTTTCGCGTTTGTCGTGGTACCCCCCTTTCTGCTGCGAGAAAGTCCGATGTTCTCTGCCGCCCGCTGCCGCGGGAAACGCGTCACGGGTTCCTCGCTCTCGATAATCCGGTACAGCTACTTCGCTCGAAGCCTGCCTTTTGCGAAATTCAAGCTAGTATCTCGATACCAAATGTCTTCCAGTCCCGATTCGATAACTCCTTCGTGAATGAGTCACTGAATCTGAAACACCATCAGTTCGGCAGACTTAAGTCCCGTGTTGGGGGAAACTACAAAGAATCGATTCAGCTCTGGGACGAGAAGGCCAGTTCTGGCAAAGAAAGCGGTTTCGACCTTGCCAAGCAGAATATACTTATCGAAGGTTAGTTCTCGGTACACATAAACATAGCCGTCACTGCAAACCGCATAGACCCGTCCGCTTTGCGGATCAAAAACCATATAGTCCAGCAGACCACCGATGGGTAGCGCGGTGATTTCTTTGCCCGTTCGGGCGTCCAGCGCAACGACATCGCCGTGCATTTGACCAGTCCGGCAACCCACAAAGAGGAGATGGTGCGTTTCGTCCACCGCCGTCGCCACGGGGCCCCCGTGGGTGATGGGCCAGGTTTCAACCACACTTCTTTGCACCCGGTCCACCACGACGACTTGCTTTTCATCCGTTGCGGCAATGTAAAGGCGGGAACCTCGTGCGTCGAGGTCCATATCCTCCAGCGTTTCCGCAGATACTTTAATATCGCCGACACGCTCGCCCGTTGTGCTGTCCACAATGCTTATCAGCGAGTAGTCGAGATTTGCCGCCTTTCCTCCATTGACGATGTAGAGATACTTCGTTTCCGCATCGTAGGACATCGAATCGGTTCGTTTGAGAAGTTTGACCGACTTGATAAGCTGGTAGTCGCGGCCGCTGAAGATTTTCAGGCCGGACTCCCCGGGCGCGTCGTCAGAAATATAGATCCTGTCCAGATCGCTGCGATAAACCACAGCGTGGGGATTTCCCACCGGAATGTTTTGGATGATTCTTCCTGTATCCACATCGATTACGACAACTGCATGCGCCTCCTGCATGGTCGTAAACAGCCGGTGTCCTTTCAAGTCCACCCCCAGATGGTCTGTCCGATGACCCTCGGGCACCCCTGGTACTTCGATGGTTTGAATCAGATTCAACGGACTGGAAGCTTGTGTCTGCGCGCCCAATGCCGACGGTAGAACGAGAGCTAATAGAAAGAACAATTCCCTCACTAGATCCTCGCTTCGAGTCAGCGTTGCCGACCGCGTCTCTTGAATTGCACTCTCGGTTCTTACCACATGAATTTCAACGCGAACTGAATTTGACGCGATGTCGTAACGGTGCTATCAATCGCGCCCGCACCCGCAACCGGCGTCCCGGTATTGGTGAACAGCGTAGAATTGTCGAGAGGCGCCGCGAAGTTAGCATGATTAAACAAATTGAAGAATTCGGATCGCAACTGAACGGTGAACCTCTCTGAAATCCTGATATTCTTGAAAACTGAGAAGTCCACTTCCGCCAAGCCAGGGCCGAAAATTTGATTGCGTCCCGCGTTCCCGAGCAGGTTCATGCAGGTATTGGGAATCACACTCGCGACGCTCGGCGCCGCTGGCTGGCACATTGATGCGAATGAGGGCGGAGCAACGGGCGGCGAAAAGCAATTCAGCTTCAGGTAGCTGTTCACATTCCCCGGATTGGTAACATTCCCGCAACCGGGGATATCCAGCCGATCGGGAGCGTCAAACGGAGTTGCATTCCCTTGGCCGAGAGGATCTCCACTGATCTGGGGCGTAAATGGAGAACCTGTGCTCACCGTGACGATGCCCCCGAGTTGCCAACCACCTAAGATGTGCATGGCCACACCTTGGCGAGGTCCGGGAAGATTCCAGAACGAGCTAAACACGAAGTTCTGACGTTGGTCCATGTCACAGTTGCCGTGGCGTATCGAATGGATATAGAACGGCAGACTTTGAATCGAATTCAGGAAAAAGTCGCTGTTATTGCCATCGTCGATACATCTGCTCAAGGTATAGGCTGCTTGAGCTTCCAGGCCGTGGCTCATCCTCTTCGTGGCTTGAATTTGCAAGCTATTGTAAGAAGCTGTGCTGTCCCGCAAAACTCCGCTGATTTGGCCGGCGTTCGGGTTCAGTTTTGTTCCGCTGCCCACCGGAAATGGCCAGAGATAACCGGCAGACGTTAGTATTCCCTGCACTCCATTTAAGTCACCCGCTCCGAATGGCACATTCGAGGAGTGTGACCCTACATACCCCACCATCAGCGTTGTGTTCCAACCGACATCTCTCTGAACGTTCAGGTTCCAGTTCAGGGCGTACGAGTTAGCCGGATGGGGCTCCAGATACGTAAGCCGGAGAGCGGCAAAGTTCGGATTGTTGGGGTCAAAGACGATGAGTGGAAGCACTCCCGTAGGAAACGTGCTGCCCGCTGGCTGGCCCACGAGGCTGACGGCGCTCTGCGCTTGAAACGGCAGCTCACTAGGAAACGTTCCCGCGATTGCTGCCGGGAGAGGCAGTATGTCGAAAACTCCGAATCCGCCACGAACCGCCGTCTTCCCGTTCTTAAATGGATCCCAAGAGAAACCGACTCGCGGCTGGAAGTCCTTCGAAGTGGCATTGGACTGCCAAGCACTGTTGGTCGGGACAGGCAATCCGCCTGACAAGTTTCGTATGATCTGAAACGGCACATTGGCCGAAGTCGGAATCGACGCAAATTCGTAGCGGACGCCCAGGTTCAGCGTGAGATTCGGAAGCACCCGCCAATCGTCCTGCAGGTACCCGGCAACCAGACTCTGTCTTAACCCAACTTCATTCCCGACTGCCGGATTGGCTCCCTGGAAGAAGGTAGGTGCATTGGTCAAGAAACCTAGCAGCGAGGGAAACTGAAATCGTCCAGTTGGAAAAGTTCTCCATATCAGATTCTCGCGAATCCGTTCAAAGGCGAATCCGAACTTCAGAGTATGAGCCCCCTTGGTGAGGGACGCGTCGTCATAGAACTGAATCGAAGTAAACCAATAATTGTAGTTTGATTGACTGCCAAGACTTCCCTGCATCGTAGTTAGGCCGGGCACAATAAGGTTCGGTGCAGTAAGTCCCGGGAACGTTCCGAGCGAGGTGTCGCTAGCCAGCGGATTCAGAGCGCTCACCGGCTTGGTGATCAGCGCGACCGACCGGTTAACTCCAAATCGGACGGTATTCACCAAGGTGGGACTGAAGATATGCGTTTCTTCGACACCGCCCTTTTGACGGCTGGTAAAAATCTGGTTCAACGAAGCAACCAATGCATCCGGCGTCGTGAGTGAAGCTCGGTCGTAGAAATAGCTGCCCGCAAGGCTGTCTTTGTCCGAAAAAATCTGATCGACCCTGGTCGTGGCGTAGTCTTCGGTGCCCGGCGAGAGCCCAGTGGTTATGAAAAACCCGGTGTTTCCGGGGGCCACCAGTCCAGCGTTCGGCAATGGCCAAAAAGGAAGGTATGGCTTGATGGCGGGGTCCACAGTTATCGTGGTCGTGCTCCCGTCGGCGTTGTGGAGAATGCCGTTGCGAGCATCTTGAGAGGGCACCGTGTCCCTGAAAGTACTGCTCAAGTCCTGACGGATCCCTTCGTAATCTCCAAAAATAAATGTCTTGTCTTTCTTGATGGGGCCTCCGGCAGAAGCCCCGAAATTGTTGCGGTGGAACGGCGGGATGTGAGCCGGATCGAAGTAATTGCGAGCGTCGAAGTCCTCGTCACGAATGAACCAATAGGCATCACCATGAAAGCTATTCGTGCCCGACTTCGTAATAGCGTTGATCACCGCGCCGGAGGTTCTCCCGTACTCCGCGCCGTAGTTTGTGGTCAAGACGGAAAACTCCTGGATTGCATCAACTCCCAAATTCAATCCGAGCACGCTTCCCGGTGCTGAGTTAGTGTAATCGTTGATGTTGACACCATCCACGCGATAGTTGTTCTCTCGTGGCTGGTGACCGTTGGCGGATAGTTCGTTCCCAAAACCACGATTGCCACGATTCACGCCGCTGTTCGCTGAAGCCTGCGTTCTAGAGGCGGAAACACCCGCCTGAAGGGTCGCGAGCTGGGTCCAGTCGCGTCCGTTCAGGGGCAACTCCCGCACCGTCGTTGTTGCGACCACTGCGCTGATCGCCGACGACGCAAGTTCCACCGCCGCTGCGGCTCCGCTCACTTCGATTTTCTGGCTGGCTTGTCCTATCTCCAAAGACGCGTTCAAGACTTGCGTTGCGCCCACGGTCAAGGTGACATTTTGCTCCGCGACGGCAGAAAATCCTGGGGCAGAGATGGTCACGGAGTAGATTCCCGGCAGGAGGTTTGGAGCCGAGTAGAGGCCCGCGGCGTCGGTTATCGCTTCGCGGGCTACACCCGTGGCCACGTTCTTGATGGAAATGTTCGCCTTCGGTATCACGGCCCCGGTCGGGTCGCTCACCGTACCGGTAAGAGTTGCGCCGACGACTTGCCCGTAAACTCGGCCCACAAGAAGAATACCCACGATCAACAATGCCAGAAACCGAAGCATCGGAAATTGTCTAGGCATTCAAAGAACTCCCTTTTCGCGCGTTCGTAAACTCTTCCTCTCGGTTTACCTGCCCATTGCCGCAAATCGTCCTTGGCATTTGTTTCACAGCGTTACTAGCCCAACCTTGACCGCAGGGGAATTCCAAACATCCTATTTATTGCGCCGGTCCTATAACGATCTGTGATAGATCGATCCGGCCATGGCGATCTATCCCTTCTCGCCGGACAAGAAGCAACTCTGTGGCACGAAAGCATAGCCCTCCATGATTCGGCGCGCCGTACGCGCGATCGTGGCGCTCTGCACCCTTAGATCACCGTTTTGCAGCGCCGCCTTTACCGAGACATCCATCACTCCTTGCGGATGTCCAATCCGCAGTAGTCCGGTTTCGCGCATTCTGGCGCCCGCCAAATCGCTGACGATGGTGCCTGGCGCCAGAGCGGCGACACCCGTGCAGATCGCACCTGCCCCCATATAAGCGCGGTGCGCGGTTTGCATGGTGAGCAATCGTCCAACGATATCAATGTCGTCTTCTGCGAGGGGGCGTCCGTCCATCGTGGAGTACGGTGCGGGAGCAGACACAAAACCGATCTTGGGAACAGCTGGACTGGTCCGGGTCGCTTCGTTGCGACTGCTGACGATGCCAATTTGCTCGGCGGCCGCCGAGCGGATCGCTTCAAGTGTTGCCATCACCTGCGACTTTTCTTCCAGTTCCGACGGCAGCTCCGTACCTCGAAGCCCAAGCTCGTGCGCATGGCAAAACACGACGATGTGGCCGGCGTCGACGATCGATACAGTAAATTTCCGCTTTCCTTCCAACTCGATCACGTCGCGTGGGCTTCCGGTAGGAAGCAGCCGACCGTTGAATGAGCCTGCGGGATCCACGTACTCGAGCTCAATCCTCGCGCCTGTGCCCCGAACCCCCGGAATCTTGTAGTCGCCCTCAGTCACTGCGCGCCCCCGACTTACCGGGACGCGCGCAACGATCCTCTTTCGAGTATTGACGCTATAGATCGACACTTCTGTGACCGGCTCAACAGCTGTCACTAAGCCTTGATCGATTGCGAAGGGACCAACTGCTGTCGTCAAATTCCCGCAAGTACCGCGCCAGTCCACAATCGAGGAGTGCAGACTCACTTGGGCAAACAACATCTGCACTTCCGTACCTTGCAGCCGAGAGGGTCCGATGATCATCGTCTTACTCGTGGAGGACGTACCCCCACCCAACCCGTCGATTTGGCGTGGGTCCGGACTGCCCAAAATATGGAGTAAGATCTGGGCTCTGATCGCCTGAGAAAATGGCAGATCGTTGTCGAGAAAATAGACGCCTCTGCTGGTCCCGCCGCGATAAATCGCGCACCGAATTCCTTGGTTTTCATGCATTCGCGCGTCCTTCTGAATGAGCCGATTAACACCGCCGCCACTGGCAACATCCTTCGGCGTGGCCGAGATGAATGAGCGGGCGTTCCTCGAAAATAAAGGATGACTGCAGGCAATGGGTAATACTCCAACGCGGGCGGAAACTGAATGCGGAAAACGCTATTTATCAGACCTTGGCAATAAATTATCTATATAACCAATTCTCGGGCAGGGCGCGATTGACCACCTTAGCGGTCAATGTAGAGTCAACGGATGTAGGAAGCCGACTATTGGTATTTGCACTTCGTTGTGGAATGTTGGCGGGCATGCCTTTTCGCATCTGCTTGCGAGACCCGGAACATGCAGACAGTCTCGAACACCAGGTTGCCACCTTCGGAGCTGATGTTCCCCGCGTTTAGCAGGGACTTCAAGGGAGGGTCCAAGTCAAGCCAGCCATGCGTGTCTCCGTCGCGCTCATGCCGAACAGATCAACGGGCTTTTTCAGACGCACGAGCGTGAAGTACGGTTCCCACTCAAAGACAATGTCCGCACACCCGACTTCGACGACCATCGCCGGGCGTATTCACCTTATCCATATTGATTCCGAGCGACTGTTTCAGCCACGGCTCGTTCCATGATTCCAAGTGTCGCGAAGGATGTTTTCCTTGGTGACGCGAATTCCAAAAAGGTCAGTTGACTGGCCGCCATCAGCGAACCAAACTGCTTTGAAAGGGACTCGACGCGGATGGCTGCTGCAAAAAACACACCTCCCCACGGAGTGGAAAGACTCAAAAAAAATCGCGTTAGGCCAATGAGCTACTCACCACCGCATCATAAGCGCGGGTACCGAGAAAATTGCCGTTCTTAAGATTTTTTTAAGACATTCTTTAGTTCTGCCTGAGAACGCGGTCTTCCATACTCTCTCCAGTTCAAGAGCCATTCGCGTTGGTTCCTTTGGTCAGGAACGTGGTCGATTTTATTGCTTCGCCCGAATAGCGGGTGCCTGTTGACCTCCGGTTGTTGCTGCCTACTTCTTCGTCCTGTGAGTTTTATTCTGTTTTTTGCCCTTCCTGCCCAAAGACTACGCCTAGACCGCCCGCTTCTTCTGTCAAGAGTTTCCGCTGCGCTCCAATGAACGTGCGCGGACGGCTAGGCGCCGGGAGCCGCCAGGAAACGCATTTGCTTTGAATGCACCGCTTCGCGGTGCCTACACAAGCAAAAACCACAACCCTTCCGGAAGGAACTTTCGACCCATGGAACAAACCTCACAACAACCGCTTTTCCCTTTGGGACAAGTTGTAACGACGCCCGCTGCGCTGGCGGCCCTCGCCAAGGCGGGGCAAGGACCGCCCGAGTTTCTCGCGCGCCATGCCAGCGGCGATTGGGGAGACCTGTGCGAGGGGGACCGCCAGGAAAACCAATTCGGCTTGGACCACGGCCATCCGCTCGTCTCCGACTATCACACCGGTGCTGGCGATGAGCTTTGGGTCATCACCGACCGACAGCTCTCGACAACCACCATTCTCTTGCCGCACGAGTACTAGGGAAATTGGAAATTCAAAAAAGGAGAATGCCAATGAAAGCGTTAGAACCAAAGAGTTTTCGAACGAGTACGGGAATGTTGCCATAACGGAGTTGACTGAATCCGCCACCAATCCGCGGAAGACGTTTGACGAGGCGGGCCTCGAAGATGGCGCAAAGTATTCGCAGCCACGGCCTGCTCTCGCCTCTGGTCGTGCGGCGCTTAGATGGACACCTCGAAATCGTCTCGGGCGCACGGCGCTATCGGGCCGCGCAGCGGGCGGGTCTTGCCGAAATTCCCGTGCGCCTGCTCGACCTCGGCGACGGCGAAGCGCAGGAACTGCAAATCGTCGAAAACGTCCAGAGGGCCGACGTGCACCCCTTCGAGGAAGCGCAGGGCTTTCAGGCCTTGCTCGACCGCGCGGGCGGCGAGTACAGCATCGAGACCATCGCCGCCCGAACGGGAAAGTCTGCGGCGCACGTCTGCTTTTCTCCGAGGTCCGGGAAGATTCTTGTTCCGACGCCGGTTGTTTCAACCGCACACATCGCGCAGCGCAAGCAGGCGATGGCGGGACTTGTTTTGATCTCGGACACGCACAACCGCGCGAGCGAGAGCGAAGTTCTCGCTCGTCCCAACTACGTCGAAGTCATCGCGAGAAAATCTAAGAAAGGAAAGCAAGTCCGGCCCGACGAGCGTCTCTGCGACCGCTTGTCGCCCGCCATCTACGCGGACGGCATCGACAAAGGACGTCTCGTGAAAGTGTGCGCGGATAAATCTTGTCCCGTTCACTTCCGCGAACAGCAACGGCAGGAAAAGCAGAGGGCCGAGTGGCGCGCTGAAAGAGCGGCGGTCAAGCGCAAGGCGAAACAAACGCTCTCGCTGCGGCACCGCGTGCTCGCGGACGTGGTGAAGCGGGTCAAAGCGCCCTTCGGATGCGACGAGCTGCGCTTCGTGGCGCGTTTCGTGCTGCGTTCGCTCTTGCACAACCTCGCCGGCAGGCTCGCGAAACGCCACGGCCTCGACAATCCCGAGGATCCGCACGATTGGCACGCGGCGGAGAAGGCCCGGCAGGGGACGTAAGCGTTCCGAAGGAAGACGACCCTGTCCTCGCTCCTATTCGTTAGCCCTGCCACTCCGCGACAGATGCCTCCCCAGCCCGGCAAGCTCCAAATCTCGTCGGCGACACCGGGTTTAAAAATCTCGATTAATGGAAAGGAAAGGCCGGAAGTAACGCCAGTCGATTTGGTTGTCTCTCCTGGCACCTACAGCCTGGTGGTCGGTCCTTGCCAATTCCCCTCCGTACAGGTTTCCTCGGGCGAGACCAAAACGGTTAGTTGTCAACACTGAATACCGCGACTGCCCGGGACGATTCATGGTCGTTGAGCATTTGCTGTGGGCGGAAGTCGGTGGTCTCGTGGTGCACTCAATTGTTTCGCAGCGGCGCGACGCAATCCAGAGGTTCCGAAGCAACCTACCGGGAGCTTTCAGCTCGGTGACCCATTAGGAAAAACGCAAAATTTTCCACTGACAGCGCTATACCCATCCTGTGCGAACCTCCCGATTGTCGCCACCCCCGCCCTGCTCGACGGCGAGCGACATGTGACCTACGCGCTCGATTTCGATCGTGACCCGGTCGCCGCTCTTGATCGGTCCCACGCCAGCCGGCGTGCCAGACGCGATTACGTCCCCGGGATAAAGTGTGGCGACGGACGAGGCCATCGAGATCATGGCGGGTACGTCCAGTATGAGATCGCGGGTATTGGCGTGCTGGCGAAGTTCGGAATTGACCCACAGCTTAAGGTCCAGAGCGCCCGGGTCGCCTACCTCGTCGCTGGTCACGATGGCCGGGCCGATCGGAGTAAACGTGTCGTAGGATTTGCGCATCACGCGATCTTCTTTGCCACGCAACGTAACATCAATAAGGCAGGCATAACCGAAGACGTAGTCCAGAGCTTCCGACGTGGCTATTTGGCGGCCTGTCCTGCCGATAATGATCGCCAGTTCACCTTCGTGGTGGATTTCACGGCTTGGAAGATTCGGCAAAATAATCGGATCGCGAGGCCCACTCAAGGACGAGGCGGCTTTGAGAAAGAAACCGTTGCTATCGGCCCGTAGCGTGACGTTTCTTTCTTCACCGTGGGCTACGAAATTCACGGGGTAAGCGATAAGTTTATTCGGCCATAAGATCGGGGCTTCCAGATGGATTTCCGCCACGGGAACGCCAGTACCCGTTAGCGCCGTTTTGATTTGCGGCAGTACGACGTCGAAGTTCGCGATGAGTTGCACCATGTTTACCGGAGGCCACGCTGCTGCGTGCGAGCCTGTCGCGAGAGTCACGTCGTGAACCAGATCATCACGCCAGACGCCGAGGTGACCGCCGTTGTACCGAACGAATTTCATTTGTCATCCAGGAAAAAAGCGACTGAAGATATCCAGCCAGCAAATATATCTAAGCGAGGGGTGCGTCGCGTTGCGCTGAACGGACATTTTGCGTTCATTCGTGGCTCACTGTGGGAGCCGTCCACAAACCATTCGGAACGCTATATCAATGTTGGCATACACGGTTTGCGAAAACGGCGCCGGAATGCTTTCGAATTTTTCTCCATATTTCGCGATGAGTGCCGGAGCCAAAGCCTGCCGAGCCTCGGCCAGCGTCCCTCCCGAAGCACTCACCTTTGCAACTCCGGCCATAAGGTCGGTGAAGAATTGCTTCCAGACTTCGAACATTGCTTTGCCGTGAATGACGTCGCCATGACCGCCGATGACCGTGTCGAAGTTCAAGGCTTCGGCGGCATCGAGTGTTCGAATCCATTCATAGGGGTAAGCATCGGTCATCGTGGGAGTTCCATTGTGCAGAGCGTCGCCCGTCGCTATTACCTTCGCGTCCGGCACATACACAAACAAATCTCCGTCCGTATGCGCCAAACCCAGCCACATGATCTGCACGCTATGTGATTTGCTTTGTAGCGTGAGCTCATGGTCCACGGTCAGAGACGGCAGAACCCCCTGCACGTCCTTTAATTCAGAAAAATACGCTTCGGCCTGCTCGATAGTTTTCTGAATTTGCGTCTTTTCCCTTTCGCCGCTGGCTCTCTGCAGGTCGGCTCTCAGGTTTTCAATACGCGCGGGCAAACCCAGAGTTTCGCGGCGCATTCGCGGGATACCACGCTTCGCGATGCCTTCACGCGTCGCATCGGAAGATATCACCTGCACGCCAGGCCACTCGCTCAGGTAGGCTTGAGCGCCTTGAAAATGGTCTCCGTGAAAGTGCGTGATGACCAGAAATTTCACAGGCTTATCGGTGATGCTCTTAATCGCCGTAATCACTTCGCGGGCGGCCGAGGGTATCGACTCGGAGTCCACCACCACTACTCCGTCATCCTGGACGATGATCGCTGCGTTGCAGTTGAGCCGAAAGGTGGGCTTGGCGATCGCCGCGTAAACGCCGTCGCCGACCTTGATGATTTGGAAGATATTGTCGGCGGCGGGCGCCGTGCGGGAAAAGAGGAAAAACAGCAAGGCAAAGCCGTAGAAGTACTTGCAGGCTGCTACCTGCCGTAACGGGCGAACACGCGATGTCTCGCGTCGGCGCGCAAGGTAAGACCCACTGCCACCGAAAGGCGCAGTGTACCGGCTGTCACAGTCTGTGGGCATTGCCCCGCCTTCGGGCGAAAGCGCTAATTCAGCGGCTGCACTATCGCGATTTTTGCTTGATGATTTTCTCCGACCACAAAGCTTGGGTACTTCGTCGAATTATCCACGTCGGCTCGACGAATGTTCGCGCCCAGGGTGGGTAGCAGATATTGGGTGATTTCTCCCGTCTTCGGATTCAGCCGGGTTACCAGATCCGTTACCATCCCGCCGGTCCAGACCAAGCCTTTGGCGTCGGGTGCCGCGTCGTACGGGCTGTCCCAGGGCGTGGGGTCGTCCCATTCACGAAACTGTTTGGTTTTCGGGTCAAACAACGCAATCTTGAAGGCATAATTCTCGGCGAACCAGAGCTTGTCTTCCGCGTCGAAATGCATGCGGCGGGGACCAGAATTCACCGAGGGCGTGGGGTACAGGGAGCTTTTCCCGGTTTTTGGATCGATTACGCCGATGTTCCCGCCCGACATGTCCGCGAAATAACCGACGCCTTTCGAGTCGGCGTTTATCCCATAGATGAAATGCCCGTGCGGTTCCGGGCCTTTGTTGCCCGAACCCATATCGATTGCCGGCGGAAGCCAATCGGGATAAGCGCGATAGTGATCCACGTGTCCCGTCGCGGGCTCAAGCAAATTCATAGTGCGGTTCCAAGTGTCGACGAACCACACCGTCTGCTCTGGCCCAAACGCCAGAAACGGCACGCGCGACTTGGAGTTGAGGTACTGCGGTGGAAGGCTCCAGCTGGTGATCTTCTCGGTGTTTCTGTCGAACTTCGCGACGCCAGCCTGTAATAGTCTTCCGATCCAAGGATTGCCGTCCCGGTCGAGTTCCAAATCCAAAGATCCGCCGGGAAAACCGGGCCTAATTTCCGGGAGCGTCCACTCTTTCGTTTTGCCGGTGCGGGGATCCAGGCGGCCTAAAATTGGCTCAGCGAAATCGTCGTACCAAATCATCCCTTCGGAATCCATCACCGCGTCGTGAGGTTGAGCGTCCGGCCTGGGCAAATCGTACTCCGTGATAATAACCTTGGTGGCATCGCCGTGCGGCCGCGGCATGGTCTTGAGTTCAAAGGCCCATTGCGACGTGGCACTCAGGTTTATAGAGCTGAGATATTTTGCGAATTCCACATCTCCCGGACGCTGCTGCTGATGGAAGGGCAACATCTGCGGCTTTTCGAGCGAACTGGCCGGCCCATAATTGCGCATGCGATTGATCGTAACCAGCCAGCTGGATTGGTCGTACCTGCTGCTCACGATCGGGTAAGCGGTATGGCACAAGACACATTTAAACAGTTCATCCTTCTGCGATGGCGTGCCTGGAAGACTCGCCAGCCATTCCGCCGAGCTAAGCTGAGCAGCGAGATTGCGCGAGTTATTTAAAGTCAGATCAGCGGTAGCCGGTTGCTCCCCGACTTCCACGGTCAATTCTGATTGCGACAAATCATAGCCGACGGCCCTTATGGAAAGTTTGTACTGACCTGGCAGCAGTTCATCGGGAGTAAAGCTGTAATGTCCTTGCTTATCGCTCACAACCGTCATGCTGATGTTTCCGCCGACCCGCTTGGCACTGACGAGAACGCCTTCCATCTTTCCTTCGGCTTCTGAACTCACCACACCGCTCAAAGCCGCCTTTGCCGCTGTCTGGGCCTTGGCTGAGAACTGGAACGAAACCACCACTGCAATCAGAATGGCGATTGCGGATACGGCGCCTTGCCGACACATGACACGCGCTCCCTTGGACATTACCAATCGCTCCCGTCGAGCAGCGCGAATGCTAGCATCGGGCCGGATTGAAGAAATGAAACCAGAGTTAATTTTCATTAAGGTACCTTTGGAGCGCCCGAGGTCTTTCCTATGAATGCCGCAAGGGATAGAATTTCGCGCAGCCAAAAAAATCCTGAGAGTTGGCGACTACAGACCCTACCCTGCGAACGAGAGGGAGAGAGACTGCCGCTAGCGTCCGTAAACGAGCAGACGAAAAGTTCCTGGACGAACAACTCCCATCGAATGGAAGCCGCCGGCTGGGTGATCGAATACGTTCGGCAGGGGAGTCTTTCCGCCACTTTCGGGCACTGTGCCCGGATCGAAATCCGCGGTATCGAGGAACAGCTCGGTTGTCTTCGGATCGAACGCCATGGTGTGAGCGCCGGGTTGCGTCTTCACAGTCTCGACGGTGCTGAACTTGTCGGGAGAGTCTTCATGAAAGATGTGAATGGTCCCTTCGCGGTCCGAACTAAACACCAGGTGCCGGACGGAATCATAAATGTTCGTGTCTACGCCGTTATCAATCGGAAAAGTCTGGATGATCTTGCCGCTATCGGCGTCCACTATCGCGAATACCTTATTTCGCCCTCCGATGAACAACAGGCGATGCTCTTTGTCCATCGCTATCGCCGTCGCCATCGCTGCCGGCTCGATCGGCCAGCGGGACTTGATGAGAAGCGTATGCGAATCAAGCGCTGCGACTTCGTTCGTGTCCCGAATGTTGACGTAAATTGTTCCTCTGCCGTCCGCGACAGCGAATTCCGGGCGGCCGCCCATGGGGACCGTGGCCAAAACGGTGCCATCGGCGGGATTGATCACGGTCGAGTCATGGGTTCTGCCATTGAAAGTGAAGATATGCCGAGATGACGGATCGTAAATAATGCAGTCTGGATTGCCCCCGGTCTTCACTTCGCCGATCGTCTGCAAAGACTGCAGCGAAAAAATCAGGACCTTGTCTGCGCCACCATCGCTAACGAATCCGCGATCCAAATCCTTGATCAACACCGTCCCGTGAGCCAGTTGCAGACCGCCAATATCGGCGATCCATTTGCCGCTGTCGGCGTCCACCACGTGCACTTGGGCCGAGTGCGCAAGGTAGAGGCGGCGCGCTGAGTCATCCAGAGTGATGGAGTCCCACCCGCCTTCCCCTTTGAGCGGGTAGGACTTGATGAGCTTGTATCCTTCAGCTGGCGCGGTCGCGCCCGGCGGCTGAAGGAACACGATCGCCAAGGTTGCGAAAATGCCAGCCCGGAAAAACAGTCTCATAAAATCTCCAGTCCGACGCCAAAGAGCCCAGAAGCCCACTGCGTGGTCTCGTCGCGCGACACTTCGCCAAGGACATTGTTCTATAGGCAATAAACTGGCTGTCTTGGCCCGCGCCGCCGCGTCACCCGGGCCGCGCGGCGCATATCACAAGCCGCAAGCAGGCCTGATGAATGAAGAAAAAACGGCCTCGAATGACGGATGGACTATTCCGTCGGGATTCGAGTGACAGAGTGAACGACTCGTTTCCAGGTGCCATCCTGTTTGACCCATACGTCGGTAGTCGCCTCGTGGGAAACGAAGGTCAGAGTCTTTCCGCTCTTGTCCTTCTTGCCGGTAACGTCTCCCAGATACGTCACCACGGCTACGTCCCCGTCTCCATATACGCGGACGCGATGATCGTACTGTTTGATGGAGGATGGCTTCCGGGTTCCAGCGCGCAGTTGGGCGGAGACTTGGGCCTTGGTGAGGATGCCAGCATCGGGATCCTGGTATGCCAAATCGTCGGCATTGTGGCTATCAAACCAGTCTGCGGCGGCGGGACCGCTATTCACAAGCAACGGGATCTTATCTTTTTCGATTTTGGTGACTTCCGCGATCGCCTGCTGATCCTTGGCTGCTTGATCCGCAGGGGATTGCTGGGCATTCACCGCGCCCGACGTCAAAATCATCAACACCATCGGAAAAAAAACTTGTCTCATCGTAACTCCCTCCCAGGCCCACAATCTCGTTCCCGAGCAACGCTTCAAACGTGACACGTCGCGGCTGCCGGAAGCGTTACGACATGCCGCACCGATATTTAGCCCGCCGCGGCTGCGAATGTCACCAAATTAACTTCAAAGCGAACTGGATCTGCCTGCTGGTGGTGGAAGTTTGCGTAATCAAACCGGCGCCGGCGATGGGCGTGCCCGTCTGATCGAAGAGCGTGTCATTGGCGATGGGAGAAGAGAAATTGGCGCGATTGAATATATTGAAAAACTCGGCGCGGAATTGCACGTTGAAATTCTCTTTGACGTAAGTGTTTTTGACCATCGAGAAATCGAAGTTCACCAGACCCGGTCCCACAATTTCGTTGCGGCCCGCGTTGCCGATGAGGTTCTGGCAGGTGCCGGGTGCCGCGGAAAAAGGCGTGCACTGCGAGGCAATCGCGGACGTGGGGACGGGGAGCCCGAAACAACTAAGCTTGATGTAACTGTTCACGTTTCCCTGATTGATCAGAGAATTGCACCCCGGCCCGCGCAAGCGATCCGGGTAGTCAAAGGGATCGGTGTTGTTTTGTCCTAACGGATCACCGCCGATCAGAGGGGTGAAGGGAAGCCCGCTGCTGACCTCGAAGATGCCGCCGATCTGCCAACCACGAGCCAGCCACGCGGCAGGGCCGGCTAGCGAGTTTGGAGTCGGGACCACCCATAAGTAATTGACTACGAGGTTCTGGCCGACGTTGAAGTCCGACGGACCGCGAAATAGGGAACGGTCGAAGAAGAGCAGGCTGGTAATGGAGTTCGCGAAAGGGTCGCTAATCGTGGTCGCGGACCCGTCATCAATGGATCTGCTCCAGGTGTAAGATCCCTGGACCTGGAAGCCCTTGCTCATTTTTTTGATAAGCCCTAACTGAAGGGAGTTGTAGTTAGAGCTGGTTCTCCAGTCCAAATAATCAATCCGGCCGATATTGGGATTCAGCAGGTCCCCGCTTCCGATCGCTTGCGGCCAGAGATCTCCCGCGGAGGTCACCGTGGGTAACACCATGTTTCCGTCATCCATATGGAACGGAAGGTGTACGCCTGCGCTGCCCACATACGCCACCGAGGCAGTGAGGTCGGGTGTTAGTTGGCGCTGAACATTTAAGTTCCACTGCATGACGTAACTACGCGAGGGATTCGACTGTATGTAGGACGTGCGCAGATTGGACGTGGCACTGAGCAGCGAGTACGCTTCGGTCGGGAATGATCCCGGCGGTAAATTCTTCGCCGTACCGGAGAGAAAGAATGGGGCGGTGTTGGCCTCATTGGAAGAATACTGTTGAAGCAGGGGAAGAACGTCAAACATTCCAAAGGCGCCTCGAACCGACGTCTTGCCGTCGCGGAACGGATCCCAGGCAAAGCCCACCCGCGGTTCGAAGTTACGGAACGTGGGATTTGAAAACAACGGAGCTCCAAGATGAGCAGCCGGATCCGTAATGACGCCGAGCGCAGCCAGCTTGCCACGGATTTCGGATGGAGTGGATGCCATTTCGTAACGCAATCCCAAGTTAAACGTGAGGTTGGGGCGCCAGCGAATATCGTCTTGGACATAGCCTCCAAAAACATTTTGCCGAAGATTCCGGGGAGTTATGGTCTCGGGCAGACCTGCAGAGAATGACTTCGGATTGTTGGTGAGAAAAGCCGTTAGAGAACCCAATGAGAATTTGCCGCCGGCTGTTGAAATGGTTTCCTCGTTCATTTGGTCATACTCGAAGCTGACTCCAAACTTGATGCTTTGAATTCCTTTGGTAAGGAAAACATCGTCATAGCCCTGAAACGCATTCAAGGTCTTTCTCACTCTCGTTCCGGAGTCCACGCCTCCCGGAAAGGCCGTCACTCCGGGGAAAGAGATTTGAGCGGCATTTTGTCCAGGCACCGAACCCAAAGCGGGATTTCCGGCCAATGGATTGATCGCGCTTAGACTAAGATCTTGGGCGCCGTTCCTGTTGAGACCGATCCGCACCGAATTCAGCAATTGCGGGCTGATAATGTGATCCTCGCCAATGGAGACGATCTGACTCTTCGTTCTATCACCGAGGATTACCGTGTTGAGGGTGTCGGGAAACGTCAGCACGCCGGCGTCATACCGGTAACTGCCAAAGAGGCTATCCTTGTCCGAGATCTTGTAATCGATTCGGCCCGTACCGAAGTCCTCGTTCGTAATTTGGCTTCCCGCAAACGTATAAATTCCTGTGTTCCCGGGACTCAATAGAGGTCCGTTCGGCAGCGCCCATAGGCCCAGATACGGTTGCACAGCAGGGTCAACCGTGACAGTAGTGGTCGTCCCGTCGGGATTGTGAATAATTCCGTTGCGGGCGTCGGGCGAAGGGACCGTATCCACGGTGGTGGTACCCAGATCCTGGCGGAGTCCTTCGTAGTCGCCGAAGAAAAACACATTCTCTTTTTGAATCGGCCCGCCGACAGATCCTCCAAACTGGTTCCTGCGAAACTCCGGTTTCGTCGCGCCGTCAAAATAGTTTCTCGTGTTCAGTGCGCTGTTACGCAAAAACTCATAAGCATTGCCATGGTAGTCGTTCGTTCCCGAGCGCGTGATGGCGTTGATGACACCGCCGGAGGTTCTGCCGTATTCCGCGGTATAGTTGCTGGTTAGAACGGAAAACTCCTGAATTGCGTCCACGCCCAACGTTCCGCCGAGTACGCTGCCCGGACCGCCGCCGGCATAGTCGTTCACGTTGATGCCATCAATGTAGTAACCATTCTGTTGCGGCCGGATTCCAGAGATTGCCATCTGCACTCCAAACCCGCGAGCGGCCCTCTGTTCGCCCGCAGCCAGGCTCGGCTGCAACGATGCGACCGAAAGTACGCCCGGCTGAAGAGTGGCAAGCTGAGTCCAGTCGCGCCCGTTCAGAGGCAATTCTCGAACCGTGGTCGAGTCCACCGAGGCGCTGATGGTCGGGTTGGCCAATTCCACGTTGGGACTCTGACTCGTTACTTCGACCTTCTGGGTTACTTGGCCCACCTGCAATTGGACATTTTGAACTTGCTGAACTCCGATCGTCAGAACGACGCCCGTTCGCACCGAAGTGGCGAATCCCGCAGCGGAGACGGTGACCTCATACGTTCCGGGAAGCAAGTTCGGGGCTGTGTAAAGGCCGTCCGAGTCTGCAGTGACGGTCCGGATCAGCCCGGTCGAGACGTTCTTAATGGAGATCTCGGCATTTGGCACAATGGCGCCCGATGTGTCACTCACGGTTCCGCTCAATGTCGCGCCGCCCACTTGTCCAAAAGACGGCGAGGCGGCAAAGCCTGCGCATAACACAATCACCAACAGTTGAAGGCCCAGGAACCGTCCTCGTGCGGCGCTCAGACATCGCATCGTTGTGCCCCCATTTTTCGCGCGGATTCCATTCGTGATGGACCAGCGACCGGGTTTCCCATGTGGACCCATCAGAAAGTTGAATCCGAGCGATAACCAAACGTCGCAGAGGCTAGCACCGGTGCCTCGGACGGACATGAAATCAGAATTAATTTATATTAAGGTGTTGCTGCCACGCACCTCTTCCCGGAAGCAAGACACGTAATTTCCAGATCAATTCCGCCAGGACTACGAGGCTCATGTGAAAACGCAGCCGGTGGTTCATGCGGTCGTCTGCAGCTGCTCATGCTCCGGCGCTCGATCCGCGCGCACGCACTTGCATTCGTGTGAAATTAACGGATGAGCGTCGAACCGATGTCGCTCCGGTAGAAGTTACGTCGCAGCAGCAACCACGGCGAACCAAGAAATTGAGAACAACACGCGCGACGTGGGAAATCAGTCGCCGAGTCAACTCGTATCCGATAGGTCAGCGCCTTTTGCTTCTCTTCCGCACAGGGTCACGATCGCCACCGCGGTCGCCACAATTACAACCGTCCAGGCCAGTACCATCGAATAATTGCCGCCATAACGCAGTTCAGTGAGTTTGGCCTGAATCACCGAATTGCCGGATGCCAGGAGATTACCGAGCTGATACGCCAAGCCCGGAAAAGTAGCGCGCACCGCCGGAGGCGAAAGTTCATTTAGATGAGCAGGGATCACGCCCCAAGCGCCTTGCACCATGAATTGCATCGCGAAGCCGCCGAGAGCGAGCATCGGCACCGTGTGCGAAAAGGCCCACAGCGGAATGAGAGGAAACGCCAGCAGGGACGCGAGGATAATTGTCTTTCTTCGGCCGATCCGCTCCGACCAAGTTCCAAACAGAATCCCGCCAAAAAGCGCGCCAATATTGTAGATCACCGCCACCTCGCCCACGGTTCTGGGCGACAACCCGTGATTTACCTGGAGGAATGTGGGGTAGAGGTCTTGAGTGCCATGGCTAAACGAATTAAACGTAAACATCAGAAGCACGAGAAAAAGAAAACTGCCGAGGTAGGACGCGATGTCCTTGGCAAGATGCCGCTGGGCGCGGTGCTGTGCGCGGCCCGCTAGCCAGGCGGGCGATTCCGCCACTTTACTGCGTATATATATGATGAGGAACGCGGGGAGCGCGCCGATGATGAACATGCCGCGCCAACCAACGATCGGAAAGATCGCGCCATAGGCCAGGGCCGCGAGCAAATATCCAACCACGTAACCTTCCTGCAGAAATCCGGAAAAAAAACCGCGTCCTTTCGCAGGCAAAGTTTCAAAGACCAACGCGGCACCGACTCCCCACTCGCCACCCATGGCCACCCCGAAGCACGCACGCATAAGCAAGAAGACTTTCAGCGACGGCGCCAATGCGGAGGCCAACTCGAAAACGGAAAAAGCGATGATGTCCACCATCAAGGTCGGGCGGCGGCCAAAACGATCGGCCATAACTCCAAATATGAACGCGCCGACCGGACGCATCGCCAGAGTCAAGAAGACCGCCTGAGCGATCGCGGAAACTTTCGCATGAAATTCGCTGGCAATTGCACTGACGCAAAAGATCAGGATGAAAAAATCGAAGGCGTCGAGCGACCAGCCCAGGAAGCAAGCGATGAAAGTGTTGCGCTGTACCGAGGTGAGCCGGCGAAAGTGGCCGAGAAACTCCATGCTATCTTTCTGCGCCGGGAGAAAGGGGATGCCAGCAATTCCACCGCATCGGCCGCCAACGGAACGTGGGCGGCGAAATCATCGAGAGCTATTGAACCGCGAGAATACAAGCCACACCGGCATTTCCGCCTGGGTTATTTGATGACGTTCGCGCCGGCTTGCGCGCAAGTAGCGTCATGGTCGCTGCTGTCGCCCGAGACGCCAATCGCGCCGATTACATGATTGTTGGTGATGAGCGGAATGCCGCCGCCGATGGGCATCGCGCCCGGGAGGTCCAGGAAGCGCAGCCCGGTGCCACCGCTGGCAACCAGATCTTCAAACACCTTGCTAGGCCGCTTGAATAGAGCCGAGGTGCGGGCTTTGTCAATCGCCACCTGCGCGCTTCCCGTTTGGGTGTTGTCCATTTTTTCGTAGTACACCAGCGTCCCACTCGGATCCACGACGGCCACTGCCATAAGCCAATTGTTTTTCTTGGCCTCCGCCACTGCCGCGGCGGCAACTTTCTTGGCGTCTTCTACTCCGACCGGCGGGCCGTACGGCCTGGGATCTTGTGCTATGGCGCGCGTACCACACAGAGACAGCGCGAGCACAATCGAGAATTTCGCGATTCGTGATGCCATTGCGGTCCTCCTATCGATCGGTGAGCGCAGAGCTCAGATGCCCGCGAATAAACATGAACCTATTCCCGATGGTCCTCTAGCATCCGCGCAAGCCACGGCGCCGTCACTGTTTCAAAAATTCGCGGGTTGGACCAGCCTTTGGCATCCCGCCCCATATGGCCGCCCTGCGGGTTGATCCATGCTTCTTTGGGGGTCTGGCCGCTGTTCAACAGCAAATCGATGTCGGACACCGGAACCTGCGTGTCGAGTGCACCGCCAATGATCAACATCGGAGCCGCTGGCTTATCGAGAAGTCCTCGGGTCTTCAGCGACATCGTTTCGCGTTCGTCCGCCAGCTCCGTGAGCGTCGAGACTCCAAACATGAACATATAGGCTTGCGCGTAATCGAAAAGGAATTCTCTGTTCTTGGCCATTTCCATGGTTCTCGCACGCTGGAACGCCTCATGCACGGGCGGAGACTGAGCGACTACGGCCCGCAGACGTTTTTCTTCCGTGACGGCGAGCTCCGTGGCCCAGAAGCCACCGAAGCTGACGCCGTAAACTGCGACACGGCTCTTATCGACGTCCGGCCGCTCGAAAGCATAGTCAAGGGCCTGAACCAGCATGCGCCCCGCGTTCGGACGAGCCTTGATCGGTGCCTGACCTGTCCCAGGGGCGTCGAGCACGAGATAACCGATACCGGATTCGAGCAGCGGACGAACGCTTTCCGCCATGTTCTCTTTGCCGCGGTCCAGTCCGGGGATCACAATCACGATGGGGGCGGGCTTTTTATTTGCCGGCATTTGCACGTAAGCAGTAATTTCATTCCCTTCAAAAGGAATCTCCACAACCTCCAGCGGGGGGTGGAGCAGGCGGCCATGCGCTTTATAGGCATCGAGCGCTTTTTGATAGGCCGCCTGCTTACCAGGGGAAGTCAAAGCAGGCCAACGGCCGAAGTTGTAATAGATCCATGCCTGAATAAAATCCTTATCGGCCAACTGTGGCGCGGAGGCCTCTTCGGCCGAAGCCTTCTGCATGTAACGGTCGCCGAGTGAGCTCCACGCTGTGGCCCAATCATCGGGGGCAAGACTTTTTAGCTGAGAGAGAGCGTCGCGCACCTCCTCGGGCTTGAGTCCCTCGCAGGGATAGGCCTGGCGTTGTGCCCGCGCTTGGACCTCTTTCTTCAGCTCACCGAGAGTACGCTCCTGCGCCGAAGCCGCCTCTGCGAAGATCGAAAAAGCAATAGCTGCCAGTACGCACGCCGCAGGGATAGCACCGCGCCTAACGAGGCACCGCGCTGCGCGCTGTCCCCTCGAGTGAGCGGAAGAATGCGGGGCGGTCGCAAGTACTGAGTCTTTTCTTGTTGGGGACATAATTCGACGCGCTACGCACGATCGCACTTTCCGAATTAATTCAAACATCCGACACAGTTGAGCCGCGATCATCGTGTCCTTCGAACCGCAAGTGCTGGTGATTATCGATCCGCCACGCGGCGCAATTTCATCGCTATGGGCTGAACGAAACTCGACGGACTACTCCGCGATGATGGTTCCGTGATAAGTCGCCAGTCGCCAGCGGCCGTGGTCCCTGATGTAGACGATGGTGAAGCGCCGCGGCACCTGATTCACTTTCCCGTGATATTCCACTACACCGCTGGAACGTCCGGTGAGAACAACCGTATCCCCGTAAACCTGAAAGTGATAATCATCCTGTTTGAAGGACAAGAATTTGAGAGCGCCGGTCCGAATTTCATCCAAGTACTCGGTCTTGCTGAGAACTCCGCCTCGCGTATTGACAAAAGTAAAATCGTCGGCGTGGATGCGATCCAGCACGCTCATGTCGCGGTCTTGGATCGCTTGATCTCTCTGATGTTCGATTTCGACGACTTCTTTTTCAATATCCCGTTTTTGCTTGTTCACCGCGGCCCCTCGCCCAAGAGCCACCGCGGCAAGGGAAACCGCCAGAAGTACGAAGAGCAGAACCTGTTTCATCGAGACTTCACTCCATGAAGCGCCGCACCGACCGAATGAACAAGCACCAGCACCATTTTGAGGCAGCCAAGGCAGCGGACGCTTACTTCACGCGGCGCCGGACCCAATCGTCAATCAAGGCGGCGATCTCGAGATTATTCTTTTCGATCATCATCAGGTGTGTGTTGCCATGGATTCCATGGTCACCCAGCAAAATCAGATCGTTCGTTACACCGGCCTGCGTCAAAAACTGGGATGTGCAGTGATCGAACGCCGCATGAAAGGAGGCGTCGCCCGCAATAATCGCTTCCGGTATGCCCACTAGATGTGGCAGCCGGTGAGGCGAGCTCGCAAACCAACAACGCACAAGATCGGGACCCTGTGGTTTATCCTCGCGTTTGGGCGCAAGGTCCTCCAAATCTTGCACCGGAGGATCGTAGGTCAGGTGGTCCACTGTGAGACCCCACTTGGCCCGCACGAACGGCCGCGTGATCTTGGGAGGAGAGTCTTGGAAGATTTGTTCCAGGTGTTCGACGACCGCGCGATAGCAAGGAGGCCCCCAAGGCTCCACGGAAACAATGCCCTTCACCAGTTCCGGGGCGTCGTCGGCGATTTCCCAGCCAAAATCCCCGGAGCGCGAATGGGTCAAG
This sequence comes from Candidatus Acidiferrales bacterium, assembly GCA_049287725.1. Taxonomy (GTDB): domain Bacteria; phylum Acidobacteriota; class Terriglobia; order Acidiferrales; family UBA7541; genus Palsa-295. The sequence continues at coordinate 15,872 of JBAQGJ010000026.1, read as the reverse complement.
AGAATGGCGGGTCCGATCTTGCGTAACAGAGCCACTCCGTCGGCGCGGTTGTTTTCGTCTATGGTTGCGTTGTCCGAGATCATCGAAGGCATCTGCGACATGCGCAACTGCTCGAACGCCGGATCACCGGGCATGCCCGTTCCGGGCCATTGCGTGTGCAAATGCGCCTGCGGGAAAAGGTTGAAGCGCTCCACGGCAGAAAAGCGGTGCTCCATCATGTCCACGGTGATGTTTTCCAGCGGACCATCCGCGGCGACGTTATAGGGCGACCTGCCCCGTGCAACCTGATCCACCACGTACACGGGATAGCCGTGGCGCAGAAAATACTCCGCCCAGCCTTCCCGGCCGTCTGGCGTGCCCATATAAATCGTCCCGCTCTGAAAAGTGCCGTGAATCATTACGATTGGATAGGGCGATGTGACTTTCGCCGGGATCTGGTACTGGACATACATCTGGTCAACGATGGCGGTCTGTCCCTGATACGAGAATTCTCGGCCTCCGACATAGAAAAAACCAGTCTTCGCCACGGCGATGGGTCCGGACTCACCGTCTCCTCGCGCCAGCACAACTCCGGAAACAGCCAAGAGGCCGACCACCACGGATAGCGAAGCCCTTCTAATTAGGCGCCAAGCTACAGTTTGCATTTTCCCTTTTGTCCCTTCGGTTATCCATTGAAGAGCCGCCCGCGGCCACGAGCCATCCAGCCAGTTATCCCAGTGAGAGCTGCCAGCCAGACTCGGCGCACCGACTCGCCTTGGTATCAAGACACGCAAGCCTCACGGCGGGGACTATAAGAGAGGGTTCAAGCTGAAGCATTAAACGATAATTAATTTCCTTTAAGGTTTCTCTGGCGAAGATCTCAGGGCGCGCACGTTTGATCTTTGCAATTCCTTCGCGCATTAAGCTGAAAAGCAAACCGGAGATGGTGCATTCGCCGACAGCCAAGCGATCAGGCAGGGGTGATCAGCCCGTAGGGCTTTTCGCCTTTAAGACCGGCAATTACCTGCGCCACGGCGCTCGCTTGCAGAGTCGTTCGTGCCTCTTCACTGAGCCATGCTGAGTGCGGCGTGAGGATGATCTTCGGATGATTTATCACGGAAGCGGTCGCTGCGGTGGAATCCAGCACATCGAGACCGGCGCCGGCGATTTTTCCGGAATCGAGCGCAGCTAACAGAGCGTCTTGGTCAATCAGTTCTCCGCGCGCGGCATTGATGATTGCAGCCGTCGGTTTCATCCTGGCGAATGCGGCTTCTCCAAAGCGATGGTGGGTTTCACTGGTGAGCGGAGCGTGCAAAGAAATATAGTCCGATCGTTTTAAAAGTTCATCGAACGAACACAGTTCGACGCCGCCATCGGCCGCTCGCTTCTCCGGCAAATAGGGATCGTGGACCACGACGCGCATCCCCAGCGGCAGAACTTTGCGAGCGAGGAGCGAGCCGATCCGGCCAAAACCAAACAGGCCGCAAACCTGGCCGCGGAGCCGGTGAAGAGCGGGCATCGTAGCGATGGACCAGGGCTGCCTACCGGCGAGCGCCATTGCCGCGATTATCTGCCGGCTCATCAACAGCAAGAGGGCCAGCGCATGGTCGGAAACTTCGTCAATACAATAATCCGGTACGTTAGCGACCATGATTCCCTGTGCCGAGGCCGCCGCAATGTCGATCGTTTCCACGCCAATTCCATAGCGCACGATGATGCGGCAACGCTTCATCTCAGCGATCACTTTCTTGCTCAGTCGCGCGCGACCGGCGAGCACGCCATTCGCGTCCTCGCAAAGCGCGACGAGTTCGTCCTCCGTCGCTGCCTGGCCCACGACAAGATTCCACCCCATCTCACTTATGGCGCGCGTTTCCTGATCAATATTGGGAAACCGATGGTCGGTGATTACGACTTTCATGGAGCTGTGCCGTGGCGACTTTGCTGCATGACTATCGCAATGGAACGCGACCGCATCATCGCCCGGCGTGCCAACCTCCATCAACGAAGAGCGTCTGGCCCGTAATGAAATCGGACGCAGGGCTGCCGAGAAAAATGGCGGCACCAACCAAATCCGCCGGCTCAGGGAACCGACCGAGTTTGATTCTGCCAAGAAGTCTCTGGGAGCGCGCGGGATCTTGCTGCATGAGCCTCCGTGTGTTGTCACTGAGCGTGGCACAAGGAGCGATGGCGTTGACGCGCACCCCGAGCGGAGCCCACTCGGTAGATAACGCGGCTGTCAGATAAGTTACGGAAGCTTTGGCGGCACCGTAAATTGATTTGCCGATGTCCGTGCTAGCGGACCACGTTGAGCTGAGATTAATGATTTTTCCATACTCGCGGTCGATCATGATCTCGCCGATCAGCTGCGAGCAGAAAAACATGCTCTTGGCGTGCAGGTCGAAGATTCGCTGCCAATCCTCTTCGGTCACGTCCAGAGCGGGCTTGGTAAATGCAAATCCGGCGTTGTTGATCAGGACCAGGCGGACATCTCTGCCACGCAGCAGATCGTTAACACTCGCGGATAACGATCGTATGTCACCGAGCCTGTTGAGGTCGGCGCCAATTACATGAGCTTTGCCCCCGCCTGCTTCAACGATTCGCTGGACCTCGACGAGCTTCTCGCGCCGCCTGCTTACCAACACAACTTCGGCGCCGGCCCGCGCGTAAGCTAACGCAAAGGCGCGTCCGATGCCTTCACTGGCTCCGGTAATGACTGCAACGCGTCCATCCAGCCAGAAGGAGCGGAATTCTTCGCGCCCGGATTCAATTGTCATATCAGCCCGTCAAGGGCGCGTCCGTCCGGTGGTGGCATCCAGCCGATGCGGCTCGATCACCAACCGCTCGTCGAACGGATAGGTGGTATATATTTCCACGCCGTCGCGGGTCACGATGTGGTTGTTCTCCAGCCGGATGCCGCCGACCCCGACCTTGCCGACGTAAGGCTCGAAGTTGAGCACCATGCCTTCCTTCAGTGCGATCGGCGCTTCCTTTGAAGCGTAACTAAAGTGCGGACTTTCCCACGGGCAGAGTCCCGCCGCGTGCCCGAGATTGTCGAGTACGTGCGGCACCGCCGCTTCAAAAACTTCGGCATTGGTGGCGCCGGGCTTCACTTTGGCAGCGGCGTTGAACAGAGCGTCGTAGGTCTTCTGATGCATGTCGCGCATTTCGGGCGTCGGTTTGACGTTCCCGCACACCCAAGTCCGGGTCAGGTCTCCCCAATAGCCGTTGTAGCCGGCCCCGATGTCAATGATGACCAAGTCGCCGTTGCGTATGATGCGATCGGAAGTAAACCGCCGGTAGGGCGCAGTGTTCGGGCCCGACGTAATAATATTCGAGCACTGCGTCCATTCACTTCCCAGCGCGGTCATGGTATGCCAGGCAATCGCCAGGAGCTCGCACTCTTTGATCCCGGGACGCAGCGCTTCAATGGCACGATCGAGCGCCGCTTCGGTGAATGCGTTCGCCATTTTCAGACACAAGATCTCGTCCTGAGTTTTGATCTCCTTCGCACGCATCAGCACGCTTTGATAGCCGTCGGCAAATTCGGTATTGGGCAGAGCTCCCCGGATGGCAGCTTCCAGACTGAAATCCCAGATATCAATTCCGACCCGCTTGCCAGCGAAGGAACCGAAGAAGCCCTCGGCCTGTTCCACCCACCGTTTGGCGCCGCCCTTTTCACGAAAATTGGCGCGTGGCTGGAACTGCTCTTTGTCGAACCAGGGCATGCGATAGCGGCACTGCTCGTAGTCCATCGTCCAAAGGACGGGTTCCTTGCCTCGAGCGAGCACCACGACCGCATTGCCGACAACAAAACAAGGCCCTAGATGATGACGATACCCCGTGATGTAACGGGCGTCCTCCGGACGAAAAATAAATAGGGCATCCAGCGTCGAATTATTCAATGCGTCCTTGGCCCGCTGGAGGCGTTCGCGCCGCATCCGCGCGGGATCGAGACGAGCTTCCCAATCAACTGCCATCAGTCCTATGTCCGACATGCACTCCCCTTTTCATCTAAGAAATATTCCGTCCGGCTCGGGATCCATGTAGCAAGGGGACTCCGACAGAATTCGGAATGTGCGCGCGCTCCGTGCCAACTTTTTTCAAACGACGGAGCGATTGTATTCTTGGCAACGAACTGAAAGCCTTAACTGTAGATTAATTCTTGTTCATCCAGCGGAAGCTCCACGCGACACGTCCTAAAGTCAGCGCGAAGCTACGCGCCCGCTGGGGCGGACTGGCGAACGCTATTTATTTTCAGGCAGAGTCCGGAGATAACTAGCAAGACCAAACCGATCAACCCGAATCCATGTTGGAAGTTTCCTTCGTACTTGTTGAGATAACCGATGGCGACCGGGCCGAAAAAGCCCCCGAGGCTTCCGACGGCTGTAATTACGCCCATCGTCGTCGCCGCCACGTCACGCGAGAGCGTCTCCGTGGGTATCGCCCAGAAGGGGCCGAGTGGACCATACGTTCCGATGCTCGTCAGACAAACAAACACAAAGGCCAGCACGGGCCAGGATTGGCTCAGTGACACCCCGACCAAAAGAAACATTCCACCCAGGGCGAACGGCACCGCCACGTGGCCTCGCCGCTCTCCCGTCTTGTCCGAATGCCACGAATTGACAAGCATGGCGATGATCGCTACGACGAACGGAAAGGTGGCAAGCCCGCCGACTCCCGCACTGCTTAACTTTTTCGCCTTATCGAGCGCGCTCGGAAGCCACATCAGGAAACCCACTTCGGTGCTCATGCGCAGGAAATAAATCAGGATGAGTAAGAGCACCTGGGGACGACAAACCGCCCGGATCGTGGGCTCAGGATGGACGCGTTCAAGTTCGGCGCCCTGACGTTGCAAAGTTTCTTCGAGGTAGGCGCACTCCTCCGCCGATATCCAACGCGCATCGCGCGGATGGTCGTAGATCAGCATGTTAAAAATAAGCAACCAGAGGAAAGGCAAAGCGCCTTCCGAGACCAGCATCACACGCCAGTTCCAGTGGTCCAAAATCCAGCCGGACAAGGGCGAAGAGATGATTAGCGCGATGGGACCGCAGATCATCCACAGCGCGTTCGCGCGCGCGCGCTCGCCGCGTGGAAACCAGTGGGAGATCAAGACCAGCGTCGCGGAGAATACTCCGCCTTGGGTAATTCCCAACAAGAGTCGCATGATCCAGAGTTCGTGCCAGGTACGGACCAGTCCGCAACCTACCGCAGCGATTCCCCAAGCGAATAAAAGTATGCTGATAAATCGTTTTGCGCTCCACCGATTGGCGATGTGGCCGCCCGGAATCTGAAGCAATAGATAGCCCCAGAAAAAAATACCGGCGACGTTGCCAGCCTGAGCGGAGTCCATGTGCAGATCGCGGCTGAGAGAGGGCAAGGCCATTGAAACGTTCACGCGGTCGATATAGGCGATGGTGTAGGTGATCAGCGCGGCAGGAATGATTCGCAACCAGCGTTGTTGCGGCATGCGGTTTGACCTCGGCGAAAGACAATCGCGACGGGAAAGCTTTCAGACGTGATGCATTAGAAATTGCCACGACCGGTGCCCGGAACCTTTGGCAGTGACGGGATCAGCCGCCGGCGGCGCTCCATTCGACGTGCTGTCGCCAAATTCATTAGCCGAGACTTCACACACGAATTGCGCGGATTTGAACCAGCCGTCCCTTGGGTCACCGAGAGACTAGCAGCCGTTCCATCCGATGAAATGAAATCAACATTAATTTGTATTAAGGTGGCGCTGCCATTGCGCGTGGGCGGTGGCACTCACAGAAAATAACTACCCTTAGACGCGCGGTTCGGGGGATGCAAGGCGGGCAAGGGCGAGAGCCGCGCCTTGACGAGAATTCATTCCGCGTTAAGTTTGGAATCGGCGAACGATGTTACTATCCACCGCGATTCTCTTGCTGGCTGCTGGCCGATCGAGGAAATAGAGTTCCACTCGGACTTGCACCGTTCGATTGGGCAAAGACAAGCCGGCGAAAGGAACGACACAATGCGCCTCAAGCTCCTGTGTGCTGGGGTTGTCGGCTTCGCCGCTACGGCATTGGCACAGACTGCGGCTGCGCCCGAACTCCATTTGCGGGGTGGACGATTCCAGCCGCTCGTCTACGAACAGATGACTTCGGAACAGAAGAAAATGACGGACGATGTGCTGCAGGGTGAACGCGGCTCGATGAACGGACCCTACAACGTATTGCTGCGCAGCCCGGAAATGGGTGATCTGGCCCAGAAATATGGCGCTTATCTTCGCTTCCACTCATCGGTGCCCAAAAAACTAAATGAGTTCGCGATCCTCATCACCGCCAGACACTGGAATTCTCAATATGAGTGGTACGCCCACCACAGGTACGCCCTGCAGGCCGGATTAAATCCGGCTGTCATTGACGCCTTAGCCGCTGGTAAACGACCTAGCCCAATGGAGCCTGACGAAGAGATCGTTTACAGGTTCTGTACCGAATTGCTCAACACGAAACACGTCAGTGATGCGACGTTCAACGCCGCGAAAAGTAAATTGGGAGAGCGAGGAGTCGTTGATTTAATCGGCGTGGTAGGCTACTACCAACTCGTCTCGATGCTGTTGAACGTGGACGGTTATCCACTGCCCGATGATGCCAAACCAGAATTGAAACCGCTCAGCTAGCCCTGCTCTTGGTTTCATTCCGACGGAATCGGGACGTAATTGAGGACTTCCGCGGAATGTCCTGCGTGATCGGGGATCGCCACGAACAGGTGCGGCGGTCCCCCTTTCTTTCCCGCGTGTTTCGGAAATCCGGCGGTCCGTCCACCGAGCCCCGACGGAACGTTGGCGATCAGCTCATAGTGGTCAGCATCTTTTTGTTGAAAGACACTTATAAGCCCCTGGCCGCCGGGCACATAAATGCGCTTGAGCTCGGAGTCGTAATAGAGATCGTCCGTATCAGCCACGCAAGGTAAGGCAGCGACCATTTTCCCCGAGCTCATGTCAAAAACCCCCAATCGCGGCGGGATGCGGAATCCCACAAACACGCGCCGATCACCTTCATCGAGCGCCATGGGAAAATTCTCTTTCCAGGTGACGGGCCATCGAGAGATGGCATGCGTTTCGCGGTTGATAACGGCAATCTGATTTGATTCCGGTAGGTTCACATACATCTCCGGCCCTCTCTCTGCGAGCTGGAACGACTCGGCGTGAGACCCGGTCTTGTATTCGTCCGCGAGACGCTGGTTCGTGGCAGCGTCAACCATGCCGATCGCCGCTTTCTCTCCATCGCCATAGTCAACGTACACTCGTTTGGCGGCCGCGTCGTAACGCAGGTTGTCCACATCGCCTTGATAATCAATGGCGGTGATCAAGCGATAGGTGGCGCCATCGTAGATATAAAGTTTCTGGTGGTCGCGGCTGGCCACGAAGATTTTGTTCAATCCAGCGGCGAAAACAACCCCTTGCGGATGGCCCAGTCCGTTGATCGCGTGCACCCTAGCACCGCCGGTAAGGTTAATTACTTCAAGCGAGTCGTTACCGAGAGCGGCGAGAAACAGGCGTCCGGGCTCCGCGGTATCGAACGCGAAGTGGTCGAAGCGCCCATGAACACCGGGCAGAGGAATTGAGGCAGTCAAAACCAGCGGCTGGTAAGGTAAAGACGCCGACGAGTTTTGCGCGTGCGACAACGCTGCGAGTGCAAAGACGAGCGCAAGCGCTCCACAGGTTCCAAGCGCCGCTTTGATCCGCCGGCGACGAAACTCGTAATAGAAGATGCTCGGCAAACTGGCCATTTCGCTGAACTTTAGCATTCACTTCTCCCCTCGCAATGAAATCAATATTAATTTCTTTTAAGCTTTCGAGCCCGCCATTTCCGCCGAGTCCTCGCCTCGGCACTGCGAGATCCGCAGCTTCGCGTTTACCTATTCGCGGCTTCCCGGCGCAACCTTAATAAGAATTCATCCTGCGTTAAGTTCATTATGGAAAGCGTTTGCTACCATGGAGGTGGATTCACACTCGAACCGCTAGCGTGGATTCTCGGAGCGAACGCCGGACCAGGACGGTTTCGTAACATCGATCGTGTGCTTCCCGAGCTTCTAAGATCGTGACGTGAGCTCAATCCGAATGGACGCAAAGCAACTTCCTTCCCTTACAAAAGAACGAGCGTCTGACATTCTTGTCGCCGGAGGCGGAAATGCGGCCTTGTGCGCGGCGATGGCTGCCCGCGAGCGCGGGGCGAGCGTGCTGCTCCTGGAACGGGCTCCGGAGCATATGCGAGCGGGAAACACCCGACACACACGCAACATTCGCTGCGTGCGCGTGGCGGATGGCTCCGGCTCGTCCGGGGTCTATTCTGAAGAAGAATTCCTGGAAGACCTCATGCAGGTCACCGGGAGCCCGCCCAATATGGATTTGGCTAGGCGTACGATCCGTGAATCACGCTCGCTCCCGCAGTGGATGAGTGAACATGGCGTCAGCTGGCAAGAGCCGCTCGCAGGCACTCTCAATCTTGGCCGCACGAATCGCTGGTTCCTTGGCGGAGGCAAGGCTCTCGCCAATACTTATTATCAGAGGGCGATAGAGATGGGTGTTCAGGTCTGTTACGACGCCTTTGTCGAAGACCTGGTCATCGAAAACGGGAACTTTCAAGCTGCAGTGATCAATGTGGCATCCGCGCAAAGAGAAATCGGCGCACGAGCGGTCGTTGTTGCCACCGGCGGCTTCGAAGCGAACTTAGGATGGCTGAAGAGGCTATGGGGAGAAGCTGCTGACAACTTCATCGTTCGCGGAACGCCGTATAACGACGGCACGTTGCTCGCCAAGCTTCTAGAGAAGGGCGCCAACCCGATCGGCGATCCGAAAGGATTTCACGCGGTCGCGGTGGATGCACGAGCGCCAAAGTTCGATGGAGGAATTGTCACGCGTCTGGATGCCATTCCCTTCGGTATTGTAGTCAATCGCCAGGGGCGGCGATTTTACGATGAAGGAGAAAATATTTGGCCCAAGCGCTATGCGTCCTGGGGCCGGTTGATTGCTGAGCAACCAGGGCAGATCGCCTACTGCATCGTGGATTCCAAGACCATTCATAGTTTTCTGCCGCCGATGTATAAGCCCTTTTGCGCGGGCACGATCCAAAGTCTCGCCAAAATGCTCGACGTGGATACAAACGTCCTTTCGCAGACCGTGGAAGATTTCAATCGCGCGACCGCCGGAAACGCCGACTCGCGAATGGAACGCCTGGATGGTTTGTCCTCCCGCGAACTACAGCCACCCAAGAGCAACTGGGCAATCCCCCTTGACGCTCCGCCTTTCTATGGGCTTCCCTTGCGGCCGGGAATCACTTTCACGTACATGGGCCTCACCATCGACGACCGGTCACGAGTCGTAGAGCGGACTGGAAGGCCATTTAAGAATGTATTCGCAGCCGGCGAAATCATGTCTGGAAACATTCTTACCAAAGGCTATCTCGCGGGATTTGGAATGACGATCGGTTCGGTATCCGGGAAGTTGGCCGGGGAAGAAGCCGCGAACTATGCCCGGTCTTGAACTATTTCAGGAAGCCAACCGTCAGCTGACCATCTGCAATTCCTGCCGCTATTGCGAGGGGTATTGCCCCGTTTTTCGCGCCATTGAAACACGGCGGGACTTCGCCTCTGGCGATGTGCAGTATCTGGCCAATCTTTGCCATGACTGCCGCGCCTGCTATTACGCGTGCATGTACGCCCCGCCTCATGAGTTCGCGATCAACATTCCGAAGATCCTGGCGGATGCCAGAACTGAGAGCTACCGGCGATGGTCGTGGCCGGATTTTCTTTCGAAGGCTTTCGATCACAGGTTTGTTGAGGCTGCGCTCGCGTTCATCGCATGGGCAATCGTCGTCGTATTGTCCGCAGCCATCGTCGGCAGAGATCGAATGTTCAGTCGCCATCTTGGGTCGGGCGCATTTTATCAGGTGATACCTTACGCTACGGTCGTGCTTGGTGGAATGGTCTTGTTTTTCTACTGGACCTGCGTTTGGATCGTTGGCGGCGTTCGATTCTGGTCCGAAGCGAACAATCACGCGCCGCAACTAAGCACCTTAACGGCAATTGGCGGAGCCGTCGTAGACGCCCTAAGCCTCAGCTATCTGAAAGGCGGCGGACCCGGATGTTATTACCCAAAGGACCGCCCTTCTCCCGTTCGTCGCATATATCATTCGCTCACAGCGTGGGGATTCCTCTCGGCCTTGATCTCCACTTTTCTCGCCGCCGTCTATCAAGATGTTTTCCATTGGCTGCCTCCTTTTCGACTGACGAGCGCACCCGTGCTTTTCGGTACGGCGGGAGGCGTGGCGATGACCATCGGAACGGTCGGTTTGATCTGGTTCAAACTGAAAAGCGATAATGTCCCGGCAGGAAGCACTGCTCCGGCTATGGACTACATGTTTCTGGTGATGCTCTGTCTGACGTCGCTTTCCGGTCTGTTCACTCTCGTCTTTCGAGCCGCTTCGGCAATGGGCACCATCCTGGTGGTTCATCTAGGATTCGTAGCCGCACTCTTTATCACCGCTCCTTACGGAAAATTTGTTCACGTCGTGTACCGTTTTCTGGCACTGGTGAAATATCGAACCGAATGAGCCGGACCTTCCCAAATTTGAGCGCGGCATAGAGGTGGAACTCAATTTAGAATAGGTCAAACGGTCAGTTCACGTCTTTCGGCACAAAGTCAGTGAGAGACGAGGCTAGAAATGATTTCTGATTTTTCAGAGATCGTGAGGTCAGAAAAGGAGTCTAGAACCCCTGAACGGCGAGAATCGCAGCAACAGTCGTCTCAAAATTAAGAGCCCACCGCAATTCCCGATTCCAAGCGAGCCTCCCGATAACGCGCGGTGCCTAAAGACGAACCCGCGACCGCCGTCGAATCCCATTGCGCAATGTCTTTCAGAATTACCGTGAAAGTCGTGTGGCTCGAAGGTGTGCTCTCACATTCGATCGAACCGCCTTGAGCACGGACAATCGCCTGCGCAATCGCTAGTCCCAAGCCCCCGCTGCGTGTTTCTGAACTTCCGGGAAGCCGGGCGCGGTAGAACCGCTCGAAGATGTGCGGTAGATGTTCGCTGGGAATCCCGTACCCCTGGTCCTGAAACTTCATACGCAGCTGCCCATCCGCCTTCTCCAGGTTTACCCGGACCACCGTGTCCGTTGGAGAATATTTGATGGCGTTATCGAGAAATATGGTCGAAAGTTCTTGTAGAAGCGTTTCGTCGCCAAAGTATGCGATGTCTTCGCTCAAGTCGCGCTCAATACGAATACGTTTCGATTGCGCTAACGACGCAATACGCGCGCAGGCCTGCTCAATCACTTCGTTAAGATACAAAGGCTCACAGTTCATACGAAGCTGGCCAGCGTCCGCCATCGACAACGTAAACAGGGCCTCGACAATGCGGGTCAAACTCGACACCTCTTCGTTCACTACGTCCAACGTCTGGACGTATTCCTCAGTGCTTCTCGGCTGCGATAGTACGAGTTCCGTCTCGCCCCGCAATATGTGAAGGGGCGTCCGCAATTCGTGCGCGGCGTCGGAAACAAATTGACGATCCTGACGTAGCGCAACATTGAGCCGGGTAAACAGTAAATTGAACGCCGATGCCAGGCTGCTGAGTTCATCGTGCGCATCTGGAACCGACAGCAGTCTTTGGCGGTCCGATTCCAGTTCCGCTTGCGGCGGACTCGAGCCTTGGATTCCTTCCATCATGCGGCCAGCTTGCTGGATAAGCTTGGTAACGGGTTGCAGACTGCGTCCCACGTACCATACCGAGATTCCCGCGGTCAAAAGGAGGCTGATCGGAAGGACCCACAAGATCAACCGCCTGATTGTCCCTAGAGCCATGTCATCGTGACTCATCGGCATGGTGATAACCAAAATGCGCTGTTCCGAACCCTGCTTGAAGGGAATCAGGGCCAGGCGCTGACGGCCTTGCTCTACGTCTTCCGTCGTTCGGAAGAGGACGCGCGAAAGATCGAGCCCGCCCCCTAAGCCAATGGCATGCCCGTTCAAATTCTTGGACTGCTCCAAGACGCTTCCCGAGGAGTTGAGAACTTCAAAATATTCCTTGGGCACATCCAGATTTTCGATATTTCGTTTGGTGGGGTCTGAAACGACTTGCGCCACAACCGTGCTGCCCACTCGTAGCAGCCTGCAGTCCAGTTGCGACAACATCTCCCTGGAAAACAGGCCGTATATACCGAATAACGTGCCGGCCAGGAATATGCCGACGATCGCGCAGAAAAGGAGCATCATCCGGAAACGCAGGGAGTTCATCTGTATCATTCGGGCGCTCCCAGTCTGTAACCCACACCACGAATCGTGTGGATTACCTTGGACTTTTCGCAGTGACCAATCTTCGAGCGCAAGCGGTTGATGTAAACGTCAACCAGGTTGGTTTCGCTATCGAAATGGAAGTCCCACACGTGTTCGATAATCTCGCTGCGAGTGACGGACTCCGGGGCCCGCAGCATCAAGAGTTCGATTAGGGCAAACTCCTTGCTAGTCAGCGGAATGTTCGTGCCGGCGCGAGTAAGGCGACGATGATCGCGATCGATCTCGAGATCGCCAAAACGCAAGTTCCCTCCGCGGCGGTCAAGGCCGCGACGGACCAGCGCTCGAATGCGAGCGCGTAACTCGGCAAGCACAAACGGTTTCGTGAGGTAGTCATCTGCGCCGGCGTCAAGTCCCTCGACGCGTTGCTCAACCAGACTGCGCGCCGTGAGCATCAATATGGGCGTCTTGACGCCGGATTGACGCAACTCAGAGCAGACTTGGATCCCGTTTAGACCAGGTAACCGAATGTCGAGCAGAATTACTTCGTAGCTAGCATCGCCAGCCATTTCCAGGGCGCGCTCGCCATTTTCGGCTACATCAACGGCGTACGCGTCTTCGCGCAGCGCGCGCGCAGTAAAACTTGCAACTTTGCGTTCATCTTCCACGACCAGGATTCGCATGATCAGTCTAGCCTTCGATTCAGCGTCCGCACGGCGGCGATGAATGGGATTTCAAAACCTGATGCATCCTATCGAATCGCTCGATTACAGCACCGTGACCACAGCGTGTCAACAAACTTGACCCGAAACCCTACAAATCGTTCCTTAATAAAAATTAATCTTGATTTCATGCTTTCGCGCGGAGCTCGTTGTAGCGTTTTGTGGCACTCGCGCCGCGTTTCATGAACCAGTCCTAGTGGACCCCGGTCACTGCGACAACGAATGGGGATGCAGGCGGGCGACCTCGTCAGGAACGAATTCTTTTCCTGACGATACACATGCGCTCCTTCGTGACAGTGCGCTAGACGACCTCAGTTGCTTCGACGGGCCAACACCTTCTACAGGAGTGAAGCGAATGCGGATCAGACCTGCTGGCCTGATAGCGGGCGTCGCCCTTGCTTTCGGATTTATGTCGAGTTCTGCAATCTCCGGCCGTGTTTCTGCGAACTTGCCTGGCGGGTCCGGATATCATGTTGTGAAAACTATTCCGATCGGCGGTGAAGGCCTCTGGGATTACTGCATTGTCGATAGCGTAGCGCGGCGTGTGTACATCTCCCATTTCACGCATGTGGTCGTGCTTAACGCGGACACAGGTGCAATTGTTGGCGATATTCCGGACACGCAAGGCGTTCACGGTATCGCTCTCGCCCCGGCTCTGGGCCTTGGTTTCACCAGCAATGGTCGCGCAAACACAGTGACAAGTTTTGACCTGAAGTCGTTCAGAACGCAAGCTCCGATGTTGCGCGGACAACCATCGAACAAAAAATATTGTCGCCAAGCGCCGCCAACGTACAGTTTCCAGGGAAAGCCCTTGGTTCTTTAAGAATTGGGTGAATTCATCAACTTTGTCCAGGTAGGCGTCGCGCGGCGGCGACGGAAATCTTAACCTATCGCGAAAACGCAGCCATCTCTTCGCCGTCGAGAAGAAATCCGGAGTCCAATTTGCATGATTTCGTCTTTGCCAACGTGTGCAGACGCGCTGTACTTCTTCGACTCCAACATTGCGGAGTTTCTTGAGCCCAAGCAACGGATCGTCTTAAGCAGCCCTTGCTCAACTCTTTTCAGAGTCCGCTGCGTTGCCCCTTCCTTCTGCAAATGTAGTAGAAAGCGTTCCCGTTGTTCGAGCAACGGAGACGTCAAATGAAACGCAAGGGCCTTACGACTATAAGCGCCGTGACTATAAATAGATTGGAGCACCATAGAACCTCCCCAGAAGCTACCGTTCATTACCTCTGTTGGTATCACTCAAAACATGCCGCCAATCATCCCACCCCGTCCTTAGCGTTCGCCAAGTCCTTCGCCGCGAAGAGAACATTGATTTCCTCAGCTTAGGTACAGCCTTTGGCTGGACTTTCTTCGCAACATTCGTGAACCGAGGATGGAAAAGGCCATGAACTCGAAGGAGCCGGAGTTTTTCGTGGACGCTAGCGTAGTTGCGCGATTCCTGGGCGTTGCCCGAGAGACTGTTCTTGCGCTCGCGCGCCGGGGAGAACTCCCTGCGCATGAGTTGCCGAGTGGAACGAAGCGGCTTCGCCGCGCATGGCAGTTCAAATTATCGGAGATTTCGGCGTGCATAGAGAAAACACGTAATGACAGTTAGTCGGTCGGACTGATTTATTTTCCGATTCACGGCGTAGTAGAGTAGCGTCTGCAGACGGTCCTCTGTCGCTGTGGAAAGGGTTAGCAAATGGCAGATAGAGGAAAAGTAGCGCGTCGTCAGCAGGTCGGCATCTCTGGCCGGATGACGATGCGGCGTTAGTTGAGTCGTACCGAAGGGTAGAACTTCCGCACAAAGCCTACTCCACGCAGGAACTCCACAAGAAGATCTTGAACGATTACATCATTGTTCGTTGGGGCGCCATCCGTTCCCATCTCTCGCGCCACTCCGGAAGCTGCCGGCGTCCCTGACGGAACGGTCAGTTCCGGCACGCCGCTCTTATGCATCAGCTCATTCAGCGCCGGCAAGTCGCGGCTGAACACTTCGTGCAATTCCTTTAACTGGGTTTGCAGTTTGGTGTTGAGCACGTCGTACACCTCGCTCTGCGGCTGCGTGGGTGCGGCGTCAGCGCTCTCCACGGTGTCGCCAAGAATGGCAAACTCCTGGTTGAGTTCGTTGGGGTAACGCAGGTTCCCTTCCGAACTCTTCATCTTTACTTGGATCAAGTGCTCCTCAATGGGAGTCATCTTCTTATCAAGCGCATCGGCGGCAGCCACAACTTCTTTGGCCTGCGGGCTGTCCCCCGCCCACTTCTTGAGGGTCTCCAGGTCGCTGCGGAGTTCGCGGATCTGGTTCACCGCTGTGTGCAGGTCGTTGTTGGAATCGCGAATTTTCATCGAGAGATCGAATTCTTTCTGTAGATCGCCCGCCGTCACGTTCTTTACCCGGGGATCGAGTCGCAGCTCCAGCGGAACGGTTTGGGTGAATGATCCCGCGGTCAGCTTCACTTGATAAGTGCCCGGCACTGCCAGCGGCCCTTGCGGCCCGAGACCCTCATAAAACGCGACGGGGATTTTGACCGGAGCCTCATAGCGCAGGTCCCAACCATAGCGGTTCATACCGGCCTCGGCGGGAATCAAAAGCTGCGGCACGATCTGGTCGGGCCATTCCGGCGGTTGCTCGTACGTTTTTTTGGGCTTGCTGGAAAGATGACGCACCAGCCTGCCCTGGGCATCCAGGATGTCTATCGTGACTTCGGCTTTCGGCTTCGTCGCGAAGTAATAATCAATGAGCGCGCCGGTGGGCGGGTCTTCGCCTACGGGACGGCGTTTGTCCACCGCTTCCGGATAGTGTGTAGCTGCAAATTGAGAATGTCCGGATTGTGCAAAGTAGAAATGTCCGCTTTTCTAGGGGCCGGGGGGGCCTGATGGCAGAGGAGCGGATCGAGTTGAGTGCGAAAGAGCGGGAACGTTTGAAG